>NZ_JH114300.1:0-1959 GCF_000224635.1 Desulfovibrio sp. 6_1_46AFAA
TCATATCCTGTCCGGCGGCAAGTTCTGTCGGCACTGCTGTAGTGGCATGGCTTTCGCTGCTGCTCTGGCTGGCATTCACACCCAGTGTCAGACTGGCGGAAGCGCTGGAGTTGGTCAGAGTCTGGCCCACCCCGTTGACGGCCTTGAAGCCGCTCTGCGCCGAATCCAAAAGGCCGTTAGCCTCTACGGCGGTCTTGGCATTCTGGTAGACCTGCTGGGCGTTGCTGGTCAGATTCTGTTCCAGGGTCAGGCTC
Source organism: Desulfovibrio sp. 6_1_46AFAA (assembly GCF_000224635.1). Taxonomy (NCBI): domain Bacteria; kingdom Pseudomonadati; phylum Thermodesulfobacteriota; class Desulfovibrionia; order Desulfovibrionales; family Desulfovibrionaceae; genus Desulfovibrio; species Desulfovibrio sp. 6_1_46AFAA. Next base: position 255 of record NZ_JH114300.1, read on the forward strand.
AGGCCCGCGCGCAGGGTTTTTTCATAAGCGCTGGCGCTGGCCGTGTCCGTGGCTTGGAGGAGGTTGATATCCTTGCCCGCGGCCATGTTCAAATCCTGGGCCGCGGCCAGCCGGGAACCGGCCATGTTGACGTTTTGCCCGGCATTGACCGTGATGTCGTTATTGGCCGTGATCTGGCTGGCCGCATTTTGCGTGTTGGCCTTGGCGTTGCCCTTGGCCGTTTCCTGATAGCCCATGAAGAAGCTGGTCTTGTCCAGGCCCAGGATGCCTTCCACGCCGAAGCCGGAGGCAAATTTTTCCTTGCTGTGGGAGGAGGTGCTGGTGCCGCCGAGAATGTTGGCATCCCGTCCGGCATTGATGGTCACGTTATTGCCCGCGCTGAGGCTGGAACCCACAATGGCCGCGTCGCGCGAGGCCGTGAGCGTGATGTCCTGCCCGGCGGCCAGTGCCGAGCCCTTGCTGGTGCTGCCCGCGCTTTGCTCCTTCTTGCCCTCGGTGCCGTAGAAGCTGGCAAAGGAGCCGCCCCCGCCCAGGCCGAAGCCGGTCTGCTTTTTGTAATACCAGGACGTGGACTGGTTTTTGCCGTCCACAACGGCCACGTCGCCGTCGCGGGCCGTGAGGTTGATATTGCCCACGGCGTTCAGGTTGGAGGCCGTGAGGCTGACGCTCTTGCCCGCGTCCAGGGTGACGTTCTGGCCGACGAGGTTGGAGGCCACCTGGGTCACGGTGGCCTTACCTTCCTTTTTGGACGAGGAACTCAGTCCCAGCGCGCCGGTGGAGGATTTGGAATAACTGTAAAAGTAGGTGTTCTGGGCAGAGGCCACATTGATGTTGCCGCTGGCGGCCACGGTGAGGTCTTTGCCGCTGACCAGATTGGAGCCCACCACAGAGGCGTGGCCGGTCTGCGTGGGGATGCCGGGCGTCAGGCCCGAAACCCCGGCCAGCAGGCTGAGATTGCCCCCGGCGGCCACAGTGGAGGATTTACTGGTGCGGTAGTCCTGGGTATAGGTGGACTTGGAGCTGGAGGAGAACAGGCCGCCCTTGCCGGACTCGGCCTTGACAAAGGAGCTGAACGTATCCTGCACGGCCACCACGGACAGATCGCCGCCCGCCGCGAGTTGGGCGTCGCCGCCCGCGCCCACCTGGGAACCGGCCACGGTCATGTCCCGCCCGGCGGTCATGTTCAGGTTGCCGCCCGCCGCCACGTTGGAGCCGGTGTGGGTGACGCGGTGCTCCCAACTGCGCGAGCCGCCGTCAAGGTGAAACTCCTCGGTAACGGTGCCCACAGTCATGTCCCGCCCAGCGGCCAGGGTCACGTCGCCGCCCGCGCTGAGCGTGGAGCCCCGGATGGCCAGGTCGTTGCCCGCCACGGCCGTCACAGTGCCCGTGGCCTCGATGCCGCCCTGGGCCAGCACGTGCTGGTGGGCGGCATTGCCCGCGTCGGGGCGGGTCAGGGTTTGCGAGACGATGTTGCCCCCGGCCTTCAGGCTGATGTCCCCGCCCTGGAGGAAGCCGCTGTTGTTGGCAATGTCGTTCAGGGCCGTGAGGTTCAGGCTGCCGCCGCGCAGCAGGCCGCCGGTGTTTTCGATATTGACCGAGGCCAGGTTCACGTTTTCGCCGTTGATGCGGCCTTCGTTCAGAATGCCTTTACCGGCATTGATGTAGACGTTTTTGGCCTGCACGCCGCCGCCGGGCGCGATGTCCT
>NZ_JH114300.1:2097-7944 GCF_000224635.1 Desulfovibrio sp. 6_1_46AFAA
CGTGGAGCCCCGGGATGGCCAGGTCGTTGCCCGCCACGGCCGTCACAGTGCCCGTGGCCTCGATGCCGCCCTGGGCCAGCACGTGCTGGTGGGCGGCATTGCCCGCGTCGGGGCGGGTCAGGGTTTGCGAGACGATGTTGCCCCCGGCCTTCAGGCTGATGTCCCCGCCCTGGAGGAAGCCGCTGTTGTTGGCAATGTCGTTCAGGGCCGTGAGGTTCAGGCTGCCGCCGCGCAGCAGGCCGCCGGTGTTTTCGATATTGACCGAGGCCAGGTTCACGTTTTCGCCGTTGATGCGGCCTTCGTTCAGAATGCCTTTACCGGCATTGATGTAGACGTTTTTGGCCTGCACGCCGCCGCCGGGCGCGATGTCCTGCTGGGTGGCCGAGGCCAGGTAGAGGTGGGGCACAAGCACCTTCCGGCCCATGTGCTCTTCTTCTTCCAGCCAGATGATGTCCTGGGTCAGGGCCGCCACCTGGGTCGGGGTGAGGGCCATATAAGATAGAAATCCTTATTGGAATTATTTATTGTACTAAGACAAAAAAATCTGTTTCCTCAAAATATTAAACTCCCCATTTATATCCGCAGAATGAAGTATTTTCATGACATTTTCCTTATCTTCAACTAAAAAAATTGGTATAAACATATGCCGATAAGAATGTTTTTCCCATGTTAATACAGCGGTAACCAGGCATGATAAATATATAGATAATATTTTATCATCTATTTCAATTTTATCATGCATAACTATAATTTTTTTTGTTTAATATGTTCTAGATCGCATACTATGCATCATTTAAAGCATCCCAATTCTGGGAATTTAAATTGCTTGTTAAGGAAATAAAATAAATTCTTCTTAGTTTTCATAGTATTTTGTACAAAACAAAATGCTATTGATGCATACGACAGTTTTTGGGGATGTTGTACGAAATAAAAAAATTCTCTATTTTCATGTATCTCACTATCTAATATTGCAAAAAATGTATTTCATGAAATATGCCTCACAGTAAGATTATCTACAAATTATATATAGTTAGATATATTTTTTGTTTTGGATCTTTCGCGCCTTTTAGTATTTTTAATTTCACGATTTTCGTGTTTTGTCTTTGTAATCATCCAGCTAAGTAAAGGAATATCAAATGTGCTAAATCGCCAATACATAGATTTTTTGCAGTATGGCGGACTATTTTTATACCAATAAAGATCTTTAGCACCATCAGCACAAGGGCTGTAAAAATAAAAGGAAACTCTTGATCCTGGATCTGTTGTCCGTATAGGCTCTGGAGCCGGATATGTTATTAATTGCGCCTGTATTAGCGCTACAAGAATATATTCTGGATATTCTTTTGAAAATCCACAAAGTATCCTATATGCAAATGTAAATGCAGCAGGTAGATAATTTTTCTTGCGCATTCCCTTCCAAACAATATGCTCATGCGTATCAAGGTCCATATTAAATTGGAATTCACTTATCTCTTCATAACTTTTCGAAGAAAAAAATCCCCTACTCTTTAGGTAATGGATATTTTTAGAGAAGTTAAACACTCCTTTTTTTTTAATAAATGCATCCTCTATATATTTTTCATATTCAATTGGTAGATCAAATGGATATGTACATAGGGTATAGTCAAGTTGTTCAATAACATTTTCTGACATATCCATGCTATTCTCCTAAATAATGAAGTGCTTTTTTGATTGCACTTAACATTTCTGAATTATTCAAAAAATTTCTATTTTTCGATGCAGATACAGGTATAAACATACCTGTATCTGCATCTCTAGTATAAAAATAATTATTTGTTGGATTAAAGAAATATTGTTGCTATCCCCAGTTAGTTGAAGATGGAGTCTTGCTGGCCGTTCTCCGGGATTAGTATTTTCAATATCAATACGCCAGTTACCTTTTTGCATGATTGTTTTTGATTCCGGTAGATACACTCCATTGGCTCCCAGCAAGCGCCCTTCAGTTAAGCCCGGAATCGTTGGGATGGGATCAACTTTGACAGACTTAATCCCCCCGGCCAGAACTCCTACCCCGACACCGAGGCCGAGATCAAGAAAGAGTTGCGTGGCTTTGATCTCTGTCGCCAAGCCTTCCGGGGTTGTTTCTATTTGGGCGCTCTGCGACCCGCCATGGAACTTGTCGACTATAAGATATGAAGCCAGTTCCTGGGTCGCGGCCCCCATCAGCTCGCCACCAACCACATTTCCGTATATTATTCATTCAAATGCAGATCCTTACCAATAATTTCAAAACGCCCCTGCAATTTATCAGAATAAAGAATTTTTATAATTTTTTCTTTATCATTTTCTGAAAAAATAGGTAAAAATACATGTTCATTTGAGTATTTTTTCCATGTCAATGCTGCCGCCATAAGGCAAGACAGATAATAAAAAAGTATATTATTATTCATAGATGTAGTTTCGTGCATTATGATAATATATTTTTTTTTTACATCTTCAAAATCACATAATGTATCCATCAATGCATCCCAATTCCCTTCAAAGACCTGCAAGCTTAGTTGTTGATTAAGGGAATGAAATAGCTCATCAGTCGTTTTTATATTCTTTTTTATAAGGCAAGATGCTATTGATGCATACGACAGTTTTTTGGGGCGCTGTACGAAATAAAAAAGATTCTTCACTTTCATATCTGTATTTTTTCGTTTTTACTAGCTATAGTGTAATAATGAATTACATGATACATTTATATTTTTATCAAAAATGAAAAATAAGAATAGATGATGTTTTTAAATAGAATGCCAATTGTTAGAGGTTAGGTATGCTGCATGATTATTTATATATAATTTCTAAATTGATTCTCCTTTTTTAATAAGAAGTTCCCAATCTTTACACATCAATACAAGCTTGTTTGAGGTTTCAAAGAAATTATATACTATTTCTCCATTTTCGAGTTTTTTTATTAAAACAATAGGTAGATTTTCATGTTTAAATGCTATTATATAAGGTTTACCTACTTCATCAATGAACCTATTGAATTTTAGTTGTAGATATCTATCTGAGCTCATATTTCCTCCTCCGTTGGTGACCATTGCCAAGACTGAGAGAACTTCTTAACTATAGGAAGTATATAATATAAATTTTTATATATCTATATACGATCCTTCTTCTTCAGGAAAGTTTTTTTCATCTTCTGAAGCTACAAGTAGTTCTTTTTCATAGAATTCGAATGCATTTTTTAAAGATGTTTTCATGTCTGATAAGTTGAGAACAAATTTACTTCTAGGCCATATAATAAAAACAAGCTCTTTTTTTAATGTTATAGTGATTTCAAATAAATCATCTCCTTTATCTCTGTATACTGGCATGTATTTATATTTTGATCTAATATCAGAGGCTAAATCAAATAATAATTTTTTCGTTCCATTCATTTTTGAACTCCTCTAAATCCAATAAATTCTCCAGAACTTGTCCAGCTTGCTGCTCTACCATCAGGCAGAGTATAAGTTACCCATCCTTCTTTCCATCTTCCACCTGCTCCTGTAGTCATACTGCCACTCTCTAGTATTTCTTTAATAAATGATTCTCCAAGTGCATTTCTCTGTGCCTCAGTCCTATATACCGCTTGTAACTCTGTTTGAGAGCTAAAACCGAAATATTCAGGATGCTTCATTACAGCTCGCCCCGCAGCACTCATTCCCTGCCCGTTATAAGGCTTGCTCGCTGAAGCAAACAATTCGTTTGGAGAAAAATCCACTGGTTTAGCAGGATCTTTACCAACAGACTTAATCCCCCCGGCCAGAACTCCTACCCCGACACCGAGGCCGAGATCAAGAAAGAGTTGCGTGGCTTTGATCTCTGTCGCCAAGCCTTCCGGGGTTGTTTCTATTTGGGCGCTCTGCGACCCGCCATGGAACTTGTCGACTATAAGATATGAAGCCAGTTCCTGGGTCGCAGCCCCCATCAGCTCGCCACCAACCACATTTTTGATGATGCTTATCGGGCCCGCGCATATCGCCTGTAGCCCCATGAGGGCAACGGAAACTGTATCTTTATATGGAATAGTTTCTAAGTACTCGTAAACTTGCACCATCTGGCCAACCAAATATGACGCGTCACCGGGGGTTATGTTAACCCTCCAGACTCCATTTTCTCCTTTCTGAATCTGTCCAGGAGCAGAATCAGAACCTTCAGGGCGTGCAGATCCGAGGCCCGTGATAAGCCTTTGAAACTCCGGATCGCTCATTAACTGCTCCACCTGTTCGGAAGACGCGCCGCCGCGGAGCATGGCCTGCATTGCGTCCAGGCCCGCCTGACCAAGGCCTTTGGCGTTCTCGGGCAAGGCGGCGGTAATGGCTTTCCATTCCCTGACGATCTGCTGGAGGTTTTCCCCCAACTTTTCGACGCCTTCTATGGTTCCTTCAAAGCCGCTTGCCAGTTCTTTGATCGACGTGCTGTCCACATAGACCGTGACGCTGACTTTTTCGTTTTTAGTCAGTTCCTGGGCCTTGGCGATATCTCTGTTCAGGCCCTCCAATCCCTGGGTGGGATCAGAGCGGATAATCACCGTCCCCTGACCCACTGTGGCGCGGTTGATCTGCTCCTGATCCGTTTTGCCGTAGTCTCCCGAAAGAGAAGCGTTCTCCAATTGACCACCGAGGCCGATATTGGCGGAGATATTTTCCTGCTTGTTTTTGTCCTGAATATCGGAATACGTCAGGCTGCCGGTGTTCAACGTCAGATTGCCGTTGTCCGCCGCGATGACCGCGCCCTTGATGTCCGTATTTTTTTCAGTGTAGATATCCAGGTCTTCTTTGGCCGTAATGCTGGTCTGGCCGTTGACCCAGGCCATGGAACCGCTGCTGGTGCCGCCGCCGATGTTCAATCCGGAGCCGTTGCTTCCGGTCACCGGTATTCCCATGATTTTGTCGGGTACAAGACCCGTAGCGTCAAAGCCGATGCTGCCGCCCAGGGACCAGGAGTTGCCGGAGCTCTGGGCCGTGTCTTGCAGACTGTGCACATTCAGATCGCGACCCACGGCCATGTCCACCGTGTTGCCCTGCACCTGCGCGCCCTTGACGTTGGTATCGCGTCCGGAAGTGGTTTCCAGATGATTGCCCGCCGCTACCAGGGCATTGGTGTAGCTTGTGCCGCTGCTCTTGCCCTGGCTGCCGGACGCGGAGGCGGACACGCTGCCGGAAACGGCCATGCCGCTGGAGCCAAAGCCCAAGCTCACGCTCACGCCGCCCGAGGCGGATGAGGCGGATTGTTTGCTGTCGTAGGTATTGGTGGCTGCGACGATGTTCAGGTCACGGCCAGCCCCCAAGGCCATGTCATGACCGGCCTGCACGCGGCCGCCTTCAATGGTGATGTCCCGCCCGCTGACGGCCTCAAGGTCGCGCCCGGCCAGCAACGTGGAGGGGGAAGCCGTGCTTGAGGATGAGGAAGACTTTTGCTGGGACGTGGAACCGCCGACAGACAATGACGCGCTGACCACCTGAAAGATGGAATTATAGACGCTGGTGACGGCTTTCAGCCCGGCGCTGGCGGCGGTGACGCCCTGATATCCCAGACCGCCCTGACCGCTGCCCATGGCTTGCGGCAGATCGGCCACAGCCTGCACGGCGGAAGAAACATTCTGCTGCAAGGAAAGCGCGATTCCGGCCTGCACATCCTTCCGCCAGGCCGATGCGCTCTGGGAATCCTGACCGGCAAGCATGTTCCAGTCGCGCCCGATGTTCAGGTTCACATCGCGTGCGGCTTCAATGTGCGATGCTATCTGGTTGATGTCGCGCCCGGTGGTTATGCTGATGTCATTGCCTGCCTGTACCAGGCTGCCGGCATTCTGGGCCGTCGTTCTGTTTCGCTGCCCTTGGCCGTGCTCTGGTA
>NZ_JH114300.1:8027-11894 GCF_000224635.1 Desulfovibrio sp. 6_1_46AFAA
ACTTTTGCTGGGACGTGGAACCGCCGACAGACAATGACGCGCTGACCACCTGAAAGATGGAATTATAGACGCTGGTGACGGCTTTCAGCCCGGCGCTGGCGGCGGTGACGCCCTGATATCCCAGACCGCCCTGACCGCTGCCCATGGCTTGCGGCAGATCGGCCACAGCCTGCACGGCGGAAGAAACATTCTGCTGCAAGGAAAGCGCGATTCCGGCCTGCACATCCTTCCGCCAGGCCGATGCGCTCTGGGAATCCTGACCGGCAAGCATGTTCCAGTCGCGCCCGATGTTCAGGTTCACATCGCGTGCGGCTTCAATGTGCGATGCTATCTGGTTGATGTCGCGCCCGGTGGTTATGCTGATGTCATTGCCTGCCTGTACCAGGCTGCCGGCATTCTGGGCCGCGTTCTGTTTGCTGCCCTTGGCCGTGCTCTGGTAGCCAAGGCTGAGACTGGCCCCGCTGGAACTCAGCGCCGCGCCTATGCCGACTTCGCTCTTTTTGCTGGACTCAAACGCATATGACGTATCATTGCCGGGAAGCAGATTGACGTCGCGCCCGGATTGTATCTGGACGTTGTTGCCGGCGGAAATCAACGACCCCACAGAGGTAACGTCATTTTGGGCCGTCATTGTGATATCTTCGCCCGCCATGATGGCGGAACCAATATTTTTACCGCCGCCTGCCCCTTTTTGCTTTTGTTTGCTGCTGGCAAATGAAATTCCCGAGCTGCCGCCGAAAATTCCTGCCCGAGATGAACTGGATTTATAGTATGACGATTGCGTATTCTGCGCGGCATCAAGAAGAATATTCCCCTTTTCAGCGTTCAGTTGCACATTCTGCGCGGCAAAAATATTGCTTGCTGTGGCAGTAATATCGTTACCGGCAGAGATTTTTACATTTTCTCCACTCAGGGTGGATCCGACCTGGGTAACAGAGGATTTTTCCTCCCTTTTGGAAGAGGAACTGAGGCCCAGCGCGCCCACAGTGGACTTGGTGTGGCTGAAATAGGAGCTGTTCTGTGCCGAGGCCACGTTGACGTTGCCGCTGGCGGCCACGGTGAGGTCTTTGCCGCTGACCAGATTGGAGCCCACCACCGAGGCGTGGCCGGGTGACGCGGGCGCGCCGGAGGCAGCGGACGCGCCCGGCGTCAAACCGGTGACCCCGGCCAGCAGGCTGAGATTGCCCCCGGCGGCCACGGTGGAGGAAACCAAGCTATTCCTTACAGGTAACTATAAATCCCTCAATAAGTTTGTGTTTTGGTTTTTCATTGTATGGGATCAATGTTAGATTGTAACTTTCATCTAACAAATATGCAGCACTAGAATTGTTTTCTTTTTGATAATTTTTCAACATACTGATCATATCTGAGACGTTTGTAAATTTCTTTGTGACTCCACCAACACATCTTCTTTCCAAAAATGACTTTTCAGTACATTCCTCAATATAGATACTTTCGCCTCTGTAATTTTCTGGAATCAGCGAGATTGCATCATCGCACCCATTTTTTAATAAAAAACCTCTATGGTTCGTCATATAGATAAGGACATCATTCCCAGTTCTATTTATAATAAACGCACTGTCCGGAGAATCGTTTGACGCAATCAGATATACTGTCCCTTTGTTTATCAGGGAGCATGCCGAACATAGCAAAATACTTATGGATATTACAAGGGCATACGATATACGGACTATCATATTGTCTGTATAATACATTGGTAAATCAAATCCTTTCTCTTGAAGTTATGTAAATTTTCTTATTTACAAATAATTCTTCCATTTTCTAATCTTTGTCCCTTAAATGGACCGTCATATGGCACCAATAAAAGATTAAAATTCTCGTCCAAGAGGTACGCCGCACGTTTTCCTGTTTTCTCTTGGAAGTTATGCAGAGCATCAATCTTTTCAGCTACATTGCCAAAATCTTTGGATTGTATGTCAGGACACTTCCATGTCCTGTATAGCGCAGCAGGACACTCCTTTATTTTCAATCTTTCTGTCGTAAAATAAGAAGATCTTAGAGGACTATAAATATCATCACAGCCATCTTTCAAAATACTTCCAATATTTTTTGCATATACAACAACATCTTTTCCACTTCTATTTACAATAAATGCTTCTCCAGGAAGTGTACATGATGCAAGTAGCAGCACTGAAATGATTGCAATAAAAATATTATTCATATCTCCATCCATTTTGAATTTTATCATATATTCCAAGTGCTCTCATTTTTTTTCGTGCGCTGCTATTTGCATCCTGCTCAAAAGGATTTGAATTATTCCACCATCCACCCATTATAAGATAAGCTGGGATATAAAGTGGTCCAAGAGCCTCTTGTTGAGGTATATGTCCGAGTTCGTGCAAGCCAAGAACTATTTGGTCAGGACTATCATAATACTTCCATACATCAGTCTCTTTCGCACTTCCAAAATACATAATGGCATGGCCAAGTGTTACACCATCGCCATCTACTCCAAATGGATGCCCTGTAAACTGCAACGCCCCATCTTTATACTCTGTCTGTACGTCACCAAATATGCTTCCAAGAAAACCATAAGAAAGCCCGGCCAATGTATTTACTCCGGTCCAGGCCGTTTTCCATGTGGAGCCGTCGGCAAGATTACTGTCAAAATAGATTCCCATCCGTATCTTATCGTCCTGAGTCATTTCCTGCGCAAGGCCTGTATCCCGATTAAGGCTTGTAAGGCTATCCACGGAACCGTCACGGGTGATGATAAGGCCGTCGCCCACGGTGGCGCGATTGATCTGCTCCTGATCTGTTTTGCTGTAGTCGAGAGAGGTGACAAGGTTGTTCATCAGGCCGCCGACCCCCAACCCTCCGGAAATGGATTCGCTTCGATTGGAATCTTGCAAATTGGAATGCGTCAACGTCCCGGTGTTCAACGTCAAATTACCATTGTCCGCCGCGATGACCGCGCCCTTGATGTCCGTATTTTTTTCAGTGTAGATATCCAGGTCTTCTTTGGCCGTAATGCTGGTCTGGCCGTTGACCCAGGCCATGGAACCGCTGCTGGTGCCGCCGCCGATGTTCAATCCGGAGCCGTTGCTTCCGGTCACCGGTATTCCCATGATTTTGTCGGGTACAAGACCCGTAGCGTCAAAGCCGATGCTGCCGCCCAGGGACCAGGAGTTGCCGGAGCTCTGGGCCGTGTCTTGCAGACTGTGCACATTCAGATCGCGACCCACGGCCATATCCACCGTGTTGCCCTGCACCTGCGCGCCCTTGACGTTGGTATCGCGTCCGGAAGTGGTTTCCAGATGATTGCCCGCCGCTACCAGGGCATTGGTGTAGCTTGTGCCGCTGCTCTTGCCCTGACTGCCGGACGCGGAGGCGGACACGCTGCCGGAAACGGCCATGCCGCTGGAGCCAAAGCCCAAGCTCACGCTCACGCCGCCCGAGGCGGATGAGGCGGATTGTTTGCTGTCGTAGGTATTGGTGGCTGCGACGATGTTCAGGTCACGGCCAGCCCCCAAGGCCATGTCATGACCGGCCTGCACGCGGCCGCCTTCAATGGTGATGTCCCGCCCGCTGACGGCCTCAAGGTCGCGCCCGGCCAGCAACGTGGAGGGAGAAGCCGTGCTTGAGGATGAGGAAGACTTTTGCTGGGACGTGGAACCGCCGACAGACAATGACGCGCTGACCACCTGAAAGATGGAATTATAGACGCTGGTGACGGCTTTCAGCCCGGCGCTGGCGGCGGTGACGCCCTGATATCCCAGACCGCCCTGACCGCTGCCCATGGCTTGCGGCAGATCGGCCACAGCCTGCACGGCGGAAGAAACTTCGCTGCAAGGAAGCGCGATTCCGGCCTGCACACTCCTTCCGCCAGGCCGATGCGCTCGTGGG
>NZ_JH114300.1:12222-14202 GCF_000224635.1 Desulfovibrio sp. 6_1_46AFAA
GCCGTGCTTGAGGATGAGGAAGACTTTTGCTGGGACGTGGAACCGCCGACAGACAATGACGCGCTGACCACCTGAAAGATGGAATTATAGACGCTGGTGACGGCTTTCAGCCCGGCGCTGGCGGCGGTGACGCCCTGATATCCCAGACCGCCCTGACCGCTGCCCATGGCTTGCGGCAGATCGGCCACAGCCTGCACGGCGGAAGAAACATTCTGCTGCAAGGAAAGCGCGATTCCGGCCTGCACATCCTTCCGCCAGGCCGATGCGCTCTGGGAATCCTGACCGGCAAGCATGTTCCAGTCGCGCCCGGTGTTCAGGTTCACATCACGTGCGGCTTCAATGTGCGATGCTATCTGGTTGATGTCGCGCCCGGTCGTTATGGAGATATCGTTGCCTGCCTGTACCAGGCTACCGGCATTCTGGGCCGCGTTCTGTTTGCTGCCCTTGGCCGTGCTCTGGTAGCCGAGACTGAGACTGGCCCCGCTGGAACTCAGCGCCGCGCCTATGCCGACTTCGCTCTTTTTGCTGGACTCAAACGCATATGACGTATCATTGCCGGGAAGCAGATTGACGTCGCGCCCGGATTGTATCTGGACGTTGTTGCCGGCGGAAATCAACGACCCCACAGAGGTAACGTCATTTTGGGCCGTCATTGTGATATCTTCGCCCGCCATGATGGCGGAACCAATATTTTTACCGACGCCTGCGCCTTTTTGCTTTTGTTTGCTGCTGGCAAATGAAATTCCCGAGCTGCCGCCAAAAATTCCTGCCCGAGATGAACTGGATTTATAGTATGACGATTGCGTATTCTGCGCGGCATCAAGAAGAATATTCCCCTTTGCAGCGTTCAGTTGCACATTTTGCGCGGCAAAAATATTGCTTGCTGTGGCAGTAATATCGTTACCGGCAGAGATTTTTACATTTTCTCCACTCAGGGTGGATCCGACCTGGGTAACAGAGGATTTTTCCTCCCTTTTGGAAGAGGAACTGAGGCCCAGCGCGCCCACAGTGGACTTGGTGTGGCTGAAATAGGAGCTGTTCTGTGCCGAGGAGACGTTGACGTTGCCGCTGGCGGCCACGGTGAGGTCTTTGCCGCTGACCAGATTGGAGCCCACCACCGAGGCGTGGCCGGTCTGCGTGGATGCGCCGGGCGTCAGGCCCGAAACTCCGGCCAGCAGGCTGAGATTGCCCCCGGCGGCCACAGTGGAGGATTTGCTGGTGCGGTAGTCCTGGGTATAGGTGGACTTGGAGCTGGAGGAGAACAGGCCGCCCTTGCCGGACTCGGCCTTGACAAAGGAGCTGAACGTATCCTGCACGGCCACCACGGACAGATCGCCGCCCGCCGCGAGTTGGGCGTCGCCGCCCGCGCCCACCTGGGAACCGGCCACAGTCATGTCCCGCCCGGCGGTCATGTTCAGGTTGCCGCCCGCCGCCACAGTGGAGCCGGTGTGGGTGACGCGGTGCTCCCAACTGCGTGAGCCGCCGTCAAGGTGAAACTCCTCGGTGACGGTGCCCACGGTCATGTCCCGGCCAGCGGCCAGGGTCACGTCGCCGCCCGCGCTGAGCGTGGAGCCCCGGATGGCCAGGTCGTTGCCCGCCACGGCCGTCACAGTGCCCGTGGCCTCGATGCCGCCCTGGGCCAGCACGTGCTGGTGGGCGGCATTGCCCGCGTCGGGGCGGGTCAGGGTTTGCGAGACGATGTTGCCCCCGGCCTTCAGGCTGATGTCCCCGCCCTGGAGGAAGCCGCTGTTGTTGGCAATGTCGTTCAGGGCCGTGAGGTTCAGGCTGCCGCCGCGCAGCAGGCCGCCGGTGTTTTCGATATTGACCGAGGCCAGGTTCACGTTTTCGCCGTTGATGCGGCCTTCGTTCAGAATGCCTTTACCGGCATTGATGTAGTACGTTTTTGGCCTGCACGCCGCCGCCGGGCGCGATGTCCTGCTGGGTGGCCGAGGCCAGGTAGAGGTGGGGCACAAGCACCTT
>NZ_JH114300.1:14331-98800 GCF_000224635.1 Desulfovibrio sp. 6_1_46AFAA
GCGGCCAGGGTCACGTCGCCGCCCGCGCTGAGCGTGGAGCCCCGGATGGCCAGGTCGTTGCCCGCCACGGCCGTCACAGTGCCCGTGGCCTCGATGCCGCCCTGGGCCAGCACGTGCTGGTGGCGGCATTGCCCGCGTCGGGCGGGTCAGGGTTTGCGAGACGATGTTGCCCCCGGCCTTCAGGCTGATGTCCCCGCCCTGGAGGAAGCCGCTGTTGTTGGCAATGTCGTTCAGGGCCGTGAGGTTCAGGCTGCCGCCGCGCAGCAGGCCGCCGGTGTTTTCGATATTGACCGAGGCCAGGTTCACGTTTTCGCCGTTGATGCGGCCTTCGTTCAGAATGCCTTTACCGGCATTGATGTAGACGTTTTTGGCCTGCACGCCGCCGCCGGGCGCGATGTCCTGCTGGGTGGCCGAGGCCAGGTAGAGGTGGGGCACAAGCACCTTCTGGCCCATGTGCTCTTCCTCTTCCAGCCAGATGATGTCCTGGGTCAGGGCCGCCACCTGGGTCGGGGTGAGGGCCACGCCGACGCTGAGATCAAGCCCCTGGGCCTGGGCCGCCGCCGCGTCCATGAGCCCGCGCATCTGGTCCGCGTCCGAACTGTAGCCGTTGAGGAAGCGCTGACCCGTGGCGGCCAGAATCTGCTGCTGCACAAGGCGCGTTTCATAAAAGGCGTCGCCCAGCAGGACCACCTGCTGGCGGTCCTGGTCCAGGCCGATGCGGCTCAGGAAATAATCCGAACCGTAAAAAAGGCCCATATTCGTGAACATGGGGTTGGTTTCAATGAGGTAATGATGGCCCGGCGACGTGGACGGGCGGAACATGGGACTGCCCGCAAAAGGATAGCCCGCGCTCTCCGAATTGCCGTTGGGCAGCGAAATGCCCTGGCGGTCGCTGTAATTGTTGAAGGTATCCGCAACGTCCATATACAACCCGGACTTGGCGGAAAGCACGACGGGGGAACGTCCGATCTCTTCGTAGGTTTCATTGTAGGACCGGAAATATTCGCCGGTGAAGTCATCATCGGAGTCCCAGCCCTTCATGGTTTCCCTGACCGTGCGCGTCCGTTGCAGCACGGCGTCCTTGTTGTCGACGTTGGTCGCCTTGACGGCGAGATTATTTCCGGCGGCAATGGTGCTGTAGTGGTTTTCAAGCAGATCCGCGTTGATGAGAATGTCTCCGCCCGCAAGCATCTGGGCGGACGGCGAATCCTTCAGGATGTAGTCTTCATAGACGTTGACGTAATACCACAATTGCCTTCTGTCGCAACCGTGACCGAGCAACGGCTTGTTGCATTCATACCATTCGTTGTATGAAATGTGCTTGCCTCGTTCCGCCACTTCAAATTCGCGTTTTTTGTTTTCCACGGTTTTTGCGCTGATGGAAAGCTCGTTCCCGGCGGAGATCGTGCCCGAGAGATTGCGCACGGCGTTCTCTCCCTTGCCGTCGGCGTCGGCGATCAGAATGTCGCGCCCGGCGTAAATTTCGCCGCCGTCGTTGAGCAGCAGGCCGGATGTGTACAGGCGCTGGTCCCGCGCCGCGTACAGGACGCCGTTCATATTGCTCAGGCTTTCGCCGGAATATTCAAGGTCCTGCCCGGCCGCCAGAAATGCGCCGTTCAGGGTTACATCCGTGCCGCGCAGGGTCAGGTCATTGCCGGAAGAAAGGCTGCTTTGAACGTCAAAGAGGGCTTTTCCCACATCCAGAAGCAAGTCGGAACCGGCGCTCAGGCTTGCGTCGTTCAGCTCCGCTTGGGCCACCCGGAAGGCCAGATCCGTGACGGCTTCCGCCTTGGATTTTTCCGTCAGTTTCACGTGCTCCAGGTCCAGCCCCACGCGTCCGCCCTGTACCAGGGTGTTCAGAAGGGCGAGCTCCCCGCCGGACAGCACGACGTCGCCCCGGCCCGCAATGGTTGAAGAGGCGGCATCGGCCGTGGCGGCCGCGATGTTGATTGATCCGCCGGACAGGACTTTGGCCCGTTTTGCCTCCACTGTACCGGCGGCGATAGTTGTGTTGCCGTCTTTTGTCAGGCCGCCGGAACTGTCCACCCCGGACGCCGCCTGCGCGTCTTCGCCGAGAACCAGGGTATTGGCTTTGATCGACAGATTGCCGCCCGCATAAAGTCCGGAGGATTTTTCCGGTTCCGGCTCGGGCGTCGGGTCTGTCAGACCCGACGCCGGTGCGGAAGCCGCACCGGCTGTTACGCTTCCGGCCTGTTTTTTGGCCTTGCGGGCTTCATATTGCGGTTCAAAGACGCCCTTTTCCAGGCGCAGGTTGTCAGCCGTCACCGACAGGTCACGCGCCGCCGTGACGGTGGCTCCGGTCAGTTCGATATCCCCCTTGCCGGCCAGCACCGCGTCGCCGCCCGAGACGGCCTCGCGCAGGCGCAGCTTGCCGTCGGCGGTGATCACCATCTGGTCCGCGCTCTGTACCGTGCCTTCCAGGTTCACGCCCACGCCCTTTTCCGTGGCGATAAGGGTGATGCGGTTGGCGTACATGCCGCCCAGGGCCGAGGAGTCAATGCCCACTTCCGGTTTTTCCTCGGCGGCGGGGGGCAGGGAGGGATCGCCGGGATCAGCCGGGGCAGGGGAGGGATCGGCCAGGGGCGTCACCGTGCCGTCGGCGGCCACGCTGTTTTTGCCCGTGACCACGGCCAGGCTGCTGGCGCGCACCTGGGCTTCCACATGGGCCGTGCGCGCCAGCAGGGTAAAGGCGTCCGTGTTGTCGGCGTTGATGCCCGCGCCTTCAATGCGGATGTCGCCCTGGCGCACCTCATAGCCGCGCAACGCGCCGCCGGGGTCCACCTCCGGCTTGCCCGTGGTGATGGTGGCGCGCGGCACGTTGATGAAGCCGCCGCCGTTGACCGTCACGCCGTTGGGGTTGGCCAGAATCACGTCCGCCGCCCGGCCGTTGACTTCGATATAGCCTTCAATGCGCGAGCGGTTGGCGCTGGTCACCTCATTGAGGATGGTGCGCGCCTCGGCCCCACGGTTGCCGTGGAAGTTGGGATTGCCCGCCACAATGCCGCCGAGCTGCGAATTGGCGGCTCCGCTGCTGTTGTTCAGGATCAGGCCCTGCTGGTGGACGTTGAAATCATGGTACTGGTTGTGCGACAGCCCCGAGCCGTTGGCCGCCGTGATGTTGACCACCGGCACGCCGTTGGGCGCGGTCTCCATGCTCGGGCGCTTGTTGGCCGCCGCATTGGGGTCCGGCGTCACACCGGCGGCCCGGACGTTGGCTCCCAGTACGGGCAAAAGGATCAACTGCGCCGCAAGCACGGCGCACAGCAGGACATTGCGCGCTTCCCCTTTCCTCTTCATGATTCCCTCCCTTGAGCCCGGCAAAACGCGCTCCTTGCCCTGAGCGCTTTACGCCCCGCGCGCCGGAATTGGGGGCCGACGCGGCGGAAGATTGTGTGTCAAGTCATCCAGATTCAGGTCCGCAAGCAGGGCGCGCGTCCTTTGCAGGCGTTCCGTCCTGCCTTCCCCGCATAGACGGCGGGCGGGGTCTCCTGTTCACGCAGGCGCTGCTCATACGCCTGGACAGCGCGGGCGGGCAGATCAAACGGCGCAACGGGCCCGGCGGCCTGGATAGCTGATGCCGGAAAAAGCTGCGACGCCAGAACTGCCAAAACAGCTGCGGCAAGCAGAATTTTATTCATAAGTATATATAGGAAGATGTAAAATAAAAGTAAATATAAATAAATTTATTTTAATTGTAACGTATTGATTCCGCCCGGCAGCGGGTCGAATTAATTAGTAATTTTTTTAGTCCCAAACAGGGCCGGGGAAAGCCTTTCCGCCTGGGCGGGAAAGGTTTGTAAAAATAGTTGCAACCAGATGCGACTCTTAACCTTGCCTTAACCCATGCCGTCCTAGCTTGAACCGCAATGAAAGCAACAAGAAAAACAGGCGGACGGGCGTGAAGCTCAAAACAGCGGGTGGAAAACGGCTTCTGGGCATGGCTCTGGCAGTCGCGGTTCTGGCCGTGGGCCTGGGCTTATGGACAAGCGGCACCTCGCGTCCGGATATAATCTATCTGAGTGATGCGGCCCGCAGAAGCGCCGTGCGTCACGTCGTCAACGCCACGGGAGAGGTCAAGGCGGCCCAGCTGGTCACGGTGGGCGCACAGGTTTCCGGGCAGATCGTCAAAATCCATGTCCGGGTGGGACAGATGGTGAACAAAGGCGAACTGATCGCCGAAATCAACGCCACCACGCAACAGAACCAGCTGGAGACGGACAAGGCCCTGCTGCAATCCTATCAGGAGCGCCTGGAATCCAAAAAGGTCAGCCGCCGCATCGCCGAGCGGCAGTATCGGCGCGAAAAGGCCCTGCGCGCCCGCGAGGCCGCCTCGCAGGAAGATCTGGAAAGCGCGGAAACCGCCTGGGCCCTTGCCAGGGCCGAAGTGGCGGAACTGGAAGCCCTGGTACGCCAGACGGAACTGGCCGTGAACACGGACATGGAAAATCTGGGTTATACCAGAATCACCGCGCCTCTGGCCGGTACGGTAGTGTCGGTTCCCGTGGAGGAAGGACAGACGGTCAACGCCGCGCAGTCCACCCCCACCATTGCCCAGATCGCCGATCTCGGCAGTATGGAGATCTGCCTTGAGATTTCCGAAGGCGACATTCCGGCGGTGCGGCCCGGCATGGCCGTGTCCTACACCATCCTGGGCGAGCCGGACGTGTCGGCTCATGCCGTTCTTACGTCCATTGATCCGGGTCTGACCACCCTGTCGGACGGCACCTATGAGAGTTCCTCGTCTTCCTCGTCCGGGTCCGCATCTTCCTCGTCCTCCTCATCCGGCACGGCCGTGTATTATTACGGCAAGGCCCTGGTGGACAATGGCGACGCCCGCCTGCGCATCGGCATGACCGTGCAGGCCGTCATCGTCACGGCGGAAAAGGCGGACGCACTGACCGTGCCGCTGCTGGCGGTCGAAGACGGCCCTGAAGGCAAAATAGTCCAGGTACTGGCGGACAATGGGGGGACGGAAGCGCGCAGGGTGGTCACGGGTCTTTCAGACGGCGTGCGCATGGAAATTGTGGACGGCCTGCGCGAAGGGGAAAAGGTCGTGGCCGGACGCGTCACCAGGGAGGAAATGGACGCCCGGACCGAACTCAAGGGACCGGGCCCCGGAGGACCGCACTGATGCCGATCATTGAAGTCAGCGCGGTCAGCAAATTTTTCGGCAGTGGCGAAAACCGCGTTCAGGTCTTGCACGAACTGAGCTTTTCCATTGAGGACGGGGAGTTCGTGGCCATCGTGGGGCCGTCCGGCTCGGGAAAGTCCACGCTCATGAATATATTGGGCTGCCTGGACAAAGCCGGCAGCGGCATATGCCGCATCAACGGCCAGGATACGGCCGATCTGGATCCGGACGCCCTGTCCGTCCTGCGTTGCGCGCATCTGGGCTTTGTTTTTCAGCGCTACAATCTGCTGTCCCGGCTGTCGGCCCTGGAAAATGTGGCCCTGCCCGCCGTCTATGCCGGAGAAGGCAAGGCGGAACGCCTGCAAAGGGCGCGCGCCCTGCTTGCGGACCTGGATCTGAACGACAAGCTGCGCAATCTGCCCGCCGAGCTTTCGGGCGGCCAGCAGCAGCGCGTGAGCATCGCGCGCGCCCTGATGAACGGCGGGCGCATCATCCTGGCGGACGAACCCACGGGCGCGCTGGATTCCGCCAGCGGCGACAATGTCATGAAGATTCTGAAAGAGCTGCACGCGCGCGGCCATACGGTCATTGTGGTGACGCACGATCTCAAGGTGGCGGCGCATGCGGCGCGGGTCATCCGTATCAGCGACGGGCGCATCGTTTCCGACGAGCGCACCCGGCCCCATGCCCCGGCCGCGCCCCCCGGCGCGACGGTCCGTCCCGTGCTCAGGATGACGGGACGTCTTGACCAGCTGCGCGAGGCGGTCAAAATGTCCCTGCAAGCCATCTGGGCGCACAAGCTGCGTTCCTGCCTGACCATGCTCGGCATTATCATCGGCATTGCCTCGGTGGTTTCCGTGGTGGCTTTGGGACGGGGCTCGCAGGAAAAAATCATCGCCGACATCAGCGCCATGGGCACCAACACCATCGACATCTTTCCCGGCAGGGGCTTCGGAGACCAGCGGGCCGCCCAGATAACCACCCTGACCGTGGCCGATGCGGATATTCTGGCGCAGCAGCCCTATATCGCCAGCAGCACCCCTAATGCTTCATCCAGCGGCACGCTGCGGTACCGCAATATCTCGGTTACGGCGCAGCTCAACGGTGTGGGGGCCGGTTACTTTGACGTGAAGGGCCTGGAACCGGCCTCGGGCGGTTTTTTCGATGAGAACGCCGTGCGCCGCAACGAGTCCGTGGTGGTCATCGACGAGAACACGCGCCGGCGCCTGTTTCCCATCGGGCAGGCGGAAGGGCGGATTCTGCTCTTCAACAGCCGCCCCCTGCGGGTCGTGGGCGTGGTCAAAAAGAAGGATATGGGCTTCGGCCCTTCGGACACGCTGAATATCTGGGCTCCGTACACCACGGTCATGTACAGGATTACGGGGTCCCACAGCATCGCCTCCATTACGGTCAAGGTCGCGGACGGCGTCATGCCGCTCATGGCGGAGCGGAACATCACGCGGCTGCTCACCGCGCGCCACGGCAGCAAGGATTTTTCCACTTTCAACACCGACAGCATCCGGCAGACCATCGAAAGCGCCACCGGCACCATGACCCTGCTTATAACGGGCATAGCCCTTATCGCACTGGTGGTGGGCGGCATCGGCGTCATGAACATCATGCTGGTTTCCGTCACCGAACGCACGCGCGAAATCGGCCTGCGTATGGCCGTGGGCGCGCGACGCGTCAATATCATGGAACAATTTCTGCTGGAAGCCGTGCTGATCTGCCTGGTGGGCAGCGTGGCGGGCATAGCTTTGGCCG
The DNA here is from genome assembly GCF_000224635.1 of Desulfovibrio sp. 6_1_46AFAA. NCBI lineage: Bacteria > Pseudomonadati > Thermodesulfobacteriota > Desulfovibrionia > Desulfovibrionales > Desulfovibrionaceae > Desulfovibrio > Desulfovibrio sp. 6_1_46AFAA. The sequence goes on from NZ_JH114300.1 coordinate 21,248, forward strand.
GTCTGATCAGCGTGGCCGCGAGTATGCTCTCCCTGGGATTTTCACTGCGGTTTTCCATGGATTCCATCCTGCTGGCCGTGGCCTGTTCGTCTCTCATCGGCACCTGCTTCGGCTTTGTTCCGGCGCGCAACGCGTCGCGGCTCAACCCCATTGAGGCGCTCTCGAGGGAATGATGGCAAAGCGTTGCATGTTCCGTTGCGTTCCGGTCCTGCTGCTGGCCCTGGTCCCGGCCGGCCTGCTTTCGGCCTGCGCCGCGAAAGAGCGTTCCGGGGCGGAGATCATGAGCGCGGTCATCTCTGAACGGCAGACGGCCGCCCGCTATAATCTGAATACGGAATGGTGGCGAGGCTATGGTCTGGCGGCCCTGGACCGGACAGTGGAACTGGCCCTGGAGCGGAACACGGACCTGGCGGCCAGCGCCGTTGCCGTCAACCGGGCGCAGTATGAAGCGCGGCTCATAACGTCGGACCTGCTGCCGGGCTTTTCCGCCGGGGGCTCGGCTTCCGTCTCCCGCAATCTCAAGCCGGGCCACCATCTGGAGGACGGAAAAACCTGGCGGGAGAGCTGGCAGGGCGAGGCCGCCATGAGTTATGAGCTGGACCTCTGGCGGCGTCTGCGCGACGCCTATGACGCCAAGGCCTGGGAATACCGCGCCAGCGTGGAAGATCTGGCCGGTGCGCGCCTGGCTCTTGTCAACAGTGTGGTGAGCGCCTGGTTCAGGCTGATGTATACCGAACAATCCATCACCCTGGTGGAACGCAATACCGAGACATACCGGCGCATCCTTGAAATCGCCCGGGCGAGATACCGGGAAGGCAAGGCCACGGTGGTGGAGCCGCTTCAGGCCGAGCAGTCCCTGCTCAATGCCGGGAACATATTGACGGAGCTGCGCACGCAACGGGCCGAAACTCTGGAAACGCTGCGCAATCTGTGCAATATGCGGCCCGGCGAAACGCCGCCCCCTCCCGACGGCGCTGACATCATGGCCGTGGCCGCCGTGCCCGTGGACCTCAACGTGCCCATTGCCGCCTTGGCCGCCAGGCCGGACATCCATGCGGCCCAGGCGCGGCTGGAGGGGGCTTTCAAAAACCTGGAGGCGGACAGGGCCGCCTGGTTCCCGCGCCTGACCGTGGGCTCCACGCTCAACCTCAGTTCGGACACGGCCGGACGCTTCTTCAATGTGCCCCTGCTCACGGGGCTGGCGAGCCTGAGCCTGCCCTTTCTGGACTGGAATACCCTGCGCTGGAACGTCAAAATTTCGGAAGCGGATTTTGAAAGCGCACGGCTGAGCCTCGTGCAAAGCCTGACCACGGCGCTCAACGAGGTGGACACCGCCTGCGCGTCCTACGTTCTGGCACGGCAGACCCTGGAGCAGACGCAGCAGGTCCATGAACGCGACCGGCGCATTGCCGCCTACTACGGCACGCGCCATGCCCAAGGCCGGGAGTCGCTCAAGGATTATCTGGAGGCCCTGGCGACAGCCGACAATTCCGCATTGTCCGTGCTTTCGGCGCGGTATACGCTGCTCACCTGGGAGAATGGAATATACAAGGCCATGGGCGGTCGTTATGAGCCCAAACAACAAGGAAGCGCTGATTGATGGTCTTTTTGCCCTCCGCCTGCGTCAGGATCAGCCTGTGCGAAACGCATCCATGTCTTGATATGGTTCATTCCGCGCGGAGTTCTTTTTTGGGGGCAGAGAACAAAAATCTTCATTGCCCTGCGCTTCCGGATAAGGGAGGGGCGCTGCATGCTGCACATCCTGCTTGTGGAAGATGATGTGGACCTGGCCACAACCATTGTGGAATATCTCGCACTGGAAAACATGCACTGCGACTATGCCCGGACCGGCGCGCACGGCCTGCAACTGGCAGGCGCTCCGGCATGCGGCACGGCCTACGACGCCATTGTGCTCGACCTCAATCTGCCGCTTCTCGACGGGCTTTCGCTCTGCGCCCGGCTGCGGCAGGAGGGCGACGACACCCCTGTTCTGATGCTTACGGCACGCGGACATATTGACGACAAGCTCGCCGGTTTCGCGGCAGGAACCGACGATTATCTGATCAAGCCCTTTGAAATGCGCGAACTGGTGGCGCGGCTGCAGGCCCTGTCCCAGCGGCGCAGCGGCCAGGCCAGAATATTGCGTTGCGGAGATCTGTTCATGGATGTCAGGGAGCACAGGGAGAGCGGCAGGGCAGACTGATACAACTCTCGCCCATCGGCTGGCGCATCCTGCACGTACTGCTGCGCCACTCGCCCGAGGCGGTCAGCAGGCAGAAGCTGCTTTTCGACGTATGGGGGGACGATCCGCCGGACAGCGACAGTCTCAAGGTGCATCTTTTTCATCTGCGCAAGAGCATTGACGCCCCTTTTGACACGAATCTGCTGCACACCATGCCCGGCCACGGCGTGGCCTTGCGCGAGGGAACCTCCTGGTGGACCGGAAAATCAGCCTCTCATGGTTTTTGAGTCTTTCTTTTCTGGGCATCGCCCTGTTGCCGGTAGTCGGCTATGCCTTTCTGAGTCTGAGCTTTTTCGGCAAGGGACTGGACAGCATCATCTCGGCCAATCTGGCGCAGGCCGTGCAGCTATACGCGGCCGACATTCCTGCTGCGGGCAGGCGGGGCCTGCAAAACGTCAACGGCCTGGAGATAGCCCCCCGCTGGGAGGATATGCCCGCCGAGGTGCGCGACAATCTTACGCCGCCGCTGCGGGAAGGGGCGCTCTACAAGTATGATCTGGGCTCATGGCCCGATCCGCCGCAACAGCTCAACTTTGTCATGCGCGTACGCGCGGATGGGCAGGACTACTACGTGCGCCAGGGCGTCAGACAGGAGGACGCGTCCCCTCTGGTGGGACGTCAGATGGCCGAAACCGTACGGATTCTCCTGGGCGTCAGCGCCGTGACAGTGGCGGCGCTGTTTCTGTTCACCCGCCTGCTGATCAGGAAAGTCTCCCGTCCGGCCAAGGCCCTGGCGGACTGGGCCGCCGAACTGGACGAGCAACGCCTGAAAGAGACGCCGCCGGACTTCTGCTATCCGGAATTGAACAAGCTGGCCGCATTGATCCGGAAAAGCCTTGTGGCCGAGCATCGAAGCCTGGAGCGTGAACGGCTGTTTTTGCAGTACAGCAGCCACGAATTGCGTACGCCCATCAGCGTTGTGCTCGCGGCCACGGAACTGCTGCGAAAGATTATGAGCCGCCGTGGCACGGACCGGGAAATGAAAAAATCCATTGTCCAGCGCATTGACCGCGCCGGGCATACCATGACCCATCTGGTGGAAACGCTGTTATGGCTTGGACGGGATGTGGCGGAAATGCCCGCGCCCGGCATGGTGGATGTCGATGCGCTGCTGAAGGAGATAGTCCATGATACAAATAAATTATATATTGAAAAAGATCTGAAGTTCGTTCTGGAAACGGCCCCCTGCCGGATGCTTTTGCCGGAGGCCGCGGCACGTATAGTCCTGGGCAATGTTGTGCGGAACGCATTCCAGCATACCTTGCGCGGCATCATTCACATCAGCCAGCACGGCGGCGTGGTCGAAGTGGTCAATTACATGGCCAGAGAAAGCGATCTCGCGGGAGACATCGGTTTCGGGCTTGGACTGGAATTGACGCGGCGGCTGACGGCCCGGCTCGACTGGCTTTACACAAGCCAGGCTTTTCCCGGCCGGAACGTGGTGACTGTGCGCCTGTCGGAAACGGTGGCTTTGCCCTGTTGACGCACGGCAGCCGTTGCGGCGGATTTTTCAGCAAATCGACAGGAGTTATGAAAATTATCTTGACTTTGAAATTCATTTTCAATTATAAAGAAGTCACGTAAAGCGGATACAAACGGTTCTTTTCGCCACGGGGGTCAGCGGGAAGGCCATAGCCAGGAGAAAAGCTATGTGCGTTACCTTGATCGGCGGCATGGACAGGCTGAAGCCCGAGTATATCGCGGCGGCTAAGGAAGGCGGCCACAGTCTTAAGTGCATTAGCCGCAATGAACGGAATTTCATGGACAAGATCGGCAATCCGGACAGGGTGATCGTGTTCACCAACAAAATTTCCCACGAGGCCAAGCGCAAAGCCATGCAGTTGGCAAGGTCGCGCAATATTCCCATCCATATGGTGCATTCGTGCGGCGTCTCCTCATTGCGGGAATGCCTGCGTTCGTCATGAATGCTTGACATCCGGAGGACAAGTAGCTAGTTCATTTCGGAAATGAATTTCATTTTTATGGAGTCCCGGCAATGAGAGATATTCGGGTCACGGATTGTGGGCGGCAGGTGGTCCCTGCCGCCGATTATGCCATGGGGGAGGTTCCGGCATGAGTGCGGTGAGGCAGTTCAAATCGGTGGAGGAAATGCACGGCGGATCGTCCGCGATGGTGCGCATTGCGCTGGCGGGCAATCCCAACTGCGGCAAAACCACGGTGTTCAATGGGTACACCGGGGCCCGTCAGCATGTGGGTAATTACCCCGGCGTGACAGTGGACAGAAAGGAGGGCCAGTTCGTCTTCAACGGCGAGCCGGTGACACTTGTGGACCTGCCCGGAACCTACAGCCTGACCGCCTATTCCCAGGAAGAACTGGTGGCCCGGCGCGAACTGGCGGCCAACAATGTGCAGGCCGTCATCGATGTGGTGGATTCCTCCGCTCTGGAACGCAATCTGCTGCTGACCGTGCAGATGCTGGAAATGGGCATGCCCGTTGTGCTGGCCTGCAATATGATGGACGAGGCCCGCGCCGCGGGCATCCATATTGATATGGACCGGCTGAGCCGGATGCTGGACATTCCGGTGGTGCCCATGGTGGCCCGTACCGGCGAGGGACTTAAAAAAGCCATGGAGCTGGCCGTTAGCCTGGCCCGGGCGGGCAAACGGGACCCCTTGCGCCTTTCCTACGGCGCGGACCTGGATACCGCGCTTCTGGAGCTGGAAAAAGGCATTGAGAGTTCCGGACTGCTGGCCGCGCGGTACCAGTCCCGCTGGGTGGCGCTCAAGCTGCTTGAGGGCGATGGGGACATGCTCAAGGAAGCCCGCGCCGCCGACGCCAAAACCACGGTCGAACTGGAAGCCATCTGCAAAAAGGCGGTGGCGCATGTCCGCGACACGCTCAACACCAGTATGGAATCCGTGATCACGGACCATCGTTACGGCTACATCCGCAGCATTCTGCGTGACGGCATTGTGAGCCAGGATCCGGGCAAGAGCCGTCTGGCTCTTTCCGACAAGCTGGACAAAGTGCTGACCAATGCCTTTTTCGGCCCGCTGATCATGCTTGGCGTGCTCTACATGATCTATCAGATCACCTTTGAGGTCGGCGCGTATCCCCAAGGCTGGGTGGAAGACGGTTTTGCCTGGCTGGGCGACTTCTGCACCAGCGTGCTGCCCGGGGGCTTGGCCCAGTCCCTGGTCGTGGACGGCATCATCGCCGGTGTGGGCGGCGTGGTCAGTTTCGTGCCCCTGATCATGATCATGTTCGCCCTGATCTCCTTTCTGGAGGACAGCGGCTACATGGCCCGCATGGCCTATATGATGGACCGGATTTTCCGCTTCTTCGGTCTGCACGGCGCCTCGGTGATGCCCTATGTCATTTCCGGCGGCATCGCGGGCGGCTGCGCCATTCCCGGGGCCATGGCCACCCGCACCTTGCGCAGCCCCAAGGAAAAGCTGGCGACCCTGCTGACCTTGCCGTACATGACCTGCGGGGCCAAACTGCCGGTTTTCCTGCTGCTGGCCGGGGCCTTTTTCCCGGAAAACGCGGCCACGGTCATGTTCCTGATCATGATTACCGGCTGGGTGGCGGCTCTGGTGGTGGCCCGCCTGCTGCGTTCGTCCATCGTCAAGGGCGAAGCCACGCCTTTTGTCATGGAACTGCCGCCGTACCGCATGCCCACATTGTTCAGCGTGTTGCTGCACTGCTGGGAACGCGCCTGGATGTATTTGAAAAAGGCCGGTACCGTGCTTCTGGCCATTTCCGTGGTGATCTGGGCCGCCATGACCTTCCCGTCCCTGCCTGAAGAAGCCGCCGCTCCTTTTGAGCAGAAGATCGAACAGCTCGAAACGCAGGTCAACGCGCTGCCTGAAGGCGCCGAGGGACGCGAGGCCCTGGAAGGGGAACTGGCCGATGCGCGCGACCAACTCGGCGAAGAGGAGCTGGCCTACTCCGTGGCCGGGCGTCTCGGCAGGTTCGTGGAGCCCGTGACCAAACCCGCCGGTTTCGACTGGCGTACGGACATCGCCCTGCTGGCCGGCATTGCCGCCAAAGAAGCCGTGGTCGCCACCATGGGCACCGCATATGCGCTGGGCGAGCAGGACCCCGAAGACGCCGCGCCTCTGGCCGAACGCCTCAAGAGCGATCCCTCCTGGTCCAAGGCCACGGCCCTGTCCCTGATGCTCTTCGTGCTGCTCTATTCGCCTTGCTTCGTGGCCCTGGTGGTCATCCGGCAGGAGGCCGGAAGCTGGGGCTGGGTGGCTTTCAGCATCCTGTTCAACACGGCGCTGGCTTATGCCATAGCTGTGGGGGCCTACCAGGTCGGCCGGACCGTCTGGGGCTAGCGACAATTCCCTGTTTGCAAAGATCTGGCCGCGCGGGCGGCGGCTTTCGCCGCCCGCGCGGCACAGGTGACGCCCCGCGCCGCATGCCTTGACAAAGGCGTTGCGGCGCGGGCATTATTTCCGGCATTGCGTTCCGCCCGCCGCCGATCCGCGTCGCGGACGGAATCACGCGACGTCGCCGCCGATATTTCGGCGGCAGAGGAGGGCGCATGAGTATGCGGGCCGGAGCCTGTTTGCTGGTCATTTTTCTTTTCCTTTGGCTCTGCCCTGACGCACGCGCCTGGGATGCTTATGTGGTGCGGGTGGAGGACGGCAACACCGTCTCGGTCAGCGAAAAGGCGGACAGGGACGAACCTACCACCATTCTCCGTTTTTACGGCATTGACGCGCCCTCCCTGAGCCAGCCCTTCGGCCCCGATGCGCGGGACTTTCTGCTCCGCCTGATGCCCAAGGGCACCAAGGTGGGCGTGGACAGCGTGGGCGAGGACGACAAGGGCGCGGTGAGCGCCCTTGTCCAGGTTGCCGGAACATCCGTCAATTACCAGCTTTTGGTCGAGGGCCTGGCCTGGGTGAACCGTTCGACGTGCAAGGCCATGTTCTGCCGCCGCTGGTACATTCAGGAGCATCAGGCCGTTGTGGACCGGCGTGGTCTCTGGGGCCTGAATATGAGCACGCCGCCCTGGCAGTGGAGCCGGTGAGCGGCGGGCCTGGAGCAGAGTAACTTTGAAATTTTATAAATTTCAAAGTCGGCATTCTGGCGAAAAACGTGGTTATCGTTGCTGTCGCTCCCCGTATGGCTCCGTTGTCGCAACGGGGAAGTCCTTCGGGCTGCCTTCGGTCGCTTCGCCGGAATCCAAGCCGCGTTGCTCTCGATGCCTGTACGCCCTTTGGGCTACAGGCACGGCCCTGCGGGCCGCCCGTCGGGTCGGTCTTTGTGGCGGCTGCCGTTTTCGCGTCAGCAGGGCAATTTCAAAATGAAATTGTTCTAAAATGCAAGGAGTGGATATGAGCGCTGTGTGCCCGCAGGACGTGCGGGATTTTCTGGACAACTGGCAGGCTGATCCGTTGAAGGCCAAAGAGGCTTTCGTGGTCTACAAGGACTTTCTCGTGGGCCTGTCCGGCGTGAGCCTGGATTTCAAGGCCCGGCCGGGCATCAGTTATTCCCTGCGCGCCCGGCATGAGGCGCAGCGGAAGCGCGAGCTTTTCGTGCTGGTGGACGTGGTGGACGACGAACCGGAAAGCCGCTGGCTGTCCGTCTGCTTTTACGCCGACATGATTACGGATCCGGACGAAAAGGGCGATTACGTGCCCGAGGGCCTGATGGGCGAGGACGCCTGCTGCTTCAACCTGGATGAGGACGACGCGGCCATGCGCGCGTATATCGCCGCCCGTCTGGCCGAAGCCGCCCGTGCCGCTGCCGCCGGGGCATGAGCGTACTGAGCGGCCCCTGTGTGGCCATTGATTTTGAAACGTCCGGCTATGCGGCCCACAGCGCCTGCGCTGTGGGCCTTGCGCGCATTGAGGACGGCCGCGTTACGGATTGCTTTTACCGTCTGTTGCGGCCGCCGTCCGCGCGCGTGCTGTTTACGGAAATTCACGGCCTGACCTGGCCCATGCTCAGGGACGCTCCCTCCTTCGCCCAGGCCTGGCCGGAAGCGGGCGCGATATTGTGCGGAGCGCATTTTCTGCTGGCGCACAACGCCTCCTTTGACCGGCGCGTGCTCCTTGCCTGTTGCCGTGCCGCCGGTCTGCCCGCGCCGGAGGCGCCTTTTCTCTGCACCCTGAAAGGTTCGCGGCGCAGCCTGCCCCTGCCGTCCAAAAAACTCAATCTGGTCTGCGAGTATTTCGGCATCGCGCTCAAACACCACAACGCCGCCTCCGACGCGCAGGCCTGCGCCGAAGTCTATCTGCGGCTGCGCGGCCTGGGCGTCACGGACGCCCAGATGCGCCTCTGAGCGGCGCCATGTGCCTGTTCGGAAAAACGCCCTTGCCGGAGTCCTGACTCTCGCCGCATCCTGTTCCCGTTCCGAAGGAACTTCGGCCGCGCCAAAACCTTGGCGCGGCTTTTATTTTTTATCTGCAATTATCTGAATTCGCACATAAAACAGACTGTGGAACAAACTTTGCTTCTCCGGGGCAGGCATTCCTGTCGGGAATGCGGGAGGCTTTATGAAAAGTATGTTCAACAGCCAGATCGGTCTTGTCAGCCGGGTCATGGATATGCAGCTGCAGCGGCAGAACGTGATCACCAGCAACCTGGCCAACGTGGAAACGCCCAACTACAAGCCGCGCGAGCTGGCTTTTGAAAAAGAACTGCAAAGCGCGCTGGGCCTGGACATGAAGGGGCGCATGAGCGCCACCAGCGAAGGGCATATGCCGGCGGCCTTTAATCCGGACAATTTCGGCCCTGAATGGTCCAAGCAGTTCAAGCCGCGCCAGATCCACGGCGAGGACCGCGTCAGCCTGGACAAGGAAATGGCCAAGCACGCCAAGAACCAGCTGCAATACACCGCGCTTACCCAGATCATGAGCAAAACCTTCGAAGGCATGTCCACCATAATCCAGGACGGCAAGCAGGCTTAGCCGGGAGATCGTTATGGATTTTCTGACCGCACTCGATATCGGCGCTTCCGGACTGACGGCGGACCGCACCCGTATCAACACCATCTCCATGAACCTGGCCAACGCCAAAACCACGCGCACGCCCCAGGGCGGCCCCTACCGGCGGCGCACCGTGGTGCAGGCGGCAACGGACGTGGACGATCCTTTTTCCGTGCACATGCGCTCGGCCCTGGACCGCGAGCTCAAGGGCGTGCGCGTCATGGCCGTGACCATGGACAAGCGCCCGCTCAAGCAGGTCTATGAGCCTGGGCATCCCGACGCCAACGCCGAGGGCTATGTTTCGTATCCGGACATCAATGTGGTGGAGGAAATGGCCAATCTGATGAGCGCCCAGCGCAATTACGAAGCCAATGTCACCACCGTGGAAGCCATCAAGGGCATGTACAACAAGGCTCTGGAAATCGGCAAGTCATAGGCCGTGCAGTCGATAGGAGTATGTCATGAGCGTTCAGGCACTGGGCTTGCGGGCCTACAGCGATGCGTTGCAGCACTTCAACAAGGTGGACGGCTCCCTCAAGCAGGGCATGCCCGTGGGCAAACAGACCTTGTTTTCCCACACCCTGGACCAGAGCCTGCTGCGTGACAGCGTGGACAAAGGGGAGACTTTCGGCGCGCAGGCCGATTTCATCCGCTACCCCGACCAGCAGCACACGCCCGTCACGCCGTCCAACAGCTTCGGCGACACGATCAAAGGCTCGCTGAACAAGGTCAATGAGCTGCAGAGCGCCAAGGCCCAGGCCATTGACGACTTCGCCTCGGGCCGTAGCCAGAACGTGCATGAGCTGATGATCACCATGCAGAAATCCAGCCTGGCCATGAAGCTGACCAGCGCCGTGCGCGGCAAGGTGTTGGAGGCGTATAAGGAAATTTCCAAGATGCAATTCTAGAAAGTGCCGTCACGAGTATCTTTTCGGTTATCTCTGCGTCAAACTTTCGCCCGCTTTTTCAGTCGAGTACCATAAGAGTACACTCCTTTAAAGCGGGCTTGTTTTCCTTGATATAACACGAAAATCTATCTCGTGACGACGCTTTCCTACGACAGGTCCGCATTTCCCACACGATAAAAAAATTTCTTTCCGCACAACAGTCAGCCTCGCGTCCGTGTCCGGCGCGAGGCTGACTGTTTTCAGGTCTTGCGTCACAAATTTGAACAATCGGGACGACTCGCCTTGTATTTTATTAAATATTGTTGTTTTTCAATGAGTTAAGAATTGGCATGGCAATTGCTATTCCTGGGCAATGCCCGGCTTGCTGCCGGAAAGACTGAGAAAGGACCGGGGGAAACGCCATGCCCGCTTTCATTGCGAATTTCGTGGACACTCTGAAGGGAATCTGGAGCAAGATGAGCGTCATTCAGCGCGTGGCCGTGGCAGGCGGCGCGGTGGCGCTGCTCGCGGCTGTCATCGGACTCTCGGTCTGGGTGGGCCGACCAGAATACCGCGTGCTCTATTCCAATCTGGGGGCGGAAGACGCCAGCCATGTGGTCAAGGCCCTGCAGACCGACAAAATTCCCTATCAGCTGGCCGACAACGGGGCCACCATCATGGTGCCCAAGGAAGTGGTCTACGACCAGCGCATCAAGATCGCCGGAGAAGGCGGTCTGGTGGGGCAGGGCATCGGCTTTGAAATTTTTGACAAGGTCAAGGTGGGCCAGACCGACTTTGTGCAGAAAATCAACTACACCCGCGCGCTCCAGGGCGAACTTTCGCGCACCATCAGTGAATTCCCCAGCGTGGAAAGCGCCCGTGTGCATTTGGTCATCCCCCAGCGCAGTCTTTTTGTGGAGGAGCGCCAGTCCCCCTCGGCCTCGGTGGTGCTCAAACTGACCAATCCCAACAGCAAGCCCGATCAGAAAGAAATCAGCGCCATCCTGAATATGATGCTTATGGCCGTGGAAGGCCTGGACAAGGGCCATGTGTCCATCACGGATAACGGCGGCAAGGTGCTCTATCAGCCGGAAGAAGACAGTCTGGCCGGGGCCAGCAGCACCCAGATGGAGCATCGCCTTCAGGTGCAGCGCAATCTGGAACGGCGCATTGAGGAAATGCTGCAACCCCTTTTCGGGCCGGGCCGGGTCATCGCCAAGGTCAACGCGGACATGGATTTCAGCCAGAAAACCATTCGCCGGGAATTTTTCGACCCTGAAAAAACCGCCGTGCGCAGCGAACAGCGCAGTGAGGAAAGCCAGCAGGGCCGGGCCAATCTTGAAGCGGGCGCGCCGGACACCAATTTTCGCGGCGACGGCATCACCGGCTCCGTTTCGGACCAGAACGGCACCCGCGAAACCCGCACCACCAACTACGAAATCAACAAGGAAGAGCAGCAGATCGTCGCCAATGTGGGGGATTTGCGCCGCCTGACCGTTGCGGTTATCATTGATGGGACGTATGAAAAGGCTGACGGCAAATGGTCCTTTGTGCCCCGCAAGGCGGAAGAGCTGGATCGCGTGCGGCAGCTGGTTTCCAACGCCGTGGGCCTGGACAAGGGGCGCGGCGACTTGCTGGAGGTGAGTTCCGCTCCCTTTACCGATTCGGAACCGCCCAAGGACCCCAATTTCGCCGACTTGCTGGCCGATTACGCCGAGCGTCTGGGCAAACCGTTGCTTAATGCCCTGCTGGCCTTCCTCTTCCTGATGCTGATCGTGCGGCCCGTGGTGCTGGCACTGATCCGGCCCAAGGTGGAAGCCGGGGAAATGGTGGAAGGCCTGGAAGGCCTGCCCGCGGCCGAGGAACAGCTTGCCCTGTACGAAGCCCTGGAGGAAGCGGCCAAGGCCGACGAGGAAGGTCCCGAACAGGAAGAGGATGACGGCGAGTTGGTGTTCAAGGATATTGAAGCCCTGAAAGCGCACATCTTTACCCTTTCCGACAATCACATGGAACAGGTGGTGACCTTGGTGCGCGGATGGATGAGGAATGATGAAACAGCAAAGGCCTGATCTTAAATCGCTGCCGTCCGGGGGCGGGGGGACGTCCCGCCTGCCTTCCCTGGCCGAACTCAAGGCTTTGCGGCATGCCCAGAAGGAAACCAACCAGCGGGTGGAGGAGTTGAAATTGCGCCTCTTCCACTTCACGGAGCAGCACATGGACCAGGCTGTCCGGCTGATCCGGCGCTGGCTTGAGGACAGGGAAAAATAACAACGGACGCCCTCCTGTGCGCGTGTACCCGAGCTTTAGAGCATTTTTCACCATGAAATTCTCTTTACTGTTAAAATGCTCGGCCTTGCGAGACGAAGTGGAGCAAGGCTCGCGAGATTTCCGTAGGCGGGCTTTGCCCGCCGTCAAGCGGAAATCTCAAGTGTAATTACTTTTAAGGAGTAGGGGATGGAGTTGACCGGCCATCAGCGTATTGCCGTGCTGTTGCTCGCCATGGGCGACAAATTTACGGCTGACGTCTTCAAGCGCATGGAGCGGCAGGAAATAGCCGACGTCTCCAAAGCCATTGTGGAACTGGAGCCCGTGCCCAGGGAAACCGTGGAGGAAGTGCTGCGCGAGTTCCATGAATCCCTGGTGGACGGCGTGGATATGATCTCCGGCGGCAGCGATACCGTGAAGCGTCTGCTGGTCAAGAATCTGGATCCGGAAACCGCCAAATATGTCATGGACTCCCTGAGTCTGGATACCGGCCCCGCGCCTTTCCGGGAACTGGAACAGGTCAGCCCGCGTCTGCTCTCGCAGATCCTGCGCAATGAGCATCCCCAGACCCTGGCCCTGATCATGGGCCACCTCAATCCGGACCAGGCCGCCAATTTGTTGACAAGCCTGCCCGCCGGCGTGCGCTCCGAAGTGCTCACGCGTCTGGCCAAACTGGAATCCGTGCCCGAAGACATGCTTATGGAAGTGGACAAGGTGCTCACCAGCCAGCTTATCGCCATGGGCGGCAAGGAAGGCAAGAAGGTGGGCGGCGTGCAGTCCGTGGCCGAAATCCTCAACGCCGTGGACCGTGCCACGGAAGAGGAAGTGCTGTCGGAAATCGAGGAAGACTCCGCCCAGATGGCCGAGGACATCCGCAACCTCATGTTCGTCTTCGAGGACTGCAAGAATATCGACGACCGGGGCGTGCGCGAACTGCTCAAGGAGATTTCCAACGAGGATCTTACCCTGGCCCTGCGCGGCGCCAGCGACGACCTTAAGGACAAGTTTTTCAAGAACATGTCCGAGCGCGCGGGCAACATGATCCGCGAGGAGCTGGAATTCATGGGGCCCACCAAACTCTCGGACGTGGAAACCGCCCAGCAGAACATCGTCAAGATCGTGCGCCGCCTGGAAGCCGAAAACAAGGTGGTGGTCAGCCGGGGCGCGGGCGAGGTTTTCGTCTAGAGCGGATCAGCTTTGAAATGCACTGCATTTCAAAGCTGACGCCGCCACCAGAGCATTTCAACATTTTCAACGTTGAAATGCTCCAATCTTCGTGCGGCCCCGGCGGCGGCTCAATCTGTAACTGCGGGAAGCGGCCATGGCGTCAGACGAATTGCGCAAAAAATGGGGCACCATCTTCATGGGGGAGCGCGAAGCCACCGTGGAGCAACTGGACGCCATGCAGGAGCCCATGCGCCGCGAGCGGCTCAAGCGGGAGCAGCAGGAAGATTATCTGGAGCGGGTGCGCGCCAGGGCGGCGGACCGGGCGCGCGAGATTCTCGGCGCTGCCTATGCCGAACGCCAGAAAGTGTTGGAAGAGGCCAAGGCCGAGGCCGAAGCCGAGCGCCAAAAACTGGTCCGCGAAGGCGAAGCCCTCAAGGCGGCGGGCAAAGCCGCCCAGGAGCAGGCCGCTGCGGAACTGGCCGCGGCCAGGGCCGCGCGTGAAGAGGCCGAACGCATCCGCGAGGCGGCCCACGACGAGGGCTTTCAGGCCGGTATGGATCAGGCCGGGGATGAACTCAGGGAATTCCGCGCGGATCTGGGGCAGTCCCTGGCCGTGGTGCTGCGCGCTATTGACGCCCAGCGGCAGGCCATCGGCGATTCCTGGCGCGAGGAACTGGTGGAGCTGGTGCGGACGGCCGTCGGCGCGGGCACGGGCTGGTTGCTGGACAAAGAGCATGTGGCCATTTTGCGCTCCCTGGTTCTGGAGGCCCTGAATCTGCTGGAAGACCGGGCTACCGTGACCGTACGCGTCAATCCCGAGGATGAGGCCACGGTCAGCGACATGTTCATGGCCGCGCGCGAGCGCGCGCCGGAACTCAAGCAATGGATCGTCAACGGCGACACGGCCGTTGAACGCGGCGGCCTGGTGGCTGAAAGCGTCAGCGGCAGCGTGGACAGTCGGCGCGAGCATTTCCGGGATCTGGTGGACGGCATTCTGAGCCATCTGGCTTTGCCCGTGCGCGAGGACGAGGAAAAGGACGCGCCCGCCGTGCATGAGCTGGTGGAGCGCGAAGTACGCAGAATCGCGACGCTCGCGCCCGAGCCGGACCATTCGCCTGAGGCCGCCCCTGATGCTGCTTCCGAGATTATCCCTGAGCCGGAAGCTGTGCCCGCTGTTGATACGGCCTCTGAATCCGACTTCGAACCGGACCTGCCCCAGGAAGCTGCCGTTCCCGGGGCGATACAGCCTCCAGCGCCCGTCCCTGCGGCCCCGTCAGCGCCTGAGCCCGGCGCGGCCTCCATTTCTGCGGAAGAGTCCGAACCTGGCCGCGCGGCAACGCCGCCGACCTCGGTCGCACCGGAGCCGGAAGACGAAATTTCCCCTGCCCCCCAGGTACAGGAAGTACGGCCCGAACCCGCGCCGCCCATGGATGCGGGCGTACAGCCCAATGTTTTGGCCGAGGATTTGCCCGAAGATTTACCCGAAGCCTGGCTGCCCCCTTTGGGCGAGGAAGGGCCCCGTATCAAAGCCGCTCCCTCTGCCGCCGCCCGGCCCGAAGCTGATACGGGCGGCTACGAAGGTACGGCGGCTGCGGCCGTATTTGACGCGGCCCCAGATACGCCCGACGCTTCGGCCAAGGAAAATCCCAGCCTCGCGGAGCTGGAGGAAGAGCTCTTTCCCGTGGAGAACGGGGACGAGCGCGAGGTGCTTTCCAATGGCGGTTTTTTGCCGGGCGCGGATGGCAAGTAGAATTTAACACTTGAACTGCTCTAGCGGCGGATCTGGAGTAAGAACGTCATGAAACTGGACCCGCGCGCCTGTTCCCAGCTGTTGCGCACCAGCAATCCCATCCGGCTGTTCGGCAAGGTCAACAAGGTGGTTGGCCTGGTGGCCGAGGGCGGCGGATTGCGCGCCCCCCTGGGCGCGGTCTGCCATATGCTCCCCGACGGGGAAAGCGAGGGCATCGCCGCCGAAGTGGTGGGTTTCCGTGACGGCAATCTGTTGTTCATGCCCTACGGGGACATGCGCGGCATCCGGCCGGGCAGCCTCATCCGCAATACCAGCTTGCCGCCGGTTTTTCCCGTGGGGCCGGAGCTGCTGGGCCGGGCTTTTGACGCCTTCGGCACGCCCCTGGACGCCGGGCCGCCCGTGAGCGCGGAAATCTACACCTCGCCCCTGCCCGCCGGGGATCGGGGCCAGGCCGACTTTCAGCGCCAGCTGGAAATCCAGGCCCCTTTCACGCCGGAATGGGCCATAAAGGCCAGAGCCCAGTGGCATCCCGAGCTGACCCCCATTTACGCCGACCCGCCCAGCCCGTTGCAGCGTCCGCGCATTACGGACATTCTGGACGTGGGCGTGCGCTCCATCAACAGCCTGCTGACCCTGGGCAAGGGACAGCGCGTGGGCATTATGGCCGGTTCCGGCGTGGGCAAATCCACGCTCATGGGCATGATGGCCCGCTATACCAGGGCCGGCGTCAACGTCATCGCCCTGATCGGCGAGCGCGGCCGCGAAGTGGTGGAATTCATGGAACGGGACCTGGGCCCCGAGGGCATGGCCCGCTCGGTGCTGGTCATCGCCACCTCGGACCAGTCCCCACTGGTGCGTATGCGCGCGGCCTACGCGGCCACGGCCGTGGCCGAATATTTCCGCGACAAGGGCATGGACGTGCTCTTGATGATGGATTCCGTGACCCGTTTTGCCATGGCCGCGCGCGAAGTGGGCCTGGCCGTGGGCGAGCCGCCCACCACCAAGGGCTACACCCCCTCGGTCTTCGCCCAGCTGCCCAAACTGCTGGAACGCGCCGGGCGCTCGGCCAAAGGCACCATCACCGGCATTTACACCGTCCTGGTGGACGGCGACGACTTCAACGAACCCATTGCCGACTCGGTGCGTTCCATTCTGGACGGGCATATCGTGCTCACCCGTGATCTGGCGGACCAGGGGCATTTTCCGGCCATCGACGTGCTGCGCTCCATCAGTCGTCTGCGTTCGGACATCTGCCAGAGGGAAGATGTGCTGGCCGGGCGGGTGATCACCCGGCGCATGAGCACCTTCCGCCGGGTGGAGGACATGGTCAATATCGGGGCCTATGCCAGGGGCAGCAATGCGGAAATAGACGAAGCCATTGCCGCCATGCCGGACATCAACGCCTTTCTCTGCCAGGATGTGGGCGACCCGCAGTTTCTGGAGCAGTGCATGGCGCAGATGCGGGCCCTGGCCGAGGTGGGTCGGCCCGAGGCACCCGCGCCGTTGCCCGGAGGCGCCCGGGTGGCGCCCCTGCCGCAGGGCTAGGGGATGTCGCCATGAGTGTCTTTTCGATTATCTCTGCGTTGAATTCGCCTTTTATTCCGGTCAAGTACCAGAAGAGTGCACTCTCCTCATAAAAGGCTCTTTCTCCTTGATATAACACAAAAATCCATCTCATGACGACACCCCCTGAGCAGCCTGGGCGGCCCGCCTTGGGGGCATGCCGCGTCCGTGCGGCAAGCCCTGACGGCCTTCGCACAGATGTGCCCTCTCTCTTCGTCGGGACCTCTCTTGAAGCGGTTCGGAGATTGTGCTAGAAAAAACAATCCCCGCAATCCGGCGGAGCAACGCGGCGCGGCTTGGCGCGCGGCATGCGCATCCACCCTCACGGGGCGGCAGAACCGCCGACGGAGTCGCCATGTCCCTTTCCCGTCTGTTGGGTTTTCTCACGCGCTCCACAAAAAAAGCCTCCGGCGGGGCCGCGTCCGACGTCGGCGAAGCCGAGCGTTTTTTCGCCCTGCGCCATCACTCCTTCAAGCTCTTTCTCACCGCCTGGAATAAGTTTCAGGAAACCATGACCGAAGTGGAGTATACGCTCTGTTGCGATCACCCCTTCGGCCTGTACCGCGTCCGCGCGCTCTGCACCAGGGTCGCCACCCAGGTCTTTCAGTGCATCCAGCAATTGGAACGCCTGGATCCCACCCCCGGCCCGGCGCTCTATGCACGTTTCGCGGAGCTGCAAAAGACCGTGGCCGCCGAAGTCTATGAGCCGGAATCCTGTCTGCTGGGGCCGCTGGTGCTGCCGCTGGGCCACGGGAATCTGGACGACGCCGGAGAGGAAGCCCTGGTGGACCCGGCCACGGCCCGTCTGGAGAGCCTGCGCGGGCGTTTTCCGCAAGCCGTGCCCCTCGGCTTTGTGGTCACGGCGGCGGGCTGTCAGCATTTTTTCCAGAGCGGCGACCTGCAAAGCGAGATCAATCGCCGGATTCAGGCGGCGGGTGGTTTTGGTCCGGAGCATCTGTCCAAGCTGTCCGAAAGTTTGGGCAGTCTGGTGGAAAACACATTGTTGCCCGAAGATCTGGCCGAAGCCGTACTGGCCGAGGTGCGCGCTCTACGCGACCGATGTCAACGGCCCATGCGTCTTTTGCTGCGGGGTCGCCTCTGGCCGCGCCCGGTTCCTGAAGGTGAAAACGAGAGCGACGATCCGGGCGCGGCGGAAAACGTCATGGATCCCGGCCTGTTGCTCTGGGGGCCCTCCGTGCCGCTGGACGCGCCGGACAAGGAAATTCTGAATGCCCTGCACGTCACCCTGGCCCGCAAGCAGCGGGCGCAGGCCCTGATCTACCGGCGGGCGCGCGGCCTTACCGAGGCCGGGGCGGGCGTCTGCGTGACCTGTCTGGCCGTGGAGGAGGGCGCCTGGGGCGGGCTGGCCCACACGGGCAATCCCCTGCAGCCGCATGGCGTCAATGTGCATGTTTATGCCTGTGACGGCCTGCCGCAGGACATGGAATATTCCGCCCTGCCTGTGGACCTGTTGCGCGTGAGCCGCAGCGCGCCGCACGAGGTGCGCGGCCGCGAACCGCACGACCCGGAGCATCCGGTTCTGGATGACGCCACAGCCCTGCGGGTCACGGAACTGGCCCTGGCCCTGGAGGATGTCGAAGGCCGCCCGCTTTCGTTGACCTGGGTCTGCGCCCCCGGCGCCCCGGTGCGGCTTTTGCTGGTACGGCCCATGATGTTGGCGTCGCAGGCGGATACGTCGGTCCTGCCCGTTCCGGACGAGGCCGCGTTGCCGTCGCCCCTGCTGGCGGGCGGCATGACGGCCAACCCCGGCCGGGTCTGCGGGCCCGTGGTGCCGGTCCGGACCTGGGAGGACGCGCGCCGCTTCCCGCAGGGCGGCATTCTGGTGCTGCCCGACGACAGATATCTCTGGGCTTCGCTCATTGACCGGGCCGCCGGCCTGGTTGCCGAGCGCGGCCTGCTGGGCTCCCGCCTGGGCTCTCTGGCCCGCGAATTCGGCAAACCGGCCCTTTTCGGGTTGAACGGGGCTCTGGAAACCCTGCCCAAGGGACGGAAAGTCACTCTCTGCGCGGATTTGGGCCGCGTGTACGACGGTCGGCGGGACGAACTGCTGGCCGGAGCCGCGAAACCGCGCGACTTCATGCCGGGCAGCCCGGTATTTCGCATTCTCCAGCACGCGGCCACCCATATTCTGCCCCTGACCATCGATGTGGACAGCGTGGACTTCAAAGCCGCCAACTGCGCCACCTACCACGACATCGCCCGCTACTGCCATGAAAAGGCGGTCAGCGCCATGTTCGCCCTGGGCGCGGAAAAAAAGTACGCGCCCCAGCGGGTCAAGCAGCTGCGGGATACGGTGCTCAAGCAATTCTGGGTGGTCAATCTCAGCGACGGCTTTGCCGCCACCCCTGCCGGGCCGGTCATTGATGTGGAGCGGATCGCCTCGCGGCCCATGCTCTCCCTCTGGCGCGGCATGAACGCCCATCCCTGGCAGGGGCCGCCGCCCGTGGACGGCAAGGGCTTTTTGTCCGTGCTGTTCGAGGCCACGGCCAATCCGCATCTGGACCCGGCGGCCCAGACCGCGTATTTTTCTGAAAAGAACTATTTCATGATTTCGCGTGATTATTGCAGCCTGCATTCGCGCTTCGGCTTTCATTTCGTCTCGGTGGAAGCGCGCCTGGGCGAGCGCAGCAAGGAAAATTATCTGCTGTTCCAGTTGCGCGGCGGGGCGGCAAACATTGAACGGCGCATCCTGCGGGTGCGTTTCGTGGCTGATCTGCTCTGGGAATTCGGCTTCGCGCCCGTGCTGCGCAACGACGCCGTCAGCGCCCGCCTGGAAGGCATGGACCCTGACGAAGGCGAACATCTGCTGGCTGTGGCCGGGTATATGACCATTCATACCCGCCAGTTGGACATGATCATGCAGGATACGGCCCAGGTGGCGGCCCGGCGCGAGGAAATGCTCGCCCATTGCCGGGATTTGTTCACGGGCCGGACGCTGCCCGCAACCGACGCTCAGGAGGCGCCCCCATGCCGTTGACGTCGCCCGCCCCTCTGCGGGGCTACAGAGCCATCTACCGCCGCCTGCTGCTGACCCTGCTCCTGCTGGCGCTTACGCCGCTGGCGGCTTTGGGTGTGTTCTGCCTGGACCGCATCAACAATATCTACGACGAGAAAATCAGCGCGGGCCTGGAGGCCGTGACCAGCAGCAAGCACCGTGCCCTGGACACCTTCATTGTGGAGCGGGTGGCCCAGATCAAAACCCTGGCCTTCACTCACCCCTATGCCGAATTGAGCGATCCCGCCCGACTGAGCGAGATTTTCAGCGTCATGCAGAACAACAGCCGCTCGTTTGTGGATCTGGGCATCATCGGCATGGACGGCCGCCATGTGGCCTATGTGGGCCCCTATGATCTGAACGACGCCAATTACGCCGAGACCCCCTGGTTCCACGAAGTGCTGCGCAAAGGCGTCTATGTCAGCGATGTGTTCATGGGCTACCGGCACGTGCCGCATTTCATCATCGCGGTGCTCCGGCACGAAGGCGGACGCAGCTACATCATGCGCGCCACCATCGACATGGAAGCCATCGACGCCCTGTTGCGCCGGGTCTATTCCGGCCAGCACAGCGACGCCTTCCTGGTCAGCGAGCAGGGCGTGCTCCAGACCGATTCCCTGTATCACGGCAAGATCATGGGCAAGTTCAAGCTGCCTTCGCTCAAGGCCGCGCACAACGGCATGCTGACCATGCCCCTGGACGCGCCCGCGGGCAAGGAGGGCGGCCAGAACCTGCTGGCGGCCATGATGCGTCTGGATTCCATGCCCTGGGTGCTGGTGGTGGTGGACGATGTGGGCGAGAGCCTGCAACCCCTGCGCCAGCTTCAGGTGCTGATCCTGCTCTTCGTGCTGCTGGGCAGCGCGGTGGTCAGTGTGGGCGCGGTGGTCTGCACCCGGCATTTGGTGGCCTCTCTGGCCGCTTCGGACCAGAAGCAGGCCCATATTGACGCCCGGATGCTGCAATCCAGCAAGATGGCGGCCCTGGGCAAGATGGCCGCCGGTGTGGCCCATGAGGTCAACAATCCCCTGATGTTGATTCAGGAGAATGCGGGCTGGATCCGGGATCTGCTGGAAGACGAAAAACCGGAGAGCATGAAAAACTATCAGGAGGTCTTGGAAAGCACGGAAAAGATCGAGCAGCATGTCAAGCGCGCCAAGGGCATTACCCAGCGCATGCTGGGCTTCGGCCGCCGCATGAATCCCAGCCGGACGGAAATACTGCTCAATTCCCTGGCTGACCAGGCCGTGGAAATGCTCAAAACAGAGGCCGCCAGCCGTAATATCGTCATCAGCAAGAAATTTGATCCGCAGCTGCCCGTGATTCTGTCGGACCCGGCCCAGTTGGAGCAGGTCTTCATCAATATCATCGACAACGCCATTGACGCCATCGGCAAGGACGGCAGCCTGCGCATCCGCACCGAAGCCTGCGAGCAGGGCGCGCGCATTTTTTTTACGGACAGCGGGCCCGGCATGGACGAGGAAACCCTGAAACGCATTTTCGACCCCTTCTTCACCACCAAGAAGGTGGGAGAGGGCACGGGCCTGGGGCTGGCCATCTGCTTTACCATTCTGGAAAAGCTGGGCGGCAGGATTGAGGTTCAAAGCCAACCGGGCCAGGGCACCACATTTTGCATTACGTTGCCGCTTGAACCGGCTGAAAGCCCGCAGGAAGAGGACGTTGAGGAGTACAGCCAACATCAGAGGTTGTCGTCATGAGTGCCCTTTCGGTTATTTCCACGTTGAATTCGCCTTTTATTCCGGTCGAGTACCAGAAGAGTACACTTCCTTTATAAAAGGCTCTTTCTCCTTGATATAACACGAAAATCCATCTCATGGCGGCACCCTCAGGGCTTGAAATTTCCGTTGCGGTAGCGGACGGCAGAGTCGGAAGTCAGATGAACGTTTTGAGCCAGGAGCGCCTATGCGTGTATTGTTCGTGGACGATGAAGTGGAATTCCTGCAATTAATGGAAAAGCGCCTTTCCCGGCGCGGCATGGAAGTGAGCACTGCCCCGGACGGGCAGAGCGCCCTGGATATGCTGGGTGCCGTCCTGGCGGAAGGCGGGGAAATGTTCAAAGTGGTGGTCATGGATGTGCGCATGCCCGGTATGGACGGCCTGGAAACCCTGCGGCATATGAAGGCCAAGGCCCCCGAACTGCCGGTGATCCTGCTCACCGGGCACGCCTGCATGGGCGTGGCCGTGCAGGGCATGGATCTGGGCGCCTACGACTATATGCTCAAGCCCGTGTCCATCAGCGAATTGATCATCAAAATGGAGGAAGCGGCCCGTTCCGCTGCCTGATATGACCATGTTGAAGCACCTGCGCCGCTGGCTGGGCCGCGGGGAACCGCCCGCGCCTGATTCGGCCGCATTGGCTCGCGAGGAGGAATTCAAAGCCCGCCTGCGTGAGCGTTGCGCGCGTTTCCGGCGTTTGCTTTCAGCCAACAAAAGCGCCCTGGAAGCCATGAGCGATGTGGAAGAGCGCCTCGGCGGCGCCAAAGCCTTCGGCATGGACTATGTGCGCGCCGTGAGCACCCGCGCGGTGACCGCCGTGTTCCAAATGGTGCGCGAGCTGAACGCTCTGTCCGACAACGGCTACGTCCGCCTGCAGGAGGCTTTTGACCGCATCCGGGGGGACATGGAACGCCTGCTGGCCCAGCCGGAGCATCTCGCGCAAGGGCCGCTGATCTTGCCTCTGTCCGAGGTGCGGCTGGCCGATCTGCCCAGGGTTGGCGGTAAAATGGCCAATCTGGGCGAGCTGGCCGCCAATGTGGGCCTGGCTGTGCCCGACGGCTTTGCGGTGACGGTGGCAGCCTACTATCGTTTCATGGCGTACAATGGCCTGCAGAGCGAGCTGGAGCGCCGTATTCAGGCCACGGACATGCGCAGCCTGGACGAAGTGTTCAGCCTGTCCGCGGCCCTACAGCAATGCGTGCTGGCGGCGCCTCTGCCTCCGGACCTGGAAGCGGCCATTACCGAAGCCGTGGCGGCCATGAAAGCGCGGGCCGGGGACGACCTGCTTCTGGCGCTGCGCAGCAGCGCCGTGGGCGAGGATGCCCTGGGCGTGACCTTTGCCGGGCAGTATCGTTCGGAACTCAACGTGCCTCCCGAAGAGGCCTGCGAAGTCTGGAAGGAAATCGTGGCCAGCAAATATGCGGTCACGGCCATGAGTTACCGCTATCAGCGCGGCATTCCGGATGACGCGGCTCCCATGTCCGTGGGCGTGCTGGCCATGGTTCGGGCTGCGGCGGGCGGCGTGGCCTACAGCCGTGATCCGGTGGCCGCCTCCCAGGGGCGGGAGAGGGTCGTGCTCAACGCCGTGTCCGGTCTGCCCCAGGCCGTGGTGGACGGGGCGGTCACGCCTGATGTTTTTGCATTCAGCCGTGAAAATCCGCCGCATCTGCTGGAAAAGCATCCGGCGGATGCGGAAGCCGCACCCAGCCTCACCGACGCCCAGGCCGCCAAACTGGCCCGCGTGGCCTTGGCCCTGGAAGAATATTACAATGAACCGCAGGACGTGGAATGGGCCCTGGAAGCCGGGGATGGACGCATTGTGGTTTTGCAGAGTCGGCCTTTGCACGAAGCCTACAGGGGGCACGAAGCCTACGGTGAGCGCGAGGCCGAGAGGGGGCGGAATCCGGGCGTTCAGGCGGCGGAACTGCCGCCGGGACTGACCGTGCTGGCGGGCGGCGGCGTGCCGGTGAGCCCCGGCGTGGGCATGGGACCGGCCTTTGTGGCCCGCAAGGAAGCGGACATGCTCTCGTTTCCCGAAGGCGGCGTGCTGGTGGTGGAGCGGGCCTATCCCCGCTGGGCCACGCTGTTGGCGCGGGCCTCCGGTTTGGTCAGCGAAACCGGCGGCATGGCCGGGCATCTGGCCTCCGTGGCCCGTGAATACCGTCTGCCCGCCATTTTCAGCCTGCCGGACGCCTGCGGCCTCCTGGAAAAAGCCGGTGACGTGACCCTGGATGCGGACCGCAATGTGGTTCTGGCCGGGCGTCAGGCCCAGTTGATCCCGTCCGTGAGCGCGCCGCCCAACCTCATGGCGGGCAGCCCCGTGTATCTGCGTCTGGAGGCGCTGGCCCGGCTCATGACTCCCTTGCATCTGCTGGACCCGGACGCGCCGGAATTCGCGCCGCAACATTGCCGGAGCCTGCACGATATCACCCGGTTCTGCCATGAAAAGGCGGTGCGGCTGATGTTCGACGACGATGCGGGCGTCGGCCGGCGCATGGGCAAGCAGCTCAAGGCCGGTGTCAAATTGCAGTACTGGGTGGTGGACATGGGCGGCGGTTTCACCCGGCAGGTCAGCGGCCCGGTGGTGGATTTGTCCGAAATCGCCAGTGGGCCCATGCTGGCCCTTTGGAAAGGCATGGTGGCCGTGCCTTGGGCCGGGCCGCCCGTCAGCGGGGCCGCAGGCTTTATGAGCGTGGTTTTTGAAAGCGCCATGAATCCGGAACTGGAAAGCACCGCGCCCACCACCATGGCGGAACGCAACTTCTTTATCATCGGCGAGCATTACATGATTCTGCAGGCGCGCTACGGCTATCATTTCTGCACCGTGGAATGCCTGGCCGGAGAAGACAGCCATGAAAACTTCGTAAACTTCCAGTTCAAGGGCGGCGCGGCGGACCGAGAGCGCCGCCGCCTGCGCGCCCGGATGCTGGCGGGGCTGCTGGAAGGGCACGGCTTCCGCGCGGACGTCAAGGATGATTCGCTTTTTGCCGTGGCCGAAGGCTTCGGCGCTGTGGAGACTCTGAAGAAAACACGTCTGTTGGGCTATCTGCTGATTCACAGCCGCCAGGTGGACATGATCATGCTGGAAAGCGCCAGGGCCGAGGCACTCAGGGAAAAGCTGGCCGGGGATATGGCCGCCCTGGCCGAAACGTCCCTGAACGCCGGGAAAAAACAGACGCATTGACAGCGCCCGGCCCCTGCCATATTACTATGGCCGTTGACGCATCACGGGCAGTTAGCTCAGCTGGTGGAGCACCGCCCTTACAAGGCGGGGGCCACAGGTTCAAGTCCTGTACTGCCTACCATAAATAAATCAGGAGCTTGGGAGTAAAACCACAAGCTCCTGTTGTTTTAGGGTGATGAGACGGCACAAGCCCCTGGCAATCATGATTGCCAGGGGCTTTTCTATATCTTTGGCTGACGCATATGCCGGTACGCTTGTTTTCTGTACCAGGTTAAAATCCGCCAGTTGGGAGCAGACCGTATCGAGCAGATTGAGCGGGCGGGCGAGGTTTTCGCCTATCGGGCGCAGCTCAAAGCCGGATATCCCGTTCGGCGTAGCCTATGCCTAATGGTGCGTGTTCGGCATTTTCGGGGCGCTTGTCATTGGCCTCCTGGCCTTCCACCAGAAAATCTCCCGCCGTAAACCTATTGGCATAATCCTGCTGACCATAGGCATTATCTGTATGTCTCTCGTCTGACAGGTCTGCCGGAGGTTCAGCGTAGCCGGAAGGCAAAAGGCAGCTGGACCAGCGTATTCACAGGCTGCCCCTTGAGTTTGCCCGGGACGAAGCGCATGCTGCGCGCGGCATCGAGGGCGGCTTCCTCAAAGTAGCCGCCGGGGGTCGCCTTGACCACAACGCAGTTGCGTGGCTTGCCCGCGGTATCCACGACCAGTTGCACGGTTACAGTCCCCTGCACGTTCATGCGGCGCGCCTTGGTGGGATATTCCGGCGCCACCCGGCGGGTGATGCTGGGCCGCTGGTCCAGCGCGTCGTTGTCATATGCGCTGAGCCCTCCCACATTGCGGGGGACGGGTCCGGCAGGCGCGGAGGAGACTGCGGGCGTGGGGGCGGGTTTCGCCTTGGGCGCTGCTTTTTCACGCTTTTTGGGGCTGATTTTTTTCACGTCCGGTTTGGGAAGCGGCTTTAGGACTTCCTGTACCGCTTCTTTGGGTTGCGGTTGCGGCTCTTCCGGGGGCTGCGGAGGCGGTGCGGGCGGTTCGGGAGCTGCCTGTACGGGTGCCGGTTGGCTGGGGGTTGGGGCCAGTTCAGCCAGAGCCACGCGATAGACTCTTTCCGTACTGGTGGTAACATCCCGCGCCAGCAGCAAAAAGCCGCCCAGCAGCAGGGCGTGCATGCCCAGCGAGAAGGCCAGGGCTGTGCCGCGGGTTGCGGTCCGCATGGCTAATTCCCTCCCCTGGCTGTCGGCGTAACCGGCATTGCGGGAGTCGCCGGGGGCTCTTCGACCGGCGTTGATGTGGTGACCAGTCCCACATCGGCGATGCCCGCTCCGCGGATGCGGTCCATGACCTGCATCACCATGCCGTAGGGTACGTCCTTGTCAGCGCGCACGAAAAGCTGCCGGTCCTGTCCCTTGACCTGGACGGCCAGCACATCGGGCAGATCGGCCAGGCCCGTTTCGTATTCGTCCAGGAACAGCGCTCCGTCGGCTTTGATCGTCAGAATGAGGTGATCGTCTTCGGTGGGCAGTACCTCGGAGGACTCCACCTTGGGCAGCGCCACGTCCAGGCCTTCGGTCATCATGGGAGCCGTGACCATGAAGATGATGAGCAGAACCAGCATGACGTCCACAAAGGGAGTCACGTTGATGTCGGCCACGAAATCGTCGTCAGAGGAAGCGGCCATGCCTAGTCCTTTCCTGCGAAGCTGATGCCGTCGCCGTGTTCGGCGGCTTCGTGCTGCAGGCGGTTGAGCAATTGCCCGGCGTAGTTGATGCATACGCCCTCAATGCCGGTCAGCTTGGCCCGAAACATATTATAGCCGCATACCGCGGGAATGGCCACGAACAGGCCGACCGCCGTGGCGATGAGGGCTTCCGCGATTCCTGGAGCGACCGTTGCCAGTGATACGCTCTTCATTTTGGCAATGGCGGTAAAAGAATGCATAATGCCCCATACCGTGCCGAAGAGACCGATAAAAGGAGCGGTGTTGGCCGCAGTGGCCAGCAGGGCCAGGGACGACTTGAGTTTCGCAATTTCCTCGGCAATGCCGAAATGCAGGGCGCGGCGAACGTTGTCGTTAAGCAGGCGTTCCGTATCTCCAGTGCGGGTAATGCGATTGTATTCGCGTACCGCGCGCCGGGTGATGCCGTAGAGAGGAGAGCGCTCGTCAGCTGCGACTATGGGCAGCGCCCGTTTCAGCTCGCCGGCCTTGTCGAAGGCTGACAGGCCTTCATGCGCACGACGCTGCGCAGCGCGTAGCGTCAACCATTTGCCGCACATGTATGTCCAGCTGGCGATGGACATGGCCAGCAGCAGTACCAAGACGAATTTGGAAATAAGAGTCGCTTGCAGTACTGCGTGAATCAAGGAATCCATTCTGTCATTCCCCCTCTATATGAAATTGAAATTTAAATCTCTTTTCATAAAAGGACAAGCCGTTTCACCCGACACGCAGCCGCATGACCGGCATGGCGTCTGCGAAGGTGCTATGCCGGTCTGCCCGCAATGGCCGTAAAATCCGGTGAGAGCGGTTTGTCTGCACGGAGTTTCATTTTGCGACCAGCCAGAAAGTGTGCCTGACCCTTCGCGCGAGAAGAAAGCTCACGATAAAAAGACTTATGGTCAGAGACAGCCACCAGCCCCGTATGCCCAGCAGATCGGGAGAAAGTCCAAGACCCCAGGGGAGTGGCATGCCTGACAGCACATAGCCGACCGGTATGCAGAAAAGCCAATAGACGATTGCCGTGATTACAAAGGGAGCTGTGGTATCCCCCACTCCGCGCAATACGCCGTTGAGGCAGACCTGCATGGAGTCGGCCAGTTGGAAGAAGGCGCCGAAGCGCAGGGCCGAAGCCGCCAGAAGGGCTACCGCCGTGTCTTTTGAGAACATGTATGCGAGACTGGGGGCGCCTGCCAGCATAAGAACAGTAAAAACCAGTCCGATGATGACGCTCAGGGCCATGATGCCCTTGATGGCGTCGCGTGATTCCGCGACGTGCTTTTCTCCCCACAAATTGCCCACCCGTATTGAGGCGGCCATGGAAAGTGCTGCGGGGGTGGCGAAAAACAGCATCATGCAGCTGAAGGCCACCTGGTGGGCCGCAACGGCTGTAACTGTTGTTGTGCTGATAAAAATGGTGATGACGGAGGCAACGAGATATTCGGATGTTATACCGAAAGCAACGGGCAGCCCCAGCTTGAAAAATTGTTTTATGGTCTGAAAGCGCGGCCACTGGATGTGGCGCATAAATCGTCTTGCGGCGAAGTGCTTTGAAAAGCTGATATAAAAGGCGAGCATAAGCAACAGAAGGCCCATGGATATGGCCGAAGAGAGGCCGCAGCCCTGAACTCCCAGGGCCGGTGCTCCAAGGTTGCCGAACATGAGGGCGTAATTGAGAATGGTTTTGCAGCCCACAATGATGACGGCCATGACCGTGACGGGAAAGACGACATTCTGCCCTTCACAGAAAAAGCGCAGGCTGACGGCCATGCCGCCCAGCGGAAGCCCCCAGGCCACGGACCATATGTACGCGCGGGAGGTCTGCATGAGTTGGGCGTCCGCGCCGAACCAAGCGGCGTACTGCGAAAGCGGGATGATGATGCACGAGGCCGCGAGCCCCAGAACGCCGCCCATCCAGAGTCCCTGGTGGCCCAGAACCACCGCGCCGTCCCGGTTTCCCGCGCCGTGACTTTGCGCCACGAGGATCAACACGCTGATGAGTATGCCGATCACGAACATATAGACGGGCATCCAGATGGCCACGCCGACAGCCACGCCGCCAAGCTCGACTGTTCCCAAGCGCGCGGCCATGGCCGTATCAATGATGCCGTTGGCGATCTGGGCGTACTGGGAGATCAGCAACGGTCCGAATATTTTGAAAATATGCGGAGCTTCCTGACGCAGGGCTCTGAAATAGGGCATCATGTTCTCCAAAAAAACGGGTTGAATGCTGTCATTCCCAGCCAATCTGAACAAGTCTATCCGTCCCGGCTTCTTAAAACTGCTCCATTCGGCAGAAAATATGTACAAAAGCGTCACGGGTTCCCGGCCGTCCGGCTACCATGCCGGTGGGATATAGCCCGCGGCCGCCGCCACGGCGTATACGGCGCTGCCCAGAAACAGCAGAAGAATGATGGCCTGCACCGGGCGGCAGGCATACCAGCCGCACTGCCACGGCAGGCGCTCGGGGTTGGCCTTGCGCGCGCGGTTCAGCATGAATATGGGCAGGGTGGCTATAAACACGCCCCCGAAGGTTCCGGCGAAGTAAAGCGCGTCCACAAAGTTCGCGGCATTGGAATATGCCATGAAAAAGGGAGGAATGCAGACCAGGGTGAGCACGAAAAGACGCTTTGCCGGGATGGTGTCCCTTCCGATCATAAAGTGGTCAAAAATATTGCTTACAAGGCTGCCGCTCAGGCCCCAGTATGAGGTCAGCATGGCCAGCAGCGCGAAAACATTGGCCGTGTAGTACGCCCATACGCCAAGCGTGGTTCCCCAGGTGATGGTCGCCACCTGGCTCAGATTTTCCATGCCGTCCAGGCTGATGACGGCGGCGGGCACCGCGGCCAGCAGGATGAAGCTGCCCGCGATTCCCGCGATGATGGCAGGAGCGAGCCTGCGGGGCGTGTCCTTGTTGCCGCGGGCGATTTCAGGAACCATGTACTGGGCTGAAAAACAGAAAACCGCAATGTTGAAAACCGGCAGCATATTCGGCCATTGCGCCTGCCACAGGTTTTGCAGGGTGGATTTTTCATGGGTGATGGTCGCCGCAATGAGAGTGGCGATGAGCAGCACCATGGAGCCGCTAATCAATGTTATGCCTTTGCCCACAGCCTTCAGGCCCGTGTACAGTATGATGACGGCGGGGATGAAGAACAGCAGGCTGCCGATGGGCCTGGTGACGCCCATTGAGCCGAAGAAACTGTTCATGATTTCTCCACTGCCTGCTATGTAGGCCGTCAGCGCGCCGTAGCTGTTGGCCGCCACGCCCGCGAAAAGCAGCCATGCGCCCGCCCTGCCCAGATGGTGCTCCGCAAGTCCGCTGAGCTGGTGGTTGCCCTTGGTGCGCAGGCATATTTCCGCGACATACAGCATGGAAATGCATGTAAAAATACCGGCGACGGCAAGCCAGAGCAGCAGGGGCAAGTAACCGGCCTTGCGCGAGGCATAGGCCAGTCCCAGTATGCCTGCGCCGATATTGGTGCCGACGATGATTCCTATGCTTTCCGCAAGAGTGAGTTTGTGCAGGGAGAGGCCGGAGTCACGAACAGGGATGTTTTTGCTGTCCAAAGCAGAACCTACATATGGCCGCACGTGGGTTTCCAAGGGAAAGCCTCCTATATTGCGGGCACGTTTTCATGCGCGCGGGCATGCAGATATTCGAGCGTTTGCCCGCACAGCCATCCGGCGACCGTCAGCCATATGAAGGCCAGCCCGTATTCATATCCGGGAACCAGCGCCAGAAGCAGGCCCGGATCTTGGACGCCGAAGAGTTTGAGGTATTCAGCCGCGGCGTCCGCGATCCCCCAGAGGGCCGCCGCGTAGCAGGCGGCTCTGAGGCCTCCTGTAAATCTGCTGAGAAAGGCATGGCACAGGGCCAGAGCTATGCACGGCGGATAGATGAATTGCAGTATTGGCGTAGCCCAGGTGAATATGGCTTCAAATCCGGCGCAACTGACGATGAATGCCGTCAGAAAGCAGAGCAGGGAGGCAGTTTTGTAGGATATTTTCCCCCCTGAAGCCTCTTCGATAAAGGAAGCCGTTCCGGCAAGCAGTCCTATGGCTGTGCTCAGGCAGGCCATGAAAAGGCAAAAATTGAAGACTATGCCTCCCGCCACACCGAGTTGCACCAAAGCGAGGGTGGCTGAGAGTTTGGCATAGCTCAGATCGGGAAAGACGCTGCTGGCCGTGCTGCCTCTGTACATCTCGCCGAATTGCGCGCAGGCCATGATCAGAAAGCCCAACAGGCCCGCCACGGCCAGAGCGCGATTGACGGACCGCGTATCGTTGCCCAGACGCATTTGCAGGTCATAGATGATAAAGCCCGAAAACATGATGGCGCAGATAAGGTCCATGGTCTGGTAGCCGTTGATGAATCCGTAGCCCAGCGGGTGAAGCGCATAGTTTTTCCCGGCGGCCTCGCCGACAGGCATGTATATGGAGACCGCTATGATAATGATTTCCATAAGCAGAAAGACGGGAACAAGTATTTTCCCGACCCGGTTAACAATGGCGCCCTTCTGATAGAAGAACCACAGCGTCACAAGGTAAAAGGCAAGCATGAACAATATGGACAGCAGAAAGGCGCGACCCCCGGCCTCTATGGAAAAAAGCCTGCTGACGGCGTCCCAGGATGCCGCGCTCATGCGGGGCACGGCAAAGAGCGGCCCGAGAGCCAATACAGTGATGCCGCCGTAGATCAGGCAGAATTTGCGGCCGACGTTTCGCGTCAGGCCGTAAAATGTGGCCTTGCCCTTGCTGACGGCCAGATATCCCAGCCATGGCAGAAAAATGCCCGAAAGGAAAAAGCCCATGAAGGCCACGGGGTAGCTCAGGCCGGAATCCCGCCCCCAGGTTGTGGGCCAGAGCATGGAAGCCGCCCCAAAATGCAGGGAAAAGATGGTCGCCGAGACCAGAAGGAGAGCGCGGAAAGACAATTTGGCGCGTGGTATTTTGCCCATGCTACCTCCGCCATACGGGGCAGGGAGTGAATGTTGCTGCTGGTTTTATTTGAAATATCGCCTTGTTGTGAAAAAGATCAGGCCTGCCCGGCGTCGAACACGCGTCGCAGTACGGCCATGTCGCGGCTGTCGATGTCGTCGGTGGAAGCGTGCGTGCCGGGCGAAGACGGGGCGGAGGGGATTTTCCCCGTTTCATCAATGCGTCGGCACAGGGCGTTGACGGTCTTTGTCTCAAACACGTCCTTCATGCTGAAGGTGATGCCCTCTTCCTGTGCCAGGCGTATCATATGCAGCACATGCACGGAGTTGCCGCCAAGTTCGATAAAGGACGTGTCACGATCCACCGGGTGCATGCGCAATATTTTTTCCCAGATGGCGGCAATGACATCTTCCATCCGGCGCGCCCCGGCGCGGCTTTCCCCGCCCTGCGGCTGGGATATTCCGGCATGTTCGACGGGTTCGGCCGGGGGGTGGACAGCGGGCGTTTCTTCCGGGGAGATCCAGATGCGCCTTTTCCGCATGGGAAGCTGCGGCAGGGGGCAGCGGCGCGCGTCAGCGCGGATGCCCCGCCAATCTATGTCCGCCCCGTTGAGCCACAATTCTTCCGCTATCGATGCCGGGACCTGATGCCCGCCGTCTTCGGCAAAGGGAGGGAAGGCGATAATGTCCGGGCCGACATGCTGCCGCAAAAGGGAAGACAGCACACTGCCCGGACCGATTTCCAGCGCCATGCGCGGGGTGGCGAAGGCCGTCTCGAGGCATGCGTCGAATCGCACGCAGGAGCGGATGTGGCGTACCCAATACTGGGGCGACGCCATTTCATCTCCCGCCCAGCGGCCGGTGACGTTGCTGATGACCGGAATGGACGGGGCGTTCATGGGGATGGAAGCGGCAACAGTCTCAAAAACTTCGAGAATGCCGTCCATGGCGGAGGAATGGAAGGCATGGGACGTGCGCAGGAAAATACCGGCCCCGCCTGCGCATTCCAGCGCCTCCCGCGCCTGCTCCAGAATATTCTCCGGCCCGGAAAGCACGCAATTGGACCGGCTGTTGATGACGACTGTTTCCATTCGGTCCAGAAGGGGGCCAAGGGCCAGGCTCAACTTTTCGCGCGGCAGCAGGGCCGCGAGCATTCTTCCTTCGGGGGCCTGCTGCATCAGGGCTCCGCGTTTTGTAACCAGCCGGGCCGCGTCCACCGGCGTGAACACTCCGGCGAAGCAGGCGGCGGCAATTTCGCCCAAACTGTGTCCCAGCAGGCATGCAGGCCGGACTCCCGCTTCCTCGAGCAGGGTGGCCAGGGAAAGCTCAAGGGCGAAAAGAACCGGCTGCATCATGTCGGTCCGTGTGATGCGCCCAAAAGAACCCGGCTCGTCATCCCAGCTCTCGCGCAGCAGATTGAGAATGTCCGGACCCCCCGCCGCAAGAATATGCCTGCGGTTTTCGGCCAGCAGTTCACGAAAGCGCGGGTTTTGCCGGTAAAGACTCCGCAGCATGTGGGGCGACTGCGAACCCTGGCCCGGGAAAAGGAAGCAGATTTCTTTTTTGCCGTCCGCGCTTTTTACGGGAAAGCGATCATGATTGCCGAGCGCGGCGAGAACGTCCTGTGGGGCCTGGCCTGTGACAATGCGCCGTAAACGCCCGTGCCGACGCCCGGTGGCGAGGGTAAAGGCGAGGTCCCGCAGTGGGGGAGGGCTTGGCTCTTCACGCTGAAGGCAGGTGGAAAGGGCCTGCTCAAGCCTCTCCATTTCCCGCTCCGTGTCCGCCGACAGGAAGAGAGGCTGGGGCTCGGGCGGGGAGGATACCGGGGTGGACGTTTTTTGCCGTGCGCCCTGCAGGATCATGTGCACATTGGTGCCGCCGAATCCGAATGAGCTGACTCCGCCGATACGGTTTTGCGGGTCGTCGTCAAGAGGACGCGGCTCCGCGTTGACCTCGAACGGGGCGATGCCGTCGCCGAAGCGGGGATTGATGCGGGTGAAGTTGGCGGTGCCGGGAAATACGCCGTGGTGCAGACTGAGCGCTGCCTTGATGAATCCGGCCATGCCGGAAGTGGCGTCAAGGTGCCCCACGTTGCCCTTGACAGAACCCAGATATACAGCGCTCTTTTTCTCATGACCGGCATAGGCCGCGCGCAGGGCCGCCACTTCTATCGGATCCCCCAGAGGTGTAGCTGTGCCGTGCCCCTCCACAAAAGCCATGTCGGACGGGCATACCCCGGCCATGAGCATGGCCTCCTGTATGACGGCGGCCTGGGCGGCCAGGTTGGGAGCCGTGAAGCTGACTTTTTCCCGCCCGTCGTTATTGATGGCGCTGCCGCGTATGACGGCCCAGATTCCGTCTCCGGCTTCCACGGCGTCTTCCAGCCTCTTCAGCACAACCGCCGCGACGCCGCTGCCGAAGATCGTTCCGGCGGCGTTTGCGTCGTAAGGTCGGCAGCGGCCGTCCGGCGAGCGCATGCCGCCGGGTATGTACATATAGCCAAGTTCGGCGGGCAGGGGGATTGTCGCCGCGCCGGCGAGGGCTCTGTCGCACTCGCCGGAAACAAGCGCCTGGCAAGCCATATGCAGGGCGGCCATCGACGATGAGCAGGCGGTCTGGACGCTGACGGCTGGGCCGCGCAGCCCCAGTCTGTAGGCTATGCGGGTGGCGAGATAGTCCTTGTCGTTTCCGAGCAGCACCTCAAAGGGATCGAGCGTTCCCGTCAGCATGTGGCTGTACAGGTTGCCCAGCATGTATGAGCTTATGTTGACGCTGGCATAGACGCCGGTTCGCTTTTTTTCGGCGTCGGGCCGCGTGTCGCCGGAATTTTCCAGCGCGCGCCAGGCCGTCTCCAGCAGCAGGCGGTGCTGCGGGTCCATAATTTCGGCTTCAGCCGTGGAAAGGCCGAAAAAGTCCGGGTCAAAGAACTCCACATCCTCAAGGCGGCAGCACATGCGGACATATCCGGGAAGCCGCCAGACGTTTTTATGCGGACCCGCGTTGAGCGCCTGTTCACCGACAGGGCTCATGGCCTGCCGACCGGCCAGAAGATTTTCCCAGAATTCCTCAAGCGAGGCCGCGCCCGGAAAACGGCAGGCCATGCCCACCACGGCCAGAAAATCATTTTGTGTTTTGTTGCAGTCCATCAGTAATGCTCCCGCCGGAAAGAAGCCGCTCTCGCGGCGATTCTGCGCGCCCGCATGCCGGAAGGCGGCTGCCCCTGCGCGGGCGCGCATGCCTGAGGCCTTCCGCCTACCTCACGCCTGCGCAACAGGGCCGCCTGACTTTCAATCGTGGGGTGTCGGAACAACTCGGTGAGGGGGAACTCCGTGTGGAATTCTTTCTGGATGCTTTCGTGAAGCTGGACGAGTAAAAGAGAATTGCCGCCGGCTTCAAAAAAGTTTTTTTCCGTGCAGATGTTCTGAAGGCCGATGGCTTCCCGCCACAACCTTTCAAGAGTCCTTTTGACGCTGTCCCCGATCGTCGGCATACCGGACGGACGTTCCGTATTTTCCGTCTCCAGAGATTTCAGAAGAGTTTGCCTGTCGATTTTTCCCGAGGGCGTCCGGGGCCACTGGGCGACCACCCTTATATTGTCCGGCACCATTACGGTTGGAAGCCTTTCGAGCAAAAAACCGCGTAACTCCTGCGCATAGCGGTCCTGTTGTTCTTCCGGAACGTGATTTTCCATGATAATGAAACCGGCCAGACGCTGATGCCCGAATCTGTCACTCCAAATCCCGACAACGGCCTCCTGCACGCCCACGTATGCCTGCATAGCATCCCTGACTGCATCGGCCTCGATGCGAACGCCGCGTATTTTTATCTGCTGATCCCTGCGTCCCAGATAGTGGAGGTTACCGTTCTCATCTATCCGGCCCAGATCACCGATGCGGAACCAGCGGCGTTGGCCGTCCTCGCCGTCAAGGCGCAGGAAGGCTCTGTTATGGTCAGGCGTCCTGTAACCCCGCGCCAGGCTCGGCCCGGCGATATGAATGACGCCCGTGCTTCCGGCCGCGACCGGCAGGGAGAAATCGTCCATAAGAGCCACACTGGTCCCGTCAATGGGGACGCCGAGCGGCACGTCCTTCATGGCGGCGACATCTTCCGCATTGTCCCCGGATATGCAGAAATACGTGGCGTCCATGACTTCGGTGGAGCCGTAGAGATTTACGATGAGAATACCGGGGATGGCCCTGACGACAGAAACCGCCAGCTCCGGGGCAAGGGGTTCGCCGCTGCTCAGAATGGTTTTCAGACCGGGCAGTCTTCCCGCGATTCCTCCCGGGACCCGCGTCATGGCTGAGAGCAGGGAGGGGACAAGGACGATCTGCGTTACCCCGTGGCGTTCCATTTCCTCCACCATGGCGGGCACATTCCGGGCCGGGGCGCGGTCTGTGATCAGAAGCGGCGTTCCGGCCAGCAGCGCGCCGAAAACTTCCCACAAAAAATCCACAAAAAGCGGAGACGTCTTGAGGTAGGCCAGGTCGCCGTCCTGCCAGGGCAGGCGACGCCACATCCATTCCCACCGATGGGCCATGGCTCCGTGCGTAAGTTCTATCCCCTTGGGAATGCCCGTACTGCCGGAGGTGTGGAGAATGCATGCCAGGTCTTCGGCGGAGGTCGTGCACGCGGGCGGAGGCGGAGGGAGTTGGGCGGCGTAATCCAACCGGAGGGGAGCGGGCAGCAGGCGGACGGCCCCATCGGGCAATCCGCTCCGGCACAGGGCTTCCAGATGCTCGGGGACGGCAACAAGAATGGATGCGCCGGAAGATAAAATAATATCTCTGTTGCGGGTGGACGGATGGTCGGGGTCGAGAGGAACCCAGGCCGCTCCCGTGCGCCATACGGCGAGCATGACGACAATCAGATCCAGGGGCGAGGCTGGCATCAGGGCCACGATTTTTCCGGGACCAAGGCCCTGTCCGCTCAGAAGGCGTGCCGCGCCGTCAACCATGGCCGCAAGCCGGGCATAGGTGATATCCTGTTCCGGCGCATCCGCATGCCTGGGTGGACGGATTTTCAGGGCCACGGATTCGAAGCGGGTGTGGACGCAGCCCATAAACCTGCTCCAGACATCCCGAAATGCATGGGGCTTTTCAGGTCCGGAAATGACGGATTCATGACCGCTGAAGGGAAAAGAAAAAATTTCGGGGTCACGCAGCAGCACGCGCAAGGGGGGAGCGGGATCGGATGCCAACTTTTCCGCCATGACGGACAAGGCCCGGCAGGCGGCCTTTGCGGTCTGAAGGGAAAAAATATCCGTGGCATAGGTCAGGTAGAGGGTGTGTCCTTTCGTCCCGGGCTCGACAAGCAGCTCCATATCCAGGTGGGTCGAGTTTGAGGGAACAAAGATGGAGCGCAGTTCAAGACCTGCAGGCAGATTGCGCGGCATAGGCGCGTTCTGGTAGGTGAGGGCCGCCTGGTATACAGGGTTGCGGCTTATGTCGAGGTTCTGTCCCAGGCCCTCGGCGATAAACTGGAAGGGCAACCCGGCGTGCTCAAGGGAGAGCAGCACGCTTTGCCGGATGTTCCGGAGGTGGGAGATAAAGTCCGCGTCGGAGTTAATATCCGTCCTGACCACAAGATTGTTCAGAAAAAATCCTACCATCCGCTCTGTCAGCGGATGTTCCCTGCCGGATATGGAACTGCCGACGGCAAAGGAGGACTGTCCGGACATGCGGCCCAAGATAAGGGCGTATATTGCCAGCCAGGCCATGAAGGGGGTGGCTCCATGCCGGTGGGCCAGTGCGTCGATGGCGGAACTGACTTTGTGCGGTACGGAAAAGGAAAGGGTATGCCCCTTGAAGCTCTGCACGTCGGGCCGGGGGAAATCTGGGCGCACTTCCAGACTGGGCAGATCGTCCAGGTGCTTTTTCCACCAATCTCTTTCCTGCCGGGCATGCGGCCCGTCCATGCCGGCCCGCTGCCATCGGGCGAAGCGCGCATAGCTTGGCGGTTTCGGCAGGTCCGGGACGTTTCCCGTGCATATGCCTTCGTAGACGGCGAAAAGTTCATCAAGAAAGACAGCCAGCGACCAGCCGTCAAAAATAATATGATGAAACGTATAAAGCAGTGTATGGCTGGTATCCTCAAGTTGATAGAGCGTGCCGCGCGCCAGAGGGCCGGAAGCCAGGGAAAAACCGGTCGCAGCTTCTTTTTTCATGGCTTCCCGAAGCGTTTTTTGCCGCTGCGCGCGGTCGGAGGCTCGTATGTCGACCATGCGCAGGGCGCATTGTTCCGCATCAATATGCTTCAGTTCCGGCGTGCCGTCCGGCGTGGCGGGGAAGACACTTGTGAGGCATTCATGCCTGG
Source organism: Desulfovibrio sp. 6_1_46AFAA (assembly GCF_000224635.1). Taxonomy (NCBI): domain Bacteria; kingdom Pseudomonadati; phylum Thermodesulfobacteriota; class Desulfovibrionia; order Desulfovibrionales; family Desulfovibrionaceae; genus Desulfovibrio; species Desulfovibrio sp. 6_1_46AFAA. The sequence goes on from NZ_JH114300.1 coordinate 58,937, forward strand.
CAATGACCGCAAGCCATGCCTGCCAGAAAGCCCTATGATTCAAGCTTCCTGTAATTTCAAGGCCGAATGGGATATTGTAGAAAGGATTTTCCGGGGAGAGACGATCCATGAACCAGAGGCGCTCCTGAGCAAGAGAAAGCCCGTTTGCGCCTTCATTCTCCGGGATCATTTCCCACGGCGGCGCATCATGCGGTTCGGCCGGACCTTTTTCAGCGGCGGCCTGTTTTTGAGGGTAGATGGAAGCCGCGAGGGCAGCCAGTTCCTCAAGGGACAGAGCCCGCAGATTTTTCCCGGATATGGTCACGTTGAACCTCCATGGCGGGAAGGAAAGCGTCGTTGACAGGAACCCGCCGGATTTCCCCGGCGGGTTCCCAATGCGGTCAGAAGCGGTAGGCCAGCTCCACGCCGAAGGTCTGCGGAGGCGCCATGACGCCTATGGACGTTGTGGATGCATAGGACTGAAGGTAACGCGTACCGAAAATATTTTTTCCGTACAGATAGATGTCGAAGTTGTCCCCTTCATATCCGAGACGCGCGTTGAAGACGGTTACGGGATCACGGTAATAGTCATTGGCGTCATCCCAGTAGAGCTTGTCGGCATAGATGGCTTCCATGCGGGCGAAGACTCCTGAGGAATGCCTGTACTGCAACCCGGCGGTGCCGGAAAAGGTCGGCGTGTAGGGAATGCGCTTGCCGTCATAGGAGACGTCCCTGCCGGTCGTGGTATCCATTGTTCTGTAGTCGTCATACTGCGCATAGGTATAGCCGCCGCTCAGATCGAATTCGAGGCCTTCGAGTATCCTCCAGGTAAGGTCCAGTTCTGCGCCGTAGCTGGAAGCCCTGCCGGCGTTTCTCGCCACATACGCGGCAAGGGTGGGGTTGTATTCCATGATCTGGAGATTTTCGAAGGTCGAGTAAAACAAGCTCAGATTTGCCAGGAATTTGTTGTCAAACCAGCCGGTTTTGGCGCCGATTTCATAGTTCCAGGCGGTCTGGGAATCGTAGGTGAGCTCGGTCGGCGTGGAAGCACCGTAGTTGAAGCCGCCGGGCACGGCACTGCGACTCACGCCCGCGTAGATCATGTCGCTGGGGTTTATCTGCCAGGTGAGCGCAAAACGGGGCAGCAGCTCGCTCCAGCTCTTGTCCGGGCTGGTCTCCATGGGTTTGGAACCGAAAAGCGCCTGCATGTCGCTGTTGGGCTCATATTTGATGGTGGCGGACTTGTAGGCGTTATACCAGCGCAATCCGGCGATGGCATGGACCGATTCCGTAAGCGGAATGTCAATCTGGCCGAAGGGCGCTATTTCCTGAGTGGTTTGCTTGAAGGGCTGATTCAGTGATATGTTGTCGAAGCCATACATGGGCATGTAATTGGCGTAGATGTTTTTGATGTCCAGGTCGGTATAACTTCCGTACAGCCCGAGCAGCCACTGCACTTTACTGTCTTCAGGGGAATTGAGCCGGAATTCCTGGGTGACTTCTTTGCGTACGATATTACGGCCGGAGGTGTCCGCCATAGGCATCACCGGATTGAGATATGCCTGGAAGTCTATGGTTTCAGTGCGATAGGTCGTTACGGAGTTGAAGGTCATGAAGTCCATGTCCACCGAGGCGGTCAGGGCCAGGTTCAGGGTGTCGCTGTCGGAGTAGTCCTTGTTGGTGGAAAAGGAGTCCAGAGTCGGTTCGTCTCCCTTGATGTAGGCGGGCCGCTCGCGCGAGCGGGTGTAGTCGCCGTGCAGGGAAATATCAACCTGCTTTGTAGGCGTGAGGCGAAGCGTTCCCTTGAACCTGTCTTTCTGACTGGTATTGCTTCTGTCGCGGCCCGAGACGTCCATGTAGCCTTCCGACTGATCATGCATGGCGGACAGGGAGATATAGAACAGGTCTTCTTTCAGAGGGCCGCTCACGGTTCCGCCGAGGGCGTAGCCCTCATATGACTCGGCGCGGGTAAAGACCTTCCCCCTGATAGTATTGTCCGGCTTTTTGGAGATGACGTTGATAATGCCGCCGAAGGAGTTTTTGCCGTACATGACGCTCTGCGGACCTCGCAGCACTTCGACCCGTTCGATGTCCAGAAGAGAGGCGTCCATGTTCATAAAAGTGTCCGCGGGAACGCCATCCACATAGATCACCAGTGGGTTGGTTTCCGTGGGGATGACCGTGGGCGCGCCGCGAAAGGACATATAGTTCATGCCGCCCATGCCCCGGTTGACGGAGAGGTTGGGTACGCGCCGCAACACGTCGTCAATCTTGGTGACGCCCTTGTCGTCAAGCTGTTGTGAATCCAGCACGGTCAAGGTCATGGGCGTCTTCTGTACCTCGGTTTTTCTTTTATCCACCGTCACGATAACCGGCGGCAGTCCGTACGGCGTGGCATTATTGGTTTTTGCCTCATCCGTGCCCGAATTTTGCCGGGGTTCTTTGGCGTCGTCTTCCTCCGCCATGGCGACGACTGGCGCAGCGCACAGGCATGCGGTGATCATAAGGTACAGGCAGTAGTTGCCAAGTTTGCTCTTGGCTGGCGACATGGGTTCCTCCTTAGAAATAAAAATGAATTTCTTTTTCAATTGGACGACGTGCGTCCACCCCCAATACGTGTGTTTGGACACAGAACTGCCCAAACACACGTCAACCTGTTCAAGGATATGGATAGCAATACAAAAAAGCACCCCCGGAAATGTAAAAAAATTATCCTATTGCGCTCCGGGATTGGGAAGCCATCCCTCCCTGAGCATAACGCTGTGGTATTTTTTAAAAAGTTCAAAGGAAAACGGGGGAATTTTCGGTGCGGCCATGCCGAGGGTGTTGCTCATGTCGATGCGCAGGGGCTTTATGCTGTCGCCGCCGTCCTGCCTGACCATGGAAAGCAGTATTCGCAGATTGTCGTCATTGCTGCCTTCCGCCTCCCGATTGAGATGCCGTACCCAGTCCGAGGAGGGCACAAGTGAAACGTTGTAGCCCAGGCGGTTCAGGTAGTCTGTCCAGCAGCCCCACGGTTCCGGTCTCGGATTGCAGATATGAAAGGCGCGGCCGTAGCTTCCCGCGCGGGTCGCTATGCTTGGAACGACAGAGGCCGCCACATTAACGGGAACAATGTCCACAAGGCGACGGCTTTCAGGCACAAGACCCATCTGGCAGCAGACCCGCAGGAGCCGCCAGTAAATTTCCGTCGTATCGCAATGATGGCTGACAGTGTCGCCGCCGACGGTGTTGAACCTGTAAATGGCTACCGGCAGCCCCCGGTTCCCGGCCCTGCGCACCATGGCATCCATAACCCATCTGCTGAGGATATAGCCGCTTGAAAGTCCCTTGTTGGATGTGAAATCATCGTCTTCCCGGATGATGCTGCTCTCTTCACGCGCACTGTGGTCGGCAATGGACAGACTGCTGATAAAATGCAGAGGCTTGCACCGGCCCGCGCAGCAGAACGCAATGGCCTCTTTTGTGCCCGCCACATTGATCCGGCGCAGGTTGCGATAGCTTTGCGCCAGATTCACCTTGAGGCCGCTGTGCACAACAAGATCGATGTTGTCGGCCAGGCGCGCCCACTCTGCCTCGCCCAGTCCGAAACGCTCCTCGCCCAGCCGCCCGTGAACCATGCGCAGATGGCGCGCGTAGTCGCTGTGCCAGCAATGGGATTCGCGCATGCGCTGTTGCAGGCACTCCAGCGGACCGGCATTGCCGGTGGAGCCTTCCGGCTCTTCCAGGCAAAGGATGGTGCAATCGCGCCGCTCCAACAGATGAGACAACACCCAAAGCCCGATGGCTCCAGGAGCGCCTGTCACAAGGATGCGCTGGCCGGGGAGCAGGGGATGAGCCGCCAGGGAGTCCGGCACAGCGGCGTCAGCCATGTGAATGTCTTCCTCGGGCAGCCCCTCGGGGATATTGAGATGGGCGTCGGACAGGCCCTCGACGCACCCGGGCTTCACGTTTCCGGCAAGATAGGCGGCCATGTCGCGAAGGGTGGGAACCTGGTAAAGATCCCTGAAGTTCACATGATTGCCGAATTCTCCTCGCAATATAAAAGCCAGTTGCGTAATGGAGATGGAGTTCCCGCCCAGCCTGAAAAAGTCGTCTTCCCTGAAAACATGCCGCACTGCGAGCAGGCCGCGCCATATCTCGGCCAGCTTTTTCTCTTCGCTTGTTTGCGGCAGACTGCCCTTTGCATCCTGTTCCTGGCGGAAGGGATTGGGCAGTTGCTTGACGTCAATTTTCCCGGTGAGGGTTTTGGGTATGAATTTTGAAAACAGCAATATTTCCGGTCTCATGGGAGCGCTCAATTGCTCCTCAAGATATTTTTCAAGCTCTGTGCGCAAGTTGATCTGTACGCGGTTCTCAACGGGAGAGTTGGATAGCGGGCCTTCCGTGCGATCATCAGCGCCGGAAAGGGGAAGTGCGGCTTTGCCGCTGCCCTTGGGACGGAAAAGCGCGTCGATGGAAAGTCCGTCAGAAGCAAAATGGACATCCACCTCGCATTCCGTTTCCTGGGCAAGATCATGCAGGGCTTCGCGGGTAAATCCCGCACTTTCTTCATGAGCTTCGCTTTTTTGTAACAGCATGGACATGGAGGAGAACATTTCGCCTGAAGCCACGGCATCTTCAAGCGCCATTTTGAAACGCAGCCAAGGGGTCAGGCGCGCGTTGGCCATGCGCCGGACGCATAAATCCATCCCCTTTTGCGTGGCCTGGCGGACCATTCGGGCAAGTTCCCGCCGCCCGTGCCTTGCCGCGTCCCATTGGACGGAGCTGCCGCAAAATTCGCGCAGCGGGATGGTATCCAGGTAAAGAAAAGCCTCATAGCGGAACCGTGTCAGTTCGTTGTCGGCATGTCCGCGCTTGGGCATGGTTTCCACCGCGCGGACGCGAGGCAGGCTGCCGGGCAGTTGATGGAAAAAGCGCGGAGACACCAGCAGTTCTTTTTCGCCGCTCTTCATCCTGGCCGTACGGCTCAGCACGTCCGTAACCAGGAACTCGTTTTCCGTGCCGCGCTGGTCCTTGTGGCTATGTATCAATAGACTGTAGCGAAAAATATCTTCCGCATCATAATTGCGCAGATCTCCAAGATATATCCTTCCGCCGTGGCCCAGCTTTCCTATGGCCTGTTCCAGGGCCGTGAGCAGGTATTTCCTGTCGGGAAAATACTGAACAACGGAATTGTATACCGCAGTGTCATAGGGCTCGTCCCTGATCATGGAAAGATCGTGCGCATGCCCTTCGTACAGGCAAACGCCCTTTGTGGATGCCTGCCCGTCCCGCCACGGGGTTTCCAGGGCCTGGGACAGGCGCAGCAAGGCTTCCGGCGCATTGTCCGTGCCTGTGTACTGGCGGCAGACGGCCTTCAGGGGGAAGAGCAGAAAACCTTGCCCGCAGCCGATCTCAAGAATGCGCTCCGGATTCAATGCCGTGATGGAACGCACGGTTTCAGCCATGCACTCGTCCATTTCCTCCCGCGTGAGCGGCAGGCCGGTATAGCTGCTGACCCATATATGGTAGTCTGCGGTGAAGTTGCCTTTTTGCGCGATCTTTTCATAAGTCGCGTTGTAAAGATGCTTCCACTGCTCAAGATGGCTTGTACCGGCATTGACATGATCATTACGGCGGCTGTCAGGAGCGATATAGGCCACAAGCCGTTTTTGTTCCGTCCTGTCAAGAACGCCGTAGACAACGGCCTCTGAAACGGCGGGGTGCTTTTCAAGGATGTGGCGCACTTCATCAGGCTCCACGCGTACGCCACGTATCTTGACCTGCCTGTCTTTGCGGCCCTTGTAATAGAGGAGGCCATCTTGACCTATATGGGCCAGGTCGCCGGTGGAGAACCATGTCGCGCCGGGACTGAATGCCTCCAGTGCCGGAAATTTGCGGAAGCACTTGCGGGTCATGTCTTCGTTATTGTGGTAGCCTGTGGCAAGGCAGGCCCCGGAAACAAGAATCTCTCCCTCTTCCCCGCGTGGCAGGGGGCGTCCGTTTTCATCCACGACGGCGACAAGGGTGTTCGCAATGGGCTTGCCGATGGAGACCGTGTCGCCCAGGCTACCGGAAGCGGAAGCTTCATGCCAGGTCGCGTCCGCCGTCACTTCTGTCGAGCCGTAGAGGTTCAGGAGGCGCACTTCCGGAACTTGGGCGAGTATGCTTTCCACCAGCCTCGGTGAAAGGGACTCGCCGCTGCAGGACAAAAGGCTGAGACGGTTCATCCACCTGCCGAACAGTCCGGAGCCCACCAGGGCGGAAAGCAGCGAGGGCGTGATGACCAGACGGCTGACAGCATGCTCGTGGACAAGTTCCGCGAGAGAGGCAATGTCCTTGGCGGAGTCGGCGCTGGGAATCACCACGGGCGTGCCCGCCAAAAGAGCGCCAAAAATTTCCCAGAAAAAGTCTGCGAAAGCAGTGGTCGTTTTGGCGCAGGCCCGCTCGCCTTTTTGCCAGGGGTACTCTTTCCACATCCACTGAAGGCGGTTGCCGAGACCGGCGTGGCTCAGGCAAACCCCTTTGGGCCGCCCCGTTGAGCCGGAGGTATACAGTAAGCAGCCCACATCCCTCTGGTCTGCCGCAATATGCGAGGGTAGAGAGTGTCCCGCATCGTCCGTGGTGTCGCTGTCGAAACCGTCAATAAAGAGAACGCTGTTCAAGGAGCCGGGCATGTGTCGGTCATTCCACAGGCCTTGTCCGGCAATAAGAACGGTTATCCCGGAATCTTCAATTATTCTCACTGATTGTCTTTCAGGATAGATTGGGGGCAGGGGCATCCATGCGCCGTTCAGCCGCCATACGGCCAGCATGGCGGCGATCATGTCCGCGCCGGGTACAGCGCGGATTCCGGCCTTGTCTCCGGCGGCGAATCCTCGGCCATGAAGCAGGGCGGCAATATGATCCGCCTTCTTGTGCAGTTCGCCGTAGCTGACAATGATATCCCGCTTTTTGCCACTTTTTTTGTCCGCCGGATCTGCCGCCAGTATAAGGGCCGGTTCGTCCTCTTTCCGTTTCACCAGGGAATCAAAAACAAGCCAGGGATCAAAGGGGGGAAAAATATGCTCCTCCCCGGCAAGTATAACGGCCTTGTCCGCAGGGGCTGCGGAAAGAGCGGTGGTGATCTGGGAAAGAGGGAGATCCCGGCCATGCGCCAGGGCGAGCATGAACTCCTTCATTTGCAGAAGCATGGTTTCCGCATCGAAGTCGGAAAAAAGTCGACGGTCATAGATGAGCGCCAGGCGAAGCGTATGTTCGGGAAAGCCCATGACGGTCAGGGGGTAACTGGTTTTTTCAAAGCTTTCCTCAACGGTCATCTCAAAGGGAAGTTCCCCGTTGCCTTGGCCGGAAATATTCTCGAATACGGTCATGGTATTGATAAAACTGCCGTCGGCACTGGCGGTGCAGAGTTCACGCAATGCGGTGACTGACACATGGCCGTGCTCGGCTGCTTCAATCATGTCATTCTGGATGGATTGCAGCCAGTCGCGGCATATCTGCCCGTTGAAGGCAATGCGAATGGGAAGAACGTTCAGCAGCGGGCCGAAGATTTTTTCAACATCGGGAATTTCGGCTGGGCGGAGCGCAAAGCTTGAGGCGAAAAGCACGTCGGCACGGCCTGAGTTTACGGAAAGAACATGCGCCCATGCCGCCTGAAAAAAGACGTTCAGGGTCAGGCCCAGCCCGGCGGCGGATCGTGTCAGAAACGCCGTTTCGTCCTCAGTCAGTGAATGCTCCAGCCTGCCCGGCATGCCGCTTTGATCCACTTCTTCTCCGTCGCCCCGGGGATGTTTTTTCCTCCGTGGCAGGGGAGGGCATTGGGCGGCGTCAAGTTTGGCGGCCCACCAGCGCAAGGAGGTTTCGTTGTTTTTGGCTCCCAGATAGGCCACATATGCGCGCATGGAGGGGAGGTTGCCTCTGCCGGTCGGTAGTGGAGAAGATCCGCAGGAATAGGCTTTGCAAAACTCTTCGAAAAGCACACCGATTGACCAGCCATCCGCCACAATATGATGCAATGTCAGCAGCATATGCAGATGGTCATCCTTGAGGTGGTGGAATGCCAAACGAACCAGCGGAGGTCTGTCGAGTGCGAAGCTCACGGCCCGGTCTTCCTCCATAAAGCGGCGCAGTCTTTTTTCCTGTCCATCCGGAGGCAGGGCGCGCAGGTCTTCATGGTGAAATCTGTAGTCAACCTTGGCATGCACTGCCTGCAGGGGTTTGCTCAGTCCTTCCCAGTGAAAGGAAGTACGCAGGGAGGGGATCCTTTGGAGCGTCAGCATCCAGGCCGCGTCCAGTTTTCGCATGTCAAAGCGACCCCTGACGGCAAAGGCGTACTGCTGGATATAGACAGAGGCGCCCGGCTCTTTAAGGTCGTGGAAGAGCATACCGGCCTGGAGCGGAGTTACGGGGAAAACCTCTTCAATATTGGGGGGCAAGTCCATGACGACCTCGGGAAGTAATCTTTGATGTTATAGAAAAGAATTTTAATTTCATTTTCATTAAGTGCCTGGGCCGATGGAATGATTCTCCCATGGCCGGTCGCGGCTAAATGCTCCAGGACTTCAGGCGTTCCTGGCATTGCCAGAATTGATAGTAAATGCCCTTGCGGCGCATTAGTTCCTCATGGCTTCCTTTTTCAGCAATGCCGCCTTCCTTGAGCACGAGTATCTGATGCGCCCCGCGCACGGTGGACAGCCGGTGGGCGATGATCAGCAGAGTCTTGTTCTTGACGAGGGTCTTGAGCGCCTCCTGGATCAGGAGCTCGTTTTCGGGGTCCACGGAGGCTGTGGCCTCATCAAGCACCAGTAGGGGAGCGTTTTTCAAAATGGCTCTGGCTATGGCAATGCGTTGGCGCTCGCCGCCGGAAAGGCGAGCCCCGCCTTCCCCGACCATGGTGTCGTACTTGTTTTCCAGTTCCATGATAAATTCATGGCAGTGAGCCTTGCGGGCCGCCTCCATCACTTCTTCTTCGCTCGCCTGGGGAGAGGCCATGCGTATATTGTTCAGCACGGTATCGTTGAACAGGTATACATCCTGAAATACCACGCTGAACAGTTTGTAGAAATCGTTTTGCGAAAACGTCCGAATATCGGTTCCGCCGATACGGATAGATCCGCCGCTGACATCCCAGAATCTCAGCAGGAGGTTGGCTGTGGTGGTTTTGCCGCTTCCGGACTCCCCGACAAGGGCGGTAACCGTACCCTGAGGCATGTGAAATGATATATCGTTCAGGACCTGGCGTTGCCCATAGGAGAATGATACACGGTCAAAAGTAATGTTCAGATCAGCTGGTGGCGTGTAGCCGGGCAACTGGGGTAAGCTCTTTTCCTGAAAAATCGACGTAATACGGCGCAAGGATTCCGTAGCGAATCTGAATTCCGTCAAAAAGACGCCAATATTTTGCAATGGTTCGTAAAACCTGCCGCTGATAAGAAGGATGAAAAGCAGTACGGCAGCATCAGCCCTGTGAGTGGAAACGGCCCACCCGCCGACAGCCACGGTAGCGATAAAGACTATATCCAACAGAGAGATATAGGAGCGGCACAGGTCGCCGACCTTGATTTCCAGCTCAAGGGCGAGCTTGCGAAAGCGGGCGTTGGCCATTGTCCAGGGCGTAAAGCCGCGTCCCGTGATGCCGTTGGCCTTGAGCTCAGCGATGCCGCCGAGGTATTCCAGGAGCGTGCTGTCCGCCAGAGCTCTGCTGTCCAGGAACCCCTGCGTTTTTGAGCCGGTGGCGGTGTAGGCCCTGTAAAGGATGGGCAAAGAGGCTGCAATCCCCACCAGGGGGATGAGGCTCAGGGGGCCGGTCACGAATGCCGTGGCGATTCCCAGCATGAGAACAATGGCTATGCAGGCGGCCATCTCTTGAATGTATACGCAAAAAATGGACTCAGCGTCGACCATGTCGTGCAGAAAGCAGCCGCTGATCTTGGCATTGTTGGTGCGCCTGAAGTACGAGAGCGGCAGTGTGCGCAGATGGGCGGCAAGGCGAACCCTTATGTCGGCGACAATATCATAGCCCGATTTCAGCGAAGCGGATGATGCCGCGAAGCTGACAAAGTAGTACCCCAGCGCGAGCAGGAGCAGAGCGAGGCTGAATGCATGAATGCCGATGTATGTGGGATCTGACGTCAGATAGAGCATTAAAAAGAATACCAGAAGATAGGCTGCGGTCTGTACTGCCTGAACGGAAAAAGTCAGTACAATGGCCTGTAACAGGGGCTTTTGCTTTCCCTGGATAAAGGCAAGTATATTCTTAAGCATCTTTGCCCCCGGAGCTGTTTTTTTCAGAAGGAGAACAGAGTTCCCACGAGCGTGTGGTTTGCCAGGCATCCCACATGCGGCTGTATACGCCGTTCTGCTGTAGCAACTCCGCATGGGTTCCGCTTTCTGCAATGGCTCCCTTGTCCAGCACGATGATGTTGTCGGCATGGGCGATGGACGACAGCCGGTGCGCGACGACGATGACGGTCTTGTTTTTCAGAAAATTTGACAGTCCTTTCTGAATGGCTTCCTCGCTTTCGGGATCGACAAAAGCGCTGGCCTCATCAAGCAAAACAACCGGGGCATTATGCAGAGCCATGCGGGCCAGGGCCAGCCGCTGGCGCTGGCCGCCGCTGAGGTGGACTTCGCCGCCGGAACCGATCCGGGTGTCGTAACCGTTGGGCAGGCTTTTAATGAATTTGTCACACTGGACCATGCGGGCGGCGGCTTCAATTTGTTCCTGTGAAGGGTTGTCCAGGCCAAGGCAGAGATTTTCCCTTACTGTTCCCGAAAAAATAAAGGGATTCTGAAAAACCAGAGCCATCAGTTTGCCGAGCTCGCCGCTTGCGAACTCCTGCAGATCTATGCCGCCCACGGTGATTCGGCCGGAACTCAGGCGCTCCATGCCTGCAAGGGCCGCGACCAGAGTGCTCTTACCGGAACCGCTAAAGCCGACAATGGCGGTTATGGCGGATGCGCTGGCCTCAAAGCTTATGTTTTTCAGCACAGGTTTGTCGTCATAGTTCACTGACAGATTTTCAACCCTGAGGTCCGGCACGATGGAGCTGTCGTATTTGCGGTCGCCCCGTACTTCTTCCGGCACGTCCAGAAGCTGTTTCATGCCATGGTAACCGACACCCGCCTTCCACAAAAAAGTGATGAAGCGGGGCATGCGCGTAAGAGGGACGAAGGATATCCACCCCACCATTATGAACAACAGCATGATATCAAGCTGAATGTAACCGGACTTGTATAAATAGGCGCCTGCCATGGCTGTAATAACAAAGGCCATTGCGGTTATGGTAAGAAAATACATGCACCTGTGTAAAAAAACTTTTTGTATATCTATTTGTATTTTTTTGAAATTTTTTATTGCATCGTCCATTCTTCGATATGATTCATTTGTTCTGTTAAATATCTTTATATCCTGCATTCCATGTATAAACTCTATTGTATCAGAATGAAGTATTGATACTGTTTTGAAATATTCATCATTAAGAGTTGTATTCTTCATGAGTTTAAATGTTATATAATGAATATATATTGCAATTATTATTATTGAAAGGATTACAAAGGAAAGTGTTGTATTGATAAAGAAAAGGATGCATATGCACAGTATGGGAAGTAAGACACAGGCTATGCTGTCAGATATGTTATGAGCAATAAAATACTCCATTAATTCGATGTCATGTTTAAGAATTTTCTTTAATTCTCCAGTACTTTTATTTGAAAACCAGTGCAGGGGGATTTTTCCCAAATGGTCCATCAATACCGCACAGATTTTTGTCCCAAATATGAAAGAAGCCTTATGCGCAAAGGCCGTGCACCGCGCCCTGCAAATGAAGACCAGGATGATAGCAATAGTTGCAATGGCGAAAAAAAGCGCCAGCAAACTGTTGCTCGTACCGTTTTGCAGGCTGCGGAAAACCATCCAGGCCATAAAGATGGGAATAGGATAAAAAAACGCCGCCGCTGCGGCGAAGAAGACGGCCTGGCGCATAGGAGGAACGCTTTCGGGTGCCAGTTTCATGAGATGACGTATAGCGCATATGCAAGACATGTTTTCTCTCCCTGATTATTCTATAAAATTGGGGTTCTCAACAAGAGAAAGACTTTTTTCAACAATGTACTCAATGAATCTGTCATATTCTTTTGCGAAAAATAACTGATCCTCTTTAAATTTTTGAGCCATGAACAGATTGCTCGTGTATATACTCCATTCAAGGATATCATGCTCAGGAGTTATTGCATCTTTTTCTCCATAACATACTGATATTGGGAATAAAAATTTGCATTTTGGATATGGTAAAATAAATTTTTCGTCCATTATAAAATCTGATTTAAGCATTGGTAAGTATAGATCGAGAAGTTCTCTGTTGCTAAGCACAATATCGGAAATAAATCCAAGCCGGTGCAATGTGCTGATAAAATCATCATCTGTCATGCCGCTGACGGGTACAGGTGGGGGAGTGTGCGGGGCCCTGCCGCCCGCAACGATGATGCCCACGGGAGGGCGTCCGGCTGCGGTGGTGAGCTGGGCTGTCAGGTAGGCGAGGCCGGCCCCGTAGCAGAGGCCGAGCATGACATAGGGCTTATGGATGTGGGCAAGAACGGATGCGGCAATGCTCTGTGCCAGTTCATGAATGTCGTCGGGCAGTTTTTCGGCACGGCGTTTTTCCTTGCCTGGCAGGGACACCGGACAGAGGCGCAAACGGTAAGGTTGCAGTGACTTGTCCCACCCATGGAATACGGATGGCCCTCCGCCTGCGTATGGGAATGCGATGATTGCGGCCTGGTCGTTCTCGTCCGGCGCCTGGGTCAGCCATTTGTCCGAAGCCGTGCCCGGAAAGGCAGACGTCTTGGTAAGGGACATAGGTATCCTGCTGTTTGTGTTTTTAGTAGGCTTATCCCAAAAATGCCGCTTCCCTCTGCTCAAAAGGGCAATAAAAATATCCAGTTTGGGAGAGAGGAAATAATCTTGAGGTGTAAATGAAATTGACTTTCAATGTCTAATGACCTATCGTGCGAACAAAACTTGGTTTTTTGTGACTGCCTGGTGTCTGGACGGCAGTAACCGAATGGACTCGGGGTGTCAGCCCTCCTTTGCCGTTGCGGCGCCTTGCCTGAAAAATTCCTCTGTGCGCCGGAATCCCGGAATGGCAGGAGGACCTCGCCGGAGATTGTTTTGTGAATGCGCAGGGCGGTGTTGAGCAAGGCCGACCAGTCGCCGCCCGACCCTTCATTGCGGCGCTGGTTCTGCCTATATAGACCAATTGCACGCAGTTCCTTGCCTGAAATATCGAATTTACCTGTAGAGGGCGGCAAATAGGTTTTAAGAAAATCAATGAACATCAGATACAGCCTTCAGGAGATTGCTGAATGGACGCAAAGACTTTGTTTGAAAGAGACTTTACTCTTTCCCGTGTTGCTGAAATCAGCCGGATGCATCGTTGCCATGAAGAACCGAGAAATGTCTCTTTTTCCTGCGACTGGGCAGAGGGAAGCGGTGTGGCCTTTGAGCCTTTTAAGGGCGTTCAGTTTGGGGTTTGCGGTCCAATCACTGTTACACGGGAAAAGGTTTCCCATCTTCGTTGTGAATCCTCCGTGCTGGTATGCATTGTTGTCGCTTCAGGCGAAACACATATAGAGTTTGACTGCAAATCTGAAAATACTGTTTCTGTAACTTCAAATATGTTTGCGCTTGGGGAGCTTTCGGATGTGGATGTCGCGCTGCGTTTGCCGAGACAGAATGATTACAGGCATGTCGGCATTTTCATCTCCAGGAATTTTTTGGAAAGCACTTTCGGGCAGGGAGCCTATGCACATTTGAAAGAAGTGCTGCGCGGAATGGGAAGCAACGGCAGGACGCCCATAATGGCTGCCGGCATCGCCAGCGCGGAATGCATGAAATGCGTGAGGTGCTTCATCGAAAACAGGGGATGCTTTAATAATAATGAGCTCTATGTTAAATACTCCATCCTTGAATTCTTTTTCAAGGCTATGCGCAGCGCTGAAAAAAGGATGGAAAGCTCTGACGTTTGTTTTATGGACGATGAGATATGCAGGATAAAAAAACTAAAAAATGAAATAGAGAATCAATTTCTGATGATAGACACTGTTGAGGAATTGTATTCAAAAGTCGGCATAAACAGATCGAAAATAAACCAGGGTTTCAAGCATCTTTATGGAGTAAGTATCGCCAAGTTTGTTCATAAATGCAAAATGGAATATGCCTATTCAATGCTGGAAAAGCGTCGGATGAACGTCAGCCAATGCGCGTTTGCTATAGGCTATTCCAATGTCGGGCATTTTATCAGTGCATATAAAAAGCTTTATGGTATAACACCCAAGCAGACAATGCGCCAATTTTCGACACTGTCCAATTAGGACCTGTCGGCACTGCGTTCTTTATCCGTAGGCAGCTTGCTGCAACGGTTGAGGCAAGAATACACTTCTTTTATAAAAGTCTCGCTCTCCTTGCCTGACTGACCTGAAAGGAGTTGAAGCCGTGGCTGTAGGCGTGCAGCGCCATACGCGCATCAAGAGCGGAGCGAACAGAATCACAGTAGTATCAGGTCTGGTGCGCGTTGGGGCAGGGCGAGCCCCAGGGTATCGACAGCCGCGGTAAATTGCGTTTTTTGCGGCAGAGGGCAGCGTGCATTTTGAACTGTGCAATATTTATGCTCTAAAGAAAAAATGCCCGGTTCGCCGGGCATTTTCTCTTTTCAGATCACTGTGCCGTCACGCTGAAGTTTCGTGCCGGACGGCATGTCCGTATCAGCGAAGCGTAAGATCTTGAGCTGCCGCCCCCATGATGTGTCGGGCCAGAAAGTCCGGCATATCATTTTTTGTATCGTAAAGATAAAAATGTTCGCCGGGAAAAAGATGGATGGTGCAGCCGCCGGTGGTAAGCTTTGCCCATTCTTCAAGGAGGGGCAGGGGCGAGTCCTGGTCCCTGTCGCCGCAGCAAACACAAATGGGGCAGGAGACGGGTGGACTTGCTGCGGATGTATGCGTTTCCACCAAGCGGAAGTCATCGCGCACCACAGGTAACAGCACATCAAGGAAATCCCTGTTTTGAAGAATGTCTTCCGGGGTTCCGCCAAGCCTGCGCAGCTCGTCGAGCAGGCTTGGCGTCGGAGCACGGAACAGCGCTTGCTTATGATTCTGCATCACATGTGGCGGATATCTGCCGGAAACAAAGAGCAACGCAGGAGTGGGAATGCCCAGACTTTCAATTTCTCTCACGGTTTCCAGGGCGATGATGCTGCCCAGACTGTGTCCGAATATGAAATAGCGGCTGTCGGGCACGCAGGCCGCGACGCATTGCGCCGCTTTCCGGGCCGCTAAGGCGACTGAAGGACAGAATGGCTCGGCCATGCGCCGTCCGCGGCCCGGCAGTTCCATGGGATATATGGTGGCGGACCCGCTGAGTGCTTTTTGCCACTGGCGATAGATATCCGCGCTGCCTCCGGCGTGAGCGAAGCAGAACAGGGGTGGAAAGAGAGGCCTCCCAAGAGGCACGTCCGGCAGCCAGGCGGCTATTTCCGCCGGAAAAGAATATTGGTCAGGCATGTGCGCCTTCCATTTTTTCCGGGTCCTGGGCGTAAAAAAGAGCGGTCAGCGAGAGGCCGTCCCGGTGATCAAGCAGAATATCCGCCCTCATGCCGTGATCCTGGGCCAAGGCGTGTACTTCTGCGGGCAACAGCCCAAGCTCCCGGGCTGACCCTGCCGCGTTTTCCGCCAGATCGAGGGCTGATGCAAGTGTCAGGGCCGGGGAGGACCCTTCTGCGAGCATGCTGGTACAAACGCTTCTTTCCTTATGGGTTCTGGCGTCAGGAATGCCCGTGACGCTTAAACCGCATGTCTGAGGGACAGGCAGCAACAGACCGGCCAGAATCCCGGCCAGAATGTCCTGAGGCTTTCCCGCCTCCGAAATTTTTTCCCACGGCAGGACCAGTTTCGCGGACAGAGGCGGGGTTTTCTCATCCACAAGGGTTACGTCATAGCGGAATTTCATGAGCTCATTATACGCGGAACCCGGTTTGGGCCTGGTGAAAGCACGCATGCGTGCGAGACGTTCCCCCTGTAAAGAGTGCCAGAACTCCGGGGGCACAAGAAGTTCTTCTTCGTCGGCCATGGAATTCAGCTCTTCGCGGAATCGCGCGGCGCTTGTGCCGCCGGGGAGCTCGCATAAGAGCCTGGATATCCGGAACAACGGCAATGCGGCGGCGTTTCTGACGTCTCCTATGAAAACCTTGCCCCCTTTCCGGATGTGTTTCAGGCCGTGCTCCAGCGCATGCAGCAGATACGCCGTGTCAGGAAAATATTGTACCACAGAATTGTATACGAGGGCGTCAAAGATTTCTTCGCCGACGGAGGCCAGATCGGTGGCTTCTGCCTGGCAGAGATCCACATCGAGATTCTCAAGCTGCTCCGGCGGGAGTTTTTCCAGCGCTTTGCAAAGGCGGTTCAGCGCGGCGGCCGAGAAGTCCACACCGACATAGCGTGCGCATTCGCCGGCCAGGCGCAGCAGCAACAGGCCATGCCCGCAGCCGACTTCAAGAATGGAATCCGCGTGGAGGTCTCTTATGGCATCCAGGGTATCTTCCAGCCATTGCCGCATTTCATTGCCGGGAATGGGGTCGCCCGTGCAGGCGCTTTTCCAGAGGGAGAAGTTTTGAAGCAGCGGCATGGAGCTATCCATTTGCCGGTATGTTTCCTCATATACTGCGGCCCATTGCCGGATTCGCTGCCGGCGTTCCTGTTCCGTCATGTCAGACTTCCTGCGCGGCCTGTTGAGCCGGGGATTCAACGGCCAGGCGTTCGAGGATGGCGTTTGCAACACCTTCCACAGTGGGAGAGATAAAGAAAACAGAAAGCGGCAGAGGCACGGGGATAACTTCCCTGATGCGTCCGATGACCTGCATGGCGCGCAGAGAGTCACCGCCGGAGTGGAAAAAGTTGGCGTCAAGGGGAGGCTCCTCCGTATCCAGAACTTCCGCCCACTGGCGTGCCACAAGTTTTTCCAGAGGCGTCTGCGCCGAACGGCGGACGTTTTTCCCCTTCATGCTCCCCTTTCCGGCGATTTCTGCCAGAAGACGACCCACGGTTTTTCTGTCCACCTTGCCGTTGGCGGTCATGGGCGTTTGGTCTTCTATGGCCCAAAGCCGTGGAATCATGGCGAGGGGAAAGGATTTTTGCAGAAACTCCGACAACTCTTCGGGGAGCGGGCGTCTGCCTTCCGTCTCAACCCAGGCACCGAGCACGGCCCTGCTTTCCCCGTCGCTGCCGTCGGCGCGCATGGACACCGGCAACAGTAGGGCGCGCACGACGCCGGAGCAGGTTGTGAGAGCCGATTCAATCTCGACGGGATCAGCGCGGTAGCCGCCTATATTTATTTGAAAATCTTTTCTGCCCAGGATTTCGATAATGCCGCCGGGCCGATAGCGCCCCATATCGCCGGTTCTGTATAGGCGCTCGCCCGTACGGGGATGTGCGACAAAAGAATTTTCATCCCCGCCGGTGGTGTGAATGCATACCCCTATGCCGGAGCAGTACATTTCGCCTGCAACCCAGTCAGGAAGCTCGTTCAGGGCAGAATCCATGATATAATAACTGTTGTTGGCTATGGGGGCGCCGTAGGGAATGGAAGGCCACTCCGGGTCAAGACCCCGCACGGGGTGAAGGATGTTCCAGAGGGTGGTTTCCGTGGGACCGCCGCAGGAGTATAGTTCCGAGCCGGGGCAGAATTCCGCTATGCTCGCCAGGGTGCCGGGGGGAATCCAGTCTCCGCCAAGAATATGCAGTCGTAGAGGAAGCTGAATCCCCTGTTTCCGACAATGTTTCATGAGCGCAGAGTGGAATCCGGGCACGCTGTTCCAGATGGAAGCGCCACGCCGCATTATGGTTTCAACCCAGTGCCGGGGATCGGAAGCCTTTTCCGGGGCAAGGATGACTATGGCCGCTCCGGCCGTCAGCGCTCCGAAAATGTCATACATGGACATGTCGTGGTGCATGGCGGTAATGGCCAAAAACCTGTCTTCCCGCGTCACCTTGAAGCGTCTGTTTGAATGGAGCACGGCATTCATAAGGCCTTTCTGCCCGATGGTGACGGCCTTGGGCGTTCCGGTGGTCCCGGAGGTAAGCATGACATAGGCCGCTGCATGTGGCGCGTGAAGAAACTGTCGCTCATGAACCGGGGAATGCCGGTCGGAGCCCGCCTCCGGGGAAGACGAGTCAAAAACGAGCCTGGGCAGGCGCAGACTTTCCGCCGCATGGCTGCATGGCTCATCCGTGATGACAGCCACGGCGCCGCCGATGCGCACGAGGGTCTCGAGACGCGCGGCAGGGCAGGAGGCGTCAAGGGGCAGGAAGGGTCTGCCAGCCGCCATAACCGCCAGAACAGCGGCAACAGCCTTCCAGCCGCGTCGCATGAGGACGGCCACGCATCCGCCATGAGGCGGAAGCTGTTCCGGCCTTGCAACGACACCGCACAGCATCTTTTGAATCTGTTGAGAAACACGGAAGACTGCATCATGCAGGGCGTGGTAGGAAACGGCATCCTCGCCGCAGAAAATGGCGATGTTCTCCGGATGGCTCCAAGCCTGGTGAGAAAAAAGGCGCAGCAGGTCGGTGTCGGGTAAAGGTTCGGGGGCCGCCGCCGCTGTCTGGCGCGCCTTTTTCTGTGTTTCGGGCAGTTCCGCCAGCCTTGGCCGCTCCCATGCTTCTTTTTGCGACGCAAGCAGACGGACAAGACGCATGAACTCCTGAAACATATCCCCAATAAGTCCGTCGGGAAACTGGCTGTCTCTGGAATCCCAATATATATGCAGTTTACCGGAAAAAATCGAAAAAACGCAATCCAGGTGGACCTGAGGCGTTGAGCCGTACAGGCGGTGCAGAATGCCCATGGCGTGTATATGCTCATCCAGGTCCGCGCCGTCGGAAGCGCCGTCGGGCATAGCCGTGAACACAACGGGCATGGAGGCGGACTCGGCGGAACCTTTTATCCGCGCCAGTTCGCGCAGCAGCGACATGCCTGAAACCTGCCCGTGGCGGAGGCTGGTCCAAGTTTCCTCCTGAAACTTTGCCGCCTTGTCCCTGAAAGATACGCCCTGAGCGTCGTCAAATTCCAGCAGGGTGAATGTGGCGAACTCTCCGATGATGTTATTGATGTCGGGGTGCCAGCTCAACTCCCTGTTAAAACGGGGGGTGTTCAGCGTAAAGCGTCGGGTGCCGCTCCAGAGGGCCAGAACCTCTCCATAGGCCGCCCCCAGGGCGGAGGCATGGGAAAGGCCCATTTCAGCGCAGATACTCTTCAGAGCCAGCGTTTCTTTTTCCGTCAGAATATCCGCCCGCCGCGTTACCATGTCAGGTGTGGCCGGAGAGGCGGGGGAACTCCGTCTGGGCAGGGGAGGGGGCGGAGGCAGGGATTTGAGCCTGTCCTTCCAGTAACGTTCGCTCTCAAAATATTCCACGCCGTTTTTGGACTGCTCAAGCGCGGTCAGATAGTCGCGGAAGGTTATGCGCAAGGGGGGCAGAGCGGTTTGCGGAGACGCGTACAGTGTGCCCAGTTCTTCGAAAATAATCTGAAAACTCCTGCCGTCTATGGCCCATTGGTCAAAACGGAAATGCAGCCTGCCCACTCCGGAAGGGGACAGGCGGCTGAAACGCACCTCGGACTGGGGCCAGACTGAAAGATCGCTGACCGTGGCGATCATTTCCACGGCGATATCGTTGAGGCGCTGCTCCCGAGCCTCGGCGTCAAGATGCTGAAGATTCTCTTCACGCACGGACAGGCGACGGGGAAGCGGCAAAACCTGCTGTCGCCCGTCTTCCAGCACGACCGCGCGAAGCATCGGATGGCGTGAGACGAGCGTGTCCAGTGCCCGTTGCAGCCGCGCGACATCCAGAGCCGGACAATCTATTTCCACATAGCTCTGCATGGCAACACCGCCTCCGCCGATATCCTTGTCTCTGCCAATCCAGTAGGCCTGCTGCATGTCGCTCAATGGGAAGGGCTTATACATGGCATCCGGCGCTGCTTTGACAACCCACCGGGAAGGCAGTTTCTTGTTTTTTGCCCTCAGGGCAAGAGCATTCAGTTTTTCCATGCCTGACAAGGCAGTTTTGGAGATGCGCTCTGACTGCATGAAAGGGCCTCGCTTATGCTATTGTTCCGCCGCGTCGAGCTGTTCGGCGATTTTCCGAATAAGCCCGTCAACCGTACGGGCCTCCATAAATGTGCCCATAGTGAGCTTGATTCCGAGCTGAAGTTCGATGGCCGCGAGTATCCGTAGGGCGGTCAGGGAGGTGCCGCCCGCGCGGAAAAAATCGTCGTTGGCGGCCAGATCGCCGATGCCCAGGGCTTCCCGCCAGATATCAAGCAGAAGCCGCTCGGCTGGAGGCGTATCGTCCTCGCTCGATGCCCGGGGCGGGGAAAGGGGGGGCTGATCGTCATAGTTCAGGGGCAGCCAGTGGCTGTCGGGAGAGAACGTATAGCCGGGCAGGAAAATGTGGGGCGCTTCTTTATCGGGCAGGAGCGGAGAGAAGCCGCACAGAAAAAGCTCACCAAGGACAGACGCCCAGTTTCGGGCGGGCGAGGCTTGCGCGTCCGTCAGGTCAAAGACGGCCGCAGGCCCCGGCAGAGGCGCATTTTTGTCGCGTTCCAGCCGGTATTCAAGAAATGTCAGGGGCGCTCCGTCCGTCATTCCGACCTCTTCGACGGATGCATGGAAAGGCAGCGTGGAGAAGCTGATTCCTGCGTCCGCCGCCCGCCATGCCCGGTTTCCGGCCTGGAACCGTGCAAGCCCGCGCAACCCTTCCTCCCGCGACAGGATGTTTGCCTGACACATACCTGCAATGGCTCCGGTTCCCTGTCCCACGACAGCAGATATGGGCAGCTTCGCCCGGCGCAGAATATCGGACAGCGCATACCCTAAGGCCAGCGCCAGACTTTCTCTGCACAGGACGTTTTCCTCCAACAGGGGAAGGGATGAAGACAGTTGTTCCAGCTTTATTCCCAACGGGGCGAGGCAGAAGGAGAAAACGTCGTGTTGCTCGGGATATTCTCCGAGTAATTTCATCGAGACGGCGAGCAGCCAATCGGCCGACTGCAAGCCGTAGTCCGGATGAACAACCGCGAGGCGTGCCGTCTGCGGCGAGGTAGCCATGCGGATGTGCCCGTCGCGCAGGGCGGAAGCCGCCTCTTCGGTGGTGGAGACCATGAGCAGGGCCCGGTGGGAAAAATGTTTTCTGTGGCGGCAAAGGGCGGTGCACACAGCAGCCATATCGGCATCGGCATGTCGCGCGAACCATATCTCGAAGGTTTGAAGCTGCCGACACAGGCTGTCATGGTCGGGGGCGCTGAACATAAGGGGGTAGAGGGGCCGAACGTTTTTGTCTTTCACGGTGTTCGGCGGGGCGCTCCGGGCGTGCGGGGACGATATGCCGTTTTCACGGGCCCATGCGGGTGTTTGCTCAACCACAAGGTGGCAGTTGGTGCCCCCAAAGCCGAAAGAACTCACACCGGCAAGGCGCGGCATGTCTTCGGGCCAGTCCGCACCCTTGACGCATAGCCGGAACTGGCTGTTTTCAATGTCGATCTCCGGATTGCACTGATGATGATTGACAAGGGGGGGCATATATTCATTTTCGAACATGAGAACGGTTTTGATAAGCGACGCTGTCCCGGCCGAGATGTTAAGATGGCCGATATTGCCCTTTACGGAGCCGATTCGGCAGGGTTGCCGCCTCGGAGCGTCAAAAGCCGCGCGCAGGCCCGCGAATTCGACGGGATCGCCGAGATTCGTGCCGGTGCCGTGAGCCTCGACATAGCTTATGTCCGCATTGCTTACGGCTGCGGATCTGTGCGCCATGCGTATGACTTCCGTCTGGCCCTTGACGCTGGGCGCGGTGTAACCGGCCTTTCTCGCGCCGTCATTGTTGATTCCATAGCCGCGTATGACCGCCCGGATATGATCGCGTCCGTTGATGGCATCCCCGAGACGGCGCAAAAGCAGCGCGCAGACGCCCTCGCCCATGATCGTGCCGTTGGCGGACGCGTCAAACGGGCGGCAATGCCCGTCGGGCGAAAGAATCCCGCCCGGCTCCGCCCAATAGCCCCAGTGCCGCGGGCTGAAAACGGAAGCGGTGACGACCAGGGCAAGATCGCAACTGTAGTCCAGGAGGCTCTGGCAGCCTGAGGCCACCGCCACAAGCCCCGTGGAGCAGGCCGTGTTGATGTTCAGGCTCGGACCGGTGAGATTCAGTTTGTGGGATATCCATGTGCTGTTGAAACCCTGCCCGCTTAAAACCAGATTTTGACCGAATGCCGCACTCAGGTGATCGCGGACCGTGGGCCGGGTGTGAAAAAGCCAGTAGAAACTCTGAGCCGCACCTGCGAATACGCCCGTAACGCCGGCACGCTCATCGCCCGGGATATGGCCGGCATCCTCAAAGGCATGCCAGGACGTTTCCAGCATCAGCCGTAATTGTGGGTCAAGGGCACGGGCCTCGGCCGGGGTAAAGCCGAAAAAGTTCGCGTCAAACAGGTCCGCTCTGTCTAGCTGCGCGGTGACAGGCACATGGCAGGGATGCTCCATGATCGGAACCGGGCAGTCTTGCGCCGCAAGCTCTTCTCCGGTCATGCGGTGCAGGGTTTCCCGGCCGTCGCGCAAGACATCCCACAGAGCTTCAATGGTATCGGCATCGCGAAAGCGCCCAGCCATGCCCACAATGGCTATGGCGTTGGCATACTCTTCCTGTTCCCAGGGGGAAGTTGCACTCATGAAAACACCTCGTGCTGACGTTTTCTTTGTTGCCGGACTTTGCGCTGGAAGGTTTCCCGGGATGGCACGGGAGCTTCGGAGGGCAACGGGCCGGGAGATGCGGCGTTGTTTGCCAGTGATGCAATGTGCATGTGGAGGTCATTAAGGTTGGAGTAGGTGAATATACCCGCCATGCCGATGTCCACGCCGAGGTTTTGCCGGATTTTGTCCCGAAGAGGCGGAATCAGCACGGAACTGCCTCCCACATCGAAAAAGTTGGCTTCCGGATCAGGATCATCCAGCTCCAGAACTTCCTTCCAGATTTGGACGAGCGTTCGCCAGACTTCGGATGCGCCGTTTTCGGAGGCATGGGCGACAAGACGCGGCGCTGTCGGCAGGCTCGCGGCCAAGACCAGGGGGTGCGGTAACGGCGGGAGTGCATCGCCCCGGCTGACCCTGATGTGCAGATAGCGGGCGGGGTAGGCAAAGCCCTGCATATGTCCGGATGCAATCGCATCCGCCGGGCTTTTCCCTGCAATGACGTTGTCATGGCCGCTTTGCAGCATGCGAAAGATGCGGCTGGCCGCCAGTCGTGCCGTATCCGCATTGCGCCAGACAGGGAGGCACAGGCACAGATGGGTATGCGGGGCAAATTTGTTTTGTCCGGCGAAATAGTCACACAGGGCGTCAAAGTCTTCTCCCGCCATGCCCGCCCGGTGCCGCGAAGAGAACGAGGGCGAGCCTCCATCCCGCAAAAGGCAGATAACCGGCGCTTCCGGAGCCTCCAGATGAAATGGGTGGTAAAATTTTTCTCCCAGTTTTTCCGGGGAAATATGCCTGCCGTTGCCCTGGGGGCTGGGCACGAGATGCAGCAGGCCGCCGGGGAGGGCATCGAAGCTTTGCCGTCCTCGTTCCAGGGCTTGCCTGACTGTCTGGTCGGGAAGTGCCGAATCGGAAGAGCCGGGTTGTTCCAGAAGAAAAAAGCGGGCTGTGGACCGTTGTCGTAGTGCCCGGACCAGCATGCGCCCTTCATCTCCCGCCCCATTTATCAGCAGGCAGAAGCGATCGGGTGCAAAGGGACGATCCCAGTCGGGCACGGAGGCGGCGTCCGGGATGACGGGGCGCGCGAAACGGTCGGGCCCTTGCGTAAAAAGTACATCGCGAGTCAAGGGTTCTGGATCATGGGGATCTGTGGCTTTCACCTCATAGGCGCCGGCAAGTTTTTGTACCTGATCCGCAAAAAAGTCGTTTTCGGCAATGTACAGCCCTTGCCGTGCAAAAGAGCTGTGAGAATAGCGCTGGAAAAAACGCTTCAGAAGCTCTTCTGTCGCGATCGGAAGCAGTGACAGGTAATGCCGGTCAGGACGCAACCTCCGGTTGTGAGAAACCCGGATATGCGGCATTTGCGTCAGTTCGACCGCGTGCGCGTGGGGCAGCCAGGAGGGTATGCGGGAAAGAAGGTTTTTCACAGCATCGGAAGCAACGCTCCCGTCATGCCAGAGGATGCATTCGCCCCGTATATCCAAGAGGGAATCAGACGTTTCAGGAGCTGCGAAAGCAAGGGCCGCATGAGGCGAAGAGCCCGGCGTGTCCGCCAGTAGAAAATCGGTCAGCGCATCAAGGTTCACAGAGCGTCCCTTGAACCAGAGGTGGTCGGCAATGGCGGACGGCAGCGGAATGGACAGCGTGTCGGATGACAGGGGCACGGCGCGGAACAGGTTGCCCAGAGCAGCCGGTTCGCCGCAGACGCAGTCCGCGGGAAGGATATTCTTTCCGATGACGGCCCGGCAGAACCGCTCGTCGCCCTGCCAGCCCTGTCCGTCGAGCAATGCTGTTGCCCAGCGCAGGCTGCGGGGGATACGCAAAAAAAGCCGGCAGCGGTCGAGTGCGGACCGGTTTTTTGCCAGAAAGGCGGCTGTGGGCAGATCATCCATGATCCATAGCGATTGCACGCCGTTTTGCAGCAGGCGTAGCGCACTTTCCCAGTTTGTTGTGACGGGAAGCGCGTTTTCGCATATTGCGTCGTCAGGATGGCCCCAGACAGGAATTATTCCCTGAAGCAGGGCGGCCAGAGCCACAATGCCGGCGCGGTCGGCATCTTCGTTTTCAAGAAAGCGGATCTGCCCCTGCCCTCCGCTCAGGTTTTGGCAGGTTTCCTCCAGACCCGCCATGAAAGCGTTCGCGTCATAAGCCTGCCATGCAGCCGGACTTTCCCCGTCATTGACCAACAGCGGAGGAATGCCTTTTCCCTCGTGGAAAAGAACATCTCCAGCCGGAAGGTCCGTGATTTGCAGCAGGTCTTCCCACAGGAGGTTCACAATTTCGCAATATTTTGTTTCCGGCATGGCCGGACGGCTCAAGCTTTTTTCCCCTACCGCGAGGACGCCCAGTGGAGGATGCCGCATAGCTGTTATGAGGGAGGAAACGTCTTCATCCTCATAAGCCAGAGCAAGTGTAATCCCGCCGAGTATGCAGGCTTTTTGCAGCATATGTCGCGCCTGGGTATTGCCTCCCCGCCACAGGCACAGCACTTCCGACGGCCGGGCTGAAGGGAAATGCGTTGCGAGTGCCTGCAGCAGGCGACCCAGAACCGCCGCATTTTCATCTGTGCGCAGGGCGGACAGAAGACGCCGTAGTCCCTTGGCGGGTTCCGCATGCTCTTTCGGCCCAGGATATGGGCGGGCATCGGATGTCAGGCCACGGGCAGTATGTTCTTCGGCATGAGGCAGTGCTTCGCAGGTGCGGGAAAAATTGTCCATAAGGAGCTGGATACGTTCTTTTTCAAAAAGATCTTCTCTGTATTCCACGTGCAGCCAGGTATTTTCAACGCCGAAATCCCACACGATAAAGGAAAGCTCATGCTCGGTGACAGGATGCTCAGGAAGGCGTACGCGCATTTTTCCGGCATTGCGGCCTGCAAAGGCATTCTGCAGCAGAAACATTATCTGACCGATGGGCTGCCATGCCCGGACACGGGGCAGCCCAAGGGCATCAACAATGGAGCAGAACGGAATATCCTGGTTGTCCAGCGCCGCCAGCACGGCGGCATTGCTTTGCCGGAGCTCTTCGCATAGAGGGGCATCGCCATCCAGCGGGCAATAGAGGGGCAGCACATTGATAAAGCAGCCCACCATCCTCGCGGTACCTTCCAGTTGTTGCCGGTTGGCGGAAACGGTGAGGATGGGAGCGTCCTCCTGCCCGCTCGCGCGGTAGAGCGCCACGCGCAGGGCCGTATGCAGGGCGGCAAAGAGACTGCAACCGTGCCGTGCCGCCCATTGCCGCAGTTCCGTAAGCAGTTCCGGGCGGAGGCGCGTTTGGATAAGCCCGCAGCTCCGGACGGAGTCGTTGCCTCGGGCGACTTTTGTGGGAAAGGCGTGTGGAGCGGACCCGAGGGGCAGCACGTTGCGCCAGTATGCGGCCTGTTTTTCCCGGACGGCTGGCAGCAGGATCTCTGCGGCCCATGCGGCGTAGTCCGTATACTGAAGCTCCTGTTGCCGCTGCGCGGCTGCAATGGATCCGGCTTCAGGCGAGAGGAGTCTTTGCCAGTCTTCAAGAAGTATCCCAACCGACCATCCGTCCATGATCAGGTGATCCACGCAGAGTACGAAAGCGGCCCTTTGCTCCGGCACAGCCACATAGGACGCCCGTATCAAGGGGTCGGAAGCCATGGAGAAGGGGGTTCTTTTATATGCTTCCAGAATTTCAGCAATCTTGTCGTTGAAATTCTCCGGCGAAGTCTGGTGGATCTCAGGACGTACAGGGCGTCGCACGTCCAGAAACTGCTCCGGTTTGCCGTCAGTAGAAATCCTGATGGACAGGCGCAACGCCCCGTGAATCTCAAGCAGCTTTTCAAAGGACGCCATAACCTCCTGCTCCGTAGGAACAAAAAGCAGATCGAGAACTCCCGTCTGGTTCAGCACATTGGTATTGTCGCGCTCGTCAAGGTGCAGATTGTACAGTCCCAGCTGATAGGGGGACAGAGGGGCTTTTTCCGCATAACGAGTGGAAGGCGGCGGCAAGCGCTGGACAGGAGAGGCGTTCGCGCTTTCGAGCCGTCTGAGAAGCATACGCGAGCCGCGCTTGAGTTCCATGCGCAGATCCGGCGTCAATGCGCTGGCCGGATGCACAAGAAGTCGTCCGTTTTTCCCTTCAACCTGTATGTTGCGGTCCGCGCACCGGCGGAGGATGTCTTCCGCTCTCATTGTTCGTCTCCCACAGCTTTCTCAAGAGAAGAAGGCCGCCTTGTGCGCCTGTGGAAAGAAAACC
This sequence comes from Desulfovibrio sp. 6_1_46AFAA, assembly GCF_000224635.1. Classification (NCBI taxonomy): domain Bacteria; kingdom Pseudomonadati; phylum Thermodesulfobacteriota; class Desulfovibrionia; order Desulfovibrionales; family Desulfovibrionaceae; genus Desulfovibrio; species Desulfovibrio sp. 6_1_46AFAA. Next base: position 85,921 of record NZ_JH114300.1, read on the forward strand.
TGACCGGCTCCGTTTTTGGGGCGTCATGAAACGTGTTCACACCGGAATTCCGGGCACTCTCGACATAGGCCTGTACTTTGGCGGCGGTATTGTCTTCAAGCAGCAGACTGAACGGTACCGGGACCTGTGTCGCCTGTCTGATCTCACCGATGAGGCGCGCGGCCTTGATGGAGGTGCCACCCGCATCGAAAAAGGAATCCTGGAGCCTGTAGTCACAGTTGCCGAGAACTTCGCGGAACATCCCGAGGATACTGCCGTCTTCGACCAGCGTGGGAGTTGGCACCGTGGGAAGGCGGCTGCGGTCAACTTTGCCGTGCGTGTTCAGGGGCAGACTGTCCACCAGGATGTAGTGCCTGGGAACCATGTATTCGGGCAGACGGGCAAGCATGTGATCTTTCAGACCGGCCACGAAACGTGCCCGAAGATTCCGGTCGGTCAGCATCTCGGGGGATTCGGGCGTGACATAGGCGACAAGTTCTCTGTCGGCGTCCTGCGTGAGGGAGATAAAGGCCATTTTTACATCCGGCGCTCCCATGGCTGTGGAGCAGATTTCTCCAAGTTCCACGCGGCGTCCGGATATTTTTATCTGGTTGTCCTTTCTGCCGAAGACCGTCAGGCTGCCGTGTTCGTCCAGGGTTCCATAGTCGCCGGTCCGGTAAACGGGTCCCTCGAGGTACGGCAAGTGCACAAAGGCGCGGCCCGTCCGCTTCGCATCCCCGATGTAGCCCAGGCCCACGCATGGTCCGCTTATGAGCACTTCGCCCACGGAACCGGGCGGAAGCGGGCGCATGTCGTCGTCCACGATAAGTATTCCGGCGGCTGCAATGGGGCGGCCCGCAGGAACTACGGCAGGTTCAAGGCTTTTCGGGGTGATACTCTCCCGCGTGACGTATATGGTGCATTCCGCCGGTCCGTAGCAGTTGTGGATAGTGGTGCCGGGGCATGCCGCGCATACCTTCATGATGGCTTCGCGATTGGGCATTTCGCCGCAAATGCATACGTCGCGCATGCTTTTCAGGGTCGTAACGTCCTGTGTGGACAGAATGTTGAAAACTCCAGTGGAGAGTATGGCCCAACAAATGTCGTAGCGGCTGATGTGGGATTTGAGGCGTTCCGCATCCAGGGATACTTCGGTTTCCGTTACAATGATCGTTCCGGCATGCAGAAGGCTACCCCAGACCTCCATCATGGAAAGGTCGAATGTGACGGCGATGACGTGCGCCATGCGGTCATGTTTTCGCACGCCGTATTCCGAGGGATTTTGCAGTACTGCGTATGTGTTGGCATGGGTCAGGGCGACGCTCTTGGGTTCTCCGGTGGAACCCGAAGTGTGGATGACATACAGAGGCAGGGATTCTTCATCGCGGGATTTTGGGACACGTATCTCAATAGCGGGGGCGTTGTCCGGCATGTCCAAAAAATCCGCAACATCCAGCACCTCGACCGGCAGGTCCCGTGGAATGATTGCCGCGCAATCCCCGCCGGTGAGCACGACCTTTATGCTGCAGCGGCGCAGGATGCCCTGAATTCTCGCCGGGGGCCAGTCCAGCCCGATAGGGGCATAGGCGATGCCCGCCTTTGCCGCTCCCAGCCAGCAGGCCACGTTGCCGATCGAACGGGGCAGCAGCACACCCACAACCTTGACCGGCTGCTCAGGAGTCTGGGAGTATGACCGCTGCAGGCGCGCCGCAATGCGGTTGGACACTGCATCAAGCTCTGCATAGGTGATGCTCTGTTCTCCGTCCACTACGGCTTCCTGATCGGGGAAAAGCCGTGCATTTTCCAGAAATGAAGCGATGAGTCTTGTCTTGTTCAGTTCCAGCGATGCGTTGTTATTGCACATGATGTTCACCCACGTGTGCGACACATCCCGTGATCACGTTGAATTGACTTACGCAGCAACAAAAAGATTTTTCCGGAGTACCCGCCCAAGCCGCGGATACGACCCCTTCTTCCACGCTGTTCGCCAAGTGGACAAAACGCACCGGCGCGGGGCGGCCGTCGATGCGGATGCTGCCGGTACTCATATCCGTTTCCATGGAAGGAAAATGGAGCGAAAGTCCCAGTCCAAGGACTTTTGAAACGGCTTCCTTGGCAGTCCAGAGCCGAAGAAACTGATGTGCCGGGCGTCCGGCTTGCGCCATGCGCTGCTGTTCATTTTCATGGCATACCAGGGGGATCAGGGCCTGCCAGTCGCCCAGATGTTCTTGAAGCTCCACATCCACTCCACAGCGTCCGTGGCGGCAGAAAGCAATAGCGGCCCATGGCCAGGAATGGGAAATGTTAAAGTCGCAGAAGGCGTCGGCGACAAGGTAGGGTCTACCGTAATTGCTGGAGGCGAAAAGCCACTCATGCGGCAAACGGCGGCCTTTTTCCAGGCTTAATAACATGCGCAGTGCAGCATGGGACGCCATATACAGGATTCCGTCATTCAGTCGATGAAAACGAAGCGCTTTGTATTGTTCCTGTGGGGAAAGCAGGGCAAAAGCCCGGCCCAGCGCGGACGCCGGATCTTCACGTTCCAGCAACGCCTCCAGGCCGTGCCCCTGCTGCGCCGGAGAGGCCAAGTCCATCAGGTCGCGGGCGTGGGTAAGGTATACGTGCACTTTCTCCTCGCCTTCAGTCTCTGTATCAAAGGGGGCCGGACGCAGGACAACATGCTGCTTGGCCGGATTTTCCCGTGGGCTTTTCATGTCAGCTCTCCTTGCGATGGACATGCTGCATTTCAGACCCGATCCAAGATATCGCATGATCCGACATGGGGGCTGCTCATGTTTGTATTTTTTTATCCAAAAAAAGTTATGGGCATTTTTAATTAATATATGGATAGTTATCCTCCATATATGGCCGTGAATATCTTGTTATTATGGGCAAAAAAATAACCAAAATGGGCATGACAGCGAGTGCATCGCGTGTATCATGGAGAAACATTCTCACATTGCTTTGTGAGGATTGTTTTTACCGTCCAGTAAGAGAGGAATCATGGCAACAGATCTGCTCAGACGCTTTACAGAAGTGGCGCGCTCCAACCCAGGCGTTCCGGCGGTTATGGGGCCTGACCTGTGCCTGTCGTTTTCGGATCTCGATTTGCTTTCCGACAGAGCCGCCGCAATTTTTACCCGTGCCGGCGATGCCGGGATTCTGCAGGGAGAGATGCCATACTCGATAGATACCTTGCCGGTCATCGGGTTCTATCACTGCCGCTCGGCGCGGCATGTCGTGGCTGCGGTGGGGGCCGCCAAAGCAGGCATTCCCTATATGCCCCTGGGCTGCGACTGGCCGGACAACCGTCTGAAAGCGGTCAGGGGCAACTGTCGCATGTGCCTGCTTGTGTGCGACAAGGAGGGTATGTCCGTGTCCGGCTGGGGCGGTGAAACGCCCGTTGTTTATACCAATGATCTGTTTGGAGCCGAGAAGGTTGTTTCAGCCTGGAGCAGAGTGGAAATGAGAGATGTGATGCGGGCCCGGTATGGGGATATGCCCCCGCCGCTGTATGTCATCCACACCTCGGGCTCCACCGGAACACCCAAGGGGGTGGCCCTGCCCCATGACGGCATTTGCGCCAATTTTGTCGGCTCACGGGGCATGCCCGGATTCAGCGCCGGCAAGAGAGTGCTTTACGGAGGGGCACTTACTTTTGATCTTTCCATTATAGAGCTCTGGATCAGTCTGCTGAACGGCTGCACGCTCGTGCTCACCCCGGAAGAAACGCTGCTTGATGCCCATAGTCTGAAAATGCATCTGAAAAAATGGGAGATCAATACGGCAGCCATGCCTGTAAGCGTCATGAGCGCGCTTGCCGCACAGGATGAAAGCGTTTTCAGCGGTCTTGAAGTCCTGATTTTCGGCGGAGAATTGCCCAATAAGGGTCGTATAGAAAAGATCATGCGCGCCTGCCCCGGCATCGTAATGAACAACTCTTACGGGGCGGCGGAAACCTGCGCGGTCGCCGCCGCCGGGAACATAAGTCTTCCTCTGCCCGAAGGTCCCCTTGCAGTGGGAAAACCCTTTGGCGATGCCGAGTTGCTGGTCGTGGATGACGATCTTGCGCCTCTGCCTGCAGGACAGGTGGGGGAACTGCTCATCGGCGGTCCGGGCGTGGGGCTTGGGTATATAAATGATCCGGAACGGACGGCCCGTTGCTTTGTGATTGACCCCCGAAGCGGAAAACGCTGCTACCGGACAGGTGATATGGCCTATCTGCAACCCGACGGGCGGCTTGTTCTGGTGGGGAGAAGAGATGCGCAGTTCAAGATCGGGGGCAAAAGGGTGGACCCCGATGAAATCAGTTCGGCCGTCATGCGCCAACCCTGTGTGTCCAATGTGCATGTCGCCTTTGTGCGCGGGGACTACCCGACCATTGTCGCCTATGTGGTGGCCCACGGCTCCGCGTTCGGCATGGAACCCGGGATTTTCGCTGAGAACCTGCGCAAGGCTCTTGCGGAAGAACTTCCCGCCCATCTCGTTCCCGGGCACATCCTTGTTGTGGAATCCATTCCGCTGACCGCCCACGGCAAAGTTGATCAAAAGCGCCTGCCGGCACCCCCTGCCGTGAAACCATCTTCCTCAGGTGGTGACGTTTGCGCGGCCTTTCAGGCAGTGTTGCGGTCTGAAGCTTTCAGCGAAAATGACGCTTTCTTTGATCACGGCGGCACATCATTGCTTGCCGCGCAACTGATTGCCGTTTTCCGCTCCGTCTTTCAGGTGGCGGTTCCTTTCAGACTTTTTTCACATCCGCGCACCGCCTATGTGGTCAGGCTTTTCATTGAAAATGCCAGAATGAACGGCCCGGCGGCCGCCGGGAGCGGTGCGGGAGCGCGGCTCCTGCCCGTCCGCGGCACAGGGCTTAATGCCCAGGACGAACTGACCGTCAAGATTTAGGGGTATGCCATGAATGCCGGGTATCCAGCGGAACTTCTCGAATTTGTTTTTGAACTGCGCAGTCAGGGCATAGTCTTATATGCTGAAGAGGGGGAGATTGTCTGCCGCGGCCCGCGAGAGGCCCTGACAAGCAGTCGTCTGGATACTCTCAGGCTGCGCAAGCGGGAGCTTTTGCAATTGCTTGAGGAAGAAGAGAGGGCCCTGCGGCAGGAGATTCCGGAACTCAGTCCGGATGTCCAAAACCGTTTTATGCCCTTTCCGCTGACGGACAACCAACAGGCATACTGGATCGGGCGCGGAGACACGCTGCAATATGGGCAGGTGGGCATTCACGCATACTTTGAGCTTGAGGTCCCGAGCCTTGATGTGGAGCGCCTGGAAAAATGCCTGAATACGCTGGTGCAGCGACATGACATGCTGCATGCAGTGGTCGTCGGAGACGGCATGCAGCGCATCCTGAGGGAATATTCCCCCATCAGGATAATGCGTACGGACGCCTCGGACCTGTCTGCGCGGGAAGCGGACAAGACGCTGGACTCCATCCGCCGCGATTTGTCCTGCCGCTGCTATTCACTCGAAACATGGCCTCAGTGTGCGTTTCACGCGGTGCGGCTGCCGGACGGAACTGACATTCTTTTTGCCAGCCAGGACACATGGTGCCTGGACGGGCAGAGTTACCGCGTGCTCATGGAAGAATTGACCGCCCTGTATCACGGCCTGACGCTACCTCCCCCGCCGGGCTTGAGCTTCAGGGATTATGTACTTGCCGTGCAGTCCTTCCGGAATTCCTCCGCCTATCAGGCCAGTTTTTCCTACTGGAAAACCAAAGTGACCACCCTGCCGGCAGCACCCATGCTGCCGCTTGAAAAAAAGCGGGGCTATCGTCCGGAGGCCCGTGGCTCCGGTAAAAAGAGCTCGAACGACCCCGTGAAGTCCTATCGTCTGGAAGCAAGACTTTCGGAAGCAGAGCTTAAAACGCTGAGAAATTCCTTGCGCGGCAAGGGAGTGACCTTGGCCGCCTTTTTGCTTGCCTGCTATGCGGAGACCCTGGGGCACTGGTCCGAAGAACCCGCGTTCACCATCAATGTGCCCTGGGGCAACAGGCTGCCCGTGCATGCGGATGTGAATGCGTGCGTTGGTGAATTCGCCAGCATGACGCTGGTAAAATACGACTGCATGGCGGGCGGGAGTCTTCTGGAAAGGACCCGTCTTGTCATGGCGCAACTGCTGGAAGACCTGCAATATTGCCATGTGTCGGGAGTGGCCATCCTGCGTGAATGGCGTCAGGCCAATGCATTGGGGCCGGAAGCCTGCATGCCCTTTGTTTTTACAAGTGAAACGGATGCGGGAGAGGGTGCGAGCTCTTCCTGGATGGAACCCCTTGAACGCATAGGTCGTATCCGCAAGGGGCTCAGCCAGACGCCGCAAGTTTGGATTGATGCCCAGTATGCCGTGGTGCGCGGAGAACTGCGCCTTTCATGGGATATTCTGGATGGCGTTTTCCCCGAAGGGCTTGCGGAAAACATGTTTGCCGCTTTTGAGGCCCTGGTACGCGCCTGCGCCGACAGGGACGGCATCTGGCATGAAGCATTTCCCCTGTCTGTTCTTGCCCTCCCTGTCCTGTACAGTTTGACCTGGGGTGGAGATTGCTCGATTGCCGACATGGACGTTGCCGCCGTTATTGACGAATTTTCATCCACGCGCGCGGAGTATGTCTGCATTGAGGATGTCCGGGGCGCTCTCATGTGGCGTGACGTGCCCGCACTCGTGTGCGGCGCATCAGCACGAATGTGCGAGGCTGGCCTCAAACCCGGCGAAGGGGTGGCCATTCTTTTGGAAAAAGGCCGCTGGCAGAGCATCATGCCTTTTGCCGTGAAATCTGCCGGGGGCGTGTGCATTCCGCTGGATGTGGAAAGCCCCGTTGAGCGGCTGGAAGAAATCGTGCGGCGTTGCGGCGCGGCCATGGTTGTGACCGACGCGTCGCTTCGGGAAAAAGCGGCGGCCTTCGGCCTGCCCATCCTGGATGTGGCATCGGGTGAACCGGTGCGCACAGCCCTGCCGACCGGGCGGCGAGTGTGGGACAAGAGCGTCTTCTGCGTCATCCACACATCGGGCAGCACCGGCGTCCCCAAGGGAGTGGAACTGCCTTTTGCCGGTATTCTCAACGTGCGCGCCCACATGGGCAGGCTGGGGCTGGGGGCCGATGACGTGGTTCTCGCCCTGTCGCCCCTGCAACACGACATGTCCATACCGGAGTATATGGGCAATATGCTGTGCGGCATGCGCGCGGTTTATCCCGATCCCCGCCTGCGCAAGGATCCCCGGCACTGGTTTGAGCTGATCGAAAAGCACGGCGTGACGTTCTGGCATACCGTGCCCGCCATGCTGACCATGCTTGTGGATTATTGCCGCGGACTGTCTGAAGAAAAGGTCAAAAGCGTTCTGGCATCATTACGTGTCGTATGCCTCGGCGGCGACTGGACGCCGCTGGAAACCGCACGGACGCTGTTCCGGCTGGCGCCCGGAGCAAAGATCGTTACGGTTGGGGGCCCCACGGAAATAACAATCTGGAATGTCACCCATACGGTAACCAGGGTGGAGGATTGCTGGAACAGCCTGCCGTATGGAACCCCCATAGCCAATTGCGGCTGCCGCGTCGTGGACGCGGCAGGCAATATCCGCCCGCGCGGGGTGGTGGGGGAAATGTGCTGCACGGGGCCTTTTATGTCGCCGGGATATTCCAATGACGATCGCCTGACCCAACAGCTTTTTCCCACCTGCGGGAAAAATGGCGAGCGCCTGTTCAAAACGGGCGATATGGTCCGTATGCATGCTGACGGCGTTTTGGAATTCGTGGGGCGCAAGGACAATCGGGTCAAAATTGGCGGTTACCGCATCGAACTGAGCGAAGTCGAACACCATCTTCAGACCTTTCCCGCCGTGGAGGAAGCTGTGGTTCTCGCCAGGACCGGCCCGGCAGGTTCTCCTGTCATGGTTGCCTGGGTCAGGGGGAGAGAAGGCAAAGATATTTGTCTGAAGGAGCTTCGAGCCCATCTTATGCGCTTTCTTCCTTCGTACATGATTCCGCCATTTATCGGCTTGTGTTCGTCTTTTCCGGTGACCTCCAACGGCAAGGTAGACAGAAAGGCCATTCTTGAATGGCAACTGCCCCGGACTGGCGAGGACGTGCGGCTGGATACGCCGCTGCGCTCAACCTTGGCAAAAGTATGGGAAGAATTGCTTGGCCGCAGGCCTGAATCAGAAACAAGCAATTTTTTTGAATGCGGCGGCGACTCCATTACGGCCATTCGTCTGCTCAACAAACTCATGTCCGCCGGTTTTCCGCATCTGGGCATACTGAGCGTATTCCAGCACCCTTCATTTGCGGCGCTTGTCGGATATATAGCCAGCTTGGGTGCGGGGGAGGAGCGTAACAAACTGCCTTCCCTCAGTGAGGCGGCGCAGTTGCAAAGTGCTTCCGGCCTGTACCCTGCTTCGCGCGCGCAGCAACGTATCCACGTGGACGAAATGATTCAGCCTGTCAGCGGGCTGTACAATCTGCCTTTCATGTTCAGTCTGCGGGGTCGGATCGACACTGACCGCATTATTGCCGCGTTCGGGACGGCGATAAACGCGAATCCGGCATTGCGCACTGTTTTTGAAGAGAGGCCGGACGCGGCCGGGGGCATGCTGCTTGTTCAGCGGGTGCTGCCTCGGATTGAAGCGCCTTTTGAGGTGCTGGATCTGCGAAACCTCTCCCCGGACAGCGCCGCCGGCAGGTGGGCGGACGCCGCCAGGAAGAGAGGGGCGGAGGCGCTGAATATGCTGGAGGGGCCTCTTGTACGGGGAACCCTTGCCCTCATGCCGGTGGAAGAGGGGCAAGCCCAGGCCGCCGAGCTGCTGCTTGTGGTCCACCATGCGGTTTTTGACGGCTGGTCCATGAAGATCTTTCTGGCCCAGTGGCGCTTGGCCATGGAAGGCATGGAAGTGCCCATGGCAAAATATTCATATGGCGATTTTGCCTGCTGGGAACGTCTGCCGGAAGTCATGGACGCCATGCAGAAGTACACGGACGCCTATGCTGCGGCCCTGCGCAGCCTGGATGCGCAGCCGGCTTCTTTTCACGCAAGCCTGGCCGGGGCAAGGCCACAGGCGAGAGAGGGAGGCGGAAGTCACAGTTTCTTTCGGCATACCCTTCCTCATGCTCTGGCAGAGCAGGTGCGTCGGGCGGCGGCGCAGGAAAAAGTAACGCCCTTTATTTTCCTTCTGGCCGGTTTCGCCCTCGTGGCCTCACGCTACTCTGGAAGTGAGCGCATTCTTCTGGGCACCTACTCGGCGCAGCGTTTTCTTCCCGACCTGGAAAGTATCGTGGGTATGCTGGTCAACCCGCAGCCCCTGGCTTTTGATTTTGCCGGAGCCCAAACCTTTGAAGATATTCTGGAAGCCGCCCATAAGGGACTGATGTTGGCCAAGCAACATGAGCTCGCCCCTTTTGAACTGCTGGTAAGAAGCGACGACTCAAGCATGGAATCCGCCGGAAAGACATTTTTCTCCATAACGTTCAGCCAGGACAATACCGACAAAAGCCTGGTCAGGGCCGGGGACGTGACCTTATCCATTGCGGCGGGAGGAGAACACAAGAGCGGTATGGACATGGAGGTTGCTCTGCATGAGGCCGATGGCGGCTTGAGCTTCGTTGTGGTGTTTGATGAGGCCGTGATGGAGCACAGACATGTGGAAAATCTGTTTGCCAGGCTGGAGTATGTCGTTGCTCAATGCGCCCGCCAACCGGATATGGCTCTTTCAGAAATGCGATATTGCCTTGACCGGGATGAGGTGCTGCTTGAGAGCGTGAACTGCCAGGCGGCCGTCCCCCTGCGGCATGCATCCCTGTGGGACTGGTTTGTTGAGACGGCACGCCGCCATCCGTATCAGGTCGCGATTATGGAGTATGCGGGCCGGGACCGCCGGGAATACAGTTACCTTGAGTTATTTTCACGGGCCGTAGGCATGGCGGAAACAATGAAAAACCTTGTCCCCGCCCTTTCAGCCGAAACTCCCTTGGAGCATTCACGCCTCATCGCACTCTACATGCCGCGAGGAGCCGAGCTTGCGGCGTCCATGCTTGCGGCATGGCGACTGGGAGCGGCGGTCATGCCTATAAGCGTCACGTTGCCCGCCGAAAGAGCGCTTTCCATACTGGAGCACGCCAGTCCCGTTGCACTTGTGGCAAACTGTCCGCAAGACTTGGCAGGACTTTGGGGCCGGTGCCTGGAAAGGGCTTTCACAGGTCCTGTTGTGCTGGGGAGCGATATTGTGCAGGGAAACGCCGGAGCAGCGGTTCTCGCGGTCGAACGCCCAGCCGGGATGTTGGAGCGAACTGCCTGGGTGATCTTCACCTCCGGTTCCACCGGCAGGCCCAAGGGAGTGGCTCTCTCCCATGCCGGTCTTGTGGGAAGGCTTGAATGGGGAGAAAAATTAATGCCGCCAACCGTGCAGGACAAGGGATGCTCCAAGACGGACATGGCATTCGGCGACTGCTTTTGCGAGATTTTCGGGCCGCTGTTTTATGGCTTCCCTGTGTTTTTCATGGAAGAAAAAAGCATCGCCCATGTGGATACGCTGTATGAAATTTTGAAGACCGAAAAAATCACGCGGCTTGTGGCGGTGCCGAGCCTGCTGCGTGAATTTGCCGCCATGGCGGAACGAGGAAAGGGGACTCTGGACGCCTTGCGGCATATTGTGTCCAGCGGCGAACCTCTGCCTTCTGCTTTGGCGCACCGCCTACAACGCGCCTTCCCTTCAGCGAAAATCTATAATTTCTACGGCAGTACCGAGATAACCTGCGATGCCTCATGGCATCTCTGTTCTTCATCCCTCACGGGCACATCAGCTGTCCCGGCCGGAAAACCCATCGCCGGTGGCCGTATCCTTCTCATGGACAAGACCAGAGCCGTGCTTCCTCCCGGCATGCGCGGGGAAATCTGCGTATGCGGCAGAATGGTTTGCCAGGGCTATCTTCAGGAAAACGGCAGCATAATCAAAACAGACGTCTTTTTCAGGCATAAGGAAGAACCCGCCTTTGGCACCGGTGATATGGGAGTCTGGACGGAAGACGGGAATCTGATTTGCCTTGGAAGAACTGACCGGCAGATCAAGATCCGTGGACAAAAGATCGCTCCTCAGGAAGTGGAAGGGCTGCTTCTTGCTCTGCCCGGCGTTCAGCAGGCCTCGGTGCTCTGCATGGATGACAATGGTCACGACAGCCTTGTGGCATGCCTTGCAGCTGACTGCGGAAATATGCCCCGCGTGGAAAAAATGCCTGTGTTGGAGCTCTTGCCGGCGGCCCTGCGCTTGCAACTGGAGGGAAGGCTGCCTGCCGCTTTCATCCCACGTTATGTTCTCTGGATGGAAGATATGCCGCGTATCCATACGGGAAAAATCGACCATGCCGCTTTGCGCTCCATGTGCAAAGAAGAAATGACGCGACTGGCCGAGCGGAGCAGGGAACAACCGTCCGAATTCGATTCCGGGGTGGCCAAGGCCCTTAGCGGCTGGTGGAGCGATGTGCTCCATGTTCAACCGGGGAGTGACAGCAATTTTTTCAGCGATGGGGGAAATTCCCTGCTGGCGGTACGGCTGGTCCATTTCATGGAAAAAGAGTTCGGCGTTTCAATGCAGGTGCGCCAGATTTATAGCTTAATTTGTTTTTCTGGGATGGTAACCTACATTGAAGAACAACAACGCGGCAGTGTCGGCGAATGGGAAGAGATTTGACAGTAAAGCGACTGCATACCGGCTTGGTTTTTATCGGCACTGGCGAACTCCGGCGAGCGACTTGTTCCGCCTGCCGTAACTCTGTCTTTTCCCGTCCGGCGGCAATGTGGATAGGGACCGGGAAAGAAGGGCCTTTGTATTAAGCAGACGCATTGTCGCCTATGACCTGTTTTGGAAAAACCGGGAAGAGGTCTCATGACAGCCAGTTCAAAAAGCAACCGCGACATTGTGACGGAAGAGATATCACAGCTGCCTGCATTGCCACTCTCTGGCGATATTTTGGAAGCTGTCGCGTTCCGCGATGGCTGTGGCCTGCCGTAGCTGCCGCTTGTGGTCTGACGGGTAAAATCCCCCTGGACAACATGCGCTTCGCCTCTTCGTGGCGTTCTCTGGCGTCCTTGAGCGATACGGTGGGATATTCCCCGAAACTGAGCAGCTTGCTTTTGCCGTCAAAACGGTAGGCCATTCTCCAGAGTTTGCTTCCGTTGGCGGGGATGAAGAGAAACAGACCGCCGCCGTCAAAATACTTGCGGGGCTTCACGTCGGGTTTCAGACTGCGGATGTGGGTATCGGTAAGAGGCATGGGCACTCCTTGGCTGTCGTTGGACGAAGAGATACCCACATGGATAAAAATATTTTTGATTCCGCGCGGTTATTCATGTAGGTATCAGAAATGTCGTACCACATTTCTACCTACGGATATACCCATAAAATGTTTGGATGCAAGCGGACAAGGCTGGACTTTGGGAAACCATACCGGAAGGAAAAAACAAAGAATGCCAAGGTCTTTTAGACCTTGGCATTCTTCTTTATAAGGGGCTTTAGCCAGTTGAGCGAGCGTTTGCGAGCGAAACAGAAATCCACCCGCTATGCGGGTGGAAATAATTTGTTATACAAAAAACACCTTTCCCATACGATAGAGTTGTTCAAGCCCATCGTAATTTTTAAGGGAAAGGTGTTTTTATATGGGAACTCGAGTTCAAAGTTTAGCCCACACAAAATGGTTGTGCAAGTATCACATTGTCTTTTCTCCAAAATACAGGCGGAAAATAATATTTGCCAACATTCGAGAAAGTATCGGAGAAATTCTTAAGGACTTATGCAAATATAAAGGTGTTGAAATTATCGAGGGCCATCTCATGCCGGATCATGTGCACATGCTGGTGAGTATTCCTCCAAAAATCAGTGTATCAAGTTTCATGGGGTACCTGAAAGGAAAAAA
>NZ_JH114300.1:99278-101770 GCF_000224635.1 Desulfovibrio sp. 6_1_46AFAA
TCATGCCGGATCATGTGCACATGCTGGTGAGTATTCCTCCAAAAATCAGTGTATCAAGTTTCATGGGGTACCTGAAAGGAAAAAGACTCATTGATGATTTTCGATAAGCATGCAAACCTGAAGTACAAATTTGGCAATAGGAAATTCTTGGCGGAAGGATATTTCGTCAGTACGGTAGGACTCAATGAGGTAACGGTCAAAAAATACATTCAGCAGCAAGAGAAGCATGATATTCTGCAAGATCGAGTAAGTACCCGAGAATACCAAAACCCCTTCCAGGGGTAAGCCAAAGCGGCAAGGGCACTGGGCTTGAACAAAGTGAAAGCCAGCGCCTTTAGACGCTGGCCGGTAACAAGCCCTTATAGGGCTGGAGCAAACCACCCGCTATGCGGGTGGTTTTGATTTGTTTGAAAGTTAGGCGTCAACAAGTTCAACAGTGCTGTAGGCATCCTGAATTTTGAAAAGCAAGTTTTCCACGCGCTTCAACTCACGCGCCAGGATATGAACCACAACGCCCTCAAGTTCCGCCTCGGCGTCTATCTGCTCCAAAAGAGCGGTAAACGCAGTGACCGAGGATGAAGCGTTGAAAAGCACCTCGCGGAGACTCCCCGCTTCCTGATCTTCAAAAAGCTCTTGCTCGCAACGGATTGCCAAGGGTGAAAATCGATAGCACCGTATTTCATCCGTGGGAGTCGGTTCCTCTTCCGGTTCGCCCTCTGCCTTTGGTGGGTTGCTCAAATTGAGCAAGGCTTGCGCTGCTTCGGTGAGCATGGCGGCTATGGCTGCGAGGTCTGGTGAGGGAAGTTGGGGAGACAGCGTGCAAGACTGGTGGGAACTGGACATAAGACACCTCTTGGGATTTAGTATGAGAGCACTTCAAAATGAAGAACTCCGGGTGCTACTAACTGCCCAAGAGCAGCGGGTTATTTCCCTGTTGCCAGGTATTTTATTTCGCCCACACCCGGAGGATAATGCAGGAAACCACGCCATGTCAGAAACAAGGCGCAAGAAAACCCACAAACTGTCGGGGTGGGAAACCGTCTTGGGAGGAGTTAGTAGCTCCGTTAAAAACAAATCATAAGAGGAAGCATTCGTCAAGAGCCTGCTCTTCTGGAGTACGTTAGACAGCTTTCATGCAAAATCTCATATGAATCTGTTTTTCAGAAATTAGCTGCCAGCCAATTCAGGTAATAGGTAGTCAGCCAATGTAGGGCAATGCGTCTTCGCATATGGCTGTGCCCCTTTCCTCATACAACTTAGATTGAATGACTTAGCAGCAAGAATGAATACTTCATTATCAAGAAGCCACATGGCAGCGTCAAAATCCTCTGTGTATATTTGAAACTGATCTTGTCCACCGCTTTGGTAGTAGTGATCGATGAATTCTATTCTGTAATCCCCAGTATCAAAGTACCCTTCAAAAGGAGACTTTGCCAAATGCCAGCTAAATGTAGCTTTGTTGTGGGCATAGTCATAACCGCTAGTAAGAACTTCTTGGAAGCGGAGGTTGATTCTGGAATAGAGTCTAAAATTATTGCTAATTGTGTTGATGCAGGTGCATCCCCAGTATGTTAATTCTGTTAAATAAGGATCAATAATACATTTTTCAGCATACTTTTTCATCACTGGCAAGACATACTTGCTGAATTTCTGATCAGAAATCATTTTTTCAGCTCGTTTTGCTGTTCTGGCCCTTAAGCTTAAATCTTCTACGCGCTTATAATGCATTATTTTTGAATCATAACTTGAAAGCCATTTTTTTTTGATCATCATCTTGTATTAACTGGTCAAGTTCAGAGCAAGACAATTCTGGCATACTAGCATAGTTTATATTTCGCAATGTAGTATGATTTTCAAGTAGGCGAATCATATATAATTCATGGGAATTTAAATTTGATTTAGGTTCAGATTTAAAATATATTTTTACAATATCATCATAATTTTTTTTGTGTTGCAAAAATCTTCTGCATACATCAACAGTGGAGTAGCCCCCATTTCGACCGGACACCCCTCTAACTAGGGATGAGGTGCTGGAACTATGGCTGGAACTAGTGCTAAAACAAGTTCAACGGTGGAGATAGTAAACATAACGCCCCGTCGCCGTTGGTCTGTCGGCGAAAAAGTTCGCCTGATAGAGGCCAGCATGGCCCCAGGTCAGTCGGTTTCCCTGGTGGCACGAACGTATGGCGTTGCTCCGAATTTGCTTTACCGCTGGAGAAAGCAGATGAGTGAAGGCGGCAAAACAGCCATTGAAGCCAATGACGAGGTTGTCAGCGTTGCCGAAGTAAAGGCCCTGAAAAAGCGAATCCGGCAGTTGGAACGCGTCCTCGGTAACAAAACACTGGAAGTTGAAATCCTTAAAGAAGCTGTTCGCATTGGCCGCGAAAAAAAAAAACTCAATCTCGCGGCTGCCCTTGTCCGGCGTGGAGGATTTCCAGTGAAACGGGTCACAGACGCCTGGCGGTGTCCCGATCCAACACCTATGAGCGTAG
>NZ_JH114300.1:102159-111937 GCF_000224635.1 Desulfovibrio sp. 6_1_46AFAA
GTTATTTTTGCCCTAGATACTTGCGACCGAGAAGTGATGGCCTATTCCGCCACCACTGGTGGGTACAGTGCTGACATGGCGCAAAGCGTCATGCTGGCATGCGTTGAAAAGCGGTTTGGGGATGTCAAAACATTGCAGCCAGTTGAATGGTTCTCCGACAACGGATCCTGCTACACGGCGAGAGAAACAATAACTTTTGCCGCCGCGCTGGGCATCGTCAGCAAGTTTACTCCATCTCGCAGCCCCCAAAGCAACGGTATGGCTGAAGCTCTCGTCAAAACATTCAAACGGGATTACGTCTTCTGCAACGATCGATCGGATGCCGAAACTGTGATGGCGCAGCTTTCCGGTTGGTTTGAAGACTATAATGAAAATGCCCCACATAAGGCCCTCCGGATGCTCTCACCTCGTGAGTTTATCCGTTCATTGCAAAACTTGGAGTGTCCGGTTTAGCAGGGGCAACTCCAAACAGCCTGACCGACATAAAATGTTTCATCGATAAAATTTAATACATATATTCCACACCTCAATTTCTGCCCTATAAGGTCAGAAATTGAATGACGAGATGAGACATCAAAAGAGATGGTAAAACCGTTCTCTGAAAGAATTGATTCGATATTCATTGACTTAGTCTACCCAGTTTATTGCTAAGAAAAAACAATATTTTTTTCCAAACATGTGGGGCAGAGCGTGGGGCAGATTTGCCCCACAACGAAAAAAGCACTCACATTTTCATGTAAGTGCTTGATTTTTCTTGGCGTCCCCAAGGGGATTTGAACCCCTGTCGACGGCGTGAAAGGCCGTTGTCCTGGGCCGGCTAGACGATGGGGACGGGTGAGAGGCCCTTGTAAAGGAAAGCCGGTACCGTGTCAAGCGTGTGTCGCGGCGCGACCGGCCGTGCGGAAGCCGTATCCGGCGGCGGGTGGAGCGGCCGCAGGGCGGCCCGCAACGGCGGCATTGCAAGGCCGTGCGGCCTGGGGTATTTTTCCGCCATGCCCAGCGCCGAATCTTCCTCTTTGCCGTCCGCCGCAACGCCGTCATTGACGCCGGATTCCGTTGCCGCGCACTGTGAAAGCCAGCTCCGCCTGCTGCTGGAGCTGGCCCGGGTCATGAATGACGCCAGCGACGTGGCCCAGGCCCTGGACAAGGCCCTGGCTCTGATGGCCGGGCATCTGCACATGATGCGCGGGGCCATCACCCTGGTGTCGCCGCAGACCGGCGAAATCCGCACGGAAGCCGCCTACGGGCTCAAGCCCGCCGAGTGTCGGCGCGGGCGCTACGTGCGCGGCGAGGGCATCACCGGCCGGGTCATTGAAAGCGGCCGCCCCATGTATATTTCCAATGTCTCCCAAGAGCCGCTTTTTCTGAACAAAACCCGTTCGCGCGATCTGAAAAAGGAGGGCATCTCCTTCATCTGCGTGCCTATACGGCTCAATGATCAGGTGGTGGGCGCGCTTTCCGTGGATCATCTCCTGGCCGACGCGGCCACCTTGGAAGACGAGGTGCGTCTGCTGTTGATCATTGCGACCCTCTTGGGGCACGCGGCCCTGGAAACCCAGGGCCGCATGGATGAGGAAAGCCGCCCCTCCCTGCGGCCCAAGGGCTTTGTGGGCAATTCGGAAAGCATGCAGAAGGTCTACGCCCAGATCGCTCAGGTGGCCCCGTCCGCGACCACGGTTTTTTTGCAGGGCGAATCCGGCACAGGCAAGGAACTGGCGGCCAGGGCCATTCACGCGGCCAGCGCCCGCGCGCCTCGGCCCTTTATTTCGCTCAACTGCGCGGCCCTGCCGGAAAATCTTATTGAAAGCGAGCTGTTCGGGCACGAGCGCGGGGCCTTCACCGGAGCCAGTGCCACCCGCAAGGGCCGCTTTGAACTGGCGGACGGCGGCACGCTGTTTCTGGACGAAGTGGGCGAGCTGTCTCTCATGACCCAGGCCAAATTGCTGCGCGTTCTGCAGGAACGCAGCTTTGAACGCCTGGGCGGCATGGAAACCATACATGTGGACGTGCGCTTCATCACCGCCACCAACCGTGACTTGGAGCGGATGGTGGAGGAGGGGGGCTTCCGCCGTGATCTGTTCTACCGCCTGAATGTCTTTCCCATTTCTTTGCCGCCTCTGCGCCTGCGCCCCGAGGATATCCTGCCCCTGGCCGGTCATTTTATTGCAAAATTCGCCGCGGCCAACGGGCGGAAGAACGTGCGCCTTTCCCTGGCCGTGATGGATATGCTCCAGCGTTACGCCTGGCCCGGCAATATCCGCGAGCTGGAAAACGTCATGGAGCGCGCCGTGCTGCTTCTGGGCCGCGAGAGCCTGGTGCTGCCCCAGCACCTGCCGCCTTCCCTGCACAGCATCCGCGAAGGCCGGGACGGCGCGGATTGCTGCGTCATCCGGCCCGGTTTCGCGGGCAGTCTGCGGGAGCGTCTGGACGAACTGGAACGGGCCTGCATTGTGGAGGCCCTGGAATCCAGCCAAGGGCAGATCGGCAGGGCGGCGGCAAGCCTGGGCCTGACCGAGCGGATCATGGCCCTGCGCCTGAAAAAATACGGCATCAGTTACAAAGCCTTCCGTCCGGTTCGGAAGGGCGCGCCGCCCGCCGCAGACAGTATGATTTCATAAAATCGACAAAAATGTTATTTTTTGAAACGGACCGCCGGTGCGCCGGCACAGTCGGGAGATTCGCCGTTTCTCATTGGAAACAGGGCAGGGATTGATTGTCCAAACAATCTTGATGTGAAAAACGACAAAAATGTCTATTTTGAAACCATAGATATAATATACTGATTTTACATGATTTTTCATGAATCGGCTCTTCCTTCGGTTTACCCGGTGGAAGAGCCGATTCTTTTTTTTCGACAATTTTGTAGAAAAGTAGGCCTGTTTGCCGGTGAAGCTCGCAACCGTCTCTTTCGAGGAACTAAAAATAATCTGCAAAATTAGGATAGTATATGTCTGATCCCTCTGCTTTGCGGCTCTGGCATGGATTGTGCCTTGGAGCACAACAGGAGGCGCGGCATGTGCCGCGTTGGGGGTGGACCACGGCGCCGGTTCCATCCCCGGAGTTTTTGTCCGGCCGGATAGGCCGCCGCGCATTCCGGACGCTTGCCGTCCCCGGGAAGGCGAAGCGACGGAAAGCGCGTGTGGCAGCGGCCACAAGGGAGTTTGTGATGAACGCTTCGGATACGGCTTTTGTGATCATCTGCGCCACAATGGTCATGCTGATGACCCCGGCGCTGGCCCTGTTTTACGGCGGCCTGGTTCGGGCGCGCAATGTGCTTTCCACCCACATGCACAGTTACGCCAGCCTGGGGCTGATCACCGTGCTTTGGGCCCTGGTGGGCTACACCCTGGCCTTCGGCGATGACCTCGGCGGCGTGATCGGTAACTTTTCCTACCTTTTTCTGAACGGGGTTGAGGGCACGGCCGCTCCGGCCGCATCCAATCTGCCGCATACCGTTTTTGTGGCCTTCCAGTGCATGTTCGCGGTTCTGACCGTGGCCCTGATTTCCGGCGCGTACGCCGAACGCATCCGCTTTTCGGCCATGCTGCTCTTTTCGGGTCTCTGGCTGATCTTCGCCTATGCGCCCATGGCCCATTGGGTCTGGGGCGGCGGCTGGATGGCAAAAATGGGCGCCGTGGACTTCGCGGGCGGCGCGGTGGTGCACATGGCCTCCGGCGCTGGCGCGCTGGCTTGCGCCCAGGCTCTGGGGCCCCGCCTGTCCACCGGCCCGCAGAGCTTCACACCCAATAATCTGCCTTTCACCCTGCTGGGCGGCGGCCTGCTCTGGTTCGGCTGGTTCGGTTTCAACGCGGGCAGCGCCCTGTCCGCCGGTCCGCTGGCCGGTCAGGCTTTGCTAACCACGCATCTGGCCTCGGCCTGCGGCATCCTCGGCTGGATGCTGGTGGAGTGGAAGCGCACGGGCAAGCCCACCAGCCTGGGCGCTGTTTCCGGGGCTCTGGCCGGTCTGGTGGCCATCACCCCTGGCGCGGGCTTCGTGGGCTTGCTGCCCGCCATGCTGATCGGCTTCATCGGCGGCATGGTCTGCTACGGCGGCGTGCTGCTCAAGAACAGGTTCGGCTATGACGACGCCCTGGACGTGGTGGGCATCCACGGCCTGGGCGGCACCTGGGGCGCGCTGGCTACCGGCCTTTTCGCCAGCGCGGCCATCAATAATGTGGACGGCCTGTTCTACGGCAATCCGCATCAGCTCTGGGTGCAGTTCGTCTCCGTGCTGGGCACCTGGGCCTTCGTCTATGTGGTCAGCCGCATCCTGCTCGGCATCGTGGATTCCACCGTGGGCCTGCGGGTCGCTCCCGAAGCGGAGTATACCGGCCTGGATCTGAGCGAACACAATGAACGCGGCTACTCGCTGTAAGCCGTAAGCGGCAAAGGGAGTCTGTCATGAAGAAACTGGAAATCATCATCCGGCCCGGCATGTTCGACAAGGTCAAGGACGAGCTTTCAAAGCTGGGCATTCACGGCATGAACTATTCGGAAATCAGGGGCTTCGGCCGCCAGCACGGGCATACCGAAGTCTACCGGGGCACCACCATGCAGGTGGACTGCCTGCCCAAGATCAAGATTGAATTGGTGCTGCACGACGAGGCTCTGGAACGGGTGCTCGGCGCGGTGGTGGCCACGGCCCGCACGGGTCAGGTGGGCGACGGCAAGATTTTCATCAGCGACGTGCTGGACGCGGTGCGCATCCGCACGGGCGAGCGCGGCAACGACGCGCTCTAGACGCGGCCGGCAAACCGGAAAGGAGACAATACGATGAGTTCCCCCCGTAAAAAGGCGGTGTTCAAGGCTGTTGAGGCAAAGCCGGTGGTTCCTTCCTGCCGGGAGGAGCGGGCGCACGAGGCGGGCGAGATTTTCGGACGCAACGTGTTCGGCTTGGCCGTGATGCGCAAGCGCCTGCCCAAGGACGTTTACCGCAAGCTGGTCAAGACCATTCGCGACGGCGAGCGCCTGAATCCGGAAATCGCCGATGTGGTGGCCAACGCCATGAAGGACTGGGCCATTGAGCGCGGCGCGACCCACTATACCCACTGGTTCCACCCCATGACCGGCCTGACCGCCGAGAAGCACGACGCTTTTCTCTCACCCACGGCCGAAGGGGAGGTCATCAGCGAATTTTCCGGAAGAATGCTGATCAGCGGCGAGCCGGACGCCTCGTCCTTTCCGTCGGGCGGCATCCGCTCCACTTTTGAGGCGCGCGGCTACACCGCCTGGGACCCCTCGGCGCCGGTCTTCATCATTCCCGGCCCCTACGGCGCGACCCTGCACATTCCGACCTACTTTTATTCCTATTCCGGCGAGGCCCTGGACCGCAAAATTCCGCTGCTGCGCTCCATTTCCGCCCTGTCCCGGCAGGCCCTGCGCATCCTGAAGCTCTTCGGCAACACGTCCGCCGGTTATGTGCGGGCCATGGTCGGGCCGGAGCAGGAATACTTTCTGGTGGACAAAAACCTGGCCGCCCTGCGTCCGGACATCATGCTGGCGGGCCGCACCCTGCTGGGCGCGCCCTCGCCCAAGGGCCAGGAAATGGAGGACCATTACTTCGGGGCCATCCCCGGACGGGTCATGAGTTTCATGCAGGACGTGGAAAACGAACTGCTGGCCCTGGGCATTCCGGCCAAGACCCGCCACAACGAAGTGGCCCCCGGCCAGTTTGAAATCGCGCCGGTCTATGAGGAAGCCAACATCGCCTGCGACCACAATATGCTGATCATGAACATGATGCGGCATATGGCGGGCAGGCACGGTTTCGTCTGCCTGCTGCACGAAAAGCCCTTTGCCGGTGTCAACGGCAGCGGCAAGCACAACAACTGGTCCATGTGCGATTCCGACGGCCAGAATCTGCTCAACCCCGGCACCACGCCGCAGGACAACGCGCAGTTCCTGGTCTTTCTGGCCGCGGTGCTGCGCGCCGTGCACAAACACGGAACGGCCCTGCGCCTGGGCACCGTGGGCGCGGGCAACGATCACCGCCTGGGGGCCAATGAAGCGCCTCCGGCCATCCTTTCGGTCTATCTGGGCGAGCAGCTCACCGAGGTGCTGGACAGCATAATCCACGGCAGCCACACCGGAAGCAAAAAGAATCCGGTCATGGAGGTGGGCGTTTCCACACTGCCGCCCCTGCCCGTGGACCTTTCCGACCGCAACCGCACCAGCCCCTTCGCCTTTACCGGCAACAAGTTCGAGTTCCGGGCCGTGGGCTCCTCGCAGTCCGTGGCTCCGGTGAACATCGCGCTCAACGCCGCTGTGGCCTGCGCCCTGGACGACATCGCCACCGAACTGGAAGCCGCGCTTTCCGCGGGCACGGAGCTGAACGCGGCCCTGCGGGAGCTGCTGCCCCGGCTGTTCAGGGAGCATATGCCCGTGGTCTTCAACGGCAACGGCTATTCCGAGGCCTGGCCCGTGGAAGCGGCCGAACGCAAGCTGCCCAACCACAACAATACCGTGACCGCGCTGGAACATTACAGCGATCCGGAGGTGATGAACGTCTTTTTGCGGCACGGCATCCTGAGCGAGCGCGAAATTCTGGCCCGCCAGGAAATACTGCTGGAAAATTACGGCAAGACTCTCCTTATTGAAGGCCATTTGATGGCCGACATGCTGCGCTCCATGGTGCTGCCGCAGTGCCTGGAAGCCCAGGCCAGGGCCGCCGACGTGGTGATCAAGACCCGCGCCGTGCTGGGCGACACGTCAGCCAGGAGCGAGGAGGAATATTTCAATCTTCTGCGTACCCATATCACGGCCCTGCGGATCGGCGTGGACAAGCTGGAAAAGGCCGTGGAAAAAACCCGGAGCGTCGAAGGCGCTCTGGAACAGGCCAGGGAAGCGCGCGACGGCATTCTGACCGCCATGAACGAATGCCGCGCGCATGCCGACACGTTGGAAAGGCTGGTGGAGGACAGCCTGTGGGTGCTTCCCAAGTATTCTGAGCTGCTCTGGGCGCACTAGGTGGAATTCCGGATTGAGTGTTGGGGAGGGGGGTCTCATCCCGGGGGGAAGATGAATCGCCCTGTTCCCGACCCCCGTGGCCGTAAGGTGACGGGACGCGTCGCCCCGGGCCTGTCCGCCGCAACGGACGGCAGCGGCGTGGCGCGGAGAGGCGGGAAGTCTGGCGGCTTCCCGCCTCTGGCGTCCCCGTGCAAGCCGGACCCGCCGGACCGCGCTTCCCGCGCGCGGCGGCGGAACAAACGTGCCTGTCTTTACTTTCAGTATTTTTCAATCTATAAAAAACAGCTATCCTTACT
Organism: Desulfovibrio sp. 6_1_46AFAA; assembly: GCF_000224635.1. Taxonomy (NCBI): domain Bacteria; kingdom Pseudomonadati; phylum Thermodesulfobacteriota; class Desulfovibrionia; order Desulfovibrionales; family Desulfovibrionaceae; genus Desulfovibrio; species Desulfovibrio sp. 6_1_46AFAA. The sequence continues at coordinate 109,422 of NZ_JH114300.1, forward strand.
GAATGAACCTCTCGGCGGAACCGGCGTAAGGCGCGCCGCCGGAAGGGAAGGAGTCACTATATGGTCGCGGGATTGCGTTTCACCAAGATGCAGGGCATCGGCAATGACTACGTCTACGTGAACGGTTTTGAGGAACGGGTGGACAACCCCGGCGAACTGGCCAAACGGATCAGCGACCGCCATTTCGGCGTGGGCTCAGACGGCCTGGTGCTGATTTTGCCCTCGGGCGTGGCCGATCTGCGCATGCGCATGTTCAACGCCGACGGTTCGGAAGCCGAAATGTGCGGCAACGCCACCCGTTGCGTGGGCAAGTACGCGCACGATCACGGCATAGTCAACAAAGACGTCATCCGCCTGGAAACAGCGGCGGGCATCAAGATTATCCGCCTGCTCTTCGAGGCCGGGGAGGTCCGCGGGGCCACCGTGGATATGGGCGAGCCCGTGCTTGCCCCGGATCTCATTCCTGTGGTGCTCGCCCCGGCGCTCACCGAGGGCGAAGATCCGCAGCGCTTTATCGCCCGGCCCGTGGAGGTGGGAGGACGCACGTATGCGGTAACCGCCGTATCCATGGGCAATCCGCACGCCGTGGTTTTCATGCAGGGCATCGACGATCTGGATCTGCCCAAGCTGGGTCCGCTGTTCGAGCACCATCCCATTTTCCCCAAACGCACCAATACGGAATTTGTGGAGGTGATTTCCTCCACGAAAATCAAAATGCGCGTCTGGGAGCGCGGCGCCGGGGAAACCCTGGCCTGCGGCACCGGCGCGTGCGCCGCGGCGGTCGCCAGCGTGCTCAACGGCCATACGGGCCGTTCGCTGGACGTGGAACTCAGGGGCGGCGTGCTGCATATCGACTGGGACAAGAGCGACGACCACGTCTATATGACGGGCGGCGCTGTGGCCGTTTTTGACGGCGTCTATTTCATCTGACAATATTGAGGACGGCATGATTACGATCAATACGAATTTTCTCAAGCTCCAGAGCAATTATCTTTTTGCCGACATTGCGCGCAAGGTCGCGGATTTTAAGGATTCCAATCCCGACAGCCGGGTCATCAGCCTGGGCATCGGCGATGTGACGCGGCCCCTGGTTCCGGCTGTCATCGAAGCCCTGCACAAGGCCGTGGACGAAATGGGCGACGCCGCGCATTTTCACGGCTACGGCCCGGAACAGGGCTATGACTTCCTGCGCGATCTGATCATGGAGTATGATTACAAGGCGCGCGGCGTGAACCTGAGCCCGGACGAAATCTTCGTCAGCGACGGGGCCAAGTCCGACGTGGGCAATTTTCAGGAGCTCTTCGCCCAGGACAGCATTGTGGCCGTCACGGACCCGGTCTATCCGGTCTATGTGGATTCCAACGTCATGGCCGGGCGCGCCGGGGAACTGGTCAACAAGCAGTGGAGCAGGCTTGTCTATCTGCCCTGCGTCAAGGCCAACAACTTCGTGCCGGACTTTCCCAAGACCCGGCCGGATATGATCTACCTCTGCTATCCCAACAACCCCACGGGCACCGTGCTCAATCGCGCGGCCTTGCAGGGCTGGGTGGATTATGCCCGGCGCGAGGGCTGCGTGATCCTCTTTGATTCGGCCTATGAGGCCTTTATCCGCGATCCGGACGTGCCGCACAGCATCTACGAGCTGGAGGGCGCGCAGGAAGTGGCTGTGGAGTTCCGCAGCTTTTCCAAAACCGCCGGTTTCACGGGCCTGCGCTGCGCCTACACCGTGGTGCCCAAGGCTCTGCAGGTCAGCGACGGCAAGGGCGGCAAGGTGGGGCTCAACGGCCTCTGGAACCGCCGCCAGTGCACCAAGTACAACGGCTGCCCCTACATTGTGCAGCGCGCCGCCGCCGCCGTGTACGGCGAGGAAGGCCGCCGTCAGATCGAGGGCGTGATCAAGGGCTATCAGAGCAACGCCGCTCTGCTCAGCGCGGCCATGAAGGAAATGGGCCTGGAAGTCTTCGGCGGGGTCAACGCCCCCTATATCTGGGTGAGCGTGCCCAAGGGCATGGATTCCTGGGGCTTCTTCGACCATCTGCTGCACTCGGCGGCCTTGGTCTGCACGCCGGGCGCGGGCTTCGGCGCCAGCGGGGAAGGCTATGTGCGCCTGACGGCCTTCGGGTCGCTTGAGGATACGGAAGAAGCCATCCGCCGTATGCGCGAACTGCGTTAAAAACCGCTTCTGACGGCGACAACGGACAAGATGCAAAAAAAGGGGAGGGCGGCCTCCCCTTTTTCGTAAGGGGCTTTAGCCAGTTGAGCGAGCGTTTGCGAGCGAAACAGAAATCCACCCGCTATGCGGGTGGAAATAATTTGTTATACAAAAAACACCTTTCCCATACGATAGAGTTGTTCAAGCCCATCGTAATTTTTAAGGGAAAGGTGTTTTTATATGGGAACTCGAGTTCAAAGTTTAGCCCACACAAAATGGTTGTGCAAGTATCACATTGTCTTTTCTCCAAAATACAGGCGGAAAATAATATTTGCCAACATTCGAGAAAGTATCGGAGAAATTC
>NZ_JH114300.1:112114-117400 GCF_000224635.1 Desulfovibrio sp. 6_1_46AFAA
AATAATTTGCCAACATTCGAGAAAGTATCGGAGAAATTCTTAAGGACTTATGCAAATATAAAAGGTGTTGAAATTATCGAGGGCCATCTCATGCCGGATCATGTGCACATGCTGGTGAGTATTCCTCCAAAAATCAGTGTATCAAGTTTCATGGGGTACCTGAAAGGAAAAAGCTCATTGATGATTTTCGATAAGCATGCAAACCTGAAGTACAAATTTGGCAATAGGAAATTCTTGGCGGAAGGATATTTCGTCAGTACGGTAGGACTCAATGAGGTAACGGTCAAAAAATACATTCAGCAGCAAGAGAAGCATGATATTCTGCAAGATCGAGTAAGTACCCGAGAATACCAAAACCCCTTCCAGGGGTAAGCCAAAGCGGCAAGGGCACTGGGCTTGAACAAAGTGAAAGCCAGCGCCTTTAGACGCTGGCCGGTAACAAGCCCTTATAGGGCTGGAGCAAACCACCCGCTATGCGGGTGGTTTTGATTTGTCGTGTTTCAGGGGCGCCGGCGGAGTCCGCACTCTTGCCCGGCTCGCCACGGCAGGGCAGAGTGCTTATAGTATATTGAATGAAGCTAACATCTGAACCGCAACGCACTGAGGCAGATATGACCACGAGCACACAACAACTGGACGCCATGATTGAGCGCGTCCGCGCCGCGCAGGCCGTTTTCGCCCGCTACGACCAGGGACAGGTGGACGCCATTTTCCACCACGCGGCGGCCGCCGCCACTTCCAAGCGTATCGCCCTGGCCAAAATGGCTGTGGAGGAAACCGGCATGGGCATTCTGGAGGACAAGGTGATCAAGAATCACTTTGCCTCGGAATACGTCTACAATAAGTATAAGGACAGCAAGACCTGCGGGATCATTGAGGACGACCCGGTTTCCGGCTATCGCGAAATAGCCGCGCCCCTGGGATTGGTGGCGGGCATCGTGCCCACCACCAATCCCACGTCCACGGCCATTTTCAAGGCCTTGCTCTGTCTCAAGACCCGCAACGGAATCATCTTTTCGCCGCATCCGCGCGCCAAACGCAGCACCAGGGCGGCGGCCATGATCATTTTGAAGGCAGCCGTGGAAGCCGGGGCCCCGGAAAACATCATCGACTGCCTGGAGGAACCCTCGCCGGAACTGACCCAGCACCTCATGAGCCACCGAAGCGTCAACCTGATTCTGGCCACCGGCGGGCCGGGCATGGTGCGCGCGGCCTACAGCTCCGGCACTCCGGCCATCGGCGTGGGCGCGGGCAACACGCCGGTGATCATCGACGCCACGGCTGACGTCAAGATGGCGGTCAATTCCATCCTGCTCAGCAAGACGTTTGACAACGGTATGATCTGCGCCTCGGAACAGACCGTGGTGGTCGAAGCCGCCATTGCCGACGCCGTGCGCGAGGAATTCATCCGGCGCGGGGCCTGGTTCGCCGACGAGGGGCAAAGCGAGGCCCTGGCCAAAACCCTCTTTCTGGACGGCGCGCTGAACAGCGCCATTGTGGGGCAGTCCGCCGCGCGCATCGCGGCCATGGCCGGGATCTCCCTGCCGGAAAGCACCAAGGTGCTCATTGCCGAGCGCCCGGCGGTCAGGCCCGACGATCCCTTTGCCCACGAAAAACTTTCGCCGGTGCTGGGCTTTTACCGCGTGCCGGATTTTCCGGCCGCCGTGGACACGGCCCAGAGCCTGGTGCTGCTGGGCGGGGCCGGGCACACCTCGGTGCTCTATACCCGCGAAAGCAACGCGGAGCATATCCAGGCCTTTGAGGACGCCATGACCACCGGGCGGGTGCTGGTCAACATGCCCGCCTCGCAGGGAGCCATCGGCGACGTGTACAACTTCCGCGTCGCGCCGTCCCTGACGCTGGGCTGCGGCAGTTGGGGCGGCAATTCCGTCAGCGAAAACATCGGGGTGAAACATCTCATGAACGTCAAGACCGTGGCCTGCCGCCGTGAGAACATGCTCTGGTTCCGCGTGCCGCCCAAGATTTACTTCAAGCTCGGGGCGCTGCGTCCGGCATTGGAGGAATACAAGGACCGCCGCCGGGCCTGCATCATCACGGACACGACCATGGAACAACTGGGGCACGTGCGCAAGGTGAGCGAAGTGCTGGAAAACATGGGCATGGAGGTACGCGTTTTTTCCGGCGTGCAGCCCGATCCGGACATCGCCACGGCCCAGAAAGCTCTGGATATGGTCAACGCCTTTCAGCCGGACATGTTCATTGCTTTGGGCGGCGGCTCGCCCATGGACGCGGCCAAGATCATCTGGCTGCTCTACGAGGTGCCGGATATCAGGTTCGACGACATTGCCCTGCGCTTCATGGACATCCGCAAGCGGGTGGTCTCCTTCCCGGATTTGGGCAAAAAGGCTGTGATGGTGGCCATTCCCACCACGTCCGGCACCGGCTCGGAAGTGACGCCCTTTGCGGTGATCACCGACAACCGCACCGGCGTCAAATATCCGCTTGCCGACTACGCCCTGACCCCGGACATGGCCATTGTGGACCCGGAGTTCGTCATGGACCTGCCGCCCTCGCTGATCGCCAATGCGGGCCTGGACGTGCTGACCCATGCCGTTGAGGCCTACACCTCCACCCTTGCCACCAATTTCGCGGACGGCCAGGCCATGGAGGCCGTGCGCCTGGTCTTCAAGTATCTGCGCCGCTCCTATGCGGGCGGCGAGGAACGGCTGATCCCGCGCGAAAAAATGCACTACGCGGCCACCATGGCGGGCATGGCCTTTGCCAACGCCTTCCTGGGCGTCTGCCACTCCCTGGCGCATACCCTGGGTTCCTATTTCCATCTGCCGCACGGTCTGGCTAACGCCATCCTGCTGTCCTACGTCATCGAGTACAACGCCACGGACACGCCCACCAAGCAGGGCATGCTGCCCCAGTACAAATACCCTTGGGTCAAGGGCCGCTATGCCCGCATCGCGGACATGCTGCATCTGGCCGACGACGTGGAGGGGGACGGGCCCGATGCGCGCGCGGAAAAGACAGCCCGCCTGGTGCGGGCCATCGAGGCTCTCAAGCGTGACCTGGGCATTCCCGCGTCCCTGCGCGAAGCGGGCATTGCGGAAGCCGATTTCCTGCAAAAGCTGGACGAGATGGCCGAACAGGCCTTTGACGACCAGTGCACGGCTTCCAATCCGCGTTATCCGCTCATCGCGGAACTCAAGGAGCTGTACCGCAAGGCCTATTACGGCGAGCCGCTGGCTTCGTCGGCATAAAAGCATTGCGTCCGGACTGAAGCGCGCCCCGATGCGGCAAACATCGGGGCGCGCCGTTAAGGGCGCGGGTTGTCCAGACCGCGCCCGCTTGCGGCCGGGGGAGGAGATGAAGAGCCTCCCGGCCGCAAATTTTTTTGTTACGCCGCTTTCAGCTCCCGGATCAGGTCCGTGAGGCCCTGGGCCTGGGCGGCCAGGTCGGACACGGCTTTGGCCGCCTCGGCCATGGCCTCGGCGGTCTGCCTGGACATGTCGTTGACCTGAACGATGGACTGGTTGATCTCCTCGCTGGCGGCGGACTGCTCCTCGCTGGCCGTGGCAATGGCGTTGACCTGGTCCGCCGTGGCCTCCACGGTGGCCACGATTTCTTCCAGAGCCACGCCGGATTGCCCGGCGAGCTCCGTGGCCTCGCCGATGCGTTCCACGGACTGCTCCACGCCTTCCATGCTCTTGGCCGTGCTTTCCTGGATGGCCTTGATGGCATTGCCCACGTCCGTGGTGGAGGCCATGGTCTTTTCAGCGAGCTTGCGCACCTCGTCGGCCACCACGGCGAAACCGCGCCCGGCTTCGCCCGCTCGGGCGGCTTCAATGGCCGCGTTGAGGGCCAGCAGATTGGTTTGGTCCGCTATGTCCGAGATCACGCCCATGATCCGGGTAATGTCCTGGGCGTGCTCGTTGAGCTGGGCCATGTCCTCCTTGAGGGCCAAGGACATCTGGTGCACATCCTTAATGCTGCGCACGGCCTTTTCCACCACCTGGGCCCCGGCCTCGGCCTTCTGTTTGGTTTCAGCGGAAGCGCTGGAAGCGGAACCGGCATTTTTGGCCACTTCCTGGACAGTGGCGTTCATTTCGTTCATGGCCGTGGCCGCTTCGGACAGGCGCTGGGCGGACTCGGCCGCGCCCCGGTCGGATTGCTCGATCTGGGCCGAAAGCTCGGTAGAGGCCGAGGAAACCACGCCGCCCACCTGCTCCAGCCTGTCGGCGGCCACCAGCATGGCTTCGGTCTTGGATTGGGCTTCCTGGCTCGCGGCCTCGGCCTGGGTCATGGCTTCCTGGGCCTTGGCGGATTGCTCCCTGGCGTTTTCCGACTCGCGTTGGGCATTGTCGATGTGGGTTTTCAGGGCGTTGACCATTTCCACAATGGAACCGTACACGCCCAGTTTTGCGCCCCCGTCGTCCACATCGTAGTCGCCGTCCACCACGCGCCGGGCGATATTGTTCAGCTCGCCGGGGTCCTTGCCGAGTTGGCGCAGGGTACCGCGCACGAGCAGCAGGGTCAGGATAACGGCTATCAGCACGGCGGCCACCACCAGACAGATGCCCATCAACCGCGAATCGGCATATGCGGCGTCGCTCTCGGCATTGATCTGCGCGATGGTGCTGTTGACCGCCTCCAGCAGAGCGGCGAGACTTTCGCTCATCTTGTAATATGCCGTACGCGATTCGCCGAACATCAGAGACAGGGCTTCTTCTGTATGGTTTTCACGGGAAAGGCCGAGCACTTTCCGACTTACGGCGCGATACGTCTCGCGGGCGGCCAGATATTCCTGAAAAGCCTGTTTGGCCTGAGGACTGACAAGCACCTCGCCAAGTTTTTTGATATTTCCGGCGATGACGCCCTCCCATTTCCCCTGTCTGGTTTCGTATTCCCGCATTTGGGCCGCATCGGTAGTGTAGATGTGCAGAATTTCGGCCATGCGGTATTCCGAAGCCGCGTTGTTCATTGCGTCCGCATTCGCCAGGCTCGGAATCAGCCGGGCGGCCATCAGGCTGGACACGTCATTGACGCTGGCCATCTGCATGATCAGATACACGCCCAGAACACCCATGAGCACGGCCAGAGACCCCATGCTCGCCGCAATTTTCGTCGAGAGCTTCATAATCCATGTACCTCCAGAGAAACAGGTTGGGCCGCCAGCATGTTCCGGACGGGAAAGAGCACGCCGATAAAAAAGCAACCGTCGCCCATGGACAAAACATCCAGGGCGACGGTTGCTCCCGACGAGGAAAATGTTGCTGACTTCAGATAATGAAAAAGCCTACAGTCTCTCTCTCTCTC
>NZ_JH114300.1:117571-204385 GCF_000224635.1 Desulfovibrio sp. 6_1_46AFAA
CTCTCTCTCTCTCTCTCTCTCTCTCTCTCTCTCTCTCTCTCTCTCTCTCTCTCTCTCTCTCTCTCTCTCGGCGCAAACGCGCGGCTCTGAAAGAATCGAGATACCGGAATTGCGGGCAAGAAACATGGCAGTCATCCGGGTAAAGAGCGGTGAGAACCTGAGGTTTTGCGCCGAGCCCCATGACCCGGCTTCCATTGGCGTACCGATAGCCTATATTACTTATCGGTAGGCCATTTTACTTCTTAAGTCCATGCGGGATTTTTTGAGGCCCGGAAGTCCATTTTGGGCTTGCCCATCAATCCGCTTTGTTGCAGAATTATTTCCCCCCCCTTATAGGCCGGAAACTGTCGCCAGAACGGTTTCCACGGTCTTTCAGACCGTGTTCGGCCGGCCGGAGCTCCGGCGACAGGCATTCGCGCCTCCTTTGCGGAGCGGCCGCGAAGCCGTGTGAATCCACGCCCCCCTTACCCGGGAGCTTATGCCAGCGTTACGGCGGGCCGCGTATTGCGGACCGGCCTGCGGCTGTGGCGCTTTTTCGAGGTAGGAAAACTATGTGTAGAATCGGTTCCGTCAAAAGCAGGACGCCGGTGCATCCTTCCGTGGCGCTCAATCTGATGCTGCCCCAGCAGGAAGGGCACGACAATTCGGGTTTTGCCATGGTCATGCAGGATCTGGACGGCGTTTTCAGCCATTATAAGGACAAGCCCCTGCTGTCTCTGGCCTGTACCCCGCAGGGCGTGCAGCTGGTCAACGATTATATGGAGGAAAAGGGGTTCGTGCAGGTGGCCCAGTGGGTGCCCGAAGTGGACAGACAGCCGGGCCTGAAAATCGAGGCCATGCCGCGCTATGTCTTCCGCAATTATGATTATCCCGAAATCTACCGCTACCGCAGCCGGGAAGAGCGCGAAGACCTGCTGCTGGACACCCGTCTGGCCCTGCGCCGTCTGCTGGACGAGGGCAACAACGGTTTCGTCTATTCTTTTTGGCCCGACGTGCTGACCCTCAAGGAAATCGGCGACCCGGCGGACATTGCCGCCTATTTCCGACTCTGGAACGACGACGGCCGCCTCACGGCCCGCAACATCGTGACCCAGTGCCGCCAGAACACCAATTACGACATTGTGCGTTACGCGGCCCATCCTTTCTTTTTGCAGGGCTACACCCTCTGCGCCAACGGCGAAAATACCTTTTTCACCAAGAATACGGAGTTTCAGAAGTCCCTGCACCGGGGCTACATCGGTTTTGAGTCCGACTCGCAGAACTTCCTTTACACCCTGCATTACGTGCTGCATGAGCTGCACTGGCCCATCACCTACTACAAGCACGTCATTACGCCCCTGCCCTTTGTGGAGGCGGAAAAGCGCGCGGACCGCGAGGTGCTCGGCCTGATCCGTGAATCCCTGGCCCATTTGGAGATCAACGGCCCCAACGCCGTTATCGGCCTGCTGCCCGACGGACGGATGCTCGCCTGCTGCGATTCCAAGAAGCTGCGGCCCGTGGTGGTGGGCGGCGACGACAACATGGTGGCCGTGGCCTCGGAAGTCTGCGGGCTGAACGCCGTTCTGCCCGACCGCGATCCGGCTCTGGACATTTACCCCCATGAACGGGAAATGGTGGTCATCGACAACGATCTGGCGGTGCGGCGATGGAATCAGTAAAAACCCAGGACGTCAGCGTCAACGATCTGCGCTGGACCATCGAATATCACGCGGAACGCTGCACCATGTGCGGCTCCTGCGTGGCGGCGTGCACCTTCAATGCCATTGAGGCCGGGGTTTCGCACCGCAGCGTGACGGTTTCGCGCAAAGCCTTTCCCGAGCCCGCAGCCGAGCATTTCGCCCTGCCCGTGATCAGGCAGAAGACCCGCATCGAACAGGCCTGCGTGGGCTGCGGCATGTGCGAAAAAGTCTGTCCCAACAGGGCCATCCGGCCGGTGCGCAATCCGGATAACCGCTTTCCCGTGCTGGCGCGCGCCCACGGCCCGGTCAAGCGCGGCGGGCGCAGCAATCTCGCCACGCCGCGCACCCTGGACGCCGTCGTGGTGGGACGCATCAGCCAGATGACCGATCCGGCCCTGGACTCGGAGCGGCACACCTTTGACATCCGCTCGCCCTTGGGCCGCGTCATGCTGGCCAGGGAACTGCCCCTGCGCGTGGACGGCGAAAGCCTGGTGCTCGAAGGGCGCACTCCGCCGGTGCGCTGGATCTATCCGGCCATTTTCAGCGACATGAGCATCGGCGCGCTGTCCACCAGGGCCTGGGAGGCTCTGGCCCTGGCCACGGCCTATCTCAACGAGAAGTGCGGCATGCCCGTGCGCATGAGCTCGGGCGAGGGCGGCATGCCCATCAAGCTGCTGGAGTCGGAACGGCTCAAGTACATGATTTTGCAGATCGCCTCCGGCCATTTCGGCTGGAACCGCATCATCAAGGCCATGCCCCGGATGAAGACCGACCCGGCGGGCGTGCTGATCAAGATCGGCCAGGGAGCCAAGCCCGGCGACGGCGGGCTTCTGCCCGCCGCCAAGGTGGCCCCGCACATCCAGGCCATCCGGGGCGTGCCCAAGGCCACCCTGCATTCCCCGCCCAACCATCAGGGCCTGTATTCCATTGAGGAATCGGTGCAGAAAATGCACCTTTCGCTCAACGCGGCCTTCGGCTTCCGCGTGCCCGTGGCCATCAAGTGCGCGGCCTCGGCCACTTCGGTATCCGTCTACAACAATCTGCTGCGCGATCCCTACAAGATCTGCGGCGGCTTCTTCCTTGACGGCATCCAGGGCGGCACCGGCGCGGCCAATGAGGTCTCCCTGGAGCATACGGGACATCCCGTCGTCTCCAAGCTGCGCGACTGCTATCAGGCCGCCGTGGCCCAGGGGCTCCAAGGACAGATTCCCCTCTGGGCCGGAGGCGGCATCGGCATGACCGGCAATGCGGCGGCCGACGCCTTCAAAATGATCTGCCTGGGGGCCAACGGCGTGATTCTGGGCAAGATCCTGATCCAGCTGCTGGGCTGTGTGGGCAACGAGCACGGGCGCTGCAACGCCTGTAACACGGGCAAGTGTCCCACAGGCATCTGCACCCAGGACCCGCGTCTGGTCAAACGCCTGGACGTGGACCGGGGGGCCCAGAACATCGTGGACTATATGCTGGCTTTTGACGCGGAACTGCGCAAGCTGCTGGCCCCGGTGGGCAACAGCTCCCTGCCGGTGGGGCGTTCCGACGCCCTGGTGTCCATGGATCGGGCGGTGGCCGACAAGCTGGGCATTCAGTATGCCTGCTAACCATACGATGAGGAATGGAATATGCTGCGCGTAAGCACGGTGCACGATCACGAACGCATGTCCACCCAGGATCTGCTGCTGTCCCTTGAGGCGGCGGTGGAGCGGGGCGAGACTGATTTTTATATTCAGGCGTCGGGCCAGCACGACATCGGCGGCCCGCTCTGGAACCGGGAGGGCAAAAAGCTGCGCTTCACGGTCAGCAATCCCGGCCAGCGGGTGGGCTCCATGTGCCTGCCCGACACGGAAATACTGGTGGAAGGACCGGCCCCGGCCGACGTGGGCTGGCTCAACGCCGGAGGGCGCATTGTGGTGCGCGGCGACGCCGGAGACACGGCCGGGCACTGCGCCGCGGCCGGGCGTATTTATATCGGGGGCCGGGCGGGCGCGCGCTCCGGCTCGCTCATGAAGCACGATCCGCTCTACGAGCCGCCGGAACTCTGGGTGCTCAAGAGCGTGGGCAGCTTTTCCTTTGAGTTCATGGGCGGCGGCAGGGCTGTGGTCTGCGGCTGCGAAAGCCGGACCCTGCCCTCGGTGCTGGGCGAGCGGCCCTGCGTGGGCATGGTGGGCGGTGTGGTCTATTTTCGCGGGCCGCTGGGCTCTCTGCCGCCGGACGTGCGGGTGCGCCCTCTGGATGAGGGCGACGTGGTCTGGCTTGATGCCGGGCTGGATGATTTTCTTGCGGCCATTGACAGGCCAGGACTGCGCGAGGAGCTTTCGGTCTGGAAACACTGGAAAAAAATCGAGCCGTTGCCGTTTGAGGAGCGGGAACACGAGGAAATCCCCAGCCTTGCTCAGTTCCGGGCCACGGAATGGGTCAAGGACGGTATTTTCAGTGACGTCTGCCCCGACGACTTCGCGGTCAACGGCCTGGTGGCGCGCGGGGATTGCCGCCTGCATGTGCCTGTGTGGGAAAATGCCCGTTTTGCCGCGCCCTGCGAATTTCATTGTCCGGCCTCCATCCCCAGCCAGCGCCGCTTCAATCTGCTGCGAGAAGGCAAGGTGGAGGAAGCCTGCCGTCTGGTGCTGGACTATACGCCGTTTCCGGGCTCGGTCTGCGGCGGCGTCTGCCCCAATCCCTGCATGGAGGGCTGCACGCGCAACGAACTGGACAGTCCGGTGCAGATCGGCAAGCTGGGCTCCTGTTCGGCGGACATCAGGCTGGAGAGCCCCGTAAAGCGCAGCGGCAAACATCCGGGCGTCATCGGCGGGGGCGTAGGGGGCCTCACGGCGGCCTGGCAGCTGGCCCGTATGGGTCATGAGGTCACGGTCTATGAGGCTGATGCCCATATGGGCGGCAAGCTGGAACAGGTCATCCCGCGCGAGCGCCTGAATCATGATCTGCTGCTCAAGGAACTCAAGCGCATTGAGGAGATGGGCGTGCATTTTGTCACCAATTGCCCGGTGGATGCCAAACGCTTCGCGGAACTGCGTAAAAAGCACGATGCCCTGATTGTGGCCACCGGCGGCCATGTGCCGCGCATTTTCCCCTGGCCTGGGCATGAAAAGGCCGTGGGCGGCATCGACTTCCTCAAGGCCGTGAACCGGGGTGAAAAGCCAAGAGTACCGGAAAGCGTGGTGGTCATCGGCTGCGGCAACGCGGGCATGGACGCGGCCGCCGGGGCCTTTGCCATGGGCGCGCGTCAGGTGACCTGCATTGACGTGCAGCGGCCAGCGGCTTTCGCTCATGAGATCGCCCATATTGAAAGCCTTGGCGGCAGGCTGGTCTGGCCGGTGCAGACCAGGGAGATCACGGACAAAGGCCTGATCGCCCAGGACGGCACGCTGATTCCCGGCGAGATGGTCATCATCGCCATCGGCGAATCGCCGGATCTCTCCTTTCTGCCCGAAGGGCTGAAGAAGTTCCGCGACCGGCTGGCGCCCGGGGCCGATCTGAGCGTGATGGACGGCGTTTTCGCCGTGGGCGACGTGATCAGCCCCGGACTGCTGGTCCACGCCATCGGCACGGGCCGCCAAGCCGCCCTGGCCGCCGACGCCTGGCTGCGCGGCGAGAGGTACGCGGCCGAGCTCAGGGAGCAAGTGCCCGCGCCGCGGCTGCATACGGCCTATTTTGCCAAATATCACAGCCGGGAACTGCCCCGGCCCCTAGAGGATCACGCGCGTTGCGTCAGTTGCGGCACCTGCCGGGACTGCGAAATGTGCCTCAAGTCCTGCCCGGAAAAGGCCATTGACCGCAATGAGCTGAGCGGCGGCTTTGAGTATGTCTCCGATCCGGCGCGCTGCATCGGCTGCGGGATCTGCGCGGGCGTCTGCCCCTGCGGCGTCTGGGCCATGCGGGACAATCGGGCCGTGGCCTGACCGGCGGAAAAAGCCTCTTTTCGGCGCAAGCCCGGAACTTCGGTTCCGGGCTTTTTTCATGCGCCGCGCCGGTCGCTTTCCCGTCTTGACGGGTTCCGGCGCGGGCCGTACATTCCGGCTAGTTCATATTTCAAGGAGATCCCATGACGCTTGATCCCACCAAAAATCCTGACTGGAAAATCGCGCAGGATGCCGAATCACGCATGAAGACCGTGGAAACCCTGGCCGCTGAAATGGGCCTGGAATCCTCGGAGTTGCTGCCCTATGGGCACTATATGGGTAAAATCGAGCAGCAGGCCGTGCTGGAACGCTTGTCCGGGCGGCCCGACGGCAAATACGTGGACGTCACGGCCATCACGCCCACGCCGCTAGGCGAGGGCAAATCCACCACCACCATCGGCCTGGTCCAGGGGCTGGCCCGGCGCGGACTGCGCTCCTCGGCGGCCATCCGCCAGCCCTCGGGCGGCCCCACTATGGGCATGAAGGGCTCGGCCGCAGGCGGCGGCCTGTCCCAGTGCATCCCGCTGACGCCGTATTCGCTCAATTTCACCGGCGACATCCATGCCGTGGGCGCGGCCCACAATCTGGCCATGACCGCCCTGACCGCGCGCATGCAGCACGAGCGCAATTACGACGACGCCACCCTGGCGCGTCTTTCGGGCATGCGCCGCCTGAACGTGGACCCCACGCGGGTGGGCACGGGCTGGGTTATGGATTTCTGTGCCCAGGCCCTGCGCAACGTGATCATCGGCATTGAGGGCGACGGCCGTCGCAACGACGGTTTCATGATGCGTTCGCATTTTGACATTACCGTGGCCTCGGAGGTTATGTCCATTCTCTCCGTGGCCCGTGATCTGCGCGATCTGCGCGAACGTATGGGGCGGATGGTGCTGGCCCTGGACCGCGACGGCAATCCCGTGACCACGGCGGACCTGGAAGTGGCCGGGGCCATGACCGCCTGGCTGGTGGAAGCGGTCAAACCCAATCTGATTCAGACCATTGAAGGCCAGCCCGTACTGGTGCATACCGGGCCTTTCGGCAATATCGCCCTGGGCCAGAGTTCGGTCATCGCGGACCGGGTGGGCCTCAAACTCAGCGACGTGCATGTGACGGAATCCGGCTTTGCCGCGGAAATGGGCTACGAGAAATTCTGGAACCTGAAATGTCGCTACAGCGGCCTGACGCCCGACGCGGCGGTTATTGTAGCCACGGTGCGGGCGCTCAAGAGCCACGGCGGCGCGCCCCAGCCCCGGTCCGGCCGTCCCCTGCCCGAAGCCTACACCCGCGAGGACGTGGGCTTGGTGGAAGCGGGCTGCGTCAACCTGCTGCACCATATCGGCATTGTACGCCGCTCCGGCGTGCCCTCCGTGGTCTGCATCAACAAATTCCATACCGACAGCCCGGCGGAAATCGCCGCCATACGCCGCATCTGCGAAGCGGCGGGAGCCCGCGTGGCCGTGTCCGAACACTGGGAAAAGGGCGGCGAGGGCGCGCTGGAACTGGCCGACGCGGTCATGGACGCCTGCAATTCCGGCAAGAGGCATTTCACGCCGCTCTATGACTGGAATTTGCCCCTCACCGAGCGGATCACCTGCATTGCCCGCGAAATTTACGGAGCCGACGGCGTGGATTTTGAGCCTCTGGCGGCTCAGCGCCTGAAAGCCTTGCAGGAACGGCCCGACGTGAACGAACTGGGCGTGTGCATGGTCAAAACCCAGTATTCCCTGTCCGATGATGCGTCCCGCAAGGGCGTGCCCGCCTCCTGGCGGCTGCATGTGCGCGACGTGCTGCTGTTCGGCGGCGCGGGTCTGGTCTGCCCGGTCTCCGGCGACATCAGCCTGATGCCCGGCACGGGGTCGCATCCCTCGTTCCGCAACATTGATGTGGATGTGAACACGGGCAAGGTGACCGGCCTTTTTTAAGGCTTATAGTATTTGGAGCATTTCAACTTTGAAATGCTCCAACGAGGCTGCGAGGGCAGCCTCGCGCCACGAAGCCGTAAGCGCAATTTATTTGCGCTGTTGCCTCTCCCGTTAGCAAGCCTTCGAGCTTTACGGACGAGGACAGCAGAGCTAAGCGGCGGAGTAAGCGTGTCTTTAGCTTTGGAATGCCCAGCATTTCAAAGTTAATCTGCTCCAGCTGTTATGCGGCGCATGTTCCGGCGCGCTGTCCGTCACAAAACACCCCGGCAGAGCTGACGCTCTGCCGGGGTGTTGCTGTTTATAGCGCTCGCGTGCTCAGCCGCGCTTCATGTCCTGAATCAGATCGGTGAGCTTCTGGGCCTGGACGGCCAGATCCGTGACAGCCTTGGAGGCTCCGCCCATGGCTTCGGCGATCTGCCGCCCCATGTCGTTGACCCGGAGGATGGACTGGTTGATCTCTTCGCTGGCGGCGGACTGTTCCTCGCTGGCCGTGGCAATGGCATTGACCTGGTCGGCCGTGGCATCCACAGTGGCGACGATTTCCTCCAGGGCCGAACCGGACTGGCTGGCGTAGTCCGTGGCCTCTTCAATCTGGCGCACGGCGTTGTCCACGGAGGCCATGCTCTTGGACGTGCTTTCCTGAATGGCCCGGATGGCGTTACTCACGTCGTTCGTGGAGGCCATGGTTTTTTCAGCCAGTTTGCGTACTTCATCGGCCACCACGGCGAAGCCGCGCCCGGCGTCTCCGGCTCTGGCCGCTTCAATGGCCGCGTTCAGAGCCAGCAGATTGGTCTGATCGGCAATATCCGAAATGACGTTCATGATCTGGGTGATGGCCTGGGCGTGCTCGTTGAGCTGGCCCATGTCGTCCCTGAGCTCCAGAGAGAGCTGACGTACCTGCTCAATACCGTGCACGGCCTTTTCCACAATGGCGGAACCGGTCTGGGCCTTTTCTTTGGTGTCGGCGGAAGCGGACGAGGCGGATGTGGCGTTTCGGGCCACTTCCTGCACGGTGGCGTTCATTTCGTTCATGGCGGTGGCCGCTTCGGAAACGCGCTCCGCGGCTTCATGCGCGCCCCGGTCGGACTGTTCAATCTGGGCCGAAAGCTCCGTGGAAGCAGAGGAAAGAATTTCCACAATGCCTTCAAGTTGGCCGGCGGCGGCCAGCATGCCGTCCCTTTTGGCGCTTTCGGCCTGCTGCCGGGCTTCCTCGGCCTCGCGCTGGGCCACAGTGGCTTCTTCCACGGCCGCAGTGGCTTCTTCGCTTTTCCGTGCTGCCTCGTCAATGCGTTCGCGCAGATTGCCGATCATCTGGCCCAGAGAGGCGTCCAGAGCGCGGATTTCGCGCGGGCAACGCGGATGCAGCTTGATTTTCGCGTCAAGCCGCCCTTTGGCCACTTCATCCGCCGCGCCGGTCAGTTGGCGCAGGGGCGAGCAGATCACCCGCGTCACGTACCAGGCCACAAGGATCATCAGGACTACGATACCCAGGCAGATCCAGGCCTGATACATGGCATAGCGATCATTGCTTTCGGTCACCAGGGCGGCGATACGCTGCTGCTCGGCCTGCACGCTGTCAATGTACACGCCGGTGCCGATCAGGGCGTCGGTGCCGGGGATCAGGCAGACATAGCTCAGTTTGGGCTGGATGCCCGCGCCGGGTTTTTCAAAGCTGTATTCCACAAAGCCGCCGCCGGCTTTGGCGACTTCCATGAATTTCCGGACAAAGGGCACGCCGTTGGCGTCCTTGAGGTTGCTGCAATCCTTGCCGTTCAACGATTTGTTGATGGGCACGTTGATGCGCATGCCGTCGGTGGTGTAGGTGAAGTAGTAGCCTTCGTTATTGGGGAAAAAGCGCTGATAGTCGGTGAGTTGTTCGATGATGGCGTATTGTTCTTTCTTGTCCGAGACGTTTTTGAGTCGATTGGCCAGATTCTGCGCTTCCACTTCCACCGCGCTCTTCACGCCGTATTCATATTTCTGGCGCAGGGCGTCGGTGATCTGCGGCATGGTGACATCATTGAATACCCGCTGCGATATTAGAAAATTGGCGGTGAACAATGTCCCTATGCCGAGCAAAAAGATGCCGCACAGTACGATGATCCACATTCTGACATTCATGGATGTTCTCCTCTCTAGCATCCGTATCGCGCATCTGTTGATGCCAACCGGCGGCAACCAACCATGGAACGCTGGACAGGCGTTCCGTCCTAAGAGCAGGTTAACTTTGAAAATTGATAACAGGCGCCTTGGCCTCCGGCGCGGGCGTCCACTCTCGTGACCGCCGGGGCCGTTCAATTTTTAACGTTAAACTGCTCTAATATGCCCCGGTACGCACGGGAACCTCTACCTCCTGGGGATCGCCGCAGTACCGAAAGAGGCCGCAGGCCATGCAAAGAGCGACCTGCGGCGGATATGCAAATGCCCGTATGCGGGCGGACATATGTATTTGTCGGTATAATTAAAATTATCTTAATCCCTTCGGGAAAATTTTTCCAGTGCCGCAGGAATTGTTCTATGAACTTGTCATATGGATGAGGTATTCCGGGCCCTGCGGGCGCAGTGCCTTTTATGCCTCCCCGCCTTTGGGCCGCTTTACGGATGAAAACAGCAACAAGATAGGCGGCCCAAACGGCAACGAAGCGAAAACCAGAATGCCCGGAAGGCAGAATAAAACAACGGACGGAGAACAGAATGACCCTGTTACGGGGAGGGCGCGGACCATAAAAAAACAGCTCCCGCCGTGAGGCGGGAGCTGTTGTCTCAAAGCAATGCGGGCAAAGCCCGTAGCGGGGAACGGCTTAGTACATGCCGTCCATGCCGCCCATGCCGCCCATGCCGCCGGGCATGGCCGGGGCGTCCTTCTTGGGCTCGGGCTTTTCAGCGATGGCGCATTCGGTGGTCAGCAGCAGGGAAGCCACGGAAGCGGCGTTCTGCAGGGCTGTGCGGGTCACCTTCTTCGGGTCGATGACGCCAGCCTTGATCAGGTCTTCGTATTCGCCGGTGGCCGCGTTGAAGCCGAAGCCGTCTTTGCCGGCGCGGACCTTTTCCACCACGATGGAACCTTCGAAGCCCGCGTTGTGGGCGATCTGGCGCAGGGGTTCCTCAATGGCGCGGCGGATGATGTTCACACCGGCCAGTTCGTCGTCGTCAGCGGGTTTGATGTCGTTGAGGACCTTGGACACGCGGATCAGCGCGGTGCCGCCGCCAGGCACGATGCCTTCTTCCACGGCGGCGCGGGTGGCGTTGAGGGCGTCTTCCACGCGGTCTTTCTTTTCTTTCATTTCCACTTCAGTGGCGGCGCCCACATGCACCACGGCCACGCCGCCCACCAGCTTGGCCAGGCGTTCCTGCAGCTTTTCGCGGTCGTAGTCGGAGGTGCTGTCTTCGATCTGGGCGCGAATCTGCTTCACGCGGGCCTTGATGTCCTCGCTCTTGCCGGCGCCGTCCACGATGGTGGTGTTGTCTTTGTCAACAACCACGCGCTTGGCGGTGCCCAGGTCGGCCAGGGTCATGTTTTCCAGCTTGGTGCCGGTGTCGTCGGAAGCCACCTGGCCGCCGGTGAGGACGGCGATGTCCTGAAGCATGGCCTTGCGGCGGTCGCCGAAGCCGGGAGCTTTCACGGCCACAACCTGAAGGGCGCCGCGCAACTTGTTGACCACCAGGGTGGCCAGGGCTTCGCCTTCCACGTCTTCGGCGATGAGCATCAGCGGACGGTTGACTTTCGCCACCTGCTCAAGCACGGGCAGCATGTCTTTCATGCTGGAGATCTTCTTTTCCGTGCAGAGGATGTAGGGATTGTCCATCTCGCAGATCATCTTTTCGGCGTTGGTCACGAAATAGGGGGAGAGGTAGCCGCGGTCGAAACGCATGCCTTCCACCACATCCATGGTGGTTTCCAGGCCCTTGGCTTCCTCAACGGTGATGACGCCTTCCTTGCCCACCTTGGACATGGCTTCGGCAATGATGTTGCCGATGGTGGCGTCGGAGTTGGCGGAAATGGTGCCGATCTGGGCAATTTCCTTCTGGTCGCGGGTGGGCTTGGCCAGATTGGCGAGCTCGGTGATCAGGGCTTCCACGCCCTTGTCGATGCCGCGCTTGATAGCCATGGGATTACGACCGGCGGCCACCAGCTTGATGCCTTCATGGTATACGGACTGGGCCAGAATGGTGGCGGTGGTGGTACCGTCGCCGGCGGCGTCGGAAGTCTTGGAGGCCACTTCCTTCACGAGCTGGGCGCCCATGTTTTCAAACTTGTCGTCCAGTTCGATTTCTTTAGCCACGGTCACGCCGTCTTTGGTGATGACGGGCGCGCCGAAGGACTTTTCAAGAGCGACATTGCGGCCTTTGGGGCCGAGAGTGACTTTAACGGCATTGGCAAGCTTGTCCACGCCGCGGGCGAGTTTTTCACGAGCTTTAACGTCAAAAAAGATTTCTTTAGCGCACATTTTCAGAGTTCCTCCTGGATGGTGATTCGGCAGAGATCGGGATTAGTCGATGATGGCGAGAATGTCTTCTTCGCGCATCACAAGGTGGTCGACGCCGTCCAGCTTGATTTCCGTACCGGCATACTTGTTGAAGAGCACTTCATCGCCCTTCTTCACAGCCATGGCGACGCGGGAACCGTTTTCCGCGATCTTGCCGGGGCCCACGGCCACAACCTGGCCCTTGGAGGGCTTTTCCTTGGCCGTGTCGGGGATGTACAGACCGCCGGCGGTCTTCTCTTCAGATTCAAGGCGCTTGACCAGCACACGGTCGTTGAGGGGTTTCAGCTTCATGACGTCAAATCCTCCCGGAAAAGTTTTTTTATTGCCCTTACGGGCACGGGCGGCGGCCGAACCAGCGGACGCGCCGGAAATATTGCGCGTAATGGGCCACAACGGGCGTTGTGCCGTTGCACCGCCCCGCACGGGCATACAGATAAGACAGTCTGGCGGCTTGAAAAGGGGCTGGAGCGATTTTTTTTAATTTTTTTCCTGTAAAATTTAAAAATTATTTTATTTTAACAGGTTAACGCCTGTCCCCGTTTTCGCTTCAGCGAGCCTCAATGGACGCTCCGTAACGGTCGGCGCATTGCGCTCCCGGCGCGCCGGTCAAAAAATCCGCTGTGTTCTTCCCGTCCTTTGTCGATGAGGAAAATTGCATCCGTTCCGTCCCTGGGATACCATCCGCAGTTCAGGTACGTTGCCTATGAAAAAAGCCGCCCTGTTCCGTGCGAATTTTCCCGCACATTTTCTCCGGCGCAAAACGCATCAGGAGACAGAAAAATGCAAGTAAGGCGTCTTCTTGAAATTATACTTCTGCTGCTGCATGGCAGATGCGGCACGCTCAGAGAACTTTCAGAACACTGTTCCGTTTCCGTTGATGCCATCAAAAATGACATAGGCATACTGAAAAATTCCGGTATCCCCATACGCTGCTGTTCCGCAAGCGGCACCGTAAGCCTGCCTGAGGGTTTTACCCTCGAGACGATGTTCAAGCCCCGGCGGGAGCGGAGCGCCGAAATGTCGTGTGTTCCACCTCTGCCTGATGGCGGGGGGTATCCCGGTTTTACGTATCCTCCGCAACACCGTCACATGGCGCCGGAGCGCAAGCGCAACGAACTGGCCCCCGGCGTATACGCCTTTGTGGGCTACAGTTCCTCCAATTTCGGCGTCATCGCCTCTGAGCACGGCTATATTCTCATTGACGCCGGTGACGATTTGAACGGCGCGGCCGAGGCGTTGCGGGAAATCAAAAATCTGATTCCCGGCGGGGTTCAGGCCGTCATTCTTACACACAGCCATCCGGATCATCGGGGCGGAGCCGAGATTTTCCTTGAAGGGCGGCGGGATGTCCCCGTTTGGGGCCACGCGGACTTCGGGGCCGAGCAAAGAGCGGGCAGGGGGCTTGAGCGGGTCAGCGCCGAACGCGCGGCCAGGCAGTTCGGCGCGGGCATCCCTGACGCCGACTATCCGGTCAACTTTATGCTCCCGAGGTTTGCCGGAGGAAAGTCCGGGCCGCTGTTGTCGCCCAATATTTTTGTGACGGAAGACCGCATGCCCGTGCGCATTGACGGGGTCAACCTCGAACTCCACAGGATTCCCGGCGAAAGCACGGACCATCTCGTTGTCTGGCTGCCTGAACGGCAGGTGCTTTTTTCCGGCGATCACGTCTACCGCAGCTTCCCCAATATCTATCCGGTACGCGGCGGCGTTTACCGGGATGTGGAGCAGTGGGCCAAAGCTGTGCGCCGCCTAATGGACTTCAGGCCCAAGGCAATGATGTTCGGCCACAATGCCGTCCCGGTCCCGGATGAAATCCTTCCCATGCTGTCCGGATATGCGGAGGCCATTGAATATGTGTACGCCGAGACCCTTAAGGGCATGAATCAGGGCAAGACTCCCGACGAACTGGCCGCAAGCCTGCGCCTGCCCGGACATTTGCGGGATCAGGCGTATCTGGGGGAGTTTTACGGCGCTGTTCCCTGGGCTGTCCGTTCCATTTACGCCCACAAACTGGGCTGGTTTGACGGCAATCCCACTACGTTGGTTCCGTTGACGCCGTTGGAAGAAGCTGAGCGCATGGCGGCTCTGGCCGGTGGGAGTGGGCAGCTTCTCCGGGCCGCGCAAAATGCCCTGGCGGGCCGGGATTACCGCTGGGCGGCCAGGCTCGCTGATTACCTGTTGCAACTTGGTGAAACTGAAAACGGAAAAGCCGTCAAAGCCGCGGCACTGGAAGGATTGAGCCGCGACATCCTGCCGGTGGCGGGCAAGAATTACCTTTTGCGCTCAGTCCTGGACCTACGCAAGTAACTCCGGTTTCTCCATAATGAAAAATGCCTCCTGTTCAGGAGGCATTTTCGGGAATTCCTGAAACGGCGGTTGCTAATACTCGCAGAGCTGGTCCGCCGGAATGATGGTAAAGCCGTTGTCCCTGAGCACGTCCACAGCGTGATCCACCTTGTCGAAGCGGAAGATCATCACCGCGCTTTCCTGGTCACGCTGCACAAAGGCGTACATGTACTCCACATTGATGCCGTTACGCGAAACAAGCTGCAATACGGCGTCAAGGCCGCCCGGCGTATCGGCCACCTCCACGGCCACCACGCTGGTGCGGCCCAGAGTAAAGCCTTTTTCCTTGAGCACGGTTTTGGCCTTTTCATGATCGCAGACGATCATGCGCAAAATGCCGAAGTCAGAGGTGTCCGCCAAGGAAAGGGCGCGGATGTTGATGCCCGCCTCGGCCAGAGTGTGGGTGACTTCAGCCAGACGACCGGCCCGATTTTCCAGAAAAACGGATAATTGTTCAGCTTTCATGGCGGAATCCTTTATCAGTCGTAAGGGGCTCAGGCTTTGTGGGAGTCATCACCGGAAGAGGACTGGTCTTTTTTGTCCTTGGGGGTGATGTCGATTTCATCGGGTTCAGACGATGCGCGGCGGAAGTTGCGGATGGCCCGGCCAAGCCCGCCACCTATTTCCGGCAGTTTGTTGGCTCCGAAAATGAGCAGCACAACTACCAGAATAAGTAATAATTCCTGCATGCCAATGCCGAACATGCGGCAAGCCTCCGTTGGATGTTGGGCTGTAAAGCCAGTCTACTGTTATAGCATAAGCCGCCGCAGGCATGAGGTCAAGGCGGGCTCGCGGCGGGGCTTGTCTCTCGCCCCCCCTCCCGGAGGTTCAGCGCCGCCGTCCTAGGGCGCGCTGCACCTGTTTGGGAGAGGAGGGATGTCGGAAACCGGCTTCAATCAAACGCCGGGCCGAGATGTCGCGCCTGTCCTTGCTGTTGCCGCCCAGCACCACGGCCAGCAGGCGGGTCTTGCCGCGCTGGGCCGTGATCACGATGTTGTAGCCCGAGGCCACGGTCCAGCCGGTTTTCAGGCCGTTGACACCGGCCACGCTGCCCAGCAGGGCGTTGGTATTGCGCATGGTGCGGCCCCTGTGCAGGAAGAAACGTGTGCCGTGAAAACGCATGGCGTCGGGGTGCGCCTTGAGGTAGGCGCGGCTCAGCGTCATCATGTCGCGGGCCGTGGTTTTCTGCCCTGCGGCGGGCAGGCCGGTGGGATTCTTGAACAACGTGCGGCGCATGCCCAGGGCGCGGGCCTTGCGGTTCATCTGGCGCACGAAAGTCCGGCTGTTGCCGTGGACGTGCTGGGCCACGGTCATGGCCGCGTCATTGCCCGAGGCCACGGCCATGCCGGTAAGCAGGCGCACCAAGGGCACGCGTTCACCGGCGCGCAGATGCATGGACGAGCCGCCCGTGGCGGCGGCCTGGCGGCTGACCTTCACCTTCCGGTTGAGGGAAATACGGCCTGCCTTGACCGCGTCCAGGGTCAGAAACATGCTCATGAGCTTGGTCAGCGAGGCGGGCGGAATGGCCGTGTCGGCGCTTTGCTCATACAGCACGCGGCCCGTGTTCAGATTGACCAGAATGGCCGAGCGCACGGGCAGCGCGGCCCGTGCCGGGATGCAAAGGGACAGGGAGAGGCCCAGACAGAGCAGCAGGCAAAACAGCGCCCTGCGCGGGCGGCCGGAAAGGGCGTCGCACGGCCCTCGCTGGAGCCGCTTCGTTTGCTGCTGAAGCGCTGTGCTGCGGGAATTACTCATGGGTCCTGTAAAAATAGTTGGCTTCTTCCACCGCCTGCATGGCAAAAGCCAGCAGGACGGGCCCGGCAATGAGTCCCACCGGCCCGAAACTTGCCAGGCCGCAGAGGATGGCGAGGATCAGGACAAAGAAAGGGGCCTTGATGCCCTGGCGCAGAAACAGGGGCCGCAGCACGTTGTCCACGCCCGCCACAGCCAGCATGCCCCAGAGAGCCAGGCCCACGGCGGCCATGGTTTTGCCGGTGAACCAGAGGGAAAGGCAGAGCGGCAGCCAGACCAGAGCCGTGCCCACCACGGGGATGGGGGCCACCAGGGTAGCCAGCATGCCCCAGAAAGCGGGCTGGTTGAAACCGGCCACGGCAAAGCCGATGCCGCAGAGAAAGCCCTGGGCCAGGGCCACCAGCACGATGCCCAGCATAATGCCCCGCAGGGCGCGGTGAATGGCGCTGATGAAGCGCCGCAGCAGAGCCTGCGGCAGATGGAATATCCGGCAGGTGACTTTGCGGATGCGCCGGGAATAGACCGTGAACAGCACCGTGAGCGTCAGAAAGAGAAAGGTGGTCCAGAACGCGGTCATGGTGCCGCCCAGAAAGCCGAAACTCCGGCTGACCAGCATGGTCACGGCGTCGCCGAAAAGCGTGTCCAGATTGTGCAGGAAGTCGTTGACCGCCTTTTCGATGCTTGGATATTCGGTCAGGCTCAGCCGCCAGTGCTGGATATGCTCCACCCACTGGGGCGGCAGCTGAAAATTGTTGGCCTGGAGTTCGCGCAGCCGCGCCAGCCCGGCGACGGCCTGCGGCGACACCAGCAGGGCCAGGATGGCGATGGGCACGAACAGGCCGGAGAAAATGGCCGCGATATAGCTGCAGAGCGGCATGTGGTGCGAAAACCTGATAAGAAAACGCCGTCCGCGCGAGTCAGGCTCGCGGCGCTCCAGGCGGACGCGCCAAGCACTGGCCCTCTGCCGGAGGCGCCGGTAAAAGGGCAGGGTCAGGCAGGAAAAACAGGCGGCCATGAAGATGGTGATGGGGTTGGGCCAGAGCAGCAGATACCAAGCCAGCGCAGCCAGAAGGTAAAGCAGGCGCGGCAAAAATACGGTCATATATCAAGCCTTTGTGGGGCCCGAGCACCTTTCGCGGCACCGGGCGGTCTTGTGCGACGTTAGAGCATTTTCACAATGAAATTACTCTGTACTGTTAGAATGCTCAGCCTTGTGAAACAAGGCCCGCGAGATTTCCGCAGGCGGGCTTTGCTCGTCGTTAAGCGGAAATCTCAAGCGTAATCTGCTTTAGAGAACGTGCAAACCTAGCAGACCTTGCCGGGCTCTGCCAAGCCCCAAGAGCGAGGGGGCGCGGCGCCCTCCTTGCCGGGCCGCGCGTTGCATTGCGTCCGCCCCTGCCGTACCATGCCCGCATGAGCGCCGTTTTGCCCACACAGCCGTCCGGTTCGGCCACCCTGACGGTAATCCTGATCTGCCGGGGAGAGGAGCCGCCCGTTGCCTGTCTGGAGGGTCTGGTTCAGGCCGGGGCCGGAGAAACGGCGGTGTTCTGCTGTTGCCCGGCGGGCTTGGAAAGTCCGGTGCGGGCCATGGGAAAAAGTTTGTTGCGCCGGGGAGCCCTGACCGGCTTTGATTGCCTGTCGCCGACGCCGGGAGAAGACTGGCGCATGGCCGTCAACGCGGCTGCGGGCGCGGCAGGCAGTCCTTTTTTGTTTTTTCTTTCCTCGGATGTGCTCCTGGAACCCGGCTCTCTGGCTCCCCTGCTGGAGAGGCTGGCGGCGGATTCCGGCCTGGCCGGGCTCAATCCCCTGCTGCTTGCGCCGGAGGGCGGCCCGGAGAATAACGGCCCGCGCCGGGTTCGCCATCTGGGCAGCGTGGCCGACAGCCAGGGGCGGTTGCACTATTTATATGAAGGCCTGCCGGCCGCCCATCCTCTGGCCGCGCGGCGGCGCGTTTTTCAACTGGCCCATGACGCTGCTCTGCTTGTGCGGCGAGAGGATTTTCTGGCTGTGGGCGGGTTCAGGCCGGCCCTGGAAGGTCTGGCCGGTCCGGATCTCTGCCTGCGCCTGCGGGACGCGTGCGGCGGCTTTTCCACGGAACCCGCGTCCAGGGCCGTACTGCGCGACGCTTTCGACTCCTGGAAAACCTGTGGTTTGTGGAACAGCCTGCTGCAACGCGGTCGCCTGGAGCCGGGCCTGCTGCAACCGGACTACCATTGCCAGGTTCAGGCTGACGGCCTGGAATACGGCCTTACGCCCTGGCTGGCGGAAGGTCCTCGCGGTCTGCCCCTGGAAGCGGCGGAAGGTTCCTCTGACGCGGCCTGGCTGCGTTGGCGGCATGCGCCGGAACCCGCCGCGCTCCTGCATCTGCTGCGCCTTCTGCCGCCGGAGAAACGCGCCCCGGCTGTGTGCCTCTGCCGTGAACTGCCGTCCAGCCTGCCGCGCGTTTTTGCCTGGTATACAGCCCTGGCGGCCCGGCTGGAGGCCTTCGGCGAGCGTGAAAATCTGTCACGGTTCAGGGATGAGGCCCGCGCCTGGCGGACCCGGGCCCGGCGTTTTCATCACGGCCTGCTCAGACCGGGCCTGCGGGCCCTGGCCGGGGCGGGGCTTTACGCCTGTTCTCTGGATAACGCGCCTTCCGTGTATGACGCCTGGCTGGAACTGCGCGAGAATGCGTCCCCGGCTGAAGGCCCAGGCGTACAAGATTTGCGCGTGGAACGCGCCTGGCCGGAAATCGCCGTGCTCATGCCGGTCTGGAATCCCGAACCCGCGTTTCTGCGCGCGGCCCTGGATTCCGTACTGGCCCAGAGCTACGGTCACTGGCAGCTCTGCCTGGCCGACGACGCCTCCACCAGACCGGAAGTGCCGGAACTGCTGCGTTCCTATGCCGCGCGGGACAAACGCATCAGGCTGGTCCTCCGGGAACGGAACGGGCATATCTCGCGGGCGAGCAACAGCGCCCTGGCTTTGGCGGGCACGCCGTGGGCGGCCTTTCTGGACCACGACGATCTACTGGCACCGGACGCCCTGCTGGAAGTGGCCCGCCACACGGCGGAACGTCCCGGCCTGCGCTTTCTGTACAGCGATGAGGACAAGATCGACGTCCACGGCGTGCGGCGCACGCCGGTGTTCAAGGCGGCATTTGATTTTGACCTGCATCGCACCGGCCATCTCTCGACCTATGCCGTCGAGACACTGCGCGAGGTCGGCGGCCTGCGCCCCGGCTTTGAAGGCTCGCAGGATTTTGATCTGAGCCTGCGCGTGACCGAAAGACTCAGGCCGGAGGAAATCGCCCACATCCCGCGCATTCTTTACCACTGGCGGATTCATGCGGGCAGCACCACTGCCGGAGTGGGTGCCAAGCCCTACGTGCTGGAAGCCACACGCCGGGCTCTGGCCGAAAGCGCGCAACGACGGGGCCTTGCCGCCACTGTTATGCCCGCGGGCAAAAACAATTTTTTCAAGCTGGCCTTGGCCGTGCCGCCGGAACTGCATTGCAGCGTGATTCTGCTGGCCGACGCGCCGGGGCCTCTGACGCCGGGCCTGGCGAAATCCCTGCACGGGCTGGCCCGGCAGTTGCGCCTGGAAACGCTCTGGCAGCCGCTGCATCCGTCGGCGCAGCCCGCGAAACAAACCGGTGTCGGGCTGCGTCAGGACATGCGCGTCCTGCCGTTCGCCGGGCCGCACTGGGCCATAGCCTGCCGGGCGGCCGCCCAGGCCGCCACGGGAGATGTATTGCTTTTTCTGCACGCTGGTCTGACGCCGGTGGGGGATTGCCGCCCCGAACAGCTGGCGGCACTGGCGCTGCGGCCCGATCTGGCCCTGGTGGGCGGCTGTGTCTGGAAAGGCGGGCGGCTTCGGCACGCGGGGCTTTATCCCGATGTGACGGGCCTGCCGTTTCCCTTGCAACGTGGAGCCGCGCTCGAGCTGCTGCCCTCGCTCTGCTGGGGACAGTTGCTGTTGACGCGGCGGGCATTGGCGTCTTCCTGGTGCTGCATGGCCGTCCGGCGAAAGGATTTTCTGGAGAGCGGCGGCTTTGACCCCGCGTCAGGAGCGCTGGCCGGGGCGGACTACGGCCTGCGCCGGGAAGGGCAGGGCCTGTTTACCCTGATCTCGCCCTGGGGCCAGTGGGTGTTGGAGAATGGGGCAGGGGGGGTCGGAGAGGAAACACTGACGCCTCAGGCACAAGAATGCTTTCTCCGCCGCTGGGGCGACATTGTGCGCGGCCACGGGCTGAGGAATCCGCAGTTGCGCGCCGCGCCCGACTACGGCTGGACCTTGGAAAGTTGACGCTGCCCTCACTCTGCGGCGGGAACGCGGTCCATCCTTGCTCTCTTTATCCGTAGCACTGCTGTCCTTATCTGTACGGCTCCTGCGTCGCCTACAGCTAAAGCAACGCTCGCCTTGCTCGCGAACGGCTAAAGGCTCCTTGCTTTCGGGCGCGGGCGTCTGCTTACGCAGCCGCCAGGGCAATTTCAAAGTGAAATTGCCCTGGATATGGACGGGGCATAAGTCCCGGCGGGCTTTCAGAGCGTTTTGCGCCTGAAATTATCGCTTAACGGCGAAGTAAATTAGCCTTGCGATAATTTCGCGGTGCGGATTTTCATGGAAAATCCGCACAGAGCGTTGAGATATTTTCAATATCAAAACGCTCTAAAAAGCGCTCATGGACCAAGGCTGCGGCATATGGCATGCCGGTCTTGGTCCATGAGCGCTTTTTGTTTGTGGAACGGATCCGTTCTTCGAGAGCCGTCAGCTGTTCAGCCCAGCACCTTGCTGCCGTTAAAGGCGATGCTCACCACTTCATAGGTAACGCGGCCGCGCGGGATTTCCACCGTAACCTCGTCGCCTTCTTCCTTGCCCAGCAAAGCCTGGCCCACAGGCGAGAGAAAAGAGATGGACCCCTTGCTTGGATCGGCCTCGTCCGGGCCGAGGATGGTAAAGTTACGGCTTTCGCCACTGTCCACATCCTCCACTTCCACGGTGGAGCCGAAGATGACTTTGTCGCCGCTGAGTTTGTCCAGGTCAACGACCTGATAGAGCGCCAGACGCGATTCAATATATTTGATGCGCGCCTCGGCCATGCCCTGGCGCTCGCGCGCGGCGTCGTAGCCCGCGTTTTCGCGCAGGTCGCCTTCTTCCCTGGCTTCTTTGATGGCCTGGATGATGGCCGGGCGCTCGCTCTTCAGGCGGGCCAGCTCTTCTTCCAGTTTTTTATAGCCTTGCACGGAAATGGGAATACTTGTCATGTCCAACCTCACAGCGCACAAAAAAAGCCTCCGCTGCCGGGCAGCGGAGCACCTGTGCGATTTTTTTGCTGAAAAAAACTTTTGGAGTGCGGCAGACGCAGCAAAAACCCTCACCGGCTAAAACCGATTGAGGGACATCAGCGTGACTGCGGACTCACCATAACCGTTGCCCGCGTTGTGGTCAAGCTCCGGAAGATTTTTTCACAACAATGAAGGATGATGGGCCGGTGTGGCCTTCCGGGCTTGCACGCCGGGGGCGCGGCGTATATGCTGAAAAGGATGTAAGAACCGCGCTCCGGCGCGTTATCGTAGCTCACGGGATGCCATGAAAAAATACCTGCGTTACCTGGGGCCCATTCTGATCACCGCTATTTTTCTGTTGGCGGTCTATCTTCTGTACAATAAGCTCAAAGCCTACAGCATCGCCCAGATCCGAGAGAGCATCCTGCAGATTTCCTATGGCCGTATCGGCCTCTCTCTGGTTCTCATGGTCATCAATTATATGATCCTGGTGGGCTATGACTGGCTGGCGCTCAAAGCCATCCATAAGCAACTGCCCCTGCCGCGCGTGGCCCTGGTTTCCTTTGTGGGCCAGGCCGTCAGCTATAATTTCGGCGCGCTGCTGGGCGGCACCAGCGTGCGCTACCGTTTCTATTCGGCCTGGGGTTTTTCCCTGACGGACATCGTGCGTCTGGTGCTCATGCTGGCCGTGACCTTCTGGGTGGGCGCGCTGGGCCTGTGCGGGATCATCTTCATGATCGCCCCGCCGGTGATTCCCGACGAGTTGTTGAGGCACATGCCCATCGCGGATGTGCGCATTCTGGGCGTGATTCTGTTTATGGTCGCCTGTTCTTACCTGGTGCTCTGTTTCACGGTGCGCAAGCCGGTACATATTTTCGGTAAGGAGTTCGTCTTTCCCGCGCCGCACATCGCCGTGGCCCAGTTCATTGTGGCCGGGGTGGACATCGTTGCCGCCGCGGCCTGCATGTACGTGCTGCTGCCCGGCGACATGGGCGTCAGCTTCCTTGATTTTCTGCCCAGCTATCTCATGGCCCAGGTGGCCGTGGTGCTGACCCACATCCCCGGCGGCGTGGGCGTGTTCGAACTGGTCATCCTGCATCTCACCCACACGTCCCACGAGCAGATGGTCTTTGCCGCCGTGCTGCTCTTCCGGCTCATCTACTATATTATACCGCTCCTGGCCGCAGCGGTGCTGCTGGCCGTATACGAGGCCCGCCAGCGCCGCCACATGCTGCGCGAGGCCGGGCGCTGGCTTTCGGTGCTCTCGCACTCCATCGCGGCCTATACGGCTTTTGTGGGTGGTCTGATTCTGCTGGTGTCGTCCACCTTGCCCACTCTGCCGCACAGCGTGGCCCTGCTCACCACGTATCTGCCCAAAAGTGCGCTGGCCGTGGGGCACTTCATCTGCGCTTTTTCCGGCGCTGCTCTGCTTTTTCTCTCCTATGGACTGGAGCGGCGGCAGGCCCGCGCCTTCAAGCTGGTTGTGACGTTTCTGATTCTGGGCATTGCGGGTGCGCTGCTCAAGGGCTTTTCCTGGGAAGTGGCCCTGATGGTCAGCGTGGTGCTGCTGGCCGTCTGTCTGGCGCGGCGGCGTTTTTACCGCTCGTCCTTTTTTGGGGAAGAGCCCATTCCCCTCTACTGGCTGGTCGGGGCTCTGGGCGCGCTGGGACTGATCTTCTTTCTGGGCTGGGCCATCTACCACCCGGCCTGGGACCGGGCGGCGAGCTGGGGCTTTGAACGGCCCTTCAACGCCTCGCGGACCTTGCGGGCCTTTCTGGGCATTATCGTGGCTCTGCTGGCTTCCTGGGTCTGGCGGGTGACGCTGCGGCGCAGACAGCGTCGCAAGAAGTAGGCGTTTCAGAGGCGGCTTACTGGGATTTGACCTTGGAGCAAATCCCGTTCCGGGCCGCAATGGGCCGGGCTACTCTGCGTTCAGCGGCGCGAAAACGGCCTCGCGTTCGGCTTGCAACACCTCGGGCAGGCGGGCGATCAGCTCCCCGACCTGGGTGGCCGGGGTGGGCGCGCAGTGCCGGGCCAGCAGACGCGCGGCCCGCGCGGCGGAAAGCGCCGCCCGGCAGAGGGGCAGGCCCCCGGCCAGAAAAGCCGTGACCAGGCCCGTAACCAGATCGCCCGTACCGCCGATGCATTCCATGGCCGCTACCGACGGGTCCGTTACCGTAGCCCGGATTTCCCCATTACAGACGATATAATCGGCCTGCCCTTTGATAATAAGGTTCGACGGGCAATTGCCGTGTTGCCGCGCGCGTGCCAGCAGACCGGGGATATCCTCCTCTTCGGCCAGCAGAAAGCCCCGCGTATAGAAAGGGTGGGGCGCTTTTTCGTCTGCAAGGAAGGCCAGTTCTCCCGGATCCGGCGTGAAAAGGTCGTAGGCGTCGGCATAGCCGCTCATCTTGGCCACGTACATGAAACCCGCGTCGGCCGCCAGCAGTGGTTTGTGTTCAAGGGCCTGGAGGGCCATGAGCACGCGATTGTGCCAATCCAGATCCGGGAAGAGATAGTGGAAGGTCAGACCCGCCAGCCCGCCCGCCAGACAGTCTGTCCGGCTGCCCGGCGCGGCGGCCAGTTCCGGCAGATGTTCCTCCAGCCAGGCGTAGGCTGCCCGGCTGCCCGTGCCCGAGCCGGTATCCCCGGCCAAAAGCAGGCCCGGCGCGGGAAAACCGCAGGATGCACAGGCCAGCAGCGCCGTGGCGGCCAGAGCCGCTGTGCCGCGCCGCACGGGCACGCGGCGTCCGTCGGGCAGAAGCAGCGCGTCGCCGTCCACCCGGCTTTGTGCTGTAAC
This sequence comes from Desulfovibrio sp. 6_1_46AFAA, assembly GCF_000224635.1. Lineage (NCBI taxonomy): Bacteria > Pseudomonadati > Thermodesulfobacteriota > Desulfovibrionia > Desulfovibrionales > Desulfovibrionaceae > Desulfovibrio > Desulfovibrio sp. 6_1_46AFAA. The sequence goes on from NZ_JH114300.1 coordinate 141,739, forward strand.
GGCGTCCGGGGTCAGGGCGAAATCCGCATCAGGAACAGTGCCCACGATCAGCCACATGCGCGTTGCCTCCGTAATTCCTCAAAAGCCTTTTGCAAACTGTAGCAGCAGAGCGTCTGTCCCAGGCGCAGGGGTTCCGGCGCTTCGGAAAGCCGCAAGCAGCACAGGTTTTGAGCCAGCCAGGGCACGTCCGGGCAGCCGCCGCCGGAAATATTGACGATGCGTTCGTCCGCCGTGTCAATGGTGATTTTCATATTGGCCGCGCGCACCATGAGCCAACGGCCCAGGCGCTTGGTCTGGAACAGGGATACGGGCTCCAGCAGCACGTCATGGGCGCTGACGACCTGCTCGGGCTCAATGTCGGCCAGTTTGAGGCGCTTCAGCACCGCCGCCTGGCTGAGCAGAGGAAAAACCACCACCATGTCGCAGCCGGTACGCAATCGGGGCGGCGGTCCCTTGACTTCCACCGTGAAACCGGCCTCACGCAGCGCACGCTCGGCCCTGATCACCTCGCCGGTGTGGGCGAAGACCAGCAGGCCCCGGTCGTTGAGGCCATGCCCGGCATTACCGTCACCTTCGCCGGACTTCCCGGAGCGCCAGGCGCGCCGCAGGCCGCCGCACAGCCGGGCGAACCATGAATTTCGTGTCTGCGTCATAGTTTCCTTCGGGCTGGATTCGCTTGGGGAATGTTCCGGCGGGGGAGGGTGCGGATTGCACGCCTCCCCCTGCCGGGTCCAGAGCAATTCACGTTTGATGTAACATTTCAGATGCAAAATGCTGCAAAAGAAGCTCAGGCTTTGCCGACGTTCAGCCGGGTCACGCCCTGGTCCTCATCCAGGGTTTCCACGCTGAAGCCATGATTGCGGGCCGCGCGGCTCACGTTCTCGCGGCTGGCGTCGTTGTCTACCAACACGCTGAACGGGCCGTCGGCGTTTTCCTTGACGGCGGTCAGAAAAAGCAGAACCGGCTGCGGGCAGGAAAGCCCGCGCGTATCAATAAGAGTGGACATCAGGCACCTCGCTTGCAGTTATAAAAGCCGATGAACAGGCAGATGGCCAGGCCGCTGAGCGTGGCGGCGGCCCCGTGCGGGCCGATGCCCGCGCCGCTGGAGGCCATGCCGAAATTGTGGGCCATGGCCGTGCCCACGATCAGGCCCACGGCGAACACGGCGGCATCGTTGTCCCCTTCACCGGCCATGAAGAGCTGGCGTCCGGGGCACCCTCCGGCCAGGGCGAAAGCCAGCCCGGCGGTGACCATGCCCAGGAAGTTCCAGAGGTCGTCGGGTTGGGCGATGGGCTGGTTTTCAAAGCCCCAGTGAAAGGAGCCCAGGCTCAGGTTGAGCACCAGGGCTGCGACCAGCATGGCCAGGAAGCCCAAGGCCAGATGCCATTGGTTGAACAGCATCACATCGCGCAGCGCGCCCATGGTGCAGAAACGGCTGCGCTGGGCCAGAAAGCCCACAAGCAAACCCGCGCCCAAGGAAAGCAGGAAGGGCGCATGCTGGGAGCCGGGTCCCTTGATGGAGTAGAAAAGTACGCCGCTTTGCGGCTGGCCGGGAATTTGAGGGTCCATGAGATAGAGGACAACCAGGCTGAGCATGATGCAGGGCAGGACCAGGCCGGAAATTTTGTCCTGGTTCTGGCTGCGGCCCAGGGAAAAGCCCTTGCTGAAGAAGAGCACGCCGATGCCCACGCCCACGATGAGCCCGGCCAGGCCGAAAAGAGCATGGGCGTCGCCGCCCGCCAGGCGCAGGATCACGCGCCAGGGGCAGCCCAGAAAGACCAGAGCGCCGATGCCCGCGATGGCACCCAGCAGAAAACGGAGGATGGGCGAGGAGCCGCCGCGCGGTTTGTATTCGCCGAAAGCCAGCGCGGCCGTGAAGGCCCCCAGAACCATGCCCAGGATTTCCGGACGCAGATACTGGACAACGGCGGCCCGATGCAGGCCCACCGCCCCCGCGATGTCGCGGTTGAAGCAGACCACGCAGATGCCCATATTGCCCGGATTGCCCGAATGCTGGAGCAGAATCGCCAGCGCGCCGAAAATCAGGCCCGTGACCGCAATGCCCGTGGTGGTGGAAAGAATGTTGAATCCCGATTTCATGAAAACCCCCCAGGTTATGGGCGCACACGCGCCCGTTGCGAATGCCGGTCAGCCATACTGACCGGCTACGCGGACGGGGATTTCGGAAAATCAGGCCTGCCGGGTGAGGAGAAAACGCAATTTCCCGCGCCGCCGTCCGCATACGCTCCACGCCGTGAAGCACAGTGTTTTGCGTCAGGTCTGGTGCAGGAACATGGCCGTTTCCTCACAGGCTTGCGCGCCGGGGCGTGTGGGAACAGCGGACGCCGTTCCGTAAGAAGTGCAAAAGAAGCGTCAAAACGGGGTTAATTGTCGCCGAGACGGACCGCGTCCTCGCCGTCGCGTTCTTCCAGCAGCACGTCCACATGCTCGTGGCGGCTGGTGTTGACCACCCGGCCCACATAGTCGGCGTGGATGGGCAATTCGCGGTGGCCCCGGTCAATGAGCACGAGCAGTTCCACGGCCCTGGGGCGGCCGTAGTCCAGCAGGGCCTCCAGGGCCGCGCGGACGGTGCGTCCGCTGAAGAGCACGTCGTCCACCAGCAGGATCACGCGTTCGTCCACGCTGCCGGGAATATTGGACTGGCCGATGTGCGGCTTGCCCTCAAGGCTGGTCCAGTCGTCGCGGTACAGATTGATGTCCAGCGTGCCCAACGGCACCTGGGCGCCGAGCCGGGCTTCGATCAGGGCGCCCAGGCGGCGGGCCAGGTCCGCGCCGCGTCGCTGGATGCCCACCAGCATCACGTTTTCGCAACGGGCGTGCCGTTCCAGCACCTGGGAGGCCAGGCGGTCCAGAATGCGCGCCATCTCGTTTTTTTCCAGCAGCAGTGTCGAACTCATGTCTCCTCCGGGCGGCGTCAGCGCCGCGTGGGCAAAGATAGACGTTTTCGCCGCCCAAGAAAAGCCCCTCCGCCAATTGACAAGCCGCGCGCTTGTCCTTAGATATTTTGAGATTACAACTATGGAGGACATAATGCTCGAATTGACGGATACCGCCCGCAAAGAGCTCGAAGCGTACTTTGCGGATAAGAAAAAGGAAAACATCCGGATCTACTCAGTCAGCGGCTGAGGCGGGCCGCGGCTCGCGTTGGCTCTGGATGAGTCAAATGATCAGGATCAGACTGAGGAACAAGGCGGTTTTACCTTCTGCATCAACAAAGACCTGCTGGCCCAGGTGCAGGGGGTCAAAATTGACCTGACCTATATGGGCTTTGCGGTGGAACCCACGGTGCCCCTGGCCGCCGCTGACGGCGGCAGCGCCTGCGGTTCCTGCTCCAGCGGCTGCGGCAGCCATTAATTTCAGGCCGCACCTCCTGTGGAGTTCCGTCAAAGCGCCTTGGTCTCCAGGCATCCGTTTTTCGCCCATCATCGCGAAAACATTTTGACGGCAAGCCCCACATGGAGGAAGCATGCTCGAATTGACCGACAGCGCCCGTAAAGAGCTTGAAAGCTATTTTGCGGACAAGGAAAAAAGCGATATCAGGATTTATCTGGCCCCCGGCGGCTGCTGCGGCCCCCAGCTCATGCTGGCCCTGGACGCCGCCACAGACGAGGACCAGAGCGAAGAACAGGCCGGCTTTACCTTTTGCCTCAACAAGGAACTGCTGGCCCGGATACAAGGCGTCAAAATTGATGTGGGCCAGACGGGCTTCACTGTGGAACCCACGGTGCCGCTGCCGGAAACCGGCGGCGGGTGCGGTGGCTGCTCTGGCGGCTGCGGTTCGCATTAGGCTTCGGCCCGATGATTTCAAATGGAGGGCGGCTGCAAGGCCGCCCTCATTCTTGGGGAAGCCCTGATTAATGGTCTTTTTGTCCTCTGCCCGCGTCCGGCTCACTCTGTAGCCGCAGGCGAACTTGCGAGCCTATGGATAAAGACGGCATCTGGTTACGCAAAACGCTGGCCAAGGAAATAGCTGTCACTATCCGTAGCGATGCTGTCTTGGTTCGTAGCAGAACTGCCCCTGTCTGTACGCCGCCTTGCGGCTACAGCTAAGGCAACACGGCTTTGCCGTGAACGGCTCAAGCAAGCCGATGACGCGGTAACGGCCGATGCCCTTGGCAGAGAACAAAAATCTTCATTACTCAGCGCTTTTCTTGGCGTGACCCATGCAAAATTTCAGCGCACTGCTTGCAAGCCGGGACGGACAACTCTATCTGGAGCGCAGCGGCATGGCCACGCGTTGCCGTCTGGCCTGCGAGGCTCTGGCCCAAGGGCGCGGCGCGGTGCTGCTCGCCCGCAACCGTGAGGAATTCCACGCGGCCCGCGCCCTGCTGACGCTTTTTCTGCCTCAGCTTTCCCTGGGCGATATCCCTATCGGTCAGGCCGTATGGGAAAGTCCCTGTCTGAGCCTGCCCGCCATGAGCCAGTGGCGGGACAGGGACAGTTGGGCCGCCCGCATGGCCGCGCTGTACGCTCTGGCCCAGGGCGGCCCGCGTTGCGTGGTAGCCGGGGTGGAAAGCGTGCTGCTGCGCTATATGCCCCTGCATTTTTTTGATTCGCGCAGTCTGGGCCTCTCGCGCGGCGGCGAATACTCGCCGGAGCTCATCCTGGATCAGGCCGTGGAATGGGGCTATGAGCGCGTTTCCCTGGTGACGCGCCCCGGCGACATGGCCCGGCGCGGCGATATTCTGGATATATTCCCTCCCGGTTACGCCAAGCCCGTCCGGCTGGAATTTTTCGGCGACGCCATTGAGGAAATGCGCCTCTTTGACGCCGAAAGCCAGCGTTCCCTGCGTCCTCTCGACGAATTGACCCTCTTGCCTGTGAGCCCGCTGGCTCTGGATAAGAACGGCCTGGCGGCGGCCCGCAAGCGCTGCGATCAGCTGTTCAGCGAGGGCCGGATCAACGAAAACGAGTGTTATTCCTTCAAGAAAACCCTGGACGGGGGCGGCGCGGGCATCCTGCCCGGCGTGTTGTGCGATTCGCCCAGCCTGCTGGAAGAATGGCTGCCCGCCGACAGCCTTTGGCTGCTCCCCGGCGAAGCGGACAGCGCTGAAGCTCTGCGCGACGGGCGGCTGGCGCTCAAGGAGGCTTTGGAGGCTGAGGACGCGCCCTTGCAGCAACCGGCGGCCCTGGCCCTGCGCAAGCATTCGCAGCCCGCGCCCTGGCGGAATTTCCAGTGCGCCTTCGCCGAACCCCTGGTCATGGGCGTGGAAGAGCGGGGGGCGGACTTTCAGGAGCGCGCTCTGCACGGCTTCAGTGACCTTTTCCCTCTGCCCGCCGCTCAGGACCGTCCCTGGCAGCATCTGTCCGCCGGGCTCAAGGAATGGCAGAGCCAACGCCGCCAGGTTATTCTGAGCTTTTCCTCCGAGCGGGGGCGCAACAAATTTCTGAAACTGGCCGAGCAGGACGGCATCATTCCGGCGTTGCGCTACGCACCGGAAGGGCGCGGCCTGTTCGCCCTGATTTCTCCCTTCCGTTCCGGCGTGGAGCTGGTCTGGGACAACAGTCTGGTTCTGGGCGAGGACATCATCTATCCCCGCGCGGAAAAAACACCGCGCGCCGCGTCCCGGGCCTTCAAGGGCCTGGACACTTTCGACGACCTCAAGAAAGGCGACCTGCTGGTCCATCGCGATTACGGCATCGGCCGTTTTGCGGGTCTGCACCACCTGGACCTCAACAGCGCGGCCAACGATTTCCTGCTCATTGAATATTCCGGGCGGGATAAGCTCTATGTGCCCGCCGACCGTCTGGGCCTGATCCAGCGCTTCAAGGGGACCGAGGGCGTGGAACCGGCCCTGGACCGTCTGGGCGGCCCGGCCTGGGCCGCGGGCAAGGAAAAGGCCCGCAAGGCCATTGAAAAAATCGCGGCCGATCTGGTGGAAATGTATGCCTACCGCAAGGTTGCCAAGGGCTTCCGCTACGATCCTCCGGGCGAGCTGTACCACGAGTTCGAGGCCACCTTCGGTTTTGAGGAAACGCCGGACCAGGCCAAGGCCATCCAGGACGTGCTGGACGACATGGACAGAGGCGAGCCCATGGACCGCCTGATCTGCGGCGACGTGGGCTTCGGCAAGACCGAAGTGGCCCTGCGCGCGGCCTTCCGCGCCGCCGCCGAGGGGCGGCAGGTGGCTTTGCTCTGTCCCACCACGGTGCTGGCGGAGCAGCATTACCAGACCTTCCGGGCGCGTCTGGCCGGTTTCCCTGTCAATGTGGGGCTGTTGAGTCGTTTTGTGACAAAGCTCCGGCAGAAGGAAGTGCTCAAGGCCGCGGCCGCCGGGCAGATCGACATTCTCATCGGCACCCACCGCATTCTTTCCAGCGACGTGAAACTGCCCAATCTGGCCCTGCTGGTGCTGGACGAAGAGCAGCGCTTCGGCGTGCGCCACAAGGAAAAGCTCAAAGCCCTGAAAAAAAATGTGGACGTGCTGACCCTTACGGCCACGCCCATTCCGCGCACCTTGCAGCTTTCCATGTCTGGCATCCGCGAGCTGTCCATCATCGAAACCGCGCCGCAAGACCGCAAGCCGGTAGCCACGGCGGTGCTGCGCCGCGACGACGCGGTTCTGAGCAAGGTCATTGAGCGCGAAATCGAGCGCGAAGGGCAGGTTTTCTGGGTTTACAACCGGGTTCAGGGCTTGGAGCGCGTGGTGGAATACGTGCGCAAACTCGCTCCTCAGGCCAGGGTGGGCATGGCTCACGGCCAGATGTCCGAAACCGAACTGGAAACCACCATGCACAAATTCTGGCATGGCGAGCTGGACGTGCTGGTCTGTACCTCCATTGTGGAATCCGGCCTGGATTTTCCGCGCGCCAACACCCTGGTGGTGGATCAGGCCCAGATGTTCGGCCTGGGCCAGCTCTATCAGTTGCGGGGCCGCGTGGGCCGCAGCGACCGGCAGGCCTATGCCTTCTTTGTGGTGCCCGATGCCGAGCGCCTGACGGCCGTGGCCGAGGAACGCCTGCGTATCATCATGGACATGGACTATCTGGGCGCGGGTTTTCAGGTGGCCATGGAGGACCTGCGCCTGCGCGGGGCGGGCAACATCCTGGGCGAGGTGCAGTCCGGGCATATGAGCCGGGTGGGACTGGAGCTCTATCTGGAAATGCTGGAGGAAGCCGTGGGCCGCCTCAAAGGCACGCCCTCGGCCCTGGCCGTGGAAACCGAACTGACTCTGGGCTTGCCTGCCCATATTCCCGCGTCGTACATTGATGACGGTCGAGAGCGTCTGCGCTGCTACAAGGCCTTGACCTCGGCCGTGGGCGGCGCTGCCAGGGAAGAGGCCGCGCTTTCCATGCGCGACCGTTTCGGTCCCTTCCCCGAGGAATTGACCAACTTTCTGGCCGTGCTGGACTTCAAGCAGTTCCTTACGGAGCTGCAGGTGCAGCGGGCCGACGTGCACCGCGACCATCTGCGTATGTTCTGGCCCGAAGGCCAGACCGCCGTGCAACCGGAGCGCATTGTGGAACTGGCGGCCAAAATGCCGGGCGCGCGCCTGCATCCCCCGGCGGGCCTGACCTTGCCGTTGGCCGCTGACTTGCCTTTCAGCGAAGGTCTGCAAAAAGTGCGCGTGGCCCTGGAGGAAATCCGCACAGCGGCTTCCTGAGATGGTCGCGTGAAGGGGGTATGGTATGGCAAGCCGTGAAGAAATACTGGCCTATGTCAAAAGGAAGTTCCAGACGGAACCGGACTACCCCTGGCGTCAGTATCCGGAATACGCCGTGCTGCGTCATGCGGAAAGCGGCAAGTGGTACGGCGTGATCATGAATCTGCCCAGGGCGACGCTTGGCCTGGCAGGCAAGGGCGATGTCGAGGTCGTCAATCTGAAATGCGATCATGTTTTGGATGTGCTTTTAAACAGTGAGCCGGGCGCTGTATTACCCGCATATCATATGAATAAGAAACATTGGCTTACCATTGTGCTGGACGGTAAATTTCCGGCAGGCGAGTTGTACGGGCTTATTGATGAAAGCCACGGGTTGACCCGGTGAGGGGCATCTTGCGGCCTGCGCGACCTGTGCGGTTCATTCCGCTGTTTTTCTGCTGCTTCCTGCTCGCGGCCTGCCTGGAGAGCCGTCTGCCCGAGGGGGTGGTGGCCACGGTCAACGGCGAACCTGTCCATTTGCGTTCCGTGCAGTCTTTGCTGGACAGCCGTTCCGCCGCGCTGGGCACTTTGCAGAGCTCTTCCCTGGAAAATATGAAACGCCGATATGGCGAAGCCCTGGGCACGCTGATCATCCATGCCCTGGTGCGCCAGGAACTGGAACACCGCCAGATTCCCGTGGGCGACGCGGCTCTGGAGCTGGCCGTGGCCCAGGTGCGCGGGGACTATGAGCCCGGCGGCCTTTCCAAGTTTCTGGCCGACGAATCCCTGGACGAAGCGGATTGGCAGGCCTTGATGCGCGACCATCTGGCCATGCTGACCTTTGAAAAGCGGGTGCTGCTGCCCGGCATCCGGGTAAGTCTGGATGAGGTGCGCGCCTATTACCGGGAGCATCAGGCGGATTTTCAGCTGCCTGAAACGCTTGACCTCTGTCTGATTTCCGGAGAAGAGCGCTCGGCTCTGGATGTCTTTTGCGCGGCCTTTCCGGCGGGCAGAAAAACGCCGCGTTCCGACCTGCTGGTACAATGCCTGGAAGTCCGTGGCGATGAAGTGCCGCCCCCCTGGAACAAAGATACGTCGGCGCTCAAACCGGGCGCCTGCGCCCCGGCCCGCCCCCAGAACGGAAGCTGGCAGACCGTGGCGCTGGTGGAACGGCAGAAAGCCCACAGCCTGGACATGGCCGACGCCTATCCGCTGATAGAACACATTCTGCTGGAGCGGAAAAAGAACGCGGCCTTTGAGCAATGGCTGGAAGGCAGTCTGTCCAGGGCTGTAATCAAGGTTTCGCCCCTGCTCAAGGAAGAGCTGCTGACCCCGGCCTCGGGCCGACAGGCCCAGCCGGATGAGAATGATGACGAAGAGGCCCGGACCGATGCCGTTGACGCGTCTCCGGGCCCGGATGCCGTGTCCGGCGGACAGGCGGGGCGGGAAGAAAAAAGTGGTCGAAAGTCGGAGCGGGACATGGCGCGCAATCCGCGACAGGACGACGCGGCCGGTACCGGGCGGCGTTGATTTCCGTCTGAGCCGCCGGGCGTTGCATCTCAGGCCGTTTTACGGTAGGCAGATGCCCATAACAGCGATTTTGCAAATCTCTAGACAAAGCCCGCGTGCCGCCCGTGGTCGGCGGCGTGGGAGAGAGCGCCCGCCTGTGTTTTGGGGGTCGGATGTTGCGCCGTCAGCGTCGCTTTCGGTAATTTCCTTGCTTCAAAGGGAGACTCGCAGTGAAGAAAACGTTTATTCTGCTGTTGGCAATCTGGCTTTGCGGCGTCTGCGGCGTGCAGGCCGCTCAGCTCAATAAGGTGGCGGCGGTGGTCAACGGTCAGGTCATCACCATGTTCGACCTGCAGAAAACGGCCCTGCCGGAGTTGGGACGCGCCAGACTCAATCCCAATAACCCCGCGCAGGCCAAGGAAGTGGACAAGGTCTTCCGCAAAGTGCTGGACATGATGATCATGGACATCCTGCTGGGGCAGGAAGCCAAGCGTCTCAAGATCAGCGTTTCCCCCTCCGAGGTGGACAACGAGATCGCCAAGATGATGAAGGCCCGCAATCTGACCAAGCAGCAGTTCGAAGCCCAGCTCGCCCAGCAGAAGATTTCCATTGATGAAATCCGCCAGAACTTCGAAAAATCTCTGTTGCGCCAGAAAATCATGGGCATGGAAGTGGGCCGCAAGGTGGTGGTGACCCCCGCCGAAATCAAGGCATATTACGAAGCCCATAAAGACAATCTCTATGATCGCGGCGGCCTGCACATGGGCGTGCTGGTCTATGCGCCCAACGTCAATGCCAAATCCATCGCCGCCCAGATCAAATCCGGCAAGCTGAGTTTTGAGGAGGCGGCGGCCAAGTATTCCATCGCCCCCAACAAAGACAAGGGCGGCGACATGGGGCCCGTGGAATGGGACCGCCTGAATCCGGAATGGGAAGGGCGGCTCATCAAAATGAAACCCGGCGATGTGACCGACATTTTCGACCTGCAGGGCCGCAAGGCTCAGGTCCATTTGTTCCGGCCCGGCGGCGACAACGCGGAAAAACAGCTTACCCTGGAACAGGCCACTCCGCAGATCGACGCCATCCTGCGTCAGCCCAAGGCCATGGAGCGCTTTGAGGACTACACCAGCCAGCTGCGGAACAAAGCCGTTATCGACATCCGGCTGTAAGCCGCCGCGCCCCGCGCGGCGGACCATGCACGAGGCTTACATGACTTTAGAGGAACTGGGCGCGGCGTTGCGCGCCGAACGCGAAAAGCGCGGCCTGAGCATCGAAGATGTGGCCAACCATCTGAAAATCGGGGCCCGTCTTCTGCGCGCTCTGGAGGAAGGCGACGCCTCGTCTTTGCCCCATCTGGCATATGCCAAGGGCTTTATCCGTTCATATTCATCCTATCTCGGCATGGCCGCCGAGGAAGTGAACGAAGCCGTTTGCGCCTTGGGCGGCACGAGCCCGGCCGTACCCCAGCCCGTATACACGCCCGAGGAATCCCTGGCCCCCGGCCGAAGCCTGAAATGGCTGGGCGTGCTTATTGTGCTGGCCCTGGTGGCCGGAGGCGCGTATGTGGCTTGGCAACAGGGCGCTCTGGAAATTCTGAGCCGTCAGACGCGGCGTCTGGCCCAGCCCTCGCCGCCGTTGCAAACGCCGGATTCCGCCGAAAGCGTGCCGGGCAGGGAGACTTCCGCTCCGGCTGCGGATTCGGCTCAAACCCCGGCTGCCAAGTCCGAGGCTTTTGCCCCGGCGGCTTCTCCGTCTCCTGAGGCCGCGCCTGTGGCGGCTCAGGCTTCCGCCGCGTCTGCCGCGTCCACCGGCGGGGTGAATACGCCCTCATCCGCCCCAGCCCCGGCCTTCGGCGGCGCGGGCGGCAGCGCGCAGAATGCGGCCCCGGCCTCTGCCTGGGGGTTGAGCTCCACAACGGCCGCTCCGGCGCAGCCCGCGATCGGGCAGAACGCGACCCAGCCCGCCCAGCCGGCGGACGGCGCGCTGCCCCCCGGACAGCATAAGGTCATCATCACCGCCACGGAAGAATGCTGGATCCATTCCAATGCCGATAATACCGATACCCGGCAGTTCTCCCTGCGCAAGGGCGACACCTTTGCCCTGACCTTCACCAAAAGTCTGGAACTGAAGCTGGGCAATGCCGGCGGCGTGCGCATCCGCTACAACGGGGAGGACATGCCCGCGCCCGGCCAGTCTGGCCAGGTGCGGACTCTGACCTTCCCGCCTGTGGCCCGGCAGTGATGGAGTGGGCCGATCAGGCCGTGGTGCTGCGCATCGGGCATTTTCGCGAGTCTGATCTCTGGTTGAAACTGCTCTGCCGCGGGCGCGGCCTGCTGACATTGTTCGCTTTCGGCGGCAGCCGCAGCCGTCGGCGTTTCTGCGGTTGTCTGGACGTGCTGAACACCCTGCAATGCCGGGTCAAAACCTCGGGCAGGGAAAATTTTCTTAATCTGGAAGAGGCCGTGCTGCTGTCCGGGCCGCAGTGCCTGCGCGGCAACTGGCAGCGCATGGGGCTGGCCGCCAACTGCCTGCGCTTTGTGGAGGCTCTGGGCGTCAATGAGGAAGGCGCGGACGAAACCTTCGCCCTGGTGGAGGATCTGCGTCGCGTTCTGGAGGAAGAACCCCGCCTGCCGTCTTTGCTGCCGCTGTTTTTCCGTCTGCGTCTGGCCGGTGCCTTGGGTTTTGCGCCCAATCTGGGCCAGTGCGGCGCGTGCGGCGCGCCCCTGGCCGACAGGGCGCTGTTTGTGGTGGACGAGGGGCAGATGCGTTGTGCCGCCTGCCGGGCGCGGGAACCCGCCCTGGCCGCGCGCTATGGCGTGGAGCTTTCCATGGCGGGGCTTGACCTTTTACGCCGCGTGCAGCAAGAATTTCCCTCTGCCTGGCCGGTGGAGGATCTGCCGTCCATGGACCGCCGGGCCTGTGCCAGGGCTATTGACGGATTTGTGCAGTATCATCTGGGGTTGGCCTGGGAAGGCGGCTACTTCCGCCGCGTGTGAGGCAGCCCTGAAAAGCGTCTTTTGTCCCCTGGGCCGCGTCAGAAGCCGTTCGCTGTCCAGGTCTGTACCGGAAGAGTACTATCCCTGGTCAGCGAACGGCTTCTTCCTTGCCAGGGAACAAAATCCATCTTTTCAGGGCTGCCTCAGCTTTTTTGTTTTTTGTGGCGGCACAACAAAGGACAGCGCATGTACTTTCAGGATGTCATTCTTACCCTGCAAAACTACTGGGCAAGCCGGGGATGCGTCATTGAGCAGCCTTCGGGCGTGGAGTGCGGGGCCGGTACCTTCAATCCGAGCACGTTTTTGCGGGTTCTCGGTCCCGAACCCTGGAAGGTGGCCTATGTGGAGCCTTCGCGTCGCCCCACGGACGGCCGCTACGGCGAAAATCCCAACCGCCTGCAGCGCTATTTCCAGTTTCAGGTGGTGCTCAAGCCCTCGCCGGACAATGTGCAGGATCTCTATCTGCAAAGCCTGGAAGCGCTGGGCCTGAATCCGGGCCGCCACGACATCCGTTTTGTGGAGGACGACTGGGAGTCGCCCACCCTTGGCGCTTGGGGCCTGGGCTGGGAGGTCTGGCTCAACGGCATGGAAGTGAGTCAGTTCACATACTTCCAGCAGGTGGGCGGCATTGACCTTTCGCCGATCAGTGTGGAGCTGACCTACGGCCTGGAACGCCTGACTATGTATCTGCAGGGCGTGGAATCGGTCTATGACCTGCGCTGGAACAAGGATGTGACCTACGGCCATATCTATCATCAGAACGAAGTGGAGCAGTCCAGGCACAACTTCGAAGCCAGCAACGCGGAAATGCTGTTGCGCCAGTTCAGCGACTTCGAGCGGGAATGCAAGGCCATGCTGGAACTGGGGCTGCCCTGGCCCGCCTATGATTATTGCCTGAAATGCTCGCATACGTTCAATCTTCTGGACGCGCGCGGGGCTATTTCCATTACGGAGCGCACCGGCTACATCGGCCGGGTGCGGGCTCTGGCCGCGGGCGTGGCCCGTCTGTACGCGGCGCAGCGCGAGGAACTGGGCTATCCCATGCTCGACAACAAGGATGCGAGGTAAGGCATGGCGACCTTTGTGCTTGAAATCGGCAGCGAGGAACTGCCTTCCCGTTTTCTGGCCCCGGAAGAGGCGGAACTCCGGGCCCGCTTCAGCACCGCCCTGGACGAGGCCGGTCTGGAATACGGCGCGGTGCGCGTCATGAGCACGCCGCGTCGGGCAGTGGTGCTGGTGGAGGATCTCAATCCCGTGCAGCGGGAAAAGGAAGAAGTGATTCCCGGACCTCCGGCGCGCGTGGCCTACGGGCCTGACGGCGCGCCCACCAAGGCCCTGGAGGGTTTCGCCCGCACCCACGGCCTGAGCGTGGCGGACGTCTTTCGCCTGGAAACGGAAAAAGGCGAATATGTGGCCGTGCGCAAGCGCACCGGCGGCGCGGCGGCCAAAGCTCTGCTGGCCGGGATCTGCCCTGCCGTGATCACGTCCCTGCCGTTCGCCAAGCGCATGCGCTGGGGCGCGTATGCCTTGGCCTATGCCCGGCCCATCCGCTGGATTCTGGCTCTGCTGAATGAGGAAGTGGTCCCCTTCGACCTCGGGCCCGTGGCTTCGGGCCGCGAAACCCGCGGCCACCGCGTGCACGGTTCCGGTCCCTTCAGCGTGGCTCATGCCGACGCCTATCTGGAAATTGCGGCTGATTCCTGTGCCGTGACCCTTGATCCGGCCACGCGCCGTGCCGTCATCGTGGAAGGCGGCGACGCCCAGGCCGCGCGGGCCGGGGGCAGGGTCCTCTGGAACGACGGCCTGCTGGACGAGGTGCAGGGTCTGGCCGAGCATCCAGTGCCCCTGCTGGCGGATTTTGATCCCGCCTACCTGGAAGTGCCGCGTGAGGTGCTGCTGACCAGTATGGAAAGCCATCAGAAGAGCTTCGGCATTGAGGGGCCGGACGGCAAGCTCATGCCGCATTTTCTCACTGTGCTCAATCTGAGCCCCGAAGACATAGAAGTGGTCAAACACGGCTGGGAGCGCGTGCTGCGCGCCCGTCTGGACGATGCCCGCTTTTTCTGGCGCGCGGATCTGCGGGAGAACTTCGACCTCTGGCTGGAAAAGCTGGACCATGTCATCTTTATCGGCGCGTTGGGCAGCATGGGCGACAAAACCCGCCGCCTGGGGGCCCTCTGCCGTTGGCTGGCCGAACGTTGCGCCCCTCGGCTGGGCGCGGACCTGACGGCGGAAGCCGCGCGGGCCGGACGGCTGTCCAAAGCGGACCTGGTTACCGGTCTGGTTGGCGAATTCGATACGCTTCAGGGCATCATGGGCGGCATCTATGCCGTGCAGAAGGGCGAAGCCCAGGCTGTGGCCGACGCTCTGAAAGAGCAGTACCTGCCCGCCGGTCCGGATTCGCCGCTGCCGCAAAGCCCTGTGGGCGCGCTGCTCTCCATGGCGGACAAGGCCGATACCCTTGTGGGCTGCTTCGGCCTGAACATGATCCCCACCGGCGTGGCGGACCCCAATGGTCTGCGGCGTTGCGCGCTGGGCATCATCCGTATTCTGCTGGACTTCGGCCTTGACCTTGACGTGCGCGAGCTCTTCGCCAAGGCGCGGGAACTCTACGGCACACGGCAGTGGAAGTTGCCGCCGGACGAGGCTTTGGACAAACTCATGGAATTCTTCGCGGCCAGGCTGCGCAATTATTTCCTGAGCCGGGGCCAGGATACCCTGCTGGTGGACGCGGCGTTGAACGCTGGCGCGGCCCAGGTGCCCGACAGCGGCGCGCGCCTGGCGGCGCTGGCGGCCTTCAGCCGTGAACCGGGCTATGCCGAGGCCGTGCAGACCTTTAAGCGGGTGGCCAATATCGTGCGTAAGCAGGCCGCCGCAGAAACTCTGCCCGAGTATTGGGATGCGGCCCTGTTGCGCGAAGCGCCGGAAAAGGCTCTGGCCGAGACCCTGGAAACCTTGCTGCCCCGTCTGGACGCATTCCGGGCTTCCGGCGATCACGACGCGGCTCTGGCGACCCTCAGAGAGGTGCGCCCGGCTGTGGACGCCTTTTTTGACGGCGTGATGGTCATGTGCGAAGACGCGGCCTTGCGCCGCAACCGCCTGGCCATGCTCCAGGCCTTGGGATCGCGCTTCGCCCGGCTGGCCGATTTCGCGGCCTTGCAGTTGTAAATGGCGTCGGCGACGGCAAAATTGCTTGACAGGCAGCGAGGCTTGCGCTAATAACGCTGATTCACAACATCTCTGTTGCTGTCATCCGGCGGCAGTGCCGCTGATCCGGGATCATGGCTTGCGCGGGCAAGCCCAACATAGTGGAGGAATACCGTGGCCAACCATAAGTCAGCCATCAAACGTCACAAGCAGAGCCTCAACAGGGCCGCCCGCAACCGTGCCGCCCGTACCCGCGTGAAAAGCGCCATCAAGGACGTGCGCGCCGCCATCCAGGGCAAGGACAAGAGCCTGGCCGACAACGCCCTGACTCTCGCCACTTCTGTGTTGGCCAAAGCCGCCGGAAAGGGTGCTCTGCATTGGAAAAAGGCCGCGCGTAAGATCTCGCGTCTGGCCCGCGCCGTTAACGGCATTGAAGCTGAATAAAACGGTGTGATGTCTTTTGCCGTTTGTCTTTGGGCTTTTGGCAGGGCATGGTTTATGTGGATGCCGCCAAGGCGGTAGTAGATTTGAAAATTTATCCGGCATGCAAGCAAAAATAGTTACAAAAAATTCTTGACGAAGCATGCCGCTTAGTATAGTTTCCTTTGTTACGCGCTCGTAGCTCAGCTGGATAGAGCAACAGGCTACGAACCTGTAGGTCAGGAGTTCGAATCTCTTCGGGCGCACCATAGATTTCAGGCACTTACGGACTACTCCGTGGGTGCCTTTTCTATTGGGCACATACCGTTGGGCACATGTCCGATGTCTGGGAGGCTTTCAACGGCAGCCCTCTTCTGCCGGTCCATGACATACTGATAGTGGCTTAAGAGCATGATGGGAGTGCTGTGCCCCATGAGTTTTGCCACAGTACCGACATCCACTCCCGCAGCAATCATCTCCGTTCCGAATGCGTGACGAAGGTCATAGGGGCGGATGTTCCGTGTAATTTTAGCACGGCGCAGGGCAGCGCGCCAGGCCGTCTTGAGACTCTGAACCGGCTTCCCTCGATAGTGGATAATGTGCTGTGCTCCATCTCGTATGTCCTGTACTTTCCAAGTCTTAAATATCGGAAGTAAACTTTCTCGGATCGGTACTTCGCGCCACAGTGCTTGTAGATTCTTCCTGGCCCCATGTACACGTAGAATGCGCTGCTCGAGATCAACGTCATCCCATGTTAGTTGCAATAGCTCGCACGGACCGACGCGGACGCCAAGTTGCGCTCCAAGAACCACAGTCCGCGCGATATGCGGTGATGCAACAGACAGAATTGCAGTGATTTCCTCAGGAGTTGGCGGTATGAATTTTTCATAATGCCCGGAGGGAAGTTTAGGAAAATCCGGCATGGAGCAATATCCATTCCCGGCACACCAGCGAAAAACGGTTTTCAGGACGGATAGACGTTTACGCACGGTGACGGGCTTGACTCCCGTCTTGGCCATGTCGTCCATGACCTTGGTTATGTGCTCCCGTGATATGTCTGCGATAGGTAGCATACCGAATTGCTCCAACGGCCTGCGCATGCTGTCCATTTGCCACAATAAACTCTTTTTGCTAAACTGTTTCTCGCGCAGATAGAGTAGGTAGCATGCTTCAAGCGTTATTGTCTGCGGTTCTTCAGATTCCATTTCCCCCTTTTTAAACGACTCCCTATCAAACTTGATGCGATGTTTGATCAGGGAGTCGTGCTTTTCCGCCTCGTGCTGAGTGATAAAATTCGCGCACTCGCGTTTTCCGGTCAGCGGATTGTTCCAGTAGCACTGCCACGGCGACGCGCGGCCTTTCCGGTACCGTATGGCCATGATGTCCTCCATCATGCGCCAAATGTGCCCGGAACAGGCTACTGGACGCATGGGCCTTGGGTCAATTGGTAAATGTCATTGATGGACATGGACGTGAGCGAAACGGGCGGGGTAGAATTCCGCTTGGGCTGCCGTGCCTCTTTGGGCTTGGGCTGGGCGTCTTGGTGCATCTCAAGGATGACCTGACGCACAGCGGATTCTAGCCAGCGGGGCCCACGGCCACGCCCCAAGCCGAAGTCGATAGGATGGACGCCGCGTTGCGCCAAAATCGAAGCGGCCACACCGGGGCTTGTGCCCAGCATGGCCGCGATGTCTTTGCGTCTCAGGAGGTGGTCTGTCACTGCGGCATGCCTCCCTTTGGAGCCGGGACCGTCCTTGCCCCGCTGCTCCGTCTTCCGTCCAGCAAAGAAAGCTGGCGGCTGATACCGTATTTATCCATGAAAAAGGCCAGCAGTCCAAGCTGGCCCGGTCCGGTGATGGCAAAGTCGGTTGTTTCATACTGTATGCCGTCGTCTTCCGGCGACAGATGCACCGTGATTTTGAACCAGCCCTTCTCGATATATTTTTGCCGGGGGACATTCCAGTGCTTGCGCTGGCGCATGAGAAAGCCGTGCTTGCGCATCTCCTGAAACAGATTGTGCGGTCCCATGTGCTTGATGCCGCGCTGCCGGAGAACCTTTGCCAGCTGATTGACGCTCATGCCACCTTCGGCTTCGCTGACGGCTTCGGCAAATTCAACCTTGGGGGCGTCAATGGCAAGCTGCTGTTTCAGCGCCGCGTTTTCGCCGCCGATGATCTCCAGGGCCTGCGACAGGATTTCTTCACGGGAGAGGGCGGGCGGCGTGCCGACGAAGCCCTTTTGCCGGAGAGTAGGGAAGACTTCGCCAGCCGCCCACTTTTGGAAGGGAAGGGCGGCTTCCTTGTCGGAGCGGCCAAGGAAGAAGTAGAGCCCCTGCTCGGAGATGATGAGCATGTCTTGCTCACCTCCAGGGGTGTGAATCTGTTTCACCCCCTTCCATTCTTCGGGCACGGACCGAAATAGGCGTGCGGGGTTGCTCTGCTCGGCATAGTCCAGCGCCCTGGCAATATCCTTCGCTACAAACCATGGTTCGCCGTTGTGCTCAACCACGCGAACCGCGCCGAAAGCCTTATTCTGGAAAATTTTCAGTTCGTTCATAAGCTATCCTTCGACGGTCATGCCGCCTCCTCATAGATTCGTGTCCCTTCCTCATCCATGCCCGGTTCTAGTTTCCGAAGCCCTTCAGCCAGCGTGTTGACCGTCTGGCGTAGGTATCTCCACTCAGGGCACCGGGCATAGACCGGACAGGTGTTGCAAACGTCCTCCACAAAAGTAAGTGCCGCCCATACCAGAGCGGCCCATCTGCGGAAGCGTGTTTCGTCGTCCATGTCCTCAGTGATCATGTACTCTTCGAGGGCGTGGAATCTCTTGTCTAGATCGCGTTTGGCCCCTGCGGACAGCGGTTTTTTTCTGGTCTGCTGGGCACAGTCCGCGATCCACCGGCTGATCTTGTCCAGCTGACGCTTGAGGGCCGTTCCGCAATTCGCAGCTGGTCGAAAGACTTCGAGGCAAGCCTGGGTAGCCGTCAAGGCCAAGACGGCGCGCGTGTGTTGGACGCCGGGATTGGGGTAGGTGGGCGCGTAGGTCATGATACGGGTTCCTCCGGCATGGGGATGGGGCCAGCCCATTCACCGCCCCTTTCACTGACCGGAAATTCCTTATCCATGCAATTCGGATACAGCATCAGGAAACGGTCATTGTCAGTTTTCCGCAGGGTGCTTTCCTGAACCACATAGACCATGTGTGAGAAAGTGTCGCGGTCGTAGCGCCACCAATACCAGCCCGGCAATGTGGGCAGCTCCTTGCGCCACACCAGCGGCCTGCGCTCAGGACAGCCCTTGCAGTCGGCGTCGTTGGGGGTGATGTGCGGGGAGCGGGGAAGGGCGTTCCATGCGGCATGTGCTTCGTCGCTGGCTTTCGTTCGTGGCCCTTGCATCCCGCAGACATTACATATGATGGAGTACTTCCAGCCCAAGGATGGATCGAAACATTTGGCTGGATAATCATTACCGCAGTACGGGCATGGTTTCAATTCTTCGGGCATTTCTAATCTCCCACACGCTTAAAAATGATGACCCATACCCACGGGTTTACGTCCCAGCCAAAACCGCGCCGAGCGTAAATGGAATTCCACGTGGCCTCAAATGCTTGCAGAGGGGAATCATAGCGCCATTCCTGACTCACGCCCATTGCCCATGTGGCGCTTGCCGGTCCATCACCGACGCGGCTGACCTCATATGCGCCCTCGGCAATTGCGTCGTCGCTTGTCATATTCCTCAGCCGCTCCACGCGGATATCGGTAATCTCCAGGGTGATGCGGGACAGGATGCGGGGCATGTGGATGGAGGGCGTCCAGAGCTGTTTTTTGCCTTCGCTGTCCACTTTGGCGAGAGTAAGCCCGTCAGCCTTGTAAAGGGCTTTGGGCGATGGCCATCCTTCTTCCGGGTAGTATTTGTAAAAAGTTTCCTTGACCCACAAGCGGTCGCCTAGTTGCCCGAATGGGCAGGGGAGCACATGACTCCCTCTCAATCTAGGCCGCCGCGTCTGCGTCTTCCGCCCGGCCAGGATGGCCCGAACCATGTCGCTGTTGTACAGGATGGGGCGCTCTTTCATGCTTTCTCCAAGGCCTTGTAAAATACCATCCAATGCGTTTTTAGATTCGCCGTGGTCGTGTGCCCAAAAATCGGGCGTTGCGGAAAGCACGCCAGGACTTGGTGCACGCTGATTTGCGTTTCAGCCCATTTGAAAATCAGAGTCCCGCCTGGCTTGAGTACCCGCCAGCATTCGGAAAAACCATCGGCCAGATCCTTGCGCCATGTGCCCTTTGTGAGCTTTCCGTACTTCTTTCTCTGCCATGATCGGGGGCCACACCGTTCGAGGTGGGGAGGGTCAAAGACCACAAGATGAAAGCTGTCGTCAGGGTGGGGAAGCGCTCTGAAATCGACTATGGAGTCAGGAGAGACGGTGAACACGCGCCCGTCGCAAAGCACATGTTCCTCACAGCGTATGTCGCTGCACATGACGCGAGGATCATGCTTATCAAAGTAGAACATGCGGCCACCGCAGCAGGGATCGAGAATTTGAGGCAGTAAAGAGCATTGTGTCAGCATCATTCCTCCACGGCCCGGCGGGCGGCTTTGGCGTCATGTCTCGCCCATGACACCCAATATTCTGCACTATTGTCTACGTTGCCCGCCTTGGCCCATTCCCGAGTAAGATTTGCAACCTTTCTCGCCAGAGCGGCAATCATGCTTTGCATCCGCTCGTTCTCTTTCCGCAGCCGTAGAAGTTCGTCGATGGTGGCGATGACCTTCTCAGGATCGTTGCTTGTGAGGAAGTCGTCTTCATCTTTGTGGTTCCCCTCGCGCTCTTCTTCGCCCATACATAATACTATACGAGCAACTTCAAATGGCATTCTTTTTGCGGCCTTTTCGGCCACCTCACGGCGGGCCAGCAGGGCTTCTGTGGAAAGGTCAGTCTTGATCATGGCGGTCCTCCGTGGCGACGTAGGCGGCTGTAATCCAGCATTCCGCGTCTGCGTCGCCTTCGCATTTGGTAATGTCTCCACGGGAGCATTTACGAGAAAATCCAGCACAGGGACGAAGTTCATCGGGGATGCAGTCCGCCAGCCAGCGCACCATAGCCACGAGCCGTAGGACGGTGGTGGGGTCGGCGGAGGAGATGAAAGCGGCATTGTGTATGCCGTCATCCGTCGTTAAGCGACAGTCAGCGAGGATACTGCCGTCTATTTGCCGAACCGTTCCCATATCCAAACATACGCCGATTTCCCAAGGCCCCGGCGTCGCAGCCTTCGCCTTGCCCTCCAGGTCGGCCAGCCATTGTTCAACGGTCATTTTCAGCCTCATGATTTTGCTTCGGCTCTATATCAATAAATATGACGCTATTGTTATTTAGATTGATGAGGACTGGGCGATCTACTCCGGGGATAAAGCGCAACATCCGGCCATCTTCATATACATATGTGTGGATCTCTCTGTTCTTTGGGTTATCCTTAATTCCGTTTTGATACCCACTTGCATAACCAGTTTTCCAAATAAAATAGCAAAGCATAGCAAAGGCGAGACAGCAGGACAGAAATCCAAAGAATTTCGTTTGTATAAATTCATCAAACATCATTTTCAGCCTCCATTTCTGCTTCCACCGCAAGGCGGCCAGCTCTAAGCGAGCACCATCTGCAAACCTGTATTGCTTTTTCTTCGGGGAAGTCTTTTTCGTATGACTCCCCCCAGATATCCCAGGCGCATTTAACCGGCTCGCTAGGTGGTGGACAGAAGGGTTCCCCTCCAGCCATCTTTTCCGTCACTCGCGCCTCAAACTCGGCGGCGTCTCTCCATTGTTCAATTGCGCCTCGCATGGTTGCTCCCTATGTGATTTTGAATGGCAGGCTGCCGATTCGCACGGCACCACGTCGTGTAAGCCTAACTACGCGCGCTAGAGCAGGCTTAGCCGTGGACTCTATCTGCTCAGTTCGTCGCGGTTCGCCCGCGCCGCGCCTGCCGTAAAGCCGGGCTACAACTCGCCACGCCCCAGCACGCGCACGTCTTCGCAGCGCACCAGGCGCGGGCCGTCTATCCATATCCACCACCGCCCGTCTGCGCCCAGATGCGGCGGCGTTTTTGTCCATGCCCTCCCGCAGCCGGGATCTTCCTCATCAGGCTCCCAGTGAGCGAAGACGCGCACGGGCTTGTCGAGGCCTTCGGGGCGTGGCGCTGGATTGTCGTCCGTCAGCCAGCCCCGCACGAGCTCAGCTACGGCGTCCGGACCGATGGCCGTGTACTTGCCGTCCGGGCAGTGCCAGCAGCCGTCTATCTTGGCGCGGAAAGTTCCGGCATCTTCGCTTTGCCCGGAAAAACGCTCAAAATTAAACAAAAAAATTGACCGCGTTTTGCCATCTTTTTTGAGCAAAATAGACGCGGCCTTAGGCGTGCGGTCTGCCATTTTGTTTTACCAGCCTTTCGCCGGGCGGGCGCGGGATGAGGGGGGGGAGATATGTCAGCGTACTTGCAGGCTGTACGACTTTCGCAGCTCGCACCCGGGTACTTCCTGACCGGCCGCGAGGGCTTCCTTGATGACAGCCTTGTCCGCTTCGATGGTTTCTTTGCGACGCAGATAGAGTTCAGGTAGCCCGCTGACATCCTGTGGCACGGCCACGGCTTCGCTTTCCCTCACGCTCAGGGTGTAGGAGTTACCTTGCACTTTCCGGAGCCCATTTGTTTGCATGATGTTCAGATATTTGGCCTTAAGCCAGGCTATGCGGCTTTCTGCGGTCTTGGCCTTGCTTGCAAGGCGTTGAGCCTCTTTTTTGCAGGCTTCCGCCGTGGCGGACTGAATACGAAGGAACTGCCCGAAGGCGTCAACCTTGGCGGCCTCCTGCTGGCCGAGTTCGTCAAGGTAAGCGTTCATCATGGCCTGTTGTTCATCGGTAAGCTCTTCGTCTGGGACAGACAGCATCCCGGCAATTTCTTGTTGGATGGCGTCGAATGAGGGCATCAGACTCTCCTAAAATGGTATAGTATCCATGTCACCATCCTGGGCCGGATTGCTTTGCCGCCGCGCCTGCTGCCGTGGCGGCCCCTGTTGTCCCGCGCCCTGGGGCTGTCCGTCGCCCCTGCGGTCAAGAAACTGCACGCGCTGGGCCTTGATTTCCGTTGTGAAGCGCTCCTGTCCCTGCTGATCAGTCCATTTGCGGGTTTGAAGGCTTCCCTCCACATAGACAAGACTGCCCTTTGCCAGGAAGTTGGCGCAGTTCACAGCGGTCTTGCCGTAGGCAACGATTCGATGCCATTCCACGCGATCCACCTTGTTGCCGTCGCGGTCCGTGTAGGACTCGTCCGTGGCGATGGAGAGATTTGATATCGCTGTGCCGCCTTGGCTGTACCGGTGGTCAACGTCACGGCCAAGGCGGCCAATAATCTGGACCATGTTCAAAGACGCCATTGCGCTGTCTCCCTGCCGCTGTTCACGGCGTCGAGAAAGTCGGAAACATCCGCTTTTGTCAGCTCGCGGGAGCTTTTGACTTCGCGGCCAAAGAAGCTGGACAATTCGGCAAGGTATGCTGTGCGGTCATTGCCGTGACGTTTGGTCAGGTAGGCCATGAGCATTTTACTTTGAGCCGGGGTCATGGCGTCAGGATTTGAACTTTCCGTCTGCGGCGCTTGTTGCTTGGGCACGGATGCCGAGCGCTGCCTGTTTTTGCCTTGCGCCGCCTCTCCGTCATCGTCCTCCTCACTGACAACACCGACCATGGCACTTAAGCTGTAGCGTCTGGCATAGGTAATGGCGCTCCCCATGCCTTGCGGGCCCCCGGCTCTATCCGGGGGCAAAACGCATTCGCTGGCCAGCCATTCCCCGCTTTCGTGCATCAGTATTGTACGCACATGGGCTTTGCCGTCGGCAGGCAGGATCATTTGCGCGACGCTAAGCCCATATTTGGGGAGTACCTCCCGGATGGCTTCATATACCGCCGCGATATCCGCATACCTGTTTTTGAGATGCGGATTGGTGGAATTTTTAACGGCCGGGGAAAGCTCTGCCTGCGCCTGTGCCAATGCCTTGGCCAACGTCCCGATAGACGCGCTCATCATGTTGTCCATCTTCACAGCCTCCTTGCTGGAACAAAAACGACCCCTGCACGGGGCCGACATAGGCGTTGTCATCGTCTGGAATCAGGGGGCATATCATTGCCCGCCCGCATCCCATATCCACACTGGGGCATTCGCCCGCGAATCTGCACATATCATTGCCTCCTGCCATTGCCGTAACACCTGGGCCACACTGGTTCCCTGAAAAGCCCTGCGCGCCCCATCTGGCATGGGCAGCACGCCGATCACGCGACGGCACCTGAAGCTGAAATGAGTGATTACGGCCATGTCACAGCCTCCAAAAAGTTGAAAGCCGCCAGCACCAGAACAGTGCCAACGGCCCAAAGCCAGCCGCGCCAGTTGCGGCACGGTGATATTTCGGCCCACATCACGCGGCCACGCGGGCGGGCGGGGTCATGGTCCAGGGCGTATACAGCCCAGCGTTGTCGTCAGGCTGCTCTTGAGCCTCATGCCGGGCCACAATCTCCACCGTCAGGCTGAAATCTTCCTGGGAAAAGTCCTTGCCCTGTTCAAGGGCCTGCTTCTGGTTGTGATAGGGGCCGTTCCAGCCGTCGCTCGTGACGACATAGTGGCCGCATTCCAGCATTCCAAGCTCCTGTTCATGGGCCAGCAGCATACGCCGCAGCTTGCGGTTGTCGCTCTCAAGCTGTCGGATGCGCTCTTCGGCCTCGGCCAGCTTAGCCAGCAATGTGTCGTGTATGGGCATGATGGCCTCCTACTCTTCGATTTTTAAGATATCGTTACGATACTCGCAAAACAGATTGCTGATGGCCATTTCCCGGACATGCTCCATAGCTTCTTTCACGCCGCCGGAGCACTGCGACACATCAAGTCTTGTGACGTGAAAAAATAGTTGCGCCACAAGTCTGTCATCAGCTTTGACGTCTTTGCTCCCGCACCAAAGCGGCCAACAAGAAAAGTCCAGGTCGGCACGGCACAGGTCGGCACCGCGCAGGTCGGCACGGCACAGGTCGGCACGGCACAGGTTGGCATCGCACAGGTTGGCATCGCACAGGTTGGCACCGCGCAGGTTGGCACCGCGCAGGTTGGCACCGCGCAGGTTGGCATCGCACAGGTTGGCATCGCACAGGTCGGCATCGCACAGGTCGGCACCGCGCAGGTCGGCACCGCGCAGGTCGGCACGGCACAGGTCGGCACCGCGCAGGTTGGCACAGCGCAGGTTGGCCCTTTCGCCGTATTTTCCGTTCGATTGAATCCAGTTCGCATGACGCTGCAAAATGGCAATTTCGTCTTTGGTCAGTTCTCGCATGGTAAATTCCTCCATTCCCAGCCACCACCTAAGTGGCGACGGGTGTGGAAGAGGCAGCATGGGCTGCCGGGTTGAGAGGGCGAAAGAAAAGGGCGGCTCAAAGAACCGCCCTGATATTTACGATTGTTTGATCACCACTCACCATGTGTACCTTTCGACAAGCACGGACGGCGCTTTTTCGCCGTACCAGTCATCCTCGGACAGCATGATGACGCGGCGAAACTTGGAATTCTGAAGCTTCGCAAGTTCGGCCGGAGTGACGGACTCAATCCATGCACGGCGGAACGCGCCCATGTCGTAGAGGTAGATGCACACTCTGAGCATTGAAAAATCCTCCAGAACTACTGAGGTCAAAAGAAAAGGCCCCCCGGATTCCGAGGGGCCTGCAATATCGAATCTGCATAGTCGCACGCAACTACGCTGAAATAATTTCTTTTGCTGAAATGTAGGCGTTAGCTGTATTTTTTCTTTGCCACGCTCCGTTTTTCGGACTCCATTTCCAGCCATACTGTTTAAGCGTGGTGATGGTATCCGAATCAGGTTTACCGGGAAAAAATATCTGCACTCGGTCGAGTTCAACATTTCTCATGATTTCGATACCATCATGGATTTCGCTGGTGCTTTCCTGTGGTTCCTGCGGCATCATACCGGTGAGAGACCATACCTTATGGCGTTGCGTAAAACCTTTCCCGTCGAGGTGTTCAGACTGCCATTTTTTCAGAAAATTCAGTGTATTCTGAACCATTTCAGGAGTATTGTGCTTGGCCCAGGTCTGCAAGCGGCCATAGCAGTTTTGGCGGCCGAATGGTGTATCAAGATAAGATCGCATGATCATATCTTTTACAGCGTCCATACTTTCTTGTTCAATCTGAACAGCAGTTTTACGGGCAAAGATGCCTTTTTGAATGGCGGCAATGGCCTTATTTGCCCATGCCTCGCATTCGTTCATGCATCTTAATTCTGCCCTGTTCGCTTTCTCTGCTCGCCGTACAGGAAAGTTGGAAGGACCGGCGATCATAGTTGAGATACAGTTGCTACGGGCCGCAGTAAGTCTGCGACGAAGTTCGAGAAAACGCACCTTGAACCTGGTCAATTGCTCGGCCAGATAGGTACGTTGCTCGTTGTTGGTACACAACTGCTCAAATTTCTGCACTTGTGCATTGAACCATTCAACACACATTGCAATTTCATTTTGTGCTCGTTTTTCAGGCATAAAACTTGTGCCACAGTATGAGCGGCGAATTCTTTCATAGTCAAAATCTTCAGCGGTCAATTTTTCATAATTCATGTTATCCGCTCCCTCTTTTTGTTTCAGTTCCAGCCGCCAGAATTGGCGACTGGTCAGAAACAAAATTTGGTATTGCTCCACTAGTCGCTGAAAATAATTTCGGAGAGAGCCATCCGTGCGCGGCAGCAATCTCCGTCTTTATCTATTAACATGATTTGGGCGCGCCCTTTGTCCCATCCCCAAAACACCCCACGTTTTTTCTCACTATCCATTCCGTAGAACTTGACCTCATCTCCCATCTTCAAGGTGGAGCACCGTTTGAAGTGGGCAATCGCCTCGTCTTCCGTGTCGAACTTTACGCAGGCATCAAACTTTTTTTTTCCGCCGTCGGCCAGACCTTCAAAAAGTTCTTTCAGGCCATTACTCATCTTAATTTCTCCGTTTTGTTGGTTGACAGGTAATTCTGCTCCATTTCCGCCACCTTCTTGGGAACGTGGCGGTGTGAAACAAAATTTGTTGTCGTCGCTGCTATGGTCGGTCAACAGCTACCTTGCGCCATTTCTGGTGACGCCGTTCCGCGCTGGCGGTGTACGACGACATCTTTTCGCCCCTGCCCCTTCCTGCCGGGCCAGCTTTCTTTTTCGATCCTTCCGCCTTTCTGAGCTTCTCTCGCGGTTTCCTACTGATCCACGTCCTCCGTATAGGGCTCCGCGTCGTTCGGGCCTCTGGAATCCTGCTCCAGGCGGTCGCCTCCGGGTCCGGGCTTCGTGGCTACTCTGGGCCGTGGCCCGTGTTCGCTGCTCTTCCCCGTTGGCAAAGTCAGAATATACAAACGTAGAATATGAGTCAATAAAAATTTACAAGAGTATAAATATGTCTTATAAAAAATCACGCCGCAAGTTTCAGCGTGATGGCGCCCCGGTCAATGGGCACAAAAAAGCCCCTCAAACGAGGGGCGGGAGGAAAGGAAAACTTTATGAAGAAATTAGAAAAAACTGTATCAATGCGGGTTGAGGAAGTTCAGGAATTGACAGAATTTCTTGAACAAAACGGCATGACACCGTTTGGGGCGTTGCGCACTGCTGTTGAATGTGTATACGGACTGATTGAAAGATATCATGGGCACAACTACACAGGCCTTATGGACCGTGAAGAGCAAAATGATCAGACTTGGCAGGAGGCAGAAAAACAAATCAATCATTCTTGAATGTTCTGAATAGAATGAAAAGGAATGGTGTCCATTCTATTGCCGTGATCTCCAAGTTTCTCAACCAACAAAACGTAGCAGGAAAGATTTTTGCCACTAATAAGATCACTGATTATTGCCTTGGGGATCACTTTTCTTTTTCCCCACTTGCTATCTGTAATCCATACACTTTTCTCTTCATTGATATATTTTTGAAGAATTTTTTCATTATCTATAGAAGAGAGATGATTTTTCTGGTTCATAGCGATTCTCCACTTAATGTACACCACTAGGGCCATTGGTTCTGTTACTTCCCCCGCACGTCCGCCCAGGCCCAGATCACGCGGCCCACAATGGCCTTGTCCCAGTCGCCACAGAAGTCTTGCTTCAGGCTGTAAATCATAGGCGGCCATTTTGACCCGTTATCGCTGTAATAGGTGACCTGGAAGTCATCTTTTCGTTCTGTGACACTGACGCGCTTGATCATGCCTGACCCGTCGTCAGGATCAAGCACCAACATCATATGGCCGGGTTTGGTCACGTCGCGATCATCGCGGTCAACAAGCACGATGTCGCCGGGGTTCAGCGTGGGCTGCATGGACGTGGACGTCGGCCCGATTTCCACGGCGATCAAATTTCTGCGGTGCCGGATAGCGGGAAGGTTCTTGTAGGCCAGGAACCAGCTTTTGATCTCATCTTCCGGCAGATAGCCAGGTCCGGCCCCCACTTCGCCCACAAGTGGAGCGGCGACATAGTCTTCGGCAACCGGCGGTGCTGCGTATTCCCCAGCGGGTACGATCTTAGTGTTGACGAAGCAGACGTCACGAGATGCTTCGGTTTGCGGCAATGAGATTGTTGCTCCGATAGCATCAAGGAGAGGGGAAAGTTTTTCTAAGCTTGGCTTCCTGTCTCCCTTTATCCATGTATGAAGAGTCGGCACACTGACGTTTAACGCGCGTGCCGCTTGGGTAACATTTCCATTATAGTTTTTCTCTATAGCCTGCTTGATAGCTAACATCGCGGTATCAAAGAAATTTCCCATATTTTTTAAAAACCCTATGTTTATACATTTGTCAAATCTCTATATGTAAAAATTTCTTGCATATTACATTTACTTTTGTATAAAATAGAAGCATGAAAGCTAAAACTGTTTTCCAAAAGGTTTTGGATGCCCACGGTCTTACACTCTCTGAAGTTATCGCGCGTGGAATTCCCAAGGGGACTGCCTGCGCGCACTACTATGGCATCAGGAACTTATCTCTGAGCTCCGCGTTTAGATATGCAGAGCGGTTAAAAATTCCACTTACGGACCTTGTTCAGCCTACAGCCACCCCCACCACGCCGCCCGCAGGCGTGTCTGGCGAAGGGGGAGACGATGCTGCATAGCTTCATCGCCTTCTACGGCTGGGAAGCCGCGCTGTGGTTCGGCGTGTCCGTGGCGGCCTTCTTCGGGGCACTGGCCTGTCTGTGGCTGTATGCCGCTGGGAAGGGGTAAATCGTGGAAGTAGTCATCATCTGGGTATCCACAATGGCGATGATAGTCGCGGTTGTTTGAATCATAATGCGAAACTGAATTAAGGGGGCACGGATGAGTAACCAGTTTTACGCTGCTGCGTCCTTGATCGTCGCCGTGGTGTTTCTCTGTTTGGGCTGTTCGGCTCTTTGGGTTCGCAGAAGGATTCCGGCTAGACAGAGCGCGACACAACAGAAATTTGCGGTCTTCGCGTTGTACTCGTTCTGTATGGTCATTCTCAACGTGTTGCTGGCCTGTTTTACTCTGTGGGGATGACTGATGTCCTTCTGCCGGGGTGAGCTCACGATTCTGACCGGCTGCGCGTGGGCATGGCTCATGCTGCTGATGGGATGATTCGGCCAGTCCCGCCATGCACCGCCGTACAGCGTCATCCGGCGTCGGATACTCATCCCGGCTGTAGGTGCGCCAGAGGATGCGACCCGGAAGGATAACGGCAATACGCCAGTAGGTGGGACGGGCGGTGAGTCGAAGCAAGACATTAACCATGACACAGCATGACATGGACATGGGCGCGCGTCAGCGTCCTAAAAACTGAGGGTGAAGACGATGCCCGATTACAAGACCATGAGTGCTCAAGAGGCTTTGGCTTTGGCCAAAGAGGTCTCGGGACTGACAGCCGAAGAAATCGCTTCCCGCACCGGAATCAGCGTGCATGTGCTGCGCCGCTACTTCAAGCCGACAGAAGAGGCCTATCTCCCAAGCCTGGAACGCATCCCGCCCTTGGCGCGGGCTTTGGGCAACAACATTCTCTTGCACTGGCTGCAAGCCAAGTCCGAACCTGAACCGCGAGTTGTACCGCCTGCCACCAGTATGGCGCAAGTGCTGACGGCCCTAGCTCGTGTAGCTGCCAGCGTAGGCGACGTTCAGCGCTGTCTGGCCGACAGCGAAGGCCGTGGCATTGACCCAGCCTGCGCGAGAGATGTGCGCGGCCTATTGGGAGATGTGGTGGCCGAAGCGCAGCACGCCCAAGGTATGCTCTACCAGCAGGCCATGGCGCGGGACGTTACTAAGGCCGCCCCGTTGTGCTGCTTGATGAAACGGGAGCGTCCTTGGTGGCGGCGATTGTTTTGCAAAAAATGAACCGCGCCACCTTTCTTGTCCGCTATTATCCTGATCTGCGTCTTACGGCGTTGCCGGGCGGAAAGGTAGAGATACGCGATCCCCAAAGGCGAGAAGGGCTGGAAGCGTTTGTGCGGGCCTACGAGCAAGAGATTTGGGAAGACCTGCTGAAAAAGGCTGTGGGGAAGCCGGGCTCCGACACATGCCGGTAAAATCAAAATAACGGGTGGGAAATAGCTGTGGAACGCGGATATGTCAAATTATGGCGAAAGACGCTGGACAGCGGGTTGCTTGAAAACGGCCCGGCTTGGCAGCTCTTCGGCTATCTCCTGCTCAATGCGGCACACAGACCACATCGTAAAATCGTAGGCGGTGTAGTCTTCGACCTACAACCGGGACAGGTTGTCTTCAGCCGCGCGAAAGCCGCCGCAAAACTGGACCTCAGTGAGCGCCAAATTCGTACCGCGTTTTTACTGCTCGAAAAGCTCGAAATTTTGACCAGCAAAGCGACCAACAAATGTACCATAGTTTCTCTTGTAAATTGGCATAGATACAACGGAGATCGACCAGCAGGCGACCAGCAGAATGACCAGCCGATCGACCAGCAGTCGACCAGCACCCGACCAGCAGGCGACCAGCAGACTCCGCCGGTCAGCTTAGATACAAGAATTAAAGAATTTAAGAATAATAATATATATACCGCATCCGCACCGCAGCAACCTCAGCCCGCACCGCCTGACGGCGGCGCGGAGCACACGCCTTCAATTGCTTCACGGTCACGGCAAAAAGAAAATGCCAAACATGAACCAGATGGGCAGTACATCCTGACTCGCAAAGGGTTTCGCCTGACTGGCAAGCGCCTTTTGGCGTTCAATGGCTTTTGGGAGGCCTTTGCCTATAAGCGCGGCAAGGCCGAAGCCGCGGATGCATGGCTGGGGATCCCACAGCTCACGGATTCGCTTGTGGCCCGTATTTGCGACGCTGCACGGCAGGAGGCCGCAAATCGCCCGCAGGTCGAGGCGCGCGGCGGGACGCCTAAGTGGGCGCAAGGCTGGCTCGCGGCACGGCGATGGGAAGACTATGTGCCGGATGAGTCGCAGCCGACAGCCAGGGCAGACCCCATCCCGGAGGAACTCACCCAGGAAGAGTGGGAAAAGGCCACGGAGGCACGGCGAAGGCTTGAGGCAAGTCGGCGGCAAAGGGAAGAAAAAGCTTTGGCGGGAAGAGGAATTGAAATATGCGCACAGTAGCAAGAACCGATGACAACCAACGCGACATTGTGGCGGCCTTGCGCCGGGCGGGATGCTCTGTGCTCATCCTCTCCGGAGTCGGCAGGGGATGCCCTGATATCGCCGTAGGCCGGGCGGGCGTGACGTATATGCTGGAAATCAAGGACGGCAAGAAGGCTCCCAGCGACCGAGAGCTGACACCGGATCAAAAAGACTGGCATACAAAATGGCGCGGTCATGCGGCGGTGGTTCAGAGTGTGGGCGATGCACTCAGGGCCGTAGGACTGACACGATGACCAAAAAGCGCGGCAGGCCAAAGCTATTTCCATGCTGCCCGGAGTGCGGCGAAGATGCGCTGGTTGTGACAAGCACGACGTTGCAAGGACATATCCTTAACAGGTGGACTGTATGTAAGCGCTGCGCAGCTCATATTCGTTGGGTAAAGTCCGGCGATCATTGTCGCTGGGTCCGCGTGTTGTCAGCGTCCTTGCCTTGATCTGTTGGGGTCAAACACAGCCACACCATGGACATGGCCTCAAATGCCGCTGTCCGCGTCAGACCTAGAGTTTCTTGGGCTGCGTCAATCCTGGCCCATAGGTCGGAGGAGAGCGTCACCCGTCGGGATTCTTTTTTTCTGGGCGAATGAGGATGGGGTTTGCGCCCGGCCCCTGGACGGCGGCCTCCCCTTTTAGATTCGGCGGTATCCATCGACAATCCTTGCTTTTTATTTGAATTCGCGGAATGTGAGGGCATACCTTATGCCGTTATCTCCGAGTCCGTTGCCAGGAACCTTACCGCAGGTACAGCTACTCATACCGCAAAGAGCTTTGCTTGCGCGCATATAGTCGTCATAGGATAACACTGCGCACGGCTGACCACTTTCTAAGTTATATATTTCGACTGGGGTGAGCTGGATTGAAGTTCCGTGAAAATTATTTTCGATGGTGATTTGCATATCATCCTCAATTTTGTGGGTGTCACTGGCTTCTGCGGTCTTGGTCTGCACAGCGTGCTCTGGCAGAGTGATGGTCACGCGGTCGCCACGGCGCATGCCGTTATAGTCGATACCATAGGCTGCGCAAAATTCACGCAGTTCATCAAGAAATTCGCTGTTTATGCCGCCGTTTTGTGAAAGATTAAGAGTCAGCTCGCGGGTTTCGGCATTGTAGCGCGCCCAGGTATGCTTGTTGCCTCTCCAGCCCATGTCGCGATGCTCGAAGCGGATAAATCCCTGCTCATTGATATCTTGGATAGTAGCTGCCATGAGATGCTCCTTGTGTTTCTCTGAGTAAGAAGATGACACTATTTTGATTTAGTGTCAACAATTTTTCAAAAAATTATCAAAATAAACCAGCCAGAAAATACCTCTACCCCTTGCATGTAGCCCCGATGGCCGTGCTACGCTCCCTCCAAACTGGAGCGAAGCATGGCTGATATCGAGTACATTTCCGATTTTCTCAATGCACCCGGAGTCGAAGGGAAGCGGCAGACGCGGGGTTACATCCCGGCCTCTCCCGGCAATTTCATCGGGACCCAAGGGCAGAACCCTACGCGCTATAAAGCAATCGGTGCATCCGGCGTGACCATCGCCACGGGCTGCGACTTGGGGCAAACCGACGTGGCCACATTGCGCGCCTATGGCATGCCTGATGCCATCATCAACTCGCTGACCCCTTACATCGGCCTTAAAACCTCCCGTGCTATCGTCAAGCTGGCACAGTTACCGCTGAGCATCTCCCCCGGCGCCGCTGCCGAGATCGATCATTGCGTGCATCGCGGCTACCTCGATCGCTACGTACGCCCGGCATATGGAAAGGCCTCTGGCGTGAACTTTGACGATCTGCCCAAGCAGGCCCAAGCCGTCATTTTTTCGTGCTGCTTCCAGAAGGGCTGCGGCGGCGTGCGGCGCGACTGGCCCAAGCTCTGGGGCTATCTCACGCGTCAAGACTGGAGCAAGGCCACGCATGAGCTGAAATATGGCTTCACGCAATATAAAGCACGCCGCCGGATCGAAGGCGAACTGCTCGCGGAGATTGCGCAATGTTCGGCCTGATCAAGTCCCTGTTCGGCTTGGGCGGAAAAGCGTTAGATAAAATTTTTCCCGACCGGGCCAAGCTCCAGGAAAAGAACCTGGAGATCAACGCGGAAACGGAGCGGGCCAGCGGCGGGCGCATGACTCCGCGCAAGCTGCTCATGTATGTTTTTGCGCTGGGCCTCGCCTGGGAACTGATGGTCAGGCCGTTCATCGTCACCTACTGGCCTGCGGCGACATTACCACCGTCCATGCTCAAAGAACTTATGGCGGCGGCCTCCGCCATGTTCGGCATGGGGTTCTGACGTGAGCGCCACGGAAGGAGAGCGTCTGGCGCGCATCGAGTCTGATATTGCCGCTGTGAAACAGATCATGGCCGAACAGTTCGGCGCATTCAACCTCCGGCTTGACGAGGTTGTGGTGTCACAGATGCGCAGCCTCGGGAAGCGCATGGCCCTGGTTGAAGACCATGTCCGTGAACTGCGGGAAGACCGGGCGCGCGAGGAAGGCAAAAAAGCCGGGAGCAGGGCCGTGCTCGCCGCCCTGTTGGGCGTGCTCTCCGCCTGCGCCGGGGCTGTCGGGGCCTTTATCGGCAGGATGTTGTGATGGCAGGCAAAGATAATCTCAAGCCAGTCCGAACCAAGGGGGAAGCGAGGAGCAAGGGCCGCAAGGGCGGTATCGCATCCGGACAGGCCAGACGCGAGAAGGCGACGTTGCGTGCTGCCCTGGAAGTACTTCTTGAGCGCAAGGGAGAAGACGGAAAGACAGGACGCGAGGCATTGGCCGTGGCCCTCTATGACCAGGCTCTCAAGGGCGACGTGCGTGCTTTTGCGGAGCTGCGCGACACAGTGGGCGAGAAGCCCACAAACAAGCTGGAGATGGGCGGCGACCTGAGTATTGCCGCCGTCATTGAGGAGGGACGCAAACGTGTTGCAAGGCTCCGCTGAAGCAGACGCACGGCTTGCCGCAGAGATAGCGGGCTATGCTGCCGATCCCCTGGGTTTCGTGCTTTTCGCGTTCCCCTGGGGCGGCGGTGCGCTTGCCGATTATCCCGACGGCCCGGACGTATGGCAGCGCGAGATATTGCGCGGCATGGGTGAGCAACTCAGTACCGGTGCCTCCGCCGCCTCCGTTATCCGTGAGGCCGTGTCCTCAGGGCACGGGGTGGGCAAGTCCGCGCTGGTGGCGTGGATCATCCTCTGGGCCATGTCCACCTTCTCCGATACGCGCGGGGTTGTCACTGCCAACACCGAGAACCAGCTCAAGGGCAAAACCTGGGCAGAGCTTGCTAAGTGGCACCGGCTCTGTCTCTGCGGCTACTGGTTCGACTGCACGGCCACGGCGCTCATCAGCACACAGGCCGGGCACGAAAAGACTTGGCGCGTGGACATGGTGGCATGGAGTGAGCGCAATACCGAGGCTTTCGCGGGACTGCACAACAAGGGCCGCCGTGTGCTGCTGATCTTTGACGAGGCTTCGGCCATTCCAGACGCGATCTGGGAAGTCTCCGAGGGCGCGCTGACCGACGCGGACACCGAAATCATCTGGTGCTGCTTCGGCAATCCCACACGCAACACGGGGCGGTTCCGGGAATGCTTCGGTCGCTACGCCCACCGCTGGAACACACGCCGGGTGGACAGCCGCACTGCGGCCATGACCGACAAGAACCAGCTTGCCCAATGGGTGGAGGACTACGGCGAGGACAGCGACTTTGTGCGCGTGCGTGTGCGCGGCGAGTTTCCGCGCGCCGGTGACCGGCAGTTCATCTCCTCGGACATTGTGCACGAGGCGCGCGGGCGTTCGCTCAAGCCGGATCAGTATAGTTTCGCGCCCAGGATTCTGGGCGTGGACGTGGCCCGCAGCGGCTCGGACCAGAGCGTCATCACCCGGCGGCAGGGTCTGGCCTGCCTGGAACAACGGAAGTTTCGCGGTCTGGATACCGTGACTCTGGCGGGCATTGTGGCCGAGGAATGCCGGGAGTGGGGCGCGGACAAGATCTTTGTGGACGGCATAGGCGTGGGCGCGGGCGTGGTGGACGCCCTGCGACAGGTCTACGGCCTCGGGCATCTGGTGGTAGACGCCGTGGCCGGGGCAACGGCCCTGCAACCCGAGCGTTTTTTGAACCGGCGGGCCGAAATGTGGACGGCCATGCGCAAATGGCTGGCGGAGGGCGGGGCCGTGCCCGATGACGCGGAGCTGGCCGAGCAGCTTTGCGGGCTGGAATACGCGGTTACGGTTTCGGGCAAGCTCAAACTGGAGAGCAAGGATGACATGAAGGCGCGCGGTCTGACCTCGCCTGACTGTGCCGATGCTCTGGCCCTGACCTTTTACGCGCCCGTGCCCGTGGCTCTGCACGGCGCTGCCCAGCGCAAGGCCCGTACCGAGTATGACCTTTTCGGGGAGGGACGCTGATGAAACTGTTCTACCGGCAATGCGTGGGCAAATCCGTCCGCACCGCCCTTTTCCAGCTCATGCAAGGGGAAGGTTTGCTGGCCTGCGCCATGAGCGCCTGGGAAAAGCCCACGCTCAAGGACTGGCTGACGCTTACCGCCCGGCGCGACGGCGTGGTGCTGCTGCGCTGCGAGGACGAGGCCGGGCAAATCCTGGGCTGCGGCCTGTTCACGCGCCAGCCCTACCGCGTCTGGCAGTTCGATTTCACGGCCTTCCGAGCCGGATTCGCCGTGGCGACGGAACAGGCGCGCGGCGGTTTCCAGTGGGCCTTTGACCATCTGGACTGCACGTCCATCATGGGTGTCTGCCCGCTGCCCAACCGCCACGCCTGGAAACTGGCCGAAGCCTGCGGCTTCCGCGTTCTGGCACGCCTATCCAAGGCCTGCTTTTACGCCCGCAAGGGCAACTATGTGGACGGCGTGCTGGTGCTCTGCACGCCTGAAAGTCTCAAGGAGGTTAGTATGGGATTTGGAACAGGTACGCCGGACTACTCTGCACCCGCTCCTACGCCCAAAGCGGAAGTAACCAAGCCGGTTACGGAAGCGGCCACGGCGGCGCGAGACGCGCAAAAGAAGCGGGCCAGCAAGGCAGCGGGGCTGCAAAGTACTATACTCACCGGCACCCCGTTGGATAATGGCGGCACGTCCGGCGGTAAAACACTGCTGGGGCAGTAGGCGCATATGGCTGCCGACGTTAATGATCTCAACCAGCGCTGGGAGTCGTTGCGTGCCAAGCGTTCCTCATGGGACGTGGCTTGGGACGATCTCTCGCGGCATTTCCTGCCGTTCAAGTTTCGGTCTGACATGGACTCGGACGCGGGGCGCAAACCAGAAATACTCAACAAAAAGATCGTGGACACCACGGGCATTCTGGACATGCGTACCCTGGCCGCCGGGATGCAGGGCGGCATGACCAGTCCCGTGCGGCCTTGGTTCAAAATAACCCTGGAGGATGAGGAGGCGGCCAAGCAGCATGAGGCCGGGGAATGGCTGGATGAAGTGTCGCGGCGCATGCTGACCTTGCTGCACAACTCCAATTTCTACAACTCCATTCACGGTCTGTATGCGGACCTTGGCACCTTCGGCACGGCGCTGATGCTTGAGACGGCAGACTGGACCGGGCTTAATTTCCAGCTGGTCCGCGCCGGTGAATACGTCCTGGATGTGAATGACAAAAATGAGGTGGACACTTTTTTTCGGCGCATGCTGATGAGCGCCCGCCAGATTTTGCTGAAATTCGGAGAACAGAAAGTTCCGGAAGTTGTGAAAAATGCGGCGACGAACAAGAACGCGACGGCATTTGATCAACGCTTTGAAGTGATCCACGGCGTGTTCCCACGCAGAGATCCGGTATACGGCAAGCTGGGCGGCGGCAATATGCCCTTCGCTTCCGTTTACTGGATGCGGTTTTCTGATGGAGGGGGCAAGCCGCATCTCTTGCGCGAGTCAGGGTTTGAAGAATTCCCGGCGTTTGCCCCTCGTTGGGATGTCAACGGCGCTGATGTTTATGGCCGTTCTCCGGCGATGGATGTGCTGCCTGACTGCCGCATGCTCCAGGCCATGAATACTACCGTTGTCAAGATGCTGCACAAAAATGCCGATCCGCCCGTGGCCGCTGCCGCTGAGCTTAAATCTGTCGGCGTGGACCTCACGCCCGGCGGTATCAATTATATCAGCTCAGCCGATGGCCGCATGAACGCCGTGGCCCCTATCCAGCAGATAGCTCCGCAGTCCATCCAATACACCATGCAGGCCATTGAGGGAGTACAAAGCAAGGTTCATGAGGGACTTTTCTCAGACCTTTTCAAAATGCTGATCCAGAATGACCGTCGCCAGATCACGGCCACTGAAATTGAGGCCCGTGAGCAGGAAAAATTGATTCTGGTTGGCCCGGTGGTGGAGCGCCTACACAAGGAACTTCTCTCGCCGGTCATTGAACGCACTTACGAGCTTATGCGGCGTTTTGACTATCTGCCGCCAGTGCCGGACTCCTTGGCTGGAGTGCCCCTCCGCGTCGAGTTTGTAAGCGTGCTGGCACAGGCCCAGCGCATGGTGAGCACGTCAGGCATTGATCAGACCATGTCCTTCGTAGCCAATGCCGCGCAGATCGACCCCTCGGTTCTGGATAACATTGATTTCGACAAGACGGTGCAGCACTACGTGGACGATCTTGGCGCACCGGCAAGCATCCTGCGCTCTGAGGATGCCGTGCAAGCCCTTCGTGAGCAGCGTGCACAGGCACAGGCACAGGCGCAACAGCAGGCAGAGGCAGCGGCAGCCGTCCAGAGCATGCAGGACCTGTCCGGGGCGGCAAAAAATTTAGGGCAGACACCCGTGGGTGCTGACGGGCAGACGGCTATGGAAGCCATTATCGGAGGCTTGGGAGGGCTTTAAATGGACGAGCTATACGACGACGAAAAAGCCAAAGTTAAAGAGCAACGGGAAGCGGCCGCTGCCTATAAGGAACGGCTGTGCGGCGTTGTGCTGAGGCTGACCGAGACCAATGACGGCAAGGAATTTTTGCGATGGCTGATAACAGTCTGTGGCGTTTTGCGGGTGGAATACCCTGCGGACCATGCCAAAGCAGCCTGGGACGCCGGAAAGCGCGAAGTGGGCCTGAAAGTTGTGTCCTTGGCCCATAAGTCTGGCGTGCTGGAACAAATCATTCGGGAGGAGGCAGAACATGAGTGAAGGTCTGGAACAGGCGACCGGCGACGAAACCGCAGAAACCGGCGGTGGGGAAACCCTGCTGACCGCCGAAGCGCCGAAAAATGAAGGCCAGGGCGGACAGACGGCCAAGGAAGACGGGGATGACACGGCTACATCTCCACCGAAAGGCGAGGTTGCCAGCGAGAAGAACGAAAATGCTGGCGGACCGGAACCCTACGAACTGACCGCGCCCGAAGGCTACCCCATGGACGCGGAGGCGCTGAAAGCCTTTACCAAACATTGCCGTGCGGCGGGATTCAGCAAGGAACAGGCCGAGGCTCAGCTTGCTTGGATGCAGGGCAACTATCAGCGCTGGCAGGAGCAGCAGACGACGCAGCGCAAGTCCTGGCGGGAGGAGCTACGGGCTGACAAGGAGTTTGGCGGCGACAAATACGAAATCTCTGTAGCCGAAGCCCAGCAGGGATTAGCGGAGTTTGACAAGGACGACAAGATCAAAACAATGCTGCGGGAAACCGGCTACGGCGATCATCCGGACGTGATCCGCATTTTCGCGCGCGTGGGTCGCGCATTGGCCGAAGACAGAATTCACGGCCAAGGCGGCGGTCAAAGCATGAAACCGTTGGAAGACCGTATGTATCCCGATATGTAAGTAACATCAGGAGGATGTGATAATGGCATATAATAAGGGGCTGGTGATGACGCTGGCCGAACTGGAAGATCATTACAAAGGTACGGCAGCCGGGAATATCATTGAGCTGATGAATCAGACCAATGATATTCTTTCTGACGTATCCTGGATGGAGTCCAACCAGAGCGACGGGCATATGACCCGCATCCGCACCGGGCTGCCCGAGGTCTACTGGCGCAGGCTCTATCAAGGCACGCCGCCCTCCAAGTCGCAATGGAGCCAGGTCAAGGAAGGCTGCGGCATTCTGGAAGCCCTGATGGAACTGGACGTGGAGGAGATCAACCTCTACGGCGACAAAGCCAGGGCTTTTCGCCTGAGCGAAGGCAAGGCTTTTGCCGAAGCCATGCGTCAGAAGGTAGCCAGAACGCTTTTCTATGGTGACAGCAATGCCAAGCCGGACGAGTTCAACGGCCTGGCATTGCGCTATCCTTCCAAAGACAGCCCCGGCGTCATTGACGGCGGCGGCACGGCCAAGGGCA
This sequence comes from Desulfovibrio sp. 6_1_46AFAA, assembly GCF_000224635.1. Classification (NCBI taxonomy): domain Bacteria; kingdom Pseudomonadati; phylum Thermodesulfobacteriota; class Desulfovibrionia; order Desulfovibrionales; family Desulfovibrionaceae; genus Desulfovibrio; species Desulfovibrio sp. 6_1_46AFAA. Next base: position 181,321 of record NZ_JH114300.1, read on the forward strand.
AATGCACTTCAATGTATCTGGCTGCCTGGGGTGCGGAAACGGCGCATGGCATTTATCCCAAGGGCAGTACCGGCGGCATGAGCAATGAAGACCTGGGTAAGTACATGACCCAGGACTCGGACGGCCGCAAATTCCAGGTGGTGGGCGACAAATATAACTGGCGCTGCGGCGTGGCCGTCCGTGACTGGCGGGCTGTGGTGCGGCTGGCAAACATCCCTGTGGACAAGCTGACTCTGCGCAAAGGCGAAACAGGCTTTATTGATCTGCAAAAGCTGACCATCATCGCCAAGAATACTATGCCGGAAAACATGCGCAACAAGGCCATCTGGTATTGCAACTCGGATGTGCTCACCGCGCTGGAATTACAGTCCACGGACGCGGGCAATGTGCATCTGGTCTATGGCGAATACTTCGCCTCCAAGGCTGTGCCCAATTTGCACGGGCGACCCATCCGCCAGTGTGACGCCATCCTGTCCACAGAAGACCCGATTTAGGGCAAACGTAAGGAGAAACCATGATCATTGATTCCAATACTGTTTTGCTGGACAGCGCACCCATTCTCGGGGCCGTGGTCACTGGCGACGCTGTGGGCCTGACCTCTTTTTTCAACCCTGGCCGGGAAGAACCCATTCCGGTGTCGGCCAAGGTGGTGGAGGATTTCAAGGGCGGCACGTCAGTGGCCTTCAAACTGCAACAGGCTGAGACCAAAGACGGGAGTTATGAGGATGTGTCCGGCTCCTCCGTCAGCGTGGCCCTGGCCGATCTTGTCAAGGGACAGCGCATCGGCTGGCGTTTTCTGCCGTTCGGGGCGAGCAAACCGTGGCTCAAGATCGTGGCCACGCCCACGGGCACATTCACCGCAGGCAAAGTCTTTGCGGCCATCGTGCGCGAAGATGCTCTGCCTTATGAGAAGGGCATGTACATCGACGGCGGCGTGGTCAAGGGCTGAGATCACAGGCGAAGGGAAGGACGCGGATAAGGCGTCCTTCCCCGCTTGCAGCAAAAAGGTAAGAGCATGGCGAATCCCGGCAAAATACAAATCTGGAATATGGCCCTGGGCTTTATCGGCACGCGGACGGTAGCCTCTGAAAGCGAGCGTTGCCAAGAGGCCATCCAGTGCGCGCTGTATTGGGACAGTGCCCGGCGTCAGGCTTTGCGGGATTTCCCGTATAATTTCGCTCAGGTTCGAGTGCTTTTGGCGGCCAAGCCGGTGCCCGAAGTCTGGAGACAGGAATGGCGCTATGCCTATGGTATGCCGGATGGATGCCTCAAGTTCCACAGCGTGCGTACGCCAGGCGGCAGGGCGCGGCCATTCCGTATTGTGCATGACGCGGATGGATCGTCCCTGATCACTACGGATGTGGAAAAGGCGCAAGGCGAATACACAATGGACGTGGAAAGCCCGTCCCTTTGGGATGATCTTTTTGTGGGCATGCTTTCCCGCAAGCTGGCGGCTATCGTCGCTGTGTCCCTGCTCAAGAATAATCCCAACAAAGTTTCCGAACTGGAGCAGTTGTACCGCGCGGCCTTGGCCGGAGCATATCAGGCCGGAGCGTCGGAACAAAAAGATAAGCCGCAGCCTGATTCATGGCTTGAGGCCAGATGAGGAGTAAGCAATGACGCTGGATACCGCACTGAGCAAGGCGTTGTACCAGGGCAATGGCTCGGCTACACAATTTCCTTTTGCCTTTAAGGTTTGGGAACCTGACCAGATACGCGTGACTGTAACGGGCCCCGGAAGGGAAAGCAGGGACGTCACGTCACAAAGCCGGATTGAATTGACGGAAGACGGCGGTGTAGTGACGTATCCCCTGGCTGGCGAAGCCTTGAGTGATAGGTATTTCTTGAGCGTGACGCGCAACATGCCCTTTGTGCAGGACATTGATCTGGTCAGCGGATCGAGTTTTGACCCCCAGGTCATAGAGGATGGCCTAGATCAGTCCGCTGCCGAACGCCAGCAACTGCGGGAACAGCTATCCCGCGCTGTGATTCTGCCGCCCACCAGCGAGCAGAGCCCGGAAGAGGTTGTGGAGGATATTTACGCCGCCCGAGACGAAGCACAGACGTCCGCCGAAGCCGCCGCCCAGAGCGCGACAGCAGCTGGAAAAAGTGCCGTAGATGCGGCGGCAAGCGAGAGCCATGCCAAAGAATATCAGGACTGGTCCTGCCAGTGCGCTGACCGGGCAGAGCAGGCGCGCGACGCTGCCTTGGCGCAGGCTGTGGCCACCAATGAGCTTATGGCTGCGGAGATGACCAAGATCAATGCTATCGTGGTCGCCAACAAGGACGATCAGCAGGCGGCAATCGCCGGGGCCAAGGCCTGGGCGGATTCGGATATGCCTCCTGACCCGGATGACCCTGAGAGCAAGAGCGCCAAGACATGGGCAAAGGTCGCTGAAGAAAATACTATCGAAAATTTGCCCGTGACCTCCAAGGCACAGAAAGGCCTGATGCAAGTCGGCCAGCACCTTGAGGTCACCCCTGAGGGCGTCGTGGATGTGCCTGTGGCATCTGAGTCGAAGCAAGGCATAGGCCGCAGCGCGACGACGGCGGAAGTGGAGAGCGGCGTCACCGGCGAGAACGGCCCGGCTTGGGTGACGCCGGAAAATCTGGTCCTGGCTTTTAATTTTATCGAGGATTGGCGTAAGTCTTGGATTGGCGTTCCGCGTTTTTGGCGATCTACTACTTTGCCCCCGAATCATGCCTGGCCGGACGGCTCTTTCATCTCGTTTGCAGACTGGCCGGAGTTCAAGGCTGTATACGACGCGGACGGTTTTGCGGGCATGCTGATGCCCTGGGATGCCGATTCAGCCACCCAGGCGGCCAACCTCGGCAAATTCCGTCCGGACGCCGCTAACCCCACGGGATTATATCTGCCTTTGCATGGCGGCCAGTTTTTCCGAGCTTGGGTGCTTGGGACAGATCGGGAGGCCGGGAGCTGGCAAGAAGACGCGTTACAGGGGCATGTACACGGATACGGTGGTGCGTCAGAACGCCAGAATTATGTAAACGCGCCCATCATGCTGTCAGTGGCGCCGATAGATAACAACGGCATTGTCAGCATGACCAACGCCCAGAAACAGGCATATGTATCTGATGGCGCACACGGTACGCCGCGCATTGCAAGCGACACCCGCCCAGAAAACACCATAGTCCCCGTGATCCTTTACCTGGGCCGCCCCGCTTAATAGGAGAATTCTATGACTACCATGTACACATTCGACCTGCGCACCGGCGCTCTGACCGGCTCCCGGCCCGCCCAGGTTGTGGGCGGCAAAGAGCTGACCATCTGCGCTGGGGCCACGCCCGTGGCTCCGCCCGCAGACATCCCGACCGGGCACGCGGCCCGCTGGACGGGCAGCGCTTGGGAGGTAGTGGAGGATCACCGCCAGCACATGGACGAAAAGGGCACCCAACAGGACGGCACGCCCTACTGGCTGCCCGCCGAAGGCGACAGCTACACCAGCCAGCCCCGCTATATGGAGGTTCTCGGCCCGCTGCCCGAAGGGGCCGTGACGGAGCGTCCGGAAAAACCAGCGCCCACAGAAAAAGAGCTTTTCGCCACTCTGCGCGCCGCGCGTGACGTCCGTCTGGCCGAATATGACACGCTGATGGCGCAACTTGCACGATGGCTCCGCATTGCCACCACGGAGAGCGCCACCACTGCTTTATACGCAAAGATCGCCGAGTTGGACACATGGGCCGAGGCCTTGTGCGCTCTACCGAGTGCAGACGGCGCACCCTGGGACGGCGGCGGGGAAAACACACCTTGGCCGGAACAGCCCAATGTTCTCGGAACGGAGTAGGGATGTCGCGCATAGCCTACAAGAACTTTACCGGGGGCGAGGTTTCCCCCACTCTGACTGCCCGCTATGATTTGGCCCGCTATGGCACATCCGTGCAGTGTATGGAAAATTTCATTCCCGGCCTGCATGGAGATGTAAGCCGTCGTCCGGGCACTCGCTTCATTGCTGATCTACGGGAGTATTCTGTCCTGATCTCCTTTAGTTTCAATGTTGAGGCAGACCAAAATTTTTGCCTGATTCTTTCGGACAAGCTCCTGCGAGTATCAGACGGCACGCGCCTGTTGTCCGCGTCGGTGGAGACGCCATATGCGGCGGCGGATCTGCTGCAAATTTCATGGGCACAGGTGGGCGATGTCGTCTACTTGGCTCACCCCTCTTATCCCCTGCATAAGATTCTGCGAACCGACGCACCGGCGGATACAGAAGAACGTTACGCCTGGAACATTGAGAAAGTCATCCTCAACGAAAGTATTCCAGCCCCTGGCGCGCCATCCGTGACGTTTAACGGGGAGGGCGGTTCCTACACTCTGCGCTACAAGGTTGTGGCCGTGGATGCTGACGGGCGCGAATCGCTCGCATCTCCTGCAGGAGCCGCCTCCAACGGCAAGCATCCCAGCGATTGGGTGCAGGGCAATTCCGCGACGATATCATGGAAAGGCGTGGAAGGCGCTACGGAATACAATATTTACCGGGAAGAGGCCGGATACTTTGGCTTCATCGGTGTGCATCAGGCCGGGAACGCTACGGCTCCCCCAAGCGAAGAACAGCAGCAGGCGCTCCAGAATCTGCTCAATGCGGCCGAGACCAAGGAAGGCCAGCGGGACCAGGCCAAGGTGGAGTATGACCGCCTGAAAACCAGCTACGACGCACAGTGCTATATCACCAATGATGGTTCCACCAGCGAATCCACCTCGCAGGCCTGCCGCAACCTGAAGGCTCAGCGTGAGGCCGCGCTGGCGAGTTACAATGCGCTTGCCTCTGAAGCCTCGAATCTGCGTGGACAGTACAATACGCTCTATAACAGCCTGTACCCCACGTTTTCCTTCATCGATAACAACTACGAGGCCGACACGGCGGACACCCCCAAGGAAGACTGGGACCCCTTTGCCGACGGAAACTATCCAGCCACGGTGAGCTTCCACCAACAGCGCATGGTGCTGGGCGGCGGCAAGAAATCGCCGCAGACCTTTTACATGAGCCGCACCGGCGACTTCGAGAACTTCCGCAAGTCCCGTCCAGTGCAGGACGACGATCCCGTGGAATACATGGTGGCATCCGGCAGCATTGATGCCATCCAGTGGCTTGCCAGTTTTGGGGAACTGCTGATCGGCACATCCGGCGCGGAGTACAAGGCCAGCGGCGAAAGCGGCGTGATCACGCCCAAGAACGCCAGCATCACGGCCCAGAGCTATTGGGGCTCTTCCGGTGGCCTCGCCCCCCTGATCATCGGCAACTCGGTCATGCATGTGCAGCGCCATGGCGCGCGCGTGCGCGACCTCTTCTATTCGCTGGAAAAGGACGGTTACGCTGGCAATGACCTGTCGATTATGGCCCCGCATCTCTTCGACGGGTACAGCCTGAAACAGTGGGCCTATCAGCAGACGCCTGGTTCTAATATCTGGTGTGTACGTGAAGACGGCGTGTTGCTCTGCCTGACCTATCTCAAGGAGCACGAAATTTACGGCTGGTCCCGTCAGCTTACGGCTGGTGAAGTCGTCTCGGTAATGAGCATGTCCGGTACCAATGAGGACGTGATCATGCTCGTGGTACGGCGGACCATTGGGGGACAGGAGCACTACTTCCTTGAGCGCATGGCGGAGACTTTCGGACCCAATACGCCTATTGAAGACGCCTATTACGTGGACTGCGGCATCACCGCGAGCCGCGCTGAACCCTCTGAAATTGTGGATGGCCTGGACCATCTTGAGGGCTGCGAGCTGGCCGTGCTGGCGGACGGCAGCCCGGTGGAGGGGCTCTTCGTGCATGAGGGCCGCATTGAGATTCCCTATCCGGCCAAGGTGGTACATGCGGGATTGCCTTTTGCCTCGGCCCTCTCCCCGTTGCCTGTGGAAACCGACGCTCAGACCGGCAGCACGTTGGGCAAGCGCCGGGCCTACGGCAAGTGCGTAGCGCGGTTCTTTCGCAGCGTGGGCGGCCGTTATGGCGCGGAGCGGGACACACTCTACGATTTTCCATTTCTGCCGGAACGATACGGCGAACCCTGCGAGCCGTTCAGCGGGGATATGGAGTTCACGCCCGGTGGCGGCCAGGAGGCGGAAACATCCGTCTGGCTGGTGCAGGACCGGCCCATGCCCATGCATATCGTCGCTCTGATGTGCGATGTGGATTTCGGGGAGGTATAGATGCTCCACGCCCGTGAAAAGCTGTCTCCGTCCCTTTGGGAGGAAATAACGCCCCTTTTGCAACGCCACTGGAATGAGATTGCCCTACGCGACGTTTTCGGACCCGTGGATATCGACAAGGACGCCTACGGGCGCGCGGATGCCTCCAACATGCTCCGCGTGTACACGGCGCGGCGCGAGGACGGTTCTCTGGCAGGCTACGCGGTCTATTTCGTCATGCCCAATTTCCACTATCACAGCAAGTTGGTGGCGGAAGCGGATGTCTTCTTCCTTGTTCCAGAAGAGCGGCGCGGGCTGACCGGCTTGCGCCTGCTCCGTTTCGCGGACCGGGAACTGCGCGGCGAAGGCGTGAATGTGATTGTTCAGAAGGTCAAGGTGGCCCACGACTGTGGGGTGCTGTTCAAAAGCATGGGATATACGCATGCGGAAAACGTCTGGATGAAGGTGGTTTAGCATGGCATTCAGCGCGGTTATGGCCGGAGTCGGCTTGCTGGGCACAGCCGTCAGCACGGTAGGGTCCTATCAGCAGGCCCAGCAACAGAAGGCGGCCGCCGAGTATCAATCCGAGGTGGCCAAGCAGAATCAGGAGCTTGCCCAGGACCAGGCCAAAGCCCAGCGCAAAGAAGGTTATGAAGGCATGATCCGTAAGCGCCAGGAGGTTGCCGGGCTTATCGGCAGCCAGCGGGCCATTGCCGGGGCGAGCGGCGCGCAGGTGGATCAGGGGTCCTTCCTCGACCTCAACCTGGACACGGTGGAGAAAGGCGAGATGGATGCCCTTGCCATTTATCAGCAGGGCCTGGACAAGGCTCACAACTCGGAGATTCAGGCCTGGAACTCCGGGCAGCAGGCGCAAGCCTATGCCTGGCAGGCTGACCGCAGCAATCCCATGCTGGCCGCGGGCACAACGGCCATTGGCGGTCTGACGCAAGTAGGCAGCAATTTCGGGTCAAGGTTGTGGGGTGGCGGCAGCACGAACTACTCGAAGGATGCATTGAGGGCGACCAACTACATCCCGGGCCGCAACAAAAGCATCTGGTCAGCCTAGAAGGGGGGATAACATGGGCACAACGTCTTTTCGCGCACCGGCAAAGCGCAGCCAGGCCAGCATGCCGGAGTACCAGCGGCAGGACTTCGCCACGCCCGGCGCGGACGCATCGGCCCGGCTCTCGGATTCAGCCGCGGGCATTTATGAGCGCGGCGCGGATCAGACCGGGCGTCAGCTCATGGCGCTGGGCGGGGCCATGCAGCAGGCCGCCAAGGTGGGGGATCAACTCTATGTGGATTATAGCAAAACCAAGGGCACAGAGGCCTATAATGCTTTTCAAGACGCCATGCGCGACAAGCTCTATGGCAAGGACGGTATTTTCAACAAAAAGGGAGAGGCCGCCCTCAACTCTCCTGCTCAGACTGAGACAGCCATTCAGAAAGCAAAAGAGGAAGTTTCTCAAAACTTGAAGGTGTCCGGACTAGGCCGCCAGTTCTTTGACCGTTACGTGGACATGTACCAGCGGGAAACTTTACCCCAAGCCCAAAAGCACGCCACGACAGAATGGAACAACTGGCAAGTTTCCACGTATACGGCGCGTGCTGAGCAGGCCTTGCAGGACAGTCTGGCCCACAAAGATGATCCCGGTACATATATCTCCAGCGGAACCGCCGCCACAGAAACCCTGTTGAAACTTCGCGGGGCCAGCGATGAAGCTATCGCCCTGGGAAAACAGAGGTTCCAGTCCGCAGCCTGGACACAGATTGCACAGAGTTTCCTGACGGATGGGAACTTGCGCGCTGCATCAAACATAGCGAAAAGCAGCATCATTCTTGGCGAGGATAAAATACGCCTGCAAACCGCCATCAGGGCCGAAGCAAAGCGGATGGAGGCGGAGGCAGAAGCCAACCGCAACAAAGCGTTACGCGAGATCATGATAAACCACGAAGATGCACTGTATGCGGCGCGTTTCATGGGAAATGATACTGCTCTGCGCAACATGGCGGCACAGGTACAAAAGCTGGGAGATAATCGAGTAGCCCAAAAGCTCACGGAGCAAGCCGACTTTTGGCAAGCAAACCGCGCTGCCGCAGATTACGGAGCGGACGCTCCCCTGGGTGACGTGTCCAAACGTATCGGCGAGTTGGATACAACATTGCGTCGTGAGTCCGGCAGCCTGCCACAGAAGCCTCAAGGCCTGCTGGAGGCCGGAAACATCGATCTGCAAAACAGACCGATTGTCAAGAACACCGACGGCAGCATCAGCACCGTGCGCAGCATGTCCGTCAACTTTGACGGCCGCGAAGTCCTGATCCCGACCGTCAGCGATGACGGGAAGCTCCTTTCCGACGATGAAGCTATTGAATTGTACCGGAAAAATGGCAAGCATCTCGGCATCTTTGATACTCCAGAAAATGCAACCAACTATGCGCAGGCACTGCACAAGGATCAGGAGCGCCTTTATGTCACTCCACGTATGGGCATTGAAGAGTACAAAAAGCTCAGCGGAGAACTTAAGGCCCTGAACACCGTGTATGAGGAACGCGTACAGGCCTATGTCAAAGACCCTGCCAAGGCGGCTCTCTCGGAAATACAACGCTCCGGAGCCGTGCCGAGCAATGCCACTCCGGAGGATTTGGCCCGCCTTTCTCTGGAACGGCAGACGGCCAACAACGTGCCCGAAGGATTGCGACGGGTTTTGCCCAAGGAACAGGCCGCGCAACTGAAGGAGAAGTGGGCACAGGCCCAGACCAGCCAAAAGCCGGGGCTCTTGCAGGAGTGGGAAAACACTTACGGCACGGCCTATCTGCCTCGTATTCTCGCGGAAACAGGCGTGAGCGGCATTCAGCAGGATGCTTCCCGCGCCTTGCTTCATAATCCTTTGGCCGCGCAGGATGCGCAGACTATTTTTACCGTGGCCGAATTGAAGGAAAAAGATATTCCTTCCGTCACCATTCCGCAGGAGGCCAAGGACATCGTAAGTCAAAACAGCAAGGCTTTCGCTGTCTATCAAGGGCTCCTTAATGCAACTGGTTCTCCGGAGGTGCTTCAAATTCTTAATTCCTATACTGAAAATGCTACACGCCAGCTCAAGCTGGGCAGAAGCCCGGAAGATGTTGTTAAAACACTGGATATGGGGCGCAACGCCTTGATGGACAGCAACAAATATATTCTGCTTCCCACCGGAGAAAGTTCTGTAATGACCAGCAAGGCTCTTGACGACGCGTTGCAGACAAAACTTCCTGGTTTTGTTGAGATAGGTATGCAGGGGCCTGGAATAAATAAAGCTATTCGTCGTGAGACAATATTGCGTCTACAGCAAAATGGAAAATGGAGTAATGCTGGTGATGAAAATGGCTATGTTCTTATAGATGATGCAACGAAACACCCCTTGCAGGATCGTAACGGCCATTGGTTTCGCGTCACCAAGGAAGATGTAGCCGCCTTCACGGAAGCCTACGCTTTGCCGTCAGAAGAAGACTATCTGCCATAGAACCGCCGACAGTAAAGGAGACAGTTTCATATGGCCTTTTGGACAAGCAACCGGCAGCCTGACCCCTACATTGAGCTGGTGGCGACGCAAACTCGCGAGATGAGTACAGGGGAATTTGCGCGAAGAACCGCCGCGCATGCCTTTGAACGCACCACTACCGGCCTGATTCAGGAAGACACCCGCATTGCCGAGGCCGAAAAAGCGGCCGGAACCTATAATGACCAGTGGTGGGTAAGCGGACTGACGGGTGTGGACCTGGGCAATCCCATGGCCATGAGCCAGGAAGAATTTAAGGCCAGCGGCTATGACCGGGGCGGCAAAATCGCCTACAGCCCGAACATGACGGAACAGCGGGCGCAAATCCTGGCCGAAACCTTTGACCGTCGTCAGCATGAATCCATGATGCTGGACCGGAATGCCGCGGGATTCTGGCGTACCGCTGTAGGTTTTGGGGCCGGTCTGCTGGGCAATCTGCCTGACCCCATCAACCTTATCCCCATCGGGGGGGCCACAGCCAGGGGTGCAAGTCTGGGCGCGCGTGTGGCGCGCGCTGCTGCGGAAGGCTTTGTGGGCACGGCGGTGGCTGACGCCGTACTTTTGCCCGAGGCTTCCCGGCGCGGCGATAATGTGGATATCGGTGATTTTTTGCTCGATACCACGTTCGGTTCCTTTTTCGGGGGCGGCATCGGAGCGGTAGGCGGCCTGCTGCACACACGACGCGTCAAATCCCTGTCCGGGCAACAGGCGGACCTGGCCGAGGCCCTGCGCTGGACCGGCATGGAAGGCGGTGAGGCCGGGCGTTTGGCCGGAGGCGTTGTCAATGTACTGGCTGACATGCCGGAGCGTTCGGCGTTGATCGCCAATGTACGCCAGAACCTTGCCGGGCTGGACAGGGTAGGGGCCGCCAAACTGATGGATAAAACCATGCTGGCCCTGCGCGACGGCGAAAACATGGATATAGCCCGTTGGGGTGAAGAGTTGGGGCTTGATATCCCGGCGCTTGTGACGCGCCGCCGTCAAGAAGCGGAAAGCTCTTTGACACGGGCACGCCAGGCGGCCACCCCCGATGTAAGCGAGCTGGAAATGCTTGTGCCGGAACAGTCCACACAGCAAGAAGGTTTGCTGGCGTCATTGAATGCCGGAGTGAACCTTGAGGCCCCGGTACGCATGGTGGAGGCCCAGCCGCGTTTTGCAGGCCGTTCATTGTGGGCTGTGGTCAAAGGACCGGATAGAACAGCTCTGCGTCAAGAGCTGGTAGGCGCATATGACAATGTTTCCACCGGCTGGAAAATCAACCTGACCGGAAGCGGCGTCGACCATGCCGTCAGCAGTGCAAAGAAAAGCATGGACGGCATGGCGCACATGGAGGCTGTCGCCAATCTGCCCGGCCTCATTGAAAACGCCGTTCTTGTGGAAAGCCACGCGGATCGCAAGGGACAACGTCTGAAGGCTGTACACCGCATGTATGCGCCCCTGCGCCTGGGCGATGACATTTACGCGGTAAAGCTGACGGTGAAGGAAGCGGCAGAAGGAATGGTGGCGCAGATAGATGATATCCACCGCCTCTATGACCTGAAACTGGAAAAGAAAATGCCCGGCGATCTGCGCCAGCCGCCGGACCTTGCCGAGGCAAGCGGGAAAACTGGCTCCACTCCGGGCATTCCTGAACTCAGATTACGTCAGTTGCTCGAAGGCGTCAACGACAGCGAGGGGCAGGCTTTTCTCAAGTCTCTGCGTGTATTGAGCGAACGTCCGCGCCTGGCGGCTGATGATGTGCGCGGCGTTGTTGACGGGATCGCGGCGCGCAATGCCGCGCCCGTGCATGTAGTGCAGAACGTGGCCGAGTTGCCAGAAAGCTGGCGGGAGACGGCGAAGCGCGCCGAAGCCCTCTACGATCCTAACACCGATACCGTGTGGATGGTGGCTGACAATATCGAAAGCCCGGAGCGCGCGGTCCAGGTCTGGGCCCATGAGCAGATCGTGCATCACGGTTTGCGGGGGATGTTCGACAAGGAACAGCGCGCTACCGTGCTGGAATCACTGTGGGACAGCATGGGCGGCATGGAGAGTCGTGAACTGCGCGACATTGCGGAACGTTACGGCCTCGACCTCGATACGCTGGACGGGCGCTTGCTGGCCGTGGAAGAGACGCTGGCCGCCTTGGCCGAAAAAAGCAAAGCCAAGTCCCTGACAAAGCAAGAGGAGAGTCTGTGGCGTTCTCTGGTGGAATACATCACGCAGGCGTTCAATGATCTGCTGGGACGCAGCGGTGAAGGTACACTGTTGAAAAACGCGGACGTGAATGCCCTGCTCTCCCGGCTGGGAAAACATGTGCTGGATGGCGACAATGCCCGGCTTGACCGGGCCGCAGTGACGCCTGACTTTCGCGCGCCGCAACCGTGGCCGGAACTTGACCCGCCTTCTCTGGAAGAAGCGGCGCGCAACGAGCAGACATGGTCCGGTCGCGAGATGGATTCGGTTATGGCCGAGGCCGAGCGCTTGACGCAAGAAGGGCGGGCTCCGGAAGAAGATATCAGACAATCGCAGGCCGCCACTACGGAGTTAGAACGGGCGGACACCAATGAGCAGGCTGCGCTTTCCATCGTGCAATGCATAACCGCCAGTATGGCGTAGGGGGAATTATGGCCGGAAGAGAGGACTGCATTTTGGCCGCCGTGCGCGCCGGGGCCACTGCGGAGGACGCCGCGTCCATAGTGGACGACATGCTGCGCGAAGCGCAGACCATGAAGGCGCAGGGCCAGCTTGCGGGTCTGGAAAAGGCATTGGCGGAACGGACCATGAATAAGGCCGAAGCCATGCGTCGCGCCGCCCTTCAAGAACGGCGGCAGGCTGCCATTACCATTGTGAAGCGCGACGCGGCCAGGCAGTTTATCCAGCAGGCCAAAGATAGCGGGGCCAGCTTCGCGGATGCGGTGGAGGCTATGCTGGTGGGCAGCGCCAAGCGTTTCGCTGGCAGCCGGGAGAGCGTCAGCCGTTTGCGTTCCAGCTTGCGGGGTCTGTGGGGCGGCAGCCTGGCCAATGAATTAGAACGCGCGGGTGTCGTTGATCTGCTGCAAAAGGATCACTCTTTTGGAGAATCCGCCATGCGGGAGATGATTGAGCCGGGGAGCACCGGCGATGATCTGGCCCGCGCCACAGCGGACATCTTCAGCCGTTACCTTGAAGACTTCCGCCAGCGCCTGAACGAGGCCGGGGCGGATATCGGAAAACTGGACAATTACGCTCCCCAAAGTCACGACAGCCTGAAAATCCGTAAGGCCGGACAGTTGGAATGGATACGCTTTATTGAAGACAAGATTGACTGGCAGCGTACTTTGCCCGACGCCGACGGCCCGTTTCTACATCAGCAGGATGCGCGCCGGGATTTTCTTTATGAAGTCTGGCAGGACATCACGACAGGGATACGCAACAAGGAGCGGCCTGGAACGCCGCCCAGCGCGTTCAGGCCGCGCAATATCGCCAACAGCCTGCACAAGGAACGTGTGCTGCATTTCAGGAATGCGGACGCGGCCATTGAGTACCAGCGGACATTCGGACAGGGCAATATCGTCCATGCCATGCTGAACCGTCTGGACAGTTCGGCGGCAAAGCTCGCGCTGATGGAAAAATTTGGTCCCAACCCGGAAGCCGTGATTCGGGGACTGATTGACGAGGAAGCCCTGAACATGCGCAAGGCCGGGATGGCGGACCCGGAAAAGGTTCGTAATTTGTGGAAGGGAGAGCGCAGCGGCAGGATCGCCAATTATTATATGGCGCTCTCCGGGGAAATGGGCACGCCCGAGAATCTGACCGGCGCGCGCGTGTCGGCGGCCATCCGGGGGCTCAGCAGCATGGCGAAGCTGGGCGGCGCGTTCTTGTCCAGCTTTGCGGATACTTTTATCAAGGCGGCCGCCCTGCGCCATTCGGGCGTAAACATGTTGGAAAGCTGGCAGCAGGGCCTTGAAATGCGTTTCGAGAGCTTGCAGGGCACGGAAAAGCGGGAACTTGGCCGACAGCTTGGCGTCTACACCCAAGGTCTGTTGGGCGACCTGTACAGCCGCTTTGATGTGAACGATGCCTTGTCTGGACGTATGACACGTTGGATGAACAGCTTTTTTAAACTCTCCGGCCTGACCGGCTGGACCGAAGCGCACCGCGCCGCCTACACTTTCAATCTTTCCAACCGGCTGGCACGCCAACTGGAGGAAGGCGATTTTTCCAGAGTGAACAAGGATTATGCCGTGGTTCTTGAGCGCAACGGCCTTAAAGACCGTTGGAATCTGCTGCAAAAAATGGTGCAGCAAAGTGAGGACGGCGAGCACTATGTGATCCCTGAAAATGCTTACCGTCTGAGCGAAGCGGACCTGGAAGCCTTTTTGCCGGAACACTTGCGAGACTACGATTTTTATGCTCGGCAAGAAAAGGAATGGCGGACTCAACGACGCAGATTCAGGGGGAAGCGCTTGCGCAATGAAGTACCGCCGGGCACGCGCTCGCCGCAGCGCCCCAATGCACCAGCACCGGATGAGTGGCAGACTATGCGCAGCCGTGAGGCTGAGCGCATTCGCCGTAAGCTGGCCGAAGATGTCATGGGTTATTTTTCCGATGAAACCGGTTATGCCGTGCTTGAGCCGGATGCCAAGACGCGCGCCGCTATGTACCGCAATACGCGCCCCGGTACAGTGGCGGGGGAAATGCTGCGTTTTGCGTGGCAGTTCAAAAGCTATCCTGTGACCTACTGGCAACGCATTGTCTCGGAAAGTCGCTGGCAGAGCGCGAGTAGCCTGCCGGAGGGTGGTTTTTCAAGCTGGCATGACGCGCGGCGTTTCACGGGAGACGTGCCGGGCATGATCCACTTTACCTTGGCAGCCGTAGCCTTGGGGTATGTTTCCGGCGCGGCCAAGGATATTGCCAAGGGGCGCGAACCGCGCGATGCCACCAAACTGGAAACCTGGATGGCGGCGATCACACAGAGTGGCGGCCTGGGAATTCTGGGTGACTTCCTGCTCGGCACTACAGATCGATTCGGCGGCCAAGCGGCGGGCAGCCTCTTGGGGCCCGTGCTTTCTTCGGGGTCCCGCCTGCTGCCCATCACCGGCCAACTGGCGCGCGGCGAGTTTGGCGACGCCGGGGCCGACGCCGTGCGCTGGACTGTGGACAACGCGCCCTTTGTAAATCTGTGGTACACGCGTGGGGCGCTGGATTATCTGCTGTTTTTCCATCTGCGGGAAGCCCTGAGTCCCGGCACCCTGAAACGGGCTGAGCGCAAATTGAAAGAAGAGTTCAACCAGGGCTATTTCAAGATAGGCGGCCTGGACCTGACGCCCAGCCATAATATCCGCAAAGGCGGCGGTTTCCGTTCAGGGATGCCCGACGTCCATGGGTTTTAGCGGGTTCAGCCGCCGAAGGCTGGGAAGATATGGAGATGGACAGGACGAAGAACCCCTTCCGGTTGTTCTAGGAGATGATCAATTGAGCAGAGCGTCAACAGACTTGCGGACATCTTCCAGCTTTTCGTCGGAAATCTGCCCATCCGCCGGAGCATCGGACACGGGTTCCTCGTCTTCGGCATTCCACCAGCACTTGATCCGTGCGGTAAGGGAGTGGTCGATATTGGGGATGGTTGCCTGTATCCCTGATTCAATTATCCATTTTGTTCGTAAACGAGCTTGTTCAATCGTGCGCGGCGTGAGGTCCGGCATTTGCGCGGCGTCGGCAGACATAACCAACGGCATGCCCATGCCTATAACCAGCACAAAACCTACAAGCCTTTTCATGGCCCTGTTCTAAGCAGCTTTCCGCTCTTTGACAACCGCATAGAGATAAAAGGACGGGCCGGGGGTGAAACCATCCCCGGCCCGGTAAAGAGTCCAATTCGAGAGGCGCTATCGCTTCTTAATGCCCATGGCGTAACCGACGCCTCCGCCACCGACAAAACCAATGAGGAGCTTGATCAGCCCTTCCAGCAAGGTATCCTTACCAAGATACAGCGCACAAAAACAAAAGGCTGAAAATAGAATGATGATTGTCATCACCACTATGAACCCAGTTCTTCTGTCTCCTGCCAAATGTTGCCGAATTTCATGCTGGTTTTGCAGCGTTGCTTGGATATTCAGCTTGGCAATATCATATTGATGCGCGTCTTGTTGCAGAAGTACTTCACGATCTTGAAGCGGAGCTGGCAAATCCTGATCAGGCATTGTGATCTCCAAAAGGAGTGTCAATGGTTACTCTGTACCGTGGCACCGGAAGTTTGACCTTGAATCCTCCAAAGTCGCCGGTGTTCATATCAGCGGGGACAATACGAACGGAAGCGGGGTTGATTTCACCTCTTTCGCGCCTCTTCAGGTATTCCTCAGCCGAGATAAGCTCTTCCGTTTCAAGGAAGGTTTCTAGGGTGGGGGCATACATAGACATGGCAGTCACCTCAAGCCAAAAATAACAACGAAGGTCAGTTGGGGCAAGATTCTTTTTTAAGGCCGGACCCTAACGAGCCCGGCCCCATCGGCACCATGTCAAGGTGGCTAACTAGGGCTATCTTGACTTGGGCAAAGGCAGAAGCTATTCTGAATTTGCTACAATCCAGAGGGGCTTCATGCGACATTCGCATTGCCTCGTTGTGTATTTCCAGAGGCCGGGTTCCCCCGGCCTTTCTCTTACCTCATCGCTTCACCTTCGCCTCTCACTCCATCATCCCCGCCGCCCAGGTGACGGCCACTCGCCCAGCCTCACCCATAAACAGCAGTGCCAGCGCCCTACGCGGCAGGCGGTAGGCGCGTATGGCTTTACCACCACGCCCGGTCACATCTTCCCTCACCAGCAAACGGGTTGCCAGATCCGGCGGGAGCATAGAGCGCACCCGGTCAAGGTCGCGTATTAACTTGGAGTGCTTGCGTTGCATACCACGGGCCGCATCAGTGGAAAGGATTGTCTGCGTATCCATGACAATCCCCCCTATCCGCGCCCATACAGGCGGCCCAGCTTGTACCCGGCCTCAAGCGCATTGTAGGCGGCGCACAGGCTTTCATCCGCCGCCACATAGAGGTTGTGCAGGATTTCATACGCCTCCCGCTCATCCGGGCGCATGCGCATAGTCTTTGAACCGGGGTGGCAGCCAAGGCGGACGATATTGCGCACGACGCCGAAGTCGGTGTGCATCTCACGCGCTATGCGCTCCATGCGCTGCATGGCCTCTTTGCGGTCACTGCCCATGTCGTCGGGGAAGTCCGCGCGGAACGTCAGGGCCGTGGACGGTGCCGGGAAAGTCTCCGGCGCGGGGAGCGCCTTGGTAGCCTTGACCTCCATCCCCACCATATATTCCACCGCCTCGCCCATCTTCGCCGGGGGAAGCTGCGCATATCGTGCGATCTGGAAATTGTTGTTGAACCGGGACCAAACTTCCTTGTATGCCTTCCGCTGGACCGCCTTAGGTAACATCCCCATCTTGGCTTGCACGATGGCTTGAAGCTGGGCTTGCTGCTCTGGGGTCAGGGTTTCGCTGGTGGGCACTTCGGGGAGGGCGGCCCGCTCTTCGGCCGCCAGTCTGTCCAGTACATCCAGCACCCAGCGACGAAACGCCTTGGCTACCGGAGTGCGCGCGAACATGGCCAGGAGGTGGCAGCCGCGAAGGGAGAAGAGAAGACTTTTTACCGGGAACGCCGATTCGGCGTTGTCGAGGATTTCAATGACTTGTGCCATGTCAAACGTAAATTCGTCCGCATGGGCGCGATAAATTTTCGCGGCTTGGTCTTCCCGCTTGAATCCAAGTGCTTTGGCAAGCTCAACAGCACGAATCCAAAGGTGGTTCTGGTGGGTGACGGGGGAAAGAGTAACGTCGTTGAAAGTGAGGGCCTGTGACATGGTAAACCTCGCGTGGCTTTCTATTGGCCCCTGCAAATGCAAAAGGCCGGGAGCTAGAAACCGCACGCGAGCGGCAGGCATATTCCCGATTGCTCGGTATTGTATTAGCCTACTCCCGGCCAGGATGACCATATTCATAGCCCAAAACAGGGCATGAAAAAAGCCTTGACTTACGGGAAAGGCGTCCGTCGCGTGAGGAGTTTCTAAGCTCCGTGTGAAAACAACGCCATAAAACGCTGGAAATGTCAATCTAGTTTATTAAAGATTCAACGCTAGTTGGGATAGCATAGAAAAAGGCGATACAACGCTCCCCAGCTCGTGAGCTGCCGGGGCCTCACGGACACCCGGACGTTGCACCGCGAATGCCTGCCAATGTTAGCAGTCGGCTTTGTGTTTCTCAATCTGCAAAGCCGCGCCTTGGGAGCAACGGCAGGTGGTGCTGCAACCATAAAAATTATTCCGAAATATGTGCAGAACATAGAAACAAGCTCAAGAATTTTTTCCGGAATATTATTCACAGCTAATCCTCTGTAAATTATATACTAATTCAATAGCCCTCTAACAATTTCTTCCTGCTCTTTGATTTTATCTCTCTTGGGTCTACTTTCAATTTCTCTCATTTTTTCTATAGCATTCGGAACCCGTGCAATGCCAATTTTTTTGACCATAGAAGATATTGTTGCTGGTCCTATATTATTCATTTTATATTTTGTATAAAATATATCCAAAGCTGATATATATTCCATAATCTCTTTTTTACTTTCTGGAATATATTTTGTCCTGCATTTTTGATATCCTTCTTCAGAATTGATATTCATTTCAACGCACATATTTTCCATGCTTAAAATTGAGCCAAGGACAAACGCAACTTTTTTATCTTCATTCCCATAGTAATTTCTCCATACAGCGTATGCATCTATATCATCTGCGAGGGCAACCGATGAAGTGCAGATAAAAAATAACAGAACAAGTATTTTCATATAATTATATTATTATAACGAAGTTTAAATTAATAAAAGGAAAAACCCAAGCCGCCTAGTAGTGCAAAGAAAACAAGAAAACCAATGAACTCACTTGTTTTACTGCCAATATAGCATGACAACGCAATGCAAGAAAAAAATATCAATATAGCTTTCCCCATTGCTTTGCCAATATTCCCAACCTCGGAGAATCCCAAAAATTTTCCACTAAACAAACTAAAGATTAAATACAGTACTACTAGTAGGATTCCAATCCCGACCCAATCATTATTTTTTAAGCTCATACCCAGCCCTTTAAACTACTATAGTAATGATAGAAAAGTTATACCTATATCAATAAAGAATAAATCAATGCCATCAATTGGTATTTCCCTTTAGTGAATGCTGTATCATAGTTATTTTTCCCTCCTTAATTTCCAACACCTTCTCAGATCACCCCGTGTCTTTGCCTTATGCTGCTCCTTGGTCAAGAGCTGCATGTTCTCCGGGCTGTCCTTTCCCCCGGCGCAGAGCGGCATGATATGGTCCACCTCGTATCCGGGCGGCGTCCGCGTCAAGCCCTGCTGACGCAGAAAGGCATTCACCTGCGCACGGGATCGCTCCGTGCGCGCGTCGGCACCGAACGCCAAGGCCAGGCAACAGGTCAGGGCAAGAACCAGGATAAGCAGTCGCATGTTTTCCCCACCCCTACCAGCTATCCGATAGCATCGCAAGGCGGCTGATATTCCGGGCACGAAAAAGCCGCCCGAAGGCGGCTGGGATGGAGGAGGGGGTTACAAGTCTTCCGGTGTGAGGCCGGTGTGTTTGGCTATGCGTGCCAACATGCGGGGGCCAATTTCTTCCTGATCGTGGAAGGCAAAGATCATGTCCGGCCACCCGTCGCGGGCAAGCGTGCGATGTGAACCAGCGCGGCGTTTTTCTTTCCAGCCGAGACGTTCCAAAGCGGCCAGCAACCGCTTGGCCTTAACAGACGGCCACGGGGGCATGATCGGGCACGCTGAAGGTGATATGTTCCAGTCCGGGCACAACTTCCCCATTCTCAAGGCGTTCAGCTATGCAGCGCAAGGCCAGGGCCTGCACCCGCTGCAAAGCGTCTGTTTCGTCTTGGCCGTAAACCAGAACGCCTGGGAAATCCGGAGCTTCAGCGATCCAGCGTCCGTCCACTTCACGCTCAAGTTCAATGGTGATGCGCATCTTTTTCTTCCTTCTTTTTCAAAAGATAGCAATCAGGGATGGCCCTGGCAACCATACAAATTTCAGGCAAGGGCGGGGGCGTTGCCGCGCCCCCACCGACGGGCTAGCTCAAGCCCGACACGGCCCGACACGGCTTTGGCGAGCCGTGCAGAGTATCCGCCTGGCACGAGGCTAGACCGGATACGAGGGCAGCACAAGAGGATGAGATCATGGGTAAGAGCGCTGAACGCTGCCCCAACTGCGGCAGTCCCGTACCGGCCAGCAAGACGGATACCGTGCCCGCCATGCCCGAAGACAACTACAAGGGGTGGCCGCTGGGAAGTGTGCGCTACCAGCGGCTGGTCTGCCCGGTCTGCGGCTGTGAGGGCAATAGGCCGGTGCTGGTGGGCAAGACGGAATGGAACATGCCGGACAATCCGGACAACCATGCAGGACTGAACCAGGCCTGAACCAGTCCCGCGTCAAATGACGTGCCACGAGGAATCCCCCGTGGGAGAATCCCCCTGACGGACAAAAACCGCCGGGGGGATTTTTGTTTTCCTCCCGGCAAACCCTGTGGAGGTTTTACCTATGTCTCGTGATGACAACGAAAGCAACGGTAACGGCAAGGTACCCGGATGGATCGGCTTCGGATTCGGCGTCGGCGGTTTGCTTGCCGCTTTGGGCAGTAATGCCAATGGCAACGGCGGCTTTCTGAGCGGCCTGTTCGGCGGCGGCAACAACAACATTCAGATCGCCTACATGCTGGACAACGAGCGCCGCCTGGGCCGCATGGAAGCCGTGCAGGCTGCCACCGCGACGGCGGTCGAGAAGGACGCGCGTTTTGACAACGCCCGTTTCGACTGGATGCGCCGCGAAACCGACTACGAAATTGAGGCCAAGACTTGCCGCTTCATCCCCGGCAAACTCTTCCTCTCTCCGAACGAAATGGCCGACCCCTACGAAGGCGGCCGCAATGTGATCGTTTCCCGCCACTACAACGGCGAAGGACGCTGCGGCTATTCCCCCTGCGGCGGCTACAACGCCGGTTACGGCTGCGGCTGGTTCTAGGCCGCGCCGCGTATCCCCTGGGGGCCGGGATAAAGGCCCCCGCTTGAAAACCACAAAAAAATAAAGAGACAATTACATGGAGATGTACGGAAATCCTTATCCAGGGCGGGGTGAATACCCGATACCCTCGGACTCGCGGGACATGATCATGCGGCGCGTCGGCATGGGGCAGCCCATGCAACGCACTGCCCTGATGGATCTGGACGCCTTTCTGGCCGGGCTTTCCTCCGAGGAGCGGGCCGCCGTGCTCAACACCCCGGAATTCGCCGGGGCAAACGCTGATCTTATGCAGGGCTTTGTGGCCTTTCTGATGATGGGCGAGCCGGGCCGGGCCTACCTGAATGCCGGAGCCAAAGAACAGGCCGAGCGCCTTTTGCTGCTGGCCAAGGAGCTACACGCCCAGCGTCGGGAAGAAAGCCGTTCCGAGGTGGATCAGCTCAAACAGGAATTGGCGGACCTCAAGCGTCGTCTGGGCGAAGGAGGTAATGCGGCATGAGTGAATCCAATGTTGCGTATTCCATGCTCCGGCGTGAGGCGGAAAACTTCATACTGCGGCTGACCGGCTTTGACGTGCGTTCCCATCCCCTGGCGAAGATGGCCTTTGAGGGCGCACTCCGCCGTTATGATCCGCAGATTCGCGGCTTTTTGGGCATGCTGACTTCTGATCCGCCCGATTCGGTGGATGCCGCCGTGGGCGTGCTCAAGGACGAAGGGGCCGCCAAGCTGGATGCCTTTTCCGAAAAATTCAAAGCCAGACTTCAAGAACAGAAAAATAAGGAGCAATAATAATGCCTGTCATCAATGCCACCGTTCCCAACACCCATTCCGGAGGCACGCAGATCCTTACCGCTTCTCCGTTTATGGCGTCGTTGAGTACGCAGAACAATCGCAAATTTACCATGGATCTCCTGGAGGCGATCAACCTGAACATCGGCGGCACCGATATCCTGGAGCTTGACGACTCCGAGTACACCGTGCCCCTGATGGATTCGCACGGTTATTATATCCGGGCTGATCGTATGCTGCGCGCCATCCAGGAGCGAGGGGCCATGCGCTGCATCAACAACATTGCGGATATCCCGCAGTGCATGACCGGCTTTTGCGCCGTGCTTGCCACGGACCCTAACCGGATCATCATCCTCGACTGTCTGCCGCGCAGCACCTTTGTGGGCGGCATCGGTTCGTCCAGGGACCCGGTTCCCACTAACGCGGCGAGCGCTGCCGCAAGCAAAAAGGCGGCTTAACCATGATTAACTGGACCTTGGAAGAAGGGACGAAGGCCTTGCGTTGCCTGCTGGCCACGAGCGCCGAAATCTGCAAGGACGGCGATGACCTGGATGCGCAGGAGCTGGATGATCTTAAAGACACCTGGTGCACTATTCAGACGGTCTTGAAGATCATGCGCATGGTTAAAGACCCGGCCTATGGGGCCATGGCATTCGCTCACAAGGATGATGAGCAGCACGGCTTGGCCTTCCTGGCTAAACGGGATATGGCGGTGCCTCCTCATAAATCCATGAGCTGAACTGATGGTTGTGATCGCGCGGAGATATCCGAAACATGGCCCCTCGAAAGAGGGGCCTTTTCCTTTTGGAAAATGGAAATGGGGGGAGAAGTGCCCGGACGGGCGGAGGTGGGATAGGGGAGGGGCTGTGCCCTGGGCACATGAATGGGGGAGGATAAAGGCCAAATTGGGCACATTTGGCACATTTTGAATTGAAAAATGATTTTAATATCAATATGTTATTATGTAATCCTTGAGCCTACGAACCTGTAGGTCAGGAGTTCGAATCTCTTCGGGCGCACCACAAAATGTTCGAGAGTCCGGATATTATATCCGGACTCTTTTCATAAGGGGCTTTAGCCAGTTGAGCGAGCGTTTGCGAGCGAAACAGAAATCCACCCGCTATGCGGGTGGAAATAATTTGTTATACAAAAAACACCTTTCCCATACGATAGAGTTGTTCAAGCCCATCGTAATTTTTAAGGGAAAGGTGTTTTTATATGGGAACTCGAGTTCAAAGTTTAGCCCACACAAAATGGTTGTGCAAGTATCACATTGTCTTTTCTCCAAAATACAGGCGGAAAATAATATTTGCCAACATTCGAGAAAGTATCGGAGAAATTCTTAAGGACTTATGCAATATAAAGGTGTTGAAATTATCGAGGGCCATCTCATGCCGGATCATGTGCACATGCTGGTGAGTATTCCTCCAAAAATCAGTGTATCAAGTTTCATGGGGTACCTGAAAGGAAAAAGCTCATTGATGATTTTCGATAAGCATGCAAACCTGAAGTACAAATTTGGCAATAGGAAATTCTTGGCGGAAGGA
>NZ_JH114300.1:204529-280120 GCF_000224635.1 Desulfovibrio sp. 6_1_46AFAA
ATATAAAGGTGTTGAAATTATCGAGGGCCATCTCATGCCGGATCATGTGCACATGCTGGTGAGTATTCCTCCAAAAATCAGTGTATCAAGTTTCATGGGGTACCTGAAAGGAAAAAGCTCATTGATGATTTTCGATAAGCATGCAAACCTGAAGTACAAATTTGGCAATAGGAAATTCTTGGCGGAAGGATATTTCGTCAGTACGGTAGGACTCAATGAGGTAACGGTCAAAAAATACATTCAGCAGCAAGAGAAGCATGATATTCTGCAAGATCGAGTAAGTACCCGAGAATACCAAAACCCCTTCCAGGGGTAAGCCAAAGCGGCAAGGGCACTGGGCTTGAACAAAGTGAAAGCCAGCGCCTTTAGACGCTGGCCGGTAACAAGCCCTTATAGGGCTGGAGCAAACCACCCGCTATGCGGGTGGTTTTGATTTTTACGGGCGGGAGCGGGGCGGCGTTTCGGCCATTCTTCCTCCCATCCCCGCTTCAGCCGCAGGAGGCAGCATGAACAGGACTATTCACACGCTTTTTTTCAGCCCCACCCACAGCAGCCGGGAGATCGCCCGGACCCTGGCGGACGGCCTGGCCGTCTCATTGGGAGGGGAGCAGAAAATCCGGGACCTGACCTTCCCGCCCGAGCGGGAAGAAAGCCTGGGCTGCGCGCCCGGCGATGTGCTGGTCTTCGCTTTTCCGGTCTATGCGGGGCGCGTGCCGCAACTTCTGGAAGCGCCCCTGGCCCGTGTGCGCGGTAACGGTGCGGCGGCGGTCGTGGCGGCCGTGTACGGCAACCGGGATTATGACGATGCCCTGCTGGAAGCCGTGGATCTGCTCACGCGGCGGGGCTGTATGGTGGCGGCGGCCGGAGCCTTTATCGCCGAGCATTCCCTGGCCCCCGGCGTGGGCGCGGGTCGTCCCGACGCCGAAGACAAGCGCGTGCTGGCGGATTTCGCCCGGCGCGCCTCCGCCAAAATCGCGGCTGGCAATCCCGCGCCCGTGTCCGTCAAGGGCAACCGGCCTTACAAGGAGCGCGGTCCGGCAACGGATATCCGACCCAAAACCACGGATGCCTGTACCCAATGCATGATCTGCGTTCAGGGCTGCCCCATGGGCGTCATCAGCGAGGATGATCCCCATCAGGTGGCGGCGGGCTGCATCCGCTGTTGCGCCTGTGTCAAACTCTGCCCGGTGGAGGCCAAATATTTTGATGATCCCAATGTGGCGAAGATCCGGGCCATGCTGGAAAGCAGGTGTACCGCCCGCCGGGAGCCGGAGTTATTTCTCTAGAGGCTGTTTGACAAGCACCCGACAGACTGACACGCCCATAACGCCCGGATAGGCCATCGGGTTGGTGCTCCATTTGGGCCGGGTCAACAGACGGTCACGGGCCGGGGATATATATACCACGTATGTCCCCTGCTCCGTGTCCGTTTGTGGTAGCGTGGGCATTTCACACGCTTTCATTTCCGGTCAGAACTCCGCCGCACCAGCCGCGAAGCAGGGCAAAAGCCTGTGTTTCCGTATGGGCGGCCAGCCAGGCCGGGACATCCAACCCGGCCTGGAGAATTTCCTTTTCCGCGCCGTCCAGACAGGCGAGCAGCTCTTTTTTACTGCGGCAGTATTGTCCCGAGGCAAGGTAGTACACGACCTGCATGACGAAAAAGGCGGCCTTGTAGGCGTCTTTCAGAATAGCGGTTCTGGCTTCCGGCTCCGCGTAGAGATAGCTGTGCGTGAGTAGGTGTAGGAGAGCGGATGCGCCGATTTTGGCCCCTGCCCGCGCGTCCTCCTGTGACAAGGGCGGAAGGAAATCCTTCAGCCTGCCGTAATAATCGTCCGTGTCCATGCTGAAAGGCAAAAGCTCATGTCGCGGCCAGTGGAAAAATTCCTCGGTTCCGCTGCAAAAACCGCAGGCCTTATGCCCCTCGGGCAAGGCGTGCACGATGCTCCGGTAGATATCAAGATCGACCGGTTCCACTGTGTCCAGCAGCACGACAAGATCAATGTCGCTTGTTTCGGTGGCCTCTCCCCGGCGGTAGCTGCCCTGCAGCCCCAGATACGCAAGGCGCGGGCCGAAGGCTTTTTTCATGCGGGCCAGTGCGTCGGCCACCCAGGTTTGTGGTTCGATCATCAGCGACTCTCATTGTTGCGGATACGCGGGTTCAGATTTTCCGGCAGATGAATGTTTGCAGCTTATTATAGAAATCCTGTCCGGAACTCCAGACCTTTTCGCTGAGAATCCGCTGTAAGGGCAGGGCCGCCGACGAGAGCATTTTCGTATAGCTTTCAAGTCGGTAGGCCTGCATGAAAGAAACGTATTGCCGTACTGCTGTGTCGGCTGCGTCACAATAATGAAATAGCGCGAAAGCGCACTTGCTTCAGCAGCGTTCCAGCTGTTTTCCAGCAGACAGAGATGTGGTCCGGCGGAAAACAGGCCCGTTGCGTGACGCTGCCATGTGGCCGGGGCTTCACCCATGGCGCGAACCGCGTCATAGGTGTGGGCTTCCAGTATGAACAGGCCGTTTTCAGTCAGCATTTCAGCGCAATGCTCAAGCAGGAGTGCGGCATCCTTTCTGATAAAGGCGTTGAACTCGCCAAAGGTCATGATGATGCAGTCAAATTTTTGATTGCTTCTGTAGTTGCGGATATCCCCGAGAATATATTCCGGCTTTGGATCACAGTCCGCGCTCCGTTGCCGGGCGTATTCTATGGAGGCGGGCGAAAAGTCCACGCCGACGCACTGATGTCCCCGTTCGGCCAGGGCCTGGGTATACAGGCCCGGACCGCAACCCATATCCAGTATCCGGGAAGGAACGGACAATTGTTCCGCAATCCAGGCCGCATGCGCGGCAATAATCGGGCCGCGTCTGCTGGCCCAATCGTGTTCCTGGTTCAGATGCTGTTCGAGCATTCTGAGGCTGAAGTCCGGTTCATCCCAGGGGATCTTGGCTCCCGCACCGCTGGCGTCGACATTGGCGCGGGAGGCGTTCCACAGGGTCAGTTCCATGAGGTCCATCAGTGCTCCTGAAAGATGTTGCCGATGATTGTCATGAGCCTGTTGATACTATGCCTTTTTGCCCGCTCGCTGCGCGCGGCAGCCGTTGTCCGAAGGCCTTGCCTTAGCCGTAGGCGAACTTGTGAGCTGTATGGCTAAAGCTCCTGCGTCGCAACGGTTGAAGCGAGCACCAAAAGAGTACACTCCCGCAAAGCGGGCTTATCTTCCTTGCGAGCGAACAAAAATTTTATAGTGTCGACAGACCCATGGGGATTTGAGGATCGGAAGGCCGGGCGGACACGCGGGATGCGCGAACCCGAAAACAAGGATGCCCACCGTCAGGCAGGCATCCCGGAGCATTCTGTTTTTGAGTTTGCCGCCTGTCGACAGCGTGTGGCAGGATCTCTCGCCCGGCACTGCTTTGTCCGTCGGCCCCGCAGGCTCGTTTGCGGCGAACGGGCCGCGGCAATATACTGTGTGACGGTTCCAGAGCAGATTAGCTTTGAAATGCCGCACATTCCCCAATTAAAGATACGCTTACTCCGCCGCTCAGCTATGCTGTCCTCGTCCGTAAAGCTCGAAGATTCGCTAACGGGAGAAGGCAACAGCGCAAATAAATTGCGCTTACGGCATCGTAGCGCGAGGCTGTTCTCGCGGCCTCGTTAGAGCATTTCAACTTTGAAATGCCCTATAAGGGCTCGTCCGCGTTCTTGTCCATATCCACGAATTGGCCGAACCCCTCGGTGGCAAAGGCCGACATGAGCGAATTGGTCAGTTCCGGGTCATAGTGCTGCTGGGCCGCCGCCAGCTCCTTCGCGGCTTCCAGCGGTTCTTTGGCCTGGCCATACGGCTTTTCGCAGATCATGGCCGAGAAGGAGTCGGCAATGGCCGTGATCCGGCCCACCCTGCTGATCTGGGGGCCTTTGAGCTTTTGCGGATAGCCGGAGCCGTCCAGGCGCTCGTGGTGCTCAAAGCAGGCCCGCAACAGTTCTTCAAAGGTCAGGTCCATTTTCTGCATCAGCTTTACGCCCACCAGGGGGTGCAGAATCACTTTTTCCCGCTCTTCGGGTTTCAGGGGACCCTGTTTATTGAGCAGAAAAGCCGGCACCTTGCTCATGCCCACGTCGTGCAGCAGAAGGGCCAGGGCCATGCGGTCCAGATCCTTGCGGCGGAAATCCGAAACAATCTGCAGCCAGAGCCAGAGCCCCACGGACATGGTATTGATGGCGTGGCGGGCGGGCTGGTGGCGGCGGAAGAGGCGGCGCACAAAGGCGTTGACGTGGTGCCTGTCCTGCCAGAGATATTCGGTGACCACCATAATGTCGCGGTACAGCGGCTCAAACACCGTCTTGACCGGCTGGTCGCTGAAATCCGTATAGCGTATGGCCAGCGCGCGGATACAGATATCCGCGATTTCGGATTCCTTGAGGTTGTTGTCCTGGAGCACAAGGTCAAGTTGTTTGACGATGTGGCGGGAATAGATGGGGTGGTCGGAGCGCGACACGAAAAGATCGCCCGCGGCGCAGAGCCGGGCCACTTCCTCCACCTGCTCGTTGCTCAAGCGTACGCCCTTCTTGGAATAGGGGGCCAGGACCTTGATATCCTCACGAAAACTGAACAGATCCACCGGCGGGCGGTATTTTGGGAAACTCGCCAGAATCTCGGTGCTGATCTGATAGTATTCCTCATTGATGTTCTGAGGAATCTCGCGGGCCTGCCGGCTTTGCTCAGCCATGGTTATTTCCAGTAGATTTTGACGAGATTGGTGCCGCGCGGCGTGGACGAGGACCCCTTGAGCTGACCGGCGGTGATCACCGCGCAGTCGTCGGCCTTGAAGTCCGGGCAATTATGAATGAATTCCTCGGCCCGGATCAGGTGGCTGGGCTCCACTTCCGGATTGTCCACGAACACGGGAGTGATGCCCCAGACGAAATTGAGGGCCTTGATGGTCACCGGGTCGGGCGTCAGGGCGTAAATGCGCTGCGGCGGCCTGCGCGCGGAAACCTGGCGGGCCGAACCGCCGGAAAGACTGTGCGAGACAATGGCCTGGGCATGAGCCTTGTCGGCCAGCAGGCAGGCTGAAAAGGCCAGAAATTCGGGGATGCCCTTGTCGGCGTCCGGTTCTTCCAGTTTGCGGTTGTCCAGCAACAGCTTTTCGGCCTCATTGGTGATCTTGCGCATATAGCGCACGGTTTCCACCGGGAAGTTGCCCATGGCCGTTTCTTCGGAAAGCATCACGCAATCGGCGCCGTCCAGTACGGCATTGGCGACGTCCGTGGTTTCGGCGCGGGTGGGCGCGGGGCTGTTGACCATGGAAAGCAGCATCTGCGTGGCCACGATGACCGGCTTAGAGGCCTTGTTGCAGGCGCTGATGATCCGCTTCTGCAGGGC
Source organism: Desulfovibrio sp. 6_1_46AFAA (assembly GCF_000224635.1). Classification (NCBI taxonomy): domain Bacteria; kingdom Pseudomonadati; phylum Thermodesulfobacteriota; class Desulfovibrionia; order Desulfovibrionales; family Desulfovibrionaceae; genus Desulfovibrio; species Desulfovibrio sp. 6_1_46AFAA. The sequence continues at coordinate 209,912 of NZ_JH114300.1, forward strand.
GGGGAGCTGGGGCAGGGGACATTCCACGCCCAGATCGCCGCGCGCCACCATAACAATATCCGTCTCCTGAAGGATTTCGTCCAGGTTGTCCACCGCGCTCTGGCGTTCCAGCTTGACCACCACGGGCACATGGCGTCCGGCGGCCGCGATGAGCGATTTGGCTTCGCGCACGTCGTCGGCGGTCTGCACGTAGGAGATGGCCACAGCGTCCACACCCAGTTGCAGGCCGTCAGCCAGGTCTTTTTTGTCCTTGCCGGTGAGGGCGCGCACCTTGGTGGCCTTGCCGGGCAGGGCCAGGCCCTTGCGCGAGGTCACCAGACCGGCGTTGTCGGCCTCCAGCAGCACCAGTCCGTCGGAGCGGCGCTCCCGCACGATGAACTGCAGGCCGCCGTCGGCCAGCACCATACGGTCGCCGGGCTCCAGGCTTTCCAGAATAACGTCGTGGTCAAAGGGCAGGTAGGGCAGTTCGTCCACGCGCCGGGCGCTGGGGCCCAGCAGCAGCCGCATGCCCTTGCTGACCTGGATGGTGTTTTCCGGCACCACGCCCAAGCGGATCTTTGGGCCGGAAAGATCCTGCATGATGGTGATGGGACGCCTCAGCTCTTTTTCGACCTCGCGGATGTATTTGATGATGTTGACGAAGTCCGAAGCGCCGCCGTGGGAAAAATTAAGCCGGAACACGCTGACGCCCGCCTCGGCCAGCGCTTTGAGTTTTTCTTTACTGTTGGAAGCCGGACCGATGGTGGCGACGATTTTTGTTCTCATGGCGTTCCTTCCCGGGCGTCCCGGCAATGGCTTTTGAAATGGACGCAAAAGGCCCAAGGCACATTTTTGCAGTAAATCATCCGGGTTTTCCAGGGTATTGTCAAGGGCGCGCGGCGGAATGGCCATCTCTGCATCCTGTATGGATTTTGTACATTTTTTCAATGTGGCGCGGTATGTACCGAACGTTTGAAGCGGGCTTGCTTGACACCCCCGGAGCCTTGGGGCATAAGTGGGAAAAAGTGGGAAAAACAAGTAAGAAAGTGGTAAATTGTGCAAAAACTCTTCACCAAAAGCCTCTCCCGCAGCCTGGACCCCAAAGGCCGGCTGATGCTGCCTCCGGAATACCGCGAGGCGCTCTGCGCGGGTGCGGCGGATGGTGAACAGGGCACTTTCTGGCTGACCTCTTTTTACGGTCGGCTGGTGGCCTATCTGCCCGCCGACTGGGAGGCCGTCACCGAGCAGTTGAGCCGTATCCGCTTCCCCTCGCCCAAGCTGTCGCACTTTAAAACCAAGGTCATGGGCCTGGCGCAGGAGCTGGCCCCGGACCCGCAGGGCAGGGTACGCATTCCGCAGTCTCTGATGCGTGAAGCCGGTCTGCAGAAGGACGTCATGCTGGTGGGCATGCTCAGCAAGTTTGAAATCTGGGATCAGAACCGCTTTGACGCTCTGCAGCTTGAGGACGTGTCCGAAGAGCTGGCGGCCAGCGGCGTGGATATTTCTTTGTAAGCCGCGAGGGCGGAATTATGGCGCAGGTCATGCAGGATACGGAAGAGCGCGCGTCGACGCGTCATGTGCCGGTGCTTCCCGCCGAAACACTGGAGGCTCTGGCCCCGCGCGCGGGCGGTCGCTATCTGGACGGCACCCTGGGCATGGGCGGCCATGCCGCCGCCGTGCTGTCCGCCGCGCCCGGGAGCGAACTCTGCGGCCTGGACCGCGACGAGCAGGCTCTGGATCTGGCCCGTGCGCGTCTGGCCCCGTTCGGCGGGCGGGCGCATTTTTTCCACTGCCGCTACAGCCGGTTCGCCGAAGCCCTGAAGGAATTGCAGTGGGACAAGGTGGACGGCGCGCTGCTGGATATCGGCGTGTCCTCCCTGCAATTGGATGAAAACGAACGCGGTTTCAGTTTTTACGGCGACGGCCCGCTGGACATGCGCATGGACCAGCATTCCGGCGAGCTCTCGGCCTGGCACTGGGTCAACCGTGAAAGTTTCGCCCGGCTCAAGGAGTGCATAGCCACCCTGGGCGAGGAGCCGCAGGCCGGGCGCATCGCCAGGGTCATTGTGGAGGCCCGGCAGAAAGCGCCCATCGACAGCACGGCGGAGCTGGCCGCCCTGGTGGAAAAAGCCTATCCGCCCGCCTGGCGGGCCAAGGCCCGGCGGCATCCGGCCACCCGCACTTTTCAGGCTTTGCGCATGGCCGTCAATGATGAACTGGGCGAACTGCGGCGCTTTCTGGATCAGATTCTGGCCTGGCTGCCCGTGGGCGGTCGCCTGGCGGTCATCACCTTTCATTCCCTGGAGGACCGCATGGTCAAACAGGCCATGCGCCACTGGGCCGAGGGCTGCCGTTGCCCCCGGCACGTACCGGTCTGCGTCTGCCGTCATCAGCCGGAAGTGCGCATTCTGCATAAAAAACCGCTGCAGGCCGGGTCGGAAGAACTCGCGGTCAACCCGCGCGCAGGCAGCGCCAAGCTGCGCGCCGTGGAAAAAATCGCCGAGGCGGCAGTTTGATGCTGAAGAAAAACGCCCCACTCAATCAGCAACGGGGTGGCCGGGGCTGGCTACTGGCTCTGGCCCTGGGCCTTCTGGCCTGCATGGTCATGGGCCTTGTGCTGGTCTGGAGCAATATCGAACGCATGGACACCACGTATTTCATCAATATCGCGCAGAACGAGCTGCGTGAGCGCCGTGCCCTGCGCGCCAAGCTGGAAGTGGAACGCGAACGCCTGCTTTCCCCCTATGAACTGCGCCGCCGGGCCGAGGAATTCGGCATGCGCGAGCCCAGGCCGGGGCAGGTAAGGCGTATGGAAATTCATTAGAGCATTCAAGTGGTAGTGCTCTGGCCGTTTACTGCCCCGTCTCAGGCCTTGTGTCTTCTTTGAGGAAACCATGTTCAAGTTCTCGTCACGCAAACGCAACCGATCCAGTTTTACGCCCCGGCGCGACAAGGCGCCGCGCGTCAACCGCAACGCCGGTGCCGGAAAAGGCCAGCGCACCCGTGCCGCCTGGATGGAAAAGGTGGACTGGGGGCGTCTGCGGATCAACGCGGTGGTCTGCATTTTCTGTCTGCTCTGGTTTGGCCTCTGGGGACGGGCCTGGTATCTGCAGATGGTCGAAGGGCCGCGTCTGGCCGACAGGGCCCGCCGCCAGCACATGGCTTCCGAACTGGTCACCGGCCGCCGGGGCATGATCTACGACCGCAACGGCCAGGTGCTGGCCCGCAGCGTCGAAGCCCGCTCGGTGTATGCCAAGCCGCAGGAAGTCGAGGACTTCCTGGTCATGGCGAATACGTTGGGGCCCATTCTGGGCATGGAGCCCCAGAAGCTCTATGACGAACTTTCCAAGACCAAGCGCCGTTTCGTCTGGCTCAAGCGCAAGGTGGACGACTATACCGCCGAGGCCGTGCGCAAGGCTAATCTCTCGGGCATCGGCCTGTCCAAGGAATACGACCGGGTCTATCCCTTCAAGCATATGGCCGGGCAGTTGCTGGGCTTTGTGGGTCTGGACGACAAGGGCCTGGAAGGCATCGAGCGTTCCCTGGAGGCCCGTCTGGGCTGCATTCCCACCCGTCAGATCGTGCAGCGCGACGCCATGGGCCGCCGTTTTTATCTGCATGAGGAAGGTCAGACCGAGCCGCGCGGTCAGGACCTGACCCTGACCCTTGACGTGCAGATGCAGTTCATCGCCGAGGAAGCCGTGGCCCGCGCGGCCCGCGACTATGACGCCCGCTGGAGCGGAGCGCTGGTGGTGGACGTGCCCACGGGCGACATTCTGGCCTGGGCCCAGTATCCCTTCTTCAATCCCAACACCTACCGGGAATCCTCGCCGCTGGTCTACCGCAACCGTCTGGCCGCCGACGCCCTGGAGCCCGGCTCCACCTTCAAGCCTTTTGTGATGGCCGCGGCCCTGCAGGAACGCAAGGTCACGCCCAATACGCTCATCGACTGCGAACGCGGCAAGTGGGTCAGCAAAAACTTCACCATCCGGGATACGTCCAATCAGGGCATGCTGCCGGCCAGCAAGGTGCTGCGCTATTCTTCCAACATCGGCATGGCCAAGATCGGCCTCAGCCTGGGCGCGCCCATGTTTCATAAGTATCTGCACGCCCTGGGCTTCGGCGAGCGCACCAGCGTGCCGGTGTCCGAAAGCCGGGGCATTCTGCGCATCCCCCGCGACTGGAGTGAAGTGGACTTGATGTCCACGGCCTTCGGCCAGAGTATTTCCGTCACGGGCCTGCAAATGGCCCAGGGCTATCTGACCCTGCTGAACGGAGGCGTCTACAAGCCCCTGCAGCTGATCAGGGAAGACGGCAACGTGGAAGAAGCGCATGAACGCGTGTTCAGCGAAAAGACCGTGCGCGAAGTCATGGATATGATGCGCGACGTGGTGGAAGAGAAAGACGGCACGGGCAAACGCGCGCGCATTGAGGGCGTGGAAGTGGCGGGCAAGACCGGCACGGCCCAGAAGGCCGACCACCGCACGGGCACTTACGGCAGCAAGCGTCTGGCCTCCTTTGTGGGCTTTCTGCCCGCCGACAAGCCCCGCTACCTGATCCTGGTCATGGTGGACGAGCCCGCGCGAAACCAGTTCGGCGGCGTGGTGGCCGCGCCCGTGTTCAAGGAAATCGCGGGCCGGGCTCTGACCTATACCGGCATTCTTTCCGAAACCAGGCTGGCGGAAGCCTCCGGCACAAAGGACGCCGGTCCGGTCCGCCGTCAGCGCGGGCTGAAGCTGGCCGGTCTGGAGGTGCCCTATCTGGCCAGGACCGCCGATGCGCCGCAGCGCGCCACGGTCATGCAGCTGCCCGGCCATCTGGCCAAGGCCGCCAGCCGGGTGCCGGACGTCATGGGCAAATCCGTGCGCAACGCGGTGGAGCTGTTCGCCCGTGCGGGCGTGGTGCCCGAACTCAAGGGGTCGGGCAGCCGGGTAGTGCGCCAGAGCCCGGCCGCCGGAACGGCCTGGCCCGAGGACGGACAGAACGTGGACTATATTCTTTGGCTGTCGGAAAGATGAAGCTGTCGTCTTCGGCAAGGATAACGAGGTAAGCATGCAGCGGGATTTTGCGGCTCTTCTGGAGGCATGCCGTCGCGGCGGCGTGGAAGTGCGTTCGGATTCACGCGTCGTGGGGCAGGGCGACATATTTGTGGCCGTGCCCGGCGTCAATGAGGACGGAGCGCGTTTCATTCCCGCCGCCGTGGAGGCCGGGGCCGCCGTAGTGGTCTGCCGCCCCGGCGGGCCGGAGGATGCCGCGCTTCAGGCGTCCGTCCGGGCCGAAGGCTGCCGCGTGGTCTATCATGAAGATCCGCGCGAGGCCCTCTGGCGTCTGGCCGAGGCCCGCTGGCGCACGGGTGCGTCGCGCGTCAAGATTCTGGGCGTCACCGGCACCAACGGCAAGACCACCAGCACCTATCTGCTGGAACGCCTGTTCACGGACGCCGGGCACAAGGTGGGCGTGTTGGGCACGGTGAGCTACCGTTGGCCGGGCCACAGTGAAGCCGCGCCCCTGACCACGCCGGATCCCCTGCGCGTGCATTCCATGCTGGCCCAAATGGAGGCGGCGGGCGTGGACGTGGCCGTGATGGAAGTCTCCTCCCACGCCATCGACCAGCAGCGGGTCTGCGGCGTGCCCTTCGCGGGCGCGGCCTTTACCAACCTGACCCAGGATCATCTTGATTTCCACAAGGACATGGAAAGCTATTTCAAGACCAAGGCCAGGCTGTTTCTGGAGTTACCCAGGGCGGAAAAGGTCATGGCCGTCAACGCCGACGACCCTTGGGGCCGCCGCCTGCTGGAGCTTTGCCCGCGCGCCCTGTCCTTCGGCCTGCAACAGGGCCCGCCCAGGCGGCGGCACCTCTGGGGCGAACTGTTGTCCGCCGGGACCGAAGGCTGCCGTCTGCGCATGCATCTGGAAGGCCGGACCTGGGAACTGCGCTCGCCCCTGGTGGGCGCGTTCAACGCCTCCAATCTGCTGACTGTGCAGGCCCTGGCTCTGGAAACGGGTCTGGACCCCGGGCAGTTCAAGGCCCTGGAGAGCTTTACCGGCGTCTGCGGCAGGCTGGAGCGGGTGGAAAATTCCCAAGGCCTGAACGTTTTTGTGGATTACGCCCACACTCCGGACGCCCTGGTCAATGTGCTCAAGGCTCTGCGCGGCGCGGGCTTCAAGCGGATTATCACGGTCTTCGGCTGCGGCGGCAACCGCGACAGAACCAAGCGCCCGCTCATGGGCGAGGCTGTGGCGCGCTATGCGGACGTGGCCGTGCTGACCTCGGACAATCCGCGCTTCGAGGAGCCGGAGGCCATTCTGCGGGACGTGCTGCCGGGCCTCAAGGAGGCGCGTGAAGTGCTGGTGGAGGTGGACCGTCACGCGGCCACGGCCAGGGCCCTGGACATGCTGGGCAAGGACGATGCCCTGCTGATCGCCGGCAAGGGCCATGAGGATTATCAGATCATCCAGGGTGTCAAGCATCACTACAGTGATCAGGAAGTGGTGCGGGAGTTGCTGCATTGCGCCTGAGCACTACGGAAATGGCGGCACATTTGGGCCTGATGTCTCCCCCCGGAGATCGGAACGGAGAGACAATGGTGACGTGCGTGGTTACGGACAGCCGTGAGGCCCGTCCCGGCGCGCTCTTTGTCTGCGTGCCGGGCGAACGGGCGGACGGGCATGATTTCGCGGCCAGGGCCGTGGAACAGGGCGCGGCGGCGGTGCTGGCCTCGCGGCCTTTGCCGGATATGGCTGCGCCCGTGCTGCTGGTGGAAGATACAGTCAGGGCTCTGGGCAGCCTGGCGGCGCTCTGGCGCGGCAAAACCAGGGCCAAGGTGGTGGGCGTCACGGGCACAGCGGGCAAAACCTCGCTCAAGGAAGCCCTGGCCCAGGTGCTGGCCGTGCGCGGCAAAACCGCGCGCAACGCCCTGAACCACAACAATCAGATCGGCATGCCCTGCACCGTGCTGAACACGGACGGGGATGAAGATTTCTGGGTCATTGAGGCGGGCATCAGCCATGCGGGCGACATGGACGAGCTGGCCCCGGTGATTCGCCCGGATCTGGGCCTGATCCTCAATGTGGGCCCCGGTCACACCGAAGGCCTGGGCGACAGGGGCGTGGCCTGGCACAAGGCGCGGCTGCTGGCCCATCTGGCTCAGGGCGGCCTGGGCCTGGTCAGCGCCGACTATCCGGACCTGGTGCGCGAGGCCGGGGCCACGGGCGCGAAACTGCGTTTTTTCAGCGCCGGAGCGCATGAGGTCGAATACCGCGCGGACTATGTTGGCCCCGCGACCGAAGCGGGCGGGGAGGACGCGACCCGCGGCCTGTACCGGCTCTGGCTGGACGGCGTGCGCTGCGACGCGGTCACTCCTTTTCAGGGGGCCTACGGCGCGGAAAACAGCATTGCCGTGGCGGCGGCCGCGCATCTGCTGGGTCTGAGCCCGGCGGAAATAGCCGAGGGGCTCGGCAGGGCACAGTTGCCGCCACAGCGCTTCAACCGTGAGCGTGTGGGCGCGTGGGAGATCATTGACGATACCTACAACGCCAATCCCCTGTCCATGCGGCGCATGTTGGAGACTGCGGCCGGGCAGGCCTGCGGCCGGGCCTTTGTGCCCGTGCTAGGCGAAATGGGCGAGCTGGGCGCGGTGGCCGAAGCCCTGCACGAGGAACTGGGGAGGCTGCTGGCCGATCTCGGACCGTCGGCCGTGTTCTGGAAGGGCGGGCACGCGGACGAGGTGCGCGCCGGGCTCGCGCGCGGGGGCTATGACGGCCCCTGGTTGCCGGTGGACGGCCCCGAGAGTTTTATGGCGGCCTGGCGGGAGCTTGCGGAGCGCAAGCTGGACGGAAAGCGCGGCGGCCTGCTGTTTTTCAAGGGATCGCATTTTAACCGGCTGGAAACTTTGCTGACGGCATTTCGGGAAGGGATGACAACCATGGCGGCAACGGAAGCGCGGGGACGCAAGACAGGGGAGAGCGGACATGTTTTATAATTTTCTGGCCCCTCTCGCTTCGGAATGGACGTTGTTCAACGTCTTCCGCTACATCACCTTCCGCTCCATGGCGGCCCTGATTACGGCTCTGCTGCTTTCCATTCTCATCGGGCCGCGTTTCATCGCCTGGCTGCGGCGTCTGAAATGCGGTCAGTACATCCATGAGGACGTGGCGGCGCATGCGGCCAAGGCCGGTACGCCGACCATGGGCGGCCTGCTCATGCTTTTCACGTTGGGCGTCAGCCTGCTGCTCTGGGCCGACCTGACCAATCCCTATATCTGGCAGACCTTTTTCGTTTTCGCGGGTTTCGGGCTCGTGGGCCTCTGGGACGATCTTTCCAAGCTGCGCCACCACAAGAACAAGGGCATTTCCGCCAAGGCCAAATTCGGCGGCCAGATTCTGGTGGCTTTTGTGGCTATGTGGCTGCTGGCCGACAATCCTTCCTACAGCAGTAAGCTGATCATTCCCTTTTTCAAGGAATGGACGCCGGATCTGGGCTGGTTTTATGTGCCTTTCGGCATCTTCGTGATGGTGGCGGCCTCCAATGCCGTGAACCTCACCGACGGTCTGGACGGCCTGGCCATCGGCCCCTCCATTGTGGCCTGCCTGGTTTTTTCCATTTTCATCTACATCACGGGCAACGCGCGTTTTTCCGGCTATCTGCTGGTGCCCTACATGCCTGGCGTAGGCGAGGTGACGGTCTTCTGCGCGGCCCTGGTGGGCGCGGGTCTGGGCTTTCTGTGGTTCAACGCCTATCCGGCCCAGGTCTTCATGGGCGACGTGGGTTCGCTTTCCATCGGCGGCGTGTTGGGCTACCTGGCCTTGCTCTGCAAGCAGGAACTGGTCCTGGCCGTGGTGGGCGGCATGTTCGTGGCTGAAACCCTTTCCGTGATTCTGCAGGTGGGCTACTTCCGCTGGACGGGCGGCAAACGCATTTTCCGCATGGCCCCTCTGCACCATCATTTTGAACTCAAGGGCGTGCCGGAATCCAAGATCATCATCCGATTCTGGATTACGTCCATTTTGCTGGGCCTGGTGGCATTGTCGGTTTTGAAACTGCGGTAGTACGGCGAGGAAAAAGTCATGGCTCTGGAAAAGACGCGCGGCAGACGCATTCAGATCGGCGAATTGGCGGTGGTTGTGGGGGCCGGACGTTCCGGCCTGGCCGCAGCGCGGCTTTTGAGCCGGGAGGGCGCGCGCGTGCGCCTGCTGGACCGCAACGCCGACGCGCTTTCGACGGAACAGACCGCCGCCCTGCGCAAGCTGGGCGTGGACGTGCGGTTGGGCGAGCACAGCCCGGAACAGTTCGAACACGCGGCCTTTGTGGTGCCCAGCCCCGGCATGCCCGTGGCGAAGCTGGTCCGGTATCTGGGCGATGTCACGCGGCCGGGAGCCCCGGAAGTGCTGGCGGAAATGGAACTGGCCTGGCGCTATCTGGACGACGAGCCCGTGCTGGCCGTCACCGGCACCAGCGGCAAGACCACCACGGCTTCCTTGGCCGCCGCCATGCTCCAGGCGCAGGGCTATACGGTTTTTCTGGGCGGCAATATCGGCACGCCCCTTTCGGAATACGTGCTCTCCGGCCGCAAGGCCGACGTGCTGGTGCTGGAGATTTCCAGCTTCCAGCTCCAGGCCTGCTCCACCTTCTGCCCGCGCGCGGGCGTACTCCTGAACATTACGCCCAATCACCTGGATTATCACAAGGACATGGCCGAATACACGGAAGCCAAATTCCGTCTGTTCCGTTGCCAGGATGAGGGCGACCTGGCCGTACTGGGCGCGGATCTGCATGACCCGGCGCAGGGGTTCAATCTCAGGGCCCGCCGGGTCTGGGTGCGCGAGAGCGAGCGTTTTCCGCAAAGCGGCTTGCCGGGCGCGCACAACAAATTTAATGAGGAGGCGGCCTGGCAGGCCTGCCGCTTTTTCGGCGTCAGCGAAGCCAACGCCGCCCGCGCGGTGGCCCGCTTCAAGCCTTTGCCGCACCGTCTGGAGCTGGTGCGCGAGCGTTGCGGCGTGCTCTATGTCAATGATTCCAAGTGCACCACGGTTTCGTCCCTCAAAGTGGCGTTGCAGGCTTTTGACCGGCCGTTGCGGCTGCTCTGCGGCGGCAAGTTCAAGGGCGGCGATCTGGCGGCCCTGGGCGGCCTGATCAGGGAGCGGGTCAGGGAAGTGGCCCTGTTCGGCGCGAGCCGCGAACACTTTGAAACAGCCTGGCAGGGCCTTGCGCCCATAAGCTGGCATCCGGTTCTGGAAGAGGCCGTGCGCGCCCTGTCCGCGTCCGCCCAAGAGGGCGACGTGGTTCTGCTGGCTCCGGCCACCTCCAGTTTTGACCTTTACGACAATTACATGGCTCGTGGCGACGATTTCAAACGCATTGTGAGCAAACTGGCATGAAAAACAGTTTTACCGAAACCAAGAAGAGCAAAACCCGCAGCGCCTTTGCCAGGGCTACGGAAAAGGGTCCCGGCACCCCCTTTGACTGGTGGCTGTTCACCATCATGCTGACCATCCTGGCCATCGGTCTGGTCATGGTGCTCTCTGCCAGCGGCATTGTGGCCGAGCAGGTCAACGGCGACAAATACTACTTTTTCAAGCGTCAGTTGCTCTTTGCCGCGGGCGGCGGCGTGGCCCTCTGGGGCGCGGCCCTGCTGCCGCGCGAGTGGTTGTACAAATTGCAGTATCCGGCCCTGTTTTTCTCGCTGCTGCTTTTGCTGATCACCCTGTCGCCCTTTGCCCCGGCCATCAACGGCGCCAAGCGCTGGATTCCGCTGGGTCCCGTTTCCGTGCAGCCCATGGAGTTCGTGAAAATCGCCCTGGCGCTCTATCTGGCCTATTTCATGAGCTCCAAGCAGGAGCTGATCAAAACGTTCAGCCGGGGCGTCATTCCGCCTTTCGCGGTGACCGGTCTGTTCTGTTTTCTGCTTCTCCTGCAGCCGGATTTCGGCAGCGCCGTTGTCCTGGCCGGGATTCTCTTTTTCATGTGCGTGGCCGGGGGCACCCGCTTCATCTATCTCTTTTTCTCCCTGGCCCTGGCCTGCGCCGGAGCCATGGCCCTGGCCATTGCCTCTCCCTACCGGCTGCGCCGCCTGCTGGCTTTTCTGGATCCCTTCCAGGACGCCCACAATACGGGCTACCAGTTGGTGCAGTCCCTGCTGGCCATCGGCTCGGGCAGCTTTTTCGGCGTGGGCGTGGGGGCCAGCAAACAGAAGATGTTCTATCTGCCCGAAGCGCACAACGACTTCATCATGGCCGTGCTGGCCGAGGAAATGGGCTTTGTGGGCGTGACCGTGGTCATGATCCTTTTTGCCCTGCTGTTCTGGCGCTGCTACAAGATCATCATGGGACAACACAATCTGCGCGACCGCTTCACGGCCTTCGGCATCACCACCATTCTGGTCATGGGCGCGGTGATGAATCTGGCCGTGGTCATGGGCGTGGCCCCGCCCAAGGGCGTGCCCATGCCGCTGATGAGTTACGGCGGCAGTAACCTGCTGGCTACCATGCTCTGCGTGGGCCTGCTCATGAACTTTTCAAGGACGGCCGACTCGTGGACAAAATCCTCCTGACCACCGGGGGCACCGGCGGCCATATCTTTCCTGCCCTGGCCGTGGCCGAGGAAATCCGGCGGCGGAATCCGCGCGCGGACCTGCTGTTCGTGGGTTCGCTCTATGGGCCCGAGCAGCGTCTGGCCGCCCAGGCCGGGATTCCCTTTGCCGGGCTGCCGGTGCGCGGCTTTCTGGGCCGTGGACTGCGGGCCGTGGGCGCGGGCGCGCGTATGACCCTGGCGGTCTGGAAGGCTCTTGGCATTGTGCGTCGTTTCAGGCCGCAGGCCGTGGCCGGTTTCGGCGGCTACGCGGCCTTTGCGCCCATGCTGGCGGCCCGTCTTCAGGGCGTTCCCGGCATCCTGCACGAACAGAATGCCGTGGCCGGAACCAGCAACCGCACGCTGGCCCGCCTGGCAAGGGTGATCTGCCTGTCCCTGCCCGGCACCCGGGGCTTTGCGCCGGAGAAAAGCGTGCTCACCGGCAATCCGGTACGCCGGGCCGTGAGCGAGGTGGGGCGTCGGCCCCGAGAACGGCGGACGCGGCGGCTGCTGGTCATGGGCGGCTCCCAGGGCGCGCGCGCCCTGAATGCCTTTTTGCCGGAAATTCTCCCCGCACTGCGGGAGGCCGGAGTGGAAATCCGCCACCAGAGCGGCCTCAAGGATGAGGACGCCACGCGTGCGGCCTATGCCCAGGCCGGGTATGATCCGGCCTGCGTGACGGCTTTTATTGACGACATGGCCGAGGCCTATGCCTGGGCGGATCTGGCGTTGTGCCGTTCCGGAGCCAGCACTGTGGCCGAACTCTGCGCCGCCGGTCTGCCCGCTGTACTGGTGCCTTTTCCCCATGCCGTCCACGACCATCAGACCCGCAACGCCCAGGTGCTGGAAAAGGCGGGCGCGGCCCTGCTGGTGCCGGAAGGGGAGTTGCGGGACAAGGATCTGGAGCGCGTGCTGCCGCAAATGCTGGCCGACAGCGAAGGCCGCGCGCGCATGTCCTGCGCGGCGCTGGACGCGGCCCGGCCCGACGCCGCCGCGCGGGTGGCCGATGTGTTGGCCGAGGTGGCCGCCGGGCGAGCTTAGGGCCTGTTGACATTACGTTCTTTTGCCCGCTGGCTTTGTCGAACTTCGCCTTTTATTCCAGTCGAGTACCAGAAGAGTACACTCCTTTCATAAAAGGCTCGTTCTCCTTGCCAGCGAACAAAATCCCAGTAGCGTCAATAGGCCCCGGGGCTGTTTTTAAATAAGGATTTTCATTCTCTGCCAAGGAAGGTGAGTCCTGGGTGGAGGGAGTATATTCAAGCATATTCGACCTTATTACGGGGCGAGTCCGACGCAGGCAGAAGGCGAAAGGACAATTTAGAAATAGCTTCTGGAGTATTTTGATCGTTGCAGTTTGCCTGAAATATTTTTGAAGGCGGAGGTATCTCCGCAAAATATCTAGATTTTTTCTAAAGGCTTAAGATATGAACAGCAAAATCCGGCACATTCACATGGTGGGCATCGGCGGCGCGGGCATGAGCGGCATTGCCGAGGTGCTGCTCAATCAGGGCTACGAGATTTCCGGCTCGGATCTGAGCGATTCGGCGGTGGTCAGGCATCTGCGCGAGCTGGGCGCGCGCGTGGCCGTGGGCCACGCCGCCGAAAACGTGGGCGACGTGCAGGTGCTGGTCAAATCCACAGCCATCGGCGACGACAATCCCGAACTGGTGGAAGGCCGCCGCAGGAACATCGCCATCATCCCGCGCGCCGAAATGCTGGCCGAACTCATGCGCCTGCGGCAGGGCATAGCCATTGCGGGGACCCACGGCAAGACCACCACCACCTCGCTGACCGCCTCCATCTTTGACACCGCCGGGCTGGACCCCACGGTGATCATCGGCGGCCGCCTCAATGTCTACGGCACCAATGCCCATCTGGGCCACGGAGACTACCTTATCGCCGAGGCCGACGAATCCGACGGCTCCTTTCTCTGTCTGCTGCCCATCATCAATGTGGTCACCAATGTGGACGAGGATCATCTGGATCATTACAAAAGCCGCGAGGCCATTGACGCGGCCTTTGTGCAGTTCATGAACAATGTGCCTTTCTACGGCATCAATGTGGTCTGCGGCGACGATCCGGGCGTGCGCGCCCTGTTGCCGCGCGTCAAGCGTCCGGTGCTGACCTACGGCTTCGCAGCGGACAACCATCTGCGCGCCGTGCTCCTGGAAAGCGGGCTGCGCAGCCGCTTCGAGGTCTGGCGCGAAGACGAAAAACTGGGCGAGGTGAGCCTGCCCCAGCCGGGCCGCCACAACATCCTGAACGCCCTGGCCGCCATCGGCGCGGCCATGGAGGCGGACATCGCTTTTGAACGCTGCGCCCGGGGCCTGGGCGGTTTCGGGGGCGTGGGACGGCGTTTTGAGTTCAAGGGCGAAAAGGACGGCGTGACCGTGGTGGACGATTATGGCCACCATCCGGCGGAAATCGCGGCCACCCTGGCCACGGCCCGCCAGGTTTTTCCCGGCAGGCGCATTGTGGCGGCCTTCCAGCCGCACCGCTTCAGCCGTACGCAGGCCCATTTCGGCGAGTTCTGCAAGGTCTTTGATCAGGTGGATGAAGTCCTGCTGACCGAAATTTACGCGGCTTCGGAAAAACCCATTCCCGGCGTTTCCGGCCAGAGTCTGGCGCAGGGCGTGCAGCAGGTTTCCACCACGCCGGTACGGTATTTCCAGACGCTGGACGCCCTGGCCCAGGCCCTGCCGGAAGTGCTGCGGCCCGGCGACGTGCTGCTGACCCTGGGCGCGGGTTCCATCACCCGTCTCGGCCCGGCCTGGCTGGAGGGGCGCGGCCATGCGTGAAGTCATGCGCCCCAGCTTGGCGGAGCGGACCACCCTGCGTCTGGGCGGCACGGCCATTGCCGAGCTGGTCCTGGAAGATGCGGCGGATCTGGCGGCTCTGCCCGAACGGCTGCGCGCCCTGGGCGGCAGTCCGTTGATCCTGGGCGCGGGCAGCAACATTCTGGCCCGGGACGGTGACCTGCCTCTGGTGTTGCTGCGTCCGCGCTTTATGCGCGGGCCGGAAATCGCGGGTGAGAAGGATGGTAAAATTCTGGTGCGGGTCGGCGCGGGCGTGCCCTTGCCGCGCCTGTTGCGTTTTTGCGCCGGACAAGGCCTGAGCGGCCTGGAAGGGCTGGTGGGCATACCCGGCAGCGTGGGCGGGGCCGTGGCCATGAACGCCGGTTCCTTTGGTACGGAAACATGTAAAAATATCGAATCCATTCAGATAGTTAGCAATGAAGCAGTGCGACGGGTCACTGTTGATGCACTGCAATACGGCTATCGTAGGCTCTCCATTTCAGAAGAAAAAGAGGGATTCATGGTAGTTGAAGCCACTTTTGGCTTGACCGAAGACGCAAGGGATGGCATCTCTAAACGCATGCGTCACAACTTTTTTGAGAAAAAGTCTAAACAACCTGTGACGGCCTGGAGCGCGGGTTGCGTATTTAAAAATCCCGCACAGGATATGCCCGCCGGAAAGCTTTTGGAACTGACCGGCTACAAGGGAAAGAAGCTGGGCGGCATGGCCTTTTCAACCTTGCACGCCAATTTTTTGATCAATGAAGGCAGGGGCAGCGCGGAAGCGGCTTTGACCCTGCTGCATGAAGCCAAAGAGGCTGTGCGGCAACGTTTCGGCTATGCGCTTGAGCCGGAGGTCAGGATAGTGCCGTGCCGCTTGCCTTGAAGAAAAACGGCCGCAAGGCCCGCAATGCCTATACGAAGGAAAAGCCCTCAAAGGCGAAAGGAAGCCTGTTTCCTTCGGTCCACCTCCCGAAATTCCTTGCCGGGATGTTCGGCTGGCTCAAGCGCTTGGGCGGCCTGAAAAGCCTCGCGGTTCTGACGGGCCTGCTGCTGGCGGCGATGCTGGTACTGGCAGGAGTGGGCACGGCCTCCCTCTGGCTCTATAACAAAGCGGTCACCAGCGACTTTTTCATCACCAGGCATGTGGATGTGACCGGCAATGTGCGGCTTTCCCGCGAGATGGTGCTGCAATACGGCGGCATCAAAGAGGGCGACAACAGTCTGGCCGTGAGCATCGCCAAAGTGGAGCGGAATCTGCGCCAGACACCTTGGGTGGAGGAAGTTTCGGTCAAGCGCCTGCTGCCCGACAGGTTCGTGATCAAATTGAAGGAGCGCATGCCCTCCTTCTGGGTGCACAAGGACGGCGTCTTGTACTACGCCAATGAGCGCGGCGGGATTATCGCGCCGGTGGAGAGCAAAAATTTTCTCTCCCTGCCCACCCTGCGCATCGAACCGGGAGCCGAGGACGCCGCGCCCTACCTCTCGCGCCTGATGAAAGACATGCAGAGCGGCGCGCTGCCCATAGAGGCCGGGGCCATTGCCTCGCTGACCGTGAGCCCGGGCAGGGGCTTGGAGATTTATCTGGAAGACCGGGAAATGCGCCTTTCCATCGCCACTGACGACTGGAGCGGCAATCTGGCCCGGATGAGCGTGACGCTCGGCGACTTGGCGCGGCGGCACGAGCTGAAAAACGTGCGCGAAGTGCGCGCCGTCAACGGCAATGTCTGGGTCATTCTTAATCAGTCCGCGCAAAACTGAGCCGGCGCGTGACGGGCGGTTGTGAGGAGAACATAATGAATAAGTCCGAGCTCATCGTAGGCCTTGACATCGGCACCACAAAGATCTGCGCCGTGGTGGGCGAACTTTCGGAGTCGGGTCTGGTGGATGTGGTGGGCATCGGCACAAGCGTTTCCACCGGTCTGCGCAAGGGCGTGGTGGTCAACATCGAGCAGACCGTGCAGTCCATCCGCAAGGCAGTGGAAGACGCGGAACTCATGGCCGGCTGCGAGATCCACTCGGTCTACGTGGGCATTGCCGGCAGCCATATCATGGGCATCAACAGCCACGGCGTCATTGCCGTCAAGGGCGGCGAAGTTGCCCAGCGCGACGTCGAGCGCGCTCTGGACGCGGCGCGGGCCGTGGCCATTCCGGCGGACCGCGAGGTGATCCACATCCTGCCGCAGGAATACATTGTGGACAACCAGCGCGGCATTGCCGACCCCTTGGGCATGGCCGGGGTGCGCCTGGAGGTCAAGGTGCATATCGTCACCGGGGCCGTGTCTTCGGCGCAGAATATCGTGCGCTCCTGCCATCGCAGCCAGTTAGAAGTGTCGGATATCGCCCTGGAATCCCTGGCTTCGGCCAAGGCCGTGCTCACCGAGGAGGAACGTGAGATCGGCGTGGCCCTGGTGGATCTGGGCGGCGGCACCACGGATATCGCGGTCTTTGCCAACGACGCTATCAAGCACACGGCGGTGCTGGCTCTGGGCGGGCAGAACCTTTCCAACGACATCGCCTTCGGCCTGCGCACGCCCATTGCCTCGGCGGAAAAGATCAAGATCAAGTACGGCTGCGCTCTTGCCGATCTGGTGCGCCACGACGAATTTATTGAAGTGCCCAGCGTGGGCGGACGCGAGCCGCGCCGCCTTTCGCGCCAGGTGCTGGCCGAAATCTGCGAGCCGCGCATGGAGGAGATCCTTTATCTGGTGGACCAGACGCTGGTGCGCTCCGGCTACAAGGACATGATCGGCGCGGGCGTGGTGCTGACCGGCGGCACGGCCCTGATGGAAGGTTGCCAGGAACTGGGCGAACAAATTTTCAATCTGCCCACGCGCATTGGTTATCCGCGCAATGTGGGCGGTCTCAAAGATGTGGTCAACAGCCCCAAGTTTTCAACGGCTGTGGGTCTGTTGCGCTACGGAGCGGAAAAGGAAATGTCCGGTCAGAAAAAGTTCACCACGCGCAGCGAGTCCGGCGTCTTTGACGGCGTACTCGCACGCATGAAGAAATGGTTCGCGGATATCTCATAAATCTCAAGCGGGCATTTGGGGACAGCAAAAACAGGAGAGGAAACATGGCTCAGTCAATCGTTGACGATATTGACACCTCCTTGGCCGGAAGCGCCAAAATCAAGGTTATCGGCGTAGGCGGCGGCGGTGGTAATGCCGTGAAAAACATGATTGATTCCGGCTTGCGCGGTGTGCAGTTCGTCTGCGCCAACACCGACGTGCAGGCTTTGAAAAAAAATACCGCCCCGCTCAAGGTGCAGTTGGGCGAAAAATTGACCAAAGGCCTGGGCGCTGGCGCCAATCCGTCCATCGGGCGTGAGGCCGCCGTGGAAAGCGTGAACGCCATCCGCGAGGCCATCGGCGATGCGGACATGGTTTTCGTCACCGCCGGTATGGGCGGCGGCACGGGCACGGGCGCGGCCCCGGTGGTGGCGCAGGCCGCCAAGGAAATGGGCGCGCTGACCGTGGGCGTGGTCACCAAGCCCTTCAGCTTTGAAGGCGTCAAACGCAAACGCGCGGCCGAGGCCGGTCTGGAGGAATTCAAGCAGCATGTGGACTGCCTGATCACCATCCCCAACGACCGCCTGCTGGCTTTTGCGCCCAAAAAAGCGCCGTTCTCCGAAATGCTGCAAAAGGCCAACGACGTGCTGTACTACGCCGTCAAGGGTATTTCCGACGTGATTGTGGGCGACGGCCTGATCAACCTTGACTTTGCCGATGTACGCACCACTATGGCAGAAGCGGGTCTGGCCCTCATGGGCACGGGCATGGCCTCGGGCGAGAACCGCGCCCGCGAGGCGGCCCAACGTGCCATCATGAGTCCGCTGCTGGAAGACGTCTCCCTGGAGAGCGCCAAGGCAGTGCTCTACAACATCACCGCACCCATGGACATCACGGCCGAGGAAATCGCCGAAATCGGCGACATTATCGCCGATGCCACGCCCGAGGACGCCAACATCATCTTCGGTGTGGTCTTTGACGACAACATCGGCGACGAAATTCGTCTGACGGTCATTGCCACCGGCATTGAGTCGCCCCAGGCCATGCAGCCCGTGCAGGCTCCCGCCGCCACGGTGACCAATTTCCGCCAGCCCGGCCCGGACGCCGTCATGGCCGAACCCCGCCGCCGCCAGCTCGGGCGCTCGCAGCAGGGCAACCTGGTGCAGGAGTCGCAGGAAGAGCCGGAAATGCGCCTGCCCCGCGCCACCCGCCGTTCGGAAGTGGAGCGCTGGTACGACGAAAAGAGCAATCGTCCTCCCTATCTGCTCAAGCGCGAAGCCATGGGCCAGAGCCGCCGTCGGCCGCACAACCCCGGTCAGGACGACTTCACCTATGACGAGGACGATTTTGAAATTCCGACCTTTATCCGGACCCAGGCCGATTAGAGCCGTTTGCGTTTGAAATTATCGCTTACCGGCGAAGTAAATTCGCCTTGCGATAATTTCGCGGTGCGGTTTTTCACGGAAAATCCGCACAGGGCGTTGAGATATTTTCAATATCAAAACGCTCTGGAAACAGCTCCTGGGGCGGCATAGTTTTTCTGTTTCACAATTTTCAGGGCTTGCCTCTTCGGCCCTGAAATGCCCGCCGGGAGCCCCATTGGGGGGCTCCCAGTGCGGGGCGTAAAATTTGTCAGATCAGAGCAGTTTCAGAATGAAATTACTCTGGCGGCTGCGAAAGCGGCCGTCCGCCGCGAAGGCATAAGCGCAATTTATTTGCGCTGTTACATGCCGGAGCGGGCGTCCTCAATATTTTGAGATTGTAAAATCTCAAAGTTAATTTGCTCTAAAGTCCGCGATGCCGTTGGCAAAGCGGACTTTTACTTTGCGACACTTCGTTGACTTGCACCCCCTTTTGGAGGCAACCTTGGGCATCCGCCCCATGGTTTGAAGCCTCCGCACGCTGGAGCCGCGTCAAACGACACATGTCGCAAAGCCGTAAAGGCTTGCGCGCCGCCGCGGGCGGAGTGACATCTTACTGGTCTGAAAAGGAGTTGCCGCATGGCATTTTTCGCCGCCCGTGACGCTGAAACCACGCTCGCTTGCCCCCGCTGCGGAGCGCGCCTGCACATCGCCCGCACCTGCCACGAAGCCTACATGCGTTGTCCGGCCTGCAAGGCGCAATTCCCGCTCAACGACTATATCAACCAGGCGGATGAAGTCATGGAACGCTTTCTCGAAAACGTCTATTGCGACCGGATTTGAGCCGTTTCAAAAAGGCTTGTGTCACTTCTCACGAAGTGAGCCTGACGCGGGCAGAGGGCAAAAAGCCCACTAATCACTGCTTCCTTATATTCCGTCCGGCAGCCATGCCGCTGGCCCAGGCCCAGTGCAGGTTATAACCGCCCAGCAGGCCGGTCACATCCAGCAATTCCCCCACGATGTACAGGTTCGGGCACAGCAAACTGGTCATGCTCCGTGGGTCCACCTCGCGGGTGTCCACGCCTCCGGCGCAAACTTCGGCCTTTTTCAGGCCCGCCGTGCCGTCGGGCGTTATCATGCGGGCCTGCACGGCCTCCGCAATCCGGCTGCGCGCGGCGCGGGACAGCTCGGCGATTTTGCGGCGGGCCAGAGGAGAGGGCAGCAGGGCGTCCGCCAGTCGTTGCGGCAGATGGCGGGCCAGCAGGGCGCGCGGGGTCTGGCGTCCGGCTTCGGGCGCATCCAGCAGCGCCGCCACATCCCGACCGGGCAGGAAATCCAGCCGCATGGGCGCGCCCGGCCGCCAGAACAGCGAGGCTTTCAGCGCCGCCGGGCCGCTCAGGCCGTCATGGGTGAAAAGCAGGTCGTCTTCCCATGTATGCTCGGGCCATGCGCGCTCCAATCCCACGTTCGAAACGGTCCGCTCCTGATTGCCTGCCTCCGGCAAACTGATCCGCACCGGCAGGCTGATGCCGGAAAGCTCCAACAGGGCCGCGCTGTCGGGATCATCGGCGGGCAGGCGCAACGGAACCAGAGCCGGGCGCGGCGGAATGACCGTATGTCCCAGGCTCTGGGCCAGCCTGTAGCCGGAGCCGCTGCCGCCCGCCTGCGGCCAGGCCGGGCTGCCCAGCGCCAGTACCAGGGTTTTGCCGCGCCAAAGCGCGCCCCCGGCCTCCACGCTGAAGCCCTCGCCGTCGTGGCTGACGCTGGTTACGGTCGCGCCGCAGACCAGACGGCACCCGCGATCCCGGCAGTCGCGGACCAGGGCCTGAACCAGGCGCTGAGCCGGAACGGTCAGAAATAATTGGCCGTGGGTGCGTTCTTCCACGGGCAGATTCCAGGCGCGCACCAGGGACAGCATGTCCTCAGGCCTGAAGGCGGCCAGAACCGGGACGCAGAAGGTGCCGTCGCGGTGCGAGTGGTAGTCCCGCGGCGTGATTCCGCGATTGGTGAAATTGGCCTTGCCGCCGCCGCTGACCGCCAGCTTGCGGCCCGGCACGGCGGCCCGCTCCAGCAGCACGACGCGCAGGCCGCGTCCGGCCGCCTCCCGCGCGCAGAACAATCCGGCCGCCCCCGCCCCCAAAATGAGCACATCCGCCTGTTCGCACGCATCCGTCCGGCGTGCGGGCCTGACTTCGCCGCGCCGGGGAGCGGCATTTGACAGTTTTTCACGGCGAAGGCTAGAATCATATTTTGCGCACATGGCGCAAGCGTACACGAGGCCTTTGCCCATGCCAATACTTCCTTCCCGCTATACGGCCCCGCCGGGCCTTGCCAACGCTCACCTGAACACCATCTGGCCGGTGCTTTTCCGCCCCCGGCCCCGCTTGCCAGCCGATTTGCGGCGCATCCGCATCGACACGCCGGACGGCGATTTTCTGGATCTGGATCTGCACCCCTGCGCTTCGGGCGCGCCGCGTGGGCTGGCCGTCCTTTCCCACGGCCTGGAAGGCAACAGCCGCCGCAAGTATATTCTGGGGCTGGCGCGGCTGCTGACGGCACGCGGTTTTCAGGTGTTGGCCTGGAATATGCGTTCTTGCTCCGGCGAACCCAACCGCACCGACCGCCTCTATCACATGGGCGAAACCGGCGACCTGGGCACGGTGGTCCGCTATGCGGAGTCCTTTGACTTGCCCATTCTGCTGGCTGGTTTCAGCATGGGCGGCAATCAGATCTGCCGCTATCTGGGGCGGGGGCCGGTGTCGCCGCTGGTACGCGCGGCGGTGGCCGTGTCCGTGCCCTGTGATCTGGCGGGCGCTGCCCCGGTCATGGACGGGCCGTCCTGCCGCCTGTACATGACCTACTTTCTGCGCACCATGCGCCGCAAAGTACGGGAAAAGGCGGCTCGCTTCCCGCACTATCCTTCCGTGGAAGGCCTGGAGCGCATCCGCACCTTCGCGGAATTCGACGAGCGCTTTACCGCGCCGGTTTATGGCTTTGCCTCGGCGCGCGACTACTGGGAGAAAAACAGCGTGCTGGCCGATCTGCCTGCGGTTCGTATTCCTCTCTATCTGTTGATGGCCGCCGACGACCCTTTTTGTTCCCCCTCCTGTTATCCTTGGGACGCGGCGCGGGAAAACAGCTCCCTGCGTCTGGAAGTGGCCCCGCACGGCGGCCACGTGGGCTTTGTGCCGTGGGGAAAGCCCTACTACAGCGAGCAGCGGGTTCTGGAGTTCATGGAAGAGATCTGGAATTGAGCCGCGGGGCTTGCTTTCGGTTCGGACGGGCCTATCTAGAATGGCAGAGCATGTGCATTTCGAAGAGGCGGGATGCTTTGGCGGCATGAGCTGACGCCCGCGCCTGAAGGCAAGGAGACAAATGCTGTTTCCACTGTATGCTTCAAGAATATATGCAGGAGGCCCTAGCATGGAAAAATATCTCAAAAATCTGGATTACGCGGCAGCGCTGCCCCTGGCGCAGCAGGTGGACTATCTGCCGGGGCAGGTCATCAGCAAGACCCTGGCACAGAACAGCGCCTTTGGCCTGACGCTTTTCGCCATCGACAAGGGCGAGGAAATCAGCGCCCACCGCTCCACGGGCGACGCGCTGGTCATTGCCCTGGACGGCACGGGCGAAATCACTATTGATGACACGAAGCATATGCTGCATGCCGGGGACTGCATTGTCATGCCCGCCGGGCATCCGCACGCCGTGCGCGCCCCCGAGGCGTTCAAAATGCTGCTGGTTGTGGTCTTTCCACCGGAAAGCGCCACGGATTAAGCGTCATTTCCGGCCTGGGGGCCATGGGCGGCTCCTCCTGTGAGGGCTGTCCCTTGCCTTGAGGCTTTGTTTTCGGCAGCCAGTTTTTTCTTGGTCAGGGCCGTGGCCGGGGCCGTGAGCGGATCTTCCGGCCAGGGATGTTTGGGGTAGCGGCCCCGCATTTCCGCGCGCACGGCCTGGTAGCCGTTACGCCAGAAATGGGCCAGATCACGCGTAACCTGCAGGGGACGCCCCGCCGGGGAGTTCAGCCGCAAGGTCAGTGCGATCCGGCCGCGCGCGATGCGCGGGCTTTCCTCACAGCCGAAAAGCTCTTGCAGTTTGGCGGCCAGCCAGGGGCCGCCTTCCTCTCCGTAAACAATGGGCCGCATTGCGCCTGAGGGCACCTGCCAGCTGTCGGGAGCTTCCTGCTCCAGCCGCCGGGCCAGAGCATAGGGCAATTGCGCCCGCAGGGCCTCCAGCAGGCGGCCGGACGTTAACCGGCGCAGCGCGGTGCAGTCTATAAGGTAAGGAGCCAGCCAGGTTTCAGGGTGCCCCAGCAGGGCGGCATCGCTCAGATCCGGCCAGGGGTCGCCGTTCAACTCGCGCAGCAGACTTACCCGCGCCCGCCATTGGCGGATTTCGTCGTTCCAGGGCAGACGGGCCAATATCTGCGGGCCGCCTTGGTGTATGAACTCACACAGGGCCTCGGCGCATGTCCCGGCGTCGGGGCGGGGCAGCGGTTCGTCCCGCAGCAGCAGACTGCCCAGAGTTTGACGGCGGCGGGCCAGTACCGCGCCGTCGTCCGAAACGCTGACGCTGTCCTCGGTGCTGATCTGCGAGCCGAAGAGTTCTTCCAGTTGCTGGCGGTTGAGCTGAGCGGCCAGACGGATGCGCCCGCGCGAACCGTCGCCGGATACGGCGGCCACGGCCAGAAATTCGCAACGGGCCAGGGCGTCGCTCACGGGCAATTGCGCGGCCCGGCCGGAACGCAGCAGAAATGAAGCCATGGCTTGTCCCCCGGCTTGTCCGGGCTGGGGGGCGGGAAGACGCTGGGCCAGCCATTCGGGCCAGGCCAGGGCCAGCAGCGGCCCCAAGGCGTCCTGATCCGCCAGGGCGGTCTCGAAAATTTTTTGCCGGACGTTCAGCAGACCGGCCAAACGCCGGGCCCAGCGGCGCGGGCGCGTCTTTTCCGGCACATCGCGGCCCCGGCAAAGCCAGTCCAGGCGGCAGGCCAGATCGCTGCTTGTTTCGCCGTTGCCTTCCCGGCCCGCGCGCGGCAGCGGGCCGCGCTCTTCCAGGAGGGCGGCCAGACAGCAGGCCAGGGCCCCGTGCCCGCGTTCTTTGCCGTGGAGCAGCAACCGGGCCAGGCGCGGGCTTGCGGGCAGCGCGGCCATGTTCCGGCCCAGGGCGGTGGCGCGGCCCTGGTCGTCCAGCGCGCCCAGATCACACAGGGTCTGCCGGGCCACGGCCAGCCCGGCGGCGGGCGGCTGATCCAGCCAGGCCAGGGAGGACACTCCGTCCGGTCCTCCTGTTCCCCAGACCGCCAGCTGCAGCAGCAGGCCGCTCAGATCGGCATCCAGAATTTCGGGCCGGATCTGCGGGCGCATGCCGTTTTCCTCTTCTTTGGCCCAGAGGCGGCAGCAGATGCCCGGTTCCGTACGCCCGGCCCGCCCCGCGCGCTGGGCCGCTCCGGCCAGGGAGACACGGTCGGTGACTAGGCGGCTGAGGCCGCAGGAGGGATCAAAATGCGCGCTGCGCGCCAAGCCCGCGTCCACCACCAGGCGCACGCCTTCAATGGTCAGGGATGTTTCGGCAATGGCTGTGGCCAGCACCACCTTGCGCGTGCCGTGCCGGGCCGGAGCAATGGCCGCGTCCTGTTCGCGGGCGGAGAGATTGCCGTACAGCGGGCAGAGACGCGCGTCCGGCGGCAAACGGCTTTCCAGCAGGGCTGCCACCTGCCGGATTTCGCCCGCACCGGGCAGAAAGGCCAGCAGGCTGCCGGGTTCCTCACGCAGCAGTTGCAGGATTACCGCCGCTGTATGACGCCAGAGTTCGGGGCCAAAGGGCGTGCCCATGCCGCGCAAGGGCAGCCGCCGCGTTTCCACCGGAAAGCTGCGCCCTGCACAGCTCAGGCCGGGACAATTCCCCAGCAGCCGAGCCACGGCCTGCACGTCCAGCGTGGCGGACATGACCAGCAGGCGCAGGTCGGGCCGCAGGGCGGCCCGGCTTTCCAGGCAAAGGGCCAGGCCCAGATCGGCCTGAAGCGAGCGCTCGTGGAATTCGTCGAAAATCACGCAGGCTGCCTCGGGCAGTTCCGGGTCGGCCTGCAACAGGCGGGTCAGTACGCCCTCGGTAATGACTTCAATGCGGGTGTCCGGGCCAATGACACTTTCCTCGCGCATGCGCCAGCCCACGGTGTGCCCCGGTTCCTCGCCGAGCAGGCGGGCCATGTAGCGGCCCAGAGCCCGTGCAGCCACGCGGCGCGGTTCCAGCAGCAAAATCTTGCGGCCTGCCAGCCAGGGCGCGCCCAGCAGCCAGAGGGGCACGCGGCTGCTCTTGCCCGCGCCGGGCGGGGCACTGAGCACCAGGCTGCCGCCGCTCTCCAGGAGGCGCAGCAGCTCGGGGCGCAGTTCGTCCACGGGACAGGGGGGCCAGGGAGGGCAGGGCGGACAAGAACGGCGGGATGGCTCTTGCGAAGCGGGCGGGGTGGGTGCGGAAGGTATCTGGCTCATGGGCGATGTGTAAAAAAGTTGCGCCGGTGCGGCAAAACAAACCGGCATCCTGTTTTTTTCACTGGCAATTCAGCGCGCGTCAGTGTATTGACACCTGAAAAGCTCTGTAACGCGGGGAAGAGACCATGGAGCTAAATACAAGCGGCATTATCGGCCAAAGCACCACGCTGGCCGAAGTCTTCAAAATTCTCGGCAAAGTGGCCCCCACGGACAGTACTGTGCTTGTAACCGGCGAATCCGGAACAGGCAAGGAATTGCTGGTGCGCGCCCTGCACGCCAACAGCCGCCGCGCCGACAAGCCCTTTGTGCCCATCAATTGCGGGGCCATCCCCAAGGAATTGTTGGAAAGCGAACTTTTTGGGCATGAAAAGGGCGCCTTCACCCATGCCATCCGCTCCAGGCCGGGCCGCTTTGAACTGGCTGACGGGGGCACCATTTTTCTGGATGAAATCGGCGAGATGGAGCTGAGTCTTCAGGTCAAGATTCTGCGCGTGCTCCAGGAAAAGGAAATTGAACGCGTGGGCGGCAGCGGTTGCAAAAAGGTGGATGTGCGCATTGTGGCGGCCACCAACCGTGACCTGGAAGCCGAAGTGGAGGCCGGTCACTTCCGTGAGGACCTTTATTACCGTCTGAACGTGATTCCCCTGCATCTGCCTCCCCTGCGCGAGCGCGGCGGCGACGTGTTGCTGCTGGCGCGGCATTTCCTGGATCATTTCTGCCGTAAGAAATGCCGCCCGACTCTGGCCCTCGCGCCGGATACCCGCCGCGTTCTGGCGGCTTATGCCTGGCCCGGCAATGTGCGCGAGCTGGAAAATTTTATGGAGCGCCTGAGCATCCTGGTGGACGGCGCGGTGGTGCAGCCCTCGGACCTGCCGCGCAAGATCCTGGACCAGGTGGGCGATGTGTCGGCTCTGCCGGAAGTGGAAGAGCAGGGCGCGCCCGAGGATGCCGCCTCATCACCGCAACTTGCTCCGTCCACGCAATCGCTGCCGGGCGCGCCGCTCCCTGCGGAGCCCGGGCACGTACCGGCCCGATCCGGGGACTTTGTCTGGCCGGATCTGGGCGTGTTGGAAACCCATGGGCTGAATCTCAAGGATTTTCTGGACGCCGTGGAAAGCCGCCTGATCGACGAGGCGCTGAGACGGGCCGAGGGCGTGAAGAACCAGGCTGCGGAATATCTGGGCATCAAGCGCACCACCCTCATTGAAAAGCTCAAAAAGCGCAATCCCTGATGCCGATGGCGCGAAAGAGCTTCTTTTCCGCCATGCGCAGGCATATCTTTTGCATAAAACGGGGCGGATGTCTGATCCGTCATATTTTACTGCCATAGCCAGTGAATAGAATCCCGAGCGCCGGAATGTCCCGGTCTCATAGCGCCGTTGTGCAGGGTGCGTTCCGCCGCTTTTTGCCGTGGCTCTGCCTGCTGTTGGGCGTGTGCCTGCTCCGGCCGGAGCAGGCGTGGGCCATGCTCTGGCAATGGCTGCCCGGCGCGGATGCCGGACGGCTGATCCTGGTGCTGGACAGCCCCGGCCAGGCCCGCAGCGTGACGCGCACCGGCGCTGCGGATCTGGAGCTGCTGCTGAACAGCCCGGCCCATTCTTTGCGCCAAGCCGGGGTTGCCCCTGAGCCCGGCGCGTTGCTGCAAGCTCTGGCGCTCGACAACGGGCGGCTGCGCATCCGCCTTTCCCCGCGCGTCGTCAATTACGTGCTGACCCGCCCCGCGCCTGACAGGGTGACTATGGAATTCTTTGCCGCCCCGGCTGCGGGGGATCCGACGAATACGCCTGCCCAGGCCGCCGCTTCGGTCGCGGCCCCGGTCGACACGCGGGCGCGGCTTTCTACGGGCTTGGCAAACGCCGGGAACACGGTAATTCTTCCGGTCGGGCAGATTCCTTCTGATCTTTTGCGCCGCCAGTTAAGCGGATTACGCGCTTTGCCGTATTCCCGGCTGGCGGATCTGGCTGTGCCGACGCCTTTGGCCGCGCCTGTTGCGGTTGAGCAGCGATCCATACCGGATTTTTCCCTGTCCGGGGCCGAAAGCGGAGGCTTCTGGTCCGCACCGGCCTATGCCGCTGAGGTTCCGGAAAACAACGGCCCCAAAGAGTTGGGCGACAGGGGGATGATGCTCTCCCGCCAGGATCTGCTCGGCAAGGTCAATACCGGCGGCCCGGAAGACTGGCCCGAAGCCGGCGGCCTTTCCACGGCTACATTGCCGGAATCCGGTAAGAGCGCCTCCGCATCCGCCGGAAATAATGAAAACAGGACAGAGGTCCGTCCCGGCGGGGCCGACGGTAACGCGGCTCCGACGCAGAACGTTGAGGCGGCGCAACCCACTGCCGCGCCTGGGGCTCCCGCGCAAGAAAGCGGTGAGACCGCGCCACCCGTTGCCTCTGAAACGTCCTCCGCCCCCGTTGTGGAGCGGAAGGCTGCGGACGATGCCGTGGCTGCCACCCCCGAAGCGCAGACCCCCCAGGCCGCCCAAATCGGTCAGGACGAACAGGATGCGCCGGTTCCGCAGAACACTGTTTTGCGGGAGAGCCGGGAAAAAGCCCCGGACGCGCCTTTGGTACAGGATAAAGGGCCGGAGGCTTCCGGCGCGGTGAACAAGAGGGCCGTGGGCCTGCCTGTGGGCGAAAACAAGGACGAGAAAAAAGACGCGGCTGCGGAAAAGCCCCGGGAAGTCATCTACGTGGATGAGCAGGGCAATCCCGTGCCCAAGCCGCCGGAGCCGGATAAAATGCTGGCCGAGGCCGAACGCCTGATCAGCGAGAACAAATTTGACGAAGCCCTGCCGCAGCTGGAGAAAATCCGCGCGCTGACCGACATCACGCCTGAAATGCGGGAAAAGGTGCTCTATTATATCAGCGACTGCCTCTGGGCGCGCTATGCCGATAACCCTCTGGCGGGTTATGAGGCTATTGTTTCTTCCACCAGCGAAGCCATGAACGCCGACCTGCGTTCGCCCCGCGTACCCGATGCCCTGCTGCGTCTGGGTCTTGCCAACGTCAATGTGGGCAATCTGGTGGACGCGGGCGGCTATATTGTGGCCCTGCTCCGGCGTTATCCTGATTATCCCGGTGTGGCGCAGGGCTTCACGGCCCTGGGGCAGGCGCAGCTCAAGCGGAAGCTCAATGCCGAAGCGGAGCAGTCCTTTTCCATAGTGCTGGACAAATATCCCGAATCCTCCCAATTGCAGGCCGCCTCCGTGGGCTTGGCACAGGCGTTTTTCAATCAGAAAAAACACGACCAGGCCCAGATCATTCTGGATTTCATCAGCAAGCGCTGGCCGCGCTACTATATTGGCGAGCCCTCCTTCCTGCTGTTGCAGGCCGGTAATGATGAGACCCTGCAAAGGATCGACACGGCGCTGGATCTCTATTGGCTCTACATCAACCTGGAGCCCGGCCGCCAAGGCAACGACTCGATTCTGCTTAAGATGGGCGACACCTATCTGCGCCAGGGCAATGCCACCGCCGCTGACTTTATTTATCACGAGCTGGAGCGCCGCTTCGCAGCCTCGCCCGCAGCCTCCACGGCCCGGCTGCGTCTTGCGGAAAAGGGCATTTACGAATCGCCCATCACTTATGAGGAAATGAGCAAGGTCTTCGCCAAGGGTGGGGAGCCGCCGCTGTGGCAGACCTACGCGGCGCTGGCCGAATCCTCCAAAACGGCCCCGGACGCCGTGCTGGCCCGGCTCAAGCAGGCCATGTGGCTGTACTGGGACAAACAGTATACCGAGGCCATGGGCAAAGCGGCGGATTTCATCGACGGCTACCCCGAACACCCCGACGTGCCCCAGGCCCGTGAAATCATCTGGCGGGCTTTTCAGAAGGAACTGGCCAATTCCCTGGCTGAACAGAATTACGGCCGTATTCTGATCCTGTGGAACGGCTTTCCCCTGGTGCGTGAGCGCTACGGCGCGCCGGACCCGCGTTTGCGCTACGCCCTGGCCCAGGGCTGGCTGGAGCGCGGCAATGAGCAGAAGGCCTTTGAGCTGCTGGGAGAGTTTTTGAAGTCTCCCATGGACCTGCAGTACGGCGAAGCGGCCTTTACGGAATTTTTCAACCGTTATCTCAAGGCCGGGGCCTGGGACAAGGTTCTGGACTTGGGCAAGCTGGTTTCCACCTGGGATATGAAGCCCCAGTTGCGCAAGCAACTGGATTACGCACTGGCTCTCTCCGCTCAGAATCTGAATCTGACCGGACCGGCGTTGGCCATGTGGCAACAATTGGCGGCACGTCCCGATATTCCGCTCTACCAGCGGGCCTATGCCACCTATTTTCTGGCCCGTGACGCGGAAAACCGCAAGGATATCAAAAGCTCCTACGAGCTCAACCGCAAGGTTATTGACCTGTTCACCCAGCTGCAGGATGAGCGCTCCGACAAGGCCGATCCGCAGCGTATTAAGGACGCGGTGGCCGCGCTGATGGATATTTGCGAGGTGGGCAACCGCATCCCCGAGGCCCTGCAATGGGTGAACCGTTACAATGATTTTGTGCCGGAAAATTCGCCGGAATATCCGGGTCTGCGCTTCCGGGAGGCGCGCCTTTACCGCAAACTGGGCAATTCCAGCCGCGCTCAGGCCCTGCTGGAGGACCTTGCCCGACGTTTCCCCGACTCGCCCTTCGCCAAGGCTGCGGCCGCCGAACTGCGTACCTTTGAGGTTTCGCGCGACCTGCAGAACTACATGCCGGGGGGCGCCCCCGCGCCGCAACAACAGCCCTCCCAAGCGCAACAGCCGGCACAACAATAGAGCAGGTTACCTTTTGAGATTGTACAATCTCAAAAGGTTGAAACTGAGCCCTCCGGCAGGCCGGCGCATGTACATTACGCTTGCACCTATCTCTGCTGTCGCCATCCATAAGGCGGCATAGCCGCCAACGGCTGGCGCTCGCGTCGGGCGGCTGTCTTCGCGGCCCCCGGGGCAATTTACTCTGAAATTCTCCGATTCCCGCGCTTCCTTTCTTTTCTGCCGCCGTAATGGCGTTCTTTCGGCCGTATCCGGCCATTCGTTCCACTGTTCTCATAATAGTGATTGCCAGTCGCCGGGCCTTGGCATATGTTTGTAGTGGATAAGAAACAGTTACCCGGCGTCTGGCCGGATTAACGGTGGAACGCCGATCTTGAGGAGCATTGCGCAATGGCGATAAAACACATGCGTCTTTTCTGTGTGGCGGCTCTGGTGTTGCTGATGACCGGCTGTAATGCCGCGCAACAACGCGGCATGCTGGGTTCAGCGTATGTTTCCACAACCCGCCCGGCTATTTCCTTGGAGGCTAAAAATATGCCGCTGCTCACGGCAGGGCAGGGCTCGGTCAATCTGACCTGGAGCGGCATGATGGGCGGTCTGCCCATTCGAGTATGGCTTGCCGTTTACGGAACCGGCGACATCAGCCCCATGGCTGTGGTGGCCCAGGCCGAAGTGCCGCAGGGCTGGTACTGGGACGGCATCATGCGCCGCCCGTTCAGCGTGGATGAAGGCGTGGAGGTTTTCGACGGCGTGGGATATCAGGCCTGCACCTATATTGTGGATAACGGCCATGACCCCTTCGGGGCTCTGGTGGCCGACAAGACGACGACAGGACAGCCCGTGCGCTGGCTGGCGCGGGGCTTTGCGGCCCGCTATAATTTCAATGACGACAAAATCATTATGGAATATCGCGAACCGCTTCCCGCCGGTATTGAATCTCTTTCGGCCTTGCCTCTGGGTGCCGCCGATACGCTCAGAGCCTTTGAGCAACGGGCTCGGGAAACGTTCAGCGTGGGGCCCGTGCCCTCCGACCTTTCCCAGCTGCGCCAGGGCTATGCCCAAGGCGTGCAATGGCAGTACATGGATGAAAATTTCCTGGGCACCGTGTCAAAGTATGATTTTTTTAACGCCAATTGATCCGCTTCTGAATGGATGAAAAATGGCTGTAGCAACCCCAACAGAGCACAATACAATTGACGTGTTGAAAAACTGCGTGTATGGGTAAAAAACCATATAGTATGTGGGGGCTAAAGCTGTCCTGGGGCACGGCTCTGCATGTTAAGGCACCGTGCGTCGCGCTGAAAACAGAAGACATACCAAGAAGGGGTTAGGTAATGGACGATTATTTAAAAGAAGCGCTGGAAATAACCCGTGCGCAGGCCGGTGTACGGATCATGACCGAAGAGGAAATCGCGGCCTTTATTCAGAAGGTGGCGATGGGCATCCGTGCCGTGGCCGAAGGCGAAGCTCCTGTGGAGCTGGACAGCGCGGAAATGGCTCAGGAAGCCCGCAAGTCGGTAAAAGAAAAATCCGTTACCTGCCTTGAATGTGGAAAGAGCTTTAAAATCCTGACCAAGCGGCATCTGGCCAGCCACGGCATGGATACCGCCGAGTACAGGGAAAAGTGGGGCTTCAAGAAAGATGCGCCTCTTGTTTGCAAAGCCCTGCAACGCGAGCGTCGCAAAAAGATGAAAGATATGAAGCTGTGGGAAAAGCGGCGTAAAGTTAAATAAAACGGAAAAAAGCCCGCTGTATGGCGGGCTTTTCCATATCCGCTGTTGCGCCGGATGCGGTCGCGTATGCCGAAGTGCCTTTTATTGTTGTCTGACCCGTGGCTGATCGCGGTTAAAGCGTAATTTGTTCTGTACGGCGTCGGCCGTTGATGTCTGTGCCGCGTGTGAACAAACAGCGGCGCGGCTTTCTTTTTAGCGTATTTACTACGTAAAATGCTCGTTTCTGGCGAGCAAAGCCCGCCGCCGCGCATTTCGCGGCAAGAATTTCAAGGTCCTTATGCTCTCTCCGGCGCATGCCGGAGAGAGCACTTTCATGAATTCCGAAGGTTGGTACGATGAATATGTTTCCGGCGGCAACGCCCGCCCAGGCTCAGGCTCTTTTGTCTTTGCCCGCTGCCCGGCTTTTCGAACAGGCCGGGCGTTTGCGCGAGGCGGTCTTCGGGCGCAAGGTGGATCTTTGCGCCATCATCAACGCCCGCAGCGGCAACTGCGCCATGGACTGCCGCTTCTGTTCCCAGAGTCGGCACAATCACACGCCCATAGCTGTTTTCGATCTTTTACCGGACGAAACGCTTCGGGAACGCATTCTGGAATTGGCCGCTCTGCCCGTAAACCATATCGGCATCGTCACCAGCGGTGCCGCGCTCAGCGAAGCGGAGCTGGCGCGACTGCGCGCCGTGCTGGCCGCCTTGCCTGACAATGTGCGGCCCCGCGTCTGCGCCTCGCTGGGACGGCTGAACTCGGCCCAGCTCGAACAATTGGCCCAGGCCGGACTCACGCGCTATCACCACAATCTGGAAACGGCACAAGGCCATTACCCGCGCGTCTGCACCACTCAGACCTGGGAACAGCGTCGAGACACTGTGGCCCACGCCATGCGCGCCGGTCTGACAGCCTGTACCGGCGGCCTGTTCGGCCTGGGTGAGAGCTGGGAAGAGCGCATTGCCTTTGCTTTCAGTCTCAAGGCCCTGGGCGTACGCAATGTGCCCATGAATTTTCTGCATCCCCATCCGGAAACGCCTTTGGCCGGTCAGCAGCCGCTCTCCGCTGACGAGGCCCTGCGGATCATTGCCTTGTTCCGCCATATTCTGCCTGAAGCCACGCTGCGGATCTGCGGAGGGCGGCCCACGACGCTGGGGGCACGGCAGCATGAAATTTTCGCCGCCGGAGCCAATGCCCTGATGACCGGCGATTATCTCACCACCCACGGGCAGGGCATTGAAGAGGATTTGGCCATGATCGCGGCTCAGGGCCTGGAGGCGGGCGGTGATGCGTGATGCGGAATCCGGACGGGATGCGGTCCGTCGCCCTTTGTGCGCCGTTTTTGTCAGCGGCACCGGGACGGATGTGGGCAAAACCGTTGTCACGGCGGCCCTGTTGCGGGCTCTGCGCCTGGCGGGCGTGGCGGCTCAGGCTGTAAAGCCTGTGCAGACCGGCGTGCGCGCCGGGGAGGAATACGCCGCGTCTCAAGCCGACGCGCCGGTGTACGCGGCGGCTGTGGCCGATCTGCCGCCCCTGCCGGGGCTGGCTCCGGCGGCGGTGCTGCGTTGTTTTTCCCTGCCTGCCTCGCCCCATCTGGCTGCCGCGCGTGAGGGCGCGCGCCTGGATGTGGCGGGTCTGGCCCGGACCATCCTGAATCATTGGGAAAGCCTGGACGGAGCGGCGGATATCCTGCTGCTGGAAGGCGCGGGCGGCCTGTGCGTGCCGCTCAATGAGAGCGAGGACATGCTGGATCTGATGTCCGATCTGGATCTGCCTGTGCTGCTGGTGGGCGGCAACGGACTGGGAGCGCTGAATCATAGCTTGCTTTCCCTGGCCTCTCTGCGCGACAAGGGGCTGTCGCTGTGTGCCCTGGCCCTGATTCCCACGCGTCCCACTGCCGCGGATGCGCCGGATGACGACGAAGCCTGTATTCTGGCTGACAATCCCCAAATTCTGCGCACGAGGCTGGCTCAGGCCGGTTGCGGCGCGCCCGTGCTGGAACTGCCCCGCCTGGAACGATTGGACGGTGCGGGTTGGCAAATCCTGGCCTCTGGCCTGGCTCCGCTGGTTGAAGAACTGCGCCGCCTGGCGGAGCAAGGGCGCGGTCCTCAGGTTCCGGATTTGGTGGTACGCGACCATAGCGCTGTCTGGCATCCCTATGCCTCGGCCGTGCATTTGCCGCCCCTTTGCGCGGTTCGGCGCAGCCACGGCAATCGTATTGTCCTGGCCGACGGACGGGAATTGATCGACGGCATGTCCTCCTGGTGGGCGGCGGCGCATGGCTACAATCATCCCCGGCTGCTGGCGGCGCTGCGGGCCCAGGCCGGACGCATGCCGCACGTGATGTTCGGCGGGTTGACGCATGTTCCGGCGGTGGATCTGGCCGAACGCCTGCTGCGCCGCATGCCCCAAGGTCTGGAGCGTGTTTTTTTTGCCGATTCCGGTTCCGTGGCAGTGGAAGTGGCCCTGAAGATGGCCCTTCAATATCAGCAGAGCAGGGGAGAGACTCGGCGTACGCGTTTCCTGACACCGCGCGGCGGTTATCACGGCGACACTCTGGGGGCCATGTCGGTCTGTGACCCGGTTACGGGCATGCACAGCCTGTTTGCGGGCCTGTTGCCGCAACAGATCTTCATGGAACGGCCGTCCTGCCGTTTTGACACGCCTTTTGATCCGGCCTGTCTGGACGACGCCCGCTGTCAGCTGGAACGGCACGGCGAAGAAATTGCGGCCGTGATTCTGGAGCCCGTGGTGCAGGGCGCGGGCGGCATGTGGTTTTACCACCCGGACTATCTGCGAGCTTTGGCGGACCTCTGCCGTAAGGCCGGCACGCTGCTGATTTTTGACGAGATCGCCACGGGCTTCGGCCGCACCGGCAGATTTTTCGCCGCTGAATGGGCCGGAATCACGCCGGATATTCTTTGCTGCGGCAAGGCCCTGACCGGCGGCATGCTCACCCTGGCGGCCACGGCCTGCACCGGGGAAGTCGCGCAAGGCATCTGCCGGGAAGGCCGGGTCTTTATGCACGGGCCCACCTTTATGGCCAATGCCCTGGCCTGCGCCGTGGCCGGGGCCGCCTTGGACATTTTGGATGAAAACCGTTGGCAGGCGCAGGTGGCCGGGCTGGAAACGGCCATGCGCCGTGGATTGGAGCCCTGCCGCCGCGTGTCCGGCGTGGAGGATGTGCGGGTGCTGGGCGGCATCGGCGTGGTGGAAACGAAGCAGCCCGTGAATACGGCGGCCCTCCAGAATTGCTTTGTGGAGCAGGGCGTCTGGATCAGACCGTTCAACCGCCTTATTTACCTCATGCCGCCCTATGTGAGCCCGATTGAGGATGTCGCCCGGCTCTGCGAGGCTGTGGAGACGGCTCTGCGCCGGGGCGTGCATTGCGCATGAAGTTAGGGCCGTTCACGCATGAAACGCGCCGACTGCTCCGCGCGGTAGCCGTTAGCAGGCAGAGCCTGCTAACGGACAGAGACAGTAGTTTCCTGGCTGTCTGTCCACGTAACTAATTGCTGTCGCCGTCCGTAGCTGCGTTGCTGTCTTTATCCGTACAGCTCACAAATTCGCCTGCGGCTAAAGCTCCCGCGCCGACCGTTGCGGCGCAGGGCGCAGACAAATCCTTGTCGCGAAATGCGAGTAGGCGGCCTTTTCTCGCCGTAAACGAGCATTTCAAGTGTTAACTGTTCCAGACGACTGTTATTCGGCGGGAGGCGGCGGCACCGGCAGGCCCCGGAAGATGAGCCGCGTGGCTGTGGCGTCGGCCAGTTCAGCCACGTCCATGAGTTTTTCCAGCAGTTCCAGCAGATAAAAACGGTTGTTCTCGCAACCGTCTTTGAAATCCGCTTCCAGTTCGCCGGAACGCATGTAGGTTTCCAATTCTTCCAGATCGTTGACTGTCAACATGTTGCATCCTTTTGTTTCGCCGCCAAGTCGGCCAGGCAGCGCTCGGTCAGAGCGTCGGCCATGTCTTCCACCGCGGCGATTTCTTCCCTGCTGATGTCGTCGTAATGGATGCCCGCGCTCACGCAGACAACGCACTTTAAAGCGTCGGCCATACGCCGGGCCATGCGTCGGGCCAGTTGGTCCTCCCTATGGCCGGGCAGAACAAATAAAGCTGTTTCAGAGGCCTTGTCCGGCGCGGCCAGAGCAACTGCTCCCAAGTGCGCCGCGCCGCCGCTCAGAATTATCTGGAGATCGCGTCCCAGATGCCGGACGCGCAATTCCAGTTTCAGCCGTCCCCGCCGCAGACAAAAACGCATATCCGCTCCTTCAGGCGATCTTCTGGCAGGATGGGGCAGAATGGTTGTTATGGCAAGCCGGAGAAACTTGTCCGATAATGCGCCGAAATTATTGCCCGGTGATCTGACACAGATGAAATGTTCCCCAAAAGAGGACCCACAGGGCGAGCGGCAGGGCATTGGAGGAACGGCCCGATTCCTCTACTGTTTTTCACGGGGCCTCTCACGATTGAACCGCCTCAGGCGGGATCAGGCGGGCACACTCCCGGCAGCGCCGCCGCAACTCCAGCGCATTGGCATTTATGTCGATGTGCGCCGTGGAGCAGTCATAATCCCGGAGCGCCTCGGTACATTCTTCTTCCGTCAGCGGCGAGTTGTGCGCATAGCCTCGTCGCTCCATTTCCCGGACCAGTTCGCCATGCCGTTTGTACATCCGGCACGGGTCGATCAGGCCGCCAGACAGAAAGCCGGTGATGGATTTCCCTTTCTTCAGGGTGCCGAGAAGCATGTGCAGTTCCACATGTTCTCCCAAAAGGTGCTTCCGGCACATATGTGACGGCGGCACCAGCCACATCCGCATCGTCGGTCTCCTTGTTCACGTTATTGAGCCGTTACGGGGCTGTTATTATTGTTTGTAAGCATTTAAGGCCGCTTGCCAAGTCATTCGTATTGACCGGCTGAAAGGCCTGAGGTTTTCCCCGTCTGGACAAGGCGCAGCGGGCAACGTATATATAAAAGAACGATAATCTTCGGTTTCATATGGGAAAAATATTGCGGTTTTTCCTTGTAGTTCCCAGGGCCGAGGCGGCTTGGCGGCCGTCTGTTTCAGGCTCACGTGTTCCAGCAGGAGCAGGCGGCGCGCATGCCCATATTTTTCCAGTCTGACAAGCCGTTGAAACGGCGCGGCGGGGCTTTTGCCCAGGCCGTGGCCGTTGTGTGCTTTCTGCTGGCAGCGGGCGTTTACGGCTTTGCCGCGGATATCGCGCCTGGAGTTGTTCCGGGCGGCGACAGCGCTGTTTCAGAGCGTCCCAAGGTTCTGGATCAGGTGGACGAGTCCGCCTTCAGCGTCGTGCCGCCGTCGCTCCCCAAAGATGAATCTGCCTCCTTGCCCGACGGAATGCCGGACGTCGCGCCGTCAGAGACGCCGTCTCCCGACGCCGCTGCCCAGGTCGTTCAGAGCCCTCCAGATTCCACCTCCCCCGATAGTGACGGATATTCTCCCGCACAAGCCCGACGCCCCGTTTCCGCTGATACAGTGGGGGCGCCGCCCGCTGTTCTGCCCGAAAAGGACGATCTGCCTTCTGCGGCAGCTGCGGAACCTCCGGTCGCGTCTTCCGCATCTGCCGCGTCGAAAATCAAACTGTTCGGCACGGTAGAATTCAAGCGGCCGCTTTCATCGCTGCCCGCCTGGCTGGACCTGCTCAAGCGCAATCAGGTTGATCCCATTTTTCTGCCGGAAAAACATTTCAACAAGAAGATGACTTGGGCGCAGTTCAAGGAGAAAGCC
This sequence comes from Desulfovibrio sp. 6_1_46AFAA, assembly GCF_000224635.1. NCBI lineage: Bacteria > Pseudomonadati > Thermodesulfobacteriota > Desulfovibrionia > Desulfovibrionales > Desulfovibrionaceae > Desulfovibrio > Desulfovibrio sp. 6_1_46AFAA. Next base: position 247,325 of record NZ_JH114300.1, read on the forward strand.
AAGGGTAAAAATGCCATGGATCTTCTGCGCTACGTCAATTCTTTCTGGAACACCTGGCCGTACCGTGAGGACACAGACAATTGGGGCCAGGAAGATTATTGGGAGATCCCTGCGGAATTTCTGAAGAAATCCGGCGACTGCGAAGATTATTCGATCATCAAATATTTTACGCTTAAGGAATTGGGCATTCCGCCCGAAACAATGCGTATAGTGGTGGTGCGCGATACGATCCGCAATATGGCCCATGCCGTGTTGGTGGTGTATATGAACAACGACGCCTAGGTGCTCGACAGCCTGAGCAACGCCGTTTTGTCCCATACGCGCTTCAGCCACTACAGCCCGCAATATTCGGTCAATGAATTCGGGCGCTGGGCGCATCTCAAAGGCCGCAAGCTGAAATAAGGTGAACTGATATGGAAATGCAGGAAATGAACGCGCAGGCCGTAGCCAGGCAGTACCGCATGAAAAAGACCGTCGTGGTGAGCGTGGGCCTGTTGCTCTTTGTGCTGGTGGCCGCCGTGGCCTTTGTGCTCTGCAATTTCCAGCTCAAGTATACCACCCAGGAGATTCTGAGCAAGCAGCGTGACATCCAGCAGGCCTGGGTGGACAAGTCGCTGGAATCCGTCCGCGCCTGGCGCAACAAACTTGTGGAGCAGGCGCGTTTCATCAGTTCGGCGGAAATGTTCCGCCTGTTCGCTGCGGATGTGCGCGGTCTGGGGCCCGAGGGGCTGGCCCGGCTCTCCGCTTCCGACGCGGCCCGGAGCGAGAATGAGGCCCTGCGCTCCATGGCCGAGCAGCTCTCCTATATGCAGGATATCCTGCAGGATTTCGTGCGCCGCAGGGGCTGGACGGCCGCCCGCGTGGTGGCTCCGGACGGGACTTCACTGGTGGCCCCGGCACAGGCCGCATCTCTCAGCCCGGCGCAGATCGCGCTGGTGCGCCGCGCTGATACGGCCAGGGCTCTGACTTTCGGCCCTGTGCGCAATCTGGGCGACGGTCTGGTCATGGACATGGTTGATCCGCTGTATGAGGTGCTGGGCGAGGGTGACCCCAAACCTGTGGCCTTTCTGCTGCTCACCGTGCCCGTGGAAAAAGCCATGATCGGTTTTCTGACCCAGAGCCCGGAGCAGCATGAGGATTTCCAGCCGCGCATTTGGGATCGGGGCCCCGAAGGCCTGGAGGTAGTGCTGTTGCGTGACGGCAAAGCCGTCCTTGTACCGGCCGCCTTTCAGCCGGGAAATGACCTGAATCTGCCTTTTATGCGTCGCAACGCCCTGGCAGGCGGTGGAGAAGTCTACTCCCTGGGCGCCAAACTCACGGACCTGGACTGGTGCTTGGTCGTGGAGGTGCCCGCCTCTCTGGTGGATTCCCAACTGGAAGGACAGGCCACCCAGATTTACGGCCTGGGCGTGCTGGGCAGTCTGGGTGTCGCCCTGTTGCTGGCTTTTGTCTGGGCCAGCATGATCAGCCGGTCGCACCGGGCCACGGCCCGCCATTTCCAGCATCTGTATACGGTGATTCGCCAGCAGAAGCTGATGCTGGACAGCATCAATGCCTCGCTGCAGGCCGGGCTCTTGCTGGTGGACGGCCAGGGCCGTGTGCAGGTCTGCAATCCGGCATTTTGCCAGATCGCGGCCCGAAACGAAGAGGACATGGCTAACGCGGCCCTGGCAGACGTGCTGCCGCAAAAGGCCGCATCTGATTTACTCCAAGGTATGGAGCGCGTGAGCGGCAGCGGCCGGATGGACAGCATTGAAATTTCTCTGGACCGGCCTGACGGCGCGCGCCTCTACCGCGTGACGCTTTTTCCCTTTGAGGACAATCAGGAAGACGGGGCAAAGGTCAAGGGCGGCTGCGTGGGAATTTTCCAGGATATCACGGAATTCCGCCGTCGGGCCGAGGCCGCGCGCGAACGTCAGGCCAACAGCATTGCCGCCCTGGTACGGGCCATTGAAAGCGTGGACGTGAATCTGATCGGCCATTCGCAAAAAATGGAGCGGGTTTCGGGATTATTGTCCGCCAGCATGGGGTTGCCGGACAAGGACAGGGAAACCCTGCGCTTGGCCGCGCGGCTCTCTCAGGTGGGCAAGATCTTTGTGCCGCATCATCTTCTGACCAAGAAAGGCAAGCTCACACCCGAGGAACAGCAGGAAGTCCTGCGCGCGCCGGAATATGCCTACAAAGCACTGCACGATCTGCAATTCGGCCTGCCGGTGCCCGAAGCCGTTTATCAGATGGGTGAACGCGTGGACGGCACGGGCCAGCCCCGGCACCTCAAGGGTGAGGAAATCGTGGCCAATGCCCGTATTCTGGCGGTGGTCAACGCTTTCTGCGCCATGGTCAGCGCGCGTTCCTACCGGGCGGGCATGAGCCCGGATGAGGCGGTGCGCCTGCTTTCCCAGGATCCCGGCTTTGATCCCGCTGTGGTGGCGGCGCTGGCACAATTGCCGACGGATGCCGTGCAACGGGCCATTGAAACGCCTGTGGCGGATGATGGGCAGGAAAGCGGCGGGCCGGTGGATGAAAGGAGCGAGTCGCAAATCGATCCCGCACGGCATTAGAGGGGAGCATAAGCCGTTATGGATGACAGGCAAATGCCTCCCGTACCCCTTTCCGAGGGCGCTGAAACGGTGGACGTGGCGGTCAATATTTTCGCCAAACCGTTTCAGACCGCACTCTCGCTGCTGTCGCTGCTCAAGCACAGTGGGGAGCATGTGGGGGTGATCTGGCTGCAGTTTGAGCCGTATGGTTCGCGATACGATGCCATCAGCCCGTATTATATTGCCCGGTATCTGCGAGAGGAGTTGGACGAGCGCTGTCAGGTATTCCAGCCGAATTTCTGGCTGGCACGCGAAGCTGTCGATCCCGCCCGGCTTGACGATCCGGACTACCGGCTGGGCATCCGTTATCAATATGCCATTGAGCAGAGCCGGAGCCGCAAGCTTTTTCTGATGCACAACGACGTGCTGGTGCTGCGCGATATTCTTGGAGACATGCTGCGGGAAATGGGCGACGCTTTCGCTGTGGGAGCCGTGGGGCAATGTTGGAACTGTCCGGCACGGTGTGAGGAACTCACGCGCGAGGTTATGGGCCGCAGCGCATGCGGCCCGTTGCGGTATACGGAATTCAGGCCGGAGTATGAGGCCTTGTGCCGTCTCTATGCCCTGGCGCGGCAGCGCGGTATTTTTGTGCGGCCTTATGATGAGGGATTCGCGGGCATGTTTGACAGCCAGCCCTGGCCCCTGCCGGAATGCCGGGTCAGCGAATGGGCCTGCCTGCTGGATCTGGAAAAGATCCGTCCGTTCTGCACGCCATGGGGTCCGGCCCTCACGCCGGGAGCATTTCGTCGTTGCGGTACGGAAAACCTTGATACGGGCGTGGCCTGGTTCAGGGACATGCACGCTCTCGGGCTGCGCGCCCGGCATTTCGAGCTTACGCGATATCTGAAACACTGGGTGGGCACGGGCAATAAAACCCCACGCCGCTATGCGCTGGCCGAATCAAATGCCTTGGCATTGCTGCAACGGCAGTATACTGAATACCTGCATTGGTTGGCCAGGCAGTGCGGGCGGGATTTTTTGGGCGGCTGACGAAACAGAGCGGGCTTTATATTGATATGGCAATAATTTATTAATATACTCACGCCATGTTTTTTTTAACATCGTGGTATTATATAGGAGAAAATACTTATGAATGAGAAGGCTTTTACTTTTTTTGAAAAAATGGCGCATTCAGACAAACTTACTCCCAACTCCGTAAGATTAGTAAAAAGTAACGACTTTTCAGATATGGATACCGCTTTTATCCGAAAGTATGCAAAGCCAAATTCTACAGTTCTTGATCTAGGAGCAGGAACTGGTTTGATAGTCAATAAACTTTTTCCATATGTTGGAAGTATTGTTGCTGTAGAACCATTTTCACAGTTTACAAGATATATTATAAAAGATAGAAAAATTACTATAGTAAATTCCGATATTGATAAATTCTCAACAAATAAACTATTTGATATAGTTTCATTTTTTGGAGTAATGCATTATGTCAATGAAATTGAGGCGAAGTCAATATATTCTAAATATTTTAATTATGTTTCAGAACAAGGTAAAATGATTGTTAAAAATCAATTTGGACTGCACGAAGATGTTACTGTAGACGGATTTTCTGAAGAATTACAAGAAAATTATTTTTCTCAATATCGGTATATAGATAAGGAAATACGGTTACTACGCGAAGTTGGGTTTAATAATATTGAAGTAGTTGATATCTATCCAAAAGAGTGCAACCGTTGGGACAATACGCACTTTTACGCTCTTGTCGCGGAGAAATGAGCTTATGATTTCCAGCCGCGCACAAACTGAATTGCGCGTTGATAGTCCTCGAAGGTATCAATATCACAAGCCCGTATTTTGAGTCCTGGCATGGGCAAAAAGTTCTCAAGCTGGTTATAGACATTTCCTGAGGTATAGCGGACTTTATTGCGATCGATACAGGCTGGTCCTGTCCATTCGAAATCGCCTTGTTGTGTGGAAAAGTTCATAACTTGACCATCCTTGTCCACAACAACAAACACGGCGTCATCGGACATCTTTTCGCTGTAGGCTATGTATTCGCCTTCGGTTTCGAGGCAAAGCCGTACATCATCAGGGTGGACCAGCAAATCTCCGTCGTACTCGATAACGTATTTGTTGGCGTGGCGCGAGCCGAGGTAAAAGCTGGCGCCTGTTTTGGTATCAAAATAGTTGTGATTATAGATAAAGATTACGTCACTGCGGTATTTCAGTACTTCTTTAACTACTTCATTGGCTTGGTAGCCTACTACAACCCGCACATCTTCCACTTCCTTGAAGAGTTCCAACTGCCAGGCTATTAAAGAACGGCCTTCAATTTCCAACAGGGCTTTTGTCGTGCCCAGCCCAAGACGAGAGCCTATGCCTGCGCAACTGATAACAATTGATTGAGCTGTCTGCATAATGCTTCCTCGCTGAAGACCAGATAATCCGCGATTGACAGGACACCGGGAGCCGGCCAATGGGTCAGCCCTGTAGCAATGGAAATGTCCGCCAGCCGCATTGCTTCGATATCGTTGTTGCCATCGCCGATAAAGACGGTAGTTGCGCCTAAATTTTTATAGTACGTGACAACTTTTTCTTTCTTCAATATACTTGTCAATTTGGCTATTCGGTCATTTTCAATCAAGCCGCCGGAGCAGTAAAAACGGGAAGAAATCCGTTCCGCCAGCCGGGCAACCCAGCAATCCAGATTGCCTGTGGCAATGATGCAGTCTTCCGCGTGGGCGTGGATGAAGTCCACAACCTTCTGGTACAGTTTAACTTTCCCCAGCAGTTCGGCGATTTCTTGCACAGGCAATTTCCCCAGAATATGAACACGCCTGATAAAACTTTCGACAAAGGGGACATTACCCGCAATAGTTTCTCTGGTTAATTCTTTTATTTCATCCTGCACACCAAAAAAGTCAGCAATCAGTGGAAGAGTTTCCTGGGCGGTTACTGTGCCATCCATATCAAAAATAAATTTTATCATATGATAACGTACTGCGGTAAAAGGTTTACTCTGTAACTGAATAGAAATTATGCACCATATTCCTGTATAACTTTATCCCGATATAAATGATGGTGGCTAACGCCCAAATCATTGGGAAACTGCATAAAGTTTGGGTAATCAAAAAGTAAATATTCTTTTTCGTTGTTTGGGGCATAACATTCAATATTTTCAAATGGCATTTTTTTTAGTGGAAATATTACATCAACTGGCATGAATTGTGTATTGAATGATTTTGTAAAAGACATAACATTATCTATGCCAAAGTAAATTTTATTGCTTTCTTGAACTATATTTTTATTGTGTTTTATCTCATGGTCTAAAAAATCAATAATTCCCCTGATATTATCAATAGAGACTTTTTTTTGTGTAATATAGTGCAGATATTTTTTGTGCTCTGAAAATTCATATTTTTCGTCATAAAAATCAAATGCAAAAAAATCAATAAATTTTCTGTCTGCTATGGATGTTCCATAAAAAATTTGGATCTGATCAAGCCAGATATCCAAGATATATTGATTGGGATACGTTTTTAGGTATGGGCGTAATTCATTGTATCCAGTAACATAATTCCATTCACTCTTGTTATAATTTTTTGTATAGTCTGTTACAATATAGTGCTTTTTTGCAAAACTGACCAGCTTGTCATAGTCTTCCCGCATCAGGCCAAAATCTAGATCATCATCCCAGGGGACAAATCCCTTATGGCGTACCGCACCCAGCAAATTCCCGCCAATAAGAAAAGGCTTGATATCCAGTTCCTTAATTTCTTCAAAAAAATTCTTGGCAAAATCAACCAGTTCCAGTTGTTCCTGCCGCAATTTTCCTGTAGCGGGTTTTAATGTTGTAATGTCGGCATGCTCTTTCAGGTAGTCGAGTTGCGCCTGAGAGTTCTGCCAGAGGCGTTTATAATGCTCCGCTTCATACATTTTTTGTTGGAGTTTTTTCAGAATCATGTCGGTGGGAGAAGCGGCCATAGAACACCTCTGTTCTGATGTGATGTGCACTAAATGCGGCAATAAAACCGCTGAAAATACTATTGTATTTTCAGATGATCGGCAATACGTTGTGCCGCCTTGCCGTCGCCATAGGGGTTGGCGGATTCCAGCATTTTTGCGATGCCCGAAGGGTTGCTTACAAGCCCGACGACTTCATCAAAAATATGTTGCGTATCGGTGCCCACCAATTTATTGACTCCCGCCTCTATCCCTTCGGGGCGTTCCGTGGCATCCCTCATGATGAGAACGGGCTTGTTCAGTGAGGGGCCTTCCTCCTGGATTCCGCCGGAATCTGTAAGAATAAGCGTACAGGCATCCATCAGGCGCACAAATGCCGTATAGGGCAGGGGAGCTTCCAGTAAGATATTGGGCACTTCCCCCAGCATTTCGAAAACCGGGCCCTGTACATGCGGGTTAAGGTGTACGGGATAAATAATCCGGACATGGGGCAGGGCCAGGGCTATTTTTTTCAAGGCCGCGCAAATGCGTTGAAAGCCGTCGCCGAAACTTTCCCGGCGGTGTCCGGTAACCAGAATAACAGGGTGGTTTTGCGCCAGAGCCGCCTCAACGCGGGGCGTCAGAACCGGCGGATGGCGGCGGATGGTGTCAAGCGTCATATACAGCGCATCAATGACGGTATTGCCCGTAACGATAACGGCTTCCGGCCTGATGCGCTCTGCCAGCAGGTTTTGCCTGGCACGTTCGGTGGGGGCGTAATGCCAGCGCGCCGTAAGTCCAACCACGCGTCGATTCAGCTCTTCAGGAAAGGGGGAGTCCAGATTCCAGGTGCGCAAGCCCGCCTCCACATGGCCAACAGGAATGCGCCTGTAAAAGGCGCTCAGGGCTGAAACCTGGACAGTCGTCGTATCGCCCTGCACAAGAACCACATCAGGGGCAAGCGTATCAAGTATGTTGTCCACTTCGGCAAACAGGCGGCTGCTGAGTCCGGCAAGGCTTTGATTGCCGGTCATGACACCGAGAGAAGAATCCGGCTTGAGACCAAAATCGGCCAGGGTTTGTTCAAGCATGCTCTGGTGCTGGCCGCTGGAGCAGAGGTGCACCTCAAAATCATCCGGCCTGCGACGCAGTTCGTGTACTACTGGGGCCAGCTTGACGGCTTCGGGCCGCGTACCGGCGATAACAAGTACCTTTTTCATAGGGCGCGACCGTTATACCTTTTTTCGGGTAGCGGCCAGACCGAAGAAAAGGCCGTCCCGGCGGTTTTCATAGGGCAAGTCGGCCGCAATATTTTCAACGGTGAATCCATTATTGTTGAGCAGGTCCGCCAGTGCTTCCCTGTCAAACCACTGCTCCCAGGGCGGAATGCCGCCGGGCCAGGCGGCAAGCCGATCAATATTTTTGTCAATGATAATCAGTTTGCCGCCGTCGCTCAGAATGCGGCTCAACTCTCTGACGGCCGCAGGCAGATCAATGCAATGTTCAAGCACTTCACAAAGCGTCACGGCATCAAAGGCGGCGTCATCCCAACCGGTGCGCAGCACCGTGCCGATGCCTGTCGCTACTCCTTTGGGCATGAAGCGGAAAAAGCTGGGATGCACATCCTGCGCCGTCATGTGCGCGGTGATGCCCATTGCGCGTAATCTGCGCAAATAACGTCCTTTGGCAGTGCCGATATCAAGAATGCGAGCCTCGGGAGAGCACGGCAGAGTATCGCGTACGAAAAGCAAACGGCCGTCGTCAGAGGCGATGTCATCCTGGAACAGCGGAAACTCCAAGGCAAAACGGCAGCGCTGCATGGCGGAAAGGGCATCCAGAAAGGCCTTTGCCGTCAGTGCGTCGAAAATATCGGATTGCAGCGCTTTGCTGTTGCCGTCCGCAAGGGCGGCGACGGCCCGGCAGAAAGCGGACTGTCCCAGCTCGTCATCACCCAGCGTCCATGCGCCCCACGCAAGCGCCAGAGAAAGGGATGCATATGTTTTTTGCATATGCCCGGCCTGGGGCGGAAGGCCGATGCCTGCCGCCACTTTGCGCAGCAAGGCCACGCCATTGGCGGGGGTGAGCAACTGCCCCACGCCGACAGATTCCAAAATCAGATGTATCGAAGGCGGCTGGTCCGGCAAGCCTCCCTGGCGCGTGGCCCAACTTCGGGCGCAATCCGCCCAGCTCTTTTCCCCTAACGTCATACCGGCATGCAACAGCTCGTTGAAGCAGTAAAAAAGACCGGGAGCTTCATGCACGGTTTGCCGTTGACGGCGAAATACGTTCAGACAAAGTTCCTTCAACGGGGCATCGCCTTGCATCATCCGCACTTCAGGCTGCCGGAAGACACGGATCAGATCACCCTGCAGGAACAGTTTTTCAGGCGCATCCCACGTAGTTGCGTCCATTGCTGATAGGGCATGTTTTACCAGCGCCAGTGCCTCGGCCCTGCGCCCCCAATCCAGAAGGGTGGGCACAGAATCGAGCTCGCTTTCCGCCGTAGCGGGAGAGTCGTACTGCGCCGCCATGCGCTTTTCGGACTCGAGATGTTTTATGGCCGCCTGTTCCAGACTGATGATGGGTATTTCCTTTTCCGAAAAGATACGGACTTCCTCTCCATATACGGCTACAGAATCGGATTGATCAAGGGGGACATCGTACTGTTCATAGTGCTGCAGCGCATCCAGCCAGAATTTGGCTGCCCAGGAGAGTTCTTCGTCGGGAAAGTACATCGCGCCGTTTCCGACACTGCCGGGAAATCCGCCCGACGCCGTCTGGAGCGAACCTGCCAGACGCAAGGCAGGCAGGGCGTGTTCCATATCTTTCAGTTTGAGCCAGACCAGAGCCGACTGAATCAGGCCCGGTGTGCAGATCCACGAGACATTTGCATACGCGGGTATCAGGCCGTTATCCCCCTGAATATCCTCCAATACGCGCATACCCAGGCGGCAAATATCGTCAGCGCCAAGATCAAAAAGCGCTTCCTGAATATAGCAGTAAAAATGCAGCAGCATGTTGGGCGCGAGAAAATTGGTCAAATTGCAGTGTGTAATATAGTAGTCCAGTGAGCACCGGGCAAAGTGGGCATACTCGGGCTTGTTGAGAACATCTCCTGCCGTGACCAGCCCCGGCAACACATAGAGGTGGATGGCTTCATTAACGAATCCACGGCCGTCCGGCAGACGCCACCCGTTCATATTTTCAGGCAGGGCCAGCCGGCCTTCGGGTGTGGCTGTGCGCATAATCCAGTCGCAGGCTTTTTCCAGAGCCACTTCCGCTTCGGGTAAAGAAGGAACGATAGCTGCGAGCCCGCGGATAATCTGCCCTGTATCAAAAGCAAAAGGTGTTGTCATGCCTGGGCCGGAAAAAGAGCCATCGGCATTTTGTATCGTTAACAGCCAGCGGGCATAACACATAGCCAGTTGCGGTTGATTCCATTTCAGCAGGGTGGGGATCAGGTAGCCGGTAACCTCAGGATAAGGGACGGTATTTTTATGGCTGACATTGGCTCCTCCATTGGATGAGTGCGTATGTAGCCAGCTTATGGCATTACAGGCGCTGTGCTGGATTGGAGTCATAGTATCAGCTGTATTGCATTTTTTCGCAATTGATATTTTATTTTTTGGGGAAGCCTGACAGTATTTCATGATAACATTTGCTGCGCGCTCACTGGAATGGCCATCTCTTTTTCCTAAAAAATATTCGATATCTACTGTAGTTATAGGAAATGTATTTTCAAAAAATTTTTCTATATATGTGGAAAGATGGTTTTTGGCATTGATGACAGGCGCAATTTTAAAAAGTTCCGGGTAAAATTGTTTAAGGGCTGGCCCATTTCGCGGGGTAAGAAAAACTGCTGGTTTGGAATTGATATAGAGGGATTCCAGGCTGGCTCCGCTTTTTGCATCGGTAATATAAAAATCAGCACAACTACAAATGTCCGTGAAAGAAGCATTTCCATCAAGAACTTTGTCAGAGATGGCATAAAGTCTTTCAAGATCATATGATTTTTCTGGTAGTCTTGCTGTACAATGATGCGGCTTGGTAAGTATATAAAATTTATCCCGCAATACTCCTATTTCATTTCCAAATAATTGTATGGACGTATCTTCATCATATGTTGGAAGATAGACAAGAATAGGTTTATTGGTAGCTATGTCAAGTTGATGCAGGAGAACATTTTTTTCTGGTTTGTTTTTAAAATAGCTGTCATGCTTTGGGTAGCCGATAGGATAGAGTACGTCCCTATCCATATAGGGGATAAGATTTTTTTGGGAAAAAAGACCATGTAAAATTCTGGCATCAAAGCCGAAGCAGGATTCGTTGCTGAGGCTAAAAATAGATTTTATCAGACTAACGCCATAAGATAAATGAATTTTAGTATTTTTATATTTTTTTAAAATATTAGATCTTTGTGTTGTAATAGAAACACATGCATCTGGATTGCACTCTGTGGAATAGTCAATATTGTTTTCTTCTAAAATTTTAATAGCTGTATTGTAATCAAAATAGCCGCCGCCAATATTTATAGAACATGGTTCAGAAATTATTTTTGTGTTAACGCCACGCTTTATAAGCTCATAATATATCGGTAAATAATGATATATCTCAAAGGCATCAACGAGGTAAAATTCGACCTCAGATTTTACATCTTTTTTTTGAAGCATACAAAATCCTGCCTTTATGGCGCGATTAGAAATCAGTATAGTTGAGCTGTGAAGCTGCCACTTGCTGCAGTAATTCGCTTTCTTTCAGCTCGGGAAGCGCGAACGTCGGGCAGCAGAAAGAATCTGTACCGATATAACGGCGTTGTTTTGCACAGTGCTCTCTGAGTTGAACAAATTGTTCCGGGGCGCTGATTTCCCCTTTGTGGAACAGATCTTCGGCATCCTTCCAACGTCCATGCCATGCCAATGCCACAGCGTAATTGCCCATAGCCGCAAGATCGTCGGGATGTTGCGCATATGCCGTCCCCAAGTATTTGGCGGCAAAGCCCTTAAGAAAAGAAGATGGTTCCAGAAACCTGCTGCCCAGTATCAAATGGGCGTGAAAAAAAGCGAGCTCTTTATCCTTGCAATGCGCGATCTGGGGAAAAAGCGCTCTCACGCCTCCGCTTTTTTCCACGCGCCGCAAAGCCCGAGCGGCTGTACGGGTTGAAGATAATCGAACTTTGTCCGATATCGTGGCGGTAAGGGAATTGTCATGATTCCGGTAGTGATACAAGACGTATGGTACATGGATTACCTTGGTGACCTCTAAAAGACGCAGCCACATATCCCAGTCTTCGGCACCTTCCAGGGCGGGATCATACTGCCCGACTTTTTGAGCCACATCCCGACGATACATAAAGGCCGCGACTCCCGCATTATTCGCCAACATCCGGTCCAATGAAATTTTGCTTTCCAATTTCCCCGTGATGAAACCTTGCCTGTCGACAATGGCAAAAGGTGCTGTGGCAAAGCCTGCCTGTGGGAAGGTCTGCAATGCTCTGGCCAGCCTGCCGCAAAAATGCGGCAGGCAGATATTATCCGCTGAAGTCCATGTCAGATATTCGCCACGTGCCAACGCGAAGCCCCGGTTCAATGCTGTGGGCAAGCGGGTGTTGGGACCACTCAGCGTCCGTATTTTGGGTGAAGAAAGGCCTGCCAGATAGTCATGCGTTCCGTCGGTGGAACCGTCATCCACGATAATCAGTTCGAAGTTTGGATAGTCCTGTTTAAGAACAGAATCAACTGCCTGGGGCAGAAAGGCAAGATGATTATAGGTCGGCAGGACAATACTGACCAAGGGACATACAGCATCGCCTAATTCCACAGCTTCGCAAGCTGTATCTTCCGTGTTTATGGCAGGCGCCGGGTCTGATGTCGTTGCCAAAACCATATCGTACATTCGCCATAGCATATCTCCGGCTCGCTCAGGGGAAAATTCCCTGGCCACCCGCTCCCGTCCCGCTTGACCCGCGCGGCGGGAAAATTCTTCATCAGCAAGTAAATATTCAACATGTTTTGCAAGAACAACCTCATTTCTTTCATCCACTACAAAACCGCTTTTCCCGTGCTCCACCACGTCATCTACTGCGCCGCAACGGGTAGTGACCACAGGAATTCCATAGCTCTGAGCTTCAAGAATGGCATTAGGCAGGCCTTCCACATGGGCCGTATGCAGAAATACTGAACATTGGGATAAAAATGCAGGTACATCCTTGATGAGGCCGGGAAAAAGAATGCGTCCGGCAAAGGGCGTATGGGCGATGAAGTGCATGAAGTCCTGATTGCCGGGGCCGCCGACAACAGCGTAAAGGTCTGGTATGGTCGAACAGGCCCGAATAGCAGTGCTGACCCAAAGTTCTGGATCTTTGATTGAAACAGACCGGAACAGACCTCCGAGTATACGTGCGTGATTAGGAATACTTAGGTTCTGACGTAGCCTCCCCATTTGTGCAACATCAGGATGCGGCCATTTTTTCAAATCAAAGATATTTGGAGTAAGGGAAACTGTTCCTAGAGGCAGGCCCAGCCATTCTTCATATGTCCTGCATCCAGCCCGGCTGTTATTGGTCATAAACACGTTGGGCAATTGCATGATATTGGCAAGAATACAGAACGCAGCCTGATCATTAACACTTTCAAAGCCATATGGCGCTCGTTGTGCAGGGGAAAGACTTTGCCCGGCGATAATAATTCTAGGTACACCAGCTATGACAGCGGCCAACAATGTTGCGAGATTATCGGCATTCCAAATATGCAATATGCGTGGCCGTATACATATCAACCATGCGGTATAGGCAGAAATGCTGTCACGTAGAACTGGAGAAAGGTCATCAATAAAAGTTGTAATGATGTGGCGCGCTATTTTAAATAAGTCGTGATCTATCATCTTAAGTGAGAATTCTAGAACTTTAGAGCAAGATCTGGCATCTTCGAGGAAAAAATTATTTCCCTCATAGGTAATATTATAGCAGAGTAAAGTAATTTGTCGACCTCGTTCTTGAAAATACTTAGCGCTAGCTACTACTTGGCGCTCAATTCCTCCGCAGGTTAATGAATCGCTCCACCAAGCGATAGGGCCGATAAAATGTGAGGGAGGACGCATGGGGGCGCCCTTGATAAATTCCGAAACTGTCATGCCATGTCTCCAACAAGATCTTTGTGTATTTTTGATAATGCGTTATGATAGCCTTAGAGACATTTCAATAAAACAGTAATTCAAAATAAATATATATACTATAAAAAATTATCTTTGAAACGCTTTGCTGTTTCAGAAGATCATTTATCCGAAGGAATCAGCTATAGCTGCTGTCAATCTTCGCATAGCTATGTTGTCGCCAATAAGGATTGACAGTAGCGATACAGCGTTAGAATAGGCCAATTTAAATTATTTAGAACAGGCTGACTTTGAGATAGCAATAACTAGCAAGTTAATCTAGATCAGCGAGTGTAATGTGCTTTGATTGTCGTCATCATTCTCTCTTTGCCACAACATAGCCGAGGGAAAATTTTTTTTGTTTTGCATCCAATGCATCGTTGTCCAGGGCAAGCTGAGAATAGTGTTTTGTAAGAAAGCTGACTGCCTTTTCCTGGCTGCGGCTGGAGAAGGCGGCAAAATTTTTGGCCCGCAAGAGGTATTCCCCGGCGAAGTAGCGTTCCGCCAGAGGCAGATACATATCCTCCGGCTTCGCTTGATCTGCCAGTGCTGCGGCTCTCAGTATGCCTTGGGCCGACTCGTCCATCAGCCTCAGGGCAAAATCCGAAGCGCGTTGGTACAAACCGCAAGCACTACCTATGGTTCCGGCAGCGTGCGCCAGCCAGCCGTAAAATTTTCCGGCCCGGGGAAAGTCCGGTCTGGTTTCCAGCAATCTGCTGATTTTAAAACGAATAGCACCGTCATGGGCCAACTGTCGTGACATCTGGCTGGTCATGCTTTGGCCGTGCTGCCGGTAAATGACCAAGCCCTCGGGATTGGCCCCAAAACGCTTGCCCAGAGCGGCGCAACGCAGCCAATAGTCCTGATCCTCGCAGGCCTTGAGATCGGGGTCAAAAAAGCCGATTTCCTGTGCGGCTTCGGCGCGTAGCATAAAGGTATGCACTGGAGAAATATTACTGTGGCAAAGGTGCATATCCAGATGGGCGCATTTGAGCGGCCACAGATAATTGCGTCTTTCGCTGTCAGATGAAAAGGTCTGAAGGCTCAGGCAGACACTGACGTCCAATTCTGGATGGACTGCAAAATTGTCCAGATGGCTTGCCAGTGTTCCAGAGGTCAGCAAATCGTCGGCATCCAAAAAAACAAGGTAGTCACCATGGGCAGCCCGGATGCCTGCATTGCGCGCTGCTGAAAGCCCCTGATTTTCCTGATAGATATACTGGATGGACGAACCCAGACGTTGAGCCACATCAGCAGTGTCGTCCGTGGAACCGTCGTCCACGACAATGATTTCTACTGCCAGCCCGTCTTTTTTCTGACCTAGCACGCTTTTAACGGCGTCAGGAAGAAATCGGCCGTAATTATATGTGGGAATGATGACTGAAATGAGGGGGAGTCTGTTTGTCATCTTCGCTCCGTTCAATGATATTTGGGACAATCGGCAAAGGCAAGTCCTTCCCGGTCTTTGGCGGAGACGACAAGTTCTTTGGCGAGTAATGGCCATGTAATGCCGGGAACTGGATCATCCCAGCGCAGACAGTATTCGTCATCAGGCGCATAATACGTTGTGCACTTGTATATGAATTCCGCCTCTGAACTCAGCACCAGAAAGCCGTGCGCAAAGCCGGGCGGTACCCAGAGCATATGGCGATTCGCATCATCAAGGAGAGCGGCGAAGTTTTGGCCGAACGTGAGCGAGGAAACACGCAGATCAACGGCCACATCGTAAACTTGCCCGTGAATCACCCTCACCAGCTTGCCCTGGGGCTGCCGGAGTTGATAGTGCATGCCGCGCAGGACGCCTTGCCGGGACTTGCTGTGATTGTCCTGAACAAAAGTATGCGGGCCGCATTGGGCCTCAAATTCATTCTGACGAAAAGTTTCCATAAAGAAACCGCGTTCGTCGCCGTGGACAGCCGGGATCATCAGCACTGGACCGTTAGGGGCCAACCTCTTGAATTCCATGTTTTTTCCTTCAGCGTGTCCGCAGCAGGCGCAACAGATATTGCCCGTAACCGGTTTTGGCAAAAAAACGTCCGGCCTGTTCCATGGCCGCGTCGTCTATCCAGCCCTGCCGCCAGGCGATTTCTTCCAGGCAGGCGACCTTGAGCCCTTGGCGTTCCTCAATGGTCTGGACATAGGCCGAGGCCTCCAGAAGGCTGGTGTGCGTGCCTGTATCCAGCCAGGCAAAGCCGCGTCCCAGTTTTTCCACGCGCAGTTGGCCGCGTTCAAGATAGGCTTGGTTGACACTGGTGATTTCCAGCTCGCCGCGCGCCGAGGGAAGGATATCCTTGGCGATGTCCACTACAACGTGGTCGTAAAAATACAGTCCGGTGACGGCAAAAGGCGACAGGGGCTTGGTCGGCTTCTCCACGATAGCCATGGCTTTGCCCGCATCGTCAAAGCTCACCACGCCGAAGCGTTCGGGGTCTTTGACCATATAGCCGAAAATGGTGGCTCCATGCCGCTGGGAAGCGGCGCGCAGTAGTTTTTCGGTGAAATGCTGGCCGTGAAAGATATTGTCGCCCAGAATCAGGCAAACCGGCGACGACTCCAGAAAGCGCTCGCCGATAAGAAAGGCCTGGGCAATGCCTGCGGGTTCGGGCTGCACGGCGTAACTCAGGCTCAGTCCGAAACGGGAGCCGTCTCCCAGCAGGCGCTGGTACTGGGGCAGGTCCAAAGGCGTGGAAATGACCAGTATTTCCCTGATGCCCGCCAGCATGAGCACGGACAGGGGATAATAGATCATGGGTTTGTCGTAAATGGGCAGAAGCTGTTTGGACACGCCCAAGGTAATGGGGTGCAGGCGCGTGCCCGTGCCGCCGGCCAGAACAATGCCTTTGTAGTCCATGCCTCTTCCCTTCCTCAGACCTGGGTTCCCAGGCGTTCGCAACGGTAACTGCCGTCCAGCACGGCCCGCCACCAGGCTTCATTGTCGAGATACCAGCACACGGTTTTGCGCAGGCCGGTGGCAAAACTTTCGCGCGGCCGCCAGCCCAGCTCCGCGGCGATCTTGGAGGCGTCAATGGCATAGCGCCCGTCATGGCCGGGCCGGTCGCGCACAAAGCGGATAAGATCCGCATAGCGGCTGACTCCCGCCGGTTTCTGAGGCACCATTTCTTCTAGAAGTTCACAAATGGCGCGCACCACGTCGATATTCCTTTTTTCGCAGTGCCCACCCACGGCATACGTTTCGCCCACACGCCCACGCGCCAGCACCAGGAGCAGGGCGCGCACGTGATCCTCCACATGGAGCCAGTCGCGGATCTGGCCGCCGTCGCCATACACAGGCAGCTCCCGCCCGGCCAGGGCATTGAGAATGGTCAGAGGAATCAATTTTTCCGGAAATTGGCGCGGCCCGTAATTATTGGAGCAATTGGTCACCAGAGTTGGCAGGCCGTAAGTGCGCTGCCAGGCCCGCACCAGATGGTCCGAAGCCGCTTTGCTGGCCGAATAGGGCGAACTGGGCGCATAGGGCGTCTCTTCAGTGAAAAAGCCCTGGCCGCCGCTCAGATCGCCGAAAACCTCATCTGTGGAGATATGATGGAAACGAAAATCCCGAGCCTTGGGGGAACCCGAGGCAGTCAGGCTTTTCCAGTAACGACGGGCCTCTTCCAGCAGGACAAAGGTGCCGTGCACGTTGGTTTCCAGAAAGGCCGCCGGGCTGTCAATGGAGCGGTCCACATGGCTTTCCGCCGCCAGATGCATGACCGCGTCCGGCTCAAAAATTTCAAAGGCCGCGCGCATGGCCGCGGCATCCGCGATGTCGGCCTGGATGAAATTATAACGCGGATTGTCCGCCACATCGGCCAGGGAGGCCGGATTGCCGGAGTAGGTGAGTTTGTCCACATTGACCACGCGCCAAGCGCTGGCCGAAAGCATCTCGCGGACTACAGCCGAGCCGATGAAGCCCGCGCCGCCCGTAACCAGAAGAGTATGTGCCATCAATTCATCCTGTGGGGCAGAAGCATAGTGATATGTCCGAAGTAATAGCAAAATCCGTTCCGCAAGGCAAAGTTCGCCGCGTACCCCGTAGCCTTTTGTTATGCACAAGTGCAAGGCCGTAAATTTTTTATTTAACTATAATAAATAATAAGGTATTTTTAGGACATGCGCCTCTTGTCAACAGGCGCGGATGGGGATACTTCAAAAGAAGTATAAGGTAATATATGAAAAAGCTGTTGGCCCTGACCTTCTTTTTGTTTCCGCTGTTCTTTTTCGGCGGCGGCTTTTTGACAATACAGAGCGGCGGAAAAAGCATTTGGAGCCATAACCATGACAGAGTCGGTCATCAAGGAGATGCTGGCCAAGATTGACGTACAGATAAACGGATCCCGACCTTGGGATATTCAAATACATAACCATCGCCTTTGGGGCCGGGTCATCCGTCAGGGCAGCCTGGGCCTCGGCGAAGCCTATATGGAAGGCTGGTGGGACTGCCAAGCCCTAGACCAGCTCTTTTACCGGATTATGCGCGGCGACCTGGAAAAGCATTTCCGGCTGACCCTGCCGGTCTTGCTGGGCATTGCCGCCTATGCCTTGCGTAATTTGCAAAGCGTGGCCCGCGCCCGCATGGTGGCCAGAGGGCATTATGACTTTGACAACGACATGTTTGAAGCCATGCTCGACCCATTCATGCAGTATAGCTGCGGTTATTGGGAACACGCCGACAGCCTGGAGCGGGCCCAGCAGGATAAAATGGAGCTGATCTGCCGCAAATTGCAGTTAAAGCCGGGTATGCGCGTCCTGGACATCGGCTGCGGCTGGGGCGGCCTGGGTCGCTATATGGCACAGCAGTATGGTGTGCATGTGACGGGCGTCACGGTTTCTTGGGCTCAGGCCCAATATGCCGAGAGCCACAGCCAGGGCCTGGATGTGGAGTGGCTGCTGAAAGACTATCGTTCCCTGATCGGGAAGTATGAGCGCGTTGTTTCCGTTGGCATGTTCGAGCATGTGGGCCACAAAAACTATGCCGTGTTCATGGATTCGGCCCATCATCTGCTCCGTGAGGACGGCCTTTTTCTGCTGCACACCATCGGCGCCAATCAGAAACGCCTTTCCGTGGACCCGTGGATTGAAAAATATATCTTCCGCAACGGCATCCTGCCCAGCATTGCCGAGATCGGTAATGCCATTGCCGGACGTTTTGTCATGGAAGACTGGCACAATTTCGGGGCCGATTACGACAAGACTCTGATGGCCTGGGCCGAGAACTTCAGACGAGGACGGGAAGAGGGAAAATTCTCTTGCTCGGAAAGCGTGTTTCGTATGTTTCATTACTATTTGCTGAGTTGCGCCGGGGCGTTCCGCGCGCGTGATCTGCAATTGTGGCAGATCGTACTCAGCCCGCACGGGGCTGTGGGAGGATATCGTCGGCCCTGAAGCCGCAATGCCATGCCGAAAGCAAATCATATGGAAAAGGCCGCGCGACGGTTGCGCATTATGGAAGGCGACATCACCCGCCAAGCAGTGGATGCCGTTGTCAATGCCGCCAATGAAGGCCTGCTGGGCGGAGGTGGCGTGGACGGAGCCATTCACCGTGCCGCCGGACCGGAACTCCTGGCCGTCTGCCGTCCTCTGGGCGGTTGTCCCACGGGCGAGGCCAAAGTCACGCCCGGCTTTCGCCTTCCCGCGCGCTATGTCATCCACACAGTGGGCCCGGTCTGGCGGGGCGGCACGCACGGCGAAGCGCGTCTGCTGGCCTCGGCATACCGACGCTCTCTGGAAGAGGCCGTGGCCGTCAAGGCGCGGGTTGTGGCCTTTCCGGCCATTTCCACCGGTGTTTACGGCTATCCGGCACGGGAGGCGGCTCATATCGCCGTGGCCACGGTGCTGGATTTCCTGCGCGATCACTCGGAACCGGACGAGGTGCGGCTGGTTTGTTTTTCCCCGGCTTCCCGTATGGCCCATGAGGAAGCGCTACGGGAATGCCTCGGCATATGTAGCGATTCATCTTTGTAAGACATTGACGGCAAAGCCCCCGTTCGGATTTCGGACGGGGGCTTTGTCGCGTTTAGAGCCTTTCAAGTAGAATGTCGGCTATGACAGGCCGAGCAGTTGCGGCAGGAATGTGGAAAGCCGGGGGAAGAGCACAATGACGGCCAGGGCCAGCAATGCCGCGAAAATCAGCGGCAGGGCCGGTTTGCTGATCTGCTCCATGCTCAGGCCGCTGATGTTGGCCCCCACATACAGATTGACCGCCACGGGCGGCGTGACCTGTCCCACGGCCAGGTTGACCGTCATCATGATGCCGAACCAGATGGGGTCCCAGTGAAAGTGGGCCATGATGGGCAGCATGAAGGGCAGAAAAACGTAATAAATGGAGATGGCGTCCAGCAGCATGCCTGCCAGTAGCAGGATGATGTTGATCATCAGCAGCACAACCCACTGGTTGTCCGAAAGGGAGAGCAGCACGGCCGAACCTTTTTCCACCAAGCCCACGGTGGAGGCCACCCAGGAATAAAGGCCCGCGCAGGTCACCACAATCATGACCACGGCCGTGGCCCGCATGCTGGCGGAAAAAATTTCGAACAGCATGTTCAGGCTGTTGATGGTGCGGTAAATGAACACGCCCACGAACAGGCCATAGAACACGGCCACAGCCGCGGCCTCGGTGGGCGTGAACACGCCGCCGTAAATGCCGCCGAGAATGACCACAGGCGTCATTATGCCCCAGAAGGCCTCGCGCAAGGCCTTGCCCACCGGCTGGCCGCGCTTTTCGCCCCGGTAGCCCTTTTTGCGCGAAATGATCAGCACCGCGCCCATGATGAACAGGGCCACAATGACGCCGGGGATAAAGCCCGCCGCGAACAGCGCCGGTACCGAGACGTTGGCCACGCCGCCGTAGACGATGAAGGCGATGCTCGGCGGAATGACGATGGCCAGACCCGAGGTCACGGAAACCGTGGCCGCGGCAAAGGCTTTGTCATAGCCCGCCATGGCCATGCCGGGGATCAGGATCAGGCCCAGCGCGGCCACGGTGGCCGGGCCGGAGCCGCTTACCGCTCCCCAGAAGGTGGCCACGGCCACGGTAGCCACGGCAAGGCCGCCGGTCATGGAGCCGGTCAGGGCTTCCATCAGGGCAACGATGCGCGCCGCGATGCCCGCGCGCTCCATGATATAGCCCGCCAGGATGAAGAAGGGGATGGCCAGGAGGGGAAATTTGGCGATGCCCGCGAAAAAGTTGTAGGAGAGCATGCTGAAGCCCATGTCCCACTTCCAGACGACCACCAGGGCCGCAAAGCCCAAGGAAAGGGCGATGGGCACCCTGAGCAGCAGGGGGATCAGAAAGAGCGTGAGCAGCCAGAACGCGGGGTCCTGAAACAAGGTTGTTTCCATGACGACCCCCTCTAGTAGTTGCCCGAGCGCAGATCGGCGCAGGACCGTTGCAGCATGCGGAAAATAATCAGCAGGGAAAAGAGCGGCGTGGCGATAGTGTACCACCAGACCGGAATGCCCAGGGACTCGGAAATGGATTCCAGATCGTACTCGTCCAGCACTTCCAGCGTGCCGGTCCAGCACAGCGCCCCGAAAAAGGCGATGCAGAGCAGCATGCCGAGCCAGTAGCAGATCCGGCGCGCGTTGCGCGGCAGTGCGTCATAGAGCAGGTTCATGCCCAGGTGGCTCCCTTCCCGGAAAGAGCGCGCCGTGCCCAGCAGCACCACCCAGACAAAAAAATTGACGGTCAGCTCCTCGGTCCAGGCGAAGGAAAAAGACGTGCAGTAGCGCACGATCACATTGATGAAGGCGATGCTCACCATGACCGCCAGCAACAGCGAACCGAGAAGTTCCTCAAAGCGCGTATCCAGAAAACGCAACATCCTGCTCTCCGCATTCCGGCGCGGATGCCGGAGCAAAGGCCCGTTCGCCAACAGGCGCTGAGCTTCGGCATCCGCCCGATTCTTTAGAGCATTTTCACTTTGAAATTGCTCTAACGCCGCACACGGTGCGGCGCGCCGCGAAGACCAACCCGACGGGCGGCCCGTAGGGCCGTGCCTGTAGCCCAAAGGGCGTACAGGCATCGAGAGCAACGCGGCGTGGATTCTGGTGAAAACCACGTTTTTCGCCAGAATGCCGACTTTGAAATTTGTAAAATTTCAAAGTTAATCTGCTCTAGTTACTTGGCGGCGGCCATGTCCTCTTCAGCGGCTTTGACCAGACCCGGGCCGATCTTGGCGGTCCAGTCCGCGCGCACCTTTTGGGTGGCCTCATGGAATTTGGCGATCTGTTCCGGGCTCAACCGGGTGACGACCATGCCCTGTTGTTCCATGAAGGCGTAGGGCTCGGTCACTTCCGGCAGTTTGTCGATGCTCTTCAGGTAGGACAGGGAAGAGCCGTCGTCCATGCCCAGGCGGGAAAGCGCCTTGCCGTATTTTTCGGTTTCCGAGGCGCATTTCAGAAGCAATTTCTGGTCCTCGGGGCTGAAGCGTTTCCAGACCGTGGGGTTCACGCCCATGAGCAGCGGGTCGATGATGTAGTGCCAGTCGCAGTGATACTTGTGATAATCCCAGATTTTCAGCGGGATATTGATGCCGTTGGTGGGATTTTCCTGCCCGTCCACCACGCCTTGCTGGAAGCCGGTGGTGGCTTCGCTCCAGTTCATGTTCACGGGATTGGCGCCCAGCGCCCGGAAGGTCTCAATGAAGATGGGGCTGCCCACCACCCGGATCTTGAGCCCGCTCATGTCCTCGGGCTTGCTGATGGGGCCCTTGCTGGTGGTCATTTCGCGAAAGCCGTTCTCGGCCCAGCCGATGATTTTCACGCCCTTTTTCTCAATGGCGTCAACCATCATCTTGCCGGATTTGCCCGCCATGACGGCGTCCATGGCCTTGTAGCGGTCCGGCTGCACGGCCAGGAAGAAGGGCAGGGCCGTGAGGTTCAGTTCCTTGATCTGGGGGGACCAGTTGATGGTGGAAGCCAGGGCGAAGTCAATGGCCCCGTTGCGCAGCATCAGGAATTCCGAGGTCTGCTTGCCCGCCAGCAGCTGGCTGGAAGGATAGACCTTGATGTTGATGCGCCCCTGCGAACGTTCGCGCACAAGATCGGCGAAATACGCGGCGGTCATGCCCCAGCCGGACGTGGCGCCGGGCACCACGCTCAGTTTGTACTCGGCTTTGTAGGGGGCCGCCGGGGACGGGAGCGGCGCGGCCAGCAGACAGGCGCAGAGCGCCAGGGCGCTCCGGAGCAAACAGCGTTTCATCAGTAAAACCTCCTCTGAAGATATGCGCGGTAAAATCAGATATTTTATCGCGGGATCGACTGCGGCGCGCCGGGCGTCAGAGCCGCGGCAGGACCAGAAGCAGAGCGGGCAGCACCGCCACCAGAGCCAGTGTGCTGAAAATCCAGCAGGCATTGGCCAGATCCAGGTCCAGACTGAACAGAGACGGCGGCACCAGCGCGGTCATGGCCACGGGCATGGATGAGAGCACGGCCACCACTTTCAGGGGCAGGCCGTTGTCAATGGCCCCGTAACCGACGGCCTTGGCAATGCCGGTGATCAACAGCGGCACGCCGATGAATTTTATGGCGCACACGGCAAGGCTCTGGCGGGTATACCGGGCCAGACGCGACAGCCGCAGGCTCAGACCGATGGCAAACAGAAAAAGCACGGTAGCCAGAATCATGAAGCCGGAGGCCAGGCGG
Organism: Desulfovibrio sp. 6_1_46AFAA; assembly: GCF_000224635.1. Classification (NCBI taxonomy): domain Bacteria; kingdom Pseudomonadati; phylum Thermodesulfobacteriota; class Desulfovibrionia; order Desulfovibrionales; family Desulfovibrionaceae; genus Desulfovibrio; species Desulfovibrio sp. 6_1_46AFAA. The sequence goes on from NZ_JH114300.1 coordinate 270,604, forward strand.
CCGCAGAATTCCGGGCGGGGCACATGCAGCAGATTGAGCGCGATGCCGAGCAGAAGGGCGCTGAGCACCACTTTTAAAATGGGATCAAAGCGCAGATTGCGGAAGGAAAGCCGTTGGTTGTCGTTTTCCCGGCTGTACCAGCGGGCGATGGGAAAGGAAACGCTGAAATAAAACAGTTCCTCGCAGAGCCGGTACAAGGCCACCAGGGCGATGGCGCTTTCGCCGAGAAAGAGCACGCAGACCAGTGAGCCCACGGCGCCGATGTTGGTGAAGGTGCCGCAGCAGTACAGGCTGCCGGTCTGGGCCCGGTCCAGCCTGAGCCAGCGGGCGAAGAGCAGTGAGAGGGCGCCGCCCCAGATCCAGGCGGCAAGGCCCAGCAGGGGGAGGGCCAGCAGGCGCGTGTCCGGCGAGGGCAGGCCCCAGAGGGAGAGCATGGCCGAGATGGGAATCAGCACAAAGACCGCCGCTGTCTGCAAGCGTTGGCGCGCAAGGATCAGGGTTCCCTCGGAAAGGCGGACGCGCCCGGTCGTGACGGCGTGCCGGAAGGCATAGCCCGCCGCCAAGCTGACGAAAATGATCCCGAGAGTGAGCAGCAACCTGTCCATGAAAAACCGGCTCCGGCCATTACAACATTTTGCGTTTGAAATGTTGCACATCTCAAACTCTATACCGCCCGAGTGCTGCGGGGTCCGCTCACGCGACCGCCAGAGCAATTAACATTTGAAATGAGTGAATTGCCTTGGCACGGAAGTTTCCCCAACGGGTTCCGAAACAAAAGGGGGAAACAGAATATGGTCTCGGCCAATCCTTGTCAAAGCAAACAGCCCGACGACGCCGTGCGCACATGGCGGACACGCACTCAGGGCAGGCTTTCCGTCACCACCCGTACGCTGCTCGCCCGGCCCAGGTCGTCAACGGCCGTGAGCCGGGTGACGCCCGGCGCGGCCTGCCAGAGCAGCGGTTCGTCCGGCCCGCTGCGGCCAAGATAGCGCGTATCCGCGAACCAGTAGACACAGCCCGCGTCGGCGTCCGCGTCGGCCAGCAGAGGAATTTTTTGCGGATGTTTGAGGCTCGCCGCATAGACCAGGCCCGGTTTGGGCGAAGAAATCAGCGGGGCGCGGCCGGGAACCTGCCAGGGGGTATCCGTCTCGCGGCATTCCGGAGCCAGAGGTGGGGCCGGGGGCTTGCGTACGCCGGCCTGACTGAAAAGACGACGCAGGTCGGCGGGCCAGAATTCCCAGACGACTTCCCTGGTGCGTCCCGGCACGGCCCGGCACTGACGAAAGCCCGTCGCATCATCCACCAGGATGCGACGCAGAATGCCCGAATCGCGGATGGGCGAGATGCCGGGGATGAACCAGGTGCCGGTCTGGCGCGATGGTTCCGGGCAGAGGCTGAGGTCCGTATCGCCCGTGGCCGTGCAGACGGCGATACGGCGGATATTCAAGCCCTCGTCGTCGGCGGCCGGATCCGGCAAAGCGCCGGTCGGGTTCAGGGCCTCAAGGGAGCGCCGGATACTGAAGAAAATGGGGGCCGCCGCGTGCAGGCCGTTGAAGCCGGGATTGGCCGCGCCGTCAAAACGGCCCACCCAGACCACCAGGACGTAAGGCCCGAAAACCCCGGCGGTCCAGGCGTCGCGCAGGCCGTTGGACGTGCCGGTTTTCCAGTAGGTCGGCGTGCGGTCAAAGCCTTGGGGCGACGGCGCGCGCAACATTTGCAGAGCCACAAAGGCCGCTTCGGGCTTGAGCAGGGGAAGCGGACCGGTCGCGTGTTCGTCTCGCCGGAGCACGGGAGCGCGCCAGATGCCCCGGTTGGGCAACAGGGCATACAGCCCGGCCAGCTCGCGCATGCTCACCTCCGCGCCGCCCAGAACCAGGGCCAGTCCGTAATGTTCCGGTCCGTGCTCGAAATGCACCCCGGCTTTGCCCAAAAAACCGTACAGGCCCGGCGCGAGCAACTGGCTGGCCAGAGCGATGGCGGGGATGTTGCGACTGCCCAGCAGGGCCATACGCGCGCTGATAGGGCCGCGAAAACCGCCGTCGGCATTTTCCGGCTCATAGCCTTTGAACGCGCGCGGCGTGTCGGAAAGCAGGGTTTCTGGATGGATCAGTCCCTCCTGCAGGGCCAGGGCGTAAATAAAGGGCTTCAGGGTGGAGCCGGGCGAGCGTCGCGCCGCCGTGCCGTCCACCTGCCCTTGGATCGCGGCGTTGAAATAATCGGCTGATCCGGCCAGGGCGAGGATTTCACAGCTGCGCCAGTCCAGCAGCAGGGCGGCGGCATTGTCCATGCCCCACAGCCGTCCGGCCTCCACGGCCCGGCGCAACTGGCGCTCCAGCAGGCCTTGCAGGCCGAGATCCAGGGTGGTGGAGATACGGCCTTGGGGCAGTTCGCTTCCGGCCAGCAGGCTGTCCACGACATGCGGCGCGGCAAAGGGCAGCTCTGAAAGCGCATGCACCCGCAAAGGCACATTGGGCAGGCCTTGGCCGGCATCCTGTGGATGGGCCTCGCGCCAGATTCTGTCCAGGCGCGCACGGGCCAGGGACAGGGCGCGGCCCCGGCTTGCCAGGGGATTGCGCGCAGCCGGGTGCTGGGGCACCGGTGCGAGGGCCAGAATTTCGGGCAGGCTGAGTTCGTCGGCCTCCTTGTGGAACCAGATGCGCGCCGCCGCGCCCACGCCTTCCACATTGGCGCCGTAGGGCGCAAGATTGAGGTAGGCTTCGAGAATTTCATCCTTGCCGTAATGCCGTTCCAGCACCAGAGCCTGCCAGATCTGGCGCAGTTTGCCGGGAATGCTGGCCGTGGAGAACTTCCGGGTCAGGCGCACCACCTGCATGCTGATGGTGGAGCCGCCCATGCGGCGGCCCCCGAGAGCCATCTGGGCCACGGAACGCAGCAGGGCCAGCGGATTGACGCCGGGGTGGCGATAAAAGGAACGGTCCTCGTAGAGCAGGGTGGCTTCCATGAGTTCCGGGGGCATGGCCGTCAGGGGCGTGAAAATACGGTATGCGCCGTCCGGGGCCAGGGTAATGCGCAGCACGCGGTCCCGGCGGTCCAGAAAAATGCGCGAGAAGCCCGCCTTGCCGTAAAGGTCGGGCCTGGGCGCGGCATGCAGCGCCAGCACAAAGGCCAGCGCCGCGCAGCAGAGCGAAAGCGGGAGGCCGACAAGGACCAGCCTCCCGCACGGACGCCGTTTACTCCTCAATGACTATCTTCTCCGGCAGGCTCAGGGCCCGGGCTTCCGGGTCGTACATGGCTTCGGCCTGCACGGGCGGCCAGGTAAATTCGCCCCGGCCCGTGATCTTGACCCGGTAGCGGAAAACCCGCTCGCTCGTCGCCAGATCCGTGAAAATCAGCATCCGGTCTTCCCGGCGTTCGGCATAATCGGGCTCCATGTCCCGGTCCTCGTGGACGCTTCCCTGATTTGTGGCCAGTTCCGCGCTTTCTCCGCTCTGGCTGACCACAAATTCAAAGCAGCCGGGCAGCATGTCCACAAGGGCGATATTCTCCCGCTCTCTGTCAAAGGCGCGGGCAATGACAGCTACCACCACCTCGTCGCCCTGTTGGGGGGCTGTGACGGGATCGCCTTCGGGCGTGCGCAGTTCGCGCCGTATGCTGAGCCCTTTGCTGACGGCCCGCGTGGGCAGATCTCGCCCGAAGCCCACGTTTTCCAGTTGCCAGAAAAAGGGCGCGTCCGCCGTGAAGCTCAGCCCGGCCAGTTGCTCCAGCAACGCGCGGGAGGGCGCGCCGCTTTCGCTGTCCAGGGCCAGGGCGCGCACGCCCTGGCCCTGAAGCGGCGGCAGGGCGAGAGTTCGGCCTGTCTGATCCAGCCCGCTGACCGAGGCCTGCGCCAGCCCGGCGTCCAGGCTCTGGCTGTACGCCATCAAGGCCCTGGCCGCCTGCGCCGCCGAGATGGTCGTATAGCGCTGTTGCGCCGCCAGGTCGAAGATGTCGTCGAGCATGTCCTGGGCCTTCTGCCCCCGGAGTTCCTCCGGGAATTGTCCTGCCAGCACCGTAAGAAACAGGGCGCGGGAGCTCAGGCCGTCGAAAGGATAATCCGCCCGAAAGGATTTCGCGGCCTCGGGGCGGTATCCCCTGATCAACTCTCCGGCCAGTTTGTCTTCCCTCATCAGTTTCCAGCTGCCGGCCATGAACACGGTGGTCAGGTCATTGCGCCACTGCTCCGGCCCATAACGCTCCAGCCAGGCCGAGAGTGTGGCCAGGATGTTGCTGGTCAGTACGCCGTTGCGGGTCAGCACCCATGTCGCATAAGCCTTGACGCGGGCGTCTTCCAGGCTGTCGGGGCTCTGCATGGCTTCCTGTTCCAGAGCGGCCAGGAATCCTTTGTCCAAGCCTTCGGCCAGAGAGAGGCCCGCCGTCCTGGCGGTGGTCAGGAAGTCCGCCGCATAGGCGGAAAGGAAGAGATCGCCTCTGCCGCCGCCAGGCCAGGTCGCGAAATGCCCTTCATCCAGCTGCCGGGCTTGAAGCATCTGCATGGTTTCCAACACCCAGGCACGAATTTTCTGTGGCGTGTAGCGGGCGTCAGGCGGCGTCAATTCGGGCCGGGCCAGAAGCGCCAGGTCGGGAAAAGCCGCGCTGACGCGTTGCTCCGTGCAGCCGTAAGGATACGCGGCCAGCCAGCGCATTAGGCCGTGGGCCAGCGGCAACGGCAGGGCGGAGATGGAGGCGCGCAGTTCCGCGAACTGCGGGTAGAGTCGGCGGGGCGACTTGGCCTCGGCCGTGTACGGGGCCTGCCCGACCCGGCCCAGAAGCACGTCGGTGGAGCGCGGCAGCGCGGGCCGGATGGAAAGGCCCATGGGCCGCGTCACCGTTTCGCCGGGCTGGCCGGGCAGGGGCGTGGCGATAAAGCTCAGCTTGTGTCCTCCCGGCAGGTCCTCGGCACGGAAGCGCAGGCGCACGGTCTGTTGCCGCGCCGGTTTAAGATCCAGGGGCTCGGGCAGGGCGTCCAGCAGCGTGCAGCCGCCGTCGCTCCGCAAGCCAAGAGCCACACGGCGAGCTGTGTCCTCCTGACCCTCCGAGCGTTCCAGCATGTCCGTCAGGCTGACGGAGGCCTCAAAGACATCACCCGGCGTCACGAAAAGCGGCAGCATGGGTTGGATGACGACTTCGGCCCTGGACACTGCCTCGGTCCGGGCCGCGCCCACGGCTCCGGGCGCGCAGCCCACGGCCATGATCCGCAGTTTGCCGTTGAATTGCGGCGGCACCGGGATCTGGACCAGGCTTTCCTCGGGCCCCACGTCAAGCACGCCGGACCAGAAGACCATGGGCGCTTCGCCGGGCCTGCGGAAAGGGTTCTGACCCAGGGCGGCCTGATTCGGCGGAGCGGGAGCTTCGCCGCCGCCAAAGGCCGAAATCATGCCGCGCAGATGGCGGTATTCCGGCATCAGCAGGTCGAAATACTGATAGGTGTCCACCTCCAGGGCCCGGTCGCCCAGCAGTGCCCGCAGGGGGTCGGGCGTGGCGTAGGAGGTGAGCTGCAAAATGCCTTCGTCCACGGCGAAAACAATGGCTTTGGACGGTTGTTCGGCGCGCACCCGCACGGGGAGGGTCTGCCCCGGCCTGACCAGCTGGCTTGCCGCGCGCGCGGCGTCCGCCTCGGTGCGCACGCTCAGGCCCAGATCGCGTCCCCGCATATTAATGCTGAACGGCAGCACCACGCCGGCCATGGGTTGGGTAAAGATATCAGCGTCGTCCATGGCCCGGAAATAGGTGATATTGCAATATACCCGGCCTTCAGTCCCCCTGGGCAGGGTCAGGCGCTGCACGCTCTGTCCGGCCATGGCTGTGAACCAGGTTTCAGCCAGCACGTCTTCCCGCTCCACCGTAATCAGGCCCGCGCCTTTGTAAGGCGTGTTCAGGGCTATTTCCATGGTTTCGCCCGGGGCGTAGTCCTGCTTGCTGAGTTTTGCGGTAAGCCTGGCCTCGTGTTCCTCGCCCAGGCGCGCCTGGGCCGTACCGGCTACTTCGTAGGGCACCCGCAGGACCAGATTGCCGGTCTTGTCGCGGGCTTCCAGCAGATGCGGGCCCGGTTCGTCCAGGCGCAGGTCCACAACCGCCTTTTTGTCCATGCGAAGCTTTTGCGTGCCCAACGGCTTGCGCCGGGGCAGATTTTGATAGCGGTACTGTCCCTGGCCGTCGCGGGTCAGACTGCGCGTATAACTGATGCCCACAAAGCTCAGTTCCAGTTCTCCCAGGTCCACGGGGGCGAGTTTATGGTCCACGGCCAGCAGGTCCAGCCGGGCTTTGCCGTGCTGGGGCAGATAGTTCAGGTCGGCGTCGCTACGCCAGCCCACTACTGATTCCAGAGGCGAAAACAGCAGGGAAGCGTCAGCCATGACGCTGCGCCCGCCGCCGGCGTCCATGCCTTCGGCCAGGGCGCTCAACCGGAAGGTGGACTTCTCGTAGCCCGCCAGATCCAGGGCGAACACGGCGTCCCCCTGGTCGTCGGTCTGCCGGGTCGGCACTTCCGCCGATTGGCCGTTCAGACTCCGGGCCGCATTGTAAAAGTTGTAGTCGGCATATTCGCGGAAGTGAAACGCCGCGGGCGCGAAGCGCACTTGCAGTTTGACGTCGTGGCCCACAGCGGGCGCGCCGAAGAGATTGACCAGATTCACCCGCGCGGACAGGCCGTTTTCCTGATCCTTTTCCGGCCCTTGTTTCAGGTCCTGGGGCCGCAGCCAGCCCTTGCCCGCGCCGGGCGTGAGCCGCAATTGCAGGCGAAGGGTTTCGGGCTGGAATTCCTCCACCATGACCCTGGACACGCGCAAAACTTCGCCGCGCTGTCCGCCGTCGGCGGTGCTCAGGCGCAATTCCCAGGGGCCGGTGGGGGCTGTTTCCTCCAGGGGGAAAGATAGTTCGCCGAAACCCTCGGCCGTCAGCGTGATTTTTTTATCGGCCGCCTTGTTGCCGCGCGGATTGTACAGCGTGGCCCGCAACGGCAGGCCCGCAAGCTCCGTGGAGCCCCATTGTCCCTGTTTGACAAGATAGCCGAAATGCAGGCTTTCACCGGGACGGTACATGCCGCGTTGGCTGAACAGATAGGCGTTGAGCCCTTGGTCGGAAAGCCGGTTGCCGCCCACGTCGAAGCGCGAATAATTGAGCTTGCGTGCATATTGCTCCAGGGGCAGGAAGGCCAGATCGCTCCCCTGGGCCGCCGCCAGGGCCAGGGGTTTCTTTTCGCGCGTGAAGCCCGCGAGAGAGGGCAGCACGGCCTTGCCGCGCGCATCGGTTCTGGCGCTGAACACAGGCAGGCCATTGGCTCCGATCACCTGGACGTTCACATTGCCGCGCGGTTTGCCGTCGGCCAGGCTGACGGCATAGACCACACTTCCGCCCTGGGCGGAGGTCTTATGGATCAGGCCCAGGTCCGTCATCAGCACAAAGCGGTTTTCTTTACTCACGCTGTCGGCGTCGCGCCGACCCGTGAGGCTGAGATAGAACAGGCCTTTCTGACCGTCGCGGAGCAGGGGGCGCAGATTGAGCGCGCTGAACTGGGCCGACATGGCGTCACGCCGCTGCAGCGGCAGGCTGCCCCGGCTGATGACGCTCAGATTGTCAAGATCCGGGCGGCTGCCGGTATAGGGCTGATCATAATCGTAATTGTCGTAGTCCAGTTGATCCAGGTTGGCCAGCAGAAAGGTATTGAGAAATTCGGGCCGGATCTGGGCCACTTCATAGTCCACGGCATCCAGATTGCGGCTGTAGATGGAGACCACGGCGTCGCCGGTCAGAGCCAGCACGCCGCCCTTCTGCATAATACGCAGAGCTTCGGGAAAGGCGGGCGTTTGCAGCAGCTTCCGGCTTTCCGCGCCGGAATGCAGCCCCGCGGCGCTGGCCAGGCCCTGGGGCAGGCACAACAACAGGCTGCGGTCGGCCTCCAGGTTGTCGGCAATAGCGAAGAAAATATCCGTGGACGGCTTGTCCTCCTCATCCCCGGCTTGCAATGCGAGCCGGGGAGCCTGGGAGACTATTTCCGGAGTGAGCTGTTCCATGGTCCAGGCCGGGGCTCGCCGGGATTTTTCGTTTCCATCGCCCTCTTCGTCTTCGTTGTCGGGCTGTCTTTGTTCCTCACTTTCCAGGCCCGGCGGCAAGAGGCGCACGTCCAGCTTGCCCAGAACCTCTGAAGGCTTGACCGGCAGGGAAAAATGCAGCGCAAGCACCATCTGCGCCCGCAGGTCGGGCCGGGTGGCGACGCTGAGATCAGCGGCGTTCAGTGTGAACAGGTTGTCGATGGTGGGCAGGCGCACGAAAAAGTCCTCGCCCTTGGAAGGGGGGCCACCGTACACCGCCGTGAAGCCCGGCGCCAAGGAGACGCGCAGGCCCGCGTCGTTTGCCGCCAGGCGCAGGACCGGCAGGCTGTAGTTCAGACGATCATCACCGTTAAAATGCAGCACGGGCTCACCCAGCAACAGGCCTTCGCCCTGGGGAGTGGCGCTGAAACGGCTCTCCACGCCGGTTTTGTCCACAGACGAATTGAAGTGTATTTCGCCGCTGACGGCCATGGTTTTGAGATTTTCAGGATCAAATTTGAAACTGCCCGTAATTTTTGCGCGCAAGGGCGCGCTGCGGAAGGTCACCGCGCCGGACACGGCTATGCGCGGCGGCAGGGCCCGGCTGATATCCACCTTGTAGGCCGTGTCCACGGGCCAGCCTTTTTCCGGGAAAAAGAGCAGGCGGTCTCCGCTCCATTCCCAGTGGCCCGGAATGGGCGGCGTGATCGTTACTTCGGGCGCGGGCCGTCTGCCGAAATTACGCCGACAGACCGATTCGCCGTCCTCGCCGTAGGCATCTCGGCACTTTTGCTTGTCCATGCTGAAGCCCAGTTCCAGCCTTTCCTGGCCGCCGGGTTGCTCCACCGGGCCTTCAAAACGCCAGTAACTGATCAGGCCGTTGACCTTCTGGGGGATCGGAGCCTTGTATTCCGGCGCGGCCCAGGCGTTTCCAACAGACAGGAACAGCAGAAAAAGGGCAAATGCAAGCCTGTTGCGCACAGTGCCGAAAATGAGCTCGGGCGTGGACATGCTGATTCTCCGGGCTTGGAGGTGGGATAAAAATGTTTTTATTTTGAGCTTGCCTAAAGCCGCACTGTTGTCAAGTACGGGGCGGCCGTGGTGCAGGGCAGACGCATCTAAATTCTGAGAGCCTGAAGGAGAAAATCTTCACTCAGCGCAATCTTGAACCTCTTGCCCTTCAAGCTCGATTTCCCTGGCATGCGCCGAAGTAAATTGAGGCAGATACTTCGCAAAATTCCAAGATTTTTGCCCGCATTACGAACCCGTGCTCGACTTTGATCTTCATCAAAAACTACATCAAGACACCAGTGCAAGGCGTTTTCTATCTGCCAATGAGCTCTCACGCTTTTAGCGGCACGCACTTCATCCTGAGCTAAACTACTTATGTAGTAACGACGGTTTGTCTCGATTTTTCCTCTACTTTCACGCACTGACTCAATAAGTACAAAGCTTTGCAAGCCAGCCCACTGCTCCTTATCGCTATACCA
>NZ_JH114300.1:280187-369206 GCF_000224635.1 Desulfovibrio sp. 6_1_46AFAA
AGACGCATCTAAATTCTGAGAGCCTGAAGGAGAAAATCTTCACTCAGCGCAATCTTGAACCTCTTGCCCTTCAAGCTCGATTTCCCTGGCATGCGCCGAAGTAAATTGAGGCAGATACTTCGCAAAATTCCAAGATTTTTGCCCGCATTACGAACCCGTGCTCGACTTTGATCTTCATCAAAAACTACATCAAGACACCAGTGCAAGGCGTTTTCTATCTGCCAATGAGCTCTCACGCTTTTAGCGGCACGCACTTCATCCTGAGCTAAACTACTTATGTAGTAACGACGGTTTGTCTCGATTTTTCCTCTACTTTCACGCACTGACTCAATAAGTACAAAGCTTTGCAAGCCAGCCCACTGCTCCTTATCGCTATACCAGTCTATTGAAGGTGATTGCCAACACCGCCGGGTTTCAATACGGCCATGTTCTTTCTCAATTTGTTCAAATCCCGGTGGAACGTCACAGGATAGAGCATCCATATGCATACGTACTTCCTCGTAAAACATAGGATGATTGCTCTTCAATGCCAAAAGGTAAGCAGTCTGTTTCTCGATGGCTTTAGCCGCTACAACTTTTTGGCAGTTGAGCGTATCGGCCGTTACTACACACCCTTTCAAGTCCAGCATATCCATTAATTGGGAAATGGCTGTAATTTCATTACTCTTTTCTTCTACGGCCAGTTGTCCGAGAACCAAACGATTTTCCACGGACCAAGCGTTGAGCATATGTAAAGCTGTCCCATTCTTCCTGGTAGTGCGCCGGTGTGTTTTTCCGTCAAAGGCCACTATGTCGCCGGTCACTTTCTCCCGAAGACGTCGGGATAATTCAAGGAGACATTCGCCAAAGCAACTCGGGGAAATTGCCTGAAATACGCGGTTGAAGGTATCATGACTGGGAATGCTTTGCATGCCTATATGGCTGCTGAGCCAATCCTGTCTGGCATGGGCATAATCTTCCATGTCATAAAAGCCGTCACCGCCTGACAAATACGAACATAAAGCAATAAACATAATAGTCTCAAGACTATGTATCTTTGTGCGCTCTACTCGTGGGTCAGTCAGGTCACGGAAAATAGCCAATGTGATTTCAATAGGGTCTTCCATAGCCCCCAGTCTATAGATCTTTTTTAGATGCGTCTGCCCTGGGCCGTGGTGCCGCAATGCTTGCGGGCGGCATGGTTCAGGTGGTAATTTGAAATGTTGCATTCAGGCGGCGTCTTTTCGGCCGGCTGGATGCATCGAACGTATTTAGTTGTGATGGAGATATGGCTAAAAATCTGACTCAGGGCAGCCCGGCGAAGCTGATTTTTTTCTTCGCGCTGCCGCTCTTTATCGGCAATCTTTTCCAGCAGATCTACAATATGGCCGATACCCTGATCGTGGGGAGGACCATCGGGGTCACGGCCCTGGCGGGCGTGGGCAGCACCGGCAGCCTGCTGTTTCTGGTCCTGGGCTTTGTCATGGGCATGACTTCGGGGTTTTCCATTGTCACGGCCCAGTTTTTCGGCGCCTGCAACAAGGTGGGCGTGCGGCGCAGTTTTTGCGCCGGTATTCTGCTCAGCGCGGTTGTGGCGGTCGTTCTGACGATCTCCGGCGTGTTGCTTTCACGCACGGTGCTTGTACTCATGCTCACGCCGCCAGAGATCATGGAGGACGCCCACAGTTATATCATCGTCATTTCCTGGGGCATCGGCGCGGCCGTGCTTTTCAATCTGCTTTCCAACATGATCATGGCCCTGGGCGACAGCAAGACCCCGCTGTTTTTTCTGATCATCGCCTGCCTCCTGAATATTGTTCTGGATTTCATCTTCATCCTTTACTTTAAGATGGGCGTGGCGGGCGCGGCCTGGGCCACGGTGCTGGCCCAAGTGGTATCGGGCCTGCTCTGCGTGGGCTACATCCTCAACAAGCAGCCCCTGCTGCGGCCGCACGCCAAGGACTGGAAACTCGGCTTCAAGGATATCTGGAAACCCATGCGCATCGGCTTGCCCATGGGCTTCCAGATGTCGGTCATCGCTGTGGGCGCGATCATTCTGCAGGCGGCCCTGAACAGCCTGGGCCCCCTGGCCGTGGCCGCCTACACCGCCGCGCAGAAAATCGACATGGTGGCCGTGCTGCCCATGATGTCCTTTGGTCTGGCCATGGCCACCTACACGGGACAGAACTACGGCGCGCGCAATCTGGAGCGCATCCGGCAGGGCGTGCGCCAGTGCTGTTTCATGTCCGTGGGTTTCAGTATCGCTATTGCCGTGGTCAATATTACGGGCGGACACCATCTTATCGCGCTTTTCGTGGGTGAGGGGCAGGAGCGAGTCATCGAGATGGGGCAGACTTATCTGGAGATCAGCGGTTGCATGTACTGGGTGCTGGCACTGCTCTTTATTTACCGTAATACCCTCCAGGGTCTCGGACAAAGTCTGATCCCCACACTGGCCGGGGTCATGGAGCTGCTCATGCGCGCGCTGGCCGCCGTGGTGCTGGCTGTCTGGTGGGGCTTCAACGGGGTTTGCCTGGCCAATCCTCTGGCCTGGCTGGGGGCCGCGTTGCCCTTGGGCATCGCTTATTACGCGAGTATGCGCCGTCTGAAGCGTGAGGGCCTGAACACACTGTGCCCGAGGATTCAGATCAGGCTCTCCGCGCCGGGCCGCCGCGACAACAGCCGGGCCCGGACCACAGCCTGGGATTGATTGGCATAACAATAGACGCAGGCGTGGGCGCAGGTGCTGTACGCGCCGATATCCTTGGCGGGCAGGCATTGGCAGTGCTTGCGGCGGCTGGGATCTTTGGCGGCCTTGCCGGGTCTGCTTCCAGGCAGTAAGGACGCGCGTGTCGGGTCCAGGCCGCAGAACCGCTGGATCTCCGCGTCGTCCGGGCAGAGGCGACTGATCAATGCCGGATCCACGCAGGCATTGGGCGCGATGCCCAGGGCGGAAAGATTCAGAGCTTCGGCGCAGGTGCACAGCGCCAAGGGATGCGGCCACGCGGCGTTGCGGCGGGCCAGGCCTTGAGCCAGGGCCAGCATTTCCGCTTCCGAAGGCGCGCGCGGCACTGCGGCATGGGCGGCCAGACGGCTTCTGATCTTCAGGTACATATCCAGAAAGCTGATTACCAGCTTGTCCGTATACGGGCTGATCCTGCGGCCCAGGGCATCCAGGCGTTCCAGCAGGGCTTCCGGAGGCAGTTGCGCGGCCAGCAGCAGCGGGTCCCAGCGCCAGATCACCCGCTGCCTGCCGAGCCGTTCCGACAGGCGCCAGAAGGTTTCCAGGCGCTGCTCCAGCGGGGGCAGGCCCGGCTCCAGGCCCTCGGCTTCATAATTGTTGAGCGTGAACTGAAAGTAATACTTGAAGCCGTAATCCTCGATTTCCGACAGATGCGGCAGCAGGGGCAGGGGATTTTTGCTCCAGAAGATCAGCAGCCTGCAACGCTCGAAGGAGACGTATTGTCCTTGTCCGGCGTTAAAGGGATTGCGCCAGAGGCAATATCCGGCGCGCAGGCGTTCCAGCAGCCAGCGGACGTGAAAAGCCGGAATGTCCGTGGCCCGGCTGGCTGAAATGACATACGGGGCCACGGCCCGGCTCGGGCCGTGGGCTGTGGTGATCTGAAGAGTGGGCCAGGGGGACATGGCAGCGCGCGGGTTCAGGCCCGCCGGTGCCCGCGCAGGGCGGCCCAGACGCAGCTTGCCGCGAACCAGCAGCAGGAAACCAGAATTATGGTGGCTCCACTGGACGTGGCCAGCCAATCCTGGGCGGACAGAGTCAGCCCGGCGAAGCCGGAACTGATGCCCACCAGCAAGGCCCACCAGAACATGCCGCCTGCGGTGCGGGCCAGATTGCGGGCTGTGGCCGCCGGTACGATGAGCATGGCCGTGACCAGCAGCACGCCCACGGCCCAGACCGAAAACATGACCACCAAGGCCAGCAGGCCCGCGAAAAGATATTGCCAGAGAGCCACGCGTATGCCGTGCACCCTGGCCATGACCGGATTGAGGGCTATAGCCAGGAGGCGGTTGTAGCCCACGGCCTGAAAGAGCAACATGCCCAGGAAGAGCAGGCCCAGAAAGGCGATTTCGCCTTCGCTGATAGTCAGGATGTCGCCGTAGAGGAATTGCTGCATGTCGCGGGCCACGCCGCTGGCCCGGCTGACCACGGCCAGGCCGAAGGCCACCACCGCTGAAAACACGATGCCGATGGCCGTATCGGCGGAGAGATTGCTTTTGCGGCGCACGACCATGACCGCCAGCCCCACCAGCACGCCGAAAAGCGGCATGGACAGCCGGGGGTTCACAGCCAGAATCAGGCCCAGGGCCACTCCGGCGAAGGCCGAGTGCCCGATGGCGTCGGAAAAGAAGGCCATGCGGAAATTGATGACCTCCACGCCCAGCACGGCTGCCATGGGCGTGAGCAGCAACAGACCCAGCAGGGCCTGTTGCATGAAGCGGGCCTGCAGGCAGTCCAGGGGCAACAGGCCGATCAGCGTGTAAACCGGCGAGAAATCAGGCATGAGGATTTCCCCCGGCGGTATTGCCCGCTTCGGCCGGATTGTCCGGCGCTGCCGTGGCCGCCGGGGGCACGTGCAGAGCGCAGCCCCGGCAGGGAAGGGGGGCCAGGACGTTCAGCCGCTGTCCCGGATCGGACGGCAGATGATCCGGCCCGTGCAGCGCCCCGCACTGGGGGCAGGCCGGGTCCGCGCCGTCGCACTGGTCCGGATAGAGGTGGATGGGCACACCGAAGAGATTCAGCAAGGTGGCGGCGGTCAGGGTGGTGCGCGGCGGACCCTCGGCGCGCACATATTTGTTCAGGCAGATCACATGCGTGGCGTAATGGGCCGCCAGGGGCAGATTGTGGCTGACCATGAGCTGGGTAAAGCCGTATTCGCGCCGGGCCGTGTCCAAGACTTCCCAGAACAGGCGTTCGCCCTGAAAATCCACGCCCGCTTCCGGTTCGTCCAGCACCAGCAGCTCCGGCTCATGGCCCAGAGCCGCTGCCAGCAGCACACGGCGCAGTTCGCCGCCGGAGAGGTCGCCCAGGCGGCGGTTTTCCAGATGTTCGGCCCGTACCAGAGCCAGCAGGCGGCGAGCCCGTGCGCGCGCCCCGGCTTTCAGCCCCAGCCAGAGCGGCCTGCGCTGGCGCTCCAGAGACAGAAATTCGCTGACCAGCAACGGCAGGCCGCCGTCCATCTGCAATTGCTGGGGCACATAAGCCAGGCGCGGCCAGGCCGCGTCGCGCCTGCCGTCGGGAAGGATGCGCCCGGTATAGGGCGCTTCGCCGATGAGGCAGAGCAGCAGGGTGGTCTTGCCCGCGCCGTTGGGGCCCACCAGCACGGTATTGCCGCCGCGCGGCACGCCGGCGCAGATGTCCTCAAGAATCTGATTGTTTCCCCGGCGTACGCTCAGATGCTCAAAGGCGATGGCCGGGGCGGAGTCTTCAACGCGGGTCAAAATAATGCTCAAGGGTTTTGCAATTGGCGGTCATGACGGTCTCATAGTAGCTCAGGGGCGCATCGGCGGGACCCGAGGCCACGGGATCAAGCTGCGCCGCGGGCACGCCGGTTTCGCGCGCCAGGGTCTGGGCGGGTTTGTCCGAATACTGCGGCTCGCCGGCAATGAGCACGGGCTTTTCTTCGCGGATGCGCCGCACCAGTTCCATGAGCCGGGCCGCCGAGGGTTGAACGTCCTCGCTTTCCTGAATCACGTCCATAACCTCCAGGCCCGCGTCATGGACCAGATAGGCCAGCGCGTCGTGTTGCAGCACAATGCCCTTGCGCGGGGCGCAGGCCCCCACCTCGGCAAGACGGCGGCCCACGGAAAGCAGGCGCGCGGCATAGTCCTCGGCGGCGGCACGATAGGCCGCCGCCCCTTGAGGATCAACGCGGGCCAGGCCTGCGGCGATATTATAGACCATGGCGGCGGCTTGCCGCGGTCCGGCAAAAATGTGCGGATTGACATTGCCGTGGTCGTGTCCGGCATGCGGAGAAGGCGACATGCCGCGCGGCAGGGGCAGAGGATCAATGCCTTTGCTGCTGTCAATGACCTTGACCTTGGCGTTGATTTTTTTCAGGGGGGCGGCCAGGAACTCTTCCAGCCCCAGGCCGTTCATTACCACCACCTGGGCCTGCGCCAATTTTTGCAGATCGAGGGGCGTGGGGGCGTAGTCATGGGGGCAACCGGCCTGAGCCGGAATCAGCAGCTCCACCCGCACATAGGGGCGGCTGTGGGCCACATTACGGGTGAACAGATATACCGGAAACGTGGTCGCCAGCACGCGCAGTTCAGCGGGTTGGCCGGAGGCTTGGGGCGGCGCGGCCTGCACGGGCTGGGGCCGTATGCTGAAAAAAAGCCCGGCCAGAACAGCCAGGACAAGCAGAATATGGGTCAGACGGACAGGCGGACGGCCCGGCGCGGCGGAATGTGCGGACATGGCGGTATTCCACGGTTAAGATAGTAACAAGACTACCTTTCATAAGACCCGAAATGGGCGCTGTCAAGGCGGCGGACGGCCCTGCGACGTTGCCGGGGCTTGCCGGGCCGCCTCGCCCACAGTACTCTGAAAGAACGTGCATGCCCGGCACGCGGGTGGTCTAGAGTTTGAACTGTGTCACATTTCAACCCTAAAATATTCTTAATGACAACAGGCTGTGCCGGAACAATCCGGTACGGCGGGAGTTTTATATGATTGGAAATATTTCCGCTTTGTTGCGTCTTAATGACGGCATGGAGATGCCCGGTTTCGGCTTCGGCTGTTATAAGGCTTCAGGGCCTGAACTGGCTCTGGCCGTGCGGGAAGCCGTGGCCTGCGGCTATCGCTATATTGACACGGCCGCGTATTACCACAATGAAGGCACGGTGGGCGAAGCCCTGCGGCGAAGCGGCCAACCGCGCGAGACGCTGTTCGTGCTTTCCAAAATCTGGCCCACGGACTTTGCCGAGCCGGTACGCGCTCTGGATCAGAGCCTCAAGCTGTTGGGCCTGGATTATCTGGACGGCTGTCTGTTGCACTGGCCGGGCCTGGACGACGCCCGGCGGCTGCGCGCTTTTGAGCAGTTGTTGCGCCAGAAAGAGCAGGGCAAGATCCGCGTCCTGGGCGTTTCCAATTTTCTGGCCGAGCATCTCAGCGAAATGCGCGACACCTTCGGTTTCTGGCCTGCGCTCAACCAGATTGAAGTCCACCCTTTGTTCAGCCAGGCGGGGCTCTGCCGTTTCTGCACCCAATGCGGCATCCAGGTCGTTTCCTGGAGCCCGTTGGGCCGGGGACGGGACATGGAGCAGCCTGTTGTGCGGGAACTGGCCGCCACGCTCAACAAAACACCGGCTCAGATACTGCTGCGCTGGCATCTGGAAAAAGGTCTTTTGCCCATTCCCAAATCCGTCCATCGGGAACGGATCAGGGAAAACAGCGAGGTTTTTGATTTCCGACTGACCTCGGAGCAGGTGGCGGCCTTGGATAACCTGGAACTACCGGACGGGCAGGGACGTATGGGACCGGACCCGCTGACCTATCCCCGTTGACCTATCCCCGCTGTCCCCCACTGATCCACTGTCCGGCCTCTTGTCTGTTTGCCTTTTCTCCCGGCCCTCCTCATATAATCTTCTTTTCCCGGTATCCTGGCCCCCCCAGGGGCGGCCCGGATACCGGGGTTTCGGCCCGTTCAATAAGCCGCATCAAACACTTGGGATGACCCTTGTGATGTTCCGCCGGGAACGATTGCCGACAGACAAAATAACCGGGGTCGACCAGCAATCTCCCATATATATTTTTAAATAAATATGATCATATGAAGGCAAGGCGTTTGCCTGTTCCGGGCCGGAGGCATTCATGGGCCCGTGGTTCAGGTCGGCCCGTTGCGAAGGACTTCAGCGCACAGCCGCGGACGTTGCGGCCGTGCGTCTATATACCGCAATAAAGCGGGTTTCTCCACATAACGAGGCGTTCTTATGTTTACGAGCAGTATAGGCAAAAAAATCGGCAGCGGTTTCGCGCTGCTTCTTCTGCTCGCCTGTCTGGCGGGCTATCTTTCTTCGGCGGAAATGCGGCGGGCGGCCGATGATTCCCGGCGCGTGGCCGCCGAATATATTCCCAAGGTCAAATTCGCCCTTAACCTGGGCTGGAGCCTCAACGACGCGTTGACCCGCATCAATGAGGCCCCCGGAAGCGAACAGGCCGGACAGGAGGCGTTACAGGCTCTGGAAAAAGTGCGGGCCGACTTTGAAAAAATGCGTGAGCATTCCATAAAATACCCCTCGCATGTGCCCTTGGTGGAATTCGTGCGCGATTTCCCGGCGCCGTTTGAAGCTCTGGTAGCATCCACCCGGGAAACTATTGAAACCGGGGAACACACGCGCGCCGTCATAGCGCGTATGGAGGGGCTCGGCGCGGCGGCTCTGGAATCCCTGACGGCTCTGGAAGATCTGGTCCGGGAAACCACACGCGAGTTTGTCGAGGCCGGCAATACGGCCATGAGCCTGCAATATGCCGACAATCAGCGTGACGCGGCGCGTCTTTACGCCATGACCCAGGAAATCCGCCTGTTGATGAAAGGCGTTATATACAACAACGATGCGGCGGCTTTTGCCGCGGCGGAAGAAATTTTCACGCGTATGAACGCTCTTGCCGCGACAGTAAAGGGAAGGCTGGTCAAGCCCGCCTGCCAGGAAGCCTTTGCGCGGGCGGAAAAAAGCATGAGCGAATATATGACCGGCGCGCGCGAAATGTTCGCGGCCAAAGGCAAAGAGGCTGAGATTTCGACGCGGCTGGCAGACTATGCCGCGGCCACAAGCCGTCTGACGCACGACATCGGGGTAACGGGCTTGCGCATTGCCGAAGGCATTGTCAACAGCAATTACGAGGATCTGAAATCCACCGTTCGCAACAGCCTGATTATTCTGGCGGCGGTATTGCTTTTGGGCGCCGCGCTGGCTGTGGGCATTACGCGTATGATCACCAAACCCCTGCGCGCGACCGTGGACTTCGCTCAGGGAGTGGCTGCCGGAAATCTGGACCAGGAACTGGCTCTGCACGCACGGGATGAGACCGGCCGTCTGGCCGATGCCTTGCGCAGCATGGTGGGCAGCCTGCGGCAGCGTCTGGCGGAAGTGACCGAACAGTCGGAACAGGCGCGCCGCAAGGGCGAGGAAGCCCGGCTGGCCTTGGAGGAAGCCCATGCCGCGCGCAAGGCTGCCGACAGCGCCCGCAGGGAAGGCATCCAGTCTGCGGCCGCGCGGATGGAGGACATTGTGCGCGCCGTGTCCGAGGCATCGGAGATTCTGAGCAGCCGCATTGCCGGAGCCGGGGCCGGAGCGGAAGATGCCGCGGCGGGCATGGGCGAAACCTCTACCGCCATGGATGAGATGAACGCCACGGTCTCAGAGGTGGCGCGCAATGCTTCTGAAACGGCTTCGTTCAGCGACAGGATGCGCAGCCGCGCCCACGAAGGCGCGGGTGTGGTGCGTGACGCCGTGAACGGCATTGAAAAAGCCCGTAATCAGGCCTCGGTGCTCAAAGAAGCCATGGAAGCGCTCGGCGAGCAGGCCGAGGGCATCAGCCGGATTATGACCACTATCTCGGACATTGCCGACCAGACCAATCTTTTGGCTCTGAACGCCGCCATTGAGGCGGCGCGGGCCGGGGACGCGGGACGCGGTTTTGCCGTGGTGGCCGACGAAGTGCGCAAGCTGGCGGAAAAAACCATGAGCGCCACCACGGAAGTGGGCAGCGCCATCGGCGACATTCAAAAGGCCACAGGCAACAATATCCGGCATGTGGAACAGACCGTCGCAATGATCGTCAGCACCTCGACCCTGGCGGACAGCTCCGGCGCGGCTCTGGAAGAGATCGTCTCCATGGCCGTTGAGGCTTCGGACAAGGTGCGCACCATAGCCACGGCCGCTGAGGAGCAGTCTTCGGCTTCGGAAGAGATCACCAGGGCCGTGGGCCGGGTGAACGGTATTTCCGGCGATGTGGCCGAAGCCATGCGCGAGGCTTCGCGGGCTTTGGAAAGCCTTGCGGCGCAGGAAGAAGTGCTGCGGCAATTGATCATGGAACTGAAGCAGGGATAAGGAAAGGCCGGGAGCGTTGATTGTCAACGCTCCCGGCCTCCGGTTTTCGATAATGATTCGCTGATGCTCTGGGAGCTGTTTCTAAATTAGGCTTTTCGTTCTCTGCCAAGAAAGGCGTATCCTGGGCGGAGGGAGCATATTCAAACATATTCGACCTTCGCACGGGCGAGCCTGACGCCGGCAGAGAGCGAAAGGACAATTTAGAGACAGCTCCTAGCCGCGCAGCACGCGCTGGAACAGGTCCCGGCGGGAGATGTTCCGGGCGGGCTGCGTTTTTTCGGTGCTGGCCAGCATGGTCCGTGAGGCGTCGGCCACGGCATGCTCAAAGTAGGCGGCCGGGGCTTCTTTGAAGAGATAGATGACGCGCACGCTGTCCGCATCCCCCAGGCTGGCCTCGGGCCAGTCTTTTTTGACTTCCTCCAGGCGCTTCCCGGCGAGGGCCTGCATTTCTTCCTCGTCGCCGAAGTTCATGCAGCCCGTGGGGCATGAGGCCACGCAGGCCGGAACCATGCCCTGCGTAATGCGGTCAAAGCACATGTCGCACTTGGTGATCCGGCCGCTTTCCTCGTCTTTGCGGGGAATGTCATAGGGACAGGCCGAGCGCACGCCTTCAAAGTCCACTTTGGCCGAATCCGGCATGGGCACCACGGCCCCGGTGGCTTCATCGTGCAAAAAGGCGCTTTCCGATTCCATATCCGCCTGTGCTTTGCAGGGGGCATCCACACAGTGGCGGCACTGCTCGGGGAAGAAGTTCCAGCTGACCTTGCCGTTCTTGTCCGCTGCTTCCTTGAAACGCACCACCCTGATGGTCTGCCCCGAGAGATCGGGCGGGTTCTGGTGCGAACCGCTGTTGCGGGTTTTTTCAGCGGGCAGGTTTTTCCATTGCTTACAGGCGATCTGACAGCCACGGCAGGCTGTACAGCGCGTCAAATCCACAAAGAACATCTTGCCCATGACTAGCCCGCCTTCTTTTCAATGTTGACCATAAAGGCCTTGCTTTCCGGAATACCCGTGTTCGGGTCGCCCACCATGGCGGTGAGCAGGTTGGCGGCGTCGCCGCCGTCTTCCGGAACCAGCCAGCCAAAGTGCCAGGACGTGCCGATGACGTGCACTGTCTTGCCGTTGGCGGTGTAAGGCTTCAGGCGCGGGGTGACCATGGCCACGCATTCTATCTTGCCGCGGGGGCTGGTCAGCACGACCTTGTCGCCGTTTTTGATGCCCTTGGCCTTGGCCAGTACCGGGTCCAGCTCCGCGAAATTCTGGGGCTCGGCCTCGGTGAGCCAGGGCACGCGACGGGTCATCAGGCCGGTCTGCCAGTGCTCGGTCACCCGGTAGGTGGTGCCGATGTAGGGGTATTTTTTGTCATTCACGGCCAGTCGCTCGCCCGGAGCCTTGTAATAGACCGGACTGCGCGCCTGGGACGAGAAGTCGTGCTTGGCGAAGGGAGATTCGGCGGGTTCGTAATATTCGGGGAAGGGCCCGTCGGCGCAGCCCGGCCCGTAAATGGCCCCGAAGCCGTCCTTCTGCATAATGAAGGGATGCTTGGCCCCCGGACCGCCTCCGCCGTCCACGATGTCGCCTACCCAGGCATTGCCGTCCCAGGCGATGACCGCCTTGTCCGGATTCCAGGGCTTGCCGTTCTTGTCCACCGAGGCACGGTTGTAGATGATCCGGCGGTTGGCGGGCCAGGAGAAGGACCAGTTGGGGAACAGGCCGATGCGCGCCTGGTCCTCTGTCTGGCTGTGCTCCTGCCGGGCCATCAGGTTGCCCTTTTCAGTCCACGCGCCGGAATGCAGCCAGTTGCCGCTGGCCGTGGAGCCGTCGGCCTGGAGCACCACAAAGTTGGGCACCTGCTCTCCGGCTTTGTATTCCTTGTCGCCGATCTTCACGTCGCGGGTGAAGTAACCGTTCATGATCTTGGCCACCTTGGCCGGGCTGAAGGCATGGCCTTCCTTCCAGCCGTCGATGCCCAGCTGCAGCACCGGTTCCGGAAACGCGCCGCCCTGCTGGTAGAGCTTGCGGATTTCCTCCATCAGCTCCAGCATGATGTCGCCGTCGGGCTTGGTTTCGCCCCATGGGGTGGGCCCGGCATAGCGCCACTGGATCCAGCGTCCGGAGTTGCTCACCGAGCCTTCTTTTTCAATGGAGACGGCGCAGGGCAACAGGAAGACCTCGGTCTTTATCTGGGCGGGGTCCATGCCGGGACCGCGCCAGAATGAGCCGGTTTCATTATCAAAGAGATTGACGTTGACCAGCCAGTCCAGCTTGGTCATGGCCTGGCGGTGTTTGTTGGAGTTGGGACCGGAGCAGGCCGGGTTCATACCCCAGGCGAACAGGCCCTTGATCTCTCCTTGGCCCATCTTGTGGAATACGGACTGCCAGTAGTAGTCCAGCAGGGATTTGCCCGCGTCCACGCGTGGCAGCAGGCTATAGCCCTCCTCGGGCGAAAGCGCCGGGAAGAAGGATTTGATCAGGCTGGCCATGTACTTGGGCCGGTGCTGCCACCAGTTCACGCTCATGGGGTCGGCGGACTTGGGCGTGGTCGCGTTGTAGTCCGCCAGGGTCGCATGGGCGCTGGTGGGACCGGCCAGATAGCCGGGGAAGCTGGACGAAAGCAGGCCGTGGTCCGTGGAGCCCTGCACGTTGGATTCGCCGCGCAGGGCGTTGACGCCGCCCCCGGCTACGCCGATGTTGCCCAGCAGCAGCTGGACCATGGACATGGTGCGGATATTCTGCACGCCGTAGGTGTGCTGGGTCCAACCCATGGCGTACAGAATGGTGCCCGCCTTGTCCGGCCTGCCGGTGGCGGCAAAGGCCTTGTAGACGGTTTCCAGATCCTTGGCCGGAGTGCCCGTGGCCTTGGCCACGGCGGCGATGCTGTAGCGCTTGTAATGGCCGCGCAGCAGGTTGAGCACGCAACGCGGGTTCTTGAAGCTCGCGTCACGCACGGGCACGCCCTTGTCGTCCAGCTCAAAGGCCCAGGCCTTTTTGTCGTACGCGGCTTTCTTGGCGTCAAAGCCCGCGAACAGGCCGTTTTTAAAGCCGTACTTCTTGTTCACCACCAGAGGGGCGTTGGTGTATTCGCGCACGTATTCCTCGAAATAGAGCTTATTGTCGAGGATGTATTTGATCATCCCGCCCAGAAAGGCGATGTCCGAGCCGGGGCGCAGGCCCACATGATGGTGGCACAGGCCCGAGGTACGCGTGAAGCGCGGGTCCACATGGATGAGCGTGGCGCCCTTATCTTTGGCGCGCAGCACCCACTTAAAGGAAATGGGATGGTTTTCGGCAGCATTGCTGCCCATGATCAACACACAATCACTGTTGGCGATATCGTTCCAGTGATTCGTCATCGCACCGCGTCCGAAAGACTCTGCCAGAGCCTTGACTGTGGAGCTGTGTCAGAGACGCGCCTGGTGCTCGATATACACCAGGCCCAGGGCGCGCTGCATGGCCTGAAGGGCCCAGCATTCTTCATTGTCCAGAGCGGCGGAACCCAGGGAGGCAATGGCCTCGGTGCGGTTGACCACCTGACCGGCCGCGTTTTTCTCCGTAAAGGTGGCGTCGCGGGTGGCTTTGACGCGTTTGGCGATCTCCGGCAGGGCCCAGCTCCATTCCACTTCCTTCCATTCCGTGGCGCCGGGCGCGCGATACAGCGGCTTTTGGGGCCGGTCTTTATTGGACGCCAACTGGAAGGTGGACGCGCCTTTGGCGCACAGGCTGCCTTCATTGATGGGATGGTCTGGGTTGCCTTCCACGTTGATGGCCTTGCCCGGCCCGTCGGGGTGCCCTTCGGCGCTGGTGCTGACCAGCAACCCGCAGCCCACGGCGCAATAGCAGCAGACCGAGGTGGTCTGCCTGGTCCATTTCAGCTTGGCGTCCTGCGCCGCCGCGGCCACCGGAGTCAGGCTGATGCCCAGACCGCCGAAGGCCACACTGGCGGTGGCGCCCGCGCCCAGCTTCAGAAAGCCTCTGCGCGAAAATTGCATATGCTCTTCTCCTTGGTAGAGGAATGCGCTGTCCGGCATTCTTTATTTTATTATGCTTTAAAAAACATAATAAAAAATTTGTGTATAACGCGCTCATGCCATCAGAATATTCTCGCCATCCTCATATACTTCTTCCTTAAGCGATGAAAATGACAGTCATCATGGGGTATGCTGCGTTATGGTAACGGTATATGTGCCTTGCTGCCATGTCAATATAGTGAAAAAAAATTCATGATTGCCTCTCAACTTCCGCTGTTATAAATTCCGCCGTATTGTCAGATACGGGCGGGACAAAGGGCCTCGGAGGCGGCCAAGGCGACGCGTAAAATTTTTCGCGCGGTTGCACGGTTCCGGCTTCTGTCGTATAGCACGAGCGGGGGATTGTCCCGCATCCTCCGTGGTCCTGCTACTTTTACCCGGCACCCTCAGCGCCTATGGAAGAAATATATGGTCACTCTCTTTTCCCTTGATGACGCCGCCCTGAGCCGCCGCCTGGAGCGTCTTGCCTCCCTGGCCTGGCTGCCCGGAGCCCTGCTGGAAATTGTGGGCGGCACGCTGCGTCTGCAACGGGCGGCTCGCAGCAGCCTGAACCCGCCGGATGCGGCGCGTCTTGCTGTAGCCGGACCCGGGGCCCGGGCCCAGAGCGCGCCCTTGCTGGCCGCCGCTGACTTTCCCTATGATCCTGCTCCGGCCCGTCCGCTCTGGGACGAACTCTGCGTCCTGCTGGCCTCGCTCCGGGGCAGCCCGGCCGAGGCCGTGCAAACCCTGCGCCGGGAAACTGCGGCGGATGAGATGCTGCCCGCCAAAGCCTTCGCGGCCTTCATGCAAAACGATGAAGCCTTTTTCTCCGCCTGGGCCGGCCGCCTGCCGCAGGCCCCGGCCCTGATTCATTTTCTGGCCCAGGCCACCCTGACTCCGCAACTGGCCGCCGTGACCGATGCTCTGGCCACCGCGCGCGACGACCGGCGCGTCTGGGAACACGGGCATTGCCCGCACTGCGGCCGTCCGCCCTTCATGGGCGAACTGCACGGCAAGGAAGGCCTGCGCCGGCATACCTGTTCATTCTGCGGCGCGAGCTACAGAGCGGCCAGGTTGCAATGCCCCTTCTGCCTGGAGCGTGGAGAGGACAAGTTACGCATGTTTACCACCGACAGCCTGCCGTTCTTTGAAGTGCATGTCTGCAAGACCTGTAACAACTACATAAAGCTGGCCGATCTGCGTGAACAGGCCGAAGCCCTGCCGGCGGCCCTGAGTGATCTGGCTTCGCTGCCGCTGGACATGCTGGCCCGGCAGGAGGGCTACAGTCGCCCGACGCCGTCGGCCTGGGGTTTCTGATGCATAGCGCCCGCGGCGGATGGCCGTCCGGCCCGGCCCCTCTGGATGTGCGGGCCCGGCGCTTCCGGCGCGGCCGCTGGGAGGATCTGCCTGAGGTGGCCGCCCGTGAAGAAGCCGTACGCGTGCTTCATCCCGGCGGAAGCGCCGACCTCTGGGCTTGGCCGCATGAGCTGGAGGATCTGGCCTTGGGGCATGTGCTGCTGGACTGCTCCCCATGCGGAACGGCGGTATCCCGCTCTGACCGAGGGCAGGGGAATATCTTGGGGGACAGGCCCGTGCCCCTGCGAGCCGGGCGGGTGGAGCGTCTGGACACGTCAGAGGGACGGCATTGCCTGCGGGTGTGCTTGGAGCTTTCTTCGGCTGATCCCGCTGCCCCTGCCACGACGCCGCGCCTCGGCGCCACCGCTCTGCTGGCGCGGATGAATGATTTTTTTGCCGAACCGGGTCTCTGGGACGGCACAGGTTCGTTCCACCGCGCGGGCTTGTTCCACCCCGAAAAAGGGCTGGTACGGGTGGCCGAAGATATCGGACGCCACAATTGTCTGGACCGCCTGGCCGGATTCTGCGCCCGACAGAACCTTGAACCCGCTGCGCATGCGTTGTTTATCTCCGCCCGGATCACCGGCAGCCTGTATGCCAAGGCCCGGCGGGCGGGCTTCGCGTTGCTGGTCAGCCGGGGCGCGGTGACCGGCGCGGCCCTGACAGCGGCCATGGCCCAGGACATAACTCTGGTGGGCTTTTGCCGCCCTGCGGAGGAACGGTTGACCGTGTTCTGTGACAGTGCCGGGCGGGTGACGGCATGACCAAAACCACCAGGGGCGATGTGGCCGGTGTGGTGCTGGCCGGAGGACTTTCTTCCCGCCTGGGACAGGAAAAGGCCCTCTTGAGGGTGCACGGCCGGGAACAGCCGGATCTGCTGTGCCGCACGCACAACCTTTTGACCGCGCTTTTGCCCCAATGCTGGGTGGCCTGCCGTCCGGGACGCCCGCGTCCGGGCTATGACTGTCTTTATGATCAGGTGGCGGGCCTGGGCCCGTTCAGCGGCGTGCATGCGGCCCTGCGCGGGGCAGCGCAACAGGGGTATGCCGCCGTACTGGCCTTGTCCTGCGATCTGCCTTTCATGGACGACGCCACCTTGCGCCGCCTGCTGGCCGCGCGCGACGCCGCGTCCTCCGACCGCCTGCTCACAACATTCTGCCAGACCGAAACGGGTTTTATCGAGGCGCTCACGGCCATCTATGAAGTGGCGGCGCTGCCCTTGTTCGACAAGGCCCTGGCCCAAGGCGAGCGCAAGTTGAGCCGCATCATTCCCTTGGAACGGCAGGAGCGCATCGCCTACAGCCAGGGCGAAGCCCTGCCATTTTTCAACATCAATTATCCCGCTGACCTGGAGCTGGTGCGCCGCCTGCTGGCCGCAGTCTAGACCGGATTACCTTTGAAACGCTTTGCGTTTCAAAGGTTCATTCAGCCGAAGAACGCGGCCTTCGGCTGAATCCGCTCCGCGCTGCTCTTGATGCTGTATGCCCTTTGGGCTACAGGCACGGCCCTAGGGGCCGCCCGTCGGGTCGGTCTTCGCGGCGCGCCTCACCGTGTTCGGCCTCAGAGCATTTCAAAGTTGAAATGCTCTGAGGCCGCCAGATACGAAAGGAGCCGATGAAAGAAGGTCACGCCATCCTTTCATCGGCCCGGTCTCAGGAATATTGGTAGGCGTATACGATTACGCTCGGGCTCCCGCGGTCTTTTTGGCGTGCTTGATAAAGGTGCCGTCCTCCAGTTCCTGGAAGGCTTCGCGCAGTTCATCCTCGCTGTTCATAACGATGGGGCCGCCCCAGGCCACGGCTTCGTGCAGGGGCTTGCCGGATACCAGTACCAGGCGCGCGCCCTCCGGGCCGCCGGTCAAAGCCACGGCGTCGCCTTCCGTAAAGAGATAGGCATGCTTGGCCGACAGCATGGCGTTGTTTTCCGTAAGCGCGCAGGTGCCTTCCACCAGATAGGCGAAGACCGTATGCGAGGGCTTGGTCTCCACGGTCCAGGTGTAGCCCGGCTTGAGGGTCATATCCAGAAAACGCACATCCACATAGTCGCCCTTGGTTGCGCCTTCCACATTCTTATACCGCCCGGCCACCACAGCCACGGTGCCCGCCTCTTCTTCCACCTTGGGCACCATGTCCACGGTGATGTCGCGGTATTTGGGCTCTACCATCTTGTCCTTGCGGGGCAGGTTGATCCAGAGCTGCAGGCCCAGAATCCTGTCGCTGGCCTGCGGCATTTCCTGGTGCAGAATGCCGCTGCCCGCAGTCATCCACTGGCAGCAGCCGTCCAGAATCTTGCCCGAATTGCCCAGGCTGTCCTTGTGGTCGATCTCGCCCTGGATAAGGTAGGTGAAGGTTTCAATGCCCCGATGTGGGTGCATGGGAAAGCCCTTGATGTAGTCAGCGGGATTGCGGGAGTCGAAAGCGTCCAGCATCAGAAAAGGATCAAAACTTCTTACAGTGGGGGAACCCAAAACGCGGACCAGATGCACACCCGCGCCGTCAATGGCGGGATGGCCGGTAACATCGCTTTTAATAGTGCGGTATTTCATGGTGCGCTCCTTTTCCCGGCCGCTCCATGCGCCGCATGGCGGCGGAAAGGAAATATATATGTAACCGGATCACGCGGCCCTGGGGCAACGTCCCCGGCAAAAAAGGATTGCGCTTCGGAGCCGGAGGAGCGGACGTAACGCTTGCCCGGCAGCGGCAGCGCGGCTGCCGCCAAGCAATCCTAACGGATTGCATATAATTCCGAAAAACAGACTGTCCAGTGGTGGAGCGGCGAGCATAAAAAACTCCCCGGCGGTAACCGGGGAGAATATGAAGACTGTCCGGGCTGGTCGCGCTCAGGGCTTGAGCTTGTCCATCAACTGTCGGATTTCGGCCATCTGGCCGTTGAGCTGCTGGGCGGCGTTGTTGGCGTCGGCAATGACCACGGCCACATCCTTGAGGGTGCTGTCCACCGCTTCCACGGCTTCGTTGATCTGCGCCGACGAAGCGGACTGCTGTTCCGAAGCTGTGGCAATGGCCCGCACCATGTCGGCGGACAGGGCCGTGATTTCCACAATGTCCTTGAGCCGGTCGCCCGAGGTGTTGGCAAGGCCGGTCACTTCCTCAATGCTGACCACGGCGCGGTCCACATGTTCCATATTGCGGCGGGTGCCCTGCTGGATGTTTTCAATGGCGCTGCCCACTTCCGTCGTAGCGTTCATGGTTTTTTCAGCCAGCTTGCGCACCTCGTCGGCTACCACGGCAAAACCGCGCCCGGCATCACCGGCGCGGGCGGCTTCAATGGCCGCATTGAGCGCCAGCAGGTTGGTCTGGTCGGCGATATCCGAGATCACGGTCATGATCTGGTTGATGCTCTGGGCTTCGTCGCTCAGCTTTTCCATGTCCGCGCGCAGAGCCAGAGAGTTTTTCTGCACCAGGTTGATGGAGGAAACCACCTGTCCCACGATGTTCTGGCCGTCCGTGGCCGTAGTGCGCATGTTGTCGGAGCTGGCGGCCGCGTCGCTGGCGTTTTTGGAAATGTCCAGCACGGCCATATTCATTTGTTCCATGGCCGTGAGCGTATCGTGCATGCGTTCCGTTGTTTCGGCGGTGGCCTTGTCGGTTTTCACCAGCACGCTGACCAGTTGCTCGCAGGCCGCATTGGCCGCTTGCAGCAGATCCAGCACCGAGGCGGCCACGCCGCGCATGGTTTCGCTGTTGCGCTTGATGGCTTCCTGCTGCTCAAAAGTTGTAGTGGTGTCCAGCAGGATCAGAATGGCATGCGACAAGCGGCCCTTGTCGTCGCGCATGGGCTTGGTGAAAACGTCCGCATGCATGGGTTTGCCTGTTTTCCGCTCGACAACGAAGTCCATGCTGGCCGCTTCTCCGCTTTCCAGGCAACGAGTGATGGAAGTGGCGCGTGCCTCGTCATTGTAGTAAAATTTGCCGGACGTCATGCCGATGAAGCCTTCCATCTTTCCCGGATGGCCAAAGGTGCTCAGCATGGGGGCATTGGCGAAAGCCAGTTTGTTTTCCGTGTCGAACACGGCGCAGGGCACGGGCAGGGTGTCCAGTACGCCGCGCGAAAAGGCGAGTTGGCCTTCGAGCTTGTCCAGCATGCCATTGAGGGCTTCGGACAACGTACCGATTTCATTGTTCGAATGTGTTTCAATACGCGACGCGTAGTCGCCGGCCATGACTTTTTGGGCAAAATCGGAAAGGCGCTCCAGTGGCCGGCAGATGCCCCTGCGGGCGTAGACGGCTGAGATCAGACTGAGCAGCAGGGTCAGGACCAGAGCGAAACAGAGGAAGAGGCCGTTACGATCGACACGCTCGACGCTGCTGTCCACCTGGGCGCTGGTGCGCTTTTCCAATGCGGCGAAAAACTCATTGAGCGGGGCCATGATTTTTTCGGTTTCCGCATTATAGGCCGGACCAAAGACCAGTTCACGGGCCCGTTCCATATTGGGTTCGCCCTTGATCGTGTAGTCGCCCTTGGCGTCTTTGTAGATGCCTTTGACGGCGTTCATGGCTTCGGTTTCCAGGGCGATCAGCGCGTCGGAAAGCTGGTTGCCTTTTTCCACCAGAGCGAATTCACCGGCGGTGACTCCGTACTGCTTCATCAGGTCGGTAAGCGCGATTTTCTGGCCCGGGGCCACGTCGCGGCTGGCCGCGCGGGGCGTTTTGCCCGCCCGCTCGTCCACAATGCCGAAATAGATTTTTTCATACCTGCTGTCCCCGGTGGCGGCGTATTGGCGGACATTGCTGGTGAGCTGCTTGGAGGACTCCATCAGTTCACCGGCAAGCTGAACGGCGATTTCCTTGTTGCGCGCGAGATCCAGATTATTTTGAATGGCGTAATACAGCTGGAAGACAAAATAACCCACAAGGCATGTCAGGATAATAATCCCAGCGTTTATGGCGGATGAGGCCTTGCTGATGCTCATGCAGTGCTCCTGAGGCAGAGGTAGTTTTTATCACGAACGTTCGTGTTTGCCTGATTAATCGCCAGAAATCAGAAAAGTTTTAGGGCAAAATCCTTGTCAATCGGCGATTTTTAATGATTACGGGAAAAAAGAGCTTCGTGTTTCCTTGCCATGGCGGGACTTGACGCGCAAGCCCCAGGCGGACAAAAAGGCGTAGTATATTCATCATGGGAGGCCGAGTTTGAAAACCATGCTGCACCATGCCGCCGTTGCGGCTTTGTTCCTAGCTCTGTCGGTCGCCTTGCCTTGCCTGGCGGCGGAGGAGAGCGGCGTGCCGCAAACCCCGGCCTTGCCTCCGGCCGCTGATGACGGCAGCGCGACAACGGCTGCGCCGCCCTTGTCCGTTGAGCGGGAAGCGGGCAAACTGCCGCCCTTGGCGGAAATGATCACCTCGCCCTTCGGGCGGCGGCGTATGCCCGGTTGGCTGAGTCGGCGCGGCATGGTGATGCGCGAGCATTCCGGCCTGGATATCCGTGCCCGGCTGGGCTGGCCTGTGGTGGCTTTTGACGGCGGCATGGTCAGCCATGCCGGGCCACACGGCCTTTCCGGCATAGTGGTGGAAATCCGGCAGGATGACGGCATGACCGCGCGCTATGCCCATCTGCAAAAGGTCCTGGTCCCTGCGGGACAACGGGTACGGCGCGGCGAAGCCGTGGGCTTGGTGGGCTGTACCGGCAGAACCACGGGCGCGCATCTGCATTTCGGCCTGCAAAACGCCAAGGGGGAGCTGGTGGACCCCCTGCCGTATCTGCGCAGCGCCGAGCAGTTGTTGCGGCCCGTGCCCGAGCAGGTTCCCGCTGAACTCACGCCGCAGCAGTGCGGCCCGGTGATCCGGGGCCGTAACGGACGACCCGCGCGCATGGGCGACCTTAAGGCCCTGGAGAATTACAGCCCGCCACCCCTCCCCGCCTGGGACGAAGGGCGGTAGCGGCATCCGGCGCATCCGGCCGCCTGCCTGAAATTTAGTCTCCTTTTTCTTTACGCCTGTTTTGCCGTCCCTCGCCGTTCCCGTGCGCGGGGCGGCGTTTCTGTTGTTTCCGCGCGCCGCAACACAGGCGTCAGCCATAGAGCATTTACCATTTGCCCTGAGCGCCGGACTTCGTAAAATCTCTTTCTGGCCCGGACATTGCATATCTACTTAACGTTTGGCCGGCTATGCCGGACAAAGGGCTTTTGTTGGACAGGTTGAACAAGGCGGTTCGCGCCCACATTCTTGGAAAATGGCGTTGTGGGCCGCCGCGGACCGCTTCACGCAGGCCATATGGACCGTTTTGCGCAACCTGTTGTTCTGTATAATTGTTATACAGGTGGCAATAATTTTTACAGCCGCCTGTATAGACCAAACAATAAGGATACAAACATGACCACTCTTGGTACGAGATACCCCACTTTGGCGTTCATTTCCGGCGGCGTTGGCGAAGCGGAAGACGGCATCCCGCCGCAGCCCTTTGAAACCTTCTGCTATGATTCCGCCCTGTTGCAGGCGAAAATTGAAAATTTCAACGTCATCCCCTATACCTCTGTTCTCCCCAAGGAACTCTACGGCAACATCCTGCCCGTGGACAAAGTGGAAAAGAACTTCAAGCACGGCGCCGTGCTGGAAGTGATCATGGCCGCCAACGGCGCCCGCATTGAGGATCACCGCGCCATCGCCACCGGTCTCGGCATCTGCTGGGGCAAAAAGGACGGCAAGCTCATCGGCGGCTGGGCCGCTGAATACGTGGAATACTTCCCCACCTGGATCGACGACGACATCGCCAAATCCCACGCCGAAATGTGGCTGAATAAATCCCTCAACCATGAACTGACCCTGCGCGGCGTGGAAAAGCACAGCGAATTCCAGTTCTGGCACAACTATCTGAACATCACCAAGCCCTACGGCTACTGCCTGACGGTCATGGGCTTCCTCAACTTTGAATTTGCCGATCCCGTTGTGGTGAAAAACTAGGAAAACCGCTCCGGCCTGTCCGTGAGCCTTTGTGCGCCCGGCCCGCGACGGATTGTTAGCGTGGGCCGGGCGTTTGTTTTAGGAATTTTTGCCGCTGCCGGGCGGCACGGTTCCGACGCAGACCCGATCCGGACTTTGTTCCGCCCGGTCGGCCTTTAAGTAAATTATTTCCATGAAGCCACGCCGGCACAAGGGCGAGGTTTAACATATAGAGGATAGAGCAATGGCGCAAAGCACAACCAAAAAACTCGGGGTCGTGGCGCTGGCCAGCGTGGTGGTCAGCTCCATGGTCGGCGGGGGCATTTACAGCCTGCCGCAGAATATGGCCGCCGCCGCTTCCGTGGGCGCGGTACTCATTGCCTGGGTGATCACAGGCCTG
The DNA here is from genome assembly GCF_000224635.1 of Desulfovibrio sp. 6_1_46AFAA. Lineage (NCBI taxonomy): Bacteria > Pseudomonadati > Thermodesulfobacteriota > Desulfovibrionia > Desulfovibrionales > Desulfovibrionaceae > Desulfovibrio > Desulfovibrio sp. 6_1_46AFAA. The sequence goes on from NZ_JH114300.1 coordinate 302,900, forward strand.
GGCATGTATTTTCTGGCCAATTCCTTCCGTATTCTTTCGGATATCCGCCCGGACCTCAAAGCGGGCATTTATATGTACGGGCGCGAAGGTTTCGGCCCCTTTGTGGGCTTCCTCATCGCCTGGGGTTACTGGCTTTGCCAGATCTTCGGCAATGTGGGCTACGCCGTCATTACCATGGACGCCCTGAATTACTTTTTCCCGCCGTATTTCCAGGGCGGCAATACCATCCAGTCCATTATCGGCGGTTCCATTCTGATCTGGATGTTCAACTTCGTCGTGCTGCGCGGCACGCATCAGGCCGCCATCATCAACACCATCGGCACCATCGGCAAGCTGATCCCGCTGTTTATCTTTATTATCGTGATGGTGTTCATGTTCAATATCGACAAGTTTGATTTCGACTTCTTCGGCAAGCTGGCCGTGGACAACGGCCACCACCTCGGCGGCCTGGGCGCGCAGGTCAAGAGCACCATGCTGGTGACCCTTTGGGCCTTTATCGGCATTGAGGGCGCGGTAGTGCTGTCCGACAAGGCCAGGACCCCGAATGACGTGGGCAAGGCCACGGTTATGGGCTTTCTGGGCTGCCTGGTGGTCTACGTTCTGCTGTCCGTGCTGCCGTACGGCTTCATGACCCAGGCGGAACTTTCCGCCGTGCCTACGCCGTCCACCGCCGGTGTGCTGGAGCGCGCCGTGGGCCCGTGGGGCAGCTGGCTGATGAACGTGGGCCTGATCATCGCCGTGCTGGCCAGTTGGCTGGCCTGGACCCTGATCACCGCTGAAATGCCATATGCCGCGTCCAAGAACGGCACCTTCCCCCGCCAGTTCAGCAAGGAAAACGCGGCCGGGGCGCCGTCCGTGTCCCTGTGGGTCACCAGCCTGCTGATGCAGCTGGCGCTTCTGCTGGTTTATTTCTCCAACAACGCCTGGAGCATGATGCTGAGCATCACCGGCGTGATGGTGCTGCCCGCTTACCTGATTTCCATGCTCTTCCTCTGGAAGACCTGCGAGGATGGGCAATACCCCCAGAAGGCCCCCACCGGGCGCGCCGCGGCCCTGGCCTGCGCCGCGCTGGGCACGCTGTACGGCTTCTGGCTGATCTACGCCGCCGGTCTGCACTATATGCTGATGGCCATGGTGCTGATCGCCCTGGGCATTCCCGTATACATCTGGAGCCGCAAGCAGCATCCGGATCAGACGCCGCTGTTCAAGAACTATGAAAAGGTCATTCTGGTGCTGCTGGTACTGGCGGCGCTGGTCGCGATCTATCTGTTCGCGCGCGGCATCATCACGTTGTAACCTCTTGCCTGGAACGGAGACGTTCCCAGAAGGAGTGCCATATATGTCAATAAAATGGAAACAAATCGGCGGATTCGCCATAGCGGCCTTTCTGTTCGTGGCCGTGCAGTCCCAGGCCGCCCAGGAAGACAGGGCGGCGGAAGGCCAAAAGCTGTACGACGACCTCTGCGCCATCTGCCATACGGAAAAACCCGCCAAGATGATGGGCCAGCCCGTGGATGGCCTGGTCGCCAAGATGAACAAGGTGAAAAGTCTGACTCCGCCGCCCAATGAGAAGGTGGAGCAGATGCAGGAAGCGCTGAAGCCGCTCTCCGATCAGGATCTCAAGGATATCGCCGTGTATCTGAACGGCCTGAAATAGCCGTTTGACGAAATAACTCATAGAGAGCAGCCCGGAAAACAGCGTCAATCGCGATTTTCCGGGCTGCTTTTGTTTGCTGCGGAACGTGGTTGTTGCGTGCTTATGACGACATCCGCGCCGCGATTGCGGTTGCGCCTACGCGGATGGAGACAGAAACCGTTCCGCTTCCACCACGGCGATGCGCCGGACCAGCTCGTCCGCCAGCGCGCGTGAGGACAGCCGTTGCAGGGCCTCATAGTCTTTTTGGCGTTCCCACGCCGTTTCTCCGTCCTCGTAAACATCCTCCGTCTGTCGCCGGAACCGGCAGGGACCGGCCCCGCTCAGAATCCATTCCGGATTGACGTTTGCCACACGCAGCAAGGTCAACAGCCATTCCGCCGGGATCATGCCCGTGCGCTTGGCATTGGTTACGGCGGAACGGCGCACGCCCAGATAAGCGGCAAGCCCGCTCTGGTTGTGCGTGCCGCTAATCTGGTGGATACGTTTAAGTTGTTCGGTAAATTGGGAGGAATTTTCTGCGTATATCATTACTTCACTACCAGATAACTGATTAATTTATTTTGATAATTGTGCCTTTACATCTACCGGTCAAAAATTATTTTCTGACCTGGCTTACCTTATTGCGGGTCTGAAAAGCGCCTTCGTTGTATCGATGATCTATTAGAGAATAAGATAAGCTATGTTTTGATTTATAAATCAAAATCTTGGCTTGGTAAAGATATATGGTTCATGTTGTGCCCTACAAAAGAAAGTTACCCTTCCTCTCCGGAGGGCGGCATGAACGATAATAGCTTAATTTTGCTTGGAAAACGAATCAGGGAATTGCGAGTAAAACACGGATTGTCGCAGGAAAAACTTTCCGAACTGTCCGGCATCAGCTCTCGCCATATCAGTGAAATGGAACGGGGAGAATCGAATCCGAGTTTTCAGGTCATGGAACAGCTCACTTTCGCCCTTGGCGTCTCAATGAAAGAATTTTTTGACTTTGAACACCATGCGGATGACGAGGCAATCCGTGACGAATTGTGTCGAATGCTTGTCGGGTTTTCGCGTCCCAATCTGCAATTGGCCTACAAGTTGCTGCGAGAGCTGTCTGACGGCTGACTCCGTATTGTGCCGCATCTCAATAGGCGGAACCTATTATCATCCACCCCCGCGACTGCCCCAAAGAGGGCGTCAGCTCCCGCACGGTTTCCCTCGTTCCTTTCCTAGCTTCGTTTCTGGCATGGCGACCGACACCGGCGGCACTCCGCCGGGATGGTGCTCATGCTTTTGGGCGTTGACCACGCAGAGCGGCGCGCGCCTAGATAACTATTAGTCAGAGGGGCGACCAACTATTGCTAGCCAATCGACCTACTATAGTCGGTCGAGTTTGTAAATAGGCATTGTATGTGGGAGGTATGAAACCCAAATTCGACGAAGATAACCTGGCAAAAACCTTCATGCCTGCGGTGCTCAGACGGTATCGGGATGCGGCCGGACTTTCCCAGCGGCAGCTCGCCGACAGAGTGGGCATAACCAAGAGCTATGTCTCTTCTTTGGAGCTCGGATACCGCGCGCCTAATCTCAATCTGCTTATCAAGATCGCGCGGTCGCTGGAAGTGCGCCCCGGCGAGCTGTTGGATGCACTGGTTGATGAGGCTGAAAAAAATTAGCGTGACATGGGTATATCGGCATGGGGAGTATGCAACGACGGGAGATAGGTAACCATGCCGGAATACTGCAAAGCTGACGCTGAGATTTTGAAACAGTTTGGCGCGGCTCTTGGAGCCAAACGAGAGGCATTGCATATTTCGCAAGAAAAGTTGGCGGAGAGGGCGGGCCTCCATCGAACATATATTGGAGGTGTCGAGCAAGGACGCAGGAATCTGAGCCTTCTGAATATTGTAAAGATTGCCACGGCCCTTGGCGTAAATCCCGAGGAATTTTTTATTGACTGCGACTGTATGAAAAAAATGTGATTCTCGTGATGGTATGTGAGGTTAACGAGATTTACAAAAATGAGTGTGAAGTCAGTTTTTACCAAAGAATATGCCGTAATGCTGGATGTGCTGATCCAAGCAAGAAAAAGCCAAGGATTCAGCCAACAATATGTTGCGGATCGCTTGGGCAAGCCGCAATCGTTCGTGTCGAAATATGAAAACGGTGAACGGCGGCTGGATATCCTGGAGTTTTTTGCTATTGCCGAGGCTTTGCAAAAAGATCCTGTTTAGTTGCTGAAAAAGACCGGATTACTTTAATCTTACGCCACGCTGCCCCATTTTTTGTGTCTGTCTAGAGCGGATTTGCTTTGAAATTGGCACAATTTCAAAGCTGACGCTGCCCTCAACCTGCGGCGGGAACATGGTCCCGCCTTGGCTTCAGGCGCGGGCGTCCGCTCACGCGGCCGCCAGAGCATTTCAACATTTTCAAAGTTGAAATGCTCTAAAGGGATAAAGAGCAAAAGGCGGCCCCGAAAATTTTCCGGGACCGCCTTCATGCTACGCAGTTGGAATCCGCTTTACATGCATCAAGTTATAATCAGCCAGGACGGAACCGGTTTTGCTCAACATTCCCAGCGAGCGCGACAACAGCTCTCCAATCTGGTAAAGAGTGAAGTTGGTTATCCTGGTGTCGGCGTCATAGCCCTTCATAAGAAAGACCGTGGCGAAAAGGTCGTTGTAAATGGCGTCCAGGGCGGCGGCGATATTCTCGGCCTTATATCGGTCAAGAAGCTCGCCTTCTTCCGTGAGGGCATACGGCGGCAAGTGGTATTGCCGGTATTCTCCCGGCTTACATCCGTGCTCGACGAGCTCCGCGTCGTCTTCCGTTTTTGATGAATCCTTTTCAGCGCTCGTGGAACGGCAAAAGGCCAGCATTGCTTCCGCCGTTTCTTGTAGTTTGCCCGCCAGGACTAAAAATGCATCAAAAGGGAACTCGCAACGGCTGAAATTGGTTGCATCGGACATAAGAACTCCAATGATCTAGTAGTGGGGCATTTGGAAATGAGAAATGCCGGGACTCAACTACGCTCATTGGAAGCGCTGCTCTTATTTCCCTCACGGGTATTGTATTAGGAGCTATTGACCCGGCAATATATGCTGTTTGGACAAAAACCAAAAAGAAACCCAGCACAACGCCGGGCAGAGCACACCGAATTTATCCAGCGGTGTGGACGCTGCCAATGAAAGTAGTGCCAGGAGATTAGTCTAGGATGTCTAGGAAAGTCAAGGTGCGGCTTTATAGCATGATATTTAGCTAGTTAGTTATAATTCCATTGTCATAAAGGTCTTGGAGATCTTTAATTTTTTGTGAAAGTCCAGTCAGGCTCACTGGATGTTCAACCACACTTCTAAATAAAGAGTATATTCCTGAAACATAGTTTTGTACATTTTCAGAAAACAAATTTGAAATTGCAATAGCTTTTCCAAGCGCTTATAGCGGCAACTAGAGCTAGAATTGCATTTATTATTTCCATAATATCCACGATTTCTCGTCGCGGCAGGGGACAGATTAACCAATGCGGGCTGAACGGCCTCTAATAAAAAAAAGACTTACGGCATACACCGTAAGTCCTAAATTTTGGTCGGGATGAAAGGATTTGAACCTTCGACCCCTTGAACCCCATTCAAGTGCGCTCCCAGACTGCGCTACATCCCGACGCAAGAGAAGTAACTACGCGGCAAGGCCCTTTCTGTCAAGAATTTTTTGTTTTTTAATCTTCGCGCCGCAGCACCAGAGCCACCAACGGCGGCAGGTATAGGGTCACGTCCTGTTCACGGCGGTCGGGCAGGGGCGTGGTGAAATGTTCCACCGGCGGGCGCGTCACGCTCAGGTTGCCGTGACCGGCAAAGCGTGCTTCGTCGGAGGAGAGCAGCTCCACATACTTGCCCGGCGTCACGGCAAAGGTCAGGTCCTGCCTGGCCTCCAGCTCATGGAAGTTGAAGGCGAAGAGCAGCCGCCCGCGTTCAAAGGCCAGCAGGCGTTCTTCCTCATGGATGAAGCGGAACAGCGGAGCCTGCTGGAAATCCTCCATGTGCGCGGCCGCCAGATCCCACAACTGGGCCTTGTCCCAGGCCGCCAGGCCCGCATATTTGAGGTCGGGCCGGTCCGCCAGATACCACTGGCGGTGGGCGTGGGCCTCGGCGTCCAGCCATTCCGGATGCCCGAACTCATTGCCCATGAAGTTGAGATAGCCCGCGTCCGCCGTGGCCAGGGTGATCAGCCGCATCAGGCGGTAAAAGGCCAGCCCGCGCGAAACATTCCAGCTCTCCGTGCCCACGGACATATAGTGGTACATATCGTCGCCCAGCAGCCGCCAGATCATGGCGTCATCGCCGTTGATGCACTGGTCGTGGCATTCCACATAGCTGATGGTGCGGTCATAGGGGCGGTGATTGGTCATCTCGTACCACAGGCTGCCCATGTCGCGCGGGGCCTCAATGCACTTTTCCCAGTAGTCGGGAATGCCCATGGCAAAGCGGTAGTCAAAGCCCAGGCCGCCTTCCTGCGGCGGGCAGGTCAGGCCGGGCATGCCGGAAAATTCCTCGGCAATGGTCACGGCCTGGGGCCGCAGTTCGTGGGTCAGGGCGTTGGCAAGGCAGAGATAGAGCTCGCCGTCCTCATCCGCGCGCGGCTCGCCGTCCTTGCCGTAAAAGCAGCGCCCCACATGCGAAAAATCATCGTCCACGCCGTGGTCGCGGTAGAGCATATTGCCCACCGCGTCAAAGCGGAAACCGTCCACGCGGAATTCCTCCAGCCAGTAACGGCAGTTGGAGAGCAGAAAGCGCCGCGTCATCTCCCGGCTGTAATCAAAGGAGGGCGTGCCCCACTGATTGAATTTTTCGCTGAAAAAATACCGGCTGCCGTCATAGCGGGCCAGGCCCTGCTCCGTATTTGGGCAGGCATGGCCGTGGGTGATATCCAGAATCACGGCCAGGCCCAAGCCGTGCGCCGTATCCACCAGGGCCTTGAACTGGTCCGGCGTGCCGTAGCGCGAGCTGGGCGCGAAATAGCTGCTGACCTGATAGCCGAAAGAGCGGTACAGGGGATGCTCCAGAATGCCCATAAGCTGCACGGCGGTATAGCCGTCGGCCTTGATCCGGGGCAGAACGGAACCGCTGAACTCGTCGTAGCTGCCCACGCTTTCGCCGTGATGGGTCAGGGAGGACTGGGCCATGCCCACATGGGCCTCATAGATACGGGGAAAGACCGGCGCACCGGGGCGGCGGTGGCGGAAGCGGTAAGGCTGCCCGGGCGTCCAGAGCCGCGCGCACCATTGGGTGGGCACAACTTTGTCCTGCTCCACCCAGTGGGCAAAGGCGGGCACGCGGCGCAACGGCGGCGTGCCGGACTTAACTGCGGGCAGGCCCGGCTGGTCCGGCTGATTCCACGCCGCGAGGGGCAGCACGCGCAGTTCCAGGTAGTCGCCGTGCGCGAGCGCCTCAAGCGGCAGGGTCAGCTCAAAGATGCCGTTCTGCTTGCGCTGGAAACGATGGCTGGCATGGCGCTGAAAATTCAGTTTGTCCGTGGTCAGCCAGACGGCTTCGGCCTGGGGCATATATTCGCGCCAGCGCCAGCGGGTTTCGCCCTTGGCATTGTTGACGCGGTGCAGGCCCAGGCTGGTGTGCAGATTGGCATAGGCGCGCAATGAGCCGTATTGCGTGGTGATGCGCAGCAGCTCGTCCGTGAAACGGCGGCTGCGGCGCAGCAGAAAAGCCCGGTACGGTTCCAGGGCCGGGTCTTCCAGGGGATTCTGAGGCGGGAGAATAGGCATGGCGGCCTCACAAAGACGTCTGTCAGCGTGGTTGCAGCCCGACAGCAGCGGGGCTCAGGCGCGGCATGCGGCGGCCCCGGCCGACGTCCGCATCATGCCGGGACGTCAGCCGGGATGGGCAAAGATTATTCGTGCTTGCGCCATTCCTTGCCGGAAAGCGTGGCCAGACACTGGATCAGAGCCTGTGTGCCCAGGCGGCCGTGGCCCTGGGCCTGCATCATGCGGTAGAACTCCTCGGCCAGGGTCACGCCCGGCAGCACCAGACGCATGCGGCGGCATTCCTCCAGGCAGAGGCCCAGATCCTTGATGAAATGGTCGATGAAGAAGCCGGGGGCATAATCGGTCTTGAGCAGGCGGCGGCCCAGCGTGCCCATGGCCGTGCTGCCTGCCGCGCCGGGCACCACCAATTCCAGCCATTGGGCCACATCCAGACCCGCTTCCTGGGCAAAGAGCAGGGATTCGCAAACGCTGAACATCACCCCGGCCACAGCCACCTGATTGGCCAGTTTGGCCTTCTGGCCGGAACCGGCCGGGCCGCAGTGCATCAGGCGCTGGCCCATCTTGGAAAAGCAGGGTTCAACGCGCTCAAAGGCCGCTTTGTCGCCGCCCACGAAAATGGAGAGCCGGGCTTCACGCGCGCCCACGTCGCCGCCGGTCACGGGCGCGTCCAGAGCTGCGCAGCCTTGGGCGGCGGCCGCTTCGGCAATGCGCTGGGCCAGAGCCGGGCTGGAGGTGGTCATGTCGCAGACGATGCCGCCCTTGTTCAGGCCGCGCAACGCACCGTTTTCGCCCAACATGACTTCTTCCACATCCTTGGGAAAACCCACAATGGAAAAAACAATGTCCGAGGCGGCGGCCACGGCGCGCGGACTTTCGGCCCATTGCGCGCCCTGGGCGAGCAGGCTGTCGGCCTTGGCTTTAGTGCGGCTGTAAATGGTCAGCGGCCAGCCGGCCGCCAGCAGATGGCCGGCCATGGACGAACCCATGACGCCGGTGCCGATCCAGCCGATACGCAATTTTTCCGCCATTGTTGTGCTCCTTTGCTACTGGAAACGGCGTTCCAGAATTTCCTTTAGCATGGCCTCACGCGAGAGCGGTTTGTTCTTGCGGAACAAATCCACGTGCTTGCGGAACAAGGCCAGATTGCGGCGCATATTTTCATTAAAGGGATCGTTGCCGCTGAAATCCTTGCCGAGCGATTCCTCGGCGGCGGCCAGGGCGTCCGGCGCAAGCTGCGTGCCGTCTTCCACCTTGCTGCGGTAAAAGGTCAGGGACTTGTCCAGACTGGTGTCCAGCATGGCAAGGCCCCTACCGGCAGTATCCATGATCTGACGCAGTTTTTCAAGGGTCTGCCCTTTAGCGGTCTTGCTGTCGCGTTCCATGCTCTGCAACTGGCTTTGCAGGCTGTTGCGGCGGCTGGCGTAATTGCGGATGGTTTCAATCATATAGACGCCGGTGCGCAGCAGGGATTGGGCCTCCAACTGCTTTTGCCGCTCCAGCATGATGTTGTTTTCCTTGATGGTGTCGCGCAGCTTCTGCAGATTGTTTTTGACCGCCGGATCCTGGGCCAGGGCCAGCATGCGGTCCAGTTCCTCCAGGGGATTGCGGGCCGCCTGCATGCCGGGAGTCATGCTTTCACCGGCCTTGTTCCATTCGGCCAGCAGTTCCTCGGGGCGGTTGCCGCCCGGCGTGTTGATGCCTGAAATTACCGGCCTGAAGCCCAGATCGCGGGCGTGAGCCGGTCCGTCGGCCAGAAAGAAGGGCGTTTCCTCGCGGCGGCCCGGCAGAATTTCCGCATCGCCGGAGAGAAAGGAGCCGCCCTTGCGCACAAAGCCCCCGGCGGAACCGTGCAGGCGTCCGGCCAGAGAAAAGCGGAAGCTGTCCAGCACCATTTCCGCCGCATTGCCCGCCGTATCGTAAAGGCCCAGGGGGTTGGGCTTGCGCGAGCCGATGCGGGCCGTGCTTTCGGGAATATGGGCCGCGCCTTCGGGGCGGTACACAGCGTAATCCCCTTTGCCGTCCCCTTGCGGCAGCGGGAAGAAATCCTCCTGCAAGAGTTGTTGGCTGCCCGCTGTCTGGCCGCCGCGCGCCGCGTATTCCCATTCGGTTTCCGTGGGCAGACGCACAAAACCCACATTGCGGCTGTCCCCGGCGAAGCGGGGCAGGGCGTCCGGCGCGTTTTTCAGCAGCCAGGCCGTGTAGCGGCGGGTGAAGTCCACGGCGTCGTACCAGCTCACGTCGGTCACGGGCCGGGCCGCGTCCGCCGGAAGATTCTGGCTGTCCGGGCAGGAGGCATCCATGACGGCTTGCCATTGCAGATTGGTGACTTCGTATTTGGCGATAAGATAGTAGTAATTCTGCCCCTGCGGGGCCGGCTTGCGCCAGGCGGCGGGCAGATCCTCCAGGGCGAAGGGGCCGGAAAGAGCGGCGTTGTAGCGCCGGTCGTAAAACGCCCGCTCGGCATTGGCGCTGTCGTCCAGGCCGGGGCGCACGGGCATGTCCCAGAGAAAGCCCTTGGCCGGTACGGCCACCAGCTTGAACACCATGCTCAAGCCGCAGGGCATGGGCAGTACGATATCATCGCCAGCAGGCTGCGGATTATAGGCGTCGGTCAGGTTGACGCTGCCTTTACGGGCCAGGGCCGCATCGGCGGGACGGACGCCGCCGAGGATCAGGCCCAGCGCCAGAAGGCAAAGGCAGAGCGGCCGAAGACGGCGCTTTACATCAGACATCGCGGATCACCTCCGAAGGTTCCACGCGCGCGGCGCGCAGGGCTGGCCCCAGGGCTGCCAGCAGGGAAAGCCCGGCCACCGGGGCGAAGGCCAGCAGAAAATGCTCTGGCAGCAGGCGGCAGACCTGCTCCATGCCGTTGAGGCTGGCGGCGAAAAGATGGTTGATGACCGCAGCGGCCACGGCGTAGATGCCCGCAGCCAGGGTCGTGCCCAGCAGGGCGGTGAGCAGAGCCTGCACCAGGGGAAAGAGCATTAGCGCGCCCGTGGCAAAGCCCGTGAGCCGCAACAGACCCAGAATCCGTTCCTTGCGTTTGACTCCGGCCAGGGCGCTGCTGGCTGTGGAGGCCAGAAAACCGGCGGCCGCCGCCGCGCAGATCAGGCCGAAGATCAGATTCAGGGCTTGGGCCAGGGTACTGACCTGCTCAATTTCCTCGGCATGGGTATACACGTCCAGCTTTTGCCGGGCAAAGCCCCGGCGCAAGGCGCTCACCGCCGCCAGGTTGCGGGCGTACAGGCGGAAGCCGGGATACACGCGCGGGCCGTCGGGCCGGGGCTCGCCAGTCCAGCCGTTGCCCGCGCCCAGCTCCGGCACGGCGCGCCCGTCGCGGAAGTCCTCGGTGGCTTCCAGCAGAGGCAGAGGCACATAGGCCACATCCTTCTGCTGGGCCGCCAAAGGCAGCACCGCAACCACCCGCAGGGGCACGCGGGCGCTCTGCACCTGTCCCTGATAGCGGCGTTCCACCCGCCCCAGCAGCGGGTCGCCCTGGCGCACGCCCAGCTTTTCGGCGGCGGTGGCTGAAAGCGCCATGCCGATGGGCGTGAGGGCCGGAGACGCTGCATTGCCGTCCACATTATTCTTTCCCACGGCTGTGGGCATGGCCGGGACGGTCGCATGGTAGCGGGCCAGAAGGGGGTCGCCGGGGGCTGTGGGCTCCAGAGAGGCCAGCAGAGTTTTACGCGCCTGCCCCTCGCCGTGGCTGAGATCCATAGTGGCGGCAATGGAGCGGGTACGCGGCAGCACGAAGCTCACATCCGGGTGCGCGGCCAGGCGGGCCAGGTAGTCGGGCGTATAACGTCCGCTGGTCACTGGCGAGATTTCCAGCGTGCGCGGATCCTCCAACAGGCGGTCCGTAAGGGTCTGGACCACGCCGAACTTGACCCCGTAAAGCACCAGCAGCGGCGTGAGCACGGCGGCCAGTCCCAGCACGGAACAGGTCGACAGCAGGCCTTCATGGGCATAATCTCTGAGCGCCAGCAGGCAGGCGCGGGCGACTGTCCGCATACGCTTACCCCCTCCCGGCTTTATGGCGCACATCGGCCACAACGCCGTCGGGACCGGATTCCACGGCAAAGTGGACCAGGGTGAAACCAACATCCGCCGCCATGTCCGGGGCGTGCGTAACCATGATCATGGTAATGCCCAGTTCCCGCGTCAGATCCGTGAACAGATTCAGCACATTGCGGGCGTGCCAGGGGTCCAGTGCGGCGGTGGGTTCGTCGGCCAGCACCACGCCGGGGCCATGGGCCAGAGCACGGGCGATAGCCACCCGCTGGCGTTCCCCCACGGAAAGCGTGCCCGGATATTGCCCGAGCAGATGGCGGATGCCCAGGCGTTCCACAATGGCATCCACGGCTTCCCCGCGTTGCCTGACAATGCCCAGACTGCGGCAGTGCAGAAGGATGTTTTCCTTGGCGGACAAGAAGGGCAGCAGGCCGCCGGTCTGCAAAACATAGCCCAGGTGGCGCAGGCGCAAGGCCGCCAGGGCATCCGTGCCGCCGCGCCGCCAGGCGGCCAGTACATCCTCACGCCGTTCAGGCGTGGGGGCGAAGGAAAAGCGGACGTTGTCTTGTTCCGCGTCCGCCGCCGGAATATCCGGTCTGAGTATGCAGGCCAGCAGATCCAGAGCCGTGCTTTTGCCGCAGCCGCTGGGCCCGGCCAGGGCGAGCAGGCTGCCGCGCGGCGCGTCAAAGGACGCGAGGCGCAGATGAAAACCCTCATGGCCGGGACGGCGTTTGCTCACGCCGCGCAGCGAAAAGACCAGATCGCCCGTACCTTCCATATTCGTGGTCCGGGCTACGGCAGCATGTTCAAGGGCACGCGGTAGACCCAGTCTCCGGCGTTGGGCTGGCCGAAGCTCTCCCAGTTAGCGCGGTCCCGGTCATATTCCTCGTAACGGGCCAGGCGGGACTTGAGGCGGTTGATGAAGGCCGTCTGCTCGCCGATGCTCATGCGGTACCAGTCCTCCTCGCGCAACAGCATGATGTCGCTCTTGTAGGGCAGGCCGTCCAGGAATTCGGACAACACGCCCAACTCGGCCAGGTTCTTGCCCTGTGTGGGCAGGTTTGGATCGCGGGCCATGCGCGTGGAAGCCGAAAGAATGCCCTGGAAAAAATCGCGTGAGTCGGTCTTCTTGGTGCGTTCGGCATTGTCGATAATGGCCTTGAGCTGCGCGCTGAGGTCGTTGAGCTGATTTTTTGTCAGCAGTACGGCTACTTCCACGCTGGGGCTCTGTTCATGTTTGGCCAGCCTCTTGAGGTCCATATCCGCGATCCAGGAATTGACCACGCTGGGGGCCTGGTTCTCGCGCGCGCGGCCCAGATATTCCAGTTGCATTGCGTACCCCAGGGTGGCGGCCAATTGCTCCGCCCGCTGTTCGGGCGTGGCCTGCTGCGGCGTTTCATCCTTGGGACGGGTCATGATTTTACCGGCGGCCGTATTTTTGACCATGTCCACCATGCCGGTGGCCAGGGCCTTGGCCACGGTCGCGAACTGGCGCGCGCCCTCCGCCGGGGTGGGCGCGGCCACGGCCTGATAGTTGGAGCGGTTGCCGGAAAGTTTGCTCAGGGCACGGTAGCTCTGCTCGGCGTAACCGTGATTTTTGGCTCCGCCGGGGCTTTTGATATGCAGCACCGTAATCCAGATGCCTTTCTGGCGTGCAAAGTCGTTGAGCTCGTTAACGCCCATTGTCACCGAGGCGTATTTATCCCCGTTTTTCAGGGGGCCCGCGTCGGTGATCAGGAGGATCAGACGCGAGGAATAATCGCCCCAGTTCAGGGCTTCCACGGCCTTGTACACCCCGGCCAGAGAGTCTTCGTTAAAGTCGTGGCTGGAAACCGTGGCCTCCCGCACCTGGGCCAGTTTGTCCTCCAGACTCTTGCGGTTTTTGGCCGTAGCGAAGTCGCTGACCACTTTGGACACATATTCCAGGCCGGGCGTGGCTGTGGTGCTGCTGCGAAACGCGACCACCGCGAAGCCCACATTGTCGGCCATCTTGTCCGTTTCAATCTTGTCGTAGATCTGGCGGACTACGTTGAGGCTCTGCTCAATATAGGGCTTCATGGAAATGGATGTGTCGATGACCAGGGCTATGCCGGTTTTGGGCGGCCCGTTTTTGCCGCCGTTCTTGTTTTTCGCATAGTCGCCGGGGTCAATGGAGGCCACGCGCAGGAATTTTACTCCGTCAAAGGGATCCTGCATGGCCAGAATGGGCATGAGATAAAAACGCTTTTCCGAAACGGCCCCCTGACTTCCCTCAGGTTCGCTGGCCACAATGGGCAGGTCGGCGGGAACCGTCCCCCCCTTGGCGGCCTGCGTCGCGGCGGACAGCAGTGTACCCAGCCGTTTCTCCATGTCGGCGGCCGAGCAGAGGGCATTGAGATCCTGCTCGGTTTTGAAAAAGAGCACCGGGTCGCGTCCCGTGCGCGGGGTGAACAGCAGGGTCAGGGACTGGTTCCAGTCCGTGGCTTTGGCCGCCTCCAGCCATCCGGCAGGCTGGGTGGTGGAGGGACCCACCTGCAACCATGCGTCCTTGCGGGCATAGACATAGAGCACGGTAAAGGGGACGACCGCTTCCTGCAGCACCTTGGCGTCGGCCTTGGGCTCTGCCAGCAGTTTGGCCCCCGGATGGCTGACCACCCGCTGGAAAAGGCTTTTTTTGCCCTGTTGCAGCAACGGGCTGACGGAAACCGGAGACGGTTCGGCCTGAACCGCCATGGCGGCCAGACTCAGACACAAGGCCGCAAGCAGCGCCGACCACAGACGGACGGACATACGCATTATTTTCTCCCGGCGCGCCGTGTGGGCACGCTCTACTTCCAGTTTTGCAGCAAACTTCGGGCCTCGGCATTGCCCTTGTCCGCTTCGGTCTGCGCATGGACGCGCAGGGCGTCCAGAGCTTTGGCCGCTTCGGCCTGGCCTTTTTGCCTAGCCTGTTCATACCAGTGTTTGGCCTGTCCCATGTCCACGGGAATGCTGCCGCGCGGCAAGGAGCTGACTGGGTCATAAAATTGCCCCACCAGCAGCATGGCCTCGGCATTGCCCTTCTGGGCCGCGTCTTCCAACAGCAGAAAGGCCGCGTCGCTTTCTTCCGCTCCGGCTCCGGCCTTGCGCATGGGTTTGGCCAGGGCCAGACTCATTTCAGGCCGGGCTTCGCCGCGCAATTGTTCGCGGGCGGCGGCCAAGGGAGATTGATTTGCGGATGCGGCGGGTGCTGTCTGGTTCTGGGCCGCCGTGGGGGCTGACGGCAGAGGCGGTTTTTCCGGCGCGCGCAGCATAAACCACCACACAGCGACGCCTGCCACCAGCACAAGCAGCGCAAGGCCGACCAGCAGGCCGCCCTTACCGCTTTTTCCCTCTCCCGGTTCCCGGGCCATCCGCAAGGGAGGCTCCGTAACAACAGGCTCCGGTTCGGGGGCTTCCACTGCGGGCTCTGTTTCCGGCACGGCCTGCAAAGGCTCGGTCGGCGGCGCATAGACGCCCACGCCCTGGCCGCCGCTGATATGCGAATAAACCAGATTCTGAACCACCAGTACACAGGCCCCCGCGCCGGTCAGGCTGATGCGGTAGGCGTCCAGATTGTCCATCTCATCGACCACGGCCGGGCCCACGGCCAGGCGCAGGCTGCCGCCGTCATTGTCCCAGGCGTCGGGCGTGAGCGCCGTTTCGCTTTCCTGCCAGCCGCCGCTGGAAAGGGTTTTGCCGTCCGAGCCCCGGCGCAGCACGAAAGCGGGGGCGAACACATTGCCCGCGTCGCGGATTTCAATAATGCCGTAACCGGGACCGCGCGAAGGGTCCGCTGTGATTGTGGCGCGCATGCGCTATTCCTTGAACGCCCGCAAAATATCACGCAGGCGGTTGTTTTGTTCCGGGTTGACGGTCTGTCGGCCGTCAAAGTCCACATTGGCCGTCACGCTGTAGGCCAGGGCCCGCAGCCAGTCCGTATACCAGAGGCGGTCATAGGGCGATTCTTCTTCCGCGATATGCGGCTCACCCGTGATGACCGGCGGCGGATTGAACAGGCTGACGCTTTTGCCGCCGAACAAAACTGTACGCGCCGCCTGATCCTTGAAGCGCGGGTCAAAGCCCAGCCAGTCCACAAAGGCGTTGATAGCGTCGGCTGCCAGGCTGACCTGCTTCCAGACCAGACGTTCGCGGGCCATATTGCTGTAGGCGGAACTTCGCCGCAGTTCGGTTTCCAGGTTTTCGCGCAGCTTGCAGCGTGCGGCGGCCGTGATCAGTTCGTGGCAGAACTGGTCCAGCTCCTTGGCGGGCAGGCCGAAATAGTTGCGGGCCTCCGCATCACCGGCCAGATCGCGCAGCCGCCCGATCCAGTGCTCCAGCGCCAGATTGGCGAAAACGGCGGCCGTGTCACGGGCGCGGTCCTCTTCTTGTATTGCGGATGCCGCCGGTACTGCCTGGGCGTCGCCGAAAATGTCGCCCAGAATGTCGTCGGCGGAAACCCGCGCGCCTACCACCGGCGCGGGCGCGACGGAAGCCGTCCCCTGCTTCGGGCTTTGTCCGGCCCGGAAGCAGATTTCATAGAGGTCAAAGTCCCGCACCTGCAGGGCGCGCAGAAATTCGCCGAAAAGCTGCTTCTCCGCCAACCGGGCCAGCAAGGCCACAAGGGTGCGCGAAAGCTGTTCCTGCCGACGGCGCAATTCCTCGCGGTCGTCGCTTTTATAAAAGGGGGTGAGCTTGGTCAGGACCTGCTCGCGTTTTTCGTCCAGGCTGACCGTGATCTGGCGGCGTTTGAGCTCGGGATTGCAGAGCGGACGCAGTCTCTCGCGCAGCAGGGCCACGCCGCCGTCATTGAGGGTCATGGCCGCCTGCCAGACAATTTCCGGCTCGGCCACATGGCGCTGGACCAGGGGCGACTGCAAAAAGGCCTGACGCACCTCTTCCACGTACAGTGTCTGTTCCGGGCGGATGCCGCTCTCCTTGTCGCCGTCAAAGCTGAAAATGGCTTCGCTGCGGAAATTGGGATTGCGCAGCAGAAAGACATTATTGAAAGGATGGCTGCCGTCCCAGTTTTCCGGCCAGTCGTGCTGTTTGCCGAAGAAGTCCAGAAGGGAGGATTGCAGGCGCGTGGTCCAGCGCGTTTCCACGGAGGGCGTGCCCTTTTTCTTTTCAAACTCCATGTCCATCTTGGTCAGCACAAAGAAGAGAGCCGGAGCCTTGCCCGCGCGGTGGGCCGGGTTTTCGCCGTGGGTGGAGCAGATCCATTCGTACACGGCGCGGGGCAGGTCCTGTACCTCCTGATTGCCGGGTCCGATGCAGAGCAGCATGCTGGTGAGTTCCTTTTCCTCGCAGTAACGCTCGAAAAGGTAGGCCACCTTGCCGCGCAGAAAGAGGTTTTCCAGCGTGCCTGGTCGTTCCAGCTCCTGATTGAGATTTTCGAGTTTCAGGCGCGAACGGTAGCCGGGGAAGTCCAGCAGGTCGGTGTGGTCAAAGAAGTCGTCCGGCTTTTCGCGCATGTGGATAGTGATTTCAGCGGTCAGGGCCGTGACCACCGCGCGCGGCAGAGAGGCCTTGCGACCCTCGGCCCCCAAAATCGTCAGCATGTCCGTGGCGGGTTCGCTGAGTCCGTGCAGCAGGGCCACGTCGATGATGCTGGTCTTGCGCGGAATCAGGGCCTCAATGGGACATCCTGCTTCCGCCGGATTGCCCAGATCGCGTAGCGCGCCGCAGAGTTGCAGATAGAGGCTCTGAAATTGCGGCACATTGTCCCAGATCAGGCCCAGCAGTTGCGCCCTGTCTTCCAGGCCCAGGCGCGGAGCCAGTTCCACAGCCCGCAGCCAGAATCCTTTTTGCAGCATCTGTACGCGCGGCCGGGAACTGAAATTTTTGTTAATGTAATCCCTTAAGTCTTCCAGGTCATCGCCGCTCAGCGCGCCCGCGCTGACAGGAGATTGAGCGGCGCGGACTTCCAGGGCGTCCAGGGCCGCTGTCAGGGCTTCGGGCTGCGGGGCTTCCTTGTGTTCGCAATCGGCGTAATAGGTGTTGGCCAGCACGCGGGCCACGTCCGTCTCCGTAAGCAGACGCAGGCGGATGGGAAAACCTTCGCTCAAACCTTCGGGCGGCGTTGTGGTGAAGCGGGTCACTAGGCCGGTGGATTCCTTGCCGCCCTCGGGATTGATCTGGGTGATGAAATCATAGGACTTGCCCCCGAAGTCCGCCAGCAAGGAGCCTTTGGCATCGCGGGCCAGAGCCGAAATAAGATAAGATTTGCCGGACTGGCTGGGACCAAAAACGCCCACGCACATTTTGCGGCGCGCGGCCTGCTCGCATTTGTGAAAAAAGCGGGCGGCATGACGCATGTCCTTTTGCAGGGCCGCGCATTCGTTGCCCACCAGTTCGCAATTGCCCTGAAGCCAAGCCACGGCCTGGCGGGATTCCTTTGCCAGATCGCGACAAAGCCGGGCCAGATCGGTATCCTGCTGCTGCATGGTCATCCTCGTTTAGCCGGCGTCGGTCACAATGCCGGTATCCAGCCAGTAGCCTTCGTCCAGTTTCAGGGTTTGCAGACGGATTTCCAGATCGCGGCGGTCCACGCTGCGGCCCTGGTTGTCCGTAATGGCATCAATGCTGAATTCGCCTTCGCTGCGGCGTTCCTTGTCGTCGTCCGTGCGCGGGGCGTCATCCCAGACGTCCTCCACGCGCAGGCGTACTTCCACCGTGTAGGGCAACCGCCCGGAAGCGCGGGAGCGGGCCTCCTCGCTGGCAAAAGCCAGCAAGTGGTAACGCGTGGTGGGCCAGCGTTCGGCGTCCAGCTGGCGGTAGCCGATGGACAGCGGGCCGCTGAAAGCCACCTGGCGGCTCTGTTCCGTGCCGTCCTTGCTTTCCACATCCACCTCAAACCAGACCTTGGGACGTTTGAGCTGGCTGTTGATGTCCATCTCGCCGATATAACGGGCTGTGGATGTCAGGCGCAACGCGCCGGAATCAAAGGAAAAGCCCTCCAAATGGCCGTCGGCCAGGGCGCAGAGAATGGCCCCCACCACAACCGTGGTTTTGGGGTCCGTGATTCGGCCCAGGGCGTCGGCAAAAGGATACCAGCTGCCCACATGATACTGGCGCATGGGAATGATCCTGTCCGGCGGCACGGGCAGCTTGGCGAGCACCGGCGCGATGACGCCCTGCCAGGCGCTGGGGCGTCCCGTGAGCAGAAGCACATCGCTGTCGTACAAATGGACCAATTCGCAGAGCGCGGACAGGGTGGGACCCAGGGTGGCGCGGATAGTGGCGTCCACCGCGCGCGGGCGGACCTGAATGGGCACGTCGAGAATATTAAAGTTTTGGATGAAGGGCGCCGCGCGGCGCACCAGGTGATCCACGGCACGCAAAATGGCGGCCTGAGGCCGGGGAGCGCGTACGGCCGGAGTGAAGCCGCCGCCTTCTTCGTCGTCCGTGGAAGGAGCGGTGGTGGCCGCGGCCAAAGGATCCGGCTCAAAAAAGTCGCCCAGAACGCAGCTGTAACTGTCGTCCCGCATGTCCGGATTCTCGCAGGCGGCCAGCAGGCCCAGAGCAACGGGCACGGCGATCTGGCGCACCAGGCGTACGCGGGTATTGCGTTCCTCCTGGGACATGCCGATGGCGTCGCGTCCGAACAGCTGGCCCAGCAGTCCGCGCGGTTCCGCCAGGCCCTGCTTGACCAGAGCTTCGCCGATGGCCGGGATGACGTGATTTGCCGCAACTTCACGTAAAACTTCATCACCCGCGATGTTAAAGCCGTCGCGGAATTCCGTATGCGGCACGATACGGGCCGTGTCGCCCTCGCCGCTGGCCAGCTCATAGGTGGTAATGGAGAGATCCGTGGTGCCGCCGCCGATGTCGATGGAGGCAATGCGTACGCAGGGATGATTGCCGTAGGCGGCGCGCGGTTTGCCCATCAGCCGGAAAAGATGGTGGGCGTCGCCGTGCTGTTTGACGGCCAGCTCATTGTAGAGCAGGACCAGCTGCGAACAACTGGCTTCGTCCCAGTCGCAACGCACCTGCGGGCTCAGGCGGTAATCGCCGCTCTGGCCTTTGTTCTGTTGCTGGGGCAGATACCATTGGCCCCAGCCCAGGGCGTCCCAGATCACCCGCACAGCCCAGAGCACCCAGCGGCGGAAAATGCGTTTTTCCGCCACGGGCATGGCCGTGGGTACGGTGAAAATCAGCCGCCGCAGCCGCCGGGGCAGATTGGGCAGTTCCCGCCGTGCCCGGGTGGCCGGGGAATTGATGGTCACCAGGGCCTGGGTGAGGATCTCGCCCATCATAAAGAGCATCAGTGACGAACGGGTGAACAGGGACTCAAAAATGGGTTCGGCCTGTTGTTTTTGCAGGGCAGGGCTTTTCTTGAACAGCGGATCGTCAAAGCAGGCCAGGGGCGTGCCTTGGGGATTGAGCTGGCGGGCGAACAGCCCGCGGCTGACCATGGGCTCGGCCTTGCCGCCGGTGTTGTAGCGCCAGCTCTGCTGCCAGGGGCGCTCGTCCCAGAGATAGCGTTTGGGGCTGGACATGCCGGTGGTGCCTTCAGCGCAGACGGCCTGGGTTGCCAGGCGCGCGGCCTCCGGCCCGATACGCACGGCCGCAGGCCAGGCAAAGGCCGGGCTCTGGCGGCCCGAACGCCGGGAAAGGGCGTCGTTGCCGAAAGCCGCGTCCACAAATTCGACGCGGGTTTCAAAGGGCTCGGCGTAGATCCGGTCGGGCTGGCTGAGATCACGCAATTCCAGCAGATAACTGTCATTGAGATTAGTGACGCGCTGGGGCAGGGTTTCCACCAGTATGCCCGTGGTGCGGGAATTGCCGATATCCAGAATCAGGTCCACATCCACCGGTGTGTCGCGGTCCGGATTGATGACCTGGGCGGCCAAATCGTCGAGAGCCAGGCGCACCACTTCCAGCCAAGTCAGATAGCTGGCCAGGTGTTCAAGAACATAGGGCGTTTCCTCCTGCCAGGAGCCGCGCCCGTGGTGTTTGCCCTGTCGCCAGGCGCTGTAAATGCCGGAAAGCCATTCATCCACCCAGGCAGCGTTGAGGAACCAGGAATTGTCGCGCACCTGACAGGCCAGCATGAAATGTCCGTGGGCCGCCACGTCCTGCGGCGAAAGGGCGTAATATTCCTCGCCTTCGGCGGGACGCGGCTCCACGTTGGTGTCAAAAGCCAGTACGACGCGCAACCGGCCGGGATGCTGCTCCGAACGCATGATTCTGGCCCGCGCCCAGTTGGAGGGGCCGCATTCAAAGCGCCTGCCGCCGTCGGGCCAAAGCTGGTCCAGGGTGCGCAGAAAGGGAATGGGCAGCCACTGTCCTTCCCAGACGTCCAGGGCGCGGCGGGCGTCCATGTCGTAGTCGTAGTCGCAGGGCTGGCCGGTCAACTGGTCCACAAAGCCGTTTTCCGTTTCCACCAGGCAACGCAGATAGTGGGTATAGCGGCCCCCGGCGTCGCCCTCCTGCTTTTTTTCCTCGCGGAAATAGCGGCGCAGGCGGTGGATGGCTTCCTCCGGGAGGGCGAAATCCAGAAACTGCGGGCAGCCGCCGGGAATGATGCTGACGGGCGAGAGATAACGGGGAATGGCGTCCATGCTTATTTCCTTCTGAAACGGGCGTCCCACTTATGGCGGGCCCCGCCCAGTTCATTGCCTTTGCACTGGGTGCTGCTTTCACTGCCCGTGCACTCCACTTTCTGGGGCACATAGGTGCCGCCGCGCGGGCAACGGGCCGGATCGGAATCAAAGAGCAGGCGGTTGCCCTGGAAGCGCGCGCTGGCCGAACCGCTGCAGACCTGTCCATTGCGTTCGCGCACGAAACGGCGGCCCTTGCCGTTCTTGTCAAAGCAGTATTCGGCAATGATCGGCTCGTTGGAAGGATGCGAATACAAGCCCGTCTCACTGGTCCAGCAGCCTTCTAGGAAGGTGAGGTCGTTCTTTTTGGCCGCATCGCTGGGGATGTTCAGGTCCTCGTTCTTTTTGGGCGCTGGCCTGGGGGCAGGAGGTTCGGGCTTGGGCTCCTGCTTTTGGGGCTTTTCCTGTTTGGGCTTCTCAACCTTGGGTTTTTCCGGCTCCGGCGGGGTTTCACCCAGGAAGGGTTCCACCACTTCCGGTTCCTTTTTAGGTTCTTTGACCGGTTTTTCCGGTTCCTTCGCCGCCACCGGCGGGATCACGGGCTTACAGAGGGCTGCGCGTTCCTGCAATTGCTGCCAGAGTCGGGCCAGCTCGTCGTCCAGTTGAGCGGCACGGCTTTTTTCGGTTTCCAGAGCCGCTGTGTCCGTTCTGAAGCAAGAGGCCGGAAGAGGCGAGGGCAGAATGCCCAGAGCCGCCAGCAGCAACCAGAGCAGAAGCAGGAGCAAAAGCAGGGGCAACAACCAGGGCAGGCAGCCGCTTCGGCTCGGGGGCGGCGGAGGCGTGGGGGCGGCCATTGGCGCGGGGGGCGGTACGGCCCCCAGGCGGGAAAGATCCTGGGGCTGGGCGCCCACGGCTCCGGGCGCGAAACCCCAGTTGATCAGGACCGGTTTGCCGCCCACGGACCAGAGGTCATCTTCTGTCGGGTGCTGCAGGGCCAGTTGCAGCAATTGGCCTGAAAGAGCCTGCCGGGCCTGGGCCTCGGCGGTCAGGGACCGGGAAAGGTTCAGGATATCCTTGGCGAGGCCGCCGGCTTCGGCGCGCAGGGCCTGGGCCTCGGCTTCAGGCAGTTCTTTGACGGGCCGTGCCTCTCCCTGGCCTGCGGCATACCAGTCCACATTACGGCCTTCCGCGTCGTGCTGGGGTTCGGCCAGCAGGGCCGCGTGCTCCGGCCCCAGTTTCTGAAGCAGGATGGCCCGCATCTGGGCATAGCAATCCGTGGCGAAAATACCCTGGCTGGCAAGGGCCCGCATCTGACCGCGCAGGCTGACGGCAATCCGGGCGCTCATGGCTTGCCTCCCCCGGCGGCTTTGGCGGCCGGAGCGGCGGGCGGGGCCGCCAGACTGAATGGAATCCCCACGGAACGCAGGTAGTCGGCCAGGCTGGCGCTGACGATAGCCAGGCTGGACTGGCGGTAGGATTCGTCGTCCAGTTTGATGAAAGTATTGATGCCCGCCACCTCGCCTTTGTCGTTGACCAGCGGGCCGCCGCTGTTGCCTTGGGAAACCGTGGCCGTGTGCACGATGAGCGGCGGATCGCGTTGCAGGATCACGCTCACCGAGCCGTCGGTATAAACGACTTCCGGCGCGGCGGCGGCATTGCCCTGCAAGAGGGCCGCGAACTTGGGATCATCCACGGTGACCGCGCCGGGGAAGCCCCAGGCGCTGACCCGTTCGGTGCGCTTGATGTCGGCGGCCAGCTTGAGCGGCGTGATCGAGGGCGCGCCCTGCACCTGGAGCACGGCGAAATCGCGCCCGCCGGACTGGGTGGTGCGCAGAACCTTGGCGGTCAGCAGGCCCCTGGTGGCTTTGTTGGTGACAATGGCCTGGGTGGCGTCGCCCACCACATGGGCATTGGTTACAATGTAGCCGGGAGCCACAAAAAAGCCGGAGCCCATGGAGAGCCCTTCCTTTCTCTGGGCCAGCACCAGTACCGTGCCCTGCTCCAGAAGTTCAGCCACGCTGGTCGGCGGGGCGGGCGTCGAGGCCTGCGGCTGGACAGCCGGAGGCGACGCGGGCGTTGCCACAGGAGCTTCAGGCCTGGCGGCCGGAGAAGGGGAGGGAGTAGACAGCGGCGGCCAGACCACGCCCGGCGGCGGGCTGAGCCTGTTCAGCTCGCGCTGAATATCGCAGGGGTCTTTTTCAAGCAGCAAGCGCAGTTGCCGCAAAAAAGCCTCGCGCGCCTCGTTGTTGTGCCGGGCTTCCGCTGTTTGTTTTTCCAGGGCTGCACGTCGGGCTTCCGCGGCCTGCCATTCCTTCCGGAGCAGCCAGGTCGCCAGCAGCAGGAGGCACAGAAAAAGCAGCAGACCCCAGAACCAGGGCCGCCGATACCAGGGAATCGCCACGGGGGGCGTCCGGGGCGCGACGTTTTCCACCGGAGGGGGGGGCGTACCGGCGGGGGAGCCGGAAGTCTTATTTTCGCCGTCTGTCATGCGCAAGCTCCGCTTTCACAAGCTGCCCGGCAGGGCAAAACGCGTCCCGCCCCGCAACAGAAACGCCGTGCGGGGCGGGCGCGGGTCAGATCAAGAGATTGTCCACTGTCTGCTGATAGGCGTTCAGGCGCGAGTCCACATCCTGTCGCGTGCTTTCCAGCTCTTCGCGGGAGGTCTTCCACTGTTCGGCCTGGGCCGTGACGTTGCTCTGGCTCGGGGCCGGAGCCGGTCGCGCGGTCGCGCGCTTGCCGCTTTTGGCCGTGCTGGCGCGCTTGGCTGAGGCCGGTTCGGCGGCGGTGTATTGTTCGGCCAGAGCCCGCTGATATTCGCTGTCCTTCTGGGCCATGGTCGTGGCCGTGCTGTTCAGGATGAAGGACGTCTCCTCCAGGCCGCTGCGGATCTCATTGTAGCGGTCCTGAAAGTCCAGCCGGGTGATCTGTCCGGCCTTGAGCTGATTGGCCGCCAGCTGAAACTGTTCGTCATAACACTTGGCCGCCACCTTGGCCGCCGCCGTGGCGCGGTTCATGCTGGCCGCTTCGGAACCCAGCTGGCGCGAATAGGCCTGAAGATAGGCTGCGTCCCGGTCCCGGGCCTGGGATTTGCCGTAAATGTTGCCGGCCACCGCGCCGGACACGCCGCCCACGGCCGCACCGGCCACCGCGCCTTCCACTTTGCCGGTAGCCAGGCCGCCGATCAGCGCGCCCAGCAAAGCGCCCCCGGCCGCGCCGACGGCGGTGCTGGTGCCAGTGCTGTTCTCATCCTGCCGCAACTGGGCCACGGGCTGGTAGCACTGCGGATAATAGTTGACCTTGGTTTTTTGCGCGCCGTACTGGCTGGCGCAGCCGGTGAGCAGCAGGCTGCCCGCCAGAAGCAGAGCCAAGCCCGGAAGAAAAACGCGGTGTTGCATGGGACGGCCTCCTCGGATGCGGTTATGAAATACCCACGTATTTTTGCATTTTACTGCAAAGCAATGGTAAACGGCAAGCGGCAATCCTCTGTCGCGCCAACCGACCCAGAGCCTGGTTCAGGCGCGTCGGAGCGCTCTTGATTTGCTTTTGGCACCTCACTGGTGTATGCATACATAGTTCCCATCGTTTTTCCACCCGTGGCGCACGGCGGTCGCATTGGACGCGGCCCGCCTGTCTGACGGGTCAACCCTGTTCAAGGAGTATCCCCAGATGAAAAAAGTTTTCAGCCTTGTTCTGGCCGGCGCTTTGATTCTGGCCGCCGCCACGGCTTTTGCCGATGCCAAACGCCTGACCCTGGCCACCGGCGGCACCTCCGGGGTCTACTTCCCCCTGGGCGGTGCCATCGGTCAGGTGCTCACCTCCAAAAGCAACGGGGCTCTGGCCATCACCGCGCAGGCCACGGGCGCCTCGGGCGAAAATATGCGCCTGGTGGAGGCCGGCGACGTGGATTTCGCCATCGTGCAGAACGACGTGGCTGACTCCGCCTTCAACGGCAAGGCCCCTTTCCGTACCAAGCTCGAGGACGTGCGCGCCATTGCCCGTCTCTATCCTGAATACCTGCACGTGGTCGCCAGTAAGGACAGCGGCGTGACCAAGCTGGAAGACTTCAAGGGCAAGAAGGTTTCCGTGGGCGCGCGCGGCAGCGGCAATGAAGTGAACTGCCGCCAGATCTTCGGCTTCTACGGCCTGGACTACAAGAACGTGGAGCCCATCTTTTTGCCCTACGGCGAAACCGCCGACCAGTTCAAGGACCGCCAGCTGGACGGCTTCGTCTTTACCATCGGCACCCCGAATCCGGCCATCCAGGACATCACCACGGCCCAGGAAGTGGTTTTCGTGCCGCTGGACGGGGCCAAGGCCGATGAAATCGTGGCCAAGTTCCCCTATCTGGTAAAGGACGCCATCCCGGCCAAGACCTACAAAGGCCAGGAAAATGCCGTGCCCACGCTTTCGGTGCAGGCCATTCTGGTGGCCAACAAGAATATGCCCGACGACGTGGCCTACGCCCTGACCAAGACCCTGTT
The DNA here is from genome assembly GCF_000224635.1 of Desulfovibrio sp. 6_1_46AFAA. NCBI lineage: Bacteria > Pseudomonadati > Thermodesulfobacteriota > Desulfovibrionia > Desulfovibrionales > Desulfovibrionaceae > Desulfovibrio > Desulfovibrio sp. 6_1_46AFAA. The sequence continues at coordinate 328,349 of NZ_JH114300.1, forward strand.
TGAAAATCTGGGCGACGTTGCCAAGGCCCACAACAAGGGCGCGGAAATCTCTCTGCAGCATGCGGCTGACGGCGTGACCATTCCCTTCCACCCCGGCGCGGCCAAGTACCTCAAGGAAAAAGGCGCGTTGAAGTAAAACCTTGGGGCGAGGGGCTTTCCCTCGCCCTGTTTCGTTTCAGAGCTATTTCAAAGTGGAATTGCGTTGACGGCTGTGCGAGTGGACACCCGCTCAAACGAAAAATGCCGTAGACGATGACGGCCGGGCGGGGGCAGGGCTTCCGCCCGACGCGGCCTGCGGGCGGAATGGACATGCCGAAATTTTTTTTGTACATGCCGACAGCTTTGCTGTGTCTCTGCACACTGCTCTGGGCAGGGGCAGCGCGGGCGGCTTCCCCGGACGGAACGGACGGCGACCTGGTGCTGAAGAATGCTGACGGTGTTGTGCTCTTTTCCTGTCCGGCGCGGGAAGGACTGAGCTTCGGCATTCGTTACATCCATTCCGTGGCCAAAAGCCCGGTGGAAGACTGGTTCCGCGTCAGTCATCAGACAATTTTTCTGGAAAAAACGGTTTATCAGGATTTCGGGGCGGGCCTGCCGCACACTCCGGGGCCGGGGCAGACCATGTCCACCGGCGACGGGCACATTGTAATCAGCGGTTATCACAAGGCGCTGCCTTCTTTTGATGTGCGCGTGGGGCGCATTGCGCGGCATACGCTGCTGTTGCCGCGGGAGGGCGCGGCTGAAGGAAAATCCGCGCGCGGCATGACGCGCGAGATTCCCTTGGCGGAACTGGCGCCGCCGGGCAGTGCCGTTACCTTTACGCTGGTTCCGCGCGTCCGCGCGGGGGCTGCAATCCGGTAAGCGGAACGGTCGCCGCCCCGGCGCATGACAACGTTTAGTTTTGAGGCAGGTAAGGATGAGCCATAAAGAGCGGATGAAGGTTATCGAACAGGAGGGGTCCGGCGGTTTTGCCTTGGAAGAGGCCGAAAAGCTGGATTCCGCGACGGTGGAAAAGGTTCAGGACACCGTCGACGTTTCCGAAATCGTAGCCAAGTATGATAAGGAATCAGCCTATCGTACGTTCAGGGGCGGCCTGGAAGTTTTTATCCGCGTGCTCTGTATCGCCCTTTCCGGATTCCATCTTTTTACAGCGGCCACCGGCGCGTACCCGCCGCAAATCCAGCGCGCCGTGCACCTGGGCTTTGTGCTGGTGCTGATCTATCTGCTGTATCCGGCGCGGGCCACAGGCAGCAAGCATAAGCTCGCCTGGTACGACGTGTTGCTGGCCGCTGCCGGAGCGGCGGTCTGCGGCTATATCGTCTGGAATTACGACGTGATCGTGCTGGATGCCGGGCCGCCCACCGAGATGGACTTCATTTTCGGCTGTGCCTCCATTCTGCTGGTGTTGGAAGCCACGCGGCGCATCGTGGGGCTGCCCATCACCCTGGTTGCCGTCTGCTTTCTGCTCTACGCCAAGTTCGGCAACCTGATTCCCGGCATGATGGGCCATCCCGGCTTCTCAATGAAGCGTATCGTGGCCCATATGTATCTGACCACGGAAGGCCTGTTCGGCATGCCGCTGGGCGTTTCAGCTTCCTTTGTCTTTCTGTTTATTCTGTTCGGCGCGTTTCTGCACAGTACGGGCCTGGGCAAGTTTTTCATTGACCTGGCCCTGGCAGCCGCCGGACGCTTTGTGGGCGGCCCGGCCAAGGTGGCCGTGCTGGCGAGCGGCTTTTTCGGCACCATTTCCGGTTCTTCCGTGGCGAATACCGTGTCCACGGGCACCTTCACCATCCCTCTGATGAAAAGCGTGGGCTACCGGGGAGCTTTTGCCGGTGCGGTGGAAGCGGCTTCCTCCACGGGCGGCCAGATCATGCCCCCGATCATGGGCGCGGCTGCCTTCATCATGGCCCAGTTTCTGGGCGTGGGCTATGTGGAAATTGCCAAGGCCGCGCTGATCCCGGCCCTGTTGTATTATCTGGCCGTGGGCTTCATGGTCCATATGGAAGCCAAGCGCCTGGGCCTCAAGGGCATTCCCAAGGAACGCCTGCCGCGCGCATGGTTCGTACTGCGCCAGGGCGGCTATCTGCTCATTCCCATTTTCGTGCTCATCTATCTGCTTATTCAGGGCTATACGCCGCTCAAATCGGCTTATTACTGCATTTTGGCGACCGTGATCATTTCCCTGGTGGCCAATAACTGGAAGGCCTGGGCCGGAGCCGGTTCCAGCGGCATGAAGGTCGGGCACGCCCTTGCGCAGTGTAACCGCCAGGCCGGAAAGGACATCCTGCAAGCCATGGAGAACGGCGGTCGTCTGGCCTTGGGCGTGGCCGCGGCCTGCGCCTGCACGGGCTTTGTCATCGGCGTGGTGACGCTCACCGGCGTGGGGCTCAAGCTGGCTAACGCCATTCTGACCCTTTCCGCCGGCAGCTTTGCCCTGACGCTCTTCTTCACCATGCTGGCCTCCATTGTGCTGGGCATGGGCCTGCCCACCACTGCCAAGTACATCGTGCTGGCCACCATTGCGGCCCCGGCCATCCAGACTTTCGGCGTGCCCATGCTGGCCGCGCATCTCTTCATCATGTACTTCGGCATCCTGGCCGACCTGACTCCGCCGGTGGCCTTGGCCGCGTATGCGGCAGCGGGCATTGCCCGGTCGGAACCCAACGCCACGGGCTTTATGGCCGTTAAGCTGGCTCTGGCGGGTTTTTTGATTCCCTATATCTTCTGCTACAATCCGGGCCTGCTGATGATCGGCGCCAGCAATACGGAGATTGTTTTCATCGTCTGCACCGCGGCTGTGGGCATTGCCTCACTTTCCTTCGCGAGTGTGGGCTACTGGCTGCGCAACCTTTATCTCTGGGAACGCTTGGTGCTGGTGGCCGCGGCCATTACGCTGATCACCCCGGGACTGGTTACGGATATCATCGGCCTTAGCTTGATGGCGGCGGTCTATGTCTTGCAGAAGGTATTCAAGGAAGGGCCCCGGCATCCGGAAGCGGTCGCGGCGTAAGTCCGGCTTTGCGTCGAGTGGCTGATCGAGGCGACGGACGGGTTCTGAGATAGTAGGCACAAAACTGCTCGCTGATCGCGAGGCACGGATCAAACAAAGGGCGCGGCATCACTGATGATGCCGCGCCCTTTGTTTGATCAAAACGAGAGGTCGGGTTTTATCGGCGTGCGTGCTCAGGCGCTTGCCGCGGGCCAGAAAGAGGAGGCCTTGCGGCCTTCTCTGTCCACGGCCCATCCCAGTAGCCAGCCGGCCAGGGAGAAGGCGAAACCCACAAAGAAAGGCGGAATCAGCGCGGCCTGTTCCCAGAGCAGGGGGGTCAGCGCGAAACTTTTATGCGCCAGCAGATACCAGAGCATGCAGCTGGTGAAGCCCGCCACGCAGCTTATCCAGGCAGCCAGGGAGCTGCGCTTGCCGAAGCGCACCAGGGCCACGTAGGCCACCAGAACAGTGGCGCCCACGATGCTCCAGCTGGTGGTGCAGAGCAGGGCGATGAGCTGGCCCTTGATCTGGGCGCAGCCCCCGGACAGCAGCACGCAGAAGGCGATGCCCAGCAGCCACATGGAGCGCGAGGCCTTGCGCCCCGGCAGATCCTCGGCAATGGCCGAGACGGCGATATGAAAGATGGCCGTGGCCGTGGAAAGCGAGGCCGAGACAATAGCCAGCACAAAAATCTGCAGGCCCACATTGGGCAGCAGCATTTTGACCAGAGTGGGCATTACGTCATCCGGTGAGGCCACTTCCGGCAGGATCAGGCGGGAAAGCGAGGCCACGAAGTAGGCTCCGCCCACCAGCACGGTAAGCACCAGCATGGCCAGCGGCGTGATTTTATTGACCTGCTTCGCCGAATTCAGGGCGAAATGGCGCTGGATCATCTGCGGCTGGGCCCAGACGGCAATGGAGGTCACCACCACCAGGGAAATGATGAACCAGCCTTGTTCGCCGCTGGACAGGGCCAGGAATCCTTCATTGGCCTGGGCCGTGGGAGCCAGCTGGGCCAGATCGGCAATGCCCTGGATGGGGCCGCCTACTTTACTGAACACGGCCCAGACCAGCATGCAGATGCCCAGCAGCATAACAAGGCCTTGCATGGCTTCGGTGTAGAGCACGCCGCGCAGCCCGCCCACAAAGACGGCGAAGCCCACCAGCAGGGCCACCAGCCAGATCAGGGACCAGAGCGGCAGCGGCAGAATCTGGGCCAGCAACAGGGCCGCGCCCTTGATGACCGCCGAAGCATAGACGCCCAGAAAGACCGCGAAGAGCAGAGCCAGCGCTTTGCCCAGAAACGGGCTTTTGTGCCCTTTTGCCAGGAGCTGGGTGGGAGTGCGGGCCTGGAGGTTGCGCTGGCAGACCCGGGTGGGCCAAGCCAGAAAACGGTATACGATCCAGGTGCCCAGCCAGACGTTGCCTGCGGCCACCAGGAGCATTTGCAGGCCGTAGGCATAGGCCAGACCGCCGAAGCCCACCAGAGCCACTGCAGAAATGTAGGTCGCCACGTAGGCAAAGGCCTGAATGCCGAAGCCCACGCGACCCGAAGTCAGGGCGTCATGCCCTTGGCCTTTGCGGGCCAGCCAGACAAAAACAGCGATGTAGGCGATCCATATCAGGGCATCGAGCAGCATGGTCAGCTCCGGCGGCGGACCTGGCGGCCCAGGCCGACCAGGGCCAGCAGCAACGACCCGGCCAGAGAGAGAATGGCTATGCACACGGCGGTATCGGCCAGCAAAAGCGTGGAGAGAGTATCCATGGAGCCTCCTTCAGGCATAAAAAAACCGCCGACCCCATTGGTCGGCGGTATATACCATCTTTGCATGCTGTCTGAAAAAAACGGCGACGCAACCGAACCGGGGTCAGTGGCTGACTCTGGCGACGTAATATCGAAAAAATCGAAACGTCATGGCTGCGTTCATGCCTCAACCCTTATCCTCCACCGGGCGGGCTGTCAATGCCCCCGGAGTGGAATATGCCGGAAAAGATCAGGCCTTGATGGAACGGGCCACAAAGTCCAGCACATCGCTGTACAGGGTGGGCAGGGCGTAAGGGGTCAGCACTTGGGTACGGTTGGCCCCGACCATCAGCGAAATGATCACCTGGGCCGTGGCCTTGCTGTCCACCCTGGCCAGGCTGCCGTCATTGACGCCGCGCGCGATGAGTGTTTCCAGCAACTGATGGACCTGTGAGAACATGGAGTCCATCAGGTCGCGGTCGGTCTTGGTCTTCATGTCGCTGTAGGGCGAACAGCGCACCAGAACCAGCCAGTTGGAATTTTTGTCAATGGAGAAATCAAGGTAGGCTTTACAGAAGTGCATCACGGCGTCAAAGCCGGAATCCGCGTCTGCGGTGGCCTCGCGCAGTTTGGTCAGGAAGTGCTCCAGCACATCCAGCCCGGAGGCCAGAAACAGTTTTTCTTTATTTCCGTAATGATGGGTCAGAAGGCCCAGAGCCACGCCGGCCCGGTCGGAGATTTTCTTGAATGTGGTTTCCACATAACCGCATTCGCCGAAAAGCTCCTTGGCCGCCTGGAGCAATGCTTCTTTTTTGCTTTTGTTCATATTCATTTCGTGGCGCTGGTACAAGGCCGGGCTGAAGTATTGTCAGGGCCGAAAACCATTACCGCCTGGGAACGGCAAAGTCAATAAAAGAACCGATTTTCAACTTTTGCGGGGCCTGCGGAAGGCATTTTGCGCATATCCCCCCAGGCGTTCCAGACGTCTGTCCGCCAGATCATACAGACTGCCCGACGTAAAACCGCCGCTTTTGCGTCGCCGTCCGGCGGGCAGGCCGGTGAGCAAGGTCAGCGCTTCTTCAATGCGGCGTACCGGATAAATGGCAAACTGTTTTTTCTCCACCGCCGTCAGCACGTCCGGCGCAAGCATCAAATGGTCCACATTGTCGCGGGGGATGATGACGCCCTGCGAGCCAGTAAGCCCGTGCCGGGCGCAAACCTTGTAAAAGCCCTCGATTTTGCGGGTTACTCCGCCCACGGCCATGATCTGGCCGGAATGGCTCACCGCGCCGGTAAAGGCCAGATCCAGGCGCACCGGCACGTCGGCCAGGGCAGAAAGCAGGGCCACCAGTTCCGCTCCCGAGGCCGAATCGCCTTCAATGCCGGCGTAACTCTGTTCAAAATAGAGCGAGCCGGAAAGCACCAGCGGTTTTTTGCGGGCGAAAAGGTCTGTGAGATAGCTTTTCAGAATCATCATGGCCTTGGTATGGATGGGGCCGCCCAGCTCCGCCTCGCGCTCCAGGTCGATGATGCCTTCGTGCCCCACGCCCACAGTGCAGGAAATGCGGTGCGGCAGGCCGAATTCAAAGTCGCCGTGCCAAGTGACCGAAAGCCCGTTGACCTGCCCTACGGCCGAGCCGGAGGTACGCACCTTGATCATCTCGCGGTCGTATTCCTCCATGAAGATTTCTTCCACCAGATTGGCGCGATAGGTGCGCGCGGCATAGGCTTCTTCCAGAATGGCGGCACTGACCAGAGGCAACCGGCGCATCTCGGCCAAGGCCGCCGCTTCGATCATCAGCTCGCGCAGCAGAGGGAATTTGAGCGAAAGGCGGCGCTGGTCCTCGCAGAGATGCGAGCCCAGATCCACCAGCCAGGCCAGAGCAGTGCGGTCAAAGGGCCGCAGCTTGTTTTCCTCGATGATCCTGGCGATATGGCTCAGGTAAATACGGATGTTCTCGGCGTTGCGCTCAGTCACGTCGGCCATGTGGGCCTTGATGCGGAAGAGTTTGGCGAAGCGGTCGTCATTGACCAGCAGGGTTTCGTAAAGTTCTTCGCCGCCGATCAGCACCACCTTGAGATCGAGCGCCAAGGGTTCAGGCGTGATGCCCTTGGTGCGGATGGCCGTATCCGGCGTGTCGCCGGTGTCCTCAATGCGCGCCTGATTGGAGCGCAGCGCGCGCAACAGGCCTTCCCAGGCGTTGGGATGCTGGAGAAGGTCCTCAATGTGCAGGACCAGGAAGCCGCCGTTGGCCTTGTGCAGGCTGCCCGCCTTGATCAGGGTGAAATCCGTGACCAGCGCGCCCATTTCCGACTCGCGTTCCACACAGCCCAGCAGATTGATCGCCGTGGGGTGGTCCTCCACTACAATGGGCGCGCCGTTCTGCCCGCTGTTGTCCACCAGCAGGTTGACTTCGTAGCGGTAGAAAATGTTTTCCATGGGCGGCAGGGCGTGCCCTTCGCCGCCGGGCTGCCCCGGCATGCCGTCGCGCGGCAGAAAGGATTCGGTGTTTTTGAGGATATCTTCGCGCAGGGCCGCGAAATAGTCCGCCAGCCCCGGCACGGGGCAGGCCTTCAGGATGCGCTGTTGCGCCGGAGTGAGCAGGGCGTCCAGCACCTGGGCCATGGCCTGGCGTTCCAGGTCGCGTTCATCGTCGTGAAAGGATTCCTCGGCCTTGTTCAGTTGGCGCATGAAACCGGCCATGGCCTGCACCAGACTGTCGCCCCGACGCTTGAGGTTGAGGCGCACCGTATTGTCCAGGCGCTCGAACTCCTCTTCGCTCAGGCGCTTGCCTTCTACCAGAGGGTAGAGGGTCAGGCCGCCGTTTTCGTCCATGTCCAGATTGAAACCCTTATGCACGGCCACCGAGTTCATCTTGTGCAGCAGACCGATGCGCACGTTCTGGAACTGGTCCACCAGCTTGGCCCGCTGCTTGACGTAGGTTGTGGCCTCAAAACGCCGGGCCAGCTCTTTGTCGACGTTTTCCAGTGTTTCTTTCAGGGATTGCTTGAACTTTTTACCCTGTCCGGCGGGCAGGGCCAGCAGGCTGGGGCGGTCCGGGTCCGCGAAGTTCTGCACATAGACCAGATCCGGCGGCGTAGGAGCCTTGCGCGCCTGGGGACGCAGATAGGAAAGCAGCATATAGCTGCGGCCGAGGTCCGCTTCGCCGGAAAGATATATGTTGTAACCGGCTGTGCGGATTTGCAGGGCCAGGTCCAGAGCCTGCATGGCCCGTGGCTGGAAGGGATTCTTGCGGCTGTTGCCGTTGCGCGGCAGCGGAATGGCCCGGCTGTCCTCCCAAGGAATGCGGGCCGGATCAAACGTGGCGTGCAGCCGGGTGGTGGGCAGAGGTGTAATGCTTGGCATAAATATATAGTTCTTACTGTTGTTGGTAAAGTTTTTCCAAAATGGCGCGGCCGCCCTTGTTCAGGAGTTCCCCGGCCAGTTCCAGGCCCAGGGCGCGGGCGTCCGCGGCATTGCCGTTTTTTTCGCCGCGCAGGATCAGGCTGCCGTCCACTTCGGCCACCAGTCCCTTGAGGCTGACGGTTTCCTCGTCCACAAGGCGGGCATGCCCGGCGATGGGCACCTGGCAGCCGCCTTCCAGTCCGGCCAGAAAGCCGCGTTCGGCATCCACGCAGACGCGGGTGGCGCGATCTTCCAGGCTCGCCAGCAGGACGAGCAGATCATAATTGTCTTCGCGGCATTCAATGCCCAGCGCGCCCTGGCCCACGGCGGGCAGAAAGCGTTCGGGGTCCAAAGGGGCCATGTACGGCGCACTGAGCCCCAGACGATTGAGTCCGGCGGAGGCCAGGATGATGGCGTCGTATTCCCCATTCTGCAGTTTGCGCAAGCGCGTGTCCACATTGCCGCGCAGGCTGGAAATACGCAGATCCGGCCGTATGGACAAGAGCTGTGCCTGCCGCCGCAGACTGCTGGTGCCCACATGGGCCTTTTGCGGCAGGGCGTCCGGGTCGGCATAGTGGACGGAAAGGAAGCAGTCGGTGCAGGCCTCGCGCTGCGGCACGCAGCCCAGAATCAGGCCTTCCGGAAGGACCATGGGCACATCCTTGATGCTGTGCACGGCAAGATCCGCCCGCCCGTCCAGCAGGGCTTCCTCAATTTCTTTCACGAACAGCCCCTTGCCGCCCACTTTGGAGAGGGGCACGTCCAGAATGATGTCGCCTTTTGTTTTGATGACGTTGAGCGAAACCGTGAGCCCCGGATCCTGGGCTTCCAGGCGGCTTTTGACATGTTCGGCCTGCCAGAGAGCCAGACGGCTGCCGCGGGTGGCGATGACGAGATGCTTGCGCATAGCTTCCTGTTCTTTGTTCCTAGTGTCTGATTACAAAAATTTCGAACATATTTGTGCTCTCAATTTTTGCAGGATCGTCAGCGAAAAAGCGTGGTTTTTCGCTGACTCACGGCTACGCCGCCGCAAAATCCTTCGGATTTTGTGTGTCTAACTTGAAAAATTAGACACTAGTGAAGGGCGATGCCCGTGTCAGTTTTGTCCGGCGCGGTGCGCGTGGTTTAATGCCCGCAACTGGCGCAATTGCCGCCGGAGCATCCGGCGCAGCCGCCGCCTCCGCCGGAGGACGGCGCGGCATACTCGCCGCCGTCGCTGCCGCCCGTACAATGGGCGCAACGGGACATGAGCTTGTGCGTTTCACGCGAACCGCAGTGGGGGCAGACGGGCGCGGCGTCGTCAAAAACCAGTTCCTCAAATTCCCGGCCGCATTTTTCGCAGCTGTACTCATAAATGGGCATGCTCAATCCTTCTGTTCCTGGTCTGATTGGAAATACGGCGTAAGCGCCGTAACATTTTCAAACAGATAATAATCAGTGAGCTGGCAGAAAAGATGTCCGGCGGCAATATGCAGCTCCTGAACGAGCGGCGTGTGCCGCGTGGGCGTTTCCAGCAGGATATGGCAGAGCGGGGCCATTCCGCCGCCGCCCTGGCCCGTGAGCCCCACGGTGAACAGCCCGGTCCGCCGGGCCGTCTGCAGGGCCGCGAGCACATTGGCGCTGTTGCCGGAGGTCGAAATGCCCACCAGCAGATCGCCTTTGCGCCCCAAAGCCTCCACCTGCCGCGCGAAAATCTGGCTGAAATCCAGATCATTGCCGATGGCGGTCAGGGCCGATGTATCCGTGCTCAAGGCCAGTGCCGGCAGGGCCGGGCGGTCCATCAGAAAGCGGTTCACGAATTCGGCGGCCAGATGCTGGGCGTCGGCCGCGCTGCCGCCGTTGCCGCAGAGCAGAATCTTGCCGCCCCCGGCCAGGCAGAGGGCCGCGCGCAAGGCGGCCTCGCGCAGATCGGAAGCCTGCGCGCGGAAAAATTCCTCACGCAGGCGCGCGCCGTCCTGGGCATGGCGGGCTATGATCTCCAGGGCAGAGTCTTTCATGCTGCGCATCCTTAGAGCATTTTGCGTTTGAAATGTCACACATTTCAAACGGTACACCGCCCGCGTGCTGCGGAAGCGGTAGCCGTTGGCGAGTCTTCGAACCGTACGGATACCGACAGCAATGCTAAAACGTGGTTTATCGCCGCTGTCGATGCCCGTTAGCCCAAAAGGGCTACGGGCACGGCTGCGCCGCCTTCGGTCGCTCCCTTGCACTTGGGCATGGGTGACCGCTCACGCGACCACCAGAGTAATTCACTCATTTCAATCGTGAATTGCTCCAGGACTTGTGTCTAGAGCATTCAACACTTGAAATGTTCGTTTACGGCGGCCAAGGGCCGTCTACTCGCATTTCGCGGCAAGGATTTTGTCTGCAAATCCTTGCAGAGCAATTAACGCATTTCATGCGTGAACTGCTCCAATGAGGATTTTTGTTCTCTGCCCGGAAAGGCGAGCTTCGGGCGGAGGGAGTATCTTCAAATTGTTGACCTTCACACGGGCGAGCCTGTTGCAGGCAGAGGGCGAAAGGACAAATTTGAAACAGTTCCCGGCGAGTGCCGCGCGAACGCCGTTTGATTTCGGGATGCCCATACTTATGCCAAAGCGGCGCGGCTGACAAGCGCGCCCGGAACACGTACTTGCGGTCGCGGCCCTGATAACGTAAATTACCTGCTTATGCAAAATACAGTCTTCCGGCATGTACTTCTGGTCTGCAAGGCCCGCCACGAACGCGCCTGGGAGCTCGGTTGCGAAATCCTGCAATGGTTGCGCGCACAAGGGCACACAGCGGTGATGATTGAAGCGGGACATGAGGATTCCGCCTATGCCGCCGAACTCGATTTCGTGGTCGTGCTCGGCGGCGACGGCACCATGCTGGGCGTGGCCCGTCGCATGGTGGGGCGGTCTGTGCCCCTGTTCGGCATCAATTTCGGCCGGGTGGGTTTTTTGACCGACGCCCAGCCCGAGCACTGGGAAGAGCGGCTGGTGGCCTGCCTCAAGGGCGAACTGGCGGTGCGCACCTGTCTGGCCTTGAGCTGGAAGCTCACGCGCGGCGGCAGCCTGCAGGCCGGCGGCTCCGCCGTCAACGACGTGGTCTTGAGCCGGGGTTCCCTTTCCCGCCTGGTCTGCGTGAACATCACCGTGGACGGACAGCGTATGGGCCTGCTGCGCAGCGACGGGATAATTCTTTCCACGCCGGTGGGCAGCTCGGGCTACAGCGTCTCCGCCGGCGGCCCCTTGCTCTATTCCGGGATGAACGCCGTGGCTTTCACGCCCATCTGTCCTTTTTTGAATACTATTTCCCCCATGGTCTTTCCGGGCAAGACCGTGTTCAGCATGCGCATTGAAGCCGGTTCCACGGATTGCTACATCACCGTGGACGGACAGGAGGGCCAACGGCTGGAGATCGGCGATCTGGTGGAAGTCACCGGGCTGCCCGCGGCCGTGCGCTTCATGGGCGATGAAATTTCTTTTTTCGAGCGTCTGCGCACGCGGGGTTTTGTGCTTGAGCGGGCCTCCGGCGCCGGTGCGGAGAAAGCATGAAAAAATCCCGCGAGCCGTCCAGCGTGCGCGACATTCGCCTGGGCCGGGACGTCTGTTTCGACGCTTGGCTTTACAGCATGCTGATGGACAACAACCTGGCCTATCGGATGAACCCGGACATCATCGCGAGCCCGGAACAACTGGCGTTCATGATCCAGCTGGACGACAATCAGGTGTATCTGCCCTGTTCCGATGCCACTTTCGCCATGCTGCGCGCCGATAATCTGTTGCCGAAACTGCAGGCCCAGTATAACCGCGCCTGGCGCATCATCATGCGCCTGATCCGCTCCATGGTGCAGGACCGCGCGGAGCGGCGGCGCATCCTGCATTTCTGCCGCTACCGTTTTTTGCAGTATATTGCCCAGCGGACGCTGATTCCGTCGCGTCTGGTCAAGCGGATGACAGATCTGGTTCTGGCCCAGAGCTACAGCCTGGGCGATCCCTGGCGGGAACGCCGCAGCGCTTCCACATTGCGCCAGCAGGAAATGCTGGATATGCCCGAGATCAGAAACAACCTGGAAGCCATGCCGCGCGGCAAACTGCCCGCCGATATGTGTGAAACCCGGCAGTTGCTCGACAGCCTGGAACTGGTCCGTTTTTTCTGCCTTTCGGCCATGGCCAAGGAATGGCAGGAGCGCTTGCCTTCGGCCCAGGGCATCCATAGGGCCATGCGCGAGGCCGAACAGGCGGCCGCGCCGCTGCGCGGCTATTTTTCGCGCACCGCCGGGCGCTCGGCCACCGTGCTTTTTTTGTGCGACGCCGACGGTGGCATCCTTTTTGATCTGGCTATGTTGCAAAGCCTGATCCGCATGGGGCACCGGGTCATTTGCGCGGTCAAATCCGGTTTTTATTTTTTCGCGCCGACCATGGACGATATGGAAAGCGATCCCACGCTGGAGCGCTGGCTGCGCGGCGGCATTGTGCTGCGCGAAACTCAACTCGGCAAAAACGACCTTTTGCGGCATCTGCGCGAACACCGGCTGGTGGTTATTGACGACGGCACGCGCGAGCGCCTGAATCTCTACCGGGTCTCCGTGACCTTTTCCCGGGCCTGGAAAGAGGCCGACGTGGTGCTGTGCAAAGGCTGGCGCGCGGCGGACATTTTTTTGGGCAGCAGCCATGAATTCACCCGCGACATTGTCTGCTATTGGCGGGACGAAAGCGGCTTTCGCATCGAATTGCGCAGGCACGCGGCCGCGGCGCGCAAATTCAGCGAGGAAGACATCGCCGCCCAGGCCGACGCCATTATCAAGGAGATGCGCGCGGCCCACAGTGAAGGCCGCTCGGTCATGTTCTACAGCTGCGTCATCGGCAGCATTCCCGGCCAGACGTCCGTGGCCGTGACCCTGGCGCGGACCTTTGTGGACAATCTGCGAAAAAAAATGGATAATATTTTGATTATCAACCCGGCGGAGCACTTCGTGGAAGGCATGGACGGGGACGACCTGATGTTCATGTGGGAGCGGGTGCAGCGCAGCGGCCTCATCGACGTCTGGCGCTTCCAGACCGTGGAGGACATTGAGGAAAGTTTCGCCTTGCTGGGACGCAAGGTGCCGCCGTCCTGGTCCGGCAAGGACGCCACCTATTCCACGGGTTGCACCAAGGAAATGCGCATCGCCCTGGACATGCAGGCCAAGAATCGCGAAATGCAGATCATCGGGCCTGAGCCCCGGCTCTTTTTCCGCCGGGGCGAGTACGGGGTGGGCAAATATTTTGACGCCAGCATCAGCCGGCCCACGGGCCGTTGAGGCTCGGCCGCAACACAAAGCATGCGGGTTCCAGCCCCCGCGACAGGGAGTGGATTGAGATCATGGCCGCCTATGAAGCCGTTATCGGCCTGGAAGTGCATGTGCAACTGGCAACGGCCTCCAAGCTGTTCTGTTCCTGTTCCACCAGATTCGGCCAGCCGCCCAACACCAATGTCTGCGAAGTCTGCGCGGGCATGCCCGGCGCGCTACCCGTCCCCAACCGCCAGGCCGTGCATTACGCCGCTCTGGTGGGCCTGGCCACCAATTGCGCCATCAACCGCCGCTCCATCTTCGCCCGTAAAAACTATTTTTATCCGGACCTGCCCGCGGGTTACCAGATCTCGCAGTTTGATCTGCCCATCTGCGAGCACGGCCACCTGGATATCGTGGCGGAAGGCCAAAGCAAGCGCATCGGCATTACCCGCATCCACATGGAAAATGACGCGGGCAAAAACATCCACGCCCAGGGAGAGAACGCCAGCTACGTGGATCTGAACCGTGCGGGCACGCCCCTGGTGGAGATCGTTTCCGAGCCGGACATGCGCTCCGCCGCCGAAGCCGTGGCCTATCTCAAGACGCTCTACGGCATCGTGACCTATCTGGGCGTCTGCGACGGCAATATGGAGGAGGGCAGCTTTCGCTGCGACGCCAATGTTTCCCTCCGGCCGGTGGGCGCGACGGCCTTCGGCACGCGCACCGAGCTCAAAAATCTCAATTCCTTCCGCAACGTCCAGCGGGCCATTGAATACGAAATAGCCCGCCAGCAGGATGTGCTGGACGACGGCGACAGCGTAGTGCAGGAAACGCGCTTGTACGACGCGGTGAAAAACCTTACCGCCTCTATGCGCAGCAAGGAAGAGGCCCACGATTATCGTTATTTCCCGGACCCGGATCTGTTGCCCGTGGAAATAGAAGCCGCGGAACTGGAACGCTGGCGGGCCGAACTGCCCGAATTGCCTCAGCCCCGTGCCGGTCGTTTCATGGAGCTGACCGGCCTGCCCGAGGCGGAAGTGGAAGTGCTGGTGCAAAGCCGGGCTTTGGCCGACTTCTTTGAGGCCGCCGCGCAGAAGGCTGATCCCCGCAAGGTGGCCAATTACGTGCTGGGACCGCTGTTGCGCGAATGCAACGCGCGCAACGTACCCACCGGCGACCCGGCCCGGTGGGCGATGAAGCCCGAAGCCCTGGCGGAGTTGGTGCGTATTGTGGATCAAGGGTTGATCAGCGCGAAGATCGCTAATGACATCTTCGGCGACCTGTTCAGCAACGGCGCCATGCCCGAAGCCTACGTCAGGGAAAAGGGCCTGGGACAGATTTCCGACTCCTCGGCCCTGGAAGCCGCCGTGGATGCGGTAATTGCCGCCAACCCGGCGGAAGTGGAGGCCTATAAGGGCGGCAAGACCAAACTGATCAGCTTCTTTGTGGGCCAGATCATGCGCGCCACCAAGGGCAAGGCCAATCCCGCACTGGTCAACGAGCTGCTGAACAAAAAGCTGCAATAGAGCAGTTCACGCATGAAATGCGTCAATTGCTCTGCAAGAATCTGTCTGCAACTTCTTGCCGCGAAATGTGAGTAGCGTGTTAAATGCTCTGGAAAAACCGGGTCAAGTGAATAAAAGACTCGGGCCTGTCGGCGATGTCGTCGGCAGGCCCGTTTTTTCGTCAGAGCGCTCTGTTGGTTTCGAGGTCGGAGAAAAGGCTAAACATTGAGGTTCAACCCGGACAACAGGGAGAGATTGCCGCCCGAGTAATTGCCGAAATAGGAACTGGCGCTGCCCGAATCCGCCCACCAGGCGGCCATGGATTCGATCTGGATGCGTTTGCGCATGGCCGTGGGCGAAACCTGCATGGCTTTGCGGGCGTCGTCAATGCCGGACAGGGTTTCGATCTGCCGGTATTTCTTGATCAGATCGGGGTTGTCGTCAAAAAACTGCTGTACCTTGTCGCGGTCGGCATGGTCGCTGATGACGGTCACGCTGCCGTCGTCATTGACCTGGATGGAAAACTTGATGTTCGGGTCAACGCCTAGGCTGTCCAGGCCGTCATGGAGTTTTTTGCCCGCCTCGCCCTGCTTGTCCAGCACGGCCTGGATATCATTGAGCCCGGCATTATTCACGCTGATCTGCACAGGGCCTTCGCTGTTCAGGCGCAGACTCACGGCCGAGGCGTCCACATCGCGTTTTTCCAATTGCGCCTTGACCGCGTCGGCCAGTTTGGGATTTTCCTTCAGCCATTGGTTGATGGCCTCGGCCTGCTCCACATCATTGCCGACAGCCAGATTGCCTTCGTCGTCTAATTTGAAGTTCAGGCCGTTGGTCATATCCACGCCCATTTTCTTAAGCGCCGCGCGCAGATCGTTGGTCAGGTCCGCATCGCTGTTCAGTGCCGACTGCATATTGTCGGCGGTGGTATTGATCACACTGAGCTTGCCGCCGGAACCGACGCGCAGATCCACCGCGCTTTCGGCGTCAATGCCGGCATCGGTCAGAGCTTTGCGCAGATCCTTGCCCAAGGCGGGATTGGCGTCCAGCCAGGCCTGCGCGGCCTTTCTGTCCGAGGCGTCGTCGCTCGCGGCGGTCAGCTTGCCGTTTTTATCCAGGCTGAAACTCAGGCCGTTGATGTCATCGATGCCTATCCCGGCCAGGCCGTTTTTAACGCTTGCGCTAAACTCGTTCTGCAACTGTTCGCGGTATTTGGTGATCTGGTTGAAGGTCACCCGGCTGTCGTTGGAAAGCCCCATGGCATCCATGGCATATTTGGTCAGCTCCACCATGCTGGAAAGCTGGTTGGTCATGGACGTGTTGCCGAAGAGGCTGTTCAGGCTGTTGGCGGAGGAGCTCTTGGAGCTGCCCGAGCCCGTGCTCTTCAATTGCTGGCCCTGCCACTGGAGCAGAATGTTGTTGTAGTTGCCGATGCCTGATATGCTCATGGTTCCTCCCGGCAGATTTTGCCTGTGTCCGGCGCGCGGGCCTGCCGCAGACAATTTTGCAAATATCGGGCCAGGAACGATGCGGGTCGGCTTCCAGGCATGCCGCCGACCGGGCCTGTCGTTTGAAAAGATGGACAGTCCCGCTGAAATAGGCTAGCTATGGCCTATGGCAGTACATTCCTCCATGCTGGAGACAGTGGAGTTTGACGACCCCGCCCTAGCCAACCAGCTTTTCGGTCCCCACAATGCGCATCTCGACCTCTTGGCGGCAGCCAGCGGCGCGCATATCGGCAATCGCGGGGCCAGCATCTTTATTGAGAGCCCGGATCCGGACGTGCGGCAGAGCCTGTGCAATGTCTTTGTGCAGCTCTACGATCTTCTGCGCGGCGGCCTTGCGCTGAGCCAACAGGACATGACCCGTGCCTACGAGATGCTCAGGGCCGATCCCGGCTTGAACCTCGGCCAGGTCTTCCGTGACGCCGTCTTTGTGAATACGCCGCGCAAAACCGTCACCGCGCGCAATGTGGCGCAAAAGACCTATCTGGAACTTTTGCGGCGGCATGAGCTGGTTTTCGCCGTGGGGCCCGCGGGCACAGGCAAGACCTATCTGGCCGTGGCCATGGCCCTGTCCATGTTTCAGCAGCACCGGGTCAAACGTATCGTGTTGACCAGACCGGCTGTGGAGGCGGGCGAACGCCTGGGCTTTCTGCCCGGCGACCTGGCCGATAAGGTGAACCCGTATCTGCGGCCCCTGTATGACGCCCTGCACGACATGATGCCCCAGGCCAAGGTGGCCTCCATGCTGGAAGTGGGCTCTATTGAAGTGGCCCCCCTGGCTTTTATGCGCGGGCGTACCCTCAACGACGCCTTCATCATTCTGGACGAGGCCCAGAACACCACCCAGGAGCAGATGAAGATGTTCCTGACCCGCATGGGCTTCGGCTCGCGCATGGTGGTCACCGGCGACACCACCCAGATCGACCTGCCCATGCAGCCCGGCGGCGCCCGGCCGCGCTCGGGCCTGATCCATGCCCTGAACGTCCTGCATAACGTGCCCGGTCTTGCCGTTCATCGTTTCAGCAAGGCCGACGTCGTGCGTCACCCCCTTGTAGGAGCCATTGTCAGCGCTTATGACCACGCAGAAAAAGACGGTGCGTCCGGCTAGCATCCTGGCGCTTATCCAAACGCTGAAAGTGCGGCATCACTGCGGTTGGGGCCTGTGGGCGCTGATCGGCACGCTGCTTTTTCTGGCCCTGCTGGCCGGGGCCAATTTCGAGGCCGTGCAGCGGATTTACGTGGCCGGTCAGGTGGCGGAAAACGACGTCATCGCGGACCGGGATATTTTGGTGGAGGACACCCAGGCTACCAAGGCCCGCCGTAAACAGGTGCTCTTGCTGCAACCTCCGGTCTATGACCTGAGCCTTGAGCCCTATACCCAGTTTCAGAGCCGGATTCTGGAAATCCTGCGCAGCCTGAACAATGCGGGCGAGCAGAGGCCCGTGCCCGACGCCCCCTTGCAGCGTCTGGTGGAAGAACTGACTCCCGCCGTGGCCGACGAAGTGCTGCCGGAACTGGCCCTGCCCGAAGTGCAGACCTATCTGCTCAAAAAACTGCTGCCTCAAATCCGCGAGCACATGGCCGAAGGCCTGGTGGGCGACATCCGCTCGGCGCGGGTGGGACGCTCGGGCGTGATCATCCGTAATCTTGACACCAATGCGGAAATTTTGCGCCCGGACGTCAACTCCCTGCCGGACGTGCAATCCTTCCTGGCCGAGATATCCTCGCAGATCCGGCAGGCTCCCAGCCTTAATCCGCAGTCCCGCCGGGCCATCAATATTTTGCTCTCAGCCACCTTGCCCGCTTCCCTGACCCTGAACCGCGAGGCTACCCAGAAACGCGGCGCGGCCGTGGTGGCGACGGTGGAGCCGGTTTATTATCAGATCCAGAAGGGTGAGCTGGTGCTGCGCAAGGGCGAGCGCGTGAGCCGCGAGCAGCAGATCAAATTGCAGACCCTGTACAAATCCGCCTCTGACCCAATGCGCTGGAGCACGGCGGGCGGCGCGTTTCTCTGCACTCTGCTGCTTTCCGTGGGCTTTTTCGTGGCCCCCAGCGGCAAGCCCGGCACGCCGTTGCGCTGCAAGGACATGCTGCTCATCGCCCTTTTGCTCTTCCTGTTCGGCGTGGGCGCCAAGAGCGTCTATCTGCTGGGTCTGCGCATGGACAGCATAAGTCTGCTCAATTCCTTTGCCGCCGCTTTTCCCGTGGCCGGGGCCGTGGGTCTGGTAGCCATGGTGTTCGCGGCCCGGCGCTACTGTACCATGGGCCTGTTGCTTTCTCTCCTCTGCATGCTCATGTTTCAGGCGGACTATCCGCTCTTCATTTACTATTTTCTGGGCGGCATGCTGGCGACCTGGCTGGTGACCAGCGCGCAGAGCCGCCAGGATGTGGTCTGGAGCGTGATTCCCCTGACCGTGGGCCAGATTTTGATCTGGTTCGGCACGACGCTGCTGGCCCAGACGCCCCCGGCGGAAATCCCCGTGCAGCTGACCGCCGTGGCTATCAACAGCCTGCTTTCCCTGATTCTGCTTTTCGCCGTGAGCCCGGTGCTGGAGCTGACCTTCGGCTACAGCACGCGCTTCCGCCTTATGGAGCTGATGAGCCTGGAACAGCCCCTGATGCAGGAACTGATGGTCACCATTCCCGGCACCTACCATCACTCCTTGGTGGTGGCCAACATGGTGGAGGCCGGGGCCAAGGCTATCGGCGCCAACAGCCTGCTCTGCAAGGTGGCGGCCCTGTATCACGATGTGGGCAAGCTCTCCTATCCGGAATATTTCATCGAGAATCAGTTCGGCGGCCCCAACAAGCATGACAAGCTGGCCCCGTCCATGAGCGCCCTGATTCTGCTCTCGCACGTCAAAAAAGGCACGGAGCTGGCCGAGCGCTATAAGTTGGGCCAGGAAATCACGGACATCATCCGCCAGCACCACGGCACGCGTCTGGTCCGTTTCTTCTATCAGAAGGCTCTGAACCTGGGCGAAAAGCCGCGCGAGTCGGATTACAGCTATCCCGGCCCGCGTCCGCAGACCAAGGAAGCGGCCATCCTGATGCTGGCGGATTCCGTGGAGGCCAGCAGCCGCACCCTGACCGATCCCACGCCCGCGCGGATCAAAAGCCATATCGACACTATTATCAAGGGCATTTTTTCGGAAGGGCAGTTGGACGAATCCGAACTGACCTTTAAGGATCTGCATTTCCTGAGCGAAAACTTTCAGCGTATCCTGACGGGTATTTTCCATCAGCGCATCGCCTATCCGGAAGCCAAGATTAAGGACGTGGCTCAGGCCGACAAGAGCAGGACGGAGGCCAAGCCTTGCGACGGCAAGACCCAGCCCTGCGGCAAAAACGGCGCGCCGCTTGCTCGCCCCGGCGGGGAACCCCTTGGTCTGCCCGCTGCCAAGACGCGCAAAAACGAGACCGGCCGCCCGGGAACCCCGGCGGCCGAGCCGCAGTCCAGCAGCGGAAATTGAGGCCATGGCCCTGGCGAAAGTCCATACGCAAGCCGCGCGATGCGCGGAGCGGGTGCGGATACTGCCCCATTACGCCGCTCATGCCTGGCTGTTGCCCCTGAACCGCCGCGAGCTGGCTTTGGCCCTGCGGATCATGTTGCGCGCCCTGGCCGATGCCGAAAGCGGCGCGCCTGACAGCGTGGAACTGCATCTGTTGGACGACGCGGCCGTCAGCGCGGCCAACCGGCGTTTCATGAACTGCATGGGGCCCACCAATGTGCTTTCTTTTCCCGGCGGCGAGGACCTGCCGGGCATATTGCTGCTTTCTCTGGATACGCTGGCGCGGGAATGCCTGCTTTACGGACAGGAGCCGGCGGAGCACGCTTTGCGGCTGCTGGCCCACGGCATGGGCCACTTGGCGGGTTTGGACCACGGCCCGGCCATGGACCGGGTGTGCGCGGCCTGTTTTGATGCCGCGCGGCAGGCTCTGCGCGTCTAGAGCAGATTACCTTTGAAATGCTTTGCGTTTCAAAGGGGGCATTCCAGAAAAAAAGCGGTTATCGCTGCTGTCGATCCCCGTATGGTCCCGTTGACAGCCCTTCGGGCTGCCTTTGGTCGTTTTTCCGGAATCCATGCCGCATTGCTCTTGATGTCTGTACGCCCTTTGGGTTACAGGCACGGCTCTACGGGCCGCCCGTCGGGTCGGTCTTCGCGGTGCGCCTCATCGTGTTCGGCATTAGAGCATTTCAAAGTTGAAATGCTCTAACGCGTTGAGATATTGTCAATATCAAAATGCTCTAAGGCATCATTGCGTTGAAGCGGGGTCAGCGGGCAGTTCCGCCAGAGCCCGGCAGTGCAGTTCGCGCAGCTTGCGCGCGGACTGTTCGCCTTTGTTTCGCCAATCCGGCGGCAGGCTGACGGCCAGCAGGGCGGCCAACTGTCGGCGGGCTTCAATGCTGACGCGGCTGTTGCTGTCCGCGTCGGCCAGCCGCCAGAACGGCGCGCTCAGACCGGCCTGATGCACGCGCCAGAGCAGGTCGCGCCGGGTGCCGGGACGCAGGGTCGGGAACATCCCGGCTTTCATGTGCTCGGCGGCGGCCAGCGCGCCCGCCTTGCGAAAAAGCACGGGCAGGCGCACGCGCTCGGCCAGGGCCAGTGCCGGAGCGACGCCGCGTCGCTCGTGGCCGTAATGGTGCGGGAGCAGGGACGGGTCCGTGCTGACTTTGCCCAGGTCATGGCACAGCGCCATCCAGGCGGCCAGGGCGTCGCCTGCGGTGAGATTCATGATCCGCAACGTGTGGCCCAGGACAGAATTTTTATGCCAGCGCGCCGGTCCGGCCGGAATATCGCGGGCGGCCTCCAGCTCCGGGAACCAGGGAGACAGCGCGTTTCCCTTTGCCAGGATCTCGAAAAAACGCGCGGGTGCGGGCGCGGCCAGGGCTTTGCGCAGTTCACGGCAGACCCGTTCCGCCGGGATGGCCGCCAGAGTGGCGGCGGGCAGGGCGCGCATCTGTCCGTAGGCAGCGTCGTCCACTTGCCAGTCCGGCCACTGGGCCGCGAAGCGGGCCAGACGGAAGACCCGCGCCGGGTCGTCGGCCAGGGCCGTGGACGAGGCGGGCCGCAGGCGGCGGGCGCGCAGATCGGCCAGGGCCTCGGGATGGAAGCGCAACAGGCCGCGGCTGTCCAGAGCCATGGCATTGACGGTGAGATCCCTGGCCAAAAGGTCCGCTTTCAGGCTGCCGCCGCGCAGGGGCATGCATTCCCGGCCGCGCCAGAGGCAGACACGCACGCTTTTGCCCACCGGCCGGGCGTCGGGATGGGCGGCCAGAAAATCGGCCATGTCGCCGGAAAAAGCGAAATCCAGCTCAACGGGCACGCGGCCCAGCAAGAGGTCGCGCACGGCCCCGCCCACGAGGTAAAGTTCCATGAGTTCAGTATGCCACAGCCCGGAGCGCGGGGAAAGCGCCTCCGTGCCCGCCGCGAACGACGACGGTTCTGTCCGGCCGCCTTTTGTCTGGCGTTTCGGCGAGGTCTCGTCCAGTCTGGACGTGGCTTTTTTGTTGTCCGGGCGCGGGTGGCTGGACGTCTGGGACAGCGTCCAAGCCGTCAGCCAGACGTCGGGACGCGGGCAGTTGCGGCGGCACTGGGTGTCGCCGCCGGGCAATATCTATGCCGCCCTGCGTCTGCCCTCGCTGCCGCCCTTTGACGGCACGGCCGCGGCCCCGGCCACGGGCCTGCTGCTGGCCTGCGCCCTGCGCGCCGAAGGCTGGCCCGTGCTGCTCAAATGGCCTAATGACCTGGTGCTCTCCCTGCCTGAAGGCCCCCGCAAGCTGGCGGGCATTCTGTTGGAAGAGCGGGGCGGCGTGCTGCTGGCCGGCATCGGCGTCAATGTGTCCTTTGCGCCGCCCGACAATGCGTTACGAGCCGACGCGGCCCTGCGCGCCGCCAGCCTGGACCGGCACCCTGTTCCGGGACGTCCCGCGCCTCTGGCCGAAGAACTGTGGCAGCGGCTTGTAAAGCATGTGCATTCGGCATATAACAACGGCCACTCTCTTTCCGAGCAGTGGAAAACACGGGCTGAACAATTGCTGCTCTGGCGCGGCAGGGACGTGGAGCTGATCGACGGAGGTCGCAGCGTCCGCGGCAGACTGGAAGGTCTGACCCCGGCGGGGGGGCTGAGCCTGTTGCGCAACGGCCGCTGTGAGGAATGGTTAAGCGGAAGCCTCCGGCTTTCCGAAAGATTATCATAAAGGGCTGAAAAGGCATGGCCAACAAGACATTCGCGGAAGTGCAGGATTTTCTGAAGGGCAAGGTCATTCTGGTGGCGAACCGGGGCATTCCGGCCCGGCGTATTTGCCGTTCCATCCGGGAGCGCTTTGACGCGGTGGCGGCCATGACCGCCACAGACGTGGACAAGACCGCTCCCGCCGCCTCCACGGCCCAGGAGTTGGTGCTGCTGGGCAGCGAGCCGCGCGCGTATCTGGACATCGACAGAATCATCGACATGGCCAAGCAGCGCGGCGTGGTGGGCATCCATCCCGGCTGGGGCTTCGCCTCCGAGGACACGCGCTTTCCTCAACGCTGCAAGGAAGCCGGTATTACCTTTATCGGCGCCACGGCCGAGGCCATGAACCTCCTGGGCAACAAGGTCCAGGCGCGCGAGGTGGCCCGTAAACTGGGCATTCCCGTGGTGCCCGGTTCCGACGGAGCGGTGGATATTTCCACGGCCCGCCGTCTGATCAGCGAGATCGGCCTGCCCATTATGCTCAAGGCCGAGGGCGGCGGCGGCGGCCG
This sequence comes from Desulfovibrio sp. 6_1_46AFAA, assembly GCF_000224635.1. Classification (NCBI taxonomy): domain Bacteria; kingdom Pseudomonadati; phylum Thermodesulfobacteriota; class Desulfovibrionia; order Desulfovibrionales; family Desulfovibrionaceae; genus Desulfovibrio; species Desulfovibrio sp. 6_1_46AFAA. The sequence continues at coordinate 351,504 of NZ_JH114300.1, forward strand.
GGGTATTTTCGCCATTCATAACGAAGCCGAGCTGGAAGACGCCTTTTTCAAGGCCTCTTCCATGGCCCAGGCCTCGTTCGGCAACCCGCGTCTTTTTGTGGAAAAATTTCTGAGCGGCGTGCGCCACATTGAAATCCAGGTCATTGCCGACATGTACGGCAATGTCTTCGCCTTTGATGAACGCGACTGCACCGTGCAGCGCAACCATCAGAAGCTGATCGAAATCACGCCTTCGCCCTGGCCGGGCGTAACCCGCGAGCTGCGTGAGCGCCTCAAGGATTATTCCCGCCGCCTGGTGCGCGCTGTGGGATACCATTCTCTGGCCACGGTGGAATTTCTGGTTACGGCCGAGGGTACGCCGTATCTGATTGAAGTGAATACCCGTCTGCAGGTGGAACACGGCATCACCGAGTGCCGCTACGGCATCGACCTGGTGGAAGAGCAGATCGCTGTGGCTTTCGGCGCCGAGCTGCGCTACCGCGAGGAAAACCTGCGGCCTTCCTACTGCGCCATGCAGGTGCGTATCAATTGCGAAAATCCGCAGGACAACTTCGCGCCCAACTCCGGCCTGATCTCGCGTTATGTTTCGCCCGGCGGCCTGGGTGTGCGCCTGGACTCCAATATCAGCGCTGGCTATGAGTTCCCGGCCAACTATGATTCCGCGGGCGCGCTCCTGATCGCCTACGCCCATGACTGGGAAAAGACCCTGGGCATCATGGACCGCGCTCTGGGCGAATACGTCATCGGCGGCATCAAGACCACGATTCCTTTCTTCCGCAAGGTCATCAAGAATCCTTTGTTCCGCAAGGGCGACATCAATACCAATTTCATCGCCGACCATCCCGAGCTGATGCTCTATACGGATCTGGCCCCGGAAGGGGAGCGCCTGGCCCGGCTGGTGGCTGAAATTTCGGCCAAGGGCTTCAATCCCTATGTGCAGCTCGGGGAATACCGTTCTGCCACCACGCCCTGTCTCGGCCCCTTCGAGCCGGTGCTGCCGACCATCAGCACGGCCGCCCGGCGGCAGCCCTCGCCCTACCCGCAGGGCGACAGGCTGGCGACCCTGGATTTCATTCGTGATTCCGGCTACGTGCACTTTACGGACACCACGCCGCGCGACTTCACCCAGTCCAATTCCGGCAACCGCTTCCGCTTGGCCGAGGACAGGCTCATCGGTCCTTACCTGGACAATGTGGGCTATTTCTCCATTGAGAATGGCGGCGGCGCTCACTTCCATGTGGCCATGATGGCCAATATGACCTATCCCTTCACCGAAGCCCGTGAGTGGAACAGCTTCGCCCCCAAGACGCTCAAGCAGCTGCTGGTGCGCTCCACCAACGTGCTGGGCTATACGCCCCAGCCGCGCAACCTGATGCGCAAGACCGGGGAAATGATCTGCGATTACTACCAGGTGGTGCGCTGTTTCGACTTCCTCAACCATGTTGAAAACATGCGGCCCATCGCTGAAGTGGTCATGTCCCGCAAGGACGTCATCTTTCAGCCCGCTTTGTCCATGTCCTGGGCCAAGGGTTTTGACGTGGCCCATTACCTCAACGTCACCGAAGCAATTCTGCGCATGGTGGGCGACGTCATGGGCGTGGACCCCAAGGAGGCTTCACGCCATATCATCCTGGGGCTCAAGGATATGGGCGGCGTCTGCCCGCCGCGCTTCATGACCGCTTTGGTCGGCGCCCTGCGCAAGGCCTGGCCGGAACTGGTTCTGCATTACCATCGCCATTACACAGACGGTCTTTTCGTACCGGCCTGCGGCGCGGCGGCCAAGGCCGGAGCCCACATCCTCGACGTGGGCCTGGGCGCGGCGGTGCGTTCCTACGGGCAGGGCGGCGTGCTCTCCACCATGGCATATCTTGAGGACGAACTGGGCCTCCAGTGCCACTTGAATAAAAACGCCCTCCGCGACGCCAACTTCGTCTGCAAGCAGATCATGCCCTACTATGACCGTTACTGCGCGCCCTATTTCCAGGGCATCGACTATGACGTCACCCTGCACGGCATGCCCGGCGGGGCCACGTCCTCCTCGCAGGAAGGGGCCATGAAGCAGGGCTACATCCATCTGCTGCCCTATATGCTCAAATTCCTGGAAGGCACCCGCCAGATCGTGCGCTACCATGATGTGACGCCCGGTTCGCAGATCACCTGGAATACGGCTTTTCTGGCCGTCACCGGGGCCTGGAAGCGCGGCGGCGAGGAAGAAGTGCGCTTTCTTCTCGAAGTGCTGGGCGAAGTGACCCGCACCCCCGAGGCGGAACTCTCGCCGGAAATGCACAAGGCCCGGCTTTCCATCTATCAGGATTGCAACGACGCCTTCCGCAACCTGCTGCTGGGCAAATTCGGTAAACTGCCTCTGGGGTTCCCGGCGGACTGGGTATATGAAAGCGCCTTTGGTTCCGATTGGAAGTCCGCCATTGCCAAGCGCACCGAAAATTCGCCTCTGGAAACGCTGCCGGACGCCAATCTGGCCGCGGAGGAAAAGGCCTGCACCGAAATTCTTAAGCGGCGGCCCAATGAAGAAGAGTTTGTGCTCTACCTCAACCATCCGGCCGACGCCCTGAAAACAGTCCAGTTCAAGGCCAAGTTCGGCGATCCCAACAATCTGCCGCTGCATGTCTGGTTCGAAGGGCTGAAAGTGGGACAGGATCTCTATTTTAACGATACCAGCGGCAAGCCGCACCATCTGGCTCTGCTGAGCATTTCCCGTCCCAACGAAGCGGGCATTTCCATCTGCCGCTACGTGCTGGATTCGGAATTCATGAGCTGCGAAGTGCAGGTCAGCCAGCCCTCCGCCCAGAAGGGCAAGGGCACGCTGATGGCCGATCCCTCCAACCGATACCATGTGGCCGCGCCCAGCAACGGCGACCTGTGGGTCATGTACGTCCATCCCGGCGAGGTGGTAAAGGCCGGCGAAGAACTCTTCAATGTCTCGATCATGAAGCAGGAAAAGGCTGTGCTGGCCCCGGTGGACGGCATCGTCAAACGCGTGCTCAAGACCGCCGACTTCAAGGAAAGCAAGCAGATGGTTTCTGTGCGCGAAGGCGAACTGATCGTGGAACTCGGGCCGGTGCCGCGCATGTGCAGCAATGAAGCCTGCGGACAGCCCATTCCCATGGAAAACGCGGCCTTCTGTCCCTACTGCGGTTCTCGCGTGGGTTAGGAAGCTATGGACAGTTTTGCATTACTGGTATATGTCGCATAGAAGAGCGCTTTTTCTTTCCCGTCATACCGGAGGAAATCATGGCTAAAAGTCCCGCCGCTAAAACAGCGCAGGCCAAGCCCAAAACCAATTCTGCCGAATTGATTCAGAAGAAGCTAGTGCTGACCGGCGCGGACATCGTGAAGCTCGGGCCCGAGGCGGAATTGCTTGTCGGCGGCAAGAACTATAATACGGCCCTGATCAGCCAGATTGAGGGCATTCAGGCGCCGCATTTTCGTGCGGTCTCTTCGCTGGCCTTTCATCGTCTGCTGGATGAAACCAAGGTCAATGGCCGTGTAGTGCGCTCTGTGGTGGATAAAGAGTATGGTCGCATTGACTGGAACGATCCGGAAATAAATCAGGATCCCGATTTCCTGCAAAAATTTGTACGCCAGTTGGGCAAGCAGAGCCATGACGCCGCCAAGGCCGAGGGAGAGCAGTCGCATACCAAATTGCGAACCTTTATCAATAATATTGTGGAAGGTTTTGCCACGTCTCCTGAGGGTATCGACCAGCTGCGCAAGCGCTCGGTGATGGTGCAGGCCGCTATTCTTTCCGTGGATATGCCCGCTGAAGTGGATGAGGCCGTGCGCGGGGCCTACAAAGCCATCTGTGAGGAAAACGGCGACGACATGACCCCTGTGGCCGTGCGTTCTTCCGCCGCCGGCGAAGATTCGCGCAAAAAAGCTTTTGCCGGTCTGCAAGATACTTATCTGAACATGGTAGGCGCGGATAAGGTGGTGGAAGCCTATCACTGGGACTGTTCCTCTGCTTACAATCTGCGCTCCATGACCTACCGGCGAGAAGCCATCCTGGACGCTCTGGCCCGTGCTGAAGAGACCGGCGACGAATCCATTGCCGAAATGGCAAAACAGGAATGGGCCATTGAGCATACGTCTCTCTCCGTCTGCATGATGCAGATGATCAATCCCGTGATTTCCGGCACGGCCTTTTCCGCCGATACGGCCACAGGCTGTCGGGGCACGGATCGCAAGGATCTGGTGAGCATCGACGCCAGCTATGGTCTCGGCGAGGCCGTGGTGGGCGGCAAGGTGACGCCTGACAAGCTCTATGTCTTCCAGCGAGACGACGGCAGCGAGGTGGTTATCCGCCAGATGGGCTGCAAGGATATGAAAATCGTCTATGACGAAAAGGGCGGCACGCGCGAAGTGCCCGTGCCCGAGCTGGAAGCCCTGCGCTGGGCTTTGTCTCTGAGCCAGGCTGAACGGGTTGCCAAGGGCGTGCGCGCCGTGAGCAAGGCCTACGGCGGCATGATTATGGATACGGAATTCTGCATCGACGCCAACGACAAACTCTGGTTCGTGCAGGCCCGGCCTGAAACCCGCTGGAACGAAGATCTGGAACTGCACCCCACCACCATTTTCATGCGTCGCCGCGAGGTGGACGCCAAGGCTGCGGCCGAAGCGGAAATTCTGGTGGAGGGCAACGGCGCTTCACGCGGGGCGGGTCAGGGCACGGTGCGTTTTCTGCGCTCCGCCCTTGAGCTGAATAAGATTGCCAAGGGTGACGTGCTGGCCGCTGAACGCACAGATCCGGACATGGTGCCGGGTATGCGCGTGGCCTCCGCCATCATGGCGGATGTGGGCGGCGACACCAGCCATGCCGCCATCACGTCGCGCGAACTGGGCATAGCGGCGGTCATCGGCATTCAGCGGGTGGACGTGTTGCGCGCCCTGGACGGCGCGGAAGTGACCGTGGACGGTACGCGCGGGCGGGTCTACCGCGGCTTGCTGCCCCTGCATCAGGTGGGCGGCGAAATGGACGTGGCGAAACTGCCGCCTACGAAAACCAAAGTGGGCTTGGTGCTGGCCGACGTGGGCCAGGCGCTCTTCCTTTCGCGTCTGCGCAACCATCCCCAGTTTGAAGTGGGCCTGTTGCGGGCGGAATTCATGCTGGGCAACATCAGCATCCATCCCCAGGCTCTGGAGGCCTTTGATAACGGCGAACTTGACGGTGTTGTCCAGGCCAAGGTCAAGGAGCTGGAGAATCGCCTTTCCAAGGTGTTGCGCGAGCAGATGGCCGCTGGTCTGATTGTCTTTAATTTCAATCTGCGCGAATACGTGGGTGAAATCACCGGCCTGTCCGCTGAGGTCAGCGCTCTGGCCGATGCCGACAAAAGCCTGAGCGCCGAGGAAGTCCTGCTGCAGCATCGCAAAATGCGCGAGCTGGACCACAAGATTGACCAGCATATGGAGATGGCCTCGCGCCGTATCGAGGTGCTGAAGACCTCGCCCGATCTGGCGGATCATGTGCGGATCATCATGGGCTACGACGACGAGCTGGCCCTGCTGCCGTCCGCTGATCCGGAATCAGCCAAGCGCGCTGCTGAAATCGAAGCCAGCGTGGAAGCGCATGTGCAGCGGATTCAGGATCTGCCCGCCGTGGTCAAGCTGCTGGAAAACATCCTCCATCTGCGCGAGGAGATTGGCCTGCGTACCGGGCTTAAAAAGGAAATGGACGATGTGCGCAACCTGCCGGAAAAAATCCGCGGCCTTATCAAGGCGCGCGGTTTCCGCACCGGCAAGGAGCACTATGTCCAGACCCTGGCCCAGAATCTGGCCCTTTTTGCCATGGCCTTCTACGGCAAACCCATTACCTACCGCACCACGGACTTCAAGAGCAACGAATACCGCAACCTTCTGGGCGGCAATCTTTTCGAGCATCAGGAAGCCAATCCCATGCTGGGTTATCGCGGCGTGTCGCGGAATATCCATGACTGGGAAATAGAGGCCTTCAAGTTGGCGCGCGGCGTTTACGGCGGCAGCAATCTGCGTATGATGCTGCCCTTTGTGCGTACCCTTGAGGAAGCCCGCTCCATGCGCTGCTATCTGGACCAGGTGCACAAGCTCAAGAGCGGCCACGACGGCCTGAAGATCATCCTCATGTCCGAACTGCCCTCCAACGCCATTCTGGCGAAGCAGTTCGTCAGCGAGTTTGACGGCTTCTCCATCGGTTCCAACGACATGACCCAGATGGTGTTGGCTACGGACCGTGACAACGCGCGCCTTGCCCATATTTATGATGAAGAGGACCCGGCGGTGGTCTGGGCCATCCTGGTCAGCATCTTTACCGGCCAGAAGTACGGCAAGAAGGTGGGCTTCTGCGGTCAGGGCGTTTCCAACAGCCTCATTCTGCGCGGCTTGGTGGCTATTGCCGGGATTACCTCGGCCTCGGTGGTGCCGGACACTTATTACCAGACCGTCTTTGACATCGCGGCTGTGGAAAAGGAAAACATCCCCACTTCCCAGCTCGGCAAATGGCTTGGACAGCAGCACCATAAGCGGCTGGCGGAGCTTATGGAAACAGCCGGTTATGGGCATATTCTCAAGAAATACACGGAACCGCAGGACATTCAGGAATGGTACGAAGGCGAGCTGCAGCGGCGGCATGAACAGTTGCGCGAGCATCTGGACACGCCCAAGGAAGGCTTCTACCGCGCCGAGCTGCAGAGCTTCCGTTCCACCTTCCACAAGCCGGTGATCTACGCCACCTGGAATTGGGACGATACCGTGCTGGATGCCCTGCATCAGTCTGGTTTTGAGAACTTCGATGAGCAGGCCAAGGCGTTGGAGATCTCCCGCGAGCTGAATGCCTAACCTTAGAGCAAATTGACTTTCAAAGTTAACCTTTTCTAAAAAAGAAATATACTGAAAGAGGCCTGGACCCTGTGGGGTCCGGGCCTCTTTTCTTTAGGAAGGTGGTTGGCTTGTTCGCGTCCGGCGATCATGGAAAAACGTGTAAGCACCCGCGCCTGTCACGCTATGCGCGAGCGGCTTGAATTTCTGCTGCCACAGGGGAGGAATGAGAGGGGCGACAGATGAAAAGGGGAGCTTGAGCTCCCCTTCATTGTTATTGCTTTGCCGTGGCGGCAAATTGTTGCTGCTGTTTGCCCTGGTCTCCGCCAGGCCCCATACTCACGGCCTTGGAGGTGGACATGAGGTAGATCTCATGCGGGTCAAGGATCAGAATCACGGAGCCGTCGCCCATGATAGTGGCCCCGGAAATGCCTTTGAGATCGCCAAGATACGCACCCAGGGGCTTGATGACGATTTCCTGGCGTTCCAGAAGTTGATCCACGACCAGACCCAGACGGCGTTCATTATCATGGATGACCACCACGGACAGGACATCGGGCAGAGGGTCGGTACGCGGCAGGCCGAGCATTTCCGAAAGTTCCACAATGCCCAGCACTTCGCCGCGCAGTGTGACGGCCTTACGTCCCTTGACGTCGGTGAGACGTTCAAATTCTATCTTGGTGGTTTCCGACACGGCGTCCAGCGGAATGGCGTACATCTGGCCGGACACATTGACCATCAGAGCGTCGATGATCGCCAGGGTCAACGGCAGGCTCAAGGTGAAGCGCGTGCCCTTGCCCACTTCGGAATAGGTGTTGACGCTGCCTTTGAGATTTTTGATGTTGGTGCGCACCACGTCCATGCCCACGCCGCGCCCGGAAATATCCGTGATTTTTTCGGCGGAGGAGAAGCCCGGCGCGAAAATCAGTTCCATGGCCTCACGGTCATCCAGCTGAGCCGCTTCCTCGGGCGTGATGACGCCCTTGCGGATAGCTACTTCGCGCATTTTATCCGGGTCAATGCCCTTGCCGTCGTCTTCAATCTCAATGGCGACGGAATTGCCCTTGTGAAAGGCGCGCAGGGTGACCTTGCCCTTGGGCGCCTTGCCCGCAGCAAGACGCACGTCTTCCGATTCAATGCCGTGGTCCACGGAGTTGCGGATCAGATGCACCAGAGGATCGCCGATAACCTCCACCACGCTCTTGTCCAGTTCCGTTTCTTCGCCTTCCATGATCAGATCGACTTCCTTGCCGCTTTTGCGCGAAAGGTCGCGGACCAGGCGGGGGAAGCGCGAAAAGACCGAAGAAACGGGCACCATGCGGACTTTCATGATGGTGTCCTGCAAATCGTCGGAAATACGGGCCATGGCGTAGGTGGTTTCCGAAAGGCTCTGGGCCACTTCCGAAATATTCACGTTCTCGCCGCCGCCTTCAAGGGAACGGGCAATAAGGGTGTAACGGTTACGGTTGATGATCAGCTCGCCGATCAGATTCATCAAATGATCAAGGCGCTCGTGATCTACGCGGATAGTGGAGGAACTCTTGTGCGCTTCACCCGCCGGAGCGGCAGCCGCCGCTGCCTTTGCGGCGGAAGTCATGGGTTTGGGCTTGGCGGCGGCCGACGCGGGGGCGGGAGCCGTTTGGGCGGCTGGGGCCGGAGCGGAGGGAGCTGATGGGTTTGGTCGCGCCGAAGTTTTAGGCGTGGGCTCGGTTTTGACTTCTCCGGCAGGCGAGGGAGCGGATTGCTGCTTGGCCGACTCCGGCTTGGGGGTCGCCGTTACGGCGGAAGTCGACTGAACTTCGGAAGTCTTGGGAGAGGTCTCGGGTGCGGAAGAGGCTTCGGGAGTCTGGGCGGATGAACCCGCGTCAGCACTGATTTTACCTTCATCCAGCGCCTTCTGCACCATATCGTCGATAATGCTTACTTCCTGGCTCAGCAGGTCAACCATCAGTCCGAAATCAATGCCGCTGACGCGGCCCTGATCCACAATGCCCGCCGTGCGTTCAGCGTAGACCTTGATTTCCGTCTGGCCCACAAAGCTGCAGGCGTTTCTGACGGCGACAAGACAACGGTATACAGCGTCTATGGATTCCTTGTGACTGCCGTCTTTTTGCAGGGTTGCCAGAGCGGCGCGGATGATTTCGATCTGCTGGCGCACCGTCACGCGAAAGACTTCGGCGTCGTCGCCCTCGGAGCCTACGGGAATAATGGTGGGATTGACCACTTCCACAGGCGCGGCCTCTTTTTCCGGAACCTCGTCCTGCGTGTCGCTGCCGTTGTCCGCCATGCCGGGCGTCCCGTTCTGGGCAGCCAGCAATTCTTCGGGCAGAGAAATAGCGCCCCCGGCCAGAACCTGCTGTAACTGTTTGATGACCGGGCTGGTGTCGAAAGGCGTGGCTTGGCCGCTGGCGACCTCGATTTTTTGCACCAGGCCTTCCATCACGTCCGCAACCAGCAGGAGCAGGTCAATAAGCTCATGGCTGGGCGTGATTTTGCCCTGGCGCACATTGTTGAGCAGCGTTTCGGCTTCATGGGTCAGGGCATTGAGCTCATTGTAGCCGATAATGCCGCTGTTGCCCTTCATGTTGTGGAAAAAACGGAAGAGATCGTTGACCAGATCGTCCCGGCCGGTGGGGTTTTCTTCCAGTTCCAGCAACCCGTCATTCAGGCTCGCGATAATTTCATAGGATTCGTCGATGAAATCCTTGAGATGGCCTTCGCCAAAAGCGGTAAGCGCGTAGGACTCGCGACAGGGCAGAGCGGCGACCCATTCCTTGGTGCTCAGACCCGGGCTGTCATTGTCTTCAGCCGGGCTTCCTGCAGACTGTGCCGATGCCTCGGCTTTCGCCACCGGTTCGAGAGCTTCGGCGGCAAGCGGAGTGTCTCCCATCGGAGGCGCGGCCTCTTGCGGCGCGGCGGGTTCCGGTTGGGGCGTGCTGTCGCCGGCCATAATGGCTTCGATCTGCGCCATGATGTGCTCGATTTCCACATCGCCTTCGGCATTGGTGACTTCGAGATTGTCGATCATCTGGCGCAGGGCGTCCGTGGAGGCCAGGATTACATCCATGATCTCCGAGGTCACCACCATGCTGCCTTTGCGCAGTTCATCCAGGATATTTTCGGATTTGTGAGCCAGCTGGTTGATACGGTTCAAGCCCAGAAAGCCGGAAGCTCCCTTGAGAGAGTGCATGGGCCGGAAAATATCGTTGAGCAAGGCCAAGTTGTCCGGAGTTTTTTCAAGCTCCAGCAGATTCGGCTCGATGGTTTCGAGGTGTTCCTTGGCTTCAGCGATAAAATCCGCGAAAAGTTCCGGATCAAAAAATTCCTGGCTCATACCCATACCTTCGTTTGGCTGAAAGAGCAGAAGTGCTCCAGGTGGGGCACATACTGCTTTTCTTATCGGCTAGCCAAGAAGCATCTTTATGTTCCGAACCATTTTTTCCGGCTGGGCGGGTTTGACCATGTACAGGTTGGCTCCCAGGCTCATGCCGGTCTGGATGTCCTGTTCCTGGCCTTCGGTGGAAAGCACGATGATGGGGATGTCCTTATAGGCGTCCTGCGTGCGAATGGTCTTGATGAAGGTGAAACCGTCCATACGCGGCATATTGACGTCTGAGACGATCAAATCCACCGGCTCAAGGCTGTACAGTTTTTCAATGGCGTCCAGCCCGTCTTCGGCGGTACTGACTTTGAAGCCTTCGGACTTGAGCACAAAAGCCACCAGATTGCGGATGGTCTTGGAGTCATCAACGACCATAATGTGTTTAGGCATAATTCGTTCCTGTCCGTCATATGTGGGACTGTCATGGATTCCGGAATATATCTGGACACGTTAGTCAGTCTTTGTCACTTTTGCAAGCAGGTCTTTCTGAAAAAATTATTTGTAATGATGAAAAAACACGGCATATCAGGTTGCAAGAAGTTTTTGTACAATCATGTCAGGAGCAAGAATGCCGCATACATGATCATTTATATCGGCTATCCCGCATAAAAAATCCGCACTGGTGCCCAGCTGAACTTCGGCATTCCAGGTTATTTTATCTTGTTCAACAGTATGCATAGTTTGCACTTTGTCGATAATCAGACCTAGTTGCATTTGTTCAGCGGTGCAGACAATGATGAAACTCTGCGGCGTGTAGCGATAGTCCCGCTCCAGGGTGAGCAGGGCGTCCAGATGGAGCAGGGGAGTTACGCGCCCGCGCAAGTTAACGACCCCGGCCACAAACTGCGGGGCCAGGGGCAGCCTGACCAGTGGCATATGCCGCAATACTTCCTGAATGGCCGTCACGGGCAACAGAAAGGTCTGCTCCCGCACAAAAAATGAAACCATCTGAACGCGGGCTTCGTTGCGCAACCTTTGCTTCAGTGAAAGCTGTTGCGTCGTCGCCGCTGCCTCTCCGGCGACCGGCAACGCCGCGTCCGGTTCCAACACGGGCAGACCGGCCAGAGCGTCATTGCCGAGATACTTCTGGACGAAAGCCTGCTCAGCGTCGCTCAACCCGTCGTGCGTGCAACGGGAATCCAGTGCCTCAAAGCACTGGTCGGAAAAATATTCTTCCGGCGTCTTTACCATAAACCGAGCACTTCCTCAGCCAGGGCGTCATAACTCAGCGCGCCCCTGGATTGCGCGTTAATATCGTAAATAGTGCAGCCTAAGGCGCTGGCTTCGCGAAAATGCGTATCCACGCCGATGATTGTTGTGAAGAGGGCATGTCCCATTTTGCGCCGCATCAATTCCAGCACTCTGGTGCAGGCCTTGGCCCTTTTATCATACATGGTGGGCACCGCCCGATAACGGACGGGAGTCGGCAGCACCTTGTTCAACGTGTGCAATGTGTCAAACAGTAATTTAAGGCCGTGCAGAGCCAGAAAATCCGTCTGAATGGGGATAATCAGCAGGTCGGCCGCCACCAGGGCGTTGACCAGCAAAATGCCCACATGCGGCGGACAATCCAGCACCACAAAGTCATAGCCGTCCGTGAGGCTGCATAAGCTGCGGGCCAGTACGCTGCCCTTGGCGGTGCGCTCCCGGAAATCTACTTCCAGCTCCGAAAGACGGATGCTTCCCGGCGCGATATCCATCCCCTGTAAGGCAGCCGGGCGGATGAGCTCCGGCCAAATTTCAGGCCAAGTGCCGTCCCGCGCCAGAAAAATATCATACAGGCTGGTGCGCAGTTCCTCCGGATAAATCTTGGCGTGCAGCGTAGCGCAGGCATGCGGGTCAAGATCCAGTAGCAGGATCTTTTTACCTCGGCGTGCCAGCGCGCTGCCCAGCGTCAAGGATGTGGTGGTTTTGCCCACCCCACCTTTCTGATTAGCTATGGCCAGAATTCTCGCGCCCATGACGGCATGGCATCAACCCAGTTTGCGGTAGACGATTGTACCCTTGTGATGCTCAAGTTGGAACGCTCGGCTGATATTGTGCAGCGATTCCGAATGGCCGATGAGCAGCGCGCCGCTGGGTTCCAGATTATCGTAAAAGGCATTGATGACCTTCCGCTTCATTTCGTCGTCAAAGTAGATGATGACGTTGCGGCAGAATACGATCTGCGATTTCTCCACCCGCCGGAGCTGTTCCTTGTCGCTCAGGTTGATCTGCCCGAAGGAGATGAGCCGCTTGAGCATGGGGTCCACTTTGTAAAGATTGCCTTCCTTCCCGAAGTAGGTGGAGACAATTTCCTTGGGCGTGGTGCGCAGGGCGTATTCATTGTACACGCCGCGCCGGGCCGCGGCGAGCACGGCTTCCGAAAGGTCGTTGGCCGTGATCTTGATGTCCCAAGTGCGGATGTCGCTCTTAAGCACCTCATGCAGGATGATGGCCAGCGTGTAGGGTTCTTCGCCCGTGGAACAGCCGGCGGACCAAATTCTCAGCTTCTTCTGGCCGGACTTTCTGCATTGCTCCAGGGTTTCAGCCAGCACGGACTTCTGGAAGACCTCCAGTTGCGGTGGATTGCGGAAAAAACTGGTTTCATTGGTGGTGACCACCTCAAAGAGTTTGTTCAGCTCCTTGCGCCGATTGGCGTCGAAACGCAGAAAATTGTAATATTCATTATAACTTTTGAGGTTCAGTTCCTTGATCCGGTTGGAGAGCCGGTTTTCCACAAGATATTTGCGGTTTTCGGCAATAAAGATGCCGCATTGCAGATAGATGAAATCGCGCAGCAGCACGAATTCCTCGTCGGAAATTTGCAAATCCTTGCGAAAGGGCGAGGTGGCCCGGAACGCGGGAACCGTCTGCCCCTGTGGCCGGAAGGCCGAACCGGGCTGCAGCGTCGGGCGCTGGGGTTCGGCGGTCTGCTGACGGAGCAGGGAAGGACGCGCGGTGCCGGTCGTGCCGAAAGCGGATGCCGGCGCTGTTCCGTCCGCCCTGGCGGCAGGCTTGGCAAGGGAACGAGACGTCGTCTGGCTCTGCCTGTCCGCTGGCGTCTGACCGGCGGGTCGGAAAGTGGAAAACGGGCGCGTGCCGGTCTGGGGAGCGGCGGGTGTACTTTGCGCGGATCTGAACGGCGAGCTCGCAGGTGCGTCAGCGGCCGGGGCAGGCGTTCTGAAAGCCGATCCGGGCTGGTTTTGTCCGGCGCCGGAAAACGCGGATGGCTGTCTGGGCTTGTACAGCGAGGTGGGCCGCTCCGCCGCGCCCGTGGCGGCGGGTTGAGCGCCGGGCTTATTCTCGGAAGCCTCTGCCTTGGAGTCCGATTCGCCGTTTTTGAATAAGGACGTTTTGGGAAAAAGCGTGGGAGGGGTAGCCATAATTACTCCTGTTCCGCCTGAATGGCGGCCACGGCATCAGCCGCCGCATGCTGGATTTCGAGATCTTCGTGATCCATCATGCCCAGCAATACGCTGAAGGCGACATTGCCGCCGATCCTGCCCAGCGCTTCAATGATCTTAAAAGCGATCATGGGACTCGCGTGTTCCAGCATCTGCGCCAGGGTGGGCACGGCTTCGGTATTTTTATTCACGCCCAAGGCTTCAATGGCGCGGATACGTACCCAGTCGTTCTCATCCCTGAGGGCGGTGACCAGATGCGGCATGACCGCCGATGTGCCGATTTGCCCCAGAAGATCCACCAGTGCCACGCGCACATCTTTGTCTTCGTCAAACAACCGGGGCAGCAGGCGAGGCAGATAGCGCTCCGCCGCGCCCCCCATGTTCAGAAAGGACTCCACCGCCACCCGGCGGATGGCGGGATCCGCGTCCTCCAAAGCTTCCGTGATTTCCGAAAGGTTCTCGGACACGCTGTAACGCCCCAGAGCATACACGGCCATCATGCGCTGCATGGCATCGTCGCTGCGGAAGCGCTCTTTGAAGCGCTCGTTCAACTTGGAACTGTGCAGGTTGATGCAAGCCTCCAGGGCCATTTCCTTCACGTCCACATAGCGGTGTTCGAGCTGGCTGAAGACCACGTCCTCCACGTCCGGACAGGTATGCTGATTGCCGAAAAAGACCAGCGCGCTTTTAAGCACTTCGGCGTCTTCGCATTCGTCGATGATGGAGAGAAAGAAGGGCATATCGTCGCAGCTGCCCAACTGCGCCACTTCCGCCACGGCGGCGCGTTGCAGTTCGCGGCTCACGCGCCAGAAGAGGTTCTTGATTTCCTCCACCGGGCGGTGGTCGTCCATGAGCTGGCAGGCTTCCATGGCGATCATGATCCGATTTTCGTCCGCGCTGCGCAAGGCGTCGCGCACAATATCGTTGTAGCCGATGGAAGCCAGGGCCCTGATGGCGGCTTCATACAGCTCGGCCTTACGTTCCGGGTCCAGCTCAGATGCCAAGTCGAGGATGGCGCTGCTGGCCTCTTCCTTGCCGATGGCGCTGAGGCCCTGCAGGGCGGCCATCTGAATATCCTCGTCATTGTCGGAAAGCGCATCCAGGAGGTAGGCGCGCAGGCGCTCCTGGGATTTGGCGGCCAGGAGGGAGAGCGAGCGCCCGCTCAAAATCTGGACAATGGCCTTGACGATCTTGTGGCGCAGAATCACGCTGACGTTTTCCAGAGAATTGAACAGCAGAGGGATGGTTTTGATGTCGCCCAGACCGCCCAACGCGTCAATGATGGCCGAGCTGACCAGCATGGAAGATTGCGGCAGCAGTTGCACCAGAGCGTTGATGGCTGACGGATCCTTGATTTTGGCCAGGGCCTCCACCACGGCAAACTGCACCCATTCCTCATCGTGCATGGCCTGGCAGAGGTCGCCCACGGACTCGGGGAAGGCCAGGTTGCCCAGACTGACGGCCGCCTGGTAGCGCACATTGACTTCCGGATCCTTGAGCAGCGCGTCGCCGAGCAGCAGCGCGGACTGGTGGCTGCGGCAATAACCCAGAATATCGGCGATGAAGATGCGCAGGTCGGGATCGTCGTCGCGGAGGTAGGGCTGCATGCTTTCAATGCTGTCCACCCCGATTTCCCGCAGGATGTCCATGGCTACATTGCGCACCGGCGCTTCGTCGCTACGCAGCAAAGGCAGCAAAGCCTCAATGGCTTGCGGCCCGCGTATTTTGCGCAGGCCGTATTCCGCGGCTTCCTGCACGCCGATGTTTTCGCTTTTGATTCGTTCGCAGAGCAGAGGCACAGCCTCTTCCATGCCCATATCGCCCGCGCTGAAAGCCGCGCTGCGGGCGTTGTCGTTATCACCGGATCGAAGGGCTTCGAGAATCTGCGCCGCGCTGTATTGCGAATTTTCCATGCTCATAGTGGGGTATCCTGATGAAATACGGGTCAGCCTTTGACCGTAGAGATAATGGCTTGAGCTATATCGTCGGCATCCAGAATCAGATTGGCGAGTCTGGCGTCCACCACGGCCTTGGGCATGCCGTAGACCACGCAGGATGCCTCATTCTGGGCAATGAGGCAGCCACCCTTTTCCTTGAGAATACGGGCCCCTTCGCAACCGTCGGAACCCATGCCCGTGAGCATGACCCCCATGGTACGGCGCCCAAGACAGCGCCCCGCCGTTTCCATGAGCACGTTGACTGTGGGCTTGTACAGCGCGTCGCGCGGCTCATCGGTCACGGCCACTTCGGGCAGGGGGCCGCGCATGCGCACGCCGATATGCTTGCCGCCCGGGCAGACATAGGCGTGGCCGTTTTTAAATTTGTCGCCGTTGACCGCCTCGGAAACCGAGATTTTGCATACGCTGTCCAGGCGCTTGGCAAAAGGACCGGTAAAGGTCGCCGGCATATGCTGGGCGATGAGGATGCAGGCCGGAAGATCAGCGGGCAGGGCGGAAAGAACTTTCTGCACGACCGGCGGTCCGCCCGTGGAAACGCCGATGACCACCAGATCGCGCGGTCCGTGGCAGGGCGTCTGGACATAGTCCGCAGGTTGCGAAGGTTGGCTGCGATGGGCAAGAGGTTGCACGATATGGTTGATGCGGCGGTATTTCAGCTTCACGATGGTTTTTTTACGGGCAATCGCCTTGACCTTGCGACGCAACTCGTCCCCGAAACAATCGCGGTCGTTGCTCATGGTTTTGAGAATAAAATCCAGAGCCCCGTATTCCATGGCTTTCAAGGTGCTTTCAGCGCCGCTTTCCGTGAGCGAACTGACCATCAGCACCGGCATGGGGTGCGTTTTCATAAGTTCCTGAAGGGTCGCCAGGCCGTCAAGACGCGGCATTTCCACATCCAGAGTCATGACGTCGGCATCCAGCTCTCCGGCTTTCTGCAGAGCCTCCTGGCCGTCGCGTGCCGTACCGGCCACTTTGATTTCCGGATCCTGCTCCAAGAGGGAAACCAGGGCATGGCGCATGAAAGTTGAATCATCCACAACAAGGACACGGATCATAAAAACGCTCGCTCCGGAATGAAGTTTTCCCGCGTTCCGAGAATACATCGGCCATGTTACGCCAGGAGGGTTGATTTGACAAACAAAAAAAAGCCTTGCCAAATGTATTCGTCCGGCGTAAAGTGCCTCTCTTAACGGGATGTGGCTCAGCTTGGCTAGAGCGCAGCGTTCGGGACGCTGAGGCCGCGCGTTCAAATCGCGCCATCCCGACCAGGAAATTCAGGGCTTGCGTATCCACGCAAGCCCTTTTCCATAAGGGGCTTTAGCCAGTTGAGCGAGCGTTTGCGAGAGAAACAGAAATCCACCCGCTATTGGTCTGACCCCTGTCAAGTAGACAGGTAAAAATCCCCCGGGGCAACGATTACGCGGCCAGCTTTTCTCGGTACTCTACCGGGGAAAGCTGGCCGAGCCTTTTCTGAAACCGTTCCTTGTTGTAGAAGAGGATATATGCTTCTACCAAGGCAATAGTTTCATCCTTGGGTAACGGTTGGTTGTCTGTAAATAATTCTGTTTTGAGATGAGAGAAGAATGACTCCGCACAGGCGTTATCCAGGCAGTTCCCCTTACGGGAATGGCTGCCAAGAATCTGCAAACTGCCAAGCCGTTCCTGAGATGTCTTGTGGGTGTACTGAAAGCCCTGATCAGAGTGCAACACGGCTCCAGGCATGGCCGGAAGTCTAGACAGTGTGGCAAGCACCAGTTCAAGGTCATTTCTGGCTGAGAGGCTGTATGCGATAATCTCGGTGTTGTGCAAATCCTGCACTGCCGACAAGTAAATAAAACCGGAGCTTGTCGGCAGATAGGTGATATCTGTCGCAAGTTTTTTACCGGGAACATCGCTTTTGAAGTCACGGCCAAGGAGGTTCGGAAACACAATACTGCCCGATTTGCCAACGTAACGGCGTTTTTTACGGATAACCGATTGAATGCCAAGTTTTTGCATCAAGCGATGAACTCGCTTATGGTTTACGATAAGCCCTTCACGATGCAAAGTTGTCGTTATACGACGATATCCGTAGAAGGGGCGTAATGAGTGAATCGCTTTAATGTACTCCACAATATCTTCATTGTTGTCTTGCTTGGGTACACTCTTCTTCCATTTATAATATCCAGAC
>NZ_JH114300.1:369355-426061 GCF_000224635.1 Desulfovibrio sp. 6_1_46AFAA
CGCAAGTTTTTTACCGGGAACATCGCTTTTGAAGTCACGGCCAAGGAGGTTCGGAAACACAATACTGCCCGATTTGCCAACGTAACGGCGTTTTTTACGGATAACCGATTGAATGCCAAGTTTTTGCATCAAGCGATGAACTCGCTTATGGTTTACGATAAGCCCTTCACGATGCAAAGTTGTCGTTATACGACGATATCCGTAGAAGGGGCGTAATGAGTGAATCGCTTTAATGTACTCCACAATATCTTCATTGTTGTCTTGCTTGGGTACACTCTTCTTCCATTTATAATATCCAGACCTGGATAATCCCGAATAAGACAGCAAAATTGACAACGAATGCAGCGTCCGCAATTCATCAATTATTCTGAAATGCTGCCACTTTTGTCTGCTCCCCATTCGTGCCCGAATCGGGAGCGATATAACTTTTTTAAGTAATCACGTTCCGCCTTCACATAGGACAACTCTTCTTCAACAGATGCGAATTGAGTGCGAGGTCTCCCTCTGCGAGAACCCGTTGCCTTGCCGCGTCCATCTTCGAGAGATTCGCCTCGCTGAAATTTGGTTACCCATTCACGGAGTGTTTTCTTGTCTTTCAGGCCAAGCTCATCCGCCAACTGCTGATAGCTTCGCCCTCCTTCAAGGTAGCGCCGTACAGCTTCTTCCTTGAAGGAGGGCAAATAAGTCGTCTTCTTTCCGTTTGCCATGCAAGCTCCCATCAGGGTTCTAAAGTTTGGGCCTAGAGGGGCTTTTTTACTTTGTCTACCTTGATGGGGGCAATCACTATATATGC
This sequence comes from Desulfovibrio sp. 6_1_46AFAA, assembly GCF_000224635.1. Classification (NCBI taxonomy): domain Bacteria; kingdom Pseudomonadati; phylum Thermodesulfobacteriota; class Desulfovibrionia; order Desulfovibrionales; family Desulfovibrionaceae; genus Desulfovibrio; species Desulfovibrio sp. 6_1_46AFAA. Next base: position 370,149 of record NZ_JH114300.1, read on the forward strand.
GGGGGGGTGATTTTTATTTCTGAAATCTCCGGCTCAGTCTCAGCGTTCTCCGCTCGGCTCTGCGTTTTCATTGCATATGCCGCACTTGCCGTGCAGGGCGGGTGCCGCACGCCTGTCAGGCTGCGGCCACGGAGAATTTTTCAGCCGGGGCCGGGTCGACAGGTCAGCGGTTGATGCCGTCCCGTTCCTGCCAGGCGGCCAGGGTGCTGGAAATATAGTTGCAGATGGCGGTGTGTTCTTCCTTGCCCTGGCCCTGGACGCATATGGGTCTGGCAAAACGGTACCGTACAGTCATGCCCGCCTTGACCGGTCCCAGCTCCTTGATTTTTTTACCCTGGCCCCAGGCGTCCGTCTTGAGCGCCAGCGGCACGATGGGCACCCCGGCCCTCCGGGCCAGCTTGACGCCGATGCTGTTGAAATGCCGCTCGTCAAAGACGCTGGACCGCGTACTCTGCGGAAAAACAATGATGGAAACGCCTTTTTTGAGACGTTCCACACCGCCGTTCAGTACGGCCGAAAGATCCTCGCGGGGGTTAACCCGGCCTACCACGATGGGGTCGCGCGAGCGCATTACCGCGCCGAAAAAGGGCATGGTGGTCAGGCTTTTCTTAACCACAAAGGTCACGGGGCGTCTTGGGCGAATCATGCCCGGCAGCATGAACGTTTCCAGAGTGCTCATGTGGTTAGCCACAAAGAGGCAGGGGCCGTCCACGGCATTGATGGCGTCCATGCCTTCCACCTCAATGGGGCAGCCCATGCGTTCCATGAGATCCGCCGTCCAGATACTGGCATAAACCCAGGCAGCGTCGTCGCATCTGCCTTGAGAGGCCCGGCGGCAGAGCCAGCGAACGGGCCCCAGAAAAAGGCGGCTGTAAAAGGAGAGCGAGGGCAGCAGGCGGCTGAACGCGCCCGCCCGGACTTCCGGGCTGCGGTAAACGTCGCCGGTGAGGAATTTTTCAAGAAAAACGCCGTCAACATGCTGGGGGATCATGACTGCTCATCCGTCTTTTTGATTTTATGGATTTTGCGCCACCACTGGGAAAGGCGCGGCTCCTCGCCGTTGTCGCGCGGCTGGTAAAAGCGCCTGCCCTCCAGTTCGGGCGGCAGATAGGGCTGTTCCACCCAGGAATCGGGGTAATTGTGGGGATATTTGTATTCCTTGCCGTAGCCCCATTCCTTCTGCATTTGTGTGGAAGGATTGCGCAGATGCAGGGGGACGGGCCGTGCGCCGTTGAGCTTCACCTCGCGCGCGGCATTGAGGTAGGCCGCATAGGAGGCGTTGCTTTTTCGGGCCAGGGCCAGATAGACCACGGTTTCGGCGAGGGGGATGAAACCTTCCGGCATGCCCACGAACTCCACGGCCTGCTGGCAGGCCACAGCCAGGGGCAGAGCGCCGGGGTCGGCCAGCCCCACGTCCTCGGAGGCGGAAAGAATCAGGCGGCGGCAGACGAAACGGGGGTCTTCGCCGCCTTCCAGCAGGCAGGCCAAATAATAGAGAGCCGCGTCCACATCGCTGCCGCGAATGGATTTGATCAGGGCCGAGGCCAGTTCGTAATGGCTGTCGCCGTCTTTGTCGTGGCGGACCAGCACTTCGGGCAGGGCTGCCTTGATCTGCTCCAGGTCACGCTTGTCCTCGGGCAGGGCGGCCACGTATTCCACAAGATTGAGCAGACTGCGGGCGTCGCCGTGGGCCACTCCCGCCAACAGGTCCAGCACCTCATCGTTCAACTCTACCTGAAGATCCTGCGCGCCGCGCCGCGCCAGCTGCATCAGCTCAGCCCGGCCCAGAGGGCGCAGGCGCAGCACATGCAGGCGAGAAAGGAGCTGGCGGGTGACACTGAAAGAAGGATTTTCCGTGGTCGTGGCCAGCAGGGTCAGCTCGCCCGATTCCACCAAGGGCAGAAAGAAATCCTGCTGCGCTTTGGAAAAGCGGTGCAGTTCGTCCAGCACCAGAATTTCCACCCCGGCCAGAGCGCGGCGCAAATGCTGCAAACCCGCCTCGGGCGCACTGAGCCGCAGATATTTTTTACCCATGGATTTAGCCAGCAGCAGGGCCAGGGTGGATTTGCCGCAGCCGGGAGGGCCGAAAAAAAGCAGGCTGGGCAGGCGCTTGGCCTGCATTAATGAACGCAGCCGATCCGCCAGATGGCTCTGACCCAAGAACTGCGCCACATCGTCGGGGCGCATGCGTTCGGGCAGCGGCTTGCTGATGGCCATGTTCAGCTCTCCGCGTGTTCCGCATTTCGGCCCGGCAATTGCGAGGCCCACCAGTGAATGCCCAAACAAAGGGTGGCAGCCGTTTCACAACGCAGAATCCGGGCTCCCAAGCTGATCGCCGCAAAACCCGCCGCGCGCAGGGCATCCAGTTCCCGCGCGGAAAAACCGCCCTCCGGCCCGATGATATAGACGGTCACACCCGTCCTGCCCGCCAGATCCGGTGTCAGCATGGGCACATTTTCCTGCATTTCCCAAGGCAGAATACGCTGGTCGGCGACGCGGGAAAGTTCCACAAGCTCGTCCACGCCCCCGGTCAAAGCCCGCACTTCCGGCAGCCAGGGGTTGCCGCTCTGCTTGGCGCCGGCGATCATCTGCCCCTGACAGGAATCGCGCGCGCCGGCCGGCAGTTTGCCCTGGCTGTGGTCGCCCTGCCAGAGCCAGACGGCATGCGCGCCCAGTTCCACGGCCTTTTCCATAAAAAAACCGCGCCGCACGGCCTTGCTGAAGGCCAGAGCCATGACAGCCAGGGATGCGGGCCGGGGCGTAAAAGATTCACGCAGGCATTCCAGGCGGGCGCTTTTTTTGCTCACCGCGCGGACAGCAAAGCGACCTGTGCGGCCTTGCCCGTCCAGCAAACTCACCTCGTCGCCCGGCACAAGGCGCAGCACCTGCCCCAGATGCTTGGCTTCCTGGCCTTCCAGGCTGACTTCCCGCCCCCAGGCTCCGGGCGGCAGATAAAAAAACGGTCCGCTCATGCCACAATCACTTCCTTCATTACCTTGGCTTCCGTGCCCAGGCGCGCCTTGCGCACGGCCTTGAAGCCGTCCTGCAGCGAGACCAGACGCCCGTAGTTCTTGCGTATTTCCAGACCGGCCTTGGTCAGCGAGCTTTCAGGCACATCCAGATAATTACGCTGCAAATACCGGTCGCGCAGAATTTTTTCCACGCAGCCGATAATGTCGTCCACCAGCGCCGGAAAGAAATTGACGATCTCAAATTTGAGTTCGTTAAGCAGATCCACGGCCTCGCGCATCATCTGCCGGTAGGTGATGCGCGCGCCCTTGAAGGTGCGCTGGCATATGTCTTCCAGAATGCGCACTCGCCGGGCCTGCTGAATATAGCTGAAGCGCGTGCAGACTTCCTGGTACAGGTCGCGCATGTTATCGAACACTTCGCTGTTTTCCGGCGCGAAAAGATAACTGGACAGGACTTTGCTGACATTGGCGAAAAATTCATCGCTGTAGCTGATCATCCGGCGCTGGTGCTTGCTCAGCCAAGTGTACAGAAATTTGAGGCGTTTTTCGTCCGTGTCGGTGTTTTCCACCACTTCCGTACGCTTGTAGACAATGCGGCCCGTGAATTCGCCCCGGACAATATCGTTGAGGCGCAAAAACATATTGCTGGCGTCCTTGATGATATTCAGGCCGCGCAGAGGTTCGCCGGTGAGCGGGTGCAGCATTTCCTGACCGGCCACGGAAAGGGCGCGGTCCTGGCGTACGTTGCTGGAATCGAAACGGTGCTGGCGGTAGGTGATCCGGATGATCACCACCCGCTTGGCCTTGTCCAGAAAAAAGCCGTCTTTGTCGATGATGTCCAGGGCCTCTTCCTGATCTTCGTCCACAGCCACCAGGGCTATTTTTTCCAGCATGGGATAGCGCCGGTTTTCGCCGTTGGAGATGTACGTGGTCAGCGTGCGGTCGGTCTGGCCCATGACGCGCAAGAGAAAACGCTCGCCCATCTTGTGCAGTTTGCGGGCGAAGAGCGCACTGGAAGTGCGTCGCTCCGAGACGATGGGAAAGCCGTACAGTTCCATGAGATATTGATAGACGAACATGCGGTTGCGTTCGTACATGTCGCTGTCGCCGTAGACGAACTTGCCGATACGGATGCCGAAGCGCTTGAGCTCGCTGTCGATGTCCGAGGGGAAGGAGGCGAAGACCCCGGCCAGATGAAAGAACTTGTCCGCATCCCAGGCCAGCACCTGGGCTCTGTCCATGTTCAGCAGATAGGGCATGAGGGAGGGATAATTATCCAGAAGAACCGTATCCACGTAACGGAACTGCTGGCGGAAAATATCCTGATGAATGCGCGGCAGGCGCGACGCCAGAGTCTGAATGTTCAGGTCAATGACCTGATTTTCCAGCGGGCAGCAGGCGCCGTCCGCCTCAGTGATGACCGGGTGCAGTTTGTCGAATTGAAATATCTCGGAAAAATAGTCCAGCTGGCGGGCAAAGGCCACCAAGGCGAAGCCCGGCAGGTCCTTGTATTCGAACATGTCGTTGTCAAAGGAGGGCAGCAGCTCGCGCCCTTCCACCAGTGGATAATTTTTATTTTCCTGATAGGGTTTGACAAGGCAGAAACGGATATGGACGGCGTCCAGAAAGCGCTTGAGACCGTCCAGGTCGCTGACGGCAACAGGTTCGGACAACGTCGCGGCATCCTGCCAGGGCAGCCCGTCTTTGCTGAAAACCTCTTGCCATTTTATCATCCGCGATTCCTGTAACAACTTTTTTTATTTTGTTACCCTTTTTTTCGGAATAATTCCAGTACGCAGAGTATGGCTTTGTGGATTTTCCGCTCCGTTTTTTCCTTACGGCGCACGGCCCGCGCGCGGCGCAAAAGCAGTTGCGACGCCGGAAACGCTTTGCTACAACAAGCCAGCGCGTGCGGGCCGTTGCCTGGGCCGCCGCGCCCCGTCACCTTCAACCCCACGCGCTATGACCGCAAATTCTCTTGAAAAACATATTCTGAGCATTGTTTGCAGTGTTTTTGACGCCTATTCGGCCGTATTGTTCCTGCCCGACGAGGAAGGCGAGGCCCACTATCTGTCCGCGGCCTTCAGTCTGGGCGACAAGATTTCTCCCGACGTCTCCATTCTGCCGGGCAGGGGACTGGTGGGCTGGATCATCCGCAACCGGCAGCCCCTGCTGGTGCCCAATTTCGACCAGCGCCAGAGCAATCTGGGCTATTACGCCGACGGCGAGGAAGCCAGCATCAAGGCTTTCATGGGCTGCCCGGTACCCACGGGCGGCGCGTTGTGCGTGGACAGCAAGCGGCAGTATTCCTTTTCCGACAAGGACCACAAGATACTGCAGCTCTTCGCGGAGCTGATCTCCCGACAGCAGGGCAGCCGCGGCCGACAGGAACTGGCCGGGGACATTCCCCGCTACTTCGCCGAACTGGGCGTTATCCAGGATCTGCGCTTCCGCTACAAACGCTGGCCGCAATTCTTGCAGAATTATCTGCGCACCATGGCCGACGCCACGGGCTTTGACTACTGCGCCTTTGCTTCGGTGGACGCGCCCGGCGAAACGTATTGCGTGGAGTGCGAGTCGGCCCGCCTGCTGCTGATGGACGGCGAACCGTTGATCCTGCCCATGGGCAGCGGCATTACCGGCTGGGTGTTCCGCAACGACCAGCCCGTGGTGGCTGAGGGCGTGGAGGGGGCTCCGGCTTCGGTACTGTTCGGCAAGCTGCCGGACATGCCGGATTTTCAGGCCGCCATGTGCATGCCGGTGATGGTCAATAAGAGCACGCGCGGCGTGTTGTGCCTGGCGCACACCAGTCCCCGCCAGATCGACGAGAGCATGCGCAGCTTCGTGCGCCAGGCAGTGGATCATCTGGCGCTTTTTCTGGAGAATCTGTACCTCAAAACCCGCCTGCGGACCATGCTGCCCAAGGCCCAGGTGCACAGCGACGGACCGCAGGCCTATGACCCGGATACCGCGCCCATGCCGCCGCGCAAAGAACTGTAAGTATGTTCCTGCAGCGTTTTTTTCGCTTTTTTTCCAAAGACATTGCCATGGATCTGGGCACGGCCAACACCCTGCTCTATACCCGGGCCCACGGCATTGTGATTAATGAGCCGTCGGTGGTCGCCATTGACGTGCAAAAAAACGCCGTTCTGGCCGTGGGCGCCGGAGCCAAGGAATTTCTGGGCCGCACGCCTCAGCGCATCCAAGCCATCCGCCCCATGAAGGACGGGGTCATCGCGGATTTTGACGTCACCCGCGAAATGATCGCCTATTTCGTGCGCAAGGCCATCGACGGCCTGCGTCTGGTCAAGCCCTCCATGGTCATTTGCATTCCCATGGGCATCACGCAGGTGGAAAAAAAGGCCGTCATAGATGCCGCCCTGCTGGCGGGCGCGGTCGACGTGAGCCTGGTGGAGGAACCCATGGCCGCGGCCATCGGGGCCGACCTGCCCATTCACGAACCGCTGGGCAATCTGGTGCTGGACATCGGCGGCGGCACCAGCGAGGTGGCGGTCATTTCCCTGGGGGGCATCGCCAACGCCCAGTCCATCCGCGTGGCCGGCGATGCCATGAATCTGGCCGTACAGCGCTATATGCGCGATGTGTTCCGCATGGATTTGGGCGAAAACACAGCGGAGAATGTCAAAAAAATCCTAGGCTCGGCCATGCCCCAAGCCAATGCCCCGGCCTTGGAAGTCTCCGGCAAGGATCTGGTGCAGGGCACGCCCAGAGTGGTGACGGTGAGCGAGGGGCACATCCGCGAAGCCCTGCGCGAACCCATACAGGCCATTCTGGAAACCGTGCTGCGTGCCTTGGAAAAAACGCCGCCCGAACTTTCCGCCGACATCTACCGCAACGGCATGCTCATGGCCGGGGGCGGTTCTCTGCTCAAGGGGCTGGATCAATTCATCGCCCGCGAGACCCGCCTCAAGGTCTTTGTGGACAAAGAGCCGCTGACCACCGTTCTGCGCGGCACGGCCAGGGCCATGCTCGACCGCCGGGCCTATCACTCTGTGTTCATTAACTGACAAGGATTTGCCATGTTCCAGGCGGCGTCCATTTTGCGCGAGTGCGTGGATATCGTGCGTCGGAGCGGCGCCATCATCCGCGATCACTGGTCCCGGCCGCGCTGTGTGCGGCATAAGGGCAGCATTGATCTGGTGACGGAAACGGATCTGGCTGTGGAGGCCTTTCTCAAGGAAAAGTTGGCCGTCCTGTTGCCCGAGGCGTCATTTATGGCTGAAGAGAGCAGTGCCGCGGACCAGCAGCCGGGCCCGCTTTGCTGGATTATCGATCCGGTGGACGGCACCACCAATTTCGTGCACCGCATCCCGCAGGTCGGCACTTCCGTGGCGCTCTGGCAGGAAGATCGGGTGGTTCTGGGCGTGGTCAATGTGCCCATGCTGGACGAATGCTTCAGGGCCGTACGCGGGCAGGGGGCTTTCTGCAACGACCGGCCCATTGCCGTTTCCGAAGCCGCCACACTTGCCGATGCGCTGGTGGGCACGGGCTTTCCCTATGATGTGGCCGCGCGTCTGCCGGAAGTGTTGGAGCGGCTCGCCGCCGTCCTGCCCGTAACTCAGGGGCTGCGGCGCATCGGGGCCGCGTCGGTGGATCTGGCCTATCTGGCCTGTGGTCGTCTGGACGCCTTTTATGAGGCGGGCCTGAAGCCCTGGGACATGGCGGCGGGCTGGCTTCTGGTGGAAGAAGCGGGCGGCAGGGTCAGCAATCTGCGCAATGAGCCTCTGTGCTTCGGCGAAGCGCTTCTTGCCAGCAACGGCCGTCTGCACGACGCCATGGCGGCGCTTCTGCTGAAAACGGCCTGAGTCTTCCCGGAATTAGAGCAATTCACTCATTTCAAATGTGGATTGCTCTGGTGCCCGCGTGCAAGGATGCGATAGAAGGCGTTCCTGTCGGTATCCTGCGGCACGAAGCCTCGCCAACGGCTGCCGCTTCCGCAGCACGCGGGCGACGTACAGTTTGAAATGTATAATATTATTAAACGGGGAATGCTGTAGGTTCAGCGCGGGCGCACGTAGCCGCCCTGAACGGCCACCCGCATAAACGGCGAGAGCAAATCGCCGAAATGCGCGCCTAGGCCTTTGAGTTCATCATAGTCCAGCAGCATGCTCCGGTCCGGATCCAGGGCTTTTTGGGCGGCCAGGGCGGCGGGCAGGCGGGCTTCAAACAGGGCCACAAAGGCTTGGCGGCTTTCCCGGCAGGGCGGGCAGAGGCCCAGAGACAATAAACGTCCGCCTTGCTCGCCCCAGTCCTCCTGGAGCATGTCGCGGGCGCACTCTTCAAAAGATTGCCCGGCCCGCACCATGGCAAAGGACGAAAAGCCCCAGCCTTGTCCCTCGCGGAAACTCAGCAAGGCCCGGCCCGTGCTGTCGCGGATCAGCAGGGCCGTGGCGCGATGACGCAGACGCTGGCGCAGCACGTCTTTTTCAGCCATGATGCAGAGCGGCGCATTGCGCCCGTCCACCACCTCCAGGAAAGAAGCGGCGTTTTTCAATCCCGGATAAAGGCTTTGATCCATGTGTGCATCCGTTTCTTCTGACGCGTCGGTCCCGGTAGCCTTCCAGCGCCTTGACGCGCGTCATGCCGTGGCCATGCGGGAGCTTGAGCAGCGCTGTTTTTCCCTGCCCTGGTCCGAGGCGCAGTGCCGCGCGGCATTTGAGCAACCGGCTTTCGCGGCTTTCGGCCTTTTTCGGGGTATGGACCTGCTGGCCTATACGTCCGTATACCATACCCTGGACGAGCTGGAAATACTCAACCTGGCCGTCAGGCCCGAAGAGCGCCGCAAGGGCTTCGGGCGACGGATTCTGGGCATGGCCTTGCAAGTGGCCCGCAAAATGGGTATGCAAAAAGTTCTGCTGGAGGTGCGCGTGGGCAATCACGCGGCCATCGGTCTGTATCAGGGCAGCGGTTTCCGCCAAGTGGGCGTGCGCCCGCGTTACTATACGGATACCGGCGAGGATGCGCTTATCTATGTCTGCCTTCTGCAAGAATGATCCCAGCCAAAGGTGCTGTTATGCAAAAAATCATCGCCGCCAACTGGAAGATGTACAAAACCCGTGTTGAAGCCGCGCAAACCGCTCGAGAACTGGCCGGAGCTCTGGCTGACGGAACGCCTCACGACAGATTGGTGCTGGTGTTTCCGCCGTTTACGGACATAACTGCCGTGGCGGAGGCCTTTACCGGCAAGAAAAATCTGGCTGTGGGCGGCCAGAATTTTTATCCTGCGGAGCAGGGCGCCTTTACCGGCGAGATCTCAGCGGACATGCTGCGTGATACGGGCGCGACATGGGTTCTGGCCGGCCATTCCGAACGCCGCCATGTCTTTGGTGAAAGCGATGAGCTGGTGGCCCGCAAGGCGGCTTTTGCCCTGACGCAGGACTTTAAGGTCATGCTTTGCGTGGGGGAAATGCTGCATGAGCGTGAGACGGGGCAACTCAGGGATGTGCTTGCCCGCCAGCTTGCCACGGCTCTGGAGCCTCTGCCGGAAGCCCTGCGCGGGACGTTGCCCGGTCGGCTCGCCCTTGCCTATGAGCCTGTCTGGGCTATCGGCACGGGCAAGGTAGCCGGCCCGGTGGAGGTACTGGAGGCGCATGCTGTTCTGCGCGCCCTGCTTACGGGCCTGATCGGCGCAACGGCTGCGGAACTGCCCATTCTGTATGGCGGCAGCGTCAAACCGGACAATGCTTCCGCCCTGGTCGGGCTTGACAATGTGGACGGTCTTCTGGTAGGAGGCGCTTCTTTAGAGGCGCAAAGTTTCCTGCAGATTATCGGATCGTAGTGAACGCCCGTCCCGCCGCGTTTGCCCGCAGGCGGAAGCAGCTGGGTCGGGACGCTTTGATTACGGCTTCGTTGATTGACGGCGGGGCATACGCAACTACCGGGTTGTCGCGCGGCGTTTGCGCGATGTGAGGCCGGTGTATCCTTTTTTCTGGCGCGCCGCCGGGTTGTGCCGGGTGGTGAGGAGGAATTCGTGCAGACTCTTATTCTTACGCTGCATATCATTGTGTGCGTATTGCTGGTTATTCTGGTCCTGCTTCAATCGGGTAAGGAAGGCATGGGCGTTATTTTCGGCGGCGGCAACACCTCGGTGTTCGGCAGCGGCGGCGCGGGAGGCATTCTGGCCAAACTTACCACGCTGATGGCCGTCATTTTCATGATCACCTCTTTGAGCTACACCTATGTGACGAGTTCCCGTCCCAGCAGCGAGTCCACCATTCTGAACGTCAAGATTGAGGAACCCGCATCTCCGGCCCCGGCTGCGCCTGTGACTCCCGCGCCCAAGCCCGATCAGAATGCCGGGCAGGCCGCTCCCGCGCCGCAGCAGCCTGCGGCGGCTCCGCAGAGCGGCCAGGCGCCGGCTGACGCCCCCAAAGTGCCATAAGTTTTCTGCAGACGACAGTGTTGAGCCGCGGCCATGCCGCGGCTTTTTTTACCATTTATGAAAGTCATCCGGTATCGCCATGTCCGACAATGATATTTTTGCGGAAAATCCTTTCCGCGCTCTGGATCTCAAGAATTTTCCCGACAGAAAAAAAGCCGCCGCGGCGAAAAAATGCGCCTTGCAACCGGAGAAAGGGCGGGGAAAACAGCGGGTGCACGCGGGGGCAGCGCAGGATAACGTGGATGATGCCACACTGAATCCCGAAGAAACCGAGCTGTTCATGCAAGCCATGAGTCGCGTGCGGCGGGAAGGTAAAAAAGGAAAAGGCGGCACGCATGGTTTCCGCCTGGAAGAACAGTGCTCCCTGCCTGATGCCGGAGGGCGCAAAAAGGTCCGTAAAGAGAACCGGGCCGCTACGGGCGAGGCCGCGCAAAGGACATCTGTTGCTCCAGAGCGTGTTCGTGGAGAGCAGGCCGGTCCTATGGAGCCGGAAGCGGCAGGGGAAGCGACGCAGCAGCAGGCGACCGCCAACGCGGACGACGCTGACGCCTTGGCTTTTTTGCGGGTCATGGGAGAAGTGTGTCCCTTGCAGGCGCGGGGCCGCGAAGTCAGCCCTGAACCGCAACCGACCACCCCGCCGCCGCGGGGCGAGCTGAGTCTGCAGGATTTCATGGACGGCAAGCTGGAATTCGCCCTTTCCTTTACGGATGAATATCTGGAAGGGCATGTGGTGGGCCTGGATCAGATGATCATGAACAAGCTGCGCGCCGGTGGGCTGAGTCCGGAAGCGCATCTGGATCTGCACGGCCTGAATGCCGTGCAGGCTTTTGAAGCCCTGCGGGGTTTCATGCGGGGCTGCTGGTACAAGGGGCTTCGCACTGTGCTGGTGGTGCCCGGGCGGGGCCGCAATTCGCCTGACGGGATGGGCGTGCTGCGTGAAAAGCTGCAAAGCTGGCTGACTCAGGATCCTTTCAAGCGGGTGGTGCTGGCTTTCTGCACGGCGCAATCCCATGACGGCGGTCCGGGCAGTGTCTATGTGCTGCTGCGCAAGTACCGTAAAAAAGGCCGGATTTATTGGGAGCGCATGCCTGCGGACGCGGATTTATACTAGGGGCTGCTGACACTATGCCTTTTTGCCCGCCCGCTGCATGCGGCAGCCGTTGTCCGAAGGACTACAGACCCTGAAGTGATTTCAACGCGCACTTACTCCTGATGCCGCTTGCTCAGAACGGTGATCCGCTTCAGCAGACGCGCATAGTAGGGATCATCCTGTTCAATCTGGATGGAGCGCTGGCGGCGCATCCGGGCCTGTTGGATCATGAAGCGCAGTTTCTGCATCTGGCGCACGCGTTCCTGCTCATCCTCGCACTGTTCCAGCATATCCACAAGGCGGCTGATCTCCTTGCGCTCGGCCAGTTCCGGCGGCAGACAGCCCGCATTGCGCAGGATTTTATAGGCCATGCGCAATTCCTCGGGCACATGGCTCATATCCTCCAATTCCAGAGGCCTGCCTCGGCCGGGGAGATTGTCGAATTCTCCCTTGGCCTGCGCCTCTTCAATACGCTTTTCAGCGATGAACTGAATGACGGACCAGGGATTGGCGTCGCTCATGCTTCCTCGTTCTGATCGCCGTCATCGGCATCCGTATTCGGCTCCGTGCCCCAGAGGCTTTTCCATTCCATCAGAAGTTTGAGCGCGTCCAGCGGGCTGAGCGTCTCCGGCGTGAGATCGTACAACAAGCGAACCAGAGGATGTTCCGCTGCGGGCGGCGTGGCATTGATCTCCGGCAGATCGGCGTCAGCTTCCGTTTTCGCTTTAGGCAGATCCAGGCCGGGCAGGGACATGGACGCCACGGATACGGCTTTGCGCGAGCCTTCGCGGCCCCGCTCCAGACCGGCCAGGATGGTCCTGGCCCGCTGCACCACGGGGACGGGCACGCCCGCCAAACGCGCCACCTCCACGCCGTAACTGCGGTCCGATGGGCCGGGCACCAGCTTATGCAGGAACAGAATGTCGTTGTTATACTCGCGAATGGCGATATTCATGGTGAAAACGCCGGGAATGCGTCCCTCCAGCGCCGTGAGCTCATGGTAGTGCGTGGCGAAAAGCGTGCGCAGTTCGCCGCCGGCGCGTCTGGCCAGATCCTCCACAACGGCCCAGGCCAGGGCCACGCCGTCATAGGTGCTGGTGCCGCGCCCGATTTCGTCCAGAATGACCAAGCTGCGCCGGGTGGCCTGGCGCAGAATGCGCGCGGTTTCCATCATCTCGACCATGAATGTGCTCTGACCCTGGGCCAGATTATCCGAAGCGCCCACGCGGGAAAAGAGGCGGTCCACCAGCCCCAGCGTGGCCTCAGCCGCCGGGACCATGGAACCCATCTGGGCCAGCAGGCAAATAATGGCAACCTGCCGCAGCACAGTGGACTTGCCCGCCATATTGGGGCCGGTCAACAGGCAGAGGCGGCGCTTCTGGTCCAGACGGAAATTATTGGGCACAAAGTTGGCGCTGCCCAGCATGCCTTCCACCACCGGATGGCGACCTTCGCGGATGTCCAGATGCGCGCTGTCCGTGAGCCGGGGACGGCACCAGTTGTTCTGCCGTCCCACCTGGGCAAGGCTTTGCCAGTAATCCAGCTGGGCCACCAGATCCGCCATGTGCACGATACGCTCGCGCTGACGAGCCATATGCTCCCGCAGATCCTGGAACATTTTGTATTCCAGACTCTTACGCTTGTCCGCGGCGGAAAGCAGCTCTTCTTCCAGTTCCTTGAGTTGCACGGTGGTGAAGCGTTCCGCATTGGCCAGGGTCTGGCGGCGGATGAAATGTTCCGGCATGGGGCCCGAATGGGAAGCCCGCGTTACTTCGTAATAATAACCGAATACACGGTTATAGCCCATTTTCAACTTGGCGATGCCGGTTTTTTTCTGCTCTTCTTCAAGTAACTCCTGAAGTTTTTGTTCGCCATGCTCCACAAGATCCAGCAGTTTGTCCAACTCGGCATTATAGCCGCTTTTGAACAAACCGCCGTCGGTAATCACGGTGGGGGGGCTGTCCACCAGGGCCGCACTCAGCAGGGTTGTGCAGTCCTCCAGATGGTCCCAGGTTTTAACTATCTGGTAAAGGCGTTGCGGCAATTCGTGCCCCAGAGACTGGGCCTCCGTGGCATAACTGCCGTTCGTGCTTGTAATCAGGGCGTTATGAACCTTGGGCAGGGCGGCGAGGCTGTTGCGCAGGGCAATGAAATCACGCGGGCCGCCGCGATTGAGACTGATCCGGGTGGAAAGACGCTCCAGATCGTAAACTTCGCGCAGGGCTTCCCGCAATGCGGCGCGGCGGTTGTCGTCGTCATGGAAAAAGGCCACGGCTTCCTGAATGCGCGCGATGGGTCCGGCCTCCCGCCAGGGATGGCGGAGCATGTCTTCCAGAAAGCGGCCGCCCATGGGCGTCATGGTATCGTCCAGCACGTGGCGTAACGTACCCTTGCCCTTGCGGCCGTTGAGGCGGGTAAAGATTTCCAGGTTGCGCTCGGTCACTTCGTCGATCAGCAGGCGACGGCTCAGGTCCAGCGGTTTAAACGGCATGAGATGATCGGGATCGCGCTTCTGGGTTTGATCCAGATAAACCAAGAGCGCGCCGCAGGAACGCATCAGTTCGTTTTTGCCTTGCAGACCCAGCGCTCCGGCTTCCTGTACGCCCTGTGCCCTGAGAGTGCGCTCCGTGGCGCGTTTGAGGTCAAAATGCGCGGCGGGCATGCGCACCATGCGCACGCCTTCCAGCAGGCAGTGGGGCGGCATTTCCAGCCCTTCCGGCACCAGAAGTTCGCGCGGCGCCAGCTTCTGAGCCCATTGCCAGAGCTCTGCCTGACGTTTGAACTCCACGCCTGACCACTGCCCGGTGGAAATGTCCGCCCAGGCGAAACCACCCCGGCCTTGGCCCGTATCGTAGCAAAGCGCGCCCAGATAGTTGTGGCTTTTGGTGTTCAGATTGGCGTCTTCCAAAACCGTGCCCGGCGTGATCACGCAGGTGACGGCCCGTTTGACCAAGCCCTTGGCGGCCTTGGGGTCTTCGGTCTGGTCGCAGATGGCTACGTGGAAGCCCTTATCGATAAGCTGGGCCACATAGCTCTGCACGGCATGCCAGGGGACGCCGCACATGGGCACAGGATTTTCGCTGTCCTTGCTGCGGCTGGTCAGTGCGATCTGTAATTCGCGCGCCGCAGTCACGGCATCATCGAAAAACAATTCATAAAAATCGCCCATGCGATAAAAAAGCAAAGCATCAGGGTAGTCAGCCTTGATGTGCATGTATTGTTCGAACATGGGCGTCAGTTTGGTGGGAGTTTCTGGCATGGTAGTTACGCTGCGCTAAAAGGTGTTGCAATCGTTTAGTTATAAACGATAACCTATTTGCGCCATCGCGTAAACCATATAAAAAAAAGAGAACCGCGCCCGGGGGACCGGGCGCGGTCAGGCGGGAATTATGCTTTATCGGGATCAGGAACCTGAACGTCTTCGGGCAGAGCACTGGGCGCGGCTGTGGGCTTGTTTTCCCCTGCGGACTTGTCGGCATTGGGCGAAGTACTCTGCGTCTTGCGCAAAAACGAGCTGCGCGAGGTTTCCGCGCCCAGTTGCTTGCGCAGTTTTTCCATTTCGCGCTCAAGGCTGCTGACGCGCCACTTGCTCTTCATAAGGCGCGCGGAGAGATTGACCTTGTCCCAGACCAGGAAGGCGAGCGCCAGCACAGCGCCCACAAAAAAGGCCGCTACGATCAGGAAATAGAACGGCAGGGGAATGGAGGCCATGGGTGGCAGGAAGAAAAGATTGAGCGTCAACACCAGATTTTGGGAAAGGGCGTTCTGGTTCTGGAAAAAGAAGACCAGAGCCAGGAAAAAAAGGATGGCGAGCAACAGAACCTTGACATACCGCATAGATATACTCCTCGAGGCTACAAGCTGTCCCAAAATTCTTTTACAGCATTTTGCGTTTGAAATGTTACGCACTTCAAACTCTACGCCGCCCGCGTGTTGCGGAAGCGGTAGCCGCTGGCGAGTCTTCGAGCCGTACGGATACCGACAGCAATGCTAAAACGCGGTTTATCGCTGCCATCAATGCCCGTAAGCCCTTTGGGCTAACGGGCACGTCAGGTCGCCTCCGGTCGCTTCCTTGCGCTTGGCACGGGGTCCGCTCACGCGACCACCAGGGCAATTCACTCATTTCAAGCGTGAATCGCTACCAAGACATTTTGAGAAAACCGCTTTGCCTGACGGCAAAGCGCTGAGCACATCGTAAGCAGATTAACATGCAAATGCGCTGTCAGGCGCGTCGGAAGCGCTATCCATTCATGTCATCGCCACGCTCAATTCCATCCGATGGCAACCGAAGAGGAGGGCAGGCGATCAGGCCTCTTTTCCGTCGCGGCTGAAATAGGGCCGCAAAGCCGCATAGGTGCGGCTGAGATGTTCCGGCATGGTACGTACTTCATCAAATACGGCCATAAAGGATGAATCGCCGTTCCAGCGCGGCACCAGATGAAAATGCAGATGCTCCCGGATGCCCGCGCCTGCGGCCTGGCCCTGATTGAGACCTATATTGATGCCCTCGCAGTTGAAGTGATCCTTGAGGATCACCGTGCAGCGCTGGATCAGATCCATGATTTCGTGGGTTTCCTCGGCGGCCAGATCGGCAAGAGCCATAATGTGCCGGTACGGACAGACCATGATATGCCCGTTATTATAGGGATATTTATTCATGATCACAAAAGCCCGCGTGCCGCGATAGAGCACCAGCCGCTCCTCGTCTTCGTCCGTGGTATCGGGCAGACAAAAAACACAGGTATCGGGCTTGGGTCCGAGGATGTATTCAATGCGCCAAGGCGCCCAAAGTTGTTTCATGACCAGACCAGCATACACTGCATGGGGGGAGGGAGCAAGCGTTGATTGCTCGCGCATGCTCCGGTCACGGGCGTTTATTGTTGTTTTCGGACGCATTCTGCGCCAGTCGGCGGGCCAGGTTGAGCTGGCTTTCCACATTGGGGGCTTCGCCGTCCAGCTTGGCGACAAGTACGGCTTTCAGAATGCGGCCATACAGCGGCCCCGGCGCGAGCCCGAGACGGCGCAGTTCCGCACCGCCGATGTCGGCTCTTTCCCGCCGCCATTGGGTGATGTAGCGCGAGAGGTTTTTCTGCAGGCCGGGATTGTCCGTGGAGGCCATGATATACAGCAGGCACTCCAGAGCAATGGGACGCAACAGGGCGCACAGAGCGCTGACTTTGGCCGTGCCCATGTCGTCCTGGCGCTGCCAGGCCTCCAGTTTGCCGCGCACGGCGCGCATCTGTTCACGCTGCCCTAGGATTTCGGCCTTCTTTACCTGCGGCAGACCCAGCCGCAGGTAATGGGCTGAAGTGTCCGCATAGTTCATGTTAAGGTTGAGCCCCAGAAAATAGACCAGCCAGGCCTGCGCGGTTTCGTCGAAATAGAGCAGACGGTACCAGGTAAGCATTTCCTTCAGGCGGTGCAAAAGATTTCGCCTGTTGGGCGTCAGGCCGAGCTGGGGCGCAATGGCCTGCAAAATGCCCAGTTCGTCCAGGCGGGAAAAACAGGCCGGAGGATCCTCCTCATCGCAGATATGCTGATATTCGTTGAACAGGCGCGCCCCGGAGAGACGGTCCATGAGCTTGAGGGACAGGGCGTTCTTGATCAGCTTTTCCGCTCCCGGGCCGATGCGGAACTTATAGCGCTGTTCAAAGCGCACGGCCCTGAGGCAGCGGGTGGGGTCCTCCACAAAGCTCAAGGTGTGCAACACGCGGATGACACGCTCCTTGATGTCGCGCTGGCCTCCGAAAAAATCCACCAGCTGGCCGAAGGGCGTGCTGTCCAGACGCACGGCCAGAGCGTTGATGGTAAAATCTCGTCGGAAGAGATCCATCTTGATGGAGGAGAGTTCCACCGTGGGCAGGGCCGCCGGGTATTCATAATATTCCAGCCGGGCCGTGGCCACGTCGATGCGCGACTCAATGCCCTTGCTGTCGTGGAAGATGACCACAGAGGTCAGGAATTTCTGATGCTCGCGCACCCGGCCGTTCAATTCAGCCGCCAGAGCCTTGGCCAGAGCGATGCCGTTGCCCTCCACCACCAGATCGATGTCCTGATTGGGCCTGTCCAGCAGCAGGTCCCGTACAAAACCGCCCACAGCATAGACCGGCAGGCCCAGTTTTCTGCCCAATTGCCCGGCCAGATGCAGAAGCTCCCGGATTTCAGCCGGCAGGCGGTCCTGGATGAGCTTGCCGATATTGCGTTCCTTGCTGTTCTGGCTTTTGCGGTCCAGCAGGCGGCCCGGCTCGTCGGCAAAGACATTGATCAGGTCCGTGCGGGTGACCACGCCCGCCACTTTTTCGCCTTCCACAATGGGCACCAGGCGCTGGCGCGCGTCCACGATGACCGCGGTGAGCTCCTTCAGGCTGGCGTCGGGCGGCAGGGTGCGCACCCGACGCTGCATATAGTCCTCCACCGGCGAGTCGCCCAGGCCGTGAGCGCTGGCCCGGGAAGCGGTCTGGGCATCCAGCAGGCCCACGCAGGAACGCGTGCCCGGTCTGAACACCGGCACGGCCTTGAGACCGAAGTGGAGCATCAGCTCGTCGGCCTCCTGAATGCTGGAGGCGGATTCAATGCCTACCGCAGGCGCGGACATGTATTCGCGCGCCGTTTTGTCCGGATTGGCCTGATCGTACAGACGGCGCAAAATGGTTTCGCGCACTTCATTGATGGTCATGGAACGGACGGAGGCCGATGCCGCATAGGCATGGCCGCCGCCGCCCAGTTCCGCGCAGATGTCGCCCACGTTCACCGCGTCGCTGCGACTGCGCGCCACCACCTGGATGCGGTCGCCCATGATCCCGATGGCGAACAGGACGGAAAATTTTTCCATTTCCATCAGCCGGTGGGCCAGATAGGCGAAGTCCCCCAGGTAGTGTTCCATGGAGGCTTCGGCCAGGACCACAGGCGTATTGTTGATGGTATAGGTATGCGCCGATTCCAGCAGGCTGTTCAAGGCCTGGATGTGCAGGCTGGTCAACTCATGGGCCGCCATCTCATTGATCTGGTTGACGTCCATGCCCTGGCCGAGCAGCCAGGCCGCAGCCTGAAAATCTTCCGCCGTGGTGGAGGAGTAGGTGAACGAACCCGTGTCTCCGTAAATGCCCAGCCCCAGCAGCGTGGCCTCGTCGCTACCCAGACGGACGTTTTGCGTCTCGAGGTTCTGGACCAGCAGGCTGGTCACCGCGCCCACCTGGGCCAGATGCACCGCATCCGCCGCGATATCGTCCGGCGAGTCGGGGTGGTGATCCCAGGCTTCGATGCGTATGCCGGGTCGCTCCAGCAGGGGAGCCACATGCCCCACGCGGCTGCGTTGGCGGGTGTCCACCAGTACCAGCCGATCGAAATCCTCCCAGCGCAGGTCGGCGGCCTCGGCAAAGCCATAGGCGGCGGGGTTCAGGTTGGCGTATACTTTTTGCAGGCCACGCTCCTGGCTGCCCGGGAAAAGCAGCATGCAGGGCGCATAGAGATGCCGCGCGGCCAGCATGGCCGCAAAGGCGTCGAAGTCGGCATTGGCGTGACAGGTGATCAAAGTGGCCGTAGCGGCGCTCACAGCTGGCTCCGGGGATGGAATTGATGATGAATGCCGCGCAGGCGTTCCGCCTGGACATGGGTATAGATTTCCGTGGCGCTGATGTCCGCGTGCCCGAGCAGGAGCTGCACCGCGCGCAGGTCCGCGCCGCCTTCCAGCAGGTGTGTGGCAAAGGAATGCCGGAAGGTATGGGGAGAGACTGCTCGACGGATACCCGCCAACAGGGTGTATTTCTTGACCATTTTCCAGATATACTGACGGCTCAGAGCCCGGCCGGAACGGTTGACGAAAAGCTGGTTGCCGCCGGGGGAAAACAGCGGCCGCCAGGAGCGCAGATAGTCGCCCAGCAGAGCTTGGATCATGTCATGCAGGGGCACCAGGCGTTCTTTGGCCCCTTTGCCGAATACGCGCACCAGCCCTCGTTGCAGGTCCAGGTCGGCCACACTCAGGTTGCAGAGTTCCGACACCCGCAGACCGGCGGCATAGAGCATCTCCAGCATGCAGCGGTCGCGTCGGCCGCTTTTTTCGTCCATATCCGGCAGGACCAGCAATTTTTCCATTTCCTCGCGGCTGAGCACTTCCGGCAGATGCTGGGGTAATTTGGGATTTTCCAGTAAAAGCGCTGGATTGGTTTTCAGGGTTCCTTCCTCCACGGCAAAGGCGAAGAACGCCCTCAGGGCGGAAAGACGGCGGGCCAGCGTGCGCCCGGTATTGCCTCTGGACCGCAGCCAGGCCAGATACAAAAAAATTTCCTGCTCGTCCAGGCAGGAGGCACTGCCGCCGCTTTGGGCCAGTTCTTCCTCAAACAGAAAAAAACTTTCCAGATCCTGACCGTAGGATTCCACTGTCCGGGGCGAAAGACCGCGCTGCGCCAGTAAATAGTCCAGCCAAGCCGGGAGCTGATTGGAGAGGGGAGGGACAGCTTGCGATTGTTCCATGCCTGTCATGCTAGCCGCCTTGCCCGCGCCGGGCAAGTGCCCTTTTAGAGCAGTTCACGAATAGAATGAGCCAACGGCTTTGCGCGCTATCCATAAGCAGGCAGAGCTTGCCTGCGAAGGCGACAGTGATTGCGGCGATGTAACCGTGTCGTTACGCATGCAACGCTCGGCGCAAGAATTGGTCTGCGAATCCTTGTTGCGAAATGCGGGTAGACGGGCTTTTCCTGCCGCAAACGAGCATTTCAAGTGGTAAATGCTGTAGAAAAAAACGGCTGTCCGGGGCTTGGCGGGCTTCCCTCCGGCCGACGAATCGGCTATGTTCAAGACATCATGTATATCATTCACAATGA
The DNA here is from genome assembly GCF_000224635.1 of Desulfovibrio sp. 6_1_46AFAA. NCBI lineage: Bacteria > Pseudomonadati > Thermodesulfobacteriota > Desulfovibrionia > Desulfovibrionales > Desulfovibrionaceae > Desulfovibrio > Desulfovibrio sp. 6_1_46AFAA. The sequence continues at coordinate 390,432 of NZ_JH114300.1, forward strand.
AGCAAGTGTTGGCGCGCTGGGGCGGCGCGGCGTGGCGCTGACCAGCGAGATCATGAACCGTCACTATGTCCGTGACGAAGAATTCGTCTGGGACCAGCTTGTGGAAAATGTGATGTGGATCGGCCCCCTGCGTTCCCAGTTCGTCACCGGCCTGGATAAGGCCAAGGCGCTTCTGGACCAGGAGAAGGACGTAACCTTCACCATGGAGCAGGAAGAGTATCTGGTGCCCTATGAGGATGAGGAATCCTGTATTGTGTCCGGCTGTTATTACGTGACGTCGGACCCGGAGACCAAACTCTTCATCCGCTGCCACCAACGGGTGAGTTTTTTCTATCGCCTGTTCGGCGACCGGCTTAAAGTGGTGCATATGCACCTTTCCCATCCTTATGAAGTTACAGACCCGGACGAGTATTTCCCTTTCCGCTTCGGCAAGGAAGCCTATGAATATATAGCCAGCACCCATCAATTGGCCTTTACCGACAGCCTTACGGAATTGGGCAACCGCAACGCCTATGAAACCGATCTGCTTGAGCTTTCCGGGCGTCTGTCGGAAATAGATTCGCTGGCTATGGTTCTGTTTGATCTCAATAACCTGAAGCTGATCAATGACAGCTTGGGGCATCTTGCGGGCGATCAGCTGATCCGCAGTTTCGCCTTCCTGCTCAAGGAGTCCATGCCTGCCACAGCCAAGCTGTACCGTTACGGCGGCGACGAGTTTGCGGTTTTTCTGCCCGACGCCGACAACGGCATTTTGGAGCGGGCGCTCCGGGAGCTGGAAGACCGCAAGGAAGCCTACAATATGGCCAATACCACCCGCCTCAGTTTTGCGGCGGGGCACGCTTTTTTCAAAAAAGGCCAGGACCATACGCTTTCTGACCTCATCAAGCGAGCGGACAGCCGTCTTTACGCCCGCAAGCGGGCCATGAAACAGTTGCTTTGAACCTTCGCGGCGATACCTATGACGGAAAATCACACGGCGCTGCATGAAGAGATTCGGGCGTATGTGGGGCTGGGTTCCAACAGCCCCGAGGCGGAGGCCATGCTGGCGCGGGCTCGTGAAGGACTTTCCCGCCTGCCGGAATTGCGCCTGAGTGCGGCGTCGCCCTTGTACAGCACGGAACCGCAGGGGTATACGGAGCAGCCTTGGTTTCTGAACCAGGTGGTGGAACTCATACTCGCGCCGGTATGGCGTCCACGGCGTCTGTTGGCGGCCATGCTCCGGCTGGAAAGCACCCTCGGGCGTGTCCGCAGCCCGGACCCGGCTTTGCGTTACGGCCCGCGCGCCATTGATGCGGACCTTCTGCTCTTCGGCGAGGAGCATTGTTCCGATCCCGCCTGTCGCGTACCGCATCCGCGTCTGGCGCAACGAGCCTTTGCTCTGGTGCCTCTTCTGGATATCGCACCTCAGGTCCGCATTGAGGGAACCGCCGCCACGCAATGGCTGGCGCGCCTGAACTACAGGCTGGACGGGTGCAGAATTTTTCAGTGACGCGTTCCCCCTCTCTGTGCTAATGTCGTCAGCGGTCCGAAGCGGCATGACGCCCGAAAGACGTGGAGCACAAGCTCCGCGCGAACCATACGCCATATTCCGTTGCGGCGCAGCATGCTCGGAACGGTGAAAGGAGCATAACGAATGTTGAAATGGCTTATTTTGATCGTGGCGATCTATGTTCTGTACCGTCTCTTCGCCAATGACGTGCTTAAGAAAAAAAAGATAAACAAGGAAGAGAGCGCCGCTGATCTGGAACGCAAAGTGGCCGCCGGTGAAATGGTCAAGGATCCCGAGTGCGGGACCTATGTTTCAGTGGACGGCAATATCTCCGTGCGCGACGGCGACAAGGTATACCGCTTTTGCAGCTATGACTGTCGGGACAAATTCCTGCAGCGCCTGGAAGAAGGCGGCCGCGAACTGCCTCCCCGCGAATAATTTCTGCTTCGCCGCCGCGTAAGGCAGAGGCGCATACCTGCCTTTGGTCCGACTCGCCGATCCGCAGTCAAAATTGACAGCCCCGCTGATGTCTTCTGCATCAGCGGGGCTGTTTCGTTACCTGGAATTATGCAGCTTCCCTGGCAGCATCTGCGGCAAGAGCATGTTTGCGTCGCCGTCTGCGCGGAGTCTTTTTGCCTTAGAGCAGATTGCCTTTGAAACGCTATACGTTTCAAAGGGATCATCCCGGCAAAAAACGTGGTTTTCGCCGGGATCCACGCCGCGTTGCTCTCGATGCCTGTACGCCCTTTGGGCTACAGGCGCGGCCCTACGGGCCGCCCGTCGGGTCGGTCTTCGCGGCGCGCATCACAGTGTTTGGCGTTAGAGCAATTTCAAAGTGAAATTGCTCTAATTGGCAGCGGCTTCCAACCTGCCGGTGATATTGTCGCGCACCCACTTGGGGTCGATCCATTCCAAAGGCGTCACTTCAACGCCGCCCACCAGCATGCCGAAATGCAGATGATCTCCGAAAGCCAGGCCGGTGCTGCCCGTACGGGCGATGGTCTGGCCCTTCTTGACCACGTCGCCCTTGTTGACCTGGATTTCACTCAAATGGGAATACAGGGACATGAGCCCGAGGCCGTGGTCAATGACCACGAGGTTGCCGTAAATACCCAGATCGCCCGTATAGACGACGCGGCCGCTGTTGGCGGCGGGCACGTCGGCATTGCGCACTGAAGCCAGGTCGAAACCCAGGTGGAAGGATTCGCCCACCAGTTTGCCCTGATAATGGAAGAAACGGTGATCGGCAAAACCGGCCCGCGCGGCGGAGCGGGGCAGCCGCGTGAAGGCACCGCTCCAGAGCATGGCCGCCGCGGTATCCTTGCCGATTTCACGCAGGGTCTGCACATTGGCGGCGCGTACCTGATTGTTGATATAAAGGTAGCATTCAAGCGGATTGGCGGCGTTGGGGGCCAGATTGCGCAGTTTGTTCTCCACCGAAAGCAGAAAATCGTCCTTCAGTTCCAGGCTGTCGCTTTTGAAGTTGCGTTCATAGGCCATGACCGTCAGGCGACTTTTAGTCACATTGCCGGCCAGGTCCGTGGCCGTGATCTCCACCGCGTTTTTGAAGTCGCGGGCGGTCATGGTATAGGGGAAGGGGAAGAAGCAGAGGTAGCTGCCGTCCTTTTGCAGGAAGCCGGGCACAAAATAGCCTGCCACAAGCACGCCGCTGTTGCTTACGTCTTCATCAATGGTGTAGCGAACCACCGCCGACCCGCCCCGGCGCACATTGGGCGGCAGGGTTTTGACGGAAATGCGCGGCGGCTGGGTGTCCAGGCGCATGGGCAGTTGCACGGTGCGGGTGTTGCCCTGGCCGAAGCCTGCCAGAGAGCCGTCCGTGGCGCGGATTTCCAAATCAAAAGCTCCTTCGCGCAGGTTGGCGTCCTTCAGGGGGACGTTCACCACCCGCTCAGGCAGGTACTCTTCAAAATGCTTGTTGAAGATCACATTGAGCACGTTGTTTTTGCGAATGCCCACAGTCAGCGCGCGGATGCCAGAGGGATCGTCCATGCGGATCTGCAGTACTGTGGCCGGCGAGACTCTGCCGGTATTAGGCGAAACCTGGACGGCCGGGCCGTCCATATCCTTAAAAAAAGTATAGCCGCCGACAACCAGGGCGGCTACGATCAGCAGAACTAACACAGTGGAAAATATACCTTTTTTGCGCATCAGGAACTCCTCGTGACGGTGTTTGAAATGTTTGCACAAAGAACGGTGATTTTCAAGGAAAAGTCTTGATATTTTCTTGACCGTGCATGAAGCGCCCTTGTCCGTCGGCGTGCCCGCGCATTGACTTGACTGCTAAAATCTGTTTCTTCTTCCGCAGTATGCAGAGCGGCAGATATCCATATGACCAGGCTTTCCCCAACGCGCAGGGCGCGCGGGACCAGCAGGTAGACCCCAAGCGCTTGCGCCGCCGGATGGTGCGCGAGCAGCTGGAGGCCAGAGGCATCAGCCATTCCGGCGTGCTGGCGGCCATGGCCGCCGTGCCCCGGCATCTTTTCGTGCAGGAAGCTCTGCGCGCCCAAGCTTATGAGGATACCCCCCTGCCCATCGGTTACGGTCAGACCATTTCTCAGCCCTATATCGTCGCTCTGATGAGCGAGCTGCTGGAAGTGGAGCGGGGCATGCGCGTACTGGAAATCGGCACCGGCTCCGGTTATCAGGCGGCCGTGCTGGCCACCATGGGCTGCATCGTCTTTACCGTGGAGCGTCTGCGCGAACTCTATCTGAATACCGGCGCCCTCTTGCGGCAACTGGGCCTTCGCGGTATCCACATGCAGCGGCGTGACGGCACCCTGGGGGTTCCTGAGGCGGCTCCGTTTGATCGCATCATCGTTACCGCAGGCGGCCCCGAGATCCCCCGTCCTTTGCTGGAGCAGTTGGATGAGGGCGGCATTTTGCTCATCCCCGTGGGCACGCGGCCGCGCACGCAACGGCTGATGCGCCTGCGCAAAGAACAGGGCCGCATCTGCAGCGAGGATCTCGGCTCGGTCATCTTTGTGGATCTGGTGGGCGACCACGGCTGGCAACCGTCGTCCCGTTGAGTTTCTGGAATTCTGCCAACATAATGAAGGAGATGTCATGTCTTCCTGTTCTTCCTGTTCTTCCGCTTCATCCTGCTCCAGTTCCACGGACAAGGGGGGCGATGGGAACTGCAATGATCTGATGGCCCGCCAGGACAGGGTCATTGCCGCCACTTTGGGGCATATCCGCCATAAAATTTTCGTCATGAGCGGCAAGGGCGGCGTGGGCAAAAGCTCGGTGACGGTGAACACCGCCGCCGCCCTGGCCCGGCGCGGCTTCAAAGTGGGCATTCTGGATGTGGATATGCACGGCCCCAGCGTGCCCAACCTGCTGGGCCTCACCAGCACCGTTGAAGTGGACCCCGGTAGCGAGCTGATGCTGCCCGCCGCCTACAATGAGAATCTGTCCGTCATTTCCATGGACTCGCTGTTGCAGGACAAGGACCAGGCCATTCTCTGGCGCGGGCCCAAAAAGTCCTCCGCCATCCGCCAGTTCCTCGCGGACGTGAAATGGGGCAATCTCGACTTCCTGCTGATTGATTCGCCTCCCGGCACCGGCGACGAGCACATGACCGTGCTCAAGAGCATCCCCGACGCGCTTTGCGTGGTGGTGACGACCCCGCAGGAAATTTCCCTGGCCGACGTACGCAAGGCGGTGAATTTCCTCCAGTATGCCAATGCCAATGTGCTGGGCGTGGTGGAAAATATGAGCGGACTGGTCTGCCCGCATTGCCACACTGAGATTGATCTCTTTAAGAAGGGCGGCGGCGAGGAGCTGGCCCGGCGTTACGGGCTCAAGTTCCTGGGAGCCATTCCCCTGGACCCGGCCACGGTGGTGGCCGCCGACCGGGGCGTGCCCGTGGTCTATCTGGAAAGCGACGGCCCGGCCAAGTCGGCCTTCCTGGCTCTGGCCGATGCCATTGCGGAGGCCGCGGACAACAGCCTGGAAGCCCTGTCCAGCCCCAATTCCTGAGCTTCAGGGGTCCCTTCAGCCGGAGGGGCCCCTTTTTCATGCCGAGACCGCGCGAGTCCGCCGCAAGGCGGGATATTTCTTCTTTTCTCCCCCGCGCTTTTGTGCTAGAAAAACAAAAAATTCCGATGGAAACGCCAGAGAGGAACAATGCTCAACCTTGCCAATAAAATTACCTTGTTGCGCATTCTGATGGCGCCTCTGGTCGTTGTTCTGCTGTATTTCGAAGGCCCCGCATTTTGCATATTGGCCGCGCTGGCCTTTATTTTCGCCGCCATAACCGACTGGATGGACGGCTACATCGCCCGGCGTGAAAACATGGTCACCAGCATGGGCAAATTTCTGGATCCGCTGGCCGACAAAGTGCTGATCTGCTCGGTGCTGATCATGTTCGTCAAGCTGGGCTGGGCTCCGGCCTGGGTGGTGATCGTCATCGTCTGCCGGGAACTGGTGGTGACCGGCTTGCGCGCCATGGCCATCGACGAAGGCATCGTGCTGGCCGCCGACAAGTTCGGCAAGGCCAAAACCGTGCTGCAGATTGTGGCCATCGTGCCCTTGATCCTGCATTATCCCCTGTTCGGCGTCGCGCTCTGGCCCATCGGCGAAGTGCTGCTCTATGTGGCCTTGGCCCTGGCTCTGATCTCCGGCGTCAACTACTGTTATTATTTTTACCGGCATGCCTGCGATAAGGTTCAGCCCGGGAAGGTTGCATGAGCACGTTGCAGATCCGCCTCAAAAACTGCATCCAGACCATTCTGGATCTGGAGCCCGACATGCGTGCCGGGATCTGGGGGCGACATTTCGACGAAGAGCTTTCCACCCTCAAGGACTATTTGCAGCGCGTGGACCGTATGAATCTGGCGGAGGACGACGTGCAACGTCTTGAAAACGCCACGGCCAGTTTTCTCGCTGAACTCAGGCTTTTCCGCAGGGGGCAGCCGCAACAGAAACGTCTTTTGCAGTAATCATGTTCTGGCGTGTGTTCATTCTCGTGGCTCTGGGGCTCATCAATGTGGTTCTGTTCAGTCGCATGATCTGGGGGCCCACCGGTCTTATGGAATATCGCGAACTCAAGCGGCAGTACGCCGCCCTGCAGGAGCAGGTCGCCGGTCTGGACGCGGAAAATCTGGCGCTGAGCCGGGAAATCCGTCTGCTGCAGTCTGATAACCAGTATGTGGAAAAAATGATTCGCCAGCGCCTGCATTACGTGCGGGATAACGAAGTGCTGTATCTTTTTGGAAAGTCGGCCAAAACCGGACAGGGAGCCGCGGACAATGACGGAAAAAATTGAATGGTATAAAGAGGTTCTGGAACTGGAACCCAATTCCAAGGTTTTTTTCCCTCTGGCGCGTATGCTGGCTGAGGAGCAGCGCTTTGACGAAGCCGTGGCCGTGCTGGAACATGGACTGGAGCGCCATGGCGAGTTCCTGGAAGCGCGTCTTTTTTTTATTGAGCTTTTGCATAAAACTGGCCGCCGCGAGGCCTGCGTCAGGCAAATAGACAAACTCAGTTCCATGTTTTCCGCGTATGCGGGTTTCTGGCAGGCTTGGGCCGCCTGCCTGTCCACGTCGGACGGTTCGCCGGATACCGCCTCGGTGCTGCGTTTTCTGGCCGCGCATTTCATGCGTGGCCCCATCTCCCTGCATGAAGTGCTGGACCGCGGCATTGCCTCGCTGCTGGATGAGCCGCAATCGCAACAAAATTCTTCTGGTTTTCGGTCCCGGACAGTGGACGCCGCCGCGCAAATGCCGGGTCAGCCTGCACCGGGCCAGGACGCGCCCCTGAGTGAAAGCGCGCCTCTGCCGTTGTTGCCGGAGGAAGACGATCTGAAGCTTGATCTGACTCTCAAAAAATTTTCCGCCGGAACAGCGGTTGAGGATGACGACGCCCCTTTTGAGGAAGCGGACGGAGAAGGTTTTGATCCCGACACGGCCATGGCCGAGGACGAGGCCCTGCCGGAGCCTTTGGAAATGCCGGGCAGGGAAAAAACTGCTGTCGTAACGATTCAGGCCTCCGATGTCGTGGACACGCAACCGGCGAGCAACGCGGACGACGCTGACGACAGCGAAGAGCGCTTTTCTCTGCGTACCCGCTCCATGGCCGAAGTTCTGGCGGAGCAGGGGGATATCAAGGGAGCGCTGGATATTTACCATGAGTTGGCTGCGGTGGCGGTTGCCCCGGAGGAGAGCGCCGACCTGCAGCAGCGTATTGCCACCTTGAGCGCGCGCCTCGGCAGCGCGCAGGAGATGGAACAGGAACAGCCTCCGCAACAGGAGGAATCCGCCAGCGGCAAAGACAAGCTGATCAGCATGCTTGAGGCGTTAGCGGAGCGCGTGGAAGCCAGGGCGCAAGACTAGAGCATTTCAACTTTGAAATGCCTAACGCCGAACACGGTGAGGCGCGCCGCGAAGACCGACCCGACGGGCGGCCCGTAGGGCCGTGCCTGTAGCCCAAAGGGCGTACAGACATCGAGAGCAACGCGGCGTGGATTCCGGAAAAACCGCGTTTTTTCCGGAATGCCCCCTTTGAAACGCAAAGCGTTTCAAAGGTAATCTGCTCTAGAGCGGGTTAACTTCGTAATATTGAGCTGCTCGATGAGGATTTGCCCTCAAATCCTTGCCGGGATGTATTTGCAGGTGGGTGCGGCCCGCCGTTGCGCAAGCTTCTCAAGCGTAAAATGCTCTAATGCACGGGGGAATATGGTGTCGAATTCTTTTTTGCGTTGTTTTCTGCTGCTGATGGCCGTGTCTCTGGCGGCTGGCTGCAGTTCCTACCAGCCCACCAAAAACGCCTGGAAGAGCACCAAGGGCTTCTGGAATACCTATGTCAGTCCTCCGGCCAGCGTGGATTATGACGAAAAGGGCGATCTTTCTCCCCGCGCGTTGGCTCTGACCAACTGCATGATGGGCATCGACGTGGAACTGGGCCGCCTGGAGCGGGTCATGCTCAACGCGGACAAGCCCCCGACGCGGGAATGGATCAGCAATTTTTTTGCCACCTTCCCTTGGATCAGCGGTTTTGCCGGCGTCAAGTATGACGGCACCATCTTGGGACAGGAGCCGGCCACTTCCATGAAGGATCTGGATTTTATTCCGCTGCTCTATGAGGATAAAAAGCAGAACAGCCGCGCTTTGCGCGCCGATGTGCAGAATACGCCGTTGGGGCCGGAGGTCATGCTGGCCGCGCCGCTGTATGATGGCGTGGATTTCCTGGGCGTGGTAGTGGCCTATTTCGACATGCGGGCTCTGATGCAATATTCCGGCAGCCCGGAAAATATGGTGATTTTGTCTCCCCAAGCCCTGCTCTGGCCCGGCAAGTACGATTTCGCGGCCACGCCGCTGGCCGGCGTCGACTGGTCTGAAGTGGTGAGCAAAAGTTCGTCCGGCACCTGCACCAACGCCACGGGCTCCTTCTATTACATGGTACGCTATCTGGGCAATCTGCCCCTGGTTTTCGCCGTGGCTGAATCCGGCACCTTCCCTGAGGGCAAGGGCGATCTGGAGCAGGGTCTGCCTTTCTTCCCCAAGGAACGTGAAAAACTGCCGCCCCCGCCGCAGCCGGAGCACAAAGATAAGACTGACATGTCCGGCGCGCCGAGCTTTGGCGCTCCGTCGGAAGAGGGCGCTCCGGCCGCCGACATGGGCACGCCCGGCAGAACCGCGGGCAAGCCGTCCAATGAAATCCAGCCGGGCAGCCGTGACAGCATGTTGCTGAAAGGCAAGGGCGCCGAAAAGTCGCGCGTGCAGGAACGTCAGCTGGAAGGCGAAAATGTGCCGGTAGAGCGGGTACAACGCCCCAGAAAGGCCGCACCGCAGCAGCCGCGCCGCAGCATGCCGTCTCCGGACTTGGTTCCGGACGCTGATATGCCCACGTTGCCGGGCGGCCGTCCGAGTCCCTTTGGGCCGCGTGAAGAAGCTCCGGTCGTCAAGCGCCCGAGCCCCTTCGGCCCCCATACGGAAAGCCCGGCCGTGCCTGCCGGGGAAGAGGCCGCTCCCGCGACAAAGCAAGAGTCTTCGGCGCAAACGTCGTCGACTCAGACCAAGGAGCCGAAGCAGGAAGCGGCCCCATCCGCCGAACAGTCGCCTGCCGCAAGCGGCGCTGCGACGGAACAGGCTCCGGAAAAGGAAGGCGAGCCGCAAGCGCCCGCAACACTGCCGGGCGGACGGCCGAGTCCTTTCGGTCCACAGAACTGACGCATCGCAGAATGCTGGCATGCGCCGCCCTCAGGGTGGCGCATGCCTTTCCGGCCCCGGAGTAATTCCGCTTCCGGGACGTTATCAAGGAGGCTCTCATGGCTGACATCACGGTTACCGAGCACCTTCTGCTACACCAAAAGCGCACGCCACAGGCTACCGGGCAGTTCACCGGCCTGCTTTATGATCTCATTCTTTCCGGCAAGTCCATTTCCCGCCGCATCAACAAGGCCGGTCTGCTCGATATTCTGGGGGGCACCGGCGAAGTGAACGTTCAGGGCGAAAATGTTCAGAAAATGGACGCTATCGCCAACCGGATCATGATTTACCGCATGGAACGTTGCGGCGCGCTCTGCGCCATGAGTTCCGAGGAAGAGGCCGAGCTCATCCGCGTCAGTCCGGAGTTCCCGCGCGGCGATTATATTCTGATTTTTGACCCGCTGGACGGTTCCTCCAACATCGACGTCAACATCAATGTGGGCACTATTTTCTCCATCCTGCGTCGGCCCGAGGGGCACACGGGTGAAGTGACGCTCGATGAAGTGCTGCAACCGGGCGTACAGCAGGTCGGGGCCGGCTATATTCTGTACGGGCCGTCAACCATGCTGGTGTTGAGCACCGGACAGGGCGTGCACGGCTTCACGCTGGATCCGGGCGTGGGAGAATTTTTGCTTTCCCATCCCGATATGCGTATTCCGGAACAGGGGCATATCTATTCCGTCAATGAAGGCTACTGGCAATACTGGGACGAAGCTACACGCGAAGCCGTGAACTGGTTCCACACCTGCGAGAGCCAGGACGGTAAGCCCTATTCCTCCCGCTATGTGGGCGCGCTGGTGGCGGACTTTCACCGCACCCTGATTTACGGCGGTATCTACATGTACCCGCCGGACGCCCATAAGCCTGACGGCAAGCTGCGCCTGATGTGCGAGGCCTCACCTCTTTCGTTCCTGGCGGAACAGGCGGGCGGCAAGGCCAGCGACGGGCGGGGACGCATTCTGGAGCGCAAGCCCGAGCGCCTGCACGCGCGTACGCCCCTGTTCATCGGTTCGCGCAAGGATGTGGAAGCCGTGGAGCGCACGTATGCACAACATGCCAAGGCCTGAAGCCGTAGCGGCGCGGGGGCTGTGATCCATGCTTTGTCTCGGCATTGAAAGCTCCTGTGATGAGACGGCTCTGGCTCTGGTGGAAGACGGTCGACTGCTGGCCTCGGTTCTTGCCAGCCAGGCGGACGTGCATGCTTTGTTCGGCGGAGTGGTGCCGGAATTGGCCTCGCGGGAGCACTACCGCTATATCGGGCCGCTTTTCGACGAACTGATGCGCCGTTGCCGACGCCAAGCCGTTGACATTGACCTTGTGAGCGTGGCGCGCGGTCCGGGTCTGCTGGGCAGTCTGCTGGTGGGCGTGGCCTTTGCCAAGGGCTTGGCTCTGGGATTGGGGGCGCGCTTCTTGGGCCTCAACCATCTGCACGCGCATTTGCTGGCAGTGGGGCTGGAGCGGGAGCTGCGTTTTCCCTGTTTAGGTTTGCTGGTTTCCGGCGGTCACACCCATATTTACCGGCTTGAGTCTCCCTGGCGTTGCCTGCCGCTGGGCCGGACTCTGGATGACGCGGCGGGTGAGGCCTTTGACAAAGTGGGCAAACTGTTGGGCCTGGCCTACCCCGGCGGGCGCCTCATGGACGCATTGGCCACCGTCGGCAGGGCGGATGCCGGACTTTTTCCGCGCCCGTATCTTGACAACGACAATCTGGATTTCAGTTTCAGCGGCCTGAAAACAGCGGCCGCCTCCTATATTGAGCAGCATCTGGACGGCCTCTGGCCGCATCCGTTACAGAAGGTTGAAGATGCGCCCGAGGCTCTGAGGGACTGCTGCGCGTCTTTCAACTTGGCGGTGGTGGATACGCTGTGCGTCAAGGTTGAGCGCGCTCTTGACCGACAGCCGGATCTGCGCACGCTGATTGTGGCCGGTGGGGTTGCCGCCAATTCGCTGCTGCGCAGCCGCATGATTGAGCTCATGCGGCGACGGGGCGGCGACATCCTTGTGCCGAACCCGACCTTATGTACGGATAATGCCGCCATGACGGCCTATGCCGGCTGGCTGTTGGGTAAGGCCGGTTTTTGCCATGATCTGCGCATGGAAACCATTCCGCGCGGCAGGGCGGTGCCCGAGGATATGGTGTGTTGCGCGGATACGGCACAGGTCGGGGAACCCGCCTGAAACGCGCAGATTGTCTTGACACCGGGACGTTAGATATCTACTCTCAACAGGCACAGAAGCGGACGCGGCGCCCCCGCCGGTCCGTCTGTACAATGCGCGCCGCGCGGCCATTGGCATTGCCGAGCCGCCGTGCGCGACCCTAAGCAACCCAAGGAGTAATCATATGGCTGAACAGGTCACTGATGCCACTTTCGAGAGCCTTGTTCTGAAATCCGATCTGCCGGTTCTGCTTGACTTCTGGGCTCCCTGGTGCGGCCCCTGCCGCGCGGTGGGTCCGATCATTGACGAACTCGCCAAGGAATACGAAGGCAAGGTGCGTGTGGTTAAAATGAATGTGGATGAGAATCCCGCCACGCCGACAAAATTCGGCATCCGCGCCATTCCCACCTTGGTAGTCTTCAAAAACGGCGAAACGGTGGAACAGATCACCGGCGCCGTCACCAAGGTGGCCATGAAGGAACTGCTTGATTCAAAGGTCCTGGCATGAAGGCATACGACGCCGTTGTTATCGGCGGCGGACCGGCCGGCATTACGGCTGCCCTTTACTTGGCGCGCTCCGGTTGTTCAGTGTCGTTCTTTGAGCAGCTGACTCCGGGCGGCCAGGTTCTGCAGACCGAATCCCTTGAAAATTACCCCGGCTACCCCCAGGGCATCAAGGGTTATGAGCTGGCCGATCTTTTTGCCGCCCATCTGGACGGCCTCGACATTGACCGGCCTACCGGCGCCGTGGAATCCGTTTCCGGCGCGGCAGGCCGGTTCAATGTGCGCGCCGGAGGCGATGAGGAATACGCCGCCAAAACGGTGCTCGTCTGTTCCGGGGCGCGTCATCGTCAGTTGGGACTGGAAAATGAGGATCGTCTGGTCGGACGCGGCGTCTCCTACTGTGCCCTCTGCGACGGTAATTTTTTCCGTGGGCAGACTGTGGCGGTAGTGGGCGGCGGCAATGCCGCCCTTGAAGAATCGCTGTATCTTGCCAAAATCGTGGGCAAGCTGCACCTGATCCATCGGCGCGAGGGCTTTCGAGGCCTTAAAGTCTATCAGGACAGGCTGGAGAGCATGCCCGACAAGGTGGAAATCCACCGTAACACGGTCATCACAAGCCTGAATGGCAATGAGCAGCTGACAAGCCTCAATCTGCGCAACATTCAGAACGGCGCGGAAGAAGAGCTGCCGGTGGACGGACTTTTCGTCTATGTGGGATTTGCACCGGTAACCTCTTTTCTGCCTCAGGAACTTCAGCGCGACGACCAGGGCTTCATCGTAACGGATACGGAAATGCGCACAAGTATTCCCGGCATTTTCGCCGCCGGGGATATTCGCTCCAAACTCTGCCGTCAGGTAATCACCGCTGCCGGTGACGGCGCAACGGCTGCGCAAGCGGCTTTTGTCTTTTTGGAACAGCTCCATGCATAAAAAACTGCTTCGCTGCTTTGTGCTTGCCGTCAGTTTGTTTGCCGTGTCCGGTTGCGGCATCATTGATATGATCTATCTGCCGCCGGCTGAAGACACCGCGCAGGAGATCTTTGAAGCCGCCAACGACGCCATGAGTGAAAAGAACTACGTGCGCGCCGTGGAGCTGTACAACAAATTGCGCGACACGTATCCGTTCAGCCCTTATACCATTGATGCTGAACTTTCGCTGGGCGACGCCTATTTTCTGGATGAGGAATACGAGCTGGCCGCCGAAACCTACAAGGATTTCGAGTCGCTCCATCCCCGTCATGAAGCCATACCTTATGTGCTGTATCAGACGGGCATGTCGCTCATGAAGCAATTCCGCTCCATTGACCGGGCTACCACGGAATTGCAGGAGGCCTACGATTACTTCAACCGCCTCTCTCAGATGTATCCCGATTCGCCCTACGCCAAGGGCGCGGAAGAACACATGCATACCTGCCGCAAACTCATGGCCGAACACGAATTGTACATTGCCGACGTGTTCTGGCACATGAAAAAATACGGCCCGGCTTGGCGGCGGTATGAATTCATCATGGAAAACTTCAAGGACGTGCCGGAAGTGGCGGAACACGCCAAGGAAAAGAGCTTGGCCGCTTACCACAACTACCGCGAGGAACAGGCCGCGGAGACGCGCGAAAAGCGTCAGGGTTCCTGGCGGGAGTGGTTCACCTGGTTGTAGCGGCGTGCTAGAGCAGTTCACGCATTTCATGCGTGAACTGCTCTGCAAGGACCTGTCTGCAAATCCTTGCCACGAAATGCGAGTAGGCGGGCTTTGCTCGCCGTAAACGAGCATTTCAAGTTTGCATGCTCTAAAGGAAGCGAAAAAGCCCCTCCGGGGGCTTTTTTTATCGGGAGTAGTTATGGAGAGCCTTCGGCACGAAGACGGCGCCGCCGAAAAGCACCGCGCCGCGCTGGCCTCGCTGTTCGCGGCCTTTGCCCTGACCGGTTTGAAGTTGGCCGTGGGGCTGTACACCAACAGCCTGGGCATTCTTTCCGAAGCGCTTCACAGCGGCCTTGATTTGCTGGCGGCGGCCATGACCCTGGCGGCGGTGCGCATTTCGGCCCGCCCGGCCGACAGTCGGCATCCCTACGGGCACGGCAAGGTTGAAAATCTTTCCGCTCTGGCGGAAACCCTGTTGTTGTTCCTGACCTGCTTCTGGGTGGTCTATGAAGGCGTGCAGCGGCTTCTGGAGGGTGTCAGTCCCATAACTCCTTCGCTCTGGGGCGTGGCCGTCATGGCTGTTTCCATGGGCATTGATATCAACCGTGTGCGCGTTCTGCGGAAGGTGGCCCGCCAGTACAGAAGCCAGGCGCTGGAGGCCGACGCCCTGCACTTCTCCACGGACATCTTGTCCTCGGCCGTGGTTCTGGTCGGCGTGCTGGCCGTCTGGCTGGCCGCTGCCCTGAATCTGCCGGAACCGCTTTACCGGGTGCTGGCCCAAGCCGATACTGTGGCGGCCTTGGTGGTGGCCCTGCTTATTTTCCGCGCCAGTCTGAGCATGGCTGTGGAGTCTATTAACACGCTGATGGATTCAGGCTCGACCAAGGAGCAGAGGGCGGTGGTCAAGGCCGTGCGGCAGGTGCCCGGCATCACGGCGGTGCGGCGGATACGCTTGCGCAATAGCGGCCCGCAGACCTTTGTGGATCTGAGCATTGGCGTGGAACCGGGCATCCGCGTCCGTGACGGACACAAGCTGGCCCATGACGCTGAACAGGCCGTGGCCGCCATCCTGCCGGGCTCGGATGTGACCGTGCACGTGGAGCCCTTAAGCTCCCGCTCCCGGAAGGACGAGAATCCTTTTTCTCTGGTGCAGCGCACGGCTTCGGAGCACGGCCTGGCGGTGCATAACGTGCATGTGCTGCGCACCGGCGCTTTGTTCCACATTGAACTGCATGTGGAGCTGCCCGGCACCCAGCCTTTTGCCGAGGCCTACGCGCGGGTGCGTCCCTTTGAAGAAGACTTGCGCCAAGCCCTGCCCGGTGCGGAAGTGGTCAGCCATCTGGAACCTGAGGGCGCGGCCAGCGCACTGCATGCCGGAGCCGCCGTTTCCGTGCCCCTGTCCGAGCTGGCTTGGCGGGAAGTGCATGCGGCGGTGGAAAAAGAACCGCTGGTCTGCGACCCTCACAAGTTTTCCACCTATGAGCTGCCGGAGCAGGGCATCTGTATTTCCTTCCATTGCGGCATCAACGGCGAGCTGAGCGTGGTGGAGGTCCATAACATCTGCGTGCGTCTGGAAAAACAGCTGCGCGTCGCCGTGCCGCTGCTGGGCAGGATCATCATTCACATGGAGCCGGACGCCGTCTCGGCGGAGCAGCAGGCGGACTGACCCTGGCGTACGTCAGGGCATTTCAACGTTGAAATGCTCTGGCGAGGCTCGGGAGCAGCCTCGCGCTACGAACCGTAAGCCTAATTTATTTGCGCTGTTCTCCTCTTGGCGAGTCCTCGATCGTTGCGTGCAAGGCAGCATGCTTAAGTGGCGGAGTAAGCATGACGTTACCTTTGAAATGCATGGCATTTCAAAGCGGATATCCTCTAGCTCGACATGGTCGGGGTGCCGTCTTCCGACTCTCCAGCTGCATCTCCATCGGCTTCAGCGGTTCCGGCTGCCGCGATCAGGGCACGCCAGAATTCCTCCATACCCAGGCGGCTGCTGGAGGAAGTCAGTACCGGTTTGACATTCAGCAGTTCCTGCCATTCTTTTTGCCGGGCGGCGCGTTCACGCTGGCTGCATTTGTCGGCCTTGGTCAGGACGGGCAGCAGCGGCAGGCAACAGCCACGGGCAAAGGACGCTAGTTCCAGGTCAAGCTTTTGCGGAGGCAGGCGACAATCCAGCAGCAGGGCCAGCGCCTTGAGAGTCTTGCAATCCGCAAGATAGTGCTCCAGCAGTTTCGCCCACTTTCGGCGTTCCTCATGGCTGGCCCTGGCGTAGCCATAGCCGGGCAGATCCACCAGATAAAAGTTGTAGGGCTCCACCCGGTAAAAATTGACGGAGCGCGTTTTCCCCGGTGTGGCGCTGACCTTGGCAAGTTTTTTGCGTCCGGCCAGAGCGTTGATCAGGGAAGATTTGCCCACATTGGAACGCCCGGCCAGGGCGATTTGCGCTTCCGGCAGGGCCAGGAGCTGATCCAGGGTATAGGCTGTGGTTTCAAGCGTCAGACTGATGTTCATAAAAACCTCATGTATAACTTGAACTTTGTGTCTTGACAACACGGCTGTTTTCAACAAATATATCCAATTCGGAACTACACATGTTCGCGGAAGAACATTTCCGCCATACGGTAGCCGCTCTCGCGCCGCTTGGCAATTGAGACCGGCGCAATTTTGCCAATACAGAACATGCCGCGGCATGGCAGGAGGGACGCATGTATTCAACCACCGACTTTCGCAAGGGCCTTAAAATCGAAGTGGAGGGCACGCCCTACGAAATAGTGGATTTCCAGCACTTCAAGCCCGGCAAGGGCGGGGCCATGGTCCGTACCAAGCTGCGCAATATCCTTACCGGACGCATGCAGGACATCACGTTTCGTTCCGGCGAAAAAGTGGGCAAGCCCGACATGGAAACCCGCGACATGCAGTTTCTTTATCGCCAGGACGACGAACTGATTTTCATGGACATGACCACCTATGAGCAGGTGCAGATGCCTGTGGCCTCCACCGGCGGCAAGGAAGGTTTTCTCAAGGACGGTCAGGAATGCCGCGTGCTGCTTTACAAGGGCAGCCCCCTGGATATCGACATCCCGTTGAGCCTGGTGCTGGAAGTCACGGAAACCGAACCCGGCGCCAAGGGCGACACGGTGAGCAACGTCACCAAGGCCGCCAAGCTGGAGACCGGCATCACGGTGCAGGTGCCGATTTTCGTGAACACCGGCGACCGGATCAAGGTGGATACCCGCACCAAGGAATATTTGGGCCGGGAATGATTGCAGCCGTTCTTTGTCCGGGAGGGTAGCCCTACGGACGCCCACAAATTCAGCCGCGAACTGTTCGGCCTTTTTCTGCTCTTCTGGGCATTGTTGTTGCTGCTCAGTCTTGCCAGCTTCGACGCCAATGATCCCAGCCTCAACCACGTGGTCAGCGGTTCCGTGGAAGTGCAGAACAAAGCCGGATTGTTCGGTGCCTACGCGGCGGGTTTTCTCAATGATGTCTTTGGCGTGGCCGCCTTTCTCTGGCCGCTGGTCTTCGGCGCGCTGGGAGCGGCTTACGTTTCTCCTGCCTATGCCCTGCACTGGTGGCGCTGGTGTGGTTTTTTCCTGCTGACAATCTGCCTGCTGGTCATGGGCGCGGCCTGGGATCTCTCACTGGGCGATCTCTGGGGCGGCGGCATGGTGGGCAGCGCCCTGCACGACAATGCCGGCCGTTATCTGAGCCCCGGCGGTTCGGCCCTCTTATGGCTGTTCGTCCTGCTGGTGGGTTTGCAACTGGCCTGCAATATCTCCTGGTTCAGCCTGGCCGCGCGTTTCGGGCATTGGTTGCGTGGTCAGCTCGGCAAACGTATTGACGGCAGGTTCAAGAGTGCTGAAAAAAATTCTGAACCTGAAATGCCCCGCTCAGCCTGGAAACTGCCCCGGTTGCGCTTGCCGCAATGGAGCTTTTTGACCCAATGGCGGGATAAACTGGGAGATATCCGTCCCACGGCGGATTCACTGCCCGAGGTCTACGAGGAAAAGCGTTCCGCCAAGAGCGGGGCAGGCAAAGCCGAGCCTGCCGTATCCGTTGTGCCCGTGGATGCCGACAGCGACGATCCCTTTGCCGTGGCCGAGGACTTGAGCGGCGCGCCCCTTGTCTCCACGGCGGCGAACCCGGAAAAAGAACCGGAAGCCGCGCCTGAGGAGAGCGCGCCCGCCGCTCCTGAAGTTCGCCAGCCCGTTCAGGCGGACAAGGCGGCAAGCGCAAAGGGTGAGGCCGCGCCCGAGAAACGTGTCTGGGACAATCTGATCTCCGCCGCATTGGGCAAAAAAGCCCCGGTGCCGTTGCCCGCTCTGGATCTGTTGACGCCGCCTCCCAAGGCCGCTCACGGCGGCAGCCGTGAGGACCGCGAAGGCAAAGGCAAGGCCTTGATGGCCTGCCTTAAGGATTTCGATATTCAAGGCGAGCTGGTGCGTATTACGCCCGGACCCGTGGTGACCATGTATGAGGTGCGCCCGGCCCCAGGCGTCCGCGTCAGCCGCATCGCCAATCTCAGTGACGATCTGGCCCTGGCGCTCAAGGCCATGGCCGTGCGTATCCAGGCTCCCATTCCCGGTTCGGACACCGTGGGCATTGAAATCCCCAACGACAACCGCGAGACCGTCAATTTCCGTGAACTGGCCGCCTCCGAACCTTTTCGCAAGGGATGCGGGCCGCTGACCATGATTCTCGGCAAGGACATTGCAGGCAAGCCTTTCATGGCCGATCTGACCCGCATGCCGCATCTGCTGGTGGCCGGAGCCACGGGCGCGGGCAAAAGCGTCTGCCTCAACGGCATTCTGATCAGCCTGCTGTACCGCACCCAGCCTCAGGATATGCGCCTTTTGCTGGTGGACCCCAAGCGCATCGAGATGGCGGTTTACGCTGATGAGCCGCATCTGGTGCACCCCGTGGTCACAGAAATGGCCGAGGCCAAGAACGCTTTGGACTGGGCCGTACATGAAATGGACCGCCGCTATGAGGCCATGGCCCGCCTGGGCGTGCGAAATGTGGCGGGCTTCAATCAGAAGCTGGCGGCCTTCAAGAATGAACTGCCGCCGGATTTCGCGGATCTGGAGCCCTTGCCCTATCTGGTTGTTGTCATCGACGAGCTGGCGGACCTGATGATGACCGCCGCCCGTGAGGTGGAAACCAGTATTGTGCGTCTGGCCCAGCTGGCGCGCGCGGCGGGTATTCACATGATTCTGGCTACCCAGCGTCCCAGCGTGGATGTGGTCACCGGTCTGATCAAGGCCAACTTCCCTTGCCGCATTTCTTTCCAGGTCACGTCCAAGCACGACTCGCGCACCATTCTGGATCAGGTGGGCGCGGAACATCTGCTCGGCAGGGGCGATATGCTCTTCAAGCCCAGCGGCGGCCGTTTGCAGCGCCTGCACGGGCCTTTTTTGAGCGATGAGGAAGTGCAGTCCGTGGTGGCCCACTGGAAGCGGCATCTGAGTCCCTCTTATCAGGTGGACTTCGCCCAGTGGGGCGTGGAAACCGCCACGGGCCAGGGCGTGGGCGGCGGCGACGCGGCCCAGGACCCGCTGTACCCCGAAGTGCAGGCCTTTGTCAGCGAACAGGGCCGGGCATCCATATCTCTGGTGCAGCGGCGTTTCAAAATCGGTTTCAATCGTGCCGCCCGTCTGGTGGAACAACTGGAGCAGGACGGCATCATCGGACCGGCCGACGGCAGCAAGCCCCGGCCCGTGGTCAGATAACGAGCTGACGTTTCAGCGGAGGTTCCATGCGTATATCCGGCATGTTCATTGCGGCGGGCACGGCCCTCTGCGCCTTGCTCTGGCTGACTCCCGCCGCCAATGCGGCGGATCTGGCCGCCGTCATCCAGCAGCGCTACGAGACACTGAACTCCTTTTCAGCGGATTTTGAGCAGACTCTCACCCATAAAGAAAGCGGCTCGGTGGAGCGGCGGCAGGGCAGCCTCTTGTTTCAGAAACCCCTGTTGATCCGCTGGCAGACCGCCAAACCCCATGAGGAAACCCTGGTGGTCACGGCCAAGGAAATCTGGGATTATCTGCCGGATGAAGAAGTGGCCTACCGCTATCCGCCTGGCTTGGTGCGGGATTCGCGCAGCATCATTCAGGTGATCACCGGCCAGGCGGCGCTGACTAAGGATTTTGACGTCAAGCCCGAAGGCAGCGAACAAGGTCTGGCCAAGTTGCGCCTCTACCCCAAGGAACCCGCTCCGCAGATGGTGGAGGCCCTAATCTGGGTGGAACCGGACAATGGTTACATCCGCCGGGCCAGCATCGTGGATTTTTACGGCAACACCAATGAGGTGCGTTTCACTTCCTTCAAGCCCGACATGCGACTCAAGGCCTCGGATTTCAGCTTTACGCCGCCCAAGGGTATTGAGGTGGAGGACCGTATCGACCATGACGTGCAGGAACGGGAATTGTTCAAGTAAGCCTGAACATTTTCAGGTTGAACCGCTCGCGCCATTGGCCTTGAAGAACTGAAAAGACCGGCGTGCCGAAGTTGCTCACAAGAGGCCGTGGTGCCCCTGCAATTCAGGGTACCACGGCGTCTTGCATTGCCGATCGTCGCTTAATAGCGCAAATAAATTACGCTGCGCCTACGCGGCGGGTGTCTGCTTACCCGGCCGCAAGAACAATTTCTCTTTGAAATTGCACTATTGTCTGACAGATGACACAAAAATGAAAAACCGGCAGGGTGCATGAAATTCTTTAATCATGCTTACCCTGCCGGTTTTTACTTATTACGAATCCGTTTTACAGCGTCTGCTCCGCCTTGTTGCCGTAGCCCAGTATGGACTGTACATTCTGCACGCTCTTGCTCAACGAGTTCATGGCCTCGTCAAATTCGTGCTGCAGGGAATCCATAAGTTCGCCCACGGTAATGATCTTGTTCACCCGGAATACATTGGCTCCGCAGAAGGCAAAACCGCGCTCCAGATTGCCGCGCATGGCGTTGATCAGGGCCTGGGCGATGCAATACGGGGTCTTTTCCTGCTGGCAGGTGCTCACGCAGTGGAAGATGCACTTGAAGGGCTTTTTCAGGCCTTCGCGCGCGGCGCTGATGAAGTCGTTGCACAAGGCACGGCCCGGCATGCCCACAGGGCTGCGGATGATGGTCACATCTTCCTGTTTGGCCGCAAGATAGCTCTGCTTGAAGCGCTCGTCCGCATCGCATTCATGGGTAGCTACAAAACGCGTTCCCATCTGAACTCCGGCAGCTCCCAGATCCAGGAATCTCTTGATGTCCGCGCCGGTATAGACGCCGCCCGCGGCAATGACCGGCACGGCGCGGCCGTACTGGTCCTCAAAGGGCTTAACCGCATCCACCACCTGGGGCACCAGCACCTCCAAGGCATGCGCGGGATCCTGAATCTCTTCGGGTTTGAAGCCCAGATGGCCGCCGGCCTTGGGGCCTTCCACCACAAAGGCGTCCGGCAGGTAATTGAAACGGGAAAGCCATTTTTTGGCAATGACGGTGGCGGCTCTGGCCGAGGAAACAATGGGGACGAGCTTAGTCTTGAACTCCTCCTTCTTTTCCTCGCAAAGCTGGAGCAGATGGCGCGGCATTTCCAGCGGCAGACCCGCGCCGGAGAAAATGATGTCCGCCTTGTTTTCAATGGCCGTGCGCACCATCTGGCTGAAGGTGGTCAGGGCCACCATGACGTTGACGCCGATGATGCCGTTGGAAAGTTCACGGGCCTTGATAATTTCATTGCGCAGAGCGCGCAGATTGGCTTCCAGAGGGTTTTTGGCCACGTCCGGTTCTTTCATGCCGATCATGGCTCCGGCAATAACGCCGATGCCGCCCTGATTGGCGACCGCCGACGCAAGGCCGGAAAGAGAGATACCCACGCCCATGCCGCCCTGGATAACGGGCACTTTAGCCGTGAGATTGCCGATTTGCAAAGAAGGGAAGGGCATTATGACAAGACCTCCGTCTTGAACCAGTGCGGGGTTACCGCCGCCGACCCCCCCGGTCGGCATGGGACGGTTATCCCCAACCATCTGGCAGAAAGCATAGCGGGAAAAGTCACAAGACGCAATAAAATGCGCCGGAAAGCGGCATTTTTTTTATGCCGGGTGGGGCAATGCCGCGCTATTCGGTCCACTGCGAAATGCAGCGACTTACTAACTATAACAGGAAAGGCTGTTTTCAACAGCGGGTTCTTCACAAAAATGTGCCACCTTCATCGTTTTACATGATTTTCTATGCTCCATCAGACTCTCCATAACCGAATCAACAAGGTTTTCTTTCGTATATCCATCGAATGAATATGAGATATCCCAGTATTCGTTTAGATCGGTTTGCAGATTAAAAGAGGCCGTGATCTCTCCATAGCCGTGGGAAACAAAGATGATCTGATTTATATTTAAGCGCGGGCTCTGCCTGACCTTTTGAGTGATGTCGAAAAAATGTCTCCCGCTGGTTTCGCGGATATTTTCACAAAGTTCAAAAAGGGGAGCGCAGTTGCGCGGAATGTTGTCCTTTTTATGCCGTGACGTCAGCAAGGGTAAAGCCTGATTATGAAAAAGCAAGGCAGCCGGCAGGAGCAATCCATCATTGTAAACGGATTTTCACGCTGCGTGATTCAGGCCATGCACAAACCGGCATAGGGGCACCAGGCGCAATGCCGGTCCGGCCGGGCCGCGAAGTGCAGGGCGCTTTCCAAATGGCGCAGGACCAGGGCCAGGCTGAGATCGCAATAAGCAAGGGCAGCCGTCAGGTCTTCTTCCGCAAGGCCGCCGAACAGGGGAATTTCCGCCCCGTCTTCCTTGAGTTCGACCAGGGCCGCATCGCCGGGAGCGCCTATATTTTTTGCCTTGATCATGGACAGGTAGCAGGGCAGTTGCAGGCTGGGCAGGCGTTGGCGCAACTCCTCAAACAGTGCCGACATGGGGTCTTCCCCCATGGATGTTTGCGCTTTTATTCCCGGGGCAGAGCAGGCCTGGGCCACTCTTTCGAAGAAGGGTGCGTCGGTCCAGAGGCTGCCGTCATGGCGTTTGATGGTGCCGGTCTTATAATCAAGTACATACAGCAGGCCGTCGCGCCGGTCCAGGCGGTCTAGGGTGCCGGTAAAGGCATAGCGTTGTCCGTTGAGGTCCAGATCCACGTTCAGTTTTTCTTCCAGAGCCAGGATCAGCGCGCTTTCGGGCTGCCGCGCCAGGAAGCGTTCCAGCCTTAACGGCGCGGCTGTTTCCAGCATCAGGCAACTATCCGCGGGCAAAATCCGGCGCAGGTCCGCCGCTTCCAGAGCTTCGTAAAAGCGGGCCCGCACGGTTTCCATGGAGATATCGCCCCGCCTTACTTCCTTGTGCAGATAGGGCTCGTACAGCGCGCGCAGGGTATTATGAATGCATATCCCCACCGCCGCCGGGTCATCGCCCTCGTTGATCTCCCGCTGGGGCGCGAGACGGCAGAGATATTGCCAGGCGAAGCGCAGGGGGCATTGCAGATAGACATCCAGCCGGGTGGCGGAAAGCGGCTCGCGCAAGAGATGTTGCAAGGCCGTGTCCAGGCCCGCGCCGCGCGGCAGGCTTTTGGGCAAGACCTGACTGGCGCGCACCGTACAACGTGCCCCGGCCAGAGGCTCCTCTCCGGGCGTGAGCAGCGCTCCCCGGCGTTGTTCCTCCTCCCAGATCAGTTGCTCCACAAAGCGGCTGCGGCTTTTTTTGCCGTCAAAAAGGGCGGAGCGGGTGATGCCTTCCTGCCAGAAAAAATGAACTTCCTCCGCCCCGGCGCACAGGCGATAGAGGGTATGCGCCGCCGTGCGCTCGCGTCGCCGGGCGTCGGGCAAGCCGAGGACCTGGCGCAGGGAATCCGGCAGCAGTGGGTCCTGGGCCGGATTGCCGGGCAGCTTGTCGTCCGTGGCGTCCACGATCAGCACGCGCTCAAAATGCAGCAGGCGGGTTTCCAGCATGCCGAGCACCTGCAGGCCTGTGAGCGGTTCGGCCTCAAAGGGCACGCGCTCCTGTTCCAGTACCTGTCGGGTGATGCCGTGCAGCACGGCCGGAGGAAAAGGGGTCTGCGCAAGACAGGTTTCACGCAAGATGGGCGCGGCGTGGCGCATGAGACGGAACATGGCCTCCGCGTCCAAAGGAAAATGCCGCCACATATCGCCGCCGTAGGCCAACAGAAAGTCGCAGATGCCGTGCAGGCATTCGGCTATATCTTCCGTGCTGCGGGCGGCGGACAAGGCTTCCACCGTGATGGCCAGGCACTGGGAGAGCAACGTGTCCAGCGGGGCGGGCAGAGCGGCGCGGCATTCGTCGGCCAGAGCCGCCGGATCCACAAAACGGTTGCCCGTGCGGACTAGAGCTTCCAGGCGGCGCAAGGCGTCGCGTAAAAAGAGCGTTCGGCCGCTCTCGTCCTCTATCCGCAGCATATTCAGATAGGGGTGCCGCAGGCATTGCAGCAAGGTACGCCAGTAATAGCGCCCATCCTCGGACCGTCCCTCCTGCAGGCGCAGCAGAGCGTCCAGCAGGCGGTTGAGGGGCGAGCGGGTCAGAGGATAACCCATGGATACATTGACGTCCTTGTCCGGCAGATGGTGCAGCACTGGCATGAGCAGGGCGCTGTCCGTGAGCAACACGGCGGTGGAGGGCATGCGGCCGTTCGTCTTCGTATCCTTTTCCAGCGTGTCACGCATGGCCTGAAGCTGTGAATGGCAGTCATAACCGGCGAAAAAGGACAGACGCGGCTTGTGCGCCGCTTCCAGCGCGGCGGGCTCCACAGCCGGTTTGGCCCTGGCCTGCCAGCGACGCAGCCATGCCGCGTGTTCGGCGCAGGCCCAGTGCGCTGGTTCATTTCCAGCCAAGGCAGGATCAGTATGCAGGCAGATATGCGCTCCGGCCCGCCAGAGCGAGCGCAGCAGCACATCCTCCGTGCCGCTCAACACGGAAAAGCCCGCCACCAGCACCGGCCTTTCGGCACCGGGCACGAGCAGAGGCGGAATATGTGAAGCCTGGCGGCTGGCCATGTACTGATCCAGCCCCGGCGTGGTCCATCGGCGTTCGTTCAGGGCCGCCAGATAGGCGCGGCCGATCCGCCCCAGGGCTCCCAGCAGAGCCGCCGCGGGCGCGGCCACTTCATTCTCCACATAGGCCAGGTCCGCGGTTTCCAGGCCCTGGCCGAGCATTTCTTCCAGCAGGGCGGCCAGGCGCAGGCCCCAAGGCAGAAAAAGCGCCATGTCCATGCGCGCGAACCGGGCGGAAAGAGCCGCGTCATCCTCGGTCAGGTTCTGCACGCAGCCGTGCAGCAAAGCCACGCGGTCCAGCATGTTGGCCGTATGCAGGGGCACGTCGCTGGTGCCAGCCCGCCAGACCTTGACCATATCAGCCAGGGTGAGAACCTTCGGCAGCAGGCGCGGCTTCCTCTCTTTGGCATAGAGCTGCAAAAGATACCGCCAGGGGCGGTTATGCGGCACAATCAGCAGAGCGGAACCGGAACGGCCGCCGCTGCAATCTTCCAGCACGGCTTTCAGATCGGGCAGAAAAGGCCGCTGCCAGGGAAAAATCAGAAAGGGCGAACGGTTCATCATAATCGGGTCTCCGGCGACGGCAGGAGCTCGCCGCACGTCTCGCACAGAGGCGAAACCCGCGTCGCTTCCACCAGTTGGAAGCGACGCTGATCCAGATAGACCAGCAGGCCGCGCGCCGTGCCGCCGTAGTCGCCGCTCTGCTCAAGGCAGCTCAGATAGCGGCGCACTTGGCTGATGTGCTCCGCTTCGAGGCGGCCGCTTTTATAGTCGATGACCAGCGGTCCCCAGGATTCGCGCACCAGCAGATCCATGCGCAGCACATGGCCCTGTTCGTCCATAAGCGACTGTTCGGGCCAGCCCTGCTCAAACCAGCGCCCTGCCTCGGGCTGGGACGCGAACCAGGCCAGAGCCCCGGCCAGCGAGTCGCGCAGGGCCGGATCATCCGGCACAGGCAGGGGATAGTTGCGCAGGCCGAAAGAGAGGGCGGCCCTGGCGTCCTCCTCCGCCTGCCCGGTAACGCGCAGATGCTCCAGGCAGAAATGGAGCAGGCTGCCGCGGTCTTCGGCCTTGAAGGCAAAGCCGCCCAGCGGATTGCGGAAGATCTTTAAACGGGGCAGCCACTGCATGGGCCGCCATTTCTGTTCCGGTACAGCCGCCTCGGTAAGTGGCGCGGCAAGCGGCTCGGGGCAGATCTCGTCGTCCGTTGCCCCGTTGCGCGGGCACTCCACCGGCGTGCCACGGCTGTAGGGCAGCCTCAACTCGGCCTCCTGCCAGAGAATATCCAGGGCCGCGCAGAGCGAGCCGCTTTTGTTGTCCAGACCCGGCGTGCCGGTACGGAAAATGTGCAGTTCGTCCCTGGCCCTGGTAAAGGCCACATAGAGCAGATCCAGATTTTCGCAAGCCTGCCGCGCCAGATCCTCATAGTAGATTTCGCCCAGAGCCTTGCGATTGGGCACCGCCATGCGCAGTCCGTCGCGTTCCAGCAGAACGGGACGCCCTGACGGGCGCACGTTGAAGCTGGTCCAGGGCAGAATCACCACCGGAGCTTCCAGCCCTTTGGATTTGTGGATAGTCATGACGCGCACGGCATTCATGTTTTCGGGCATGGGCACTTTTTCTTCACCGCTTTTGTCTTGCCAATGCTCGAGAAACGTGGACAGGGTAGCAAGGCCTTTTTCTTCAGCGCTGTGCAATACTTCCATAAAACGGCGCAGGAACGTCCGGGCTTCCGGAAAGCGTGCTTCCACGTCCAGGCGCGTAAACCATTCCAGCACCGTGTCATAGGGTGTCATCAGGCCGGACTGACTGTGAAAGGGGGCCAGCAGGTTCCGCCAGATCAGCGGCCAGCGCCGTCTGAAACGCAGATGAAATGGCCCTTGGCCCGGCTCCGCGCACCAGCCGTGCAGTATTTCCCAGTCGAGTTCCGCCGCCTGCGGGTGTTCAAGCACGATGGAACCCGTGAGCATGGTCCAAAAGGCGATGTCGTCGTCGGGATTGTCCAGAAAAGCCAGCAAAGCCACAGTCTGTACAATGAGCGGGTGTTCCGCCAGCAGCAGGCTGTTTTCCGTGATGACCGGAATGCCCTCATGTACCAGACCTTCGGCGGTCACGCGGGCTGTTTCATTGCCGCGCACCAGCACCAGCACGTCGGACCAGGGCCTGCGCGGGCCGATTTCGTCCCGCAACAAATCGCAAAGGCGTTCCAGCACACAATCCCGCAAGTCGTCCTGCGTGGCGCCCTGAATCTCTTCGGCCCGTACCAGGCCGCCTTCCCGGGCCTTGGGCGGACATTGCTGCGCCGCGCCCGCAAAGGCCCGACTCAAGCGTCGCGTGGCCGTAGTCAGAACTTCCGGGGGCGTATCGCCGGGCAGCAGGGCGGCCAGCACCCGTTGCGCTGTAGCCGCATTTTCCAGTGGGGCAAAAATCCGGTTGTTGTGCTCCACCACTTCCCGGCGGCTGCGCCAGTTGCGGGGCAGATGGCGGCGTTCCCCGCCGGGAGCCAGCCGCGTCAGACCCTGATCGTCAAAGACCGCGTCGAACAGCTCCGGCTCGCCGCCGCGCCAACCGTAGATGGATTGCTTGACGTCGCCCACCCAG
This sequence comes from Desulfovibrio sp. 6_1_46AFAA, assembly GCF_000224635.1. Classification (NCBI taxonomy): domain Bacteria; kingdom Pseudomonadati; phylum Thermodesulfobacteriota; class Desulfovibrionia; order Desulfovibrionales; family Desulfovibrionaceae; genus Desulfovibrio; species Desulfovibrio sp. 6_1_46AFAA. Next base: position 418,025 of record NZ_JH114300.1, read on the forward strand.
GTCAGAGAGCCGCCGCGCGACAGGGCCTCTTCAAGCAAGGGACGCAGGGCCTGCCATTGCTCGCGGCTGGTGTCCTGAAATTCATCCACCAGAAAATAGGTCAGGCGCGTGCCTAGGCGGCAGAGCGCTTCCGGCACGCCGCGCTCGCCCTCCAGCACTTCACGGGCCAGACGCGGCACCAGCAGGCCGGGCAGCGCGCCTTCCTGTTCCTGATTTTGCAGAAAAGCGGCCACCAGAGCCTGTGCCAGGCGCACAAAAGGGGCGATGCGCAAGGCCTGGACAATCAGCGCGCCTTCCCCGGCCCGGCGACGGGCGTGGGCCGAGTAAACGGCAAAGGCCTGCGCGGTTGCTTCCGGCACCACGGTATTTTTGAGAAAGAGTTCTTCAGCTGTTTCCTTACTTGCAAAGGCGGAAGAACATTTTTCCACTTGGCCCCAGGAAAGCTGTTCCACAGCGCCCAGAGCCGGTTTTTTCCAGCGCAGACCCGCAGCCTGCGCGGAGGCCAGAAGTTCCCGCGCGGCCTGCACGGCGGCCTCATCCATTTCTTGAAGTTTTTCTTTAAGAACGGCCTCCGGCGTCAGATCCTCGAACCGCCCCAGCAGCACATCGTCCAGCAAATCCCGCAGCTGGCGGAGCAGTTTTTCCCCGGCCAGAAAACCCTTGCTTTGGCCGTGCACCACCAGAGCCCGGCAGGCCTCGCGCAAAAGATCGCGCATGGCCGCGTCTTCCCGCCAGGCCCGTTCCATAAAAAGGTCCAGGTAGGGGGCCAGAGCCTCCTCAGTGGCGAAGACGGGCTGGAAATCAGGATGGAGATTCAGCTCCAGGGCGGCGGCCCGCACGATAAGATGCAGCAGGCTGTCAATGGTGCGGATGTTCAGGGCGCTCAGATCGCGCATGATAACATCCACCCAGCGGCGGGCCTCGCCCGCATCAAGGGGAATGTCTTCCGCGCGCGCACCCAGAGCCGCGCTTTTCAGGTGGCGGATGACGCGGTCGCGCATTTCAGCGGCCGCGGCGTTGGTAAAGGTGACGGCCAGGATGTCGCCCCAACCGCACTGGCGGCCCTCCGGCGCCAGCGCGCAGGCCGGAGAGGCCGCCACACCCGAGGCATGCCCGCACTCCATCAGGCGCAACAGAAAACAACGGGTCAGCTCATAGGTTTTGCCGGAACCGGCCGAGGCCTTGACCTGGCAGAGACGAGACATGTGGAGAGCGGCTCTATTCGGGCGGCAGCATGCCCTTGAGCATGCCCTGGCCCGTGGATTCCAGCACCGCGCGCCAGAGATCGGAATAAATGTTCAGCTTGCGGCGCGTTTGGGTGACCAGTTGCAGGGGCAGATGCACATAGCGGTCCTGCAGTTTGGCCACCACCATGTCCGTACGCCCGGCCATGGCCGCATGCACCGCGTACTGGCCCAGAAAGCCGCAGTAAACCTTGTCGTTGGCGTTGGCCGGTACGGAGCGGATGATGTAGCTGGGGTCGATGTATTTGATGGAATGCTCCATCTGGCGGGCGTTGAGATAGGTATTGATTTCCTTGCGCAAAAGGTCGGCCACTTCGCCCAGCACGGGATTGCCCGAGGCGTCGGTGCCCGCGCTGTGTTTCAGCAGATGCTGACCCGCGCCCTCGGCCGCCACAATGACCGCATGCCCTCTGGACCGCAGGCGTTCTTCCAGGGCGGGCAGCAGGCCGCCTTCCCCCTCCAGGGTGAAAGGCGCTTCCGGAATCAGCACGAAGTTCACTTCCTTGAGGGCCAGCGTGGCCCGCGCGGCGATGAAGCCGGACTCCCGCCCCATGAGTTTGACAAGGCCGATGCCGTTGGGCGTGCCGCAGGCTTCGGTATGGGCGCACTCAATAGCCTCGGTTGCCTTGAATACGGCGGTTTCAAAACCAAACGACTGGGGGATGAAATTAATGTCGTTGTCAATGGTTTTGGGAATGCCGATCACCGCGATCTTCAGGCCCCGGTTCTGCACTTCCCGGCTGATGGAAAGCGCCGCCTTCATGGTGCCGTCGCCGCCGATGACGAAAAGGGCGTTGACGTTGCAGCGCTCAAGGGTGTCCACGATTTCCTCGGGCGACTGCGGCCCGCGCGACGAACCCAGAATGGTGCCGCCGAAGCGATGGATGTCGGCCACCACGTCCGGGGTCAGCTCCCGCAGGGCGTGCCGGTACTTGGGGATGAAACCTTCCAGGCCGTAGGGAATGCCCACAATGGAAGGCACATTGTAGGCGTGGTAGGCCTCCATGACGATGGCGCGGATCACGTCGTTGATGCCGGGGCACAGGCCGCCGCAGGTGACGATGGCGCACTTGGCGCGGGAGGAGTCGAAATAGAGCTTTTTGCGCGGCCCTGCCGCCTCGAAACAGACGCAGCAGGCCTTTCCGTTGTGTTCGCTCAGTTCCTCATCCACAAAAATCTGAATACGTTTGTCGTCGGCCCAGGTGCGGTAGGGCAGATGCGATTCCAGCTTGCAGGGCCCTAGGGTGCGGATGCTTGTATCCAGCGCGCATTCTTCCATGATCTGCCTCATAAAAAAAGTAAAAACGCTATTTGCTCAGGCCCAGTTCCGCGGCCTTGCCGTGCATGGCTTCAATGGACAGAGCCAGAAAATCGTCCAATTCCAGCCCGGCGTCGGAGCACTGGCGGATATTGTCGCGGTTCACGCTGGCGGCAAAGGCTTTGTCCTTCATCTTTTTCTTGATGCTTTTGGGCTCCATGCCCTCCAGGCCGGTGGGGCGCATACGCGCCGCCGCGCTGATGAGCCCCGTGACCGTCTCGCCGCAACGCAGGGCGTAATCAAAGCGGCATTGCGGAGCAGCACCGTTCATTTCGCCGTTATGGGCGCGGATGGCGGCCAGAGCCTCTTCCGGCAGCATGCCGGTCAGCATGGTCGCACTTTCCAGGCCATGTCGTTCAGGCGCTTCAGCGGTGGTGGGATAGTCCAGGTCGTGCAGCAGCCCGGTCAGGCCCCAAAGGTCCTCATCCTCGCCGAAACGGCGCGCCAGAGAGCGCATAATGGCCTCCGCGGCCAAAGCGTGCTGCAACAACGATACCGGCGTGCCCTGGTCCGCCAGCAGTTTCAGGGCTTCATCTCGTTCAATCATCATCAGGCCCCCTTTATGCTCTAAATGTAAAACAGGGGCGCAACGATGGCAAGGCGAGACGGCAAGATTAGGAACGTCCGGGGTCTCAAAAGATATGGGGATGCCGAGGCCGTGTCCGCGCGTTTGCCTGCCGCCTTCCCTTCCGCGCGGGGCAGCGACACATGACCGGATAAGCTTAAACGAAGCGCACCGCGACCCGCCGCTGTTGACAGCAGGGGCAATATGGCCGAAAAGCAATGTCTTAGACACATTCTTCTGACGTTTTACCGCAGTGATGCTTATGCCCATATTTGGTGTTAAATTTCGTGAGCTCGGACAGACGAGCTACTATTCCGGCCCGCCGGAGCTCAAGCGCGGCGACCATGTTCTGATTGAGGCCGATCAGGGCCTGACCCTGGCCGAGGTTGTTTCCGGCCCGCTTGAAGGCCTGCCCGGCATGGAAGAGCAGGACCTGCCCGACATTCTGCGCCAGGCGGACTCCACGGATCTGGAAACCGGCAGGGAAAACGAGGCGCTGGCCCGCGAGGCCACGGCCTATTGCCGCCAGTGCATCCGCGACCGCCGCCTGGACATGAAGCTGGTGGACGTGGAGGTCTTTTTTGACCGCAGCAAGCTGATCTTTTACTTCACGGCGCCCGCGCGCATTGACTTCCGCGATCTGGTGAAGGATCTGGTGCGAGAATACCGCGCCCGCATTGAGCTGCGCCAGATCGGCGTCCGTCATGAAACCCAGATGGTGGGCGCGGTGGGCAACTGCGGCATGGTCTGCTGTTGCCGTCGCTATTTGCGCAAGTTCGCCCCGGTGACCATCCGTATGGCCAAGGAGCAGAACCTTTTTCTCAATCCGGCCAAAATTTCCGGCATCTGCGGTCGGCTGCTCTGCTGCCTTTCCTATGAGCAGGAAAATTACGACCATTTCCACCGCCATTGCCCGCGCCTGGGCAAGAAATACCAGACCGACCGGGGCGGCATGAAGGTGCTGCGGGCCAATATGTTCCGCAATTCCCTGTCCGTGATCACGGAAAATAACGAGGAGCTGGAACTGAGCCTGGACGAATGGCAGGCTCTGGCTCCCCACCGGCCCGAGCCCCAGCAGCAGAGCGGCCAACCCAAGCCGACCGCCAAGCCCCGGCAGGGGGACGGTTTGCTGGTGGTTTCCGTGACGCCCGACACGGTGGAAGACCCTGGTCTGTTTGATGACCTGCTGCCTCCGGACGAAAGCCGGGCCCATGAGGACGGGCAGGCTGCTGAGCGGCCGGATACGGCGAATTTTGCGGAAAACCGGGAAGAGAAGGGCGGCGCGCCCGCCGGACCAGCCGGACCATCGGGAGCCGGCGAAGCGGGCAAAGGCCGCCGCAAGCGTCGGCGCAAGCCCGCGCAACGCCCGGAAAACGAATAGCGTATTGGGGTTCAAGTCAACAGCACGGAGCCTTGTGTGAAAAGTTTTTTCATCACCACGCCCATTTACTACGTCAATGCCAATCCCCATCTGGGACACGCTTACACCACCATTGTCGCGGATTCCCTGGCCCGCTTCCATAAACTGCTGGGCGAGGACACGCTCTTCCTGACCGGCACGGACGAGCACGGCGACAAGATCGTGCAGGCCGCCGAAAAACAGGGACAGACTCCCAAGGAATTCGTGGACGATATCAGCGGCCGTTTCCGGGCGCTCTGGCCGCAACTGGGCATTGCTAATGACCGTTTCGTGCGCACCACGGACGAGGCGCACAAGCGCACGGTGCAGGACTTTCTGCAAAAAGTGTATGACGCCGGCGACATCTATTTCGGCGAGTTCGGCGGCCATTACTGTTACGGCTGTGAACGCTTCTACACGGAAAAGGAGCTGGAAAACGGCCTCTGCCCCCAGCATCTGACCAAGCCGGAATTTATCAGCGAAAAGAATTACTTCTTCCGCATGTCCAAATATCTGCCCTGGCTGCGGGAGTATATCAGCCAGCATCCGGATTTTATCCGGCCCGAGCGCTACCGCTCGGAAGTGCTGGCCATGCTGGAATCGGGCGCGCTGGAGGATCTGTGCATCTCCCGCCCGAAAACGCGTCTGACCTGGGGCATTGAGTTGCCATTTGACAAGAATTACGTCTGCTACGTCTGGTTCGACGCCCTGATCAACTACATCAGCGCTCTGGGCTGGCCTGACGGGGCCGAATACGTCCGTTACTGGCCCGGCGAACATCTGGTGGCGAAAGACATCCTCAAGCCGCACGCCGTATTCTGGCCCACCATGCTCAAGGCCGCCGGCCTGCCGTTGTACAAGCACCTCAATGTGCACGGCTACTGGCTCTCGCGGGATACCAAGATGTCCAAATCTCTGGGGAATGTGGTGGACCCCCTGGAGACGGGCCGACGTTTCGGGCTGGACGCCTTCCGCTACTTCCTGTTGCGCGAGATGCACTTCGGCTCGGACGCCAGTTTCAGCGAGGAATCCCTGATCGGCAGGATCAACGCTGACTTGGCCAACGACCTGGGCAATCTTTTCAGCCGGGTGCTCTCCATGACAGCCAAATACTTCGGCAGTTGCGTGCCCCAGCCCAAACAGCGCGAGCCGGAAGACGAGGCCATGGTGGAACTGTGCGCCACGGCCATGCGCAATTTCTCCCAGTTGTTCGGCAACGTGCAGTTCGCCCAAGCTCTGGAGTCGCTCTGGGAGCTGGTGCGGGCCCTGAACAAATATGTGGACAGCCAGGCCCCCTGGGCCCTGCACAAGCAGGGCAATATGGAGCGGCTGGCCACGGTCATGTACATTCTGCTGGCGGCCATGCGCAAAGTTGCGCTCTGCCTCTGGCCGGTCATGCCCGCCGCGTCCCGCCGGATGCTGGAACAATTGGGCCAGCCCGTGGAAGAGGGGTTGCCCCCGGTGCCCAACCTGGATGATGAAATCATTTGCTTCGGCGGGCTGTCAGCTGGCACGCAGGTGTCGGCAACGTCCAATCTTTTCCCGCGCATCGACGTGAAGAAAAATACCGACGCGGACGGGGACAAGGCGCCCGCGCCGAAGGTTAAAGAAAAACATAAAGAAAAGAAAGCGGACAAGCCCGCCGAGGCCAAAGCCGCGGCTCTCGCGCCCGCCGCAACAGCGGGGCGGCCCGAGGTGGACTTTGATCACTTCAAGGCTCTGGACCTGCGGGTGGGCACGGTACGCGTGGCGGAACGGCATCCCAACGCGGACCGTATCCTCCGTCTGGAAATCGATTTCGGGGAAGGGCAGTTGCGCCAGATCCTTTCAGGACTGGCGGAATATTATGCCCCCGATGATCTGGTGGGCAAACAGGTCTGCGCCGTGCTGAATCTGGCGCCGCGCAAGATCCGGGGCCTGATGTCCCACGGCATGGTGCTTACCGCCCAAGGCGGGGACGAGCTCAGCCTGCTGGCTGTGGCCAAGGCCGTTCCCGACGGCAGCGAAATCGCCTAGAACCTTTTTGACACTACGTTCTTTTGCCCGCTGGCTTTGTTGAACTTCGCCTTTTATTCCGGTCGAGTACCATAAGAAGTACACTCCCTGCATAAAAGGCTCGTTCTCCTTGCCAGCGAACAAAATCCCAGTAGTGTCAGGAGGCCCTAGCAAAGAAAAAAAGCGGAATCTTAGTCGCGTTTCTGCTCCTTGCGGAAAAGAAACTCCAGAGCTTCCGCGTCCACAGGCGTAAGGTTGAAACGCATGCCCGCTTCGTCCAGCAGGCTGGACAGGCTTTTGTGGGGGTCGCGTTTGTGTTCCTCATTCAGATAGGCAATAGCTTTGCGCACAAGTTCGCTCTGGGGCATGATGGTCGGCATCGGGGTATCCTCACTTTTTCTGTTAGATAGCCACGACGCGGCTTTTTGGCAATGCCGCGTTGTAAACGACTGTGCCACGGCCGGATCGAAAAGCAGCGGACTGCCGCGTAGCGCGGCGGGCCGCCCGGAGACCCAATATGGATAATCTGCTCACCGCCCTTATTCTGAGCATCGTGGAAGGCCTGACTGAATTTCTGCCGGTCTCCTCCTCGGGGCATCTGATTCTTGTGGGCGATCTGCTTAATTTTGTGGGAGAGCGGGCCGCCACCTTTGAGGTTGTGATTCAACTCGGGGCCATTATGGCCGTGGTGGTGCTGTACTGGAAACGCTTCTGGGGCCTGGTCCAGCCGCAGCCCTACGTGCGCTTCGCGGGCATGCGCGGCATCTGGCTGCTGGTCCTCACCTCGCTGCCCGCCTGCGTGATGGGCCTGTTGTTCCACTCCCTGATCAAGGAATATCTGTTCCGGCCTTCCACCGTGCTTATCGCCTTGGTGGTGGGGGCCGTGTGCATGATTCTTGTGGAACGGCGCAAGCATAAGCCCACCTGCATCAGCCTGGACGACATGACGCCGCGTCTGGCCCTGGGCATCGGCTGTTTCCAGTGCCTGGCCCTCTGGCCCGGTTTTTCGCGCTCAGCGGCCACGATCATGGGCGGCATGCTGCTGGGGGCCAAGCGGCCGCTGGCGGCGGAATATTCCTTTATCGCGGCGGTGCCCATCATGGTGGCCGCCACGGGCTTTGACATGCTGAAGAATCTCAGCCTGTTCACCTCGGCGGACATTCCCTTTTTCGCGGTTGGCATAGTGGGCTCCTTTATTTCCGCCCTGTTGGCGGTCAAAGTTTTCGTGGCCCTGGTGGGGCGGATGACCCTGGTGCCCTTTGCCGTCTATCGTTTGCTGCTCGCGCCCTTTGTCTATTATTTTATGGTTAATTGACGGATGGTACAAAAAGCGCTTGCCAAGCCCCGGCAAATTGTATAAAGAATTCGACGCGCCACTATGGGGGCGCAATACGGCAAGGTAGCTCAGTTGGTCAGAGCATGCGGTTCATACCCGCAGTGTCGGGGGTTCAAATCCCTCCCTTGCTACCAAATTTCGTCCTGAACAGGATAGAAAAAAACCCTGAACGGCATAATT
>NZ_JH114300.1:426416-567041 GCF_000224635.1 Desulfovibrio sp. 6_1_46AFAA
GTTCAGGGTTTTTTCTATCCTGTTGCCGACCACCGGGAAAAACTCCGCAATCCTCCCGGCGATAAACGCGTATGGTCTGTGGGCCTATCCTCGTGACCGGAGGGCAGGACAACTTCCATGGAAAACACTCGCCCCAGGGGTCTTGCGCCGCTATAACACAAGGCCCCTGGCGTTTCCGCGCCGAACTTCCCTCGCGCTCAGAAAGCCTTTGACAGCCGGGTAAAAGTGGTGTTGTTAGAGCGGATTAACATAAAAAATATCCGCCGGGCGGCCGTGAGAACGGACGCCATATCCGCCCGCGCGTCAGCCGTCGGCGCGGCTTGCCTGAACCGCTTGTGGACAGCGTCCGCACAATTCCCGCACAGGAAGATGCCATGCTTTCCCGCGCCCGCTATATTTTGCTCAATGCCTACCATATCCTGATTGACGGGCTTTTTGACGCGGTTCCCATTCTGCTCGCTTTTATGGTCATTTCCTTTGGCGAAGGTGAAAAAGCGGTGGGTCTGATCGTCTCCGTGGGCACCGCCGCGGGTACGGCAGCCGGTCTGGGCACGTTGCTTCTGGCCCGGAAACTGGGCTTCATGCAGACCATCACCCTGGTGACAGCCGTGTGCGGGGCCGGATTTTTCGCGGCCACCTTCTCCGGCAACATCGTGGTCGCCGGCCTGTGCTTTATCCTGGCCGTGGCGGGCTACAACGTCTTTCATAATATTGCCTTTTCCTACCTTACGCTGCACACCGAAAGACGCCGCCTGGGCAGAGCCATGAGCGATTTCACCGCCATCGGCGATGTGGGCAGAATCCCCCTGGTTTCCCTGGCGGCCTTTGCCGCCGCGTATTCATTCGGGGGCTTTCCGGGCTGGCGGGTCGTCTGCATCACATACGGGGCGGCGGCGCTCGTTGCCGCGCTCTGGCTCTTTTTTTCCTGCCGGGGCGAACGCCCCGAAACAAGGGAGGAAGCCTCCGGAGGCAGAAGCTTTCCCGCGTTCGGTATCTTCAAGGACAGGGAAATATTCCTGGCCATGCTTGCCAGCATTCTGAACGCATTCAGCAACGATCGAATATTCACGTTTCTGCCCTTGCTGCTGATCGGCAAGGGGGTGGACCCTAAAATCATCGGTTCCTTCGCCCTGGGGTTTTCGGTGGGCTCTTTTCTCGGCAAGATGGCCTGCGGCCGCTTTGTGGACAGTTTCGGACCGCGAAAGGTTTTCGTGGCCGCCGAACTGCTGCTGACGGTCCTGCTCTGTGCCCTGATCATGGCGGACCAGCTTGTCCTCATCGTCAGCATCGCCTTGCTGCTCGGCATTGTGACCAAGGGCACCGTTCCGGTCATCCAGGCCATCATCACCGAACCCGTACGGGATGCCGCCTCCTACAGCGACGTGTTCTCCATCAATTCCTTTCTGCGCGGCATAACCAACATGCTGACCCCGCTTCTTTTCGGCTTCCTGGCCTCCGCCTGGAGCATGAATGCCATCTATGCGATCATGGCGGTGGTGGCGGCGGTGGCCGCCGTGCCGGTTCTATTGATGCGCAGGTTCGATTCCGCCCGTTGAGCACCGTCGCTCATGGTGAGGTTGTAAAAAAATATTTCAAGTTTTCCATAAAGAAAAATTTGCCGCAAAACGGGATGTGTGCTTGTGTCGCTGAAAAACCCGGATAGCCTGCTGCGATTTCTTCCGCCCGACTGCTGGTCAAAAATTATGCATGTGTAAAATTTTCATTCAGTTTCTAGAAAAAATTCCGTCCCCTTATGCCCCGGAAACCATATGGCGGGCCGCAATCCGCACGCCGCGCTGCCTGGGGCTTCATTGTCATCCGTAAAAGGATAGGCTATGATTACCAACTTAACAAAATGCCCAGTTTGGAGGAGCAGGAAATATGACTGAGGAAAAAATAGAAAGCCCCGCGCAGGAAGAAGCCACTGAAGATTTCGCCGCCATGCTGGCGGCGCACAGCGCTTCTTCCGGCCGTTTGCAGCCGGGCCAGAAGGTCAGCGGCACCGTCATTGCCATCACCGGCGACAGCGTCTTTGTGGATATGGGCATCAAGGTGGACGGCATCATGGAGCGCAAGGACATTCTGGATGCCGAGGGCAAGGAAAGCGCGGGACCTGGCGACAGCGTGGAAGCCTGGGTCATTGCTGTCTCCCCGCAGGAAATCCGCCTGTCCCGCTCCATGAGCGGCAGCGGGGTGGCCGCGCTGGAAGAGGCCCGCGACGCCGCCCTGCCGGTGGACGGCAGGGTGACCGCCGTTTGTAAGGGCGGTTACACGGTGGAAGTGCTGGGCAAGACGGCTTTCTGTCCCGGCAGCCAGATGGACGCTTCCTCGGGCGACGCCGACTCCCTGGTGGGGCGCGGCATGCAGTTCCTGATCATCCGGGTTGAAAACCGGGGCCGGAACGTCGTGGTTTCGCGGCGTGCGCTGCTGGAACGCGAGCGCCAGGAAAATCTGGACAAACTGCTGGAAACCCTCAAGGAAGGCGACACCGTGGAAGGGCGGATCACCCGCTTGGCTCCCTTCGGCGCGTTCATGGAGCTGGCTCCGGCGGTGGAAGGCATGATCCATCTTTCCGAGCTGTCCTGGTCCCGCGTGGGCGCGGCGGACGAAGCGGTGTCCCCCGGCGACCTTGTCCGGGTCAAGGTGCTCGGCATCAGCAAAAACGACAAGGGCCAGATCCGAATTTCTCTTTCGCGCAAGCAGGCCAAGGGCGATCCCTGGCTGGATGCCCCGGAACGCTTGAGCGCGGGCGCCGTGGTGCAGGGCAAGGTGGTGCGCCTGGCTCCCTTTGGCGCCTTCGTCGAGCTGCTGCCAGGCGTGGAAGGCCTGATTCATGTTTCCGAAATGTCCTGGGCCAAGCGGGTTAACAAGCCCGAGGAAGTGCTCAGCGCGGGCGAGACCGTCTCCGTCAAGATCAAGGACGTCAACACCGAGACGCGGCGCATTGCCTTGAGCCTGCGCGACGCCGAGGGCGACCCCTGGCAGGACGCGGCCCAGCGCTTTGCCGTGGGCTCCACGGTGACCGGCACGGTGGAAAGCCGCACCCAGTATGGCCTGTTTGTGACCCTGGCCCCCGGCATCACCGGTCTGCTGCCCGCAGGCGTGATCAAGAACGCCAAAAACGCCGCTCAGTTCAGCAAGCTGGATAAGGACGACAACGTGACCCTGATTGTTCAAAATCTGGACAGTGCCGCTCGCCGCATCAGCTTGGCCCCGGAAGGCTCCGAAGCCGCCGCGTCCGCCGAGGACAAAGCCTGGAAGCAGCATGCCTCCGCCGGGTCGTCCTCTTCCGGCAACGGAATGGGCATTATGGCACAGGCTTTGCAAAAGGCCATGCAAAAAAAGTAACGAGGAGTGGTTCCATGATTGTAAAAAAATACCTCGCCGCACTGCTTACCGTGGCCTTCCTGGCCTCGGCACAGCTTTCGCAGGCGGCGGATCTGCCCGACTTCAGCGAGCTGGCGGCGAAAAGCGGCCCGGCTGTGGTCAATATAGGCACGGAACGCAAGGCCTCCGGGGGCGGCCCTGAAGATTTCTTCGGTGAAATGTTCCGCAATATGCCCCCCGGCTTTGAAAAGTTTTTTGACCAGTTCGGCGGCAAAGGGCGCGGCGGCAAGCGGCCCCAGCAGAAGCAGAAATCGCTGGGTTCCGGTTTTCTCGTGTCCGCTGACGGCTACATTGTGACCAACAACCATGTGGTGGCCGACGCCGACGTGATCCACGTCACTCTGGATGAAGACAACGGCAAAAGCGAAACCCTCAAGGCCACGCTGATCGGTTCCGATGAGGAAACCGACCTGGCCCTGCTGAAAGTGGACGCCAAAAAGCCCCTGCCGTTCCTGACCTTCGGCGATTCCGACGCGCTCAAGGTGGGTGAATGGCTGCTGGCCATCGGCAATCCCTTCGGCCTGGACCACACTGTGACCGCGGGTATCCTTTCGGCCAAGGGCCGCAATATCCGTTCCGGGCCGTTTGACAACTTCCTCCAGACCGACGCCTCCATCAACCCCGGCAACAGCGGCGGTCCGCTGCTGAATATGGCTGGGCAGGTGGTGGGCATCAACACGGCCATCATCGCCAGCGGCCAAGGTATCGGCTTTGCCATTCCCAGCAATATGGCCGCCAAGATTATCAATCAGATCAAGAGCGGCAAAAAGATCAGCCGCGGCTGGATCGGCGTGAGCATCCAGGACATGGATGAAAACACCGCCAAGGCTCTGGGCATGAAAGAGCCCTCGGGTGCCCTGGTGGGCAGCGTCATGGAAAATGAGCCCGCCGCCAAGGGCGGCGTGCAGGACGGCGACGTGATCATCGCCGTGGACAAGAAGGATGTCGAAGACGCCGCGGCCCTGTTGCGCGCCATTGCCGACAAGGCCCCGGGCAGCACCGCTGTGCTGACCGTGTGGCGCGACGGCAAGAACTTCGACCTCAAGGTGACGCTGGGCGAACGCAAGAGCGGCCAGAACGACGGTCGTCCCGGCATGGGCCAGAAGCAGCAGGACGAAGGCCTTCTGGGCCTCTCGGTGCGCCCCCTCAAGGAGGAGGAACGCCGCGAGATGAAGCTCAGCAAGGATGAAGGGCTGCTGATTGTGGACGTCGATCCCGACAAGCCCGCCGCCGAAGCGGATCTGCGCCCCGGCGACGTGATCCTCAAGGCCAACCTGAAGCCCGTGAACAGCGGGGAAGCCCTTTCCAAGATCGTCAAAGAAGTGGGCGTGAAGCGCGGGGCCATTATGCTGCAGATTGAACGGCGCGGAGATGTGTACTTCCGCACCATCCCCCTCGGCAAGTAAGCGCCCTTCCAATGACAACCAGGGCTGTCTCCCAGTGAGACAGCCCTTTTTTTATGATCGAAAACTCCCCGCTAAGCGGGGAGTTTTCGATCATAAAAATCAAACCGCCCCTTGAAGGGGCGGTGCTGATTATCCATACGTAAAAAAGTGCGGGGAAAGGCAAAGGTCCGTTTGAGCGCTCGCCCAAGGATTGCAGCGCGCTTCGTTCCGGCGTAGAGATAACGTATCTATGCTGGAGGTTCTTTATGGCTGTTGTCCATTGTGACGCGGGGCATTTGCCCGCTCCTGAAAAGCTGGAACGCATCCCCGCGCTGATGAGCGCCTATTACACCGAATTTCCCAATCCCAAGATCCCGGCTCAGCGCGTGTCGTTCGGCACTTCCGGGCATCGCGGCTCATCGGTGCTTCATACCTTCAACGAAGAGCATATTTACGCCATCACTCAGGCCGTCTGCGACTACCGCAAAGCCAAGGGTGTTGACGGCCCGCTTTTTCTGGGCGGGGATACGCATGCCCTGTCCGAGGCTGCCTTCCGCTCGGCCCTGGAAGTGCTGGTGGCCAATGGCGTGAGTGTGCGCATCGCCAGAAACGGCGAGTTTACCGCAACCCCAGCCGTCTCGCACGCCATCTTGCGCTGGAACGCCGGACGGAGCAGCGGTCTGGCCGACGGCATTATTATCACCCCATCTCATAATCCGCCGCGCGACGGCGGCTTCAAATACAATCCTCCGCACGGCGGCCCGGCCGAAACCGAAGTCACGGCCTGGATTGAAAAAAGCGCCAACGCCTATCTGGACAGCGGCAACCGCAACGTCCAGCTCGTGCATTTGCGCGCGGCGCAGAGATCCTCCCTGGTGGAGGAGTACGACTTTACCCGCGCCTATGTGGAAGATCTGCCCAAAGTGTTGGACATGAAGGCCATTGCCGCTTCCGGCCTCAAGCTGGGCGTGGACCCTTTGGGCGGGGCCAGCCTGCCGCTTTGGGAACCCATTGCCGAGACCTATGGCCTGGACCTGACCGTGGTCAACAAGGAGGTGGACCCCACCTTCCGTTTTGTGCCCTGCGACAAAGACGGCTTAATCCGCATGGATTGTTCCTCGCCCTATGCCATGAGTCGCCTGCTGGAGATACGCGACGACTTTGATCTGGCCTTTGCCTGCGATCCGGATTCCGACCGCCACGGCATTGTGACCCGCCAGGAACTGATGAACCCCAATCACTATTTGACTGTGGCGGCTTGGCATCTTTTCCGTACCCGTACGGGCTGGCCAAAGGATTGCGGCATCGGCAAAACCCTGGTGACCAGCGCCATGCTGGACAGAGTGGGGAAGGAGCTGGGGCGGCCCGTAGTGGAAGTGCCCGTGGGCTTCAAGTGGTTTGTGCCCTATCTGCTCAACGGGCGGTGCGGCCTGGGCTGCGAGGAGAGCGCCGGGGCTTCCTTCCTCTGTTTTGACGGCTCCCCCTGGAGCACGGACAAGGACGGCCCCTTGATGTGCCTTCTGGCCGCTGAGATCATGGCCAAGGAACAGGCATCTCCCAGTGAAATCTACCAAAAGCTGACCGAAAAGCTCGGCGCACCGGTCTATCAGCGTCTGGACGCGCCCGCCGACGACCGCACCCGCGCGCTGCTCAAGGCTTTGACGCCGGAGAGCGTGCATCTGAAAACCTTGGGCGGCTCGCCGGTGACCAGTGTGCTGACCCGCGCGCCCGGCAATGACGCGCCCATCGGCGGGGTCAAGGTCTGCAGTGAAGACGGCTGGTTTGCCGTGCGCCCTTCAGGCACGGAAGCCATCTGCAAGGTCTACACCGAAAGCTTCAAGGGCGAAGCCCAGCTCTGCGCTCTGCAAAAGGACGCCATCGACTTTTTGGAACGTCTGCTGAAAAAAGAAGGGTAGGGCATGGTGAAAAACGGAGACAGTCAGGCCTGCCACAGCAACTTTCGTGTCGGCATGTTTCCGCGCGTTTTGTGGGCCGCTGTCTGCGCTTTTTTCTGCATCGTGGGCCTGAATGAAATCCGTGATGCCATTCCCCGATTCGCAATACCAATGGCTGCCAGCGGCCTGCCGTGGTATCATTCGCCTGCGGCTTATGTGAGCTGCATGGCCGGAGAGGTTCTCTGGTATCTTATGGGATGGGACTAAGCCGCCGCGCCAAAGAGGCCGCGCCTTTTCCAGATCCATCTGGTCCTCTCGGCGCTCTGGGCCATTGGCATTGCGCAATGCGTTCGGCAATAAAGCAATTGACGTATTTTATGTACGAACTGCTCTGCAAATCCTTGCCATGAAGCGAGCAGGCGGGCTTGCTCGCCGTAAACGAGCATTTCAAGTGTTAAATTGTCTTGGAGCAGGGCGGTTACACTTGGGACGGCAAGCCGACGCTTTGCCTGAGGTCGGCCACTTCTCCGGTGGTCAATGCCCTGGCCGCGCCCGGCTTAAGATTGCCCAGAGCCAATGGCCCCTGAGCCACGCGGCGCAGACGCAGAATAGTCAGGCCCAGATCCCGGCACATGCGCCGTATCTGGCGGTTGACGCCTTGGTGTAATACCATGCGCAACAGGGTATTGCCGTTCTCAGCCGTTTTCGCTTCCACATCCACCGGCAGCAAGGCTTGGCCTTCGTCGAGGCGCATGCCCCGGCGCATGGCCGCCAGAGCCGTTTCCGGCACAGACCCGCGAATCAGCACCTCATAGGTCTTGGGCTGGTGATGCCGGGGATGAGTAAGCCGTTGGGCCAGTTCGCCGTCATTGGTCAGCAGCAGCAGGCCTTCTGAAAAATAATCCAGACGTCCCACGGGATAGAGCCGCAGATGACGCACCTCGGGCGGCAGATATGCCATGACCGTGGGCCGCCCCTCGGGATCATTCACCGTGCAGACCGTCTGCACGGGTTTGTGCAGCAACAGATAATAATATTCCTGAGCGGCGGCGAGCTCCCGGTCATTGACCGCGATGCAATCACCTGGCAGTACACGCCGGGCCGGATTTTCCTCCAGAGTGCCGTTGATTCGTACCTGACCCGCAAGAATAAGCTCGTCGGCCTTGCGCCGTGAGCACAGACCGGTGGCGGCGATGGCCTTGTTCAGGCGCACGCCGTTTGTCACGTTGTCCCTGGTTGCACTTTCCGGCGGCGCGCTTGCGGCGCGGCGAACATCAGCCCGGTCGGCGGCATGCGTGCGCGGCGCCTGTGACGGGCGTCGTGTGGAGACGGTGTGAGGCCTTGATTTTCCGGACATGAAGGGCTCCTGGCTGGCTTGTGAGGGCATCGTGCTGGAAGAGGGGGACCGCGTCAAGCGCGATTCCCTGATTCGCCGCTTGGGAATCAAAAGTTTACATAATTATCATTATGGGACATTTATCTCAACTTACGTCGACCCAGGGAAGGGCTCGTCTCCACCTCATTTGAAGACGTAGATCGCCCGCACCCGCATCTTCGGGATGAACTGCCGGGATGGTCGGGGCCGGGGCTTGCCGACAAGGCGGCTCTGACGTACAACACAAACCGGTCTTGTGTTCCAATCCCAAGGAGTTTTCATGGGCTTTGCCAACAGCACCTGCAGTTTTACCCGGTTCCGTATTCTGGACCCCGTGTCCTCCGAGCTCTGGCAGCAGATTCCGGATAAGCTCAAGCAATTCGCCTTTCGCGACATTGACGATATCCCTGAAATGCAGGCTCAGGGCTGGGTCAGCTTTGAGGATATGCTGGATTCGGAATGGGCCGCCGCACCGCCTCAGAAAGGAGCTTATATCGTCTTTTCCCTGCGCCTGGACACGCGGCGCATCCCGGCGGGCGTGGTGAAAAAGCATCTGGCCCTGGCCCTGCGTCAGGAAAAAGAGCGTATGCGCGAACAGAACAAGACCTTTATCTCCCGTGAACGCAAAAAGGAACTCAAGGAGCAGGTCATGCTGCGCCTGCGTCAGCGTTTCCTGCCGGTGCCGGGCGAATTCAACGTGCTTTGGGCCACGGACAAAAATGAAGTCTGGTTCGCCTCCACCCAGAACAAGATGATCGACCTCTTCATGGAGGAATTCCTGAAAACCTTTGAGTTGCATCTGGAGCAACTGACGCCGTATAATCTGGCGGCCGCCATGTTGGACGAGGAAAGCCTCATCCGTCTGGACCAGCTTGAAGCAACCCAATTCGCGCTGCTCACCTAGTGTCATGATTGCAAAATTTCGAGCATGATTATGCTCTCAATTTTAGCAGGATCGTCCGCGAAAAAACCTGGTTTTTCGTGGACTCACGGCGGCTTTGCCGCCGTAAAACCCTACGGGTTTTATGTGTCTGATTTTTCAAATTAGACACTAGCAGGGAGAACTCTATAAAATGAATATGCCCATTTCCGGCGAATCCACCGACAGTATTCTGGGGCAGGAATTTCTGACCTGGCTCTGGTACCAGAGCGATACCGCGCCCGGCGCTTTCACGGACAGCGAAGGCTCGCCTTTTGCCGTTTCCATGGAACAGCGCATCGTGGTTCAGGGCGGTGAAGGCGAAGCCAAGGAAACCGCCTCGGTTTCCGGCTCGCTTTCGCCCCTGCGCGAGGCGCGCTTCGGCCTGGGCACGGGCAAGAAGGTCAGCCGGGCCCTGATCCGCCTGGAAAAAGAAGAACTGGCTTTTCAGCTCACCCTCAAGGCCGAGGACTTCGGCCTGGGCAGCCTCAAGACGCCCAAACTGGACAAGGGCGACAGCGATGACGATCCCGACGCCCTGCTGCTGGAAAAATTTTATCTGATGGAGGTCTGCGTCGGCCTGCTGGACTCCCTGTACGCCCGCTTTCTCAAGCTGCGCCTTTCGCCGGAGTGGCAAAAGGAAGTGGCGGATATGCGCCAGTGGCTGACGCGGACGGAGTAAGCCGCCCTTCCCTCTATGAGTCAGTCCCCTTCCCCTGTCCGCGGCCGTCGGGGCCGCATCGCGGCCATTGCCCGGAGAGCCGCCAGAAAAACCCTCTGGATGTTACTGGTGCTCTGGGGCATCACCCTGATCTCCTTCTGGGTCATCCATCTGGCCCCCGGCTCACCGACGGACATGGAAACCACCTTGAACCCCCTGGCGGGCGAAGCGGCACGCCAGCGGCTGGAAGCGCTCTACGGCCTGGATCGTCCCCTCTATATTCAGTACGGGGACTGGCTGCTGCGCCTGCTGCATTTTGATTTCGGCAATTCCATGTCCGCGGACGCGCGGCCCGTGCTGGACAAAATTCTGGAGCGCTTGCCCCTGACCGTGTCCATGAATGTGATTTCCCTGGTGCTGACCCTGATCATCGCCATTCCCGTGGGCATACTCTCGGCCTGCAAGCGTAACTCCTTGCTGGACCGCAGCGTGACCGTGCTGGTCTTTCTGGGTTTCGCCATGCCCTCCTTCTGGCTGGCCCTGCTGTTGATGATGTTCTTCGGCATCGATCTTCAGTGGCTGCCTATTTCCGGCCTGACGTCCATGGATTACGCCAGCCTGAGCCCTTGGGGGAAACTCTGTGATCTGGCCCGGCATCTGGCGCTGCCCATTCTGGTCTACACCATCGGCGGTCTGGCCGGCATGTCGCGCTATATGCGCGCCTGCATGCTGGAAGTGCTGCGCCAGGATTACATCCTCACGGCCAAAGCCAAAGGTTTGCCGCCGAGCCTGATCATCCGGAGACACGCCCTGCGCAATGCCCTGCTGCCGGTCATCACCCTGCTGGGCCTTTCCGTGCCGGGGCTCATCGGCGGCAGCGTGATCATTGAATCCATTTTCGCCCTGCCCGGCCTGGGGCAGCTCTTTTACTCGGCGGTCATGGCCCGCGACTACACTATGATCATGGGCAATCTGGTGCTGGGCGCGGTGCTCACCCTGGCGGGCAATCTGCTGGCCGACGTCTGTTACGGCTTGGCCGACCCGCGAATCCGCGCCTCCGGGGAGCAGAACTGATGCTGCCCGCCGCCGTAAAGCGCTTGCTCGGGCGCAACCTCATGCTTACCCTGGGCCTGGGCATTGTGCTGTTCATGTCTCTGGCGGCGCTCTGCGCCCCGCTGATCGCGCCCTATCCGCCCACGGCTCAGCATCTGGACAACATTCTGGAACCGCCCTCCTCCCGTTTCTGGCTGGGCACCGACCGTCTGGGGCGGGATGTCTTTTCCCGCCTGCTCTACGGAGGGCGCGTGTCCCTCTGGGTGGGCTTCGTGGCCGTGGGCATCTCCATCAGCATCGGTACGGTGCTGGGCCTGATCAGCGGTTATTTCCGGCGCTGGGTGGATGAAGCCATTATGCGCCTGGTGGACATCATGCTCTGCTTCCCCTCCTTTTTCCTGATCCTGGCGGTCATTGCCTTTCTGGAGCCCGACCTTACCAATATCATGGTTGTCATAGGCCTGACCTCCTGGATGGGCGTAACCCGTCTGGTGCGCGCCGAGGCCCTCAGCCTGCGCGAACGCGAATTCGTGGCCGCCGCACGCTTGGCGGGGAGCCCCACCCGGCGGATTTTATTCCGCCATATTCTGCCCAATGCCCTCGCGCCGGTGCTGATCACCGCCACTCTCGGCGTGGCCGGAGCCATTCTGGTGGAGTCGAGCCTGAGTTTTCTGGGACTGGGCGTACAGCCACCCACGGCCAGCTGGGGCAATATGCTCATGGAAGGCAAAACCGTCATCGAAAACGCACCCTGGCTCTCGGTTTATCCGGGCCTGGCTATTCTGATCACTGTACTCGGTTATAATCTTCTGGGTGAAAGCCTGCGCGATCTGCTGGACCCGCGTCTCAAGCAATAGCCCTTTTGCCTTGGGCAACCTGTTTTGTTAGTATGAATGCGGCGGCATAGGCCTGTGCGGCCTGAAAAGCGGCACATATTTAATCTATCGCTTGAAGTTGTAAACAACCATGCTGGAATATCTGCGCATCCGTAATCTGGCCCTGATCGAAGATATGGAGCTGGACTTTTCGCCGGGCATGAATGTGCTTACCGGCGAAACCGGCGCGGGTAAAAGTTTTATCCTCAAGGCTCTGGGCTTTCTGCTGGGCGACAGGCTGAGCGCCGAAATGGTGCGCCCCGGCGCGCAACGGGCCCAGGTGGAGGCGCTGTTCACCCTTGGCGATCAGGATCTGGTGTTGCGGCGCGAACTGCTGGCCGAGAGCGGCCGCAGCCGCTTATACATCAACGACGCCCTGAGTTCACAGGAAAGCCTGCGTGATCTGCGCGCGCGTCTGGTGACGCACACCAGCCAGCACGGCCAGCAGCAACTTTTGCAGCCCGCCTTTCAGGCCAAACTGATGGAGAGCGCCTTTCCCCGGCCCGAGCTGCTGGAAGAGCGCGACGCCCTGCTCGGCCAACTACAGGAAGTTTCAGCCCGGCGTAAGGCCCTGTCGGCAAAGCAGGCCAGCCTGGCCGACAGGCGCGACCTGCTGGAAATGCAGCAGCAGGAGATAGATAAAGTATCGCCTGAAGAAGGCGAGGAAGAGCATCTGGAAGAATTGCGCGCCCAGGTCCGCTCGCAGGAGCATCTGCGGGAGAATTATGAGAACGCCCTGACGCTGCTGCACGGCGAGGACGGGCCGGGCCTGCTTGATATGCTTGGGCGCTTTGAACGCCTCATCCATACTATGAGCCGGGACGACGCGGTTCTGGCCCCGGAGGCCGAGGCTGTTGCCGCTCTGCGTCAGCAACTGGTGCACCTGGGCAATCATTTGCGCCGCCCTCCCCTGCCCGATGAGGAAATGGACATGGACAAGGTGGAGGAACGCCTCTTTGCTTTGGCCCAGCTTAAACGCAAGCTGCGGCGCAGCCTGCCGGAAATCCTTGCCCTGCGCGGAGAAATCGAAGAGAACCTCTCTTTTCTGGACGTCTGTGCGCTGGACCTCTCGCGCCTTGCCAAAGAAGAAGCCGCGCTGGCGGAAAAACTGGCGGCCGTGGTGGAGCGTATCCAGCCTGTACGCCGGGAAGCCGCAAGCTCTTTTGCCCATAGCCTGGAAGACCAGTTACGCGATCTGGGCTTCTCCGAACAGGTGCGGGTGATTCCCGATTTTGTGCCGCAGGAACTCTGGCAGGGCGTTGCGGACGAACGGGTACGCATTCTCTGGGCCCCCAATCCGGGCCAGCCTCCACAGCCCTTGGACCGCATCGCTTCGGGCGGCGAACTGTCACGCTTTTTGCTGGCCCTCACCAGCGTGCGCCGGGACGCGGAAAGCGCCACATATATCTTTGATGAGGTGGACGCCGGTGTGGGCGGCCTGACCTTGAACAAGCTGGCGGAAAAGCTCAATGCCCTGGCCGAACAGCGCCAGATGTTGCTGATCACCCACTGGCCCCAACTGGCCGCGCGGGCGCGCAAACATTTTCAGATCAGTAAAGTGGTCCGCGAGGATGCCACCTTTACGCTTTGCTCGCCGCTTGACGGCCCGGCCCGGCATGAGGAATTGGCCCGGATGGCGGGCGGCGGCCCTCAGGGGGAAGCCCTGGCGCGCAGTTTGGAAGCCTGATTCCGCTGTTCCACTGCTTTTCTCTTTCGCTCCCTTCCTCCCACGCAGCCACTGGCAAATTTTGCCGCACTGCCGGTCTTCCGTCGCTCTCGGACTGAAATCTCCTGTGGAAAAGTCGTCAAAAACGCGCCGTCGGAACCGGGAACGCATACGGCATAGCACTGCTTTTCCCATAGGCTGGGCCGCCTCTCTTAAATTTCTCTAGACTTTTAAGGGCGATGGAAAGCTCAAGCCGTGCTGGCACCTATTTTGCTTAAGTGCGGGGTAAGCACACGCAAGGGAAAAAATAGCCGTGGATGTTCGTGCAAACAGCCGGGGACATCCAAGAGCATTGTATGCCGGAGAAATCACTCCACTGGAGGAGTTCGTGAATACCGACAGTCAGAACCACCTCACCAGCATGGTCCATATGCAGTCCGGCGTTTCCGCCTCGGTTGCGGCGGCTGTGGAGTCCGATTCCGGAAATGTTGCGCCGCTGTCGCTGGGGGGCAGAGCATCCCACGCCCTGCAAAGCCTGAGCCGGGATGGCCGTGAACTTTCGCAAGCCCTGGAGGCGCATTTGGACAGCCTGCAGGAATCATTCATGGCCCTGTTGCACGGGCAACTGGACGCCGGGAAGGTGGAGCTGGAAGAACGCCTGCATCTTTACCTCTCGCCGGAGGGCCGCCTGGTGGTTGAAGGCAGCGACAACGATGCGGAAAAAGTCTGTGAACTCATTTCCCGCAAGCCCGCCTTGCAACGCCGCTTTCAGGAACTGGCCCGGCTGGCCCTGCTCTCGCATGGCGTGGAAGTGGCCTGTCAGGCCCACACCGCCTTGCGGGAACCGGAACAGGAGGCCGACAACCCCTTGTTCAGCCGCTATCATATGTGTCTCAAGGGCCCGCTTTCGCATTTTTATGTCCGCTGAGCTTGCCAAGCGAGCGCAAGCGGCTTATTCTATTTACCTACCCGAATATGGGGGCGCACTGGTTTCGACGTGGATGTAGAAGCCGGAGCGGCAGGCCGAGGCGCCGCTGGCCTCGTAAAAAAGCGGCAACACAGTAATTGCCAACAACGATTACGACTACGCTTACGCTGCCTAGTCAGCGAGGCAACTGACCGCATAGCCGGTCGCGCTACTCGGGACCACGCCTGATAATCCCGAGCGGCGACATTTATCAGGCTGGCGGAAACCGGCGCTCGCCGGGGTTTTCCGTGAGACTGTCACCGGCGGGCTTGCCGCGTTGCGCCTGGTCAGGGGCCACCAGCGCGGCGAGATTTAATCCTGGCCTAAGCCTGTAGATGCTTCGCGTGGAGTATTCGCGGACGGGGGTTCGATTCCCCCCGCCTCCACCATCAGCCTATCCGACAACAGACGGATGAGTCCCGAAAGTCAAGCTATTAGCGGACTTTCGGGATTTCTCATTCCAGCCAAGACCGACCATATACGAGGAAGTCCGCAAACTTTTGGTACCTTTTTCCCGAAGATGGTGCCATAAAGGAGAAGATGGTACCAAGTTGGTACCATCTCGCGGAGGATCAAAAATGGCTACAAAATCCAACTCCTTAGAGCTTGTCATTCGGAACGCCAAAGGCGTTAAGGGCGAAACAAACGTCATCAGTTGCGGGGCGGGCCTCGAACTATGGGTTACCATTAACCAGTCCGGGCAGACGGCAAAAAAATGGAATCTCCGCTACACCGACGCGGCGGGCAAACGCCAGAAAGCCCGCATAGGTTCCTACCCCGAACTGAGCTTGGCAAAGGCCCGCGCTGGGGCGGAAGACTTGAAGGCAAATGCCAAATCCGGCGTAAATGTTGCTAAGGCCAAAGCCAGGGAAAAGCTGCCCCAGGTTCAGTCCACGCGCACATTTGAAGCGGTTGCCACGGCTTGGCTCCAGAAAAAAATGCCTGAGTGGGACGATGCCCACGCCAAGCGCCAGAAAGAGCGGCTTGTGGGCAACATCTTTCCCGCCTTCGGCGATGTTGCCATCAATGATCTTACTATGGAGCATATCGACAACGCCCTGGCCGTGGTGATTGCGCGTGGGGCGCGGGAAACGGCGCAACGTATCTGCTCCATCGTGATCAATGTCTTTGAGTATGCCGACCTCATGGGCTTTGTGGAAAATCCCGTCATCATCAACCGATTGACACGGTACCGGAAAGAGATGCCCAAGCCGGTCACCAAGCGCCATCTGTACAAGGAAATGTCGGAAGCCGAGATAGGCGCGCTTCTGCGGGCGCTGGAAGAAAGCAAAGGCCGCTGGACCTTGCAGACAAGCGTTGCCCTTCGGCTTGCTCCCTATGTGCTGTTGCGGCCTATCGAAATCTGCGAGGCCGAATGGGCGGAAATCGACATGAACGCCGCCGAGTGGTGCATTCCGGCTGCCCGCATGAAAATGGCGCGTGACCATATTGTGCCGCTTTCCCGGCAGGCCCGTGAACTGCTCCTCGAGATCAGGCCCTTTACCGGTGCGAACAAGTACGTCTTCCCCTCGCCGCGAAAGCATGACGCGCCCATATCCACGGCATCCATGCTGCAAGCCATCCGGCGCATCGGCTACGCTTCCA
This sequence comes from Desulfovibrio sp. 6_1_46AFAA, assembly GCF_000224635.1. Lineage (NCBI taxonomy): Bacteria > Pseudomonadati > Thermodesulfobacteriota > Desulfovibrionia > Desulfovibrionales > Desulfovibrionaceae > Desulfovibrio > Desulfovibrio sp. 6_1_46AFAA. The sequence continues at coordinate 442,205 of NZ_JH114300.1, forward strand.
CCAAAGAAGAAGGCAACAGCTTTTGCACCCACGGCTTCCGGGGCATGGCCTCGACAACGCTTAACCAGCACCCCGCCTTTCAGCACCTCAAAGAGGACTGGATAGAGTTCCAGCTTGCCACGTCCAAAAGGATAGAATCAGAGGCGTATAATATTCTCACTCCCCGCTCGTATATTGAGGAACGACGGGTGATGGTGCAGAGCTACGCGGATTATCTGGACGATCTCCGGGAAAGGGTCAAAGCGGGCGAGCTGTAGAGGCACGGCGGGGCATCACGGTCCGTGTAGCCCTGCCCCGCATGAGGATAAAACAACCCCGCCAGAACCGTATGCCGGTTTTGGCGGCGTTTGTGCATATAGTGAATGCAAATCACAGAAGGGGGAAATTTCCGGCCTGCCCAGATACGCACGGGCGAAAATAGGGGCTGTCATATTTCAGAAAAATAAATTTCATCAAGCCCTCCAAAGTGTTAGCGTTTTATAAAGGTTAACTTTGATTAAACCAATGAAACCCGTAGCATATTGTGGAGTATTATTGTTTACGCTACACTATGTCATAAGTATGAAGCGATACTTCTTTTGGGTTATCCCCTGAGGAACACCATGCTCAAAGTTGAGAAAACAGACCTTCGCCGCATTCCCGGCGTTGGCAAAAATATGGAAGAACACCTTGTACGCCTTGGCTACACATTTGCCCTGCATGCTATAATATACTAAATTCAAAACAGGAAAGTATATGGAAATCAACGAAACTTCTCCAGAATCGATACTATTAGCTGATATTGATAGCCAAGTTGCGTGGTACGGGAAAAAAGCAAGATTTTATAAAAAGACTGATCTTATTGTCAAAATACTCTTGTTGATTTTTACAACAGCAATACCATTCCTAATAGTTTGTAACTTTGACAATACAAAATATGTTATCGCTTTGATTTCAATGCTGATAGCCATACTAGAAGGTTTTAGAAACATATATAAAAGTAATGAAAAATGGATTCTTTATCGTAGCATCCTAGAAAAAATGAAAAAAGAAAGATTAATGTACCTTACAGAAACGAGCATTTACCGTGACAAACAAAACAAAGTTAATCTACTTGCTAAAAGATATATCGAAATAACTTCATATGAAAATGAACAATGGGAAACTCAAGTAAATATTCCAGACAAAATCCAAGGAGAATAGTAATCCTTCATGAACAAAGAAAAGATTTTTATAAGCTATGCCACCGAAGACAAGAACTTTGCGTATTGGCTGGATCTCAAGCTTAGGACTCTAGGCTACAGCACGTGGATTGACAAAGATAAACTCTTGGGCGGTGAATCATTTGTTGAAGATATTGACAAGGCAATCAAAAATGATTCTAAATGTCTAGTAGCGATAATATCAAAATCTTCAATTAATAAATCTGCGCCTAGAAGAGAACGGACTTTAGCTGCAAGTATAGGAAAAGAATTAGATGATACATTTTTGATACCTGTCATGCTCGATTTTTTTAAAACTTCTGAATTAAGTTGGGATTTAAGTGACCTGTCACATATATCATTCACCAGTGGGTGGGCAGACGGCCTTGCAAAACTTTTAAGAAAACTTGAATCAATTAATGTTCCAAAATCTGCTCTCCAATTAATGCCTTTGGCTTATGAAGTAGATTCTAGATATCCTACAAATTATAGCTTTGAGTATGCTTGGACGAATATGTTCAAATTTGTAAATATTCCCAATTCCCTTTGGCGTATCGAAACATCAACTCCTTTTATTCCCGAAAAATTTCCTAAGAAATATCCCTTTGTGAAGATTAGTGATACTGAGTTTTGGGCTTTTGATGATGAGATTCCAAAATCTTTACTCAACATTGTTAATAAACGTGGCGTTTATATTCCAAATTCTGATTCATCATCAGATTTTAATAAAATTAGGAAAAGCTTGATAAGAGAATCGATTGCTATACATGCTCAATCATTAGGCATGCTTAGAAAAAGTGACACTAAAAATGAATTTTATTTTCCATATGGATCAACTGAAAAAAATATACTATATTTTACACTAAATGATGCAACACACTGGATAAAACATTCTGGAATCCGAAGATTCTCTTACACTGAACAATTTCAGTATCATTTATCATTTTCATATTCATTAATTGGAGACAGTGGAGATCTTTACTTACGTATTTCTCCAAATTTTGTCCTAACCGATATGAATGACAATCCGCTTGACCCAGCTAGAATTTTAAGTAGGAGAAAAAAACTTTGCAAGATGATGTTCAATGACGCTTGGCTTAAAAGGCTTATGGCTATCACTTCATTTTTGTTTGTGGGCAATAATAATAAAGAATGTCAGCTATATGCCTCTAGGAACAAATCACTAACAATCGAAGCTAGCCCTTTAAAGCTAGAAGTGCTGGATAATGAAATATGTATTTAAAACTCCTCCGCGAACCTCCTCTTGAGTTCCGATATGGTCAAAAACTGGCTTCACCACACGATGGCCTGGTTTATTTTGGCCCCTTTGATGCCGACCACAGTGCCCATCCGACTAGTGTTGCATACGGATTAATCTCTACGCCCTCGGGGCAGCGCATTTTTTCAAATTTTGTTACTCGTATTCAAACCCCAGTCTATGTTGATGAAGGAAAGGACGAAAGAATTTGGCCGTTTTTTCCAGGCTTTGAAGCTGCTTTCAATTGCAAACTTCCGGTAAATCCTACTTTTACTCACACATTAGATGATGAGCATGTTGATAAAATTTCAAATCGTTATGATCAACATGATAGAGTAGGAAGCATTGTTGATTTATATTTGGATGGTATTAAAAGAATTTCTGCTAGAGATGAAGAACCAAAAATAATTATCTGTATCGTTCCGGAAATAATTTTTAAAAACTGTAGAACACAGTCCCGCATCCAAGATGGAATTGGCCCTAAATTATCAAGTAAAGAAATCAAAACGAGAAAGTCTGGGCAACTTAGCCTTCTTGAAGAGTACAATACAGAATACTATAATTTCTCAGTTGATTTTCGCAGACAGCTAAAAGCTAGAGCCATGGAATACAAAATTCCAATACAGATTATCCGTGAACGCACACTTACTCTCGATACAACACAAAGTGATATTATTGAACAAGAGAGTGAATTCGATACTACAGGGCTCACATTTTTGTCTGATAGAGCATGGAATTTAAGCGTTGGAATGTATTACAAATCCGGTGGAAAACCATGGAAGCTTTCCACCGCAAGAGAAGGCGTGTGCTATGTTGGCATTGCCTATCATTTAACAGGAAAAGCAAATTCATCTACAGCGTGTTGTGCAGCTCAAATGTTTCTTGAAGATGGAGATGGAATTGTTTTCAAAGGCGATTTTGGCCCATGGTATTCTCAAGAAAAAAAAGAGTTCCATTTAAGCTATGAAGCCGCAAAATCTTTACTTTCTGGAGCCATATCTTCATATAATTTATTTTCGTCAAATCCGCTAAAAGAAATTTTCCTGCATTGTCATTCAAGCATCGATGAACATGAGTTTGAAGGGTTCAAAGACGCATGTCCGAGTGGTGTAAATATTTACGGGATACGCGTTAGAAGAACTTTTAAAAATGGTATACGTCTATACAGTCCAGGCCAATTACCTGTACCCAGAGGAACTTTATTGGTTAAAAGTTCTAAAAAGTGTTTTCTATGGGCCTCTGGATATAAAGAGCGCTTAGGCACTTATGACGGATGGGAAGTCCCAGTTCCTTTAGAAATAGACCTCCAGCATGGCGAGTGCGATATTGAGCAAATTGGAAAAGATATTTTTGGCCTAACAAAATTAAACTATAATGCATGCAGACTTGGGGATTCTGAGCCAGTGACGGTTTTGTTTTCTAAAAATGTTGGTGAAATTCTTGTTTCCAATCCAACCGTCAAGAGGCCAGACCCTAGATTTAAATTTTACATTTGAAATGTGTTATAGGGGTAATTTTAGAGGTAACTGGTATTTCTATCTCAATATATCCATATAAATATCAGAATATTATCTATACAAATCGATAGCCGCCACCCCATCCGCCTATCCGACAACAGACGGATGAGTCCCGAAAGTCAAGCTATTTGGGGACTCTCGGGATTTCTCATTCCAGCCCATACCGAAGAATAAAACAACACCGCCAAAACCGTATACAGGTTTTGGCGGTGCTCACACATATAATATATAAAATCACAACAGGGCTTCCAGGCCCTTTCTGTCTAGAATTTCCAGCAGCTTGCAGGAAGGCCCGCCGGGGTTCTTTGTTCCGGCCTCCCATGCGCGTACAGTAGCGGCGCTGGTATTGATGATAACGGCAAGCACCGCCTGACTGACATTCAGGCGGGAACGCAGTTCTTTTACTTTGGCCCCATCGTATTTTGGCGTCTTGTACGCCCGGTACAGGGCTTCATATTCACGCATACGCCGCTTGTCGATGAGGCCCGCCGCAAACAAACCTTCGGCAGTTTCCTGCATTTCTTCGATAATTCTACTGTGCTCAGTCATGGCGTATCTCCTCCAGTTCCCTTCGCTCAATGCCGGAAAGAATGCTCTCTTCCGGGCACTGGAGAAGGTCTTGGGCGATGTTCTGTAAGTAGGCAAGTTCGGCTGGAGTGATGTTTTCCCTGTCGTTCTTTTCAAAGCCAAACAAAAATATCCACCGGTTTTCCCATTGCGTGGCAATGAGCGTCCGGGCGCTCCCGCTTTTTCCTCGTCCGGGCAGGGCCACCCGCTTTTTGTAGACGTTGCCGCCCAAGTCCGCGTCCACAAGCCCCCGCTCCATCTCGTCAATGGCTTTAAGCAACGCGGCGTCTGTCAAAAGCGTTTTGCGCAGCCAGCGGGAGAATGTGCGCGTTTTCAAGATAAGCTTCATGGGCAACCTTCCTACCTATTTCTATACTACCTAGTAGCACAATCGTCAAGAGTGCTTGCCGGAATAGCAGGCCCGCCGGGGCGTCACGTTCCTTGCAGCCGCGACATTTCCCTTACGGTGTCGCTCGCAAGGAACGCGCCGCCCCTGGCAATGCCCGTTTAAAATAATTTTTCAATACACTACGGACTATATTGGACGTATTCGGACAACACTATTCTTGCTCTACGAAGCAAAACTCATTGTACAGAAATATTGGCTATGGACAAAAGATAACTATCATGCTGTAATTCTCACACACATTAACCCCTGAAAGCCTCGCGCTTCAACTTAGCAAGCCTCGCGCTTCATACTGAGCAAGCCTTTGAGCTTCTTTCACTTACGGTGTCTAGGAAGTTCTTTTTTTGTTCATTATCAGCACGAGGTTTTTTATGTCCCAGAACAATTCTTCTATCCCCGCTTACGGTTTTCTCCGTCTCCCGCAAATACTCGCCATTTTTCCCATCAGCAAAAGTTCGTGGTGGGAAGGCTGCCATACAGGACGCTATCCTAAGCCGGTCAAGCTTGCCGCGCGCACTACGGTATGGCGGGCGGAAGACATAGCCGCCCTGGTGGATTCTCTCAGTCGGCAAAACGACACTCCCGCCCAGACTCGTTAGGCCACAGACATGCGCTGGATAAAGCATCCCGCCTCTTTCTGTCGCTCGGCAGCCATGACCGATGTTCGGGAACAGTGCGGCCCGGCGGGCTATGGGGCGGCATGGCTGATTCTGGAGCGCATAGCCGAAGCGAGGAGCGGCAAAAACGCGCCGGAATTGCGAATTTCCGTCAAGGAATGGTCAAAATCCTGCGGACTTTCGGTGAAAAAGCTGCAAGATTTGCTGGAAATTCTGAAAAGCCACGAAATAGTTTTTTCAGAATATGCCGACGGCAAGCTGTGCCTGAATGCGCCTATTCTTCTGGAATTACAGGATGAATGGACAGACCGCACACGCAAAAACTCGGGAGTGGCTCCCGAGCCGCTCGAGAGCCACTCGGGAATACAACAGAACAGAATAGATAAAGAAAAAAACAAGAACAGACAGTTCACCCCGGCGCTCGGGGCTGTGCTCTGCCGTCACGGCATAAGCCCCGAATCCGGGCGGGGTGCGCGTATCTTCCGCCATGTGTCGGCCAGAGCGCCGGACAATCCCCCCGCCTATCTGGAGCGCATTCTGCAAAACAATCCGCAGTTTGACCCGACAGAAACAACCGAAAACAGCGAAAGCCCCCAGAGCGCGGGAAACATCCTGCGCTGCATGGGATTTTCGCAACCCATTGAGAGGAAAGAGCCATGAATACGCCCACAATCACCCCCGGAACCCCAGGAGCGGCCCGCGTGGAATACATCGCCTGCCGTGAGGATGTGGAGGCCATGCTTGCCAAGGGCTACAGCGCCCGCATGGCCTTTGAAGCAATGAAGGAACAAGGCCGGATGACATGCAGCTATTCCGCCTTTTGCGACTATGTGCGCGGCGGCGGCAAGCGCAAGCATTCCAAGAGCAAGAAACCCCTGCCGAGCGGTTTGCCCCAGGCGGGGAACCGGCCCGGATTCATCGTGCCCAAAACGGACGCACAACGGAGCTTTGGCATCAATCCCGTTGACCCCTCAAAGCTGTTTTAGCGGAAATGCGAGCACTCGATACAGTATGAGCATATTGCCCACGATTGACGCTTTTATTACCGGTTATTGCCATTTATTGCTACGAATTGAGATTTTATTACCGGACTGACCATTATATGAAAACATATGAAAATAACGCCCACCATGGGCAAGATGCGTCAAAAGTCTCTTTTTGCGGCAATATCTGGCAATAAATAGCAATGACCTCTGGAGGCAGGACAGACAAGGTACATGTACCTTGCATCCTGCCCTCCGGGGGCAAAAGGGCGCTTATTCGCCCTGCTTGCTCAACGCCAAAACCGGGAGACAGCATGCCCTCGAAAAAACCACGCCTGACCGTCTACCTCACCGAGGAAGAATTGCGCGGCATCGAAGCCAGTGCCGCCAGAGCGGGCATATCCCTCTCCACCTTCGCCAAGCTGGTTTGCACCGGCCTGCCCGTGCCCACGCTGGAACACAAGCAGGCTGTGCAAGAGATCATCAAGGCCCGCGCCGACCTTGGCAGGTTGGGCGGCCTGCTCAAACAGGCCATTGCGGCGGACGGCGACAAATTCACCTTGCAGCGCCTCTTGCGGGAGGTGGACGCCGGAATGCGTGAACTCCGCGCCGCCGCCCTGAAAATACGATGATAAGCAAGCACGTTGCCTATGACTCCGGGCACGACGATTACCGCGCCCTGGCTCGCTACATTGCCGATGCCGGGCACGATGGGGAAAAGTGCCTTGCCCATTGGTGCGCCGGGTGCGCCGCCGAGGACGATTACGAACTTGCCATTGTGGAGGCCCAGGCCGTGCAAGCCCAGAACACCCGCAGCGGCAAGGAAAAAACCTATCATCTGCTTATATCTTTTCGCCCGGAGGACGAGACCGCGCTCACGCCGGAAGTTTTCAAGGCCATTGAGGCACGTTTTGCCGCCGCCCTTGGCTTTGCCGAGCATCAGCGCCATTGCGGAATCCACAAGAATACCAACAACATTCACATGCACATAGCGTACAACATGATTCACGCCGAACGGCACACCCGGCATGAGCCGTTCAGGGATTATGCCGCACGGGACAAACTGTGCCGGGAGCTGGAGCGCGAATACGGACTGCATGTGGATAATGGCCGGGAACAGCGCCGAGAAAACGCTCTGAGCCAGAAAGCCGCCGCCATTGAGGCCCAGACCGGGCAGGAATCGTTTGAAAGCTACGCCAAGCGTTCAGCCCGTGAAGCCGCCGCCGCGTTGCACGAGGCCCGGAACTGGCAGGAGTTGCACGAGGGCTTGCGGGCTTTCGGCCTTGGCATCAAGCCCCACGGCAACGGCCTTGTGCTCTTCAACCTGCACGGCAAAGAGGCGGCCTTTCTCTAACAAATTTAGGAGCCGCCTAAGAGGTTACCCCGATAGTCCTCCTACAAACTAATTCCCAATCCACAATCGTGGAACAAGCAAGACTCAGCCTGTCCAAGGGTTTTTGGAGGTTTTGCGCAAGCAGAAAATAAGTATAATCTTCATCGTTATTGTTTTCCGCATAGCCCCGCATTAGCTCTATCATCAAATAAAATTCATTGTAGATTTCCCGCAAAGCGTGGGCGAATCTATCCGTTTCGTATTCTTCCAATAATTCCTGTTCTTCCTCAACGCTTCTTATCGGGATGTAATATTCCCGGTACTGGTCGCCGTCTCTGGGATTGCCTGGGCCGGATGGGGAAGAAAGGGAGATGGGTTCAGACATGAAAAACTCCTAGATTTAGTTTTCGGCATTAGAAATGAGAAATGCCGGGACTCAACTACGTTCTAGGAACGCTGCTCTTATTCCCCTTGCAGGTATTGTATTAGGAGCTATCGACCCGGCAATAGTATGCTGATGGCGACAAGTCGCACAAAAGAAAACCCAGCATAAAACGCCGGGCAGTGTGCACGATAAAAACTAGCCGTACACCCGCTGCCTAGAAGTAGTAAGAAAAGTCTATGCGGGAAGATTGGAAAAAGTCAAGCTGCACGCCGTTAAAATAAAAAAGGCACCGTAAGTTGGCGCCCTGCAAATTTTCATATAAAAAAACAATGCGTTATCCATTTTTTCATTATTCCCATAAGGTTACAGAGTGTTACCTGGCTCAAAGGAATTCCAGCATGAAAAAATTCATAGCGATTTTTGTAATGGCCTTTTTGGGCTTTGTGGGTGCGTCCGGAATGGCGCTTTCCGCACCGACTGAGCCCCTTGTTCCCGAAAGAGGCGAAGCACAAGTCGCAGCCGCCCCGGCATGAACCGGCCCCGAACAAGCCCGCCCAGCAACGCCGCGCCCGGACAAAAAGTCTCATCTTGATATAAAACCGCAACCGGAAAAGCGGTCGTACCAGAAGCCGGATCATCCGAACATGCGTCCTCCGGAACCGCGTGACTAGAAATTCCAACGAATAATGAAGAGCCCCCGGTTCCGGTGGAACCGGGGGCTTGCGCAGATAAGGACGATCCTCCAGCGCTCCGACCTTCTTGATTATTCCTTCTCATTCTTTGGGAATACGGTGGAAAAAACCTGGCATGCATCGGCTACCGCGTCTTTGGGGGACAGCTCACGGTCCAGCGCCAGCATCAGGCAGGCTGAATGGGCCAGGGCAAGACGAGTTTCACGGTCGAAGGCAGCTACCAAGGTTTCGCATTCCGCTTCCATCAACATAAACACCCTCCTTTGAATAATATCATCAGATGGGTCTGGTGGTTTCAATATAGCAAAACATAGACAGATTGCTATAGAAAAATAGTATTCCCCGGTATTTCTTTTTTGCTCTATCCAACCGGGAACCTTCTATTTATAACGGCGATTCTGCCGGATCAGGAGGTACGGAATGATCCTGTAAAAATGCCCTGATGAAAGCAGGTGACAGGACCGTTGAAGTAGTGAGGATCTTATGAAATACTGAAAGGATACGAGAGCGGCCGTTCGTTTTCGTCCCCTATGGACCAGGGAGAAAGTAATGCGCATATTTACACAAGAAATTATAGTCGAAGTTCAGGATATCGACATTCAGAAGCGTGTGAGCAATCTGTGCTATGTGCAGTGGATGCAGGATTTGGCAATACAGCACTCCACTTCCGTGGGCTGGAGCATGGAGCGCTACGAGGCCGTGGGTCAGAGCTGGGTGGTCAGGCAGCACACCATTACCTACAAGCGCCCGGCGTTTCTGGGCGAAGTCATCACGGCGGCCACCTGGGTTTCTGCATTCGCGCCACGGCAGAGCCTGCGCCGCTATCTGTTCTGGCGCGGCGCGGACAAGACGCTGCTTGCCGAGGCGGAAACCAACTGGGTCTATATCGACCTTAAAAGCGGCAGGCCGATCCGACTGCCCGACGAGCTGCGCGCAGCGTTTGAAACAGTTGAAGACAACAGCGAGGTTTTGAGGCTGTTGCGGAAATAGGGATTGCAAACGCGGTCGCGTCTCTAACGGGCGGCAAGCCCCTCCTTGAGCAACTCCACGCCCCTGTCCAGCTCTTCCTCGCTCAAGTGCGCATAGCCCAGGATAAGTTCGTGCCCGTGCGCGCCGTCCCGGCAGAGGGAATATGCCTCAACCGGCACGACCGAGACGCCGCGCTGATGAAGCCGGGCCAGAAGCTCCTTTGTAAAAACAACACCCGGAAAAGCCGCCACCAGATGCAGGCCCGCAGCCTGTCCCCTGACCTCGAAGCGATCGCCGAAGTGCCGCGCCAGGCTTTGCAGCAGGCGCGCCCGTTTGCGCTGATACAGCTTTCGCATTTTCCAGATATGCCGTTCCAGACCGCCCCCGCTGATGAAAGCGGCCAGCGCATGTTGCGACAGGGCGTCTGTGTGCACGTCCGTGTATAGCTTTTCCCGCCTCCAGGGCTCTTGCAGAGTTTCCGGCACGATGGCGAAGCCCAGGCGCATGGCCGGTGCGAGTATTTTGCTGAATGAACCCAGATAGACCACTGTCTCAGGAGCGAGTTCATACAAAGAACTGAGGGGAGCGCCTTCATAGCGGAATTCGCTGTCGTAATCGTCCTCCACAATGCGGCATCCAAACTCTTGGGCAAAACTGATCAGGGCCTGGCGGCGTTGCACCGGCAGCACACCGCCCAAGGGATATTGGTGTGATGGCGTCACATAGGCAAAGGCGATGCGTGCCGCTTTTTGCCGACTGAATGTCTCCAGGGCGGAAGTATCCATGCCGCGCTCATCGGCCCGCAGCCCCTCCACGGCGTATCCGGCCCTGGCGACGACCTCCAGCAGTCCCGTGTGGACGGGATCTTCCACCAGCACCGTGTCGCCATCCCCGCGCAGGAGCCCGGCCACAATCCGTAAACCCTGCGTGGAGCCGGAAGTGATCATCACCCGTTCCGGCGGCACGCGGATGCCGCGCACCCTGAAAAGATAGGCCGCAATGGCTTCACGCAACTCCCATACGCCGCCGGGACTGCTGTAGCGAAAGGCGCGGCCGGGCAGACTCTCACAAATGCCCCGGTACAGTCTGCCCCACTCCTTTTGAGGAAAGTTCTCCAGGGCCGGAATGCCTGAACGGAAATTGATGCAGCCTGTTTCAATAACGTGGGCTTGCGGCCGTCTTTGCGCCGGGAGGGGGACGGCGGTTCCCGGCTTCAGCATGACGGCGGCTATGCCGTGGGCAACGCGGGTTCCGGAGCCGTGGCGCGCTTCCAGATAGCCTTCGGCAAGCAACTGCTCGTATGCCTCAAGTACGGTGTGCCGCGCTATTCCCAGGTCTTTGCCCAGGGTGCGGCTGGAGGGCAGTTTTTCTTCCGCTTTCAGATCGCCGCGCAGAATCAGGGCCTTTATCTGCTCGTAAACCTGCCTGCTCAACGGCACGCCGATGCCAGTTTGCAGCTCCAGCCACATAATCAACCACCTCAAGTGGTATGGTCAAAGTTCTTTGAAAGTGGATCTTTTTTATCCACTTTGTCCACACTACAGTGGCTCCCGGAAAGAGGCAAGGCGGCTCTGGCAAGGATGCCGGAGCCTTCCCTCGGATTTTTTAGCATCACATCCGGGCTGGACAATGAAAAACAAGCGAATAAAGGCGTATCTTTTTCTCGCAACGGCTATGAGCATTGCGGGAAGCGCCGTAGTGGCCGGAAAATGCATGGTCGCGTCGATGCCGGTCTTTCTCGCCGCGGAGCTGGGCATCTTCGTCAGCCTGCTGATCCTGCTGCCTTTGGCCTTCCGGCAGCGGCGCGGTCCATGGAAAACAGACGGCAAAACCCATCTTGCGCTTCTGTTGCAGGCCCTGTTCGGGATCGTTCTGTACCGTGCATTCATCTTCCGGGGGCTGCGCCACACCACAGCGGCGGCGGGCGGGCTCATCAGCAGCGCGGCCCCGGCGCTCATCGCGCTTCTGGCCTTTGTGCTGCTGCGCGAAAGAATATCCGGAAAGCGCGTGATCGGGGCCATCAGCGTGTCCATCGGCATTCTGGCCGTCAATCTCCATCCTTTTTTGAATGACGCCTCACAGGCGGCCGATGCCATTCTGGGGAACTGTCTGATTCTGGCCGCCGTTCTCTGCGAATCCGGCTTTTCAGTCATGAGCAGGGCAAAATGCGGGCAGCTGACGGCGCTGCGCAGAACCGCGCTGATTTCCCTGTACGCCTTCCTCTGCCTGCTGCCCTGCGCCGTGTATGAGGCCAGAGAATATGATTTTGCGGCCATGCCGTTTTCCACGGCTCTCTGCATCGGCTATTACGGAATTTTCGTGTCCTTTCTGTCCTATGTGTTCTGGTTTAAAGGTATTGCCGTTGTTCCGGCGGGAATTGCCGCTTCGTTCACCGGCCTGGTTCCGCTCACCGGCGTGTTGCTTTCGTGGGCGGTGCTGCATGAGAGTATCAGCGGAGCCTACTGGTTTGGTCTGTTGTTTGTGCTGCTGGGGATCGGGCTCGCATGCCTGCCGGACAAGAGGCGCCCCGCAGGCGCGCCGGACGGGAGCGATGCACACGCTTCCGGCGGCGGGTGAGCGCCGCGAAGCGTTCACCCGTCCGGATTGCTTTGCTCAGGCCTCAGCGTGAACCGCAAAAACCTCCCTGGCGGCGAACAGGCCGTTCAGAGCCGCCGGGAATCCGGCGTATACGGCCATCTGCATGATGACTTCCACAATCTCTTCCCGCGTGCAGCCCACATGCAGCGCGGCGGCGATATGCACCTTGAGCTGTGGACTTGCGTTGCCCAAGGCGGTCAGGGCGGCGACCACCGCGATTTCCCTGCTCTTCAGATCGAGTCCGGGACGGGCGTAGATGTCTCCAAACGGAAATTCAATGAGGTAGCGGGCAAAGTCGGGCGCGATATCCCGCAGGCTTTCCAGCACGACTTCGCCGCCCTTGCCGTCCACTTGACGCAGAATGTTCAGACCGGTCGCGTAACGTTCGGAATGCATGTCTTTCTCCTTTTTCCCCGTTATAGGAGGCTGTCCAGGCTTTTCATCGTGCGTTGTTTGCGATACCTTTCAGGTATGACAAATATTCCGCCCAATGCATCAGACATGCACGCACTGCGCTGTTTTGCCGTCGCGGCCGAGGAAAGCAATCTGCACCGGGCGGCGCAACGGCTGCTGATCTCCCAGCCTCCCTTGAGCCGCTTGATCAAAAAGCTGGAAGAGCGCCTGGGGCTGACGCTCTTTGTCCGGCATACCAAGGGGCTGACCCTGACAAAGGACGGCGCGCGGGTGCTGGAGATCATCCGGCCGCTTTTGCGCCTGCAGGAAAAAACCTTCGCGCGGTTGGCGGATCTGGCGCAGCCCGTGGGAAACATTATTGCTCTGGGTCTGACCACCGCTTTTGAACAGGGAGTTTTTTCCGGCATGGAAGCGCATCTGCGCGGCCGGTACGGCGAACGGCTGCGCGTGACGCGGGAAACCTCGCCCCGTCTGGCGCGGGCCGTGCGCAGGGGCGGGCTGGACGCGGCGCTGGTGGCTCTGCCTTTGGAAGCCCCCGGCCTCGCCCTCCGGCCTTTGCCGTATGCCGAACCGCTGCAGGCGGTTCTGCCCGAAAGCTGGCCCGAAGCCCGGCATGGCAGCCCGCCTCTCAGGGCGTTGAGCGGCAAGTCTTTGTTCTGGTTCCGCCGGGAGAGCAATCCGGCCTTTTTTGATCATATGCGGGGCGTGTTCGCGCATGTGGGCTTTGCCCCCACCTATCTGGAAGAACCGGCGGAATATGATGTTCTGCTGGCGCGCATTGCTTCCGGCGAGGGCCTGGGACTGCTGCCGGTTTCCTTTGCGGCCATCCAGCGGAAAGGCCTTGTCTTTGCTCCGTTGGCGGAAGCCGCGCTGCTGCGGGTTCAGCTTGGTCTGGCTGTGCTGCCGGGCAGGGAAGAGCTTGCGGACGAGCTTACTCGGGAGCTGAGCGCGGTGAATTGGCCGCATCAGCGAGCCGGAGCTGATTCGCTGTGCCCTCCACTTTCAACCCTGTGACGCTCTTCCCATCGTAAGCACCTGCTGAACCGCTCCTTTCCGGATCAGGACTCTAGGCAGCGCAGATGCCTCAGCCCGGAGCGCATGACCAGGCGGCGCAGAAAGGGGCGGTAAAGCACCTGCCGCTTAAGGCATTTCCCCCAGAGTTCCAGGCGCAACGGCCGCAAAAGATGGTCCTGCCAGCGGCAGACATTCTTGAAATACGCGTCGGATGACCTGCCCTCCCCAGCCAGCCGCAGACTGCGGTATAACAGCATGGCCGTGCGAAAGGCGTAACTGAAGCCCTCGGCGGAGCTGGGGCTGATGTAGCCGCCCGCCTCGCCGAGCAGGCAGGCCGTGCCGTCCGGCAGCACGCCGGAGGCGGGCGGACCGTCAGGTCGGAGAATCAGGGTGCTTTCACGGCTGAGCGGGTCTCGCAGATCATAGCCGAAGGGCCTGATCTTTTCCTTGAAACGCAGAAATGTCTTCCCCGCGCCGGTTGTTGCCGGAATGGCCGCGCCGAGAAGATATTCCTGTCCCTTGGGCAGGCCCCAGGCGTAATAATCCGTGATTTCCGGATCGAAAAAAGCCGCGAAATGGGGCTTGCGCGATTCAAGGGCAAAGCGCTCCTGAATGGAGATATAGCATGTCGGGCGCAGCTGGGGAAACAGCTTTCGCCGCACCACGGAATTGGCTCCGTCAGCGCCCACGATGAAGCGACAACACAGGTGCGTGCCGTCTTCGCAGAGCACGCCGTATCCGTCCCTTTCCCGGTGCAGCTTTTTTACCATGACAGAGGAAAATTTCCGCACGCTGTCGCCTACAGAGGCAAACAACCAGCGGTCAAAGGCTTCGCGATCCAGATTCAGATAAAAGCGTTGGTAGTTTCTTTCCAGGCCGCTGGGCAGATCCAGAGTGCGTACCGCGAAAAGCTGCGGTGTTACCAGAAGGCGCGACGGCAGGGCCATGTCCATGCGGGCCAGGGCCTTTTGGGCAGCCGGTGCCATGAGGCCGCCGCAGCTCTTGATTCGCCCGGTTCCGGTGTAAGCGCTGTCCAAAGCTCTGGCGTCCAGCAGAGCGATGCGCAGACCCGGCAGCCCGGCGGCGAGACGGGCCAGACAAGAGCCCGCCGGTCCCGCGCCGACGATAATGATGTCAAAATCCTTCACAGTCGGCCCCCTTGGCAGTTGCAGCAGATTGGAATGCGACCTCCTACCCCGAAGCGGGGCGCAGGTAAATCCCTTGCTGTAATCAACGCGGGGGCTGGCTGGGACAATCTGCAAAGCCGCCACTAGCCAGTGCCATAATTGATCTTATACCTACCCTTGGGGTTGCAGCACGATTCTCCACGAGAAAATTTTTTCGTTTTTCCTTCTTCTTTGTCACTATCGTGACGGTGAGAATCTCCGAGTAACTCCGGACTTTTTACTTGACGAAAGAGAGTCGGGCCCGGAGAATGATTTTTTACTAAATAGCATCAAAGGGACAGAAATGGACCATATGCGCAACGATGCCGCGCTGTTCGGCTTTATTGATGCCCTAACCGGTCGATTGGATTATGAAAAATCCCTGACCGCCCTTCTGCCGTCACTGGTCGAAGTTCTACGCACATATTTGCCGCTCAACGCCTTGATTGTTCTGCGCCGGGACAAAGACGACCTCCACCTCAGCCCGGTTGCCTGGAGTGTCTTGCCCGATCTGTCAGAAGAAAAGCTCTGCCGGGCATTCAGCGGGCAGGAAATTTTTGAATGCTTGTGCGGCCTGCAAGGTCAGCCTGAGGCCACGGCGGATGCGCTGCGTGACTGCCTGCCCAATTCTCTTCAAAAAAATTTTCAGGGCATGGCATTGCCGTTGCGGGATCAGGACAGGCAGGCGCCGGGCTTTGTGCTTTTCAGCCGCGCGCCGGATGACCAACCTTGGGATGCCGAACAGCGCCGTTATATGGAATTGTTCGCCATGCTGCTGGGGCTTTTCACCGCCGGCCAGACCTACTGCTCCCATCAGACCTTCCATAACCGTATTTTCAATGCCGCCATGGACCGGGTAAAGGTCTGCATTTACATCACGGATCCCCAGACGGACCGCATCCTCTATATGAACCAGTTCATGAAGGATATCTTCCAGCTTGAGAAGCCCGAAGGTGAAATCTGCTGGCAGGTTTTGCAGAACGACAAATCGCAGCGTTGCGAATTCTGCCCCGTGAATCATCTGAGCGCTCATCTTGACGATCACTCCGTATACCGCTGGGAAGAACATAATATACGGACGGGCCGTTTTTTTGAAAATTACGACAGCCTGATGCGCTGGAGCGACGGTTCACTCGTGCACTTGCAGCAATCCATCGATATCACCGACAGCAAACGCCTGCGGCGCGAGGCCTCCCGCGACGATCTCACGGGCCTGCTGAATCGCCGGGCCGGTCTTGAGAGGCTGGCCCAGGCTATCGACGAAGCCAGAGCTGGAGACGCCTCGCTTATCGTGGCCCTTCTTGACGTCAATGACCTTAAAAATATCAATGACACCCTCGGGCACATGGTCGGCGATGCGGCCATCAACCTCGTGGCGCGGGAAATTGAAGCCGGTCTGTCCGGGGTCGATTTCTGTTTCCGCCTGAGCGGCGACGAGTTCGTGGTCGTTTTTCATGAACTGGACCGCCACACGGCGGCCTCCAGCCTCAAAAATGTGCTTCATAATCTGGAAACGAGAAGAGCCGCGCTGCACCTGGAATACGAATTGAGTTTCTGCTTCGGCTGTTTTGAGGTACGCCCGGACATGCAGCTGGCCTTGACGGCTATTCTCTCCAAGGCCGATGAAAGCATGTATGAGCAGAAAAAACAGGCTCATATCAAACTGGCCGCCCGGCGGCTGCGCGAAGCATGCCCCGTCGCCATCGAGGACAGCCTGAGCTGCGGCGCCGCCCAGCTTTACGACGCCCTCTCCCGCAGTACGGACGCCTATGTCTATGTCTCCAAAGTGCCGTCGGGCGTCTTCCGCTATTCCAAAGCCATGGTCAATGATTTCGGCCTGCCGGGCGAAGTTGTGCCCAATGCCGCCGCGGTCTGGGGCGAGCGGGTCCATCCCGACGACAGGGCCGCCTTTCTTGAATCCAACCAGATCATCGCCGACGGCCGGTCCGACACGCACTGCGTGGAATACCGGGTCAAAAACCGCGACGGGCAATGGGTCTGGGTACGCTGCCGAGGGTATCTGGAACGGGATGAAAACGGTGATCCGGCGCTTTTTGCCGGTTTCATCACCAATCTGGGCCAGAAAAACAAAATCGACCATATTACCGGCCTGCACAACAAGATAAAATTTGAAGAAGACGTCACAGAGGCGATACATAACCGCCCGTCCGCGCCTCTGCGCCTCATGCTGCTGGGCGTGGACAACTTCACGCACATTAATGACCTGCACAACCGGATGTTCGGCGACGAGGTGTTGCGGATCATTGCCCAGAAACTCCAGGTCATGCTGCCTGAAACCGCCTCGCTTTATCGCCTGGACGGGGATGTGTTCGCCGTCGTCCTCTACGAGGATTCGGACGACGCGCAGAAGCTCTACGACGCCGTGGCCGAAAGTTTTCGCTATCAGCAGGAATATGACGGCAAAAAATACTTCTGCCCGCTTTCCGCCGGTTATGTCCGCTACCCTGAAGACGCCTCGATCCATGAAGAATTGTTGCAGGCCGCCTTATGCGCTCTTGCCAGCTCCAAACGAAACGGGCGCAACCGGATCACTTTTTTCAACAAGCAACTCGGCAGGGACCAGAAGCGCGCTCTGGACCTTACGGAGCTGTTGCGTGAGAGCATCGAATGTCAGTTTGAAGGCTTTGAGCTTTTCTATCAACCGCAGGTTACGGCGATCGGAGGCCGCCTGGTGGGCGCCGAGGCCCTGGCGCGCTGGAACTGCAAAAAATACGGTGCGGTCTCCCCTGCCGAATTTATTCCGCTCATGGAGCACAGCGGCCTGATCGTGCCTTTCGGCCAGTGGGTCTTCAAGGAGGCCCTGCGCCAGTGCAAGGAATGGACGCAATGGCGGCCGGATTTCGTGATCAGCGTCAACCTTTCCTACTTGCAGGCCGTTTCCAGCGATATGCTGCCCTTCATCAAAACTACCCTGGAAAAGACCGGCCTCAATGCCGCCAATGTGGTAGTGGAATTCACCGAAAGCTGCATGATCCGCGAAAATGCGGTCCTGCAGGAGATTTTCAGAAAAATCCGTAGCCTGGGCATCCGCATCGCCATGGATGATTTCGGCACCGGCTATTCCTCGCTGAGCATGCTGAAGACCTCCCCGGCCGATACCGTTAAAATTGACCGCGCTTTTGTGCGTGATATCCTCAACAGCCGCTTTGACGCCACATTCATCCGCTTTGTCGTGGCACTCTGCCACGATCTGGACATCAAGGTCTGTCTGGAAGGCGTGGAACGGGAAGAAGAACTGCAACTGGTGCGTCCCATGAAGTTGGACTATATACAGGGCTACTTTTTCGGGCGGCCCATGCCCGCCACGGTTTTTCAGAACCGTTTCCTGAACGGCGGGGCGGCATAGTTGCGGGCTTGCTTTTCTTTTTAGGAAAAGTCTTGCCTTTTTCCGCCCCATGCGCTACAGAATCGTTTCGCGCGGTCATGCCCGCTAATGAATGCTGTTGTCGTCACAGCGCCGGGCCACGGTTTTGCCGCATTGAAGTGAACTGTTTTTTGCATATACGGAGGATTGTATGAGCAAGGAATGCGATTTCTGCGGCAAAAAGCCCCAGGTCGGCAATCTCGTGAGCCATTCCAATATCAAGACCAAACGCCGCTTCAACCCTAATTTGCAGCGCGTGCGTCATCAGTTCCCGGACGGCAGCGTGCGTACCCTGACCGTTTGTACCCGTTGCCTGCGTTCGGGTGCCGTGACCAAGCCCGCGGCGCGCAAGCAGGGTTAGTTTTTTTTAGGCTGTCGCAATAGGCCCCGTCAGTCCGCTGTCGGGGCTTTTTTTATCAATGCCCGCATACTCCCCTTCCCCACTCCGTCTTCATGCCCGAAGCCGTTGGGCCGTCCGGCGCAGGCCGGGCAGCCTGCCGTCCTTCTGGCGCAACATTACCGGCCCTACCGGCCTGGCCGACTATACCCAGCGGCGCGATTGGCGACTTGTGCTCAGCGCCTGCAGCATACCGCATGTGCTGAGCGTGTTTCAGGGACGGGAATACATCTATGTGCCGCCTCTGCTGGAACAGGCGGCGCTCAGGGAAGTGACGGATTTCGATGCCGAGCGCGGGGGGTCTGCCTCTGCTCTGCCCCCTTTGCCCGTGCATCCCTATGGCGGCCTAACGGCCTTTTTCCTTTTGCCGCTGATCCTCTGGCACGGCCTGCGTATGGGCTGGTGGCCCGCACCGGATTTTCTGCCGCCGCCGCAAACCTGGTTCAGTGTCGGCGTGCTGGACAACGTGCTGGTGCGTGTTTACGGGCAATTCTACCGCCTGGCCACGGCTCTGACCCTGCACGCCGACCTGCGCCATCTCTGGGGCAATGTGGCCTTCGGCGCGCTTTTTCTGGCCCTGCTGGCGCGCCTTACCAGTGTGGGCCGGGCCGTCTGGCTGACAATGCTGGGCGGCATCCTGGGCAACGCTCTGACCGTGCTCCTGCGACCCCGGGCCGTCGTGAGCCTGGGCTTTTCCACGGCCCTGTTTGCGTCGGTGGGCGCTCTGGCCGGTCTGATGGCCAGCCGCGAAGCGCAACGACGCAAGGCTGTCCTGCCCATTGCGGCGGGCGCGGCCCTGCTGGCCATGCTGGGAACGGAAGGTGAAAATACCGATTACGCGGCCCATGTGGCAGGCTTGGTCTGCGGGTTGGCTTTGGGCCTGGCTGAAGGCTGGCGTTTACGGCGCGGTTGGCCCGCACTGCCGCAGATTCCGGCTGGCCTGTTGGCCCTTGCGCTGCCCGTACTGGCCTGGTGGTGGGCTTTCAGCACCATGTAAGGAGATATGAAACGAGCAGCGGCCGGGACTTCACAGCCCCGGCCGCTCACGTTCTGATCGAATAAGGGGCTACACAGCCGCCGTGGGGCGGCCGATGCAAAAATAGGCAAAGCCGCGCTCGGCCATGGCCGAGGGAGAATAGAGGTTGCGTCCGTCAAACAGCAGGGGCGCGGTCAGCAGGGATTTGACGCGGTCAAAATCCGGATTGCGGAACTGGTTCCACTCCGTCACCACCAGCAGGGCCTGGGCATCCCGGCAAACGCCGTACTGGTCGTCCAGAATCTCCACCAGGGCATTATCCTTGAAAATACGGCGCGCGTTATCCGCGGCCACAGGGTCGAAAGCGCGGATCTTCATGCCCGCGGCGGTCAGCGCGTTCACAATGCTGATGGAGGCCGCCTCGCGCATGTCATCGGTATTGGCCTTGAAAGCCAGTCCCCAGAGCGCCAGGGTTTTGCCTTTGACGCCGCCCTGGGGCGCGAAATAGTCCTGAATGCGTTCGGCCATATGCTTTTTCTGCCGGGCGTTGACCGCTTCCACGGCATTGAGCAGCATGGGCTCCACCCCGGCGCTTTCCGCCGTCTGGATCAGGGCTTTGACGTCCTTGGGGAAGCAGGAGCCGCCGTAGCCCACGCCCGGATAGATGAACTGGTAACCGATGCGCGAGTCAGAGCCGATGCCCGTGCGCACGTCGCGCACGTCGGCTCCCACCTTTTCGCAGATCGTGGCGATTTCATTGATAAAGGAAATCTTGGTCGCCAGCATGCAGTTGGCGGCGTATTTGGTCATTTCCGCGCTGCGCACGCGCATCACGATGAGCTTTTCGCGGGTACGGGCAAAGGGAGCGTACAATTCGCGCATAATGGAAGCAGCCCGCTCGGAATCCGTGCCCAGAACCACGCGGTCCGGTTTCATGAAGTCCGAAATGGCGTCGCCTTCCTTGAGGAATTCCGGATTGGACACCACGTCCACCCGCAGGTCCAGGCCGCGCGATGCCAGTTCTTTCTCGATAATGCCGCGCACCATGTCGGCGGTGCCCACGGGCACGGTGGATTTGTCCACCACCACCAGTTCCTTTTGCATATGACGGCCGATTTCAGCGGCTACCTGGCGCACGTAACTCAGATCGCAGGAGCCGTCCGGCTGCGGCGGCGTGCCTACGCAGATAAAGGCGCAGTCCGCGTCGGCAATGCCCTGTTCAAGGCTGGTGGTGAAGGACAACCGGCCGTCGGCGCGGCTGCGCTGCACCATGGGCTCAAGGCCGGGTTCAAAAATATGCACGGAACCGGCATTGAGTTTTTCCACCACGGCGGGGTTCACGTCCACGCAGGTCACGGTATTGCCCATTTCCGCAAAGCAGGCGGCGCTGACCAGTCCCACATAGCCTGTACCGACAATGCACAATTTCATGGTATGCTGTTCTCCCTGTGTTCTCCGGCCTTGCGCCACGCTTGACGTCCCGGCCTTGAACGGGTCAGAATAGTGTTCTTGAATATCATAGTATATGTTAATTTTTTTCAGCGGGCAACCGTCGGGTAAGCAGACTGCCGGGGGTAGAGTCATGATCGTCGGACTGGGCATCGATATTGCCGAAATGGCGCGCCTTGCCAAGGTGTACGACAAATTCGGACGCCGCTTTCTGGAAAAAATTCTTACCCCGGCGGAGCTGGCTGCCCTGCCCGCTCAGGCCCTGCCCTACATCGCCGGGCGCTTTGCGGCCAAAGAAGCGGCGGTCAAGGCTCTGGGCACGGGCTTCAGCCAGGACATCGGCCCCCGGCAGATTGAAACGGGTCGCACTGCGCTCGGGGAACCCCTGCTCCGCTTTCTGGATCAGGCCCTTGAGCGGGCCCAAAGCCTGGGCGTCCGGCACTGTCGTCTCTCTATCAGTCATGAGCGCAGCGTGGCGGTGGCCGTCGTCATTCTGGAGGCATAATGCGCAGTCTTCGCGAATTTCCGAACGCTCTGCCCCCCTTGCCGTTTCCCGAGGAAATGCGGGCCTGGGACGCGGCGGCGATACGGCTGGGCCTGCCGGAAGTCATGCTGATGGAAAATGCGGCCCGGGCGGCCTTTGACGTGCTGCGCGCCTATTGCCCGAAACTTGCCGGGCAGACGGTCTGGCTGTTCATGGGCAGCGGCAACAACGGCGGCGACGCCGCCTGCCTGGCCCGCCATCTGTTGGATGCCGGAGCGCGGCCGCTGGTACTGCACGCCAAGGCCCTGGGCGCTTACAAAGGCGTTACCGCCAAACACATCCGTATAGCCAGGGCCGCCGGGGTGCCGTTCTCTTCGCTGGGCCGCCACGATTGGCACGACCGGCATGAGGCTCCGGCCATCATGGTGGACGGCCTACTGGGCACCGGCTTCAGCGGTGAGTTGAGGCCCGCCCTGCGGGAGGTTATTGAACGCATCAACCGGCTTGCGCCCTCCTGCTTTGTGCTGGCCCTGGATATTCCCTCCGGGCTTAACGGCGTGAGCGGGCGGCCTTCGCCCCTAGCGGTCCAGGCCACGGCCACGGTCAGCTTCGCGGCGGCCAAGCCCGGTTTGGTTCTGCCTTGGGCGCGTCCCTGGACCGGCCGCCTGCATGTCCGCGCTATCGGCATTCCGGCTGTGGTGCGCGCCACGAGCCCCTGCAGCGCATATCTCCTGGACGGGCATTGCCTGAACGCCCTGCCCGCGCTGCCGGAAAACAGCTATAAAAACAGTTTCGGCCATGTGCTGGTGCTGGGCGGAGCGCCGGGACTCAGCGGCGCGGCTCACCTGGCTGCGCGGGCCGCCTTGCGCGCGGGTGCCGGTCTGGTGACGGCGGCGGCCCCTGCCGCATCGCTGCCGGAGATCAAAAGCGGCTGGCCGGAAATCATGGCTCTGGCCTTGACCGAACCCGGCGAGCGCCAATGGCCCGGCACGCTGTCCGAAGAGTTCAGGGAACTCTGCGCGCGTTGTACGGCCCTGGTCGTGGGCCCCGGCATGGGGCGCGGTGAGGATGCCGCCCGCTTCCTGGCCGCCCTGCTGGATATGCCCCGGCGTCCGCCCACGGTTTTCGACGCCGACGCCCTGATACTGCTGGGCCGCCGCCCGGATTTGCTGGAACGGATAACAAGCCGTGACATCCTGACGCCGCATCCCGGCGAGGCCGCCGCCCTGCTGGCGTGCGACACGGCCGTTGTCCAGGCCGACAGACCGGTCGCTCTAAGCACTCTTCGCACTCGTTGCGCGGGAGTTATAGTTCTGAAGGGCGCGGGCACTCTCGTCGGCCAAGCTGACGCGCCTCTGCTGATCAGCCCCTACGATGTGCCCCAGCTGGCTATGGGCGGCTCGGGCGATGTACTGGCGGGTTGCTTAGGCGGACTGCTGGCACTCGGCGACGCCTCGGCCCGGCCCAGTCTGTGTACGGCGGGTCTGGGCGTGGCCTTGCATGCTTTGGCGGGACGGGCCTGCGCCGCCTTCTGGCCGGAACGCGGCAACAGGGCCTCTGAACTGGCCGACACCCTGCCTCGGGTGCGGGCGCGTTTCGCGCACGGCAATCCGGGCCAGGCAGAACGGGAGGTGCTGCCGTGGCCGGAATAAGACTGGACAATCTTGAAGAGACGCGCCGTCTGGGGCGCTGGCTGGCCGATCATCTGCCGGGCTCCGGCGTGCGGGCGCTGCTGCTGCGCGGTCCGCTGGGCAGCGGCAAAACCACTCTGACCAGCGCGCTGGTCCAGGCTTTGCCCGGCGGCGACAAAGCGGAAACAGCCAGCCCTTCCTTCACACTCTGTAATCACTACCCCACCACACCGGCAGTACTGCACTGCGATCTGTACCGCAGTATCGGCGGCCTGCCCGATGAAATTCTGGACGGTCTGGAAGATCCCGCCGTCCTGACCGTGGTGGAATGGGCCGAATACCTTTCTCCGGCGGATCTGCCGGAAGAAATTCTGGACATCTCGCTGAAGGCATGCGAAAAAAGTCGCCTGTTGACGCTGCAAGCCTACGGTTCCAGCGCTGCGAAGCTTTTGTGCGACCTGTGCGCGCAGTGGCCGGAGGGCGACGGATGAGTCCCGATGTGCAGGGAACGTCTGCACACTGTAACAAATCGTGGACAATGGATACAGGCATGAAAATTCTCGTACAGAAATTCGGCGGCACTTCCGTGGCTACTCTGGAGTGCATGAAACAGGTGCGTGAAAAGGTGCAGGACGGCCTCAAGCGCGGCAGCAAGGTCGTCGCCGTGCTTTCGGCGCGCTCCGGGGACACCAATAAACTGCTGGCCCTGGCCGATGAGTGGTCGCCCGCGCCGGACAAGGCGGAATGCGATGTGCTGGTTTCCACCGGCGAGCAGGTTTCCATCAGCCTTTTCACCATGCTGCTCAAAGATGCCGGAATCCGCGCCCGTTCATTGCTGGGCGGGCAGATTCCCGTCACCACGGACGACGATTTCGGCCGTGCGCGCATTCTCGCCATTGACAGCAAGACCCTGCGCAACTACCTCGACCAGTACGATGTGCTGGTGGTGGCCGGTTTCCAGGGCTGCACCCAGGACGGGCGCATTACCACCCTCGGCCGCGGCGGTTCGGACACCTCGGCCGTGGCTCTGGCAGCCTCTCTGGATTCGGCGGAATGTGAAATCTATACGGATGTGGACGGCGTTTACACCACGGACCCCAACATCTGCTCCACTGCCCGCAAAATGGACCGCGTGGCCTATGAGGAAATGCTGGAAATGGCCAGTATGGGGGCCAAGGTTCTGCATATCCGTTCCGTGGAATTTGCCAAGAAATACAAAGTCCCTGTACGCGTGCGTTCCACATTCAGTGATGATCCCGGCACTCTTGTCACCCAGGAGGACTCCAGCATGGAAGCTGTACTTGTTTCCGGCATTGCCTATGACAAAGACCAGGCCCGCGTGACCCTGCGCGATCTTCCCGACGTGCCGGGAATGGCTGCGGCGGTATTCGGCCCGCTCTCTGAAAAAGGCGTTCTGGTGGATATGATCGTCCAGAATACCAGCCAAGACGGCCATACCGACATGACCTTCACCATCTCCCGCAAGGACCTGCCGCAGACCCTGGAGCTGATGACCGAAGTGGCCCGGAAGACCGGAGCCTCAGAAGTGCTGCACGACGTGAGCGTGGCCAAGGTTTCGGCCATCGGCGTGGGCATGCGCAATCATTCCGGTGTGGCGGCGCGGGCTTTCGCGGCCCTGACCCAGGAAGGCATCAATATCCTGATGATCAGCACCTCGGAAATCAAGATTACCATCCTTATCCAGGAAAAATACGTTGAATTGGCCGTGCGTATTCTGCACGACACCTTCGGGCTGGACTGGGACATCGGCTGTTAACCTTTTAGAGCGTTTTGATGTTGAAAATGTCTCAACGCTCTGTGCGGATTTTCCGTGAAAATCCGCACCGCGAAATTATCGCAAGGCCAATTTACTCCGCCGTTAAGCGATAATTTCAAGCGCAAATTGCTCTAACCCCGCGAACGTAAAAATGATGCGTCCCGCTGTCTATAGACAGCGGGACGCTTTTTCATTCTGTTTCCGGCTCAGGCTCCCGGCGCATCGGCCAGCAGTAACTTTTCCAGATCGTCCACGCTGGCGCACAGATACTCCGCACGGGCTTCCGTCAGTTCCTCGCGCGGGCCGTAGCCATATAAAACGCCCGCGCAGGCCATGCCCACGTTATGCGCGCCGCGCACGTCGTATTTGCGATCCCCGACCATCAGGCAGGGATTCATGTCCTCAATACCCAACTGTGTACAGGCATAGCGCAGAACTTCCGTTTTGTTGTTGCGCGGGCCGTGCAGTTCAGCCCCGGCCACAAAGGAGAAAAAGCCGTCGATCCGGAAATGCTCCAGAACCCGCCTGGCAAAGGGTTCCGGCTTCGAGGTGGCGACGCAGAGTCGGCGGCCCAGAGCCTGAAGCCCGCGCAAAAGGTCCGTAATGCCGTCATAAAGGCTATTTTCAAAAATCCCCTTGACGCTGTAGTATTCGCGATATTTTTGGATAGCCAGATCCACGCGCGCTGTGTCATTGTCGAAAAAAGGCGCAAAGGAATCGTGTAGCGGCGGTCCGATAAAGGGGATCAGCTGTTCCGGCGGCACATGAATATGAAAAAAATCCAAAGCATGCTCCACGGAACGGATGATGCCGGGCTTGGAATCCGTCAGCGTGCCGTCCAGATCAAAAAAAATATCTGTGTACGTCATGAAAAGCCTTGTCATGGATAAAAGATAAAAAAACAGCTTTGCTAATGTGCTAAATAGACATCCAAGGCGCCTCCGTCAATGCGATAGCCTTGAGCGGCGTGCGCTCACCGCGTGGACAAAACCGTGCCCCGAGGCTATCTTTCGCAAAAAGTCGGTCTGCAAACGGTGCGTGGCAATATCGTTCGTTTATGGTGTTGAGGCAGGAGGAAATATGAATCGGCGCGCTTTTTTATGGATGACCCTGGGCACCCTGGCGGGCGCTGGCTGCGTATCCCGTACGCAATCCGGGGTCGGCACGACAGACTCCGGCCTGCCGCCCACTGATGCCGGTGCGGCGTACAGTCCGAATTCTTCCTCTGAAGCCAAGGAGATTTTTAAGGAATTCACGGACGCGACCTGGGATGCGCCTTCCCCCCTACCGGAAGATGTGGCGGAAGATACGGAAGAAAGCCGTTGGCTGAGCAATGCCGCTACGGAAGTATCCGGAGACAGTGCCGCCCAACCACCCGCCGCGCCGGAAACGGGCACAGTACCCGCCCACGGCGCTCAAAAGGGCAGATTGGCAGCCAAGCCTGCTGAGAAAACCGCCCCTGCCGCCCCCAAACAGTCTGCTGGACGCGCGGACGCGGCATCCGGCCGGAAAGCGCCCATCCCAAAAGAGAACAAGCCCGCTGTTCCTTCGGTCGCTTCACGTGCCCGCGTGGGCGACGTCCGCAGTGCGGTGAACGGCGTCATCACGATCCACCCCGGCGAAGTGCTCCAATTTGAAGCCCAGGGCTACTGCCTTGATCCGGACCGCCCGGCCCCATCAGAAGGCGAACCCATGCGTTTTGTGCCCATGGCCGGCCTGATCAACTTCCGTTTGCGCCGCCTCTTTTATAAAGTGCTGCACATGGCTGGCAGGCAACATGCGGATTATGCCGCCGATTTTCAGAATGTGGTCTGGGCCATCCGTACGGCGGACGCCAAACAAAATTCCTGGGGCGATGAATTGGGCAGCGCTGAAAAGCGCCTGCTCAATGCGGCCATGCCCGGCGGCGCTGCTCTGCTGCGGCAGGTGCGCCGCACGGCCACCGGCAGGACCGAAGGCGGCCGGGGGCTCGCTCCGCTGGTGCCGGGGGTGAATTTTTCCGCCGACAGCCGGGTGCATCTGGAGCAGCTTTTCCGCCAGACGCCTCCGGGAGCCATACCGCACAGCGATGCCCAATTTTCCATGCTTTCGGCCGGGGTCGCCGGGCGGGCGGAAAATCTCGGAAGGCTGCGCGTGCGCTGGCAAATAGCCAACAGCTCAAATAAAGACTTCGCCTTTGACGCCGCCCAGTGGGCGCTGGACCCGCAACGGAAAGTTCAGCGAGAAGCCCTGCCTCCGCCCTCCCAAGGCGTAGTGGTCAAGGCCTGAACATGTTGCCGCCTGTCCCATGCGGCAAGCCGTTTTTCGTGAACTGCAGCATGGGACAGGCATCGCCGGATCAGCGGCTCGCTTCTTCACTAAGCGGGGGGCAGGCCTCCGCGTTCATCTTGATCTGCTCCGTGGAAAGGGTCAGAGGCTGCACCCATTGCAGGCCGCAATACTGGTCATCCTTCCAGACAAGGATGGCCTGCTCATGCAAATGCCAAGGCGACTGCTCCACTACGATCTCCACCTGTTCATCCTGTTTTACCCGCAAGGGGTCCAGATGCTGCACGCAAATGCCGGTAGTGCTGATGTTGACCACAAAAAGGCGCACCTTCCGTCCCTGACATTGGAGATGGCCTTCCGTGGGGCTTTCCAGTGAAATGCGCTCGGCCCGGCGTTTTTCATCGCGCATGGAATCAATAATACGCCTGAGCTGCTGGGAAAGATCGCCCAACTTGCGCACCTCTTGCGCGCTCTGGGCCATGTTGGATGCGGATTCCCGCGCGCCCGCGTTCAGGCTCTGCATCCGCTCCCGGATGCTGTCGGTAACGAAACTCTGTGTTTCGGCGGCGGACGCGATGGAATGGATTTCAACAGCCGTCTTGCGGGCCACTTCCAGAATGCGGTTGAGGATTTCACCAAACTTGCTGATGAATTCCTCCGATTCCGTGGAAAGCTCCACCGCCTGACCCGTGGCCTGTGAACTTGTCTGCGCGCTGGACTGGATGGCCTTGATGGCCCGCGCCACGTCCCCGGTGGCCTGCATGGTTTTTTCCGCCAGTTTGCGCACCTCATCGGCCACCACGGCAAAACCCCGACCGGCCTCTCCGGCCCGCGCCGCTTCAATGGCCGCGTTCAGTGCTAATAAGTTGGTCTGGTCCGCAATGTCCTCAATGAGTGTGATCACACGGCTGACGTTGAAGGCGTGTTCGTTCAACTGTTCCATGGTGCTCGCCAGCGTGTTGGTTTGCGCCGTAAGCCGTCGAATGCCCTCAATGGCCTGTTCCACCATAACCGCACCGCGCTCCGCTTCCTCCTCCGAAGCCTGTGCGTTGTGCGTGGCGTCCGCCGCCCGCTCAGCGATATGAGTCATGGCGGCGCTCATCTCCTCCACCTCGCTGACGGTCCGGGTGGAGGCTTCATCCTGCTCGCGCGCTATGCCTGAAGTGGTGGCAAGCTGGGCAATGACGGTATCGAAAAGCGAGGATTGGCGTTGGGCGATATCCTGCGCATCATGGGCGGAGTCGGCGATGGTGTCGTGCAGCGCCGCGATTCGCTGGCGGTTGTTATATTCTTCCGTAATGTCAAAAACCATGTCGATAAAACCGATATGCTCGCCCAGGCGGTTGTTCAAAGGCACCACCATGGCTTTGAGCGTCCCCATGCCGGGCTGGTGAAAAACCACATCCTTAATGCCGCGTAGATAACATTCCAAAGCGCAGTGCTCGGTGTTGCAGACGGCCGCTCCCCAGGTGGAGCACTGTTTGCCCAGCAGATCCGTGCAGAGCATGCCGAACTGCTTTTCGGCCGCTGTGTTCACAAAAGTGAAATTGCGGTTACTGTCCAACGTCGCCAGAGGATTGGGCAGAGAGTTGAGGATATCCCTGTATTGTGAGGACTGATCCAGTACGATGTCGAGTGCCTGATTCAGATCTTTGGCCATGTCCCCCAGCTCGCTATCGGCCATCTCCTGCCAGCGGGCTTCAAAATTTCCAGAGGCCAGCGTCCGGGCAAAAGTTTTGCCGCGCTGGATGGGTCTGCCGATATCCATGCCCACCCAAAATCCCATGAGCAGCACACAAACGCAAAATACAGCGGCCCAACCCCAGAGCCAAAACACGTTGTCGGCCTGGGATGTGGACTGTCCCGGCATTTGCTGCAAGCCGGACATGGCTATGCAGACCAGCGTGACGATAAACGCAACGCAAACCGCATTACAAGCCAGAAGCTTGTAATGAACCCGTAATGACCTCCACATGATGTTTTACCTCTTTCGGATAGCGCATTAAAGAACTCCTGAGAAATATACAGCATATTTTTCAGGCATGGACGGCAAAAAATATTTTCTCCTGAATATAGCGGCTATTATTCCCCCCTCACAGTAGCCGCATAACCACACAGCTATATTGCGTACAGTGAACTCGGATCGTGTCCGGGTTTGTGTAAAAGCATCCCTTTTCCACTCCATATCTGCCTTTGACCGCCATAGCGCATGGCGGTCAGGTTAAGCGGGACACCCCAAAAATATCCGGCTGGCCAAAAGTCCATCCCACGTCAAAGTATAGCTTTTTACTCAGATTATACTCATAAAAACATTTTCTAATCCTATCGGCATCAAAAATTATCGCTATAGGCTAACGCCTTTCAAAGGGGCAATCTGCGGGAAAAAAATCATCATTCTTTGGCCGCATGACTATTTTTTGAGCGATTTTGATAACCTAGTTATTTAGAAAGCTATATATAATTTATATAGTTATTTATTTCAAATTTTATATAAATTATAAGATAAACACGCTTCGCTTGCTGTTGCATCTGAAGGCACATGTACCAGTCTTGTCAGCCTATGATTATGAGGTACTGGGGTATTAACGTCTCGAAACAGGAAGAAATACGGCGTGGCCGCGCGCTATGCTGCATAGCAAATATTCCAGTCCGGGAGTGTCATTTAGATCCTTTCCATGGGATTGGATCGACACGCTCGAATAATGGCCTTGCTGGTCCGTGAAGAAGGAATCAGTGCGGCTGGTGCCTGTGCTTGCCGGGCTGGATGCCAGTGGCAGAAAGAAATACGCACAGCCGAAGAAGAGATGGCGTTGGGGAAAAGCGGAGACAATATCCCCTAAGGGAAAGGAGCAGAAGGCTTTCAGAGAGTAACTGAGAGTCCAGGGAAGGACTACTCCGCTATTTCTTTGGCGGATGGCCTCCGACCAGTGCCGTCCACGCCAAAGCGAGTGTCCAGAGCCTTATTGTCGCCGGGTTTGTTAAAGTAACCGTCTCGCGTGCGCCAAGGCTGCCCCATGGCCAACAGCTTTCCCGCAGTCACGAAATGATATCCTCTGCCGCGTAATTCACGCACCACACCTGACAACAAGGCCGCTGTGCCCTTGGGCACGCGATTGGCATGAAAGAGAAGAATGGAACCGGGACGCACCCGGCGTGCCACATCCGCAGCCAGTTCTGGGCGGCTGTTATCCGCCATGACCTCAGCCACCACATCCCATTGGATGACCTGCAGCCCCAGATGGGCCAGAAGTGTCAGGGCCTGATCCGTACAGCGCCCGTACGGCAGGCGAAACAAATTCGGTACAGCGGCGATGTCCGGCAAGGATGCGCCTTTTTCCGCTGCGCCCCGGAGGATTTCCCCGCGCAGAATTTCATATTCCGCCTGCGTCCAGAGAGCCTGATCGCGCATGTTTTGCGGATCCATAATCCCGAAATTACCGTGCGACCAGGCATGGTTGCCGATCTCGAACAGAGGGTCGGCCATGACCTGCTTGGCGCGCTCCGCATGGGTGCGCATCCATTTGCCGCCCATGAACAGCGTGGCCGGGATATGCTCGCGCCGCAGGAAATTGATGGCGTCCGCGTCGTAGCCCGTGGTGGTTGTTGCCAGTTCGCAGAGATCAAATGTCAATGCCACGGCCTTCACACCCTCAGGCAGCATCACCCGCCGAATGCTCCCCTCTTCCTGAGGCGGCAGGGGCGGCAACTGCATACGCGGCAGACGTCGTTCCGGTGGGGCGCTGTTGTTGGGCAGGGCACGCCGCTGATCGGCGGGCGTGGCCTGCCAGAGATGTTCAAAAGTGTGTGCATCCTCAATGTTGGCTGGCTTATCGGTCCGGCTCCAGACCGCCAGAGGAGGCAAACAGCAGGCCACAACGACGCAGAAGATAAAGCAATAAAGCCGGATTTCGGTATTCGCCATGAGTGTTCCCTTTTCCGACGCTTGAATTGCCGGCCGTATAAAAAAACAGGCAGCCGCAAAAATGCAACTGCCTGCGTTCATGACTGGTGCGCCCGGCAGGAATCGAACCTGCGGCCTACAGCTTAGGAGGCTATCGCTCTATCCAACTGAGCTACGAGCGCGTCGCCCCACTTGTAGGGGCTCTTTTTACGCATGTCAAGAACAGGGCTGCTGGAGGCCAAGGCAGACGCATCTAATTTCAGCTTTTGCTGACCTCTTATTTGACGGGATTATCCGTCAAAACCAGCCTTTTTGGCGCTGGCGACGTCATCTGGGGCTTTTTGCTGCTCATGTACTTGAGTACATTCCGCGCAAAAAGCGCCATTTTCCTTGCCAGCGCCGAAAAATCTTAGTTTTTAGGATTCTCCCGGCACCAGCCATCCGCCTGCGCTTCGCTCCGGCGGAGCAAAGGTGGCTTTGCCTAACTCCGTAGCGTGGTCAGATAATTCTATTAACTATTTTAAATAATTAAATTATAAACACGCTGGCCGCGTTTTTTTAGATGCGTCTGCCCTGTGCTGGAGGCTCGGTCTTGTCCATCCGTATCGGACAAAACGGGCTATGCAACACTGGGAAAACGGTATCCCGAGCCCTCAGGGCAGGCTTTTCTGTCCGGCCCAGATCAGCAAGGCCAAGGCTCCCAGGCTGCAGGCCAACACCATGTACGCGCGTCGGGTTCGCAACGAAAGTACCGCGCCCATCAGGGCCGCCCCGTACAGCATGGGCCAGCTCAGTACCGACAGTTGCGGCAGGGCCTGGCGCGCCGACAGCACGGCGATCAGGCAAAATAACAGGGCGTAACATACGACGTACAGCATGAACTGCCAGAAGGCCCGAAGCAAAACAACATGCAGAACAGCTTGACCGGGCGTAAGGACAAAACAATCACCGGCGCACCAGGCTTCTACCCTATCCACTAAATAATTTTCATGGATGCGCAGGCTGCGCTCCATAAAACCGCCCAAATAGGCGGCCAGAATGACCAGTATCAGGGGCAACAAAAGAGGACCCGGCCGGTTCAGCCCGAAATGCGAGGCCAGAGGAAAAAGCAGCAGAAAGCTCAGGCTGCCGAAGGGGGGCACTACGCTGCCCAACTCCAACACATCCAGCCAGAGCAATTCAAGAATGATGCCGAGTGAGAGCGCCAGAGCCCAATCGGAGGTGTAAAAGCCCGTGATCAGCGCGAGGCATATGGGCCTGTCCAGCAGGCCGATGATGCATGAGGAACGAGCCGCCCCAGCCAGGACAAAAAAAAAGCGTACGGAAGCCCCGTGTATATCAGCTCAGAAAAGTTGATCATAAGAGCCTCGTACGTTTTCAGTGGGAACGCAGCGGAAGTCCAGCTGCACAAGGTGCTGCTGAATAATGCGTAAATCTTCCCTGTCCTGTGCTGAAAGCGCCACATGGGGCAGTAATTGCAATTTGTCCGGCCCGTAGTGCAGATTGCCCATATTGAGCACCGGCATTTCAATGCCCTCATCACAGGCCCGGCGGGCATCCTGGCAGTTGGCAAAAAGCACGAAGCTGTCGTCTCCGCAGGCATCCAGTGTGGCAGCAAGTTCGCGCACCGGGATAAAATGAGTGATTACGCGCTGGGGTATGGCCAGCTCCACAATCTGCCGGCGTAATAGATCCGTAGCCAGTTCGTCATTGGCCACTACCAGATGTTTGGCGCCGGTATACGGCAGCCATGCCTCGATCACCTGCCCGTGTACCAGGCGATTGTCCACGCGAAACCACATTGCTCAGTCGCCCGTTTTGTCACGGGCCTTGTTCCGCAACATGCTGCCGGCCACCACAATACCTTTGGCCCCGGCTTCACCGGCGATGCGGGCCAGTTCGTTCAGCTCTTTGTCGCGGGACGTGAACACCTTCAGAAGCATGGGCAGATTGACGCCGGTCACCACTTCCACCTTATGGCTGCCCAACAGGGAAAGGGCCAGGTTGGTGGGGGTGCCGCCGAACATATCCGTAAGAATAATAACGCCCGCGCCCTTATCCAGGCGTTGGGCCGCGTCGTCCAAACGGCGCACTGTTTCAGAAACTTCATGCGCCACGTCAACGCTGATGGAACTGCAATCGCTCAGCGGTCCCAAAATAAATTCGGCCGTACGCAGCATGGCAGAACCGTAGTCCGCATGGGAGACCACAATGATCCCGACTTGTGTCGTCTTGCTTTCATCCGTCATGGCATTCCTCACGGTTCACAACCTGCCAGCTTTTTCAGCCAAGTTCAAGGTGCCGGTGCTCCAGAGAGGTCGGGTAGTCCGCCTGGCGAAGCGCCTGTGACAATTCTTCGGCCATAGCCACCGAGCGGTGCCGCCCGCCGGTGCAGCCCACGGCGATGGTAATCCGGTAGCGGCCTTCGGCCTCCATCAGGGGCAACATGAAAAAAAGCAGGTCCAGCAGTTTCTTGCGGAATTCCACCGCGCTGGACGAGGCGAAAACATAATCGGCCACGGCCTTGTCCTTGCCGCAAAGGGGGCGCAGCTCTTCCACAAAATACGGGTTGGGCAGAAAGCGCAGATCAAAAACCGTGTCGGCTTCTCGGGGCACGCCGTACTTGAAGCCAAAGGAAATCACATTGACGCGGATAGCGCGCAATTTGTCCTTGTTGCCGCTCCAACGCTTTTGAATGGAACGCCGCAGGTCATGGATGGAAAAACGCGAAGTGTCGATAACCAAGTCGGCCATTTCCCGCAAAGGGCGCAGGCGGTTGCGTTCGGCGGCCAGGGCGGCTTCAAGGCCCATGCCCTCCCGCTCCAGCGGATGCGGGCGGCGGGTGGTGGCGTAGCGGCGCATGAGCTCCTGCGCGTCAGCCTCCAGAAACAGCAGAAGCGGACGGATACCCTTGGCGGCCATAACGCTCAGGGCGTCGTTGATTTCATCCGGGAAATTGCTCTGACGCATGTCCATGCCCAAGGCAATGCCCATGAAATGACTCATGGAAGGGCGTTCCATCATAGCGGCCATTTCCGGGGCCAGACTTGCGGGCAGACCGTCCACGGCGAAATAGCGCAGATCTTCAAAAACCTGCACGGCCGTACTTTTGCCCGCGCCGGAAAGACCGGTGACAATACAGACCTGCACAGGGCGGTCATGGGCGACTTTGGGCGTGTCAGCAGATGAATCCGGATCGGACGGGCTGCGGCAGGGGGGCTGCTGTGACGTGCTCATACGTATACTTCACTGGGAGCCACCGGGCCGATCTTCGTGCGAAGACAGGCCCGGCGGAAAAAGTATGGCGGAACGGCTACAACACGGGATCAATCAGGGCGTAGCCTGTAGTGCGCCGACGGTAAACCACATTGACGCGATTGCTTTCGGCATTGAGAAAGACCAGAAATTCGCTGCCGATGGAATCCAGTTGCATCAGCGCCTCATCCAGGTGCAGCGGCTTTGGCGCGAAGCGGTCCGTGCCCACCACGGTCTGACTTTCCTCGGGCTGGGCTTCCAGATTGTAGGTAAAGACGTCCACATCGGCATTGCGGGCCTTACGGCGTTGTTCCTTGACGCGGGACACCTGACGCTTGATCTGGGCTTCCACCTTGTCGGTCACAAGGTCGATAGCCGCGTACATATCGGAGGTCTGCTCGGTGGCGTTGATATGCAGGCCCTCGCCGGAAACGGTCACTTCGCAACGATGGCGGAATTTATCCACCGTCAGCACGACGCTTACTTCCAGACCCGCGGACTTGCCATAAAACCGCCCCAACTTTTCCATGCGGCGGCGGGCATACTTCTTCAAATGATCGGAGGCCTCAAAATTCTTGAAGGCGAAAGAGATATTCATGCGTTCCTCCTTGGGATTGCAAAGCACCGCTGTGAGATCAGAAGTGCTCCTTACGCCGTGACGACGAGGGAATGTCCAGCGCCGTGCGGTACTTGGCCACCGTACGCCGGGCAATATTCACTTTCAGGCGCTCCTTGAGCATTTCTCCGATGCGTTCGTCACTCAAGGGGGCCTTGGAGTCTTCATCGGCTATGAACTTCTTGATCAGCGCCTTAACGCTTTCCGAGCCGACCTGACTGCCGTCGTCCAGCTCAAGGCCGCTGTTAAAGAAGAACTTCAGCTCAAAAATCCCGTGGGGCGTCGCCACGTATTTGTTGGTAGTGATCCGGCTTACGGTTGATTCGTGCATGCTGATATCATCGGCAATGTCTTTCAGAATCAGCGGAGCCAGTTTGGTGACGCCGTTTTCAAAAAACGGCTGCTGGTGGCGCACAATGCTCTCCACCACCTTGTACAGCGTACGCTGGCGTTGATACAGGCTCTTGATCAGCCAGGAGGCCGAGCGCATTTTTTCCGTACAGTATTCTTTTTCCTTATCCGAGGAAGATCCCATATTCATCTGGCAGAGCGAGGAAAGCTGCAACTGCGGCAAACCGTCTTCATTGAGCAGAATGACGAATTCATCGCCCATCTTGTACACAAAGACATCCGGGCTCACATAGGTGGGTTCGCCGCCGCCGAAACTGGCGCCGGGCAGTGGATCAAGGCTCTGGATGATGTTCAGATATTCCTTGAGTTCCTCCATATCCAGCTTGAACTTGCGCAGCAGAGGCTTGTAGCGCTTGGCCTCCAGATCTTCCAGATGGGACTGGACCAGATCGAGAAGAATGGGATCCCGGTCATAGTTCAGACTTTTCAGCTGGATCAGCAGACACTCGCGCGCGTCGCGCGCGGCCACCCCTATGGGATCAAAAAGCTGCACTCTTTCCAGCACCGCCCGCACCTCGTCGGGCGTGGATGTGGTCATCTCCGCGATTTCTTCCAAGGTGGCCTGCAAATAGCCGGAGGAAGACAGATTGCCGATGATGACCTCGCCGATTTCCTTTTGCGCCTCGGTCAGCATGGAAAGGCGCAGCTGCCAGAGCAGATGCCCTTCCAATGTGGGCTTGGCGGCATAACGGGCTTCCAGAGGAGAAATTTCTTCAGCCGCTTCAAAGTCACGCGGCTGTACTTGGCGCGGAGTGCTGGCGAACTCGCCGAGATAGTCCTCCCACGAGGCATCCTTGGCGAGTTCCTTGTCGTAGACCTCTTCTTCAACGGCCTCCCGGCGCTCTGTCTGGGAGGCCTGATCCGAAGAAGACTCATCACCCGAGAGCTCCTCAAGAAAAGGATTGTCCAGCATCTCCTGCTGCACGGTTTCCAGTAGTTCCACGCGCGAGAGCTGAAGCAGCTTGATGGCCTGCTGTAACTGCGGCGTCATGACCAGTTGCTGAGCCAATTTCAATTGCTGACGAAGTTCCAGTGCCATGTCTGCTCTTTTAGGCTGATAAGCTACAATGTCTGAACGGAGTTCTCATTTACAAAAATTGTGCCATATGCTGAAAAATTATGCAATAGACGGAAGCTGCGAACAAAAAGGGAAAGGCCGCAAGGCTTGCGCCGGGTGGCGGCCCCTACGGAAACCGCAGGGAACCAAGTCTCAGTTACGGCAAAGGGGAGGCCTCAGGCCTCCCCTTTCATACATCACAAGCCAAGCGACAAAACGGCGCTCAGGCTTTGGATTGCTTTTTGGCCGCCTTGATGAATTCGCGGAACAAAGGATGGGCTTCCATGGGGCGGGATTTGAACTCGGGATGGAACTGACAGCCCAGGAACCAAGGATGGTCGGGCAGCTCCATGATTTCCACCAGAGAGTCGTCCGGCGCCGTGCCGCTGAAGGCCATGCCCTTCTGGCCCAGAATTTCCTTAAAGGCATTGTTGAACTCATAGCGATGGCGATGCCGTTCGTCCACCATATCCTTTTTGTAGGCTTCGTGGGCCTTGGTGCCGGGCAATACCTTGCAGGGATAGGAACCCAGGCGCATGGTGCCGCCCTTATCGCTGCTGGCGTCGCGTTTTTCCACATTTTTGGTGCGGAAGTCGAACCATTCGGTCATCAGGTAAATAACCTTGTGGTCGGACAGAGGATTGAACTCCTCGGAATTGGCGTCGTCCAGACCGGCCACATGGCGGGCAAATTCAATGACCGCGCATTGCATGCCCAGACAGATACCGAAGAAGGGCACGTGTTTTTCGCGGGCGTAGCGGATAGCCGCGATCTTGCCCTCCACGCCGCGGTAACCGAAGCCGCCGGGCACCAGAATGCCGTCACAGCCCTTGAACACTGAAGCCGCGTTGTGTTCGGTCACATTTTCGGAGTTGACGTAGCGCAACTCCACAGCCACCCGGTTGGCCACGCCGCCGTGGATCAGGGCTTCGTGCAGGCTCTTGTAGGCTTCTTTCAGGTCAACATACTTGCCCACAATGGCAATGGTCACCTTGCCCTGGGGATTGGCGCTGTCGTGAACCAGCTTTTCCCAGGATTCCAGGTGGGCATTGCGCGCGGGCAGGCGCAGCATGATGGCGACTTTCTGGTCAAAACCTTCCTCATAGAACTTGAGGGGCACTTCATAAATGTTGTCCACGTCCACGGAGGAAAAGACCGCGTCCTGGTCCACATTGCAGAACAGGGCGATCTTTTTGCGCATTTCCTGGGGGATGCTCTGTTCGCAGCGGCAGAGGATGATGTCCGGCTGGATGCCGATGGAAAGCAGCTCCTTGACGCTGTGCTGGGTAGGCTTGGTTTTGTGTTCACCGGCGCAACGCAGATAGGGCACCAGGGTCAGGTGAATGTTCAGGCAGTTGTCGCGCCCCAGTTCCGAACGCAACTGGCGGATCGCCTCCAGGAAAGGAAGACCCTCAATGTCGCCCACCGTGCCGCCGATTTCTATGATAGCCACGTCCGGCGCGCCCTCGCCCTCGGCCAGGGAAAGCACAGTATGCTTGATCTCGTCGGTGATGTGCGGGATCACCTGCACGGTGGCGCCCAGATAGTCGCCGCGCCGCTCTTTGGCAATGACGTGATTGTAGATGGAGCCCGAGGTGGTGTTGTTTTTGCGCGACATGGGCACGTTGAGGTAGCGCTCGTAGTGGCCCAGATCAAGGTCGGTCTCGGCCCCGTCGTCGGTCACGAAAACTTCGCCGTGCTGGAAGGGGTTCATGGTGCCCGGATCCACATTAATATAAGGATCCAGCTTCTGAATGGTCACCGACAGGCCGCGCGTCTGTAAAAGCGCGCCCAGCGAAGCGGCCGCCAAGCCTTTGCCCAGTGAAGACAAAACCCCGCCCGTTACAAAAATAAATTTGGTTTTCATGGCCTCCCACCTGTTTTGCTTGAATGCACGGTTCCGCGTAACCGCATGCTGATACACCCAATTGATTTTTTTGGCTAGCATTGACTAAGTCTGATAAGGTAAGTAGTGTAATTTTCCCTTTTTCAGCATGCGTCCCGCCGTGTGGTTGGACGCGCGGCCCTACCCCGCTCCGGGCCGGGCGTATTTCAGGCTGCTCCTAAGGAGGCTCCTCCCGCATGGCTACAGTCAATACTCTGGTCATCACCGGCTACGGTACTAATTCCCATCTGGAAACCGCGCATACGGCCCGCTTGGCCGGTTCCGACAGGGCCGACGTGGTGCATTTCTCCGATCTGGTGGCGGGCAACGTATGCCTTGCGGACTACCATTTTCTGATTTTCCCCGGCGGCTTTCTGGACGGCGACGACCTGGGCGCGGCCCAGACCGCAGCCATGCGCTGGCGCTATTTGAAAGACGCCCAAGGCACGCCGTTGCTGCAAAGCCTGCGGGAATTTCTGGACCAGGGCAAGCTGATCCTCGGCATCTGTAACGGCTTCCAGCTGCTGGTCAAGCTGGGCGTGCTGCCCGCGCTGGGCGGCGTCCGCTTCGAGCGCCAGGCATCCTTGGGTCACAATGATTCCGCCCGCTTCGAGGACCGCTGGGTGCATCTGCTGCCCAATTCCGACAGCCCCTGCGTGTTCACCAAAGGCCTGCCCCTGCTGGCCATGCCCGTGCGCCATGGCGAGGGCAAGCTCATTCCCCGTGACGAGGAATGTCTGCGTCGTATTGCGGCCGAACAGCTCATCGCTCTCCAATATGCCGACCCGGAAAGCGGCAAGCCCACGCAGGAGTATCCTTATAACCCCAACGGCTCGCCGCTGGCCATTGCCGGACTCACCGACCCCACAGGACGCGTGCTGGGCCTCATGCCGCATCCCGAAGCCTTTCACCATGTGACCAATCATCCCGCCTGGACCAGGGGCGAACTGGACCCGCCGGGCACCCTGCTGTTCGTCAATGCCGTGCGCTATCTGCGCGGCCAGTAGCTGGCCCGGCCTTGACAAAGCCGACTTATACGGACAGAATATCAAGATTAACCACAACATCGTGCAACAGCCGTGTGGTTCGCTCAGAGCCGCGCGCGTCAGACAAGGTGTGTACACGTTTGCCGCACATTCCCGCTTTCTTTTTTTACGCCGGATGATTTTTTAAGGCGCTTTCTCTGTTCAAGTGCAAGAAAGTGCCTTTTTTATTGAGGGCAATATCAATGCAACTCATTGAAATATTTAGCGCCATTGAAAAAATCGCGCCTCTCGACGCCGCCGCCCCCTGGGATATCTCGGGCCTGCAGGTAGCAGCGCACAGAAGTGAAGCCGACATGCTGGCCGTCTGCCTGGACCCCACGCCCGCCTCGGTGCGTCAGGCGCTGGAACGGGGGGCGCAGTGCATTTTGAGCCACCACCCCCTGGCGCTCAAGCCCGCCCTGCCCCGGCGTCTGGACGCCTACCATGAAGTTCTGTGCCTGTTGCTCGCTGCGGATGTGCCGCTCTATGCCGCCCACACCTCGCTGGACGTCAACGCCGACGGTCCGGCGGGCTGGCTGGCGCGCGAGCTGGAACTCGGCAACCTGGCGGTGTTGGAAGCCACGGCCCCGCCGCTGGCTGCGGCTCCCCTGCCGCTGGGCTTCGGTTTGGCCGGTGATCTGCCCGCGCCCTTGAGCCTTGCGCAAATCACATCCGCTCTGGCCCGGCACATTGATCTCTCCACGGCCACGGTCTGCGGCCCCGTACCGGAAAGCATCTCGCGCCTGGCTTACTGCACCGGTTCCGGTTCTTCCCTTCTGCGGGAAGCGCGCGCGGCAGGCGCCCAGCTTTTCATTACCGGCGACGTCAAATACCATACGGCGCTGGAGGCTGAAATCTGCCTGCTGGATGTGGGGCACCACAGCCTGGAGGAAGAAATGATGCGCCGCATGAGCGGCTTGCTGGCGCAACGCCTCAGTGGCCTGAACGTCGTTTTCGTGCCTTCGGTTTCACCGTTGCGCCCCGTCCTTTTGCCATGACTCCCAGGAGGAATATATGAGCAGTGCCGTTTACTTGGATCAGATAAAGCAGTTAGTGGAATTGCAGAAGGTGGATGACGCCATCTTCGCTGTCAAGCAGGAGCTGGAAAGCGCGCCCCGCGAGCTTGAGGATCTGGAGCAACGCTTTGAGGCCGCCGAGGCTCAGCGCAATCGCGTCCTGGACAAGCTGGCGCATCTCCAGGAACAGCAGAAACGCCTGTCCCTGGAGATTGACGACGATTCCGCCAGGATCAAAAAGAGCAAAAACAAGCTCATGCAGGTGGGCAATACCCGCGAATATCACGCCATGATGCGTGAAATGGACAGCATGGAGAAAATCAACCGCTCCCGTGAGGAAGAAAAGATGACCCTCATGGAAGAATTGCAGTTGCAGAACGACACGCTGGCCGAAATTGATCGGGATTACTCCGCCCTTAAAGCCGAGCTGGAAGTCAAACGTGAAGGTCTGGAAGAAAAGCTGAAGAAAGCCGGAATCAATCTGGATTCTCTGAACCAGAAGCGTGCTCAGGTCAGCAAGGCCATTCCCCAGCCCGTGTTCATGCGCTATGAGTTCATTCGCGTGCGTCTGGAACATCCGGTCATTGTGGCTGTGACGGACGGCATCTGCTCCGGCTGCAATATCGCGGTGCCCCCGCAGTCCTTCATTGAGTTGCAGCGCGGCCAGCAGATTCTGAGCTGCCCCAACTGCCAGCGCCTGATTTTCTGGTGCGAGCATTTCAGCCTGCCGGAAGAGGCTGTTGCGGCTCCCAAGCCTGTACCCCTGACGGATTAGCTTGAGCCTTATTGGGACGCTCTGCCTCCGGCCGGTAAAGCGTCCGTAAAAATCTCCGGCCGCAAACAAGCGGGAGCCGGACAGACCGTCGCTGCGGGCCATTGGCCCGGAGAGGAAAGTCCGGGCTCCACAGGGCAGGACGCTGGGTAACACCCAGGAGGGGCGACCCTCGGACAGCGCCACAGAAAGCAAACCGCCGTGCTTTGCGCGGTAAGGGTGAAACGGTGGGGCAAGAGCCCACCAGATGCCGCGGTGACGCGGCATGCTCGGCATACCCCGTCTGGAGCAAGACCAAATAGGGAAGGCGGCCGGCCCGGCCCATGCCTTCCGGGTAGGTTGCTTGAGGGCGCGGGCAATCGCGCTCCTAGAGGAATGACGGTCACATGCGACTTGTCGCATGACAGAACCCGGCTTATCGTCCGGCTCCCGCTTGTTGTCAGAGGCTTGCCATGCCTGAAAATTCCCAGCCGGAAAAACCCTGGGGCCTGATCCTGGCCGCCGGGAGCGGCAGCCGTCTGGCGGCCGTTGTCGGCGGCTGTCCCAAACAGTTTTTATGCTGGCGGGACGTCCCGTTGTATTGGCACGCGGCGCGCGCCATGAGCCGCAGCGCCGTGGTGGCCGGTATTGTTTTTGTTTTCCCCCCTGACCGGCGTACCGCCGAGGAAGAGCGCTTGCATGCCCTTTGCGCGCGAGAGGATCTCGGCCTGCCCTGGCTGGCGGCGGCCGGCGGCGCGTTGCGCCAGGATTCCGTGCGCCTGGGTCTGGCGGTCCTGCCGCGTCGGACGCGGTACGTGCTGGTGCATGACGCGGCCCGCCCCTTTCTGAGCCCGGCCCTGGTACGCCGCGTTTGTGAGGCCCTGCGCCAGGGCGCGCCCGCGGTCGTTCCCGGTCTGCCCGTCACTGACACTATCAAAATGGTGGACGACGGGCGTGTTGCGGCTACCCTGCCGCGCGCCCGGCTGGCGGCGGTGCAGACACCCCAGGGATTTAACCTGACCTTGCTGCGTCAGGCCCACCAACATGCCTTGGATGCGGGCCTGGCCGTCACCGACGACGCCGCGCTGATGGAAGTTCAGGGCCACGAAGTGCTCATTGTGCCCGGTGAGGCTGCCAACGTGAAAATCACCCATCCCGAAGATCTTTCCCTGCTGGCC
This sequence comes from Desulfovibrio sp. 6_1_46AFAA, assembly GCF_000224635.1. Taxonomy (NCBI): domain Bacteria; kingdom Pseudomonadati; phylum Thermodesulfobacteriota; class Desulfovibrionia; order Desulfovibrionales; family Desulfovibrionaceae; genus Desulfovibrio; species Desulfovibrio sp. 6_1_46AFAA. The sequence continues at coordinate 484,767 of NZ_JH114300.1, forward strand.
GGAGAACAGGCTATGCCCCGCCCCTGCGCGGGCATGGGCTACGACGTGCATCGTTACGGTCCGGGTCGCCCGTTGAAGCTGGGCGGCGTGCTCATTCCCGGCGGCCCGGAAGTTGTGGCTCATTCCGACGGCGACGTGCTGCTGCACGCGCTCATGGACGCCCTGCTGGGCTGCGCGGCCCTGGGCGACATAGGCCAGCACTTCCCCGACAGCCAGGCCCGCTATGAGGGCATTTCTTCAGCCGTGTTGCTGGATCAGGTTCTGGAAATGCTGCGCGGCGCAGGGCTTGAGCTCAGCCATGTGGATTTGACCATCGTGGCCCAGACGCCCCGCCTGTCGCCCTTCCGTGAAGAAATACGCAAGAATGTGGCCCGGCTGCTGGGCCTGGACACGGCGCGGGTCAACCTCAAGGCTACCACCGAGGAAGGCCTGGGCTTTACCGGGCGGTCCGAGGGCATCAAGGCCTATGCCGTGGTCAGCGCGCTGGCCGGCGGCACGCCGTCCTTTTCCGCACAGGCTGTTCCATCCCCCGATCTCTGATCTCCATAAGGATGCGCCATGAACACTGAGTTGTATCGGCCCTGGTTCGCCCATTATGAGGATTTCGTGCCCCGTACCGTGGAGATCTGGGACAAGCCCCTTTATTCCCTGCTGGACGAGGCCGCCGCGGCCTATCCCCATCGTAACGCACTGATCTTCCAGAACACGCGCATTACCTATAAAAGCTTGCTCGAACGGGCGGAACTCTTTGCCGGGGCTCTGCGGCGCATGGGCGTGGAACCGGGTCAGCGGGTGGCCATCATGCTGCCCAATCTGCCCCAGACCATGATCGCCTTCTGGGGAGCCATCAAGGCCGGGGCCGTGGTGGTCATGACCAACCCGCTCTACATGGAAAAGGAACTGCGGGAAAACATGCAGGATTCCGGGGCGGAACATATGATCCTGCTTGATCTGCTCTGGCCGCGCGTGGCCGCGTTGCGCGACCGCCTGCCGCTGCGCAATTTCATCATTACCGGCGTGGGCGACGCCCTTTCCTTTCCGCTCAACTGGCTGTACCGCTTCAAGCAGGCCCGGAATCCCAAGGAGCCCATCCCCTACGACGGCAAGCATGTCTTTGAGTGGAAGAGCTTTTGCAAAGGCGCGCAGCGTCATACGGAGCCCATTGCGGACACGCTGCACGACCCGGTTATGCTCCAGTATACCGGGGGCACCACCGGTCTGCCCAAGGGCGTCACCCTGACCCATGCCAATCTGGGCACCAACTGCCGGCAGGTGCTGGACATCATCCACGTCTCGGCCAAAGAGCACCATACTTTTATTTCCCTGCTGCCCTTCTTTCATGTCTACGGCCTGACCACCGGCCTGATCATCCCCGTGGCCCTTGCCGCCACCACCCTGCCCCTGCCGCGCTATGTGCCGCAGGACGTGCTGCGCATCATCGCCCGCCACAAGCCCACGATTTTTCCGGGCGCGCCGTCCGTCTATATTTCGCTCTTGCAGCAGAAGGATCTGGCCCGTTATAATCTGCACAGCATCCGGATCTGCGTTTCCGGCTCGGCCCCGTTGCCGCGTGAAATTTTCCGCCGCTTCCAGGAGGCTACCGGCGCCGCCATTCTGGAAGGCTACGGCCTGACCGAGGCCTCGCCCATCACCCATATCAATCCCCTGGGCCGCCAGGGCCAGAAAGAAAATTCCATCGGCATGCCCTTGCCCGGCACGGACGCCCGCATTGTGGATATGGAAGGCGGCTCCCTGACCTTGCCCCCCGGCAAGATGGGGGAACTGGTCATCCAGGGCCCCCAGGTCATGAGCGGCTATTGGCGGCGACCCGACGAAACGGCCAGCGCCCTGCGCAACGGCTGGCTTTATACCGGCGACTTGGCGACCATGGATGAGGACGGTTATTTTTATATTGTGGATCGCAAGAAAGACATGGTCATTGTGGGCGGTTACAATGTCTATCCGCGTGAAGTGGATGAGGTATTGCTGGAGCACCCCAAAATCATGGAAGCCGTCACGGTGGGCATCAGCGACGATGTGCGCGGGGAAGTGCTCAAGGCTTATGTGGTGCCCTGTCCCGGCGAAAGTCTGAACAAATCCGAGATCATTGCCTGGTGCCGCAGCAAACTGGCTTCCTATAAGGTGCCGCGCTTGGTGGAGTTCCGCGAGGAATTGCCCAAAACCATCGTGGGCAAGGTCTTGCGCCGGGCGTTGCGTGAAGAGGAAGAGCGCAAAGCCGGCCGCAGGAAAAACCGGCAGGCGGGCCAGAAAAACGCGGCCTCCGCCGACGCGTCTCCACGCCGGGAGGTTCCGACCGAACCTATGCCGAGGGAGGGGGCCTGATGCGCATAGTGGCCCAACGGGTTCGCGAGGCCTCGGTCAGCGTGGACGACCGCGTTGTGGCCTCCATCGGCCAGGGGCTGCTGGCCTTGGTGGGCTTTGGCCGGGATGACGGGCCGGACTTTGGTGAAAGTCCGGCCTTTGCGGGCATGGCCCGCAAGCTCCTGGATCTGCGCATTTTCCCGGGCCAGGGCGACGCGGCTCACAAGTTCCACTGCTCCCTTCAGGACTTCAGCGGCCAGGTGTTGCTGGTGCCCCAGTTCACCCTGTATGCCGATTGCCGCAAAGGCCGTCGGCCTTCCTTTACTGACGCCGGCGACCCGGCCTGGGCCGCCGCGATGTTCGAACGTTTTGCCAGGCATGTTGACGAAGCGTGTCACGGAAGCGTATCTTCAGGTATATTTGGAGCCGAAATGGAAGTGCGCCTCTGTAACTGGGGGCCTGTGACCATTTGGCTGGATTCCACCCGGCTTTTTTCATAACAGCGGCACGCCGGACCCGGTCCCAAGCTGACGTGCTCCCCGTCCACCCGGGAATGCGGGTCGGCGTCGGCTTCCGGCGCGGATGACACCAGTTCGCGTTGCCGTCGGCAGCATTTCAAGATTTCCAACGTTGCCATGCTGCGCAGAACTTTTTGCCGGTAATAATGCAAAGCCCGTCGGCCGCGAAGCAAACATTCGTGCCTGCAATCCAGGCAAAACGCGCGTTGCTTCAGCCGCGTCGGCGTAGTGGGCTCTAAATATGACGACCGAGCGTAACGACGTGGTTTTTACGTCTTGGGTCGTCGCTATTCGCGGGATAAAGGCAGTGCCGCCACATTGGGAACAATCCATCCCCGATGAGAAAATGCTTCGGAGGCTCGGTCATGTTTGATCTGCAAGCGGAGTTATATAATAAGATCATTATCCTGCGCCTGACCGGCGATATACTTCTGGCTGACGTAGTCGAGTTCAATCAGCAGATGAAAAACCACATAGCGGCTCCGGACATCGCCCAGGTGGTGGTGGATCTCAGCCGGGCGGGACGAATGGACAATGCCGGACTGGGCGTCCTTGTGAGCACCAGCACCAAACTTCAGGGGCGGGGGCGCAGGTTGATTTTGCTCTGCCCCGCGCCGCATGTGGCACAACTTTTGAAAGACGCGGAGGTAGAAGGTTTTTTCCCCACGTATGAAAGCGAGGAAGAGCTTAAAGGGTATATTCCGGACGCGGCGGAATAGCGTTTCGCGCCGCCGGTAGCGGCAGTTTTTTCAGCCCAGACGGATGGTGTAAGGTGCAATACTATCTTCGACATTATTTCAACCCGGACTTTGACTATCTGCGCCCGAAACCCGGCGTCGGCGAAGACGGCGAGAGCTCGGACCTCTACAGTCTGGGCTACGTGCAGAATGTCATTGCCGGGCAGCTTCTGGCCGAGGTCATCCCTCTGGAGCAGGCCGGGGCGGAACCGGATCCGCGCTTTGTGCTTTCCAGGCCTGTGCTCCCCGGTGGAGCCAATACCCAGGTGGACCCGGCCTATCCCAACTATCTGCTCTCAACCTCCAACGGCTACGTTTTTTACAACAACGGGAAAATCACGGTCAAGCGTCTGCTCAATGTGCGTCAGGACGTCAGCTTCCGCACGGGCAACATTTTCTTTGTGGGAGACATGGCCGTGCACGGTTCGGTACGTTCCGGTTTTTCCGTGCAGGCCAACAATCTCCGGATCATGGGCATGGTGGAGGGCGGCGTGGCGCGTGCCCGCCGTGATCTGATGGTGGACGGCGGCGCGCGCGGCGGCGCGGGCCAGCATTGCCTTCTGGACGCGGGGGACAAACTGCTCACGCCCTTTCTGGAAAAGATCGAAGCGCGCGCCCGCGGCAACATGGTTGTCGAAAAATACTGCCTGTACAGCACGGTTTACGCCGGGGCCAACATGGTGGTGCGCGAACAGGTCTACGGCAGCACCATCAACGCCTACGGCAGCGTCTATGTGGGCAGACAGCTGGGCAACAAGGCGGCCATTTCCACCAAGATATATCTGGGGTACGATCCTCTGAGCATTCGCCAGCTGGAAAAAATCGACAAGATTATTTCCGGCCTGTCCCAGTCCATCACCCACCTCAAGGCCGTGGCCGGGCATCTGCCGCCCGACGCCAATGAGGCCAGCCGCAAACTGGCCCGGCTCGTCGAGCAGCGCGAACGGATCATGAAGCAGCGTACCGAGCTCTGGTCAAAGCTCTACCTGGACGAAAACTACATGCAGAACTGCCGCCTGATGGTGCCGGGAAAGGTCTATCCCGGTGTGGAAATCTCCGTGGGCCGAGCCTTCATGCTGGTGGAGCGGCCTTATGAAAACGTGCTCTTCCGGCTCTGTTACGACGATATTATTGTGGAGCCCCTGCCCCCGGCCGACAAGGGCAAGGGAAAATGACCCATCACCGCGCTCCGCTCTTTGAGGCGGTTTTCGCGGACGGCCAATGCCCCGGCGACGTCCCGGTCGACATATTGGCCCATGTGGATAGCCGCTCTTTCGCCATGCTCGGTCCCGGCGGCGCGGAGCGGGAGAAATCCGTGGTCAGCAGCCTTTCACCGGAACAGTGCCGGGACGCCCTGCCTGTGTTGCTGGGCGCGGGTTTGGGACACGCTCTTCATCTTTTGCTTGAAGTGCACGACGGCCCCATCGCCGTGGTGGAAAAAGAAAATAGTTTGCAAGAGCTGACCGGCGTGTTGGCCGCTTTGCCTGAAGACCTGCGGCAGCGCGTGCTTCTGGTCGCTGCGTCTGACCCCCAAGCGGCGCTCAGCGAATTGACCCACTGGCAGACGCGCCACAACGGCAAACGCCTGCTGCCCTTGGCCCTGCCTTTTTATCTGCGTCTGGACCGCGCCTATTACGGCGAGCTGCGCGAAAAACTCGCCGCCAGCGCCCGTTTTGACTTCTGGAGTCGCGCGGTACACCCCCGTTTCCGCGAGGCCGCGCCGCGCGTGCTCCTGCTGACCAGCAAATATTTCCTGATGGGCGAACTGGAAGGAGCCTGCCGCAAGCTGGGTCTCGCCTATAAGCTGATCACCCTCAAGGACGACACTCTGGCTCGCGAGGATTTTGTCCAGCAGTTGCTGGAGGCTGTGGTTTCGTTCAAGCCCGACTGCTGCATCACGCTCAACCATATGGGTGTGGATGTGGAGGGAGTGCTCATGGACCTGCTGGCCCGGCTGCAACTGCCGCTGGCCTCCTGGTTCGTGGATAATCCCCACCTGATCATCCACCTCTACTCGCGTTGCGTCAGTCCCTGGACGGCTTTGTTCACCTGGGACGCGGACAATATCGAAAGTCTGCGCCGCACAGGCTTTGAGCACGTTTTTTATCTGCCCCTGGGGACGGACCCGGATCGCTTCCACCCGAGCCGCGCGGCGGTTCCCGATGCCTGGAAGGCTGACATCTCCTTTGTGGGCAACTCCATGCTCTACAAGGTGGGCGGCCGCCTGAAAAACGGGCGCTTCCCGCGTGAACTGCTGCTGCCCTTCCGCGAGGTTTCCCAAGCCTTTATGGACAGCGAGCAGCGTTCCGTCGCGGATTTTCTGCGCCTGTCCTTTCCCGAGGTCCATGCCCGCTACGAGGCCCTGCCCGACAACGAGGCCCGGCTGGCCTATGAAACGGCCATCACCTGGCAGGCCACCCGCCTGTATCGCAACGGATGCGTGCGCCGTCTCCTGCCCTTTTGTCCCCTGATCGTGGGCGACCGGGGCTGGCGGATCGAATTTCGGCGCGAGCCCTGCCGGCCCCGCTATCTGGACGCCCTGAGCTACTATGCGGAGTTGCCCGCTTTTTACGAGCATTCCGCCATCAATTTCAACTGCACCAGCAAGCAGATGAAAGGCGCGGTCAACCAGCGCGTTTTCGACGTGCCCGCCGCCGGGGCTTTTGTGCTCACGGACTGGCGGCCGCAGATGGAGCAGCTTTTCGAGCCCGATGAAATGGCCTGTTATCACGATCCGGAAGAAATCCCCGATCTGGCGCGTCACTATCTGGCCCACCCGGCCGAACGCCGCAAACTGGCCGCTGCCGCGCGCAACCGGGTGCTGGCCTGCCACACCTGGGAGCACAGACTTCAAGCGCTGCTTGAACATATGCGCCGGATCTACGGAACTCCCCAGGCGGGCAAGGCGCGTTCATGAGCGCGGATCCCCTGCTGGTTCTGCAATTGCAACGCATGGGGGACTTGATCCTTACCTTTCCCCTGCTGCTTGCCCTTAAAAAACGCTGGCCGGGCCACCCCATCTGGGTGGCGGCCGAGCCGCAGTTTTTCCAGGAACTGATGCCGCTGGCGCCGGAGGTGGTTTTTTTCCCCCCCTCGCATTGCCCCACCCTGGCGCGCGGGCACTACGCGGCGGCCATCAATCTGAGCGCCCGGCCCGAGGCCGCCGCCTGTCTGGCCGGTCTGGAAGCCGGGCTCAAGCTGGGCCCGGCGGCGCTGCCGGGCGGCCTGCACGTCCATGGTTTCTGGCAACTCTATCGCACTGCCCTGACCCAGAACAATCACCATAACGCTTTTCACTGGTCGGATCTGTACCGTCTGGATCTGGAGTCCGCGGTGCGCCCCGGCCAAATAGGCCATGTTCTGCCCAGGGGCGCGGGCAGCGGTCGCGTGGCTCTGGTGCTGGGGGCCAGTGAAGCGGCCAAACGCCCGGATGCCCTGTTCTGGGCCCGGCTGGCCCGTCGGCTGGCCGGTGCCGGGGCCATGCCGGTCTTTCTGGGCGGCCCGGCCGAAAGCGCACTGGGGCAGGAAGTGGCCCGTCTGGCACAATTGCCGCACGCCAATCTTTGCGGCCGCCTGCCGCTCAGGGACGTGGCCGCCGTCCTGCGCGGCCTGGACCTCTGCATCACCCCGGATACAGGCCCAATGCACCTGGCCGACTGGCTCGGCGTGCCCGTGCTCAACCTTTCCATGGGGCCGGTGCATGCCCGTGAAACCGGCCCCACCGCCCCCGGTCAATGGGTTTTGCGCGCGGCCATGAGCTGTGTGGGCTGCTGGCAATGCCGTCGCTCGAAACTGTACTGTAAGCAGGCCTTCAGCCCGGCCTCCGTGGCGCGCGCGGCTCTGGCCGTTCTGGAAAATCCCCAGGATGCCCGTCCGCCGGCCCGCAGCGGACCGCTGCCCGGCTTGTCCCTCTGCCGCACGGGCCGCGATGCCCTGGACCTCTATCGCCTTGAAACCGTGGAAGATCAGGAAGGGTGCCCTGCGGCGCCCTCCTGCCGCTCTTTGCTGGAGGATTTCTGGCAGGCTGCTTTTTTGTTTCTGTATGATCCCTCACTGCGCCCTCTGGCTCGGCAACGCCTGGCGGCCCTGGAAAATGCCTTTCCTCAATTGGCGCAACGCCTGGCTTTTGGTCTGGTCCGCCTTTGCGCGCAATGCGCCGACGGCCTCAAGCAGCGCAGCCGGGAGCTGCCCGCAGACTTTTGGCGTGCGGAACCGCCCTTGCTGCGCCTTTTCGCCGGACATACGCATATGTTTCTGCAAAATGCCGATTTCACGCCGCAAGGCTGGCAGACGGCCGTGGACCGTCTGACCGCGCTGTGCGGCCTTTGCTTTCCCGATAAAGCGCAACAGTAAGAATTCATGTCACATCGCCCTTCCCGCTTCCGGCAAGTCTTGCCGCATTGATCATTCCTATCTATTAAAAATCGTTAGATTTTTATTTTTGGAACACTCCTTGAATACCAGCAGGCGCAAGGAGTGCGACAATGCAAATTCTTCCCACCGACACTGCTGATACCACGTTGAATTTTTGGAGCAGTATGGGCAACCAGTCCGATGCCTCCACTGATTTCATGCAGACCATGCAGGATGCCATGAATTCCGTGGAAAACGGGCAGGACGTGTCGGTAAACGCGGCTTTGCAGAACGGCTCCGGGCAAAAGCAGGCCATGGTGGAAAGCCCTTACAGCCGCCATACCACGGACGGCGTCACCTATACGCTGGATGAAGTCTGCTTCACCAAGCAGGAATTGCAAGAGTTACGCGAGAAACTGCTCAAAGCCGGTGCCCCCGAGGAAAGCCTGAAACAATTCGACGTGCTGGCCGGTCAGCCTGACGGAGCCACCCTGGCCCAGGTCATGGCCAGCCTGACGGGCACGGAAAAGGCCGTCGGGGTAAGCGATGAGGACGCCGAAACCATCACCGCTCTGCTGGGCAAAATTGACCCCACCGGCGATCTCGCCGCTTCTGTTCTGCAGTGCATGGGTGAAGGCAAAGGCGAGGACGCGCTGGCTCTGATCACCGGCGCCTTCGCCAAGCTGGACCCCGACGAAAGCATTGAAATCAGCCGTGACGACGCTCTTGCTCTGGGCAGGGGCCTGGGCCTGAACAAGAACAGCCTGCAAAGCCTTGCCGACAATTTCGGCAGATACGACGCCTTGCGCGTCACCGGCGAGCAGTTCGGCAACCTCATGAAGCCCGCCTCCATGCAGTTCGCCACGGACAAGGCCAATCGAGAAAAGCTGGACGCGGCTCTGGAGCAGACGCTCAAGCCCATCATCAGCAAAGCCCGCGACCGCATGGAAAAGGAAAAGGCGGCCAGCGCCCTGCAAAACCGCAAGGTGGAGCAAAGCCGGATTCTGATCGACAAGACCGTGCAGGAGCAGAGCCGGGAAATCCTCAACCAGACCTTGCAATCAGGCCAGCAGGCCGACGACAGTCCGGATGCCGCTGAAATCGCCTCCCAGAGCGAGGCGGTGAGCCGCAAGCTGAACGGCAAGCAGAGCGGCGCCGTGGGAGAAGCGGGCGGCGCTGAAAACCATGACAACCTGGCGGACAAGCTGGCTCGCGCCTCGGCCAATACGGATAAATCCCGCAATGCCGCTTCAGAGGCGGTCCCCGGAGTCGGCGCGGCGCGTGTGGAAACGGCGGAGAGCGGTAAAAACGGCTCCGACGCCCCCGCCTTTGAAAACAACAGTGGACAAGGCAAGAGCAAGGAATGGAGCGAACTGCTGGGCAAGGTTGAAACGCGGGCCGCGGCTCCCCAGGCCAATACCGGCAATTCCATCGTCTTTTCCATGCTTCAGGGCGGGCAGCGCCTGTCTGAAGCGGGCCCGATTCAGAGCAATGCCGCCGAGGACCAGACGCTTTCCCGCCAAGTGGCCCAGCAGGTGGAGCGCGGCCTGCTTTCCTCCCTCAAGGACGGGGGCACACGGCTGGACCTCCAACTGCATCCGCAGGAACTGGGGGCCATTACCCTCACGCTTACGGCCCGCAATGGCGAAGTGAGCGCGCGCATTCGTTCCGAAAAAAGCGAAACCGCTGAAATGGTCACCCGCCAGTTGGACACCATCCGCGCCAATCTGGAACAACAGGGCATCAAGGTGGACAAGATTGAAGTGCAGCTCCAGAGCCAGCAGGGGGACGACGGCCGCCAGTGGCAAAATCTGGATCAGCACAATTCCCGGCAGGAAGAAGATGCCCGCCGGGAAGAACTTGCCCGCCTCAAGAATCTCGCAACCCTGCGTAATTCTAGTGAAAATATGCAACCAGAGATTTTGGAACAGCCTGTGCATTCTCTGACGCAAACGGCAAGATATGCCACGCAGTCCCTGCATGTGGTGGCCTGAATTCGCCGACGCGGAGTAAATCATGTCCAGTATTACGCAAGCCCTTAACCAGACCAACAATGAGTTCAACAGCGCCCTTTCCAAGCAGAAGGGCAGCAATATGGACAAAGATTCCTTCATGCTGCTGCTGGTCACCCAGTTCAAGTACCAGGATCCGCTCAATCCCATGGAGGATAAGGAATTTATTGCCCAGTTGGCGCAATTCTCCAGCCTGGAACAGCTCATGAACCTGAATACGAGCATGGAGGGGCTGACCGACGCCACCAATAATCAGCAGATGATCAACGCCACCTCGTATATCGGCAAAAACGTCTCCGTTTCCGGCAATGCCATCGGCAAGAACACCGACGAGAAGACCAAGGAAGTCACTATTTCCAAGTTCCGTTACGCTCCCAACGACAACGTGGTGGCGGGCAGCCAGATCATTGTGCGCGACGCCGACAACAACCCGGTCTATGTGGCGGAGTTGAACGAGAACAAGGCCGCAGGCACCACCTACGAATTTGAATGGGACGGCAAGAGGAATGACGGCAGCGTGGCGCCGGACGGCGTCTATACCGTCAGCCTGGCGCTGCTCAACTCCAACGGTGAGTCCGTGCTCGCGGACCAGGTGGTGGACGCCAGGGTGACCGGCGTGGTCAACAACAACGGTTCCGTCTGCCTGGGCCTTGACGGCGGGCAGTTGATACTTCTGGCCAATGTGCGCCAGGTTACGGAACCCGAGGCGAAGAGCAGCGGCGGGGATGAGAATCCGCCCGACGGCGAGGACCCTGACAAGGAAGATCCCGACGGCGAAAAGCCCGGCACGGAAGAAACTCCGGGTACAGAAGAAAATTCCGGCACGGGCGAAACCACCGCCCAGGCCGCCTGAATATAACAACTGAACTATCCCGGCGGCCACGGCCGCCATACAACTGCTATCCCAAGCATACACGGAGGAAGTCATGGGTCTTTCAGCCAGCATGTGGACCAGCGTTTCAGGCCTGCTCGCCCACGGCAACAAGATGAACCTGGTGGGCAACAATATTGCCAATGTCAGCACCATCGGCTTCAAAAGCCAGCGCATGGATTTCAACGACTATCTGTACATGAGCGGCAGCAGCGCCAGTGGTCCCACCCAGATCGGCGCGGGCGTGAGCACCTATGCCGTGCTGGGCGACTACTCCCAGGGCGCGTTGGAGACCACCAATTCCGGCACCGATCTGGCCATTGACGGCAACGGCTACTTCGGCGTGCGCAAGACCGGCAGCGACCAGAAGTACTACACCCGCGCGGGCGACTTCTTTTTTGACAAAGAACGCAAGCTGGTCAACCCGGAAGGCATGGTCGTGCAGGGCTGGAAAGTGGAAAACGACAAGGCCCTGACCTTCAGCAGCGGCGCCACCAATCTCGGTACGGGCACCAGCTCGGAATCGTCCTATGTGGGCAGCGGCTCGCCCACGGACATCGTTCTGAGCAGCTGGAATCTGCCCCCGCAGCAGACCACCAACGTCAGCTTCACCATGGGCCTGACCAACGACGGCAACGGCGACAAGACCACCAGCGCCGGCAGCCCGCTGACAGCGCTTTTTGACCTCTGGGACGCCACCAGCAACCCGCCGATAGCCAAGGATGCCTTCTCCGCCAAGTCCGAGATTAAAGTCTATGACGAGGGCGGAAACGCCCATCAACTCTCTGTCTATTATGACCAGGTCGCCACCAGCAAGGAAGGCACCAACGGTTCCACGGCTTATACAATTGAAGGCCTGCCAGCGGGCTACACGATCTATGAATACCTGGTGACCATTCCCCCGTCCGAAGACAACCGCAGCTTCGGCGGCGAAGGCTACGACGAGGCCACCAATACCTGGACCAGGGACCCCACCAAATTCTACGACGACCCCACAACCGGCACCAACAAGCAGGCCGGCGTGCTGATGAGCGGCCAGTTGATCTTCAACGCCAGCGGCCAGCTCGTGAACCAGACCGCCTATACCTTCGGGGCCACCGGCACGCCGGCGGCCAACGACCAGTATGCCGGTTCCCCGGACAGCAAGGAATCCTGGCAGCCCACCAAATTGTCCAGCAACGGCCTGCCCGTGTTCACGGCCAATTTCACCGGCCAGCCCCTGGCCAACAGCGTCAGCGAAACCATGACCACCACGGGCACCACCACGCCCTTCAGCCAGGCCCAGAACTATATCATGGAACTGGACCTGGGCCTGAAAAACATCGGCAGCCCGGCCTGGAGCAATCCCACTGCCACCACCATCAAGACCGACGCCCAGGGCAACCCCGTGGACGCGGCCGGCAATGCCCTGGGTGTGAGCAAATACGGGTATTATAACCTGGCCACCGGATTCTACGGCAAAGATGCCGCCGGCCATGATCTGCTGGCGGATGACAAGGGATTTTATTATAGGGATCCGGTAAGCGGCGATAATATTTACGGTACCATTACTGTGGGCGGCAATCAGAATGTGTCCTATGACGACACCATCAAAGGCTATTACTTCACGGACACCACAGTTACGCCCAATGCCAAATGTTATGATGTCACGGTGGACGGCGCGGGAACAGCACACCCGGCCTACTCGGACGCCAATGGTTCTTACTATAACGGCACGGTTCCGGTGGCTGGCGGTGGCGCTGCCGTGCCCGGCAAAATTTACGGCACTATCGACGACGGCGGCGTTACTCGCCTGGTGCAGCATGACGCCACGGGATATTTTTACATTGACGGCGCTGACGCCAGGCAGGCGGTCACCGGCACATTTGACAAAATCGCCACCAGCAAGGTTAAGCCTGATACCTATGTCGCGATAGATAATACCACGCGTGTCGCGCCTGATTACGAGACCAAGGCCAACAGCCTGGACAGCCTGAAGACGCAGTTGGTGCCCGACGGCGTCACGGCGGAAGGGAATCCCAAATACAAGGCTGTCGTCAACTTCGCCACCAACGCCGCCAGCATGACGACCACAGAGCGCCAGGACGGGGCCAGCGCGGCCAACAGCAAGACCAGCGTGACGCAGAATGCCACGCAGGACGGCTATGCTTCGGGCACGCTGAGCGACGTGCGCATCGACACCTCAGGCATTATCTACGGCGTCTATTCCAACGGCACCACCCTGCCCCTCTACCAGATAACCATGTACGACTTCCAGAACAACCAGGGGCTCTGGCGCGAGGGCGGCAATCTTTTCTCTTCCACCAACGATTCCGGTGAGCCGCGCATCGGCGTGGCCGGGGATAACGGCTTCGGCACCACCAAGGCCTACAACATCGAACAGTCCAACGTGGACATGTCCCGCGAGTTCGTCCAGATGATCACCACCCAGCGGGGCTTCCAGGCCAACTCCAAGGGCATCACAACCGTGGATACCATGCTTGAAACGGTTATCGGCATGAAGCGGTAGGCTGAGGCCGCCGCCCGGAATATCGGGCGTTCACATCGGGTGGACGCCCGACAGCGAAGGGATAGCGCTGCAATCCGGCTTTCTCCGTACAAAGCGCCGACCATTTGGTCGGCGCTTTTCGCGTCTTTTTCGTTCCGGTCGGAAAGGTACGCACGCTATCTTCCCATGACGCCCGCCGCCGGGCCATTCCGAAACGCACTGCGGGCACGGACTCGCCCTGTGCCTTTCCCGGCGAAGCGCCGTGCGGTCGAAGGCGGCACAGGCGATCTCCTTCCGGACAGCGCGCCAAGCCCCCAAAAGCGGCGCGCATCAGCGCCAAAAATGCAGCACTCAACAGGAGGAAAAATTTTCCCCACCCGCAACATAATTAAATAACATATTAAAATATAAGAATAAAATTAAATTGGCACATGGGTTGCAATCGATGGGTACAGCTTAGTAACCACCCAAGGAGGTGTCCCATGTCTTTGGTCATAAACCACAATATGATGGCCGCCAACACGGCCCGAAACCTGAACGCGCATTATTCGCAACTGAGCAAGTCCACCGAGCGCCTTTCCACGGGCCTGCGGGTCAACAGCGCGGCTGACGACGCCGCCGGACTGGCCATCCGCGAATTGCAGCGCGCGGACATCGCCACCCTGCACCAGGGCGCGCGCAATGCCAACGACGCCATTTCCCTGATCCAGACCGGCGACGGCGCGCTGGGCGTCATCGACGAAAAACTGACCCGCATGAAGGAACTGGCCGAACAGGCCGCCACCGGCACCTATGATTCCACCCAGCGCCTGATGATCGAGTCCGAATATCAGGCCATGGCCTCGGAAATCACCCGTATCGCCAATGCCACGGATTTCAACGGCATCAAGCTGTTGGACGGCACCCTGTCTTCCAGCTCGCACGACGGCAGCGGCATGACCGCCACCGGCAAGCTGAAGGTTCACTTCGGCACGGGCAACGATTCCGCCGAAGACTATTATTACATCACCATCGGCAGCTGCACGGCCTCGGCTCTGGGCGTGGGCAACCAAGCCATCGACGCCGCCACCGGCCAGTTGCGCGCCGGCGGCACCATTTCGACCCAGGAAGCGGCCCAAAAGACCCTGGTGGCTCTGACCGACGCCATCGTCTCCAAGGACAAGATCCGCGCGCACCTGGGCGCCATGCAGAACCGCCTGGAGAATACCATCACCAACCTGAACACTCAGGCTGAAAATCTCCAGGCCGCGGAATCCCGCATTTCCGACGTGGACGTCGCCACGGAAATGACGCAGTTCGTCCGTACCCAGATTTTGAGTCAGAGCGCGGTAGCCATGCTTTCGCAAGCTAACTCGCTGCCCCAGATGGCCATGCAGCTCATCGGCGGCTAGGCCATCTCTACATAGGCTGTGGCAGACCAAAGACGGGAGGCCCGGGGGCCGTGCCCCCGGGCCGGGAAAAAATTCTCCGGCCCGGCTTTCGCGTAATACACCGGCTTATGGCGTCAGGAAAGGACGGGCATCCGGGTTTTCTTCAGCATGTTCCAGCGAGTTCAGGGCTTGGCGGGCGGCTTCCTGCTCGGCTTTTTTGCAGCTTGTGCCGCTGGCCGTGAATTCTCTGCCGTCCGGCAGATGCAGGGAAACTTCAAAAATTTTGGCGTGTTCCGGGCCATGGCTTGCCAGTTGCACGTACACCGGCCGCTCCCTGAATAATTGCTGCGCCACTTCCTGCAAGCGTGTCTTATA
The DNA here is from genome assembly GCF_000224635.1 of Desulfovibrio sp. 6_1_46AFAA. Classification (NCBI taxonomy): domain Bacteria; kingdom Pseudomonadati; phylum Thermodesulfobacteriota; class Desulfovibrionia; order Desulfovibrionales; family Desulfovibrionaceae; genus Desulfovibrio; species Desulfovibrio sp. 6_1_46AFAA. The sequence continues at coordinate 499,813 of NZ_JH114300.1, forward strand.
ATCCTTCCTCTGCGGTTCCCCGGCCGCTCGCGGCCAATGCGGCGCGAAGATGTGGGCCACCGCCGCCTGCGCGGCGGTAAAACCGCCATCCTCGTACACGGCGGCAAGCACCGCCTCCAGCACGTCGCTGAGTACGGAATCGCGGCTGCGGCCGCCCTGGCGTTCCTCGCCCTTGCCCAGCTTCAGCAGGCTGTCCAGGCCGAATTCCCGCGCCCGTTCAGCCAGGCTGACCGTGCTCACCAGACGCGCGCGCAGCTTGGTCAGCTCCCCTTCCCGCGCCTCCGGGAAACGACGGAACAACTCCCAGGAAACACAGAGTTCCAGCACGGCGTCGCCCAGAAATTCCTGACGTTCATTATGGTGCTGCCCACCGGAATACTCATTGGCCCAGGAACTGTGGGTCAGGGCCAGATCCAGCAGTTCCGGGCGGGCGAAGACATGGCCCAGCTTTTCTTCCAGGGCGATACGGGCCCGCGGCGGCGTCGCGCCGATAGGAAAATCATCCTTGCTCATGCCCCCCAATGTAGCCGTTTCGCGGCTGATGGCAACAGAAAATCCCTTGACATGCGCTCCGCCAATGCCTACCTAAATCCAACTACTTATGAGGAGCAAAGCATGGCTTATGATATCCGCTTGATGAAGCTGGTGACGGGTGAACTGGTCATCGGCAAATATGATCAGGAAAAAGACTGCCTCAATGACGTGGCCGCCATCCAGAGCATCCCCACCCAACAGGGCGTGCAGATGATGATGCTGCCCTACGGTTATCCCTTTGAACCCAATTTCAGCGGCACGCTGGAGGGAAAAACTTTCCTCTACCGCTATGCCGATACGCCCAAGGAACTTCAGGACAAGTACATCGAAGCCAGCACCAACCTCACTGTGGCCGGTGGCCTCGGCAAGATGCAGTTCGGCTCCGGTCCCCTGCCCGGCGGCAACGGCAGCGGCCTGATCAAGTAAAGCGGTTCCGAACATCCAGTCTTAGTAAAGGCGGCGTTGAGCGCCGCCTTTTTTATACCCCGGCTCAAATGAGGATACCATGCGCGACCTTCTGCCCCTGCTGCCCAGACCCAGCCGTTTTGCCGGTATAGAAGACGGCGCCTGCCGCAAAGACCCCGCGCGTGTGCGCTTGCGCATGGCCCTGGCTTTTCCCGACACCTATGAGGTGGGCATGTCCTACCTGGGACAGAAGATCCTTTACGGCATTGTCAACGCCCACGAGGCCTGGTGGGCCGAGCGGGCCATGGCCCCGGACCGCGAAGCCGGGGCCGTTCTGCGCGCCAATAATGCTCCGCTCTGTACCTTGGAGTCGGACACGCCCCTGGCCCGGTTGCACTGCGTCTCTTTTTCCATCACGCATGAGCTCTGCTATACCAATGTGCTCTACATGCTGGATCTGGCGGGCATTCCCCTGCGCTCCGCGCAACGCAGCCAGGACCTGACGGCCTGTCCCCTGGTCATCGCGGGCGGCGGCGCGCTGTTGAGCGCCGAACCTTTGACGCCCTTCATGGATCTGATGGTTCTGGGAGACGGCGAAGAAAGCCTGCCCGACGTGCTGCGCCTGCTGGAACGCGCTCTGGATCACGGCTGGAGCCGTGATCAGCTGCTGCGCGAGGCGCGGCTGATCCCCGGCGTCTATGTGCCGTCGCTTTTCGCGCCCGGAGAAGACGGCGCGCTTGTCCCCCTGCTGCCCGATTACACCCGCCCGGCGCGGCGTATTGTGGCGGATCTGAACACGGCAGTCTATCCCACACGGCAGGTGGTACCCGTGGGCGCGGTGCACAACCGCCTTTCCTTGGAAATCGCCCGTGGCTGTACGCGCGGCTGCCGGTTCTGCCATGCGGGCATGGTCTACAGGCCCGTGCGCGAGCGTTCCCTGGCAAATATTACCAGGCTGCTGGACGACTGCCTGCATGAAACCGGTTTTGACGAAATATCCTTTCTTTCCTTGAGCACCGGAGATTTTTCCGCCCTCAAGACACTCTGCCACGGCGTGCTGGACCGTTGCGCCCGCGAACAGATCAGTCTTTCCCTGCCTTCTCTGCGCGTGGGCTCCATCGACGACGAGATCATCGAACGCATGGCCGATCTGCGGCGCACCGGCTGCACCCTGGCTCCGGAAGCGGGCAGCCAGCGCCTGCGCGACGTCATCAACAAGGGCGTCAGCGAAGAGGGACTGCTGCTGCACGCCCAAAAACTGCTGGAACACGGCTGGCGGCTGGTCAAGCTTTACTTTATGATCGGCCTGCCCACGGAAACGGACGAAGACCTGGCCGCCATTGCCGATCTCTGCCGCAAGGTGCGCGACGCCGCCGGGCGCGGCGGACCCCGCCTGCAAGTCACGGCCGCCCTGTCGCCCTTTGTGCCCAAGCCCTTCACGCCCTTCCAGTGGGAAGCCCAGATCAGCCGGGAGGAGATCAGCCGTCGGGTTCATCTGGTGCGCGAATTGTTCAAGGGCCAGAAATGCCTGAAACTGCGCTGGCATGAACCGGCCATGAGTCATCTGGAAGGCGTGCTGTCCCGTGCGGACCGCCGCATGGCCGACGTGGTGGAGAAAGCCTATCACAAGGGAGCGATTTTTTGCAGCTGGATGGAAGGCTTTGACCTCGCGCCCTGGCTGGAAGCCCTGGACGAATGCGGCATCAGTGCCGAAGCCTGCATCGGCGCGCGCGAGGCGGGCGGCCCCCTGCCCTGGAGCCATCTGGAGGCCGGAGTTTCCGAGGAATTTTTACTGCGCGAACGGGAGCGCGCCCTGGCGGAAAAAATTACCCAGGATTGCCGCTACGGGGCCTGCCGCCAATGCGGCGCGTGCGACACCAAGGCCGGGCCTTCGCGTTTGCCGCACGCCACCGTCGCGGCGGAACCGGATGCTGCCCTGCACCGTAATCGTCTGATCTTCAGCCAGCGCGACCAGAATGCGCACGAAGCCCGGCGGGATGCCGAAGGGCGGCTGATCTGCCGCCCCCAGTCCAGCCGCCCGCCCCAGATCGCGGCGGAGCTCACCCTCAAGGCGGCCCAATACCGCATCTGGCACAGCAAAATGGGCGGCAGCGCCTATTTGAGCCAACTTGAGCTACAGGCCGTGCTGGAGCGCGCCCTGCGCCGGGCGGGCCTGCCCCTGTCCTTTTCCCAGGGATTTCATCCGCTGCCCCTGCTTTCCTTTGGCCGGGCTCTGCCCGTGGGCGTGGAAAGCAGGGCCGAATGGTTTGCTCTGACCCTGCATCAGGCTCTTGCGCCGGAAGAAGTGGCCGCCCGTCTGAACCCGCTTCTGCCGCCGGGCATGTCCGTGTTGCGCGTCGATGCGGTGGACAAAAGCCGCCGCACGGAACAGGCCGAGGCCGAGGCATTTTCCCTCGTCCTGCCCACGGTGGAGGAAAATGCCGCCGCGGTGCGCTGTTTTACGGATTTTGCCGCGCTGGCGTCCTTCCCCCACACCCGCCAGACCAAGAACGGGCCGCGCAGCGCGGATCTCCGGCCCCTCTTGCGGCAGTGGGAGGCAGGCTCCGCGGGGCTTGCCGACGCACGGGCGGAAGCGCCCGCGGCCGTGACATTTGTGGCTGACTGGCATACCCTGTATCTGTCGCCCCTGCTTTTCTGTCTGGCCGTTCTTGCGCCGCTGGGGCCTGAAAGTCATCTGCGTTCCCGTCTGCGCCTGCTCAAAACGGCACAGATTTTTGCGAGCGCGCAAACATATCCGTAGGATCACATGCCACGCGCTTTTACCCATACTTGGTTCTTTTTCGGCGATTCCCTGACGCTGGGCGTCAACGATAATCGTATGCCCGGCGGCTGGGTCAGCCGTCTGGTCCTGCTGGGGCAAGAGGCCGGTCTCTACCGTTTCCCGCCGGCCACCTTCTATAACCTGGGCGCGCGCCGCCAGTCCACGGCGGATCTGGCCCGGCGCTGGCGGCAGGAAGTGGATTGCCGTCAGATGCCCGGCATGGTCCCGCATCTGGTCTTTTGCGCGGGCGTGGTGGATATGGCCGCTCCGGGCGGCGGTCAGCCCGTGGCCTTGGACAAGGCCATGTACTGCCTGCGGACCATGTTGACCGAGGCCGCGCCGCTGGCCCCGACTCTGGTCATAAGCCCGCCGCCGGTGGCGGACCCGACCGTGCGCCGACGCATTGCCGAACTCAGTGCGGCGCAGGCCGCGCTCTGCGCGGAATTGGGGCTGCCGTTCGCGGATATTCACGCCGCTCTGGCGGCTTCCCACAGCTATATGGACGATTTGAGCGACGGCCTGCATCCCGGCCCGGAAGGCTGCACTGTCATGGCTGAAACGCTGCTGACGCAAAACACTGTGCGTGATTTCCTGCATGCGGATATGGGCGAAGAGGGCAACTGAGATGGGTTCATGTATTCCTTTCAGTGACGAAGAACCTTTTGCGGAGCGCGTCAAGAGCCTGGCTGACGACGAATTGCTGGAAATCTGGGAAGAAACGCAACAGATTGAAAATCTGCTCTGTACAGAGATGAATGCGGACTTCTCCATTGCCCCGGATTATGAAAAGGTCATTGTGGAGGAATTGCGCCTGCGCTCCAGCCGTAAGCTGCGCGTTCCCCGCGCCGCCAAGTAAAGACCGGCGCTTTTTTCCCACTGTTTCGCGGCGGTGCGGGCAATGCCGTGCCGCCGCTTTCTTACAGGCTTCTCCGCAAATAAATCATGTCCACCAGCCGGACACCGCATTCCACAATGGGCTCACGGTAGTTGTCCGTAAAAAAATTTTTCAGCCGATGGGAAAAAATAAAGCCGTGACGCTCATAAAAAGCGAGTGTGCGCGGTTCTTCTCCCGTGCCTGCCAGGATGGTCTCATATTTGCCGCTATAATGGCGAAAGACGTGTTCCAACAGGCGCGTGGCATAGCCCTGGCCCTGGTAGCGCGCGCAGGTTGCCAGATTTTTCAGTTCGCACGTTCCCTTGCCTTCGTCGGTGACCACGCAGAGGCTTTTCAGATCCGGATCAAAGAGTGCGAACAGGTCGCCCCGCTCCAGATAGCGGTCAATCATGTCTTCCTGCTCGTCACCCAGCAAAAGCAGCTCCAGAAAGCGCTTCTTATCAGTCGTAATTTTTTCAATGCGCAACGCGTCACCTCCATGTGTTACTGACGCACAAGACGGGCAAACCGTTCAGGCCTGTCCGTCTTTTGTTGCTGTAGCGCGCCGAATGCCGGAGCGCGGATGAACACTGTTACATGGTGCTGAGCATGTCCATGTCTTCGCTGGAAAGCAGTTTGTCCAGATCCAGCATGATCAGAAGCCGATCCTGCAATTTGCCGACGCCGCTGATATAGTCGGAATCCACGCCGGCCACCACCGGCGGCGGCGGTTCCACCGTGCTGGCGGGTATGCGCAGCACCTCAGAAACGGCGTCCACCACAAAGCCCACAATAATATTGTTGATCTCGATCACGATAATGCGGGTGTTTTTGTCATGAGCCTTGGGCGCAAGGCCGAAACGACGCCGCAGATCAATGATCGGAATCACCTTGCCGCGCAGGTTGATGACGCCTTCCACAAATTCCGGCGCGCGGGGAACCTTGGTAATCTCCATGGTGCGGATGATTTCCTGCACCTTCAGGATATTTACCCCGAATTCCTCTTCACCGATGCTGAACGTCACCAGTTGCAGGAGTTCATCGTCCTGTTTTTTCTGACTTGGATCCATATCCGCTCCCTTGTCGCAATAGCTCGTCAAGCTGTTTTAACAAACCTAATCGGAACAGCGTGCGCTTTCGCCCCAGAGCAGGCCGTTCCGACCCGGCGACGGCAAGAGATGCCGTACGGCCTGTGAGCAGTGTTTGGACAGACTTATCCAGTGCACACTATGCTTTATCGACAGTTCCGTAAACCTCCCTAGGGTTGAACGCAAAAAAATGCTCCATAACGGCGAATTTATCCCCGGACCACCCTGCCGTGAAGGTGTGGGCTAGCCGCCCGTGAAGGTTTCGTTCATGGCTTTTTCCAGGCTTTGCACCCCGTAGACGTCGCGCAGCACCAGTGGCGAGGACGCGCCGTCTCCCGCCGGAAAAAGGGCCGTCAACGGAATGCTTTTGCTGCCCAGAGCCTCCAGCAGGCGCACGGCATAGGCATTGGCGTTGGTCAGATCCACACGAATCAGTTCCATGCCGTACCGGGCCTGCCAGGCGCGCAGGCGCTCGTCGGTCAACACCGTGGCTTCCATGAATTTGCAGTTGGGGCACCAATCGGCGGTGAATTCCAGCAACATGGGCTTTTTGCCCATCTGCGCCGTAAAATATTCCGGGCTGAATTCACGCCATTGCGGCAACGGCGCCACCGGGCGCAGTACCCAGACAATGGCGGCCAACAGCAGAAGGCCGCCCGCGATGCCCGCCACCCTGCGCCGCAGAGGCGGCGCGGAGACGCCGCAGAACTGTCCCCAGAGCCAGGCGCACAGCGAGACCAGCAACAGGACGCTGAGCACATGCATGTGTTTTTCCACCGGAAGAATGGAGAGCAGATAGAGAGCGGTTCCCAACAGAAAGAAGCCCACCACGCGCTCAAAGACATGCATCCACGGACCGGGACGCGGCAGTATCCGCGCCATGTTCGGCCAGATGCAGAACAACAGGTACGGCAGGGCCATGCCCACGCCCACAGCCCAGAATACCACCATGAGAATCAGCAGGGGCTGGGTAAATGCCCAGCCCAGCACGCCGCCCAGCAGGGGCCCACTGCACGGCGTGGCCAAAAAGGTGGAGACAAGCCCGGTCAGATAGGATTGCAGGCGGGGATTCTTGGTATTTTCGCCGGTTTTGAGATCAATGACCGGCAAGGTGAACACCCCGAGCATGGACAAACCCATCAGAAAGACGATCAGCAACATGACCAGCAAAATGCCCTGATTCTGGTAGAGCTGCCCCCACATCAGGTCCGCCAGGCCCAGCACCAGGGCCAGGCCGGTGAACAGCGTCAGCACGCCGCCCGCGAAGCACAGGTTGTGCTCACGAAAACGCCGGAGGCTTTTCTTGTCGCTGCCGCCCATCAGCAGCAGCCCGCTGATCTTGAAGGTCAGCACCGGCAGCACGCAGGGCATGGCGTTCAGCAGCAGACCGGCCAGAATCCCCACCAGCAGCGCTTTGCCCAAACTGGAGATTTCCAGCGAGGCATCGGCATAGCGTGGGGTCAGTTGCAGTTCAAAGCCCTCCGGCGGCGGCAGAAGATCGCTCGCCTGTCCGGCAAGACGCGCGGCCGCCGTGCCTTCCAGCGCATCGGGAGCGCCCGCGCCCAAAGGCGGGGCCAGCCGACCTTCCATCTTGGGAGCAGAAGCCGCAGAGGCCGGGGCGCCCAGCACGTCGGCCAGCACGGGCTGGCTATTTTTCAGCTTGTGCCACTGTCCCGTCCAGGAGGCTTCACCCACCGGAGGCAGCGATTGCGGCACCACCCCGGTAAAACTCTGGTCGATGGGCAGGCAATTGCGGTTGGAACAAAGCAGCATGCTCAAGCCCACGGTATAGGGCTTGCCCACGGCCTGCTCCGGCAAAGCGGAAAAAAGCACAACTTCGCCTTCATAGGCGAAAATCGTCGCCTCCGGATCATAAAAGTCGCGCTGCATGGCTCCGGCGGGATACCAGACCGGCAGCATCTGCCCGCCCTCCAGTGCGAAATCCAGGACGGTGGGACGGCCCGCGTCACCCGCTTCGTGGGCATAGGCGTGGTAACCTGAGGGGATGTTCAGATGCACGGCGGCGACGATGCTGTCGCCGTCACGGGCGAAATCCAGCCGTACGGGAACATCCCCGGCCCAGGCGCGGACAGCGGACAGCGGGGCCGCTCCTGCGGCAACCATAAGACATAGCAGGCAAATGAGTAAAAATTTTCTTTTCAACATATTGGTTTTTTTGTATATTATTTTTCCATTCAAAGCCAGCGCTTAATTTTTGTAAAAAATTTACAAAAACGTTTGACAAACTGGGTACATACGCGTAAACCCTTTTTCACGCCACGGGTCATTAGCTCAATTGGTAGAGCAGCTGACTCTTAATCAGTTGGTTCGGGGTTCGAGTCCCTGATGGCCCACCAAGAAAATACGGGTTTACGGTTCACGCCGTAGACCCTTTTTCTTTTCCGACAGTCTGCTGCGGAGGTAAGCGGCGAGTGTCGGAAATAGCCTATCCGCTCGCTGCCGCCAAGTCCAGATACCGCGAGAACACACGCAGACAAAAGAAAAAGCCCGGCCTGCACAAGACCGGGCTGTAAATTACCGTGGAACAACGGGCTGACGTTACAGAATATACTGGCTCAGATCCTGATCCTTGCGCACATCCTGCAAATGTTCGCAGACATAGTCCCTGTTGACCACGATCTGCGCGCCGGGCATGTCCGGCGCGTCAAAGGAAATATCGGCCAGAATCTTTTCCATGATGGTATACAGGCGTCGCGCGCCGATGTTTTCCGTGCGGGAATTGGTGTCCTCGGCAAAAGCCGCCACTTCCTCCAGGCCGTCCCTGGTAAAGCTCAGGCGAATCTGTTCCGTGCCCAGCAGGGCTTCGTACTGCTTGGTCAGGGCATTGTCCGGTTCGGTGAGGATGCGCAGGAATTCCTCCTTGCCCAGGGCCTGCAACTCCACCCGCAGGGGAAAGCGACCCTGCAGTTCGGGAATCATGTCCGACGGCTTGCTGAAGTGGAAGGCCCCGGCGGCAATGAACAAAATGTGGTCCGTACGGACCATGCCGTACTTGGTGTTCACCGAGCTGCCTTCCACAATGGGCAGCAGATCGCGCTGCACGCCCTCTCGCGAGATGTCCGAGGTGCGGTTCTGCGAGGAGCTGGCGATCTTGTCGATTTCGTCAATAAAAATGATGCCGCTCTGCTCCACTCGCTCCTTGGCGCGTTCGGTCAGGGCTTCCTGATCCACCAGCTTGCCCGACTCTTCCTGAACCAGCACGTTGAAGGCGTCGCGGATTTTCATCTTGCGGCGGCTGCGGCGCGGCGGAAAAGCCTTGCTGAACATATCCTTGACCTGGCCGCCCATCTGTTCCATGCCCGGAATGGCGAAAATATCGACGCCCTGACCGCCCTGCTCGGTCACTTCCATTTCCACTTCCCGCTGGTCTAGAAAGCCCAGGCGGAACTGCTGGAGCAATTTGTCGCGGGTGGAATTGCGTTCTTCCTGGCCGAAGGAGTTGGGCAGAAGCAGATCCATCAGGCGCGATTCAGCGGCGGCCTCGGCGGCCTTGCGCACGCGGGCGTTTTCCTCCTCGCGCACCAGGTTGATGCCTATCTCCATGAGATCACGCACCATGGACTCCACATCTCGTCCCACATAGCCCACTTCCGTGAACTTGGTGGCTTCCACCTTGATAAAGGGCGCGCCGGACAACTTGGCCAGGCGGCGGGCAATTTCGGTTTTGCCCACGCCGGTGGGCCCCATCATGATGATGTTCTTGGGAGCCACTTCATCGCGCAGTTCCGGCGAGAGATGCTGACGCCGCCAGCGGTTGCGCACGGCCACGGCCACCATGCGCTTGGCCTGTTCCTGCCCCACCACAAATTTGTCCAGTTCCGCCACGATCTCACGGGGTGTCAAGGTGCTCATCAAGTGCTCCTGCTGAAAATATACGTATTTCCAAGATATAGGCATTGCCCGCGATCTGACAATGGCGCGGCCGCCATTTGCCCGGACAAAAATTTGCGCATAGACTGACGTTATGGATGTCAGCCTCATTGCGCACGCCGCCCGCATGATTCAGGACGCGGTTTGCAGCCCGGCGGCTGTGGAAACTCGGGCGGGCCCGGCCGCCGCGATCATCCTTGCCGACCCCATGCCGCTCTGGCTCTTCCCCGCCCTTTTTCTGGCCGGTATGCTGTCACAGGCGGCAGGACTTTTTCTGCATCGTCGTTCGGCGCTGATAAGCGGGGCGGTCCTTGTCCTCACCGCCGCCGCGCTGGACAGGGATCTTACCCTGGCCGTGGGCCAGATTCTGGCGACTGCCGGACTTTTATACTGCGGCGGGCGGCCAGGCTGAGTCTTCCGCCATTGCTCAAAACGCAAAAACCCCGGCATTTGCCGGGGTTTTTGCGTTTTCAAAGGCTCAACTTATTTGAAGGCCTTTTCAAAATTGGGCACAACCTGCTTTTTGCGGCTCATGACGCCGGGCAGCCACACGGAACTGCCGTCGGGCTTCACGCCAAAGGCTTTTTCCACCACGGCGGGATCATCGGAAACGATCAGCATCTCCGAGCCTTCCTTCATGATGTCCGTGAGCAACAGGAACACGCTGTGACGGCCTTCGCCCTTCACCTTGGCGATTTCTTCCTGCAGACCGGCCTTGACCTTGTCGAGGATGGAGAGGTCCACCACTTCCAGCTGACCGATGCCCACCTTGTTGCCGTTCATGTCGAAATCTTTGTAGTCGCGGAAGACCAGATCGTGCATGGAGGTGCCGTCCACCGCGCTCTTGACCTTGAACATTTCCATGCCCAAGGCCACCACGTCGCTTACACCGGCGATTTTGGCCAGAGCTTCCACGGCTTTCTTGTCGGCTTCGGTACAGGTCGGGGATTTGAAGATGACCGTGTCGGAAAGGATGGCGCAAAGCAGGCCGCCGGCGATGTTCTTGGGAATTTCCACACCGTAGAAGTCATACATGTTCTTGAGCACGGTGCCGGTGCAGCCCACGGGCCAGATCCAGGCTTCCAAAGGAGAGGACGTGGTCACGTCGCCCAGCTTGTGGTGGTCCACGATGCCCAGCACGGTGGCGGAATCCATGCCCTGCGGGGCCTGGGCCAGGTCGGAGTAGTCCACCAGATACAGATCTTTGCCGGCAACGTCGCTGACCACCTGGGGAGCGCTGAGGCCGAACTTCTTCAGCACGAATTCAGTTTCAGGGGTCGGCGCGCCCTGCGCGGCCGGGGTGACGTCAAAACCGCGTTTGCTGTACAGATCAGCGGCGGCAATGGCGGCAACGATGCTGTCGGTATCGGGATTCATGTGACCAAGAACTAATGCGGACATGACAGTCTCTCCTTCCGGTGTGGTTCTTTTATGTTTGCGGCCCCAGATGCACCGCTTTGTTCTCTTTAGCACAAAGTCCGGGCCATGCCAAGGCCTTTGCCGTAAATTTCCCGGCTGCGCGCCTTCAAAACCGGCGCTGAAGCCGGAATCTCCCGGAAAAATATAGAAAAATCCCTCGTGATTTTTTTACTTTTTCCCGGAACGGGGATGAGCCTGATCATAGGCACGGATCAGATGTTCCAAACTGACCTGAGTATAGCGTTGCGTGGTGGTCAGCCGCCGGTGCCCCAGCAGTTCCTGCACGCTGCGCAGATCCGCGCCCGCGGCCAGCAAATGGGTGGCAAAGGAATGGCGCAGGCTGTGCGGGGAAACCGTAAAGGCCAGACCGGCCCGGCGGCAGAGCCCGGCAATGATCCGTGCCGCTTCACGCCGGTTCAGGCGCGCGCCGCGCGCGCCCACAAAGAGCGCCTGCTCCTCGGGCAATGCCAGATAGGAACGTTCCGCCAGCCATGCGGCCAAGGCTTCGCAGGAGGTGTCGGACAAGGGGGACAGACGTTCACGGGAGCCTTTGCCCATGACCCGCAGTACGCGGGAACGCAGTTGCGCGTCGTCCAGATCCAGGCTCAATGCTTCGGAAATACGCAGGCCCGAGCCATAGAGCAGTTCGGCCAGGGCCAGATCCCGGCAGAGCAGGCGCGCGGCGTGGGCCTCGGAGGGCGGCGCGGCTTTGGGCGTATCCAGCAGGGCAAAGGTTTCATCCACATTGAGCGCGCGCGGATGATGCTTTTCCTGGCGTGGATTGCGCACCTGGGCCGCCACGTTTTCACTGACCCGGCCGCTGCGCAGCAGAAAACGGAAAAAGGAGCGCACGGCGGCCAGTTTGCGGGCCATGGAGCTTTTGGCTTCGCCCCGGCGGAACAGCCAGGCCAGAAAGGCCTGGATATGTTTGCGGCTCACCTCGCCCGGCCGGGCCAGATCAGCCCCCTGCTCCCGCAAAAAAACGGCCAATTGGGTCAGATCCGCGCCATAGGCCTTTTGCGTGGCATCAGAAGCGCCCTTCTGCACCGCAAGCCAGGAAAGAAACGCCTCTATCTGCAGTCCGGCCATATCCGGCTTGTCCGCACTGTCCGATCTGTCCGTTGCCCTCATTGCGGGGGCGGCTTCACGCTTTGGCCTGTTCATGCCGGTGCCTCGTAGCGCGCACCGGGCAGGCGCTTGACCCGTCCCAGCATTTCCAGGCCGATAAGCAGAGCGTTCAGCTCATGTATCGGCATGTCCAGGGCCACGGCCAGAGCGTCGGCCTGCATGGGGCCCTGCCCGCGCAGACAGTGAAGGAGCCGCTCTTTGCGGTCAGGCGGAACCAGGGCTTCGGCCTCGGCACAGGGAATTTCAACAGGAATCGGCGGTACGGCAGACCCCACACCTCTATTTTTCTCAGAGGGCGCGGCCGCCTGTCCCGGATTCGTGTCCTCCCCCGCCCGCACAGGCAGGGTCAGAGCCTTTTCAGCCTCCGGCAGGCTGGCCTCGCTGATGCCGAAGGGCTGCAACTGCGCGGCCAGGTCGCGCAGGACATCCTCGGCGCTGAACACGGGCCGCGCGCCCTGGCGCACGAGTTCCTGACAGCCCAGACAGTGGGAATCCAGGGCCGGACCGGGCACAGCGTAGACATCGCGGTTTTGTTCCAGGGCGAGACGGGCGGTGATCAGACTGCCGGAACGACTGGCCGCTTCCACCACAAGAACGCCCAAAGCAAGGCCGCTGATGATCCGGTTGCGGATGGGAAAATGTTCGGCCAGGGGCGGCGCGCCGGGGGGAAATTCAGAAAGCAGCAGGCCCTGCTCCGCCATGGCGCGGAAAAGAGGCTCCCCGGAACGGGGATAGATTTGGTCAATGCCCGTTCCCAGAATTCCGATGCTGCGCCCCACACGGGCCAGGGCAGCCTCGTGGGCCACGCTGTCGATTCCCTGCGCCATGCCGGAAACAACGGTGATGCCGCAGGCCGCGAGACAGCGCGCCATATAGGCGGCCACCGCGAGTCCCTGGGAAGTGGCCCGGCGCGAGCCCACAATGGCAAAGGCCGGAGCTTGCAACAGGGAAATATCGCCCCGGCAGTACAGCAACACAGGCGCGTCGGGCAGTTCGCGCAACTGCCGGGGATAGCGGGCGTCTGTCCAGAGCAGGATGCCCGCGTCCAGGCAGCGGGCCTGATCCCACTCTTCCCGCGCGGTGACCCGCCAGGAACCGGTACTCATTTCCGCGGCCTGCCGCTTGTTCAAACCGGCTTCGGCCCAGCGTTGCCGCGCCTGCAAAGCCTGATAGGCAGAACCGAAGGCATGCAGCAGGCGCGCACGGGAGCGTGCCCCCAGTCCCCGGCAGTGACGAAGGGCCAGACTGGCCCAGTATTCCCTACGGGCGGTTTCATCCATGGTCGCCCAGGTGGGAACGGCTTGGCCTGCCTCCGATCCGCTGGAAGAGGCCATCGCCCCGGCGGGCATGGATTCCTCTGTCCGCATGGTCAGCGGGCCAGCCCCCGCGAACGGGCCATACGCGCCGCCTCGGAATTGGGAAAATCAGCCAGCAGGGTCCGATATTTTTGGGCCGCGCCCGGCTTGTCGCCCAGGCGGCTCAGACTCATGCCCGCCTTGAGCAGGGCGTCGGCGTTTTTGTGATGGCGGGGATAGTTGGTATTGACGGTCTGGAACTGGGCCAGTGCTTCCTTATAGTTGCCTTGGGCGTAAAGGCATTCTCCGATCCAGTATTCGGCATTGGCCGCATAACGCCCCTGCGGATATTGCTGCAAAAATTCGCGGAACCGGCTGATCCCTTCGGCGGAATGACCGGAAAGCGCTACCTTGAGGGCAGCCTTGTAAGCGGCCTCCTCTCCCTTGGCACTTGCGGCAGGCTTGGACGGCGCTGGGGGCTGGCCCCCTGTTGCCGCGGGGCCGGGAGCGGGACTCGCCGCAGGCGAGGCGGTGACAGCGGAAGCCGAAGGCGCATCCACGGGCGGCAGACCGGGGTGTTCCGGCGGGAGGGCCAGATCGGAAGGCGGTAGGGTGGGTACAGGCACGGATGCCGTGCCGCCGGCAGAAGGAGCAACCTGGGGCGCTCCCTTGTCGCCGCTAACGGAGGGCGAAACCGGTTTCTCCGCCGGAGTGGAGGGAGCCTCGGTGGGGGGGAGGGCCAAGCCGCCCGGAGCAGCGACGGCCGCCAACTGACCGGAAGGCCCGGCTACGGCTTCGGGTCGCCCCACCTGGCCGGAGGGACCCACGGGCTTTTCTCCGCCTTTTTCAGCCTTGGCAGAAGGCGTACCGCCGGGAAAAGGCGCCGGAGGCGCGGCGGGATCGATTTTTTTGGCGGAAGCCACAGCCGGTCCGCCCTGCACCACAGGCGGCGTTTTTCCGCCTGTCGCGTCGCCGTGCGGTATAGCCGCACTTTGGGGAGAAGAAACCGTGGTCGTGTGACGCGCGGTTTGCGGCGGAATGATCGGCACTACGGTCATGCCGGTTTTATGCCCGCTGCGAGTGCGCACTTCATACACACGATTATTCAGCAGGGCGACTTGGCTGTTCAAGGCGACCACGCTGTTTTCCAGATTGTGCAGGCGCTGGTCCGTTTCACGCAGAACCCGCTGATTTTCCTCGCCGGTAGCCTCTACTTTCCGCATCTGGCCGGTAGAAGCGCAGCCGCCTATTGCCAGAACAAGGCAGGCCGTCGGAAGCACCCATTTTTTTTTCATACCGTTCTCCCGCCTTTTTTCTGCCCTAAGCCGCTTTGTATTTCAAGAAGTCTTGCGGCTGTCGCGTTTTTCAGGCAAAAACAGGCCTGTATGACGCCCGAGGAACATAGCGCATCAGCCTCGGACAGCGCAAGATTGCAAGGAGTCAGCATGAACATGCCCGGTCCGGCCCTCTTTCTGGCACAAGGCGGCGCGCAATGAACGCCATTCACGAATTCCTGCTCGCTTATCCGTTGTTGCGGACCAGCCTTGACATCATCAGCGTGGTAGTCCCCTTGTCAGTGCTGCTGGCTTTCGCCGGAATGGGCTTTATGTCCGCCACGGCCCGCATCCTTTCCATCACCCGGGGGCGCTCCTCTTACGACAAATGCGCCCGCCAGCTTGCCGTGCTCGGCCTGATACTGGGCTGGCTGCTGCTGATCGGCGGCCGGATCTGGCTCTTTTTCACCCAGGACGGCTACACGCCCGATTCCCTGCCGAGCTTCCTGGTGGAAATGAGCTGGATGCTGCTGGGCATAGCCGTGCTGATCAGCAGCCTGTATTACGCGCTCTGGAAGGCCTTGAAAAATATGCCCGTCCTGCATGTGACCCTGGGCGTACTGAGCGGCATTCAGGGCTGCGTGGCCGTGGTCAGCAGCCTTGCCGCCGCGCGTTTTCTGTCCGCCCTGGCCCACCCGGACGCCGCCGGCCTGACCCTTGGCGATCTTTTTCTGCCCGCCTGGAATGCGCCGCTCTGGAGCGCCCTGTGCTATACCCTGCCGCTGGTCCTGGCCATGCCCGCCGCCTTCGGCGCGCTCTGGCTGCCCCTGCGGCGCACGCACGACGACTTCGGCCGGGACCACTACAATACCATGATTCCCTGGTGCGCCGGCTGGGCCCGCAATGCCTGGTGTCTGCTCTGGCTGTTGCTGCTCGTTTCCAGCGGCCTGCATATCTGGCTGCACTGGCAGGATGGAGTGTTCAGCGCGCAGGACGCCGTTGTCGAGAGTTCGCGCCTGCTGCTCTGGCTGATTCCCGTGCTGCTCTGGACCATGGTGCGCCGCAGCGCCATCGCCCTGCGCCACAAGCTTACTCTTCTGGCGGCTCTGCTTATCGCTGTGAGCTTTATGCTGCCCTATTATCTGGAGGCCACGAGCGTATAGGACGACCAAGAGCAATTCATATTTTAACTGACTGAAGTTGCTCTACTTTTTCAGATACTGCCCGCGCCACTCGTCCAGAAAAAGCAGGCTGGTTTCCAGATCGCTCAACACCCCGCTCTGCTCACGCAGGCGGGCCAGCACGTCGTCAAAGGCGGCATGCGGACCAAGACCCAGCTTGCGCATCAGTTGCGCCAGCTCTTCCCGCAACTGCGGACCAAGCTCCGTCGGCGCGGCCTGTTCGGGTCCGCTTTGGGGCCAGGGCCCCAGTTCCGCTTCCAGATAGTCCAGCAAGGCGTCCATGCGCCGCTCATAGGTATGTTCGCGCAGCGTCCGTTCCCGAGCGCGGCGGGCATAGGCCTCACGCTCTTCGGGATGCGCCAGGAAGTGGTCGATCCCGGCGTAAAATTCATTCATGGATGTGAACGTGGCCAACTCATCCGGCGCAAAAAGTTCGCCCAACAGAGAGCGCTGATCCACCAGTTGAAAAGCCCCCATGGCGGCCAGTTCAAACGTGCGCGGATTGACGAAATCCCCGTGGCTGACCAGGTCGCCGCCCTGCAGGCTGGAATGCAGATTGAGATTCACCCTGGCGGCATTGTAGACCTTGACGCTCTCCTCTTCGCTGATGCGCGCGCCCCGGCGCTGGATATTCCCGGCCAGCAGGCTTTCACCTTCCCAGTCCGAACCCCAGATTTTGAAATCCCGCCCGGCCAGGGGCCGAAAAGCCAGCCGCCGGTTGGGATAGCCCGCGCCCAAAAAGGCGATGTCCGAACCATATTCCTTTTGCTCGGCCAAGCTCAATTCCAGCGGCTTGTGAAATTCCGGCAGGGCCGCCAGAGGCAGATACAAGGCATGGGCCTGCCCGATTCGGGCCAGCTCCGAGAGGAAGGGTTCCTGCTGGATGACCGCGAAGGCATCATACAGAGGCGCGTAGGTCCGCCAGTAGTTGAAGATCCGGTAATCTTCCACAAACCACATGGCCGTGCGCACCCCGGCGCGCCGCAGGCGTTGCAACAAGCTCCGGCTCATGGGGGCCTGGGCCAGCGCCAGCACGAAATGCGGCTCCAGCGACTGCACCTGGGCCCAGATGGCCTGGGACACCATCTGCAAAAAGGAATTTTCCAGCGGCACGGTCTGGGCGGGCGTCAGGCCCAATCCCTTGAGGCCGGTAAATGCCGGATAAAGCAAAGGGGCTTCAAAAAGCCGCACCGTATGCCCCAGTCCGCGCAGGGCCGAGGCGCAATACCGGCCTATGGGCAGCGAACCGCCGTACATGGGCAGAATCACCAAAATGCGTAACGACGTGGCGGGCATCAGCAATACCTCCCGGGCGGCAGCATCCAATCCGTATCCTTATAAAGCCAGTCGCGCAGGTCCGCCAGCTCCGCATGTTCCGCGACGTCCAGAGCAGTGGACAGCGCGTTCCCATTCTGCGCATCCACTTCCCACAAATGCAGGGTGTCCGCCAGCAAAGCGCGCGTCACAGTCCGTTGCCGGGCGTATTCATCATGGCCGCCGTGCAGGCGTAATACGCCGCCCAAGGCGTCCAAATCGCTGCGCCAGACCTGCAGGCCGTCCGGCGGCGCGGCTGTGATTCGCGCCTCGGGCCGCACGGCCGCCGCCAGGGAGCGCAAAAAGCCCTCTCCGTGCAGAGCGTCCAGACAGGCCACCTGATACGGGCAGGCAGCGGATTCCAGACAGGGCGCGCAGGCGCGCGAGGCCTGCCAGACCCAATGTCCCCGGCCATAGGGGCCGGTTTCATGGCACCAGGCGGAGGAAAGAAAAAAAGCCAGCACCGGCACGCCCAGATGCGCCCCCAGGTGCATGATGCCCGTATCCGGCGTGACCAGGGCGTCAAGGCCCTCCACAGCATGGACCAGGCCGGGCCAGTCGGTTTTTCCGCTCAGATCTTCAACCTTTTCTTGAACTTTCGCGGGCAGCAAACGCAAAAGCTTGCGCGCGGCGGGCTGCTCCGCCGCCGTGCCCAGCAGGCGAATACGCGGGCCGTCCAGCAGGCTGAAAAGGATTTGCAGCATTCTGCCCAACAGGGGCAAGGGCAGTGAACGGCGGGATTCACGTCCGGCTAGCACCACGCCAAGGCCCTGGCCGCCGGGTCTTGCCGGGGGATTGACCAGTTCCCCCGCCAGGGGAGACGGTGCGAAATGAGCCCAGAAGTCCACCAGGTTCAGGGGAGAGAACGCCCGCCGCTCGCTCAGGCGGAAGGCCAGCCGTGCCCAGGCCGAGCGCGTGATGCCTCCCGCTGTCGTTCGTGCCGGACGGTAGCCCATGACCCGCTCCGCCTCGAACAGACGGCAGATGGCGGCGGTGAGCCCGGCGAAATTACAATTATAGACTGCCTGGAAATCCATGTTCCGCCACTGGCGGAAGACTGCCCGGTTTTCATGCAGGACGGCGGCGTCCGGTCGGCCGTGCAGGCGCAGGCCATGGATTTCGGCGGCGGGATACAGCAGCCGGGCCAGAGGCGCAAGCCCGGCGTCCACGCCAAGGTGCACCCGGCCCCGCTGCTCCAGGGTGCGGATCAGCCGTTTGCTCTGTACCAGATCGCCGAAGCGAGCCGCCTGTAAAACCAGAAATGCCGACATCAGCCATCCTTGATGATCAGAAAGAAAGCGGAATTCGCTCCCTCAAAAAACAAAGATTGTGGAAAGCCTGAAATCTGCCGTAGCAGCTTGGAGTTAGCGTATTTACCTCCGCGAGGCAAGACAAAGCCCCTTTGCAAAACCATGCTTGGTGCTATACTATCGGGAATCACTTTGTTTTAAATCCGCAACAAAAGTTATTCAATTATGTCGATGTCCTCGCCGCACGCCCCCTTGTACCCGATTTTTCTTTCGCTGGAAGGCCGCGCCTGTCTGGTGGCGGGCCTGGGCGGCGTGGGGCGCCGCAAGCTAGAGGGTCTGCTGGCTTGCGGCCCTGCTTCGGTGCTGGTTCTGGATATCTTGCGAGTGGAAGACCTGTCTGCCGAAGCCGCCGCCCTGCTGACAGACCCCAGGGCGTGCTTTGAAAG
Organism: Desulfovibrio sp. 6_1_46AFAA; assembly: GCF_000224635.1. Lineage (NCBI taxonomy): Bacteria > Pseudomonadati > Thermodesulfobacteriota > Desulfovibrionia > Desulfovibrionales > Desulfovibrionaceae > Desulfovibrio > Desulfovibrio sp. 6_1_46AFAA. The sequence continues at coordinate 518,694 of NZ_JH114300.1, forward strand.
CCGCACCTGTACTCCGGCGGATGTACAAGGTCGCGCCCTGGTATTCGCGGCAACCGGCAGCGCGGTGGAAAATGCCCGCATCGCCGCCCTGTGCCGGGAGGCGAATGTGCTCTGCAACTGTGCCAGCGCACCCGAGCTGGGCGCTTTCAGCGTGCCCGCCGTGGCCCGGCAAGACGGGCTTGCGGCGGCCTTGTCCACAGGCGGGGCCAGTCCGGCTCTGGCCCGGCGCTGGCGACGCGAACTGGAGGGCTGGCTGGCCCCGCGCGCCCGTATGGTGCTCCTGATGGGCCGCCTGCGGCCTCTGGTCCTTGCCTTGCACGCCGAGACAGGGCAGAATACAGAGCTGTTCCGCAGGGTGGCGGCATCGCCTTTGCAGCACTGGCTGGCCGAAGGCGACCTTCAAAGCTGCCGACAGTGGCTTCTGGCGGAACTGCCCCCGGTTTTACACGTTCACATAGCGGAGTTGCTTGATGATCTCCCCTGAAGCCTCAACGCTGATAACTCTGATTTTCTATGCCTTGGCCAGCATCGTCGGTCTTGCGGGCATGATCATGCGCAGTCCCCTGTGGCGACGGCTGGGCTGCTGGCTGGCCATGGCCGGTTTCATCTGCCAGACCCTGATGCTGGCCATGGGCTTTCACAAAGCCCTGCCCGGCGGTCTGAGCCTGGGCGCGTATCTGCAGATGCTGGCTTGGTTTGTGCTGCTCTGCGGTCTGGCCGTTTGGTTCAAGCTGCGCCAGGAAACAGCCCTGCTGTTTGCCGCGCCCTTGGGCCTGATGCTCTTCGCCATGTCCGCGCCCTACCTCAGCGCCCTTGTGCAGGTGCCCCCTTCGCTCAAAGCCCCTTTTTACGCCCTGCATATCGGCGCGCTGTTCCTGAGCCTGGGACTGCTGGCCCTCGCCTTTGCCGCCGGGGCGCTGTTTCTTTTTCTGGAGGGGCGGATCAAAAGCAAACAGAGCATGAAGGGCTTTTGGCAGGATATGCCCGCCCTTTCCATGCTGGATAAAATCAACGCCTTCACCACCCTGACGGCATTTCCGCTCTACACCCTGGGCATCGTGGCCGGTCTGATCTGGGCCAAACCCGTCTTCGGGGCCACGGTCACCGGCGACCCCAAGGAAGTCATCAGCATCGTGGTCTGGCTGCTGTTCGCGGTATTGTTCCACAACCGTCTGGCTAACGGCTGGAAGGGCCGCAAACCGGCGCGGCTGGCCGTTTTTATTTTCCTTCTCTGTCTGTTTTCAATCATTGTGGTGAACACCTTCATGGATACGCATCACGCCTTCATCCGACGCTAACCGGGCATTGCTATGGACTGCGATATCTTTCTTGTGGGTCTCAATCACCGCACGGCGGGCGTGGATGTGCGCGAGCGCTTCGCCCTGGTAAACCACTGTGACGAGGAGCATTGGGCCCTGCCCTGTGCCGGGGCGGTGAGCGAGGCCATGATTCTTTCCACCTGTAATCGCGTGGAACTGTTGGCCGCGGGCACGGGCGACGTGTCCGGTCAGGTGCTGGAATGCTGGGCCAGGGCGCGCGGCGCGAAAGCCGACGAACTCCGGCCTTACGTCTACATTCATCAGAACCTGGAAGCCGTGCGCCATCTGTTTTCCGTGGCCTCCAGCCTGGATTCCATGGTCCTGGGCGAACCCCAGATATTGGGCCAGTTGAAGAACGCCTACCGCAAGGCTGTGGACAGCCATGCCACGGGCGTGATTCTCAACCGCCTGCTGCACAAGGCATTTTCCGTAGCCAAACGGGTGCGCACGGAAACTGCCGTGGCCTCCAGCGCCGTATCCATCAGCTACGCGGCAGTGGAGCTGGCTAAACGAATCTTCGGGGACATGCATTCCCATAAGGCCCTGCTGGTGGGCGCGGGAGAAATGGCCGAACTGGCGGCCACCCACCTGCTGCAGGCCGGTATAGATGAAATTCTGGTAGCCAACCGCACCTTCGCGCGCGGCCAGGAGCTGGCCGAACAGTTCCACGGCCGGGCCATCCCCTTTGAGCAACTGGCCGGACATCTCACGGAGGTGGACATCATCATCACCTCCACCGGCTCGCCGGAACCCGTCATCCGGGCCCGTGACATCCGCGCCGTGCTCAAGGCGCGTAAAAACCGGCCCATGTTCTTTATCGACATTGCCGTGCCCCGCGATATTGACCCGGACGTCAACGGCCTGGACAACGTCTATCTTTACGACATTGACGATCTTAAAGAAGTTGTTGAAGAAAATCTGGCAAACCGCCGGGACGAGGCGGCCAAAGCCACGGAAATCGTCAATGAGGAAGTGGAATTTTTTGCCCACTGGCTCAGCAGCCTTGACGCCCAACCCACTATCGTGGACCTGATCCAGCGCGGGGAACGCGCGGCACAGGAGGAGCTGACCCGAACCCTCAAACGCCTGGGCCCGCTGGACGACGCAAGCCGCGAAGCCCTGGAGACCATGGCCAACGCTTTGGTGCGCAAGCTGAACCACGACCCCATCATGTTTCTCAAAGGCGACGGCATGGCTCGTGAGGGGGCGGCGTCGCGCATCAGCACTGTGCGGCGGATTTTCAATCTGGACAAAAACGTCTGTACCTGTAGCGGGAAGAACTGATGCGCTGGTACGGCATTGACGACCTCAGCGCCGAAGACACGGCGCGTCTGGCTCAGGTCCTGAAGGATATGGAGCTCAGTTCGGGCATGGACGGCCTTTACTGGCTGCCCGTGCCCGAAGCCCGGCTTTCGCCGGTACAGCGCGAGCATCAAGCGGACTGTGGCCCCTATGTGCTGGGCCTGGAGCTGGAAGGGCACAGTCTGCGCCTGGAGTTGCTGGTACGGGCGCGGGGCCGCCTGCGTTGCGACTGTGTGCACTATGCCGGGCCGGAACTGCGCGCGCATATGATCGCCTATCTGGAGCAATTACTGGTTGATCTGGGGATCACCGGTTAACCTTCATCTGCTGCATGAACTCTTTGCCGGAACTGCGCAGCCTGCCCCCAGCTTCCGCCCGGCTGTGTCTCGCGGTGGAGCGCTTCTACCTACGCCGTCTGGAGATCCCGCGCGGAGCCCGACTGGTGCTGGCGCTTTCAGGCGGGGCGGATTCCACGGCTCTGGCCTGCATCCTGCATATTCTTTCCCCGCGTCTCAAGCTTGATCTTTTCGCGTTGACCGTAAATCACGGCCTGCGGCCCGAAGCCGGCGCGGATGCCCGTTGCGCGCGCGATCTTTGCGCGCTGCTCGGCATACCGTGCGTACAACGCCACGCGGATGTAACCGGGTTGGCGTCCGACAAGGGCTGGGGCCTGGAAGAAGCCGGGCGCCACGCTCGCTACGCTCTTTTGGAAGAGGAGCGCCGCGCGCGGCAAGCGGATTTTGTGGTTCTCGGCCATCATAACGAGGATCTGAGCGAGGACGTGCTGCTGCGCCTTACGCGCGGCACGGGCTGGCCCGCGCTGGGCGGCATGGCGGCCCGCGACGATACCCGCCGCCTGCTGCGCCCTCTGCTTTTCACCCGGCCGCAGGCGCTTAGGGAGCTGTTGCGCCAATGTGGCATTGTCTGGCGGGAAGATGCCAGCAATGACAGCCCGGCCTTTACCCGCAACCGCCTGCGTCACAATGTCCTCCCCCTGCTGCGCGCGGAAAACCCGTCACTGGACAGAAGCATGGCCGCGCTCTGGCAACTGGCGCAATGGGACGCGGACTACTGGGAAAAGACCCTGTCTGAAGCGCTGGCCGCGCATCCCTGGCAGGAGGAAGAACACGACGGGCGTCCCTGCCTGATTCTTCCCCGCGCCCTCTTGACGGCGTTGCACCCGGCGGCTCGTTTACGTCTCTACCTCAAAGTTGTGCGTCTGCTGCTCGGCCGGGCGAACGGGGACTCGGGCGGGCAAGCCCGCTCCCGCACGCTGCTGGATTTGGACGCCGCATTGCGCGAGGGACGCGGCAATACCCGCTTTCAACTGCCCGGCGGCATTGAAGCCGGACTCAAGGGCGGCGCAATGCGTTTTTCCCGGACGCTCGTCTCGCATGAGGTGGGCAGCCTCAATGCGCAAGGAAAAATATGATCCACGTGGCCCTGGCTTTCCATGATCACGACGGCAACTATGCATTGCAGCCGCGGCTGTATTGGTTTCCCTTTTCAGGCGCACCGCAAGCCCGGTCACGGCCCATATTCTGCACGACGCCGGTCTGACGCCCGTCGGCAAAGCGCGGCTTGCCACGGTTGCGGAATATTTCGGCCAGAGCCTGCGTCTGCATGCGGTGCCGGAACCGCCACCGGAGATTGCCGCCGGCCTGCCCCCGCAATTCGGGCCCGGTTCTCTCTACCGTCTTCATCTGCCCCGCCTGCTGGGCGAGGAACAGGTCATTTATCTGGATTGCGATGTCTGCTGCACATTGGACATCAGGGAATTATGGGAGGAGGCGGCTCAGGGGCGGGCCGCATCAGGAGCAGAGCCGCTGTTGTCCTGCGTGCGCAATCAGACGGCCGAAGGCGCGGGCGGACGGGCAATAGTGAAAAAAGGCCTGGATCAGGCGCACTACTTCAACAGCGGGATACTGGTCTTTCATCCGCGCCGCCTGCACGCCTTATTCCCGGATCTCATGGCCGCTGTCCTGCGCCTTTTGCCCGAATTGCCCCGCCCCCTGCTCTATCCGGATCAGGACGCCCTGAACCTGCTCTTCCGCCGTCTGCCGTTGCACTGGCTGGGGGAACGCTTCAACTATCAGCTGCACGTGACCGGACGCTGGCTGCTGCCGCCGGACCAGCTTGAAGGCAGGCTGCTCCACTTCTGTGGCCGTAAACCGTGGTGCGAGCCTCTCTGCCCTTCGGCTCTCGGCCATCTGGAGAATTACCGTTTCCTGGAGCAATGTTGCTTTGAAAAATGAGATCATTCACCCCGGAAAATCCTTAATTTTCACGGGCCAGCTCCATGGCGGCGCGGGCAATGCCCCGGCTGCGCAGCCCCACCAGCTCACGTAGCTGCAACTGTTTGCCATGCTCCACAAAACTGTCCGGCAGGCCCAGACGCCGGATACGCTGGCCGCGCAGCAGTCCGTGATCATTGAGGAATTCCAGAACAGCCGAGGAAAAGCCTCCGGCCAGCGCGCCTTCTTCCACAATCAGCAGGCGGTCAAAACGCCGGGCCAGATCCGCCAGTTGCTCTTCCGGCAGGGGCTTGAGCCAGACAGGATCAAAAACCAGGGGGCTGAAGCCCAGTTCTTTTTCCACCAGTGTCGCGGCCTCCAGAGACGGGTGCGCGCGATTGCCCACGGCGATGATGGCGATTTTTTCGCCCTGGCGCAGCACTTCGCCCATGCCCGGCACCAGCAGACGCGGCTCCCCTTCCAAGGGCACGCCGAAGCCCGCGCCGCGCGGGTAGCGCAGGGCGCAGGGGCCGTCGCCGTTCAGAGCTGTTCTCAGGCTGTGACGCAGCATGTCCTCATCGCGCGGGGCTAACAGCCGGATCTGCGGAATGTGCCGCAAGTAGGCGATATCAAAGGCCCCATGGTGTGTGGCCCCATCCTCGCCCACCAGCCCGGCACGGTCCACGCAGAATGTCACGGGCAAATTTTGCAGGCAGACGTCGTGGATCACCTGGTCATAGCCGCGCTGCAAAAAAGTGGAGTAAATAGCCAGCGCGGGCCGGTAGCCCCGGCTGGCCAACCCGGCGGCAAATGTCACCGCATGCTGCTCACAGATGCCCGTATCCACAAAACGCTCCGGAAAGCGCTCCCTGAAACGGTTGGTGCCCGTGCCCTCGGGCATGGCCGCCGTGATGGCGATGATCCGCTCGTCCTTTTCCGCCAGTTCCAGCAGGGTGTCACTGAAAACACGGGTAAAGGTGGGCAGCGCCGCCGAGGCCACGGGCAGGCCGGTTTCCGGCGTGAACAGGCCCACGCCGTGGTATTGGGTGGGATTCTTTTCCGCCGGGGCGTAGCCTTTGCCCTTGCGGGTGCGCACGTGCAGCAGCACCGGCCCGTCCTCCACGGCCGCGGCCATTTGCAGATGCCGCCGCAGGGCCGGAATGTCGTGCCCGTCCACCGGGCCGATATAGGTGAAGCGGAAAGCCTCGAAGAGCATGCCCGGCGTAAAGAAGGACTTGAAACTCCATTCGCCGCGCATGGCGTAGAGCGCCAGCTTTTGCCCGATGCGCGGAATGGAGCGCAGGAACCTGAGCACTTCCCGGCGGGTCTGGCGCACCCAGCGCCGCGAAAGCGTGCGGCTCAGGAACAGGGACAGCGCGCCCACATTGGAGGAAATGGACATCTCATTGTCGTTGAGCACCACAATAAGCCGACGCCCCATGTGCCCGGCCAGGTTGAGCCCTTCAAAAGCCTCTCCGGCGGTCAGCGAGCCGTCGCCGATGACCGCCAGCACATGGTGGCGCAGACCCGAGAGATCCCGGGCCAGGGCCATGCCCAGCGCTGCCGAAATGGATGTGGAGGAATGGCCCACTCCGAAGTGATCGTAAGGGCTTTCAGCCATGCGCGGAAAGCCCGACAGGCCGCCCAGGGTACGCAACGTATGGAAGCTGTCGGCCCGGCCCGTGAGCAACTTGTGGGCATAGGCCTGATGGCCCACGTCCCAGATCAGTTTGTCCTTGTTCAGGTCAAAAGTGGAAAGCAGGGCCAGGGTCAGCTCCACCACGCCCAGCGAGGGGGCCAGATGACCGCCGTTGTGCGCCACCACCTCAATGATGCGCCGACGCACCTCTTCCGCCAGCTCGGCCAGTTGAGGCTCGGAAAGAGCCGCAACCTGCGCGGGGTCGGTAATGCCGTCCAGAAGGGACGTTGCTGCCGTCTGGCTCATCTCAGGCCGCCCGGTTCACGGTATAATCGGCCAGAGCACGCAGGAAATCCGCCTCCGGCCCGGCAAAGCCCGCCAGCGCCGCCTGCGCCGCGTCAGCCTGGGCGCGGGCCAGCTCACGGCTCTTCTCAAGGCCCACCAGGGAAGGATAGGTATTCTTGCCCTGCTCCGCGTCGCTGCCCGCGGGTTTGCCCAGCGTGGCCGTATCCGCCACCACATCCAGAATATCGTCGGCGATCTGAAAGGCCACACCCAGAGATGAGCCGAAATCGCTGATGGCCCGCAGCGCCTTGTCGTCAGCCCCGGCCAGCAGGCCGCCGCACACGCAGGAGGCCCGCAGCAGGGCGCCGGTCTTCATGGCATGCATGCCCCTCAATTCCTCAAGGCTGACCTGGGAACGGCCGGTATAAATCATATCCCATTCCTGCCCGCCCACCATGCCGGACGCCCCGGCGGCCAAAGCCAGCTCGGCCACGGCCCGAAGCAGCCTGTCAGGGGGCACGGGCGCACGGCACATGATCACAAAGGCGTCGGTCAGAAGGCCGTCCCCGGCCAGAATGGCCGTGGCCTCGTCAAAAGCCTTGTGGTTGGAAGGCTTGCCGCGCCGCAGGTCGTCGTCATCCATGGCAGGCAAATCGTCGTGGATCAGGGAATACGTGTGAATCATCTCAATGGCCGCCGCAAAGGGCAGCGCCTTTTGCGGCTCCAGGCCGCAGAGGGCGGCGCAGCTCAGGCAGAGCACCGGGCGCAGCCGCTTGCCCCCGGCCTGCAGGCTGTAGAGCATGGACTCCTTAAGGCGCGGCGGCATGGGGCGGCCATCCAGACAGGCGGACAAATACGTTTCCACTTCCCTGCCCCGGCTTTTGAGCAGAGCTTTCATTTTTTCCACGGGCATCACGGCTATTCCGCCTCCTGCGGCCCTTGGCCGCGTGCTGTACTCCCTGCCTCATCCGGATTCAGAGATTTCAGCTCGCCGTCCTGCCAGAGGGAGAGTTCATGGCGAGCTTTTTCCAATTGTTCACGGCAAAAACGTGAACATGCCGCGCCTTCCTTGTACAGGGCCATGCCCTCTTCCAGCGGAAGGTCGCCGGATTCCAGGGCGCTGACAATTTCCTGCAAGCGGGCCATTTTTTTCTCGAAAAGATTTTCTTTCTTGGGGCTCATTGGGCCTGACTCCCGGAATTAGCCGAATTGGCGGACGGAAGGCGCTGGACGCCGGAAACGCCGGGCAGACCGTGGGCGGTCCGGGCCGAATCAGCTCCGGCCGGGACGTATGACGCGGCAAGAAAAGGCTGCGGGTCCACGGACTGGCCCTGCACAATGAGCGAGAGATGCAGATGCGGCCCCGTCACCCGTCCGGTGGCCCCCACCAGGCCGATGATCTGGCCCTTGCGCACGCGCTCGCCGGGCCGGACTTTGGCTTCGGACATATGCAGATACGAGCTGAAAACGCCCTCACCGTGGTTGATGTACACCACATTGCCGGAAAAATACAGGTTGTCCACCAGAGCCACCTGACCGTCGGCGCAGGCCTGAATGGGCGAACCCTGCGCCCCGCGCAGATCCAGACCGCGATGCACGCTGCGCGGCTGGCCGTTGAACACCCGTTTCATGCCGAACAGGCTGGACACTCCACCCGGAACGGGTCGCGCCAAGGGCACTGTCCAGAGGCGCTCAGGCAGGGGCTGGGCCAGAGCCTGGCGCACTTTTTCGCGGTCATTTTTGATCCGGGCCAGCTGCGAAGCAGGCGGATTGACATATTTTTTGTCCACCGTGAGTTTCTGCACCGGCCGGTCTTTGTCATAGAGGGCCAGGCTGGTTTGCGCCGTCGGCGCTGCGCTTTTGGCCTTTTTCACCTCGGGCACGGCAGCCACGCCCAGTTCCAGACCGGCGGCCTTTTCATCCAGGGGCACGGGCAACAGGATCACTGCCCGCCACTGGCCGCTGTTTTGGCTGTCAGCCTGCGCGGTAGCCGTGAAGGTCTTGCCCATCCAATGAAAAACAAAGTGCCGGACCGGCTGGTCGCTGATGGCTTGCGCCAGAAAGGCGTCGCCCCTGGCCGCCTTTTCAGGCGCTTCCAGGCGCACTCCGGCCAGAACCGGAACACTGAACAGAAGGCAGGCCGAGAGCAGCGCCAGACGGCGCACGGCCCGGGTCAACAGAGTTTTCATTCTTTTTCCTCACCGAATTGCGCTTCTTCCGGGCTGACACTCCTGACCACAGCGGCCAGACGACCGTCGGCCAGGCGCACTTCAATATCCCGGCCGGGAGCTGTCTGCCCCACCGAGCGCAAAATATCGCCCCGCGCCGTGCGCACCAAGGCGTAACCCCGGTGCAGCGGAGCCGACGGATCATTGGCTGCCAGTGCCGCCTCCAGGCTTTCCAGACGGCGGGACCGGTTCTCCAGCCATGCGTCGCTCACTGCTCGCAAACGATTTCCCGCCAGGGCCAGCATATGTTCCGCATCGCTCAAGCGGCGCGGCAGGGCCATTCCCAGGGCTGCATGCAACAAGGCAAGATGCGCTTGGCGCACGTCCAGTTTCTCCGGGGTCAGCGCGGCCCTGCGGGCCAGTTCCAGGCGTTCCCAGACGCGGCCCTTGTCCGCGAACCATTGCCGGACAGCGCGTTGCAAAGCCAGGGAAAGGCGCGCCACCTGCTCAGACAAGCGGGCCTGGTGGCGCGCGGGCGAAAACCAGCGCAGGGCGTTTTCCCGCTCCCGCAACAACAATTCCGCGCGTTCAAGGCGGCCGGCAGCGGCCCGCCGCAAAGCGGCACACGCCTCGTCCAGGCGTTGCCGAAGTTCCGCGCGCAAAGGCCAGAGCAGTTGCGCCGCATGGGAGGGCGTGGCCGCGCGCAGGTCGGCGGTCAAATCCGCCAGGGTCACATCCACCTCATGGCCGACACCCGCCAGTACGGGCAGCCGGGAGTGAAAAACAGCTTCGGCCACGGCCTCCTCATTGAAGGCCCAGAGATCTTCCAGCGAGCCGCCGCCCCGGATCAGTACAATGACCTGGGCCCAGCCCTGGGCATTGATCTCGTCCAAGGCCCGGATGATTTCCGGAGCGGCTTCCTCGCCCTGCACCGACGCGGGGAAAAGGCGTATCTCCGCGCCGCAACCCCGATTCTGGGCCAGCTCCAGAAAATCGTGGATGGCCGCGCCGCTGGGCGAGGTGATCAAGGCCACCCGTTGCGGATTCCAGGGCAGGGGGCGCTTGCGTTCCTGAGTGAAATACCCGGCTTCCGCCAGTTTGCGCTTGCGCTCCTCAAAGGCCTGGGCCAGCAGACCCTGGCCCGTGGGCTGCACCAGTTCCACCAGCAGTTGGTACTGGCCGCGCGGGGCATAGACGCTGATCCGCCCGGCGCAGAGCAGATCCAGGCCGTTGCGCAACAATTCCAACGGCGAGGGCCGGGGCGTATCAAAAACCTCGCCGGTGAGTGGGTCAAAGGCCTGCCCTTGCTCGGCCTGGCGCTGCTGCCCCCGGAACCAGACGCACTGCAACTGGGCGTCCTGATCCTTGAGGCTGAAGTAAATATGCCCGGAGCCTGGGCGTGAGAGGTTGCTCACCTCGCCGCGTACCCAGACAAAGGGAAAGCGCCCCTCCAGGCTTCTGCGCAACTGTTCCGTGAGGGCACGGACCGTCAGTATGCCGTCCTGCATAGGTCTCTGGCCGCAGCCGGTCCCGTGCGGGATCAGGCCTGCTGCGTCTCCCAGCCGCGCCGCACCCCCGCAGCCCATTGGGAGAAATCCTCCTCAATGACGCCCGCGGAAAGTTCGCCTTTTTCGCCGCTGCGGCGGTCCTTGCATTCCACAATGCCGCGCGCGAGCCCCTTGCCGCCCACCACGAGCTGCATGGGCGCGCCCAGGAGGTCCGCATCCTTGAATTTGACGCCCGGCCGTTCCTCCCGGTCGTCCAGCAGCACGTCCACGCCCATATCCCGCAGCATGGCGTAGATCTCCTCGGCTTTGGCCGTGACTTCGGCATTGCGGGGGTCGAGGTTGAGCAGGATGCACTCAAACGGGGCCACCGGCGGCGGAAAGACAATGCCGTTCTCGTCATGGTTCTGTTCTATGGCGGCGGCGGCCACGCGGGACACGCCGATGCCGTAGCAACCCATGATCATAAGCTTTTCCTTGCCGTTCTCGTCCAGGAAGGCCGCGTGCATGGATTCGCTGTACTTGAGGCCGAGCATGAAGATGTGCCCCACCTCAATGCCCTTGGTCAGCTCGATGCGGCCGCCGCAACGCGGGCAGACATCTTCCGGCGTGATGGCGCGCAGATCCGCCCAAGCCGTGATCGCCGCGTCGCGGCGCAAATCCACATGCCTGAAATGGGCGTCCGCCGCGTTGGCTCCGGTGACGTAATCCGTGGATCCCTGCAATTCCAGGTCGGCGTAAACGGGCACATCCAGGCCCACCGGCCCGGCAAAGCCCACCGGCGCATGGGTCAGAGCCTCCACCGTGGCGGCACCGGCCAGTTCCACTTCCTGGGCCTTGAGCAGATTCTTGAGCTTGATGTCGTTGACCTCACGGTCGCCGCGCACCAGGACGGCCACGGGCTTGCCGTCCACGCTGAAAAGCATGGTTTTGACCACAGCCTTGGCCGGAACCCGCAACATGGCCGCCACTTCCTCCACGCTGTGCGCGCCGGGGGTATCGACTTTTTCATAGTCCGGGCAGGCGCCCGCGCAAGCCTCTGTGCAGGCCTCGCCCTTCCAGACCACTTCGGCCCGCTCCACATTGGCGGCGTAATCGCAGTCATGGCAGAAGGCGATGGTATCCTCACCGGTATCGGCCAGGACCATGAATTCGTGGGAGAAATTGCCGCCGATGGAGCCGGTGTCCGCTTCCACGGCCCGGAATTTGAGGCCCAGGCGCTTGAATATGCGGGTATAGGCGTCGTACATCAGCTTATAGCTTTCTTCAGCCCCGGCGATGTCCGCGTCAAAGGAATAGCCGTCCTTCATCATGAACTCACGCCCGCGCATCAGGCCGAAGCGGGGCCGGATCTCGTCGCGGAATTTGCTCTGGATCTGGTAGAGCCGCACGGGCAGCTGCCGGTAGGAGCGCACTTCGCCGCGCACCAGGTCGGTGATCACTTCCTCATGGGTGGGGCCCAGGCAGTAGTCGCGTTCGTTGCGGTCCTTGAAGCGCAGCAGTTCCTTGCCGTAATGCTCCCAACGGCCCGTCTCCTTCCAGAGATCGGCGGGCTGGACCATGGGCATAAGCAATTCCTGAAAGCCGGAGGCATTGATTTCCTCGCGCACTACCCTGGCGATTTTGTCAATGATCTTAAGCCCCAGCGGCAGATAGATGTACAGGCCGGAAGTGAGCCTGCGCACCATGCCCGCGCGCAGCAGAAGTTTGTGGCTGACCACCTCGGCGTCGGCCGGGGATTCCTTGAGGGTGGGAATGTAACAGGAGCTGAAGCGCATGGATATTGCTTCCTTGCTATTGAGGTTTGCCGCCGCGCGCAGGGCGTCAGGCGGGCTGCCCCTTTTCGTTGAGCAGCGTTTGCAATTCTTCCATAAAGGCCGCCAGCAGGGCTTCCTGGCCCTTGACCGAGCGGATGACCTCGCCTTTGCGGAAAATTATGCCCTTGTCGCGGCCTCCGGCCAGGCCCAGATCCGCTTCGCGGGCTTCGCCGGGGCCGTTGACAACACAGCCCATGACCGCCACCTTGATGTCGGCTGTGGACTGGGCCAGACGTTCCTCCACGGCGCGGGCCAAGGCGAAGAGATCGATTTCCGTACGGCCGCAGGTGGGGCAGGAAATGATTTCCGGCCCGCGCGAGCGCAGGCCCAGAGCGCGCAGAATTTCCCAGGCCACGGTGACCTCCTCCGCAGGGTCCGCAGTGAGCGAAACCCGCAGGGTGTCGCCGATGCCTTCGTGCAGCAGGATGCCCAGGCCCACAGAGGATTTGACCGTGCCGCGCAGCAGGCCGCCAGCCTCTGTGACGCCGATATGCAAGGGATAGTCGCAAGTCTCGTGCAACAGACGGTAGGACGCGATGGTGTCCAGCACGGAAGAGGACTTGAGCGAAATCTTGGTGTCGTAAAAGCCGCGCCGCTCCAGCAGGCGCACATGCCCCAGCGCGCTTTGCACCAGGGCCTCGGGGCAGGAGCCGCCGTATTGCTTGAGCAGCGGCTTTTCCAATGAGCCGGAATTGACGCCGATGCGGATCACTGCCTTATGTGCTTTGGCCGCGTCCACCACTTTGTCCACGTGCTCGCTGGGGCCGATATTGCCGGGATTGATGCGCAGGCCTTCCACGCCCGCCTCCAGGGCGGCGACAGCCAGCCGGTAGTCGAAGTGGATATCCGCGATGAGCGGCAAAGGCGTGCCCGCGCGGATGGCGCGCAGAGCCCCGGCGGCGGCTTCGTCCGGCACGGCCAGGCGCACGGCCTCGCAGCCCCTGGCGGCTAAGCGCTCAATCTGGGCCAGGGTGGCGTCCACGTCGCGAGTGTCCGTATTGGTCATGCTCTGGACCATGACCGGCGCGCCGCCGCCGACAACCAGGCCGCCCAGCCGGATGGCGCGGGTTTTCGTGATACGCATGTTCTGTCCCCCACCGCGAAAATTGCGGGCAACGGCGCGAACCGCCGTCCTTACCCCAACTCCGCACTGAGGCGTTCTTGTATGCTATTTCGGGACACAAGCCAAGCCTTCACCTGGAACGCGTTTTGCATAAATTTCATGAACCGGCCGGAACATTCCACACTTTTTCCAAAAGCACACTCAAGTTCGCGACCGGGCCGACGATAAGAAGGATATCACCATGATTGAGGTTGCCATGCACGGTCTGTTGCGCCTTTTCCTGTTCTGCGCGCTTCTGCTGCCGCTTCTGTCCGGCTGCAAAAGTACGCCCACACCCAATGATCCCGCCTATGTGGACGCGGTGGAAGTGAAGCTCAAATGCCGTGAACTGGCCGATCAGATGCTGGCCACCATGCCCAACGACGCCTTGCAGGGTTTTGTGGCCATGCCCACTTCCTTTGTGGACCAGAACAACACGTCGCGCTCTTCGCCGCTGGGCAGGCTCATGGGCGAAGCCCTGTTTTACGAATTCAACCAGCGCGGCTTTCCCACGCGGGAATACCGCCTGACCGGCCATATTTCCGTGGAAGGCGGCCGCGACGACCTGGCTCTGGCCGCCAATCAGATTGTGCCCACCAAGGGCCAGAAATGGGCCGCTCTGGTGGTGGGCACCTATTATGTGGATAAGGATGCCACCTTCGTCAACGCGCGCCTGGTACGGGCCAGCGATGGTCTGGTACTGCGCACGGGCCAGCTTGTGCTGGTCAATACGCCGATTATCGCGCGGATGGGCAAAACCGATCCCGCGCCTGCGGCGGCCAAGCCCGCTGCCGCGACGGCGCAAAATGAACGTCGCGGCCTGTATCCTTCGTTGTATACTCCGGCCAGTTCCATCAGCAGCGGCAGCATTCCCATCAAACAAGGCAAATAATGCCGGAAACGCCATGCGACATCTGTTTCTTTTTTCTTTCGCGGTATGGCTGGCGGCCTGCCCGCCCGCAGTGGCCCTGGGGCAAAATCTCTCGGCCTATGACAGCCCGCCCCAAGGCGCATCTTCCTTCGGCCAGGGGCCGGACATCAGCGCCACCTATCTGGAAGAGGCCCGTGAATATCGCAAGCAGGGGCGCTACGAGCTGGCCCGCCAGTCTTACGCCCAGGCCCTGTCCACCTGCCGGAGCAATGCCGGTCTGGACATCATCAAGCGCGAACTGGCCGGTGTTGAACTTTTATTGCGCACCATGCGTTGAGGTTTGTCATGAGCCGTTTTCTTGTGATCATTCTGGTGCTCGCTGCCCTGCTCTTTCCTCTGACGGCCGCGGCTGTCGGCACGGTGCCCGGAGCCGCCAACAACATTGCCGAGCAGTTGGACGATCAGCTGATGATGCGTTATGCGGGCGACGATCCCGGCACGAGCAAAAAACAGCGCCAGGCCCTGGCCCGCGCCCAGATCATGATCATGGGCACCACTCCGGCCAATATCAACAATCTTGAAGCGGCCTCTCCCCTGGCCCGCCAGATGACCGAGGAAATTTCGCGCTGGCTGGTCAATGCGGGCTATCGCTATCAGGAATTGCGCAAGGGCAGCTATATTCGCTTTGACAAGCGCACGGGCGAGCTGATCCTGACCCGCGACGTGCGCAAGCTCGCCAGCACCCTGGGTACCGGCCAGGCGATCCTGGCGGGTACCTATGTGGTCAGCGGCGAGCAGGTGCGCTTCAGCATGAGCCTGATCCACACCACCAGTAACGAAGTGCTGGCCAAGGGCACGGCCACGGTGCCCATTACCGATGATCTGCTGCCCCTGCTGGAAGATCTGCCCGCGGGCAGCGGCAAGGTGCCCACAGTTTACACCCGGTTGCAGTAGAGCCCGGTGTCGCGCCAAGCGACACATGTCGCAAACCCGTAAGGGGTTGCGCGCCGCAGGCGGCGCAAGCACAAAAAAACTCGCTTTTTGTTGTGCGATCTTCACGCCGAACCGACAGGTGCAGCGTGACATCTCATTGGGCTTCGCTTGCCTCCGGCGCGCTTTGCGACTATATAAACCCCGCCTCCGGCCCGTCCGGAAGCGGGGTTTCCGCGTATGCCGGTATGCCCCAGCACAACGCAAGGAGTCGCCATGTCGCTCAGCATCGGCATCGTGGGCCTGCCCAACGTGGGCAAGTCCACCCTGTTCAACGCCCTGACCAAGGCACAGAACGCCCAGGCCGCCAATTATCCTTTCTGCACCATTGAGCCCAACAAGGCCACTGTTGCCGTGCCGGACAAGCGCGTGGACGCGCTCACAGCCAAGGCCAAACCGCAG
Source organism: Desulfovibrio sp. 6_1_46AFAA (assembly GCF_000224635.1). Taxonomy (NCBI): domain Bacteria; kingdom Pseudomonadati; phylum Thermodesulfobacteriota; class Desulfovibrionia; order Desulfovibrionales; family Desulfovibrionaceae; genus Desulfovibrio; species Desulfovibrio sp. 6_1_46AFAA. The sequence continues at coordinate 534,328 of NZ_JH114300.1, forward strand.
AAGACCATTCATGCCAGCGTGGATTTCATCGATATCGCCGGTCTGGTGCGCGGCGCCAGCAAGGGCGAGGGCCTGGGCAATCAGTTTCTGGCAACCATCCGTGAATGCGCGGCCATCGTGGAGGTGGTGCGCTGTTTTGAGGATGAGAACATCACCCATGTGGACGGCAACGTGAATCCCCTGCGCGATGTGGAAACCATTGAGACGGAACTCTTGCTGGCCGATTTGCAAAGCGTGGAAAAGCGCCTGGAAAAACTGCAAAAAATGGCTAAAGGCAGCAAGGACGCCAAAACCGCCGCTGAATTGATGCAGGGCCTGCTGGCTCATCTGAACGAGGGCAAGCCCGCCGCCGCTTTTGCCCTGCCGGATAATGAAACCTTTCTGGCTTCCTGGCGGGAGCTGGGCCTGATCACGGCCAAGCCCGTGATATACTGCGCCAATGTGGACGAAGCCGCCGTGGCCGACGGCAATGCCTATGTGGATGAAGTGCGCGCCCTGGCCGCTGAGCGCAAAGCGGGCTTTGCCTGCATCTGCGCCAAACTTGAAGAAGAACTTCAAGGGTTGCCCGAGGATGAGCAGGCGGAAATGCTGACCTCTTACGGCATTGAAGAAAGCGGTCTGGTGCGGATCATCCGCACCGGCTACGCCACGTTGGGACTGTGCAGCTATTTTACCGCCGGGCCCGACGAGGTGCGCGCCTGGACCATCCACCAGGGCTGGAAAGCCCCTCAAGCCGCCGGTGTGATCCATACGGATTTTGAACGCGGCTTCATCCGGGCCGAGGTCATTTCCTTCGAGGACTACATGAGCCACGAAAGCGAGGCCGCCTGCCGCGCCGACGGCGTGCTGCGGGTGGAAGGCAAGGATTACGTGGTGCGGGACGGCGACGTGATGCACTTCCTGTTCAACGTTTAACGCATATTGCGCTTGAGATTTCCGCTTGGCGGCGGGCAAAACCCGCCTACGAAAATCTCGCGGGCCTTGTTTCACTCCGTTTCACAAGGCCGAGCATTGTAACAGTACGGGCTAATTTCATTGTGAAATGCTCTAATCTCCACGAGGGTACACATGCGCTTGGCGGCGTTCAACGGCAGTTCCCGCAAGAACGGCAATACCCGGATATTGCTGGAAATTATCTGCGATGAAGCCCATAAGGCGGGCATTGACAGCGAAATTATTTCCCTGTCCGACTTTCCCCTGCGCGGTTGTCTGGGCTGTTTCGCCTGCAAGGGGCAGGCACGCTGCACAGCCATTGATGACGGTTTCAATGACTGCTTTGCCGAAATGCGTGAGGCCGACGGCATCGTGCTCGGTTCGCCCGTATACTCGGCGGATGTCTCCGCGCTCATGAAGGCTTTTCTGGAGCGTGCCGGAATGGTCTGCGCGTCCAATCCCGGCTTGCTCCGGCGCAAGGCGGGTGCGGCCGTGGCCGCTGTGCGCCGCGCCGGTGGCCTGAACACCATTGACAGCATGAATCATTTTCTACTGAACAAGGAAGTGGTCCTGGCCGGTTCCACCTACTGGAACATGGTCTACGGCAAGGACCCCGGCGACGTGCGCCGCGATGAGGAAGGCATGCGCAACATGCGCAATCTCGGCGAAAACCTGGCCTGGCTCATGCGGCGGCTGTAAGCATTTCTTCCCGTTTCGCTAGGAGCTGTTTCTAAATTGTCCTTTCGGCCCTCTGCCTGTGTCAGGCTCGCCCCGTGCGAAGGTCGAATATGTTGAATATACTCCCTCCGCCCAGGACTCGCCTTGCTTTAGCCGTAGGCGACGCTCGCTTTGCTCACGAACGGCTAAAGGCACCTCGGCTTCAGGCGCGGGCGTCCGCTCTCGCGGCCGCCAGGGCATTTCAACATTTTCAAAGTTGAAAAGCTCTAAATCAGACATGAAAAAACCGGCCCAAGGGCCGGTTTTTTCATGTGCCATAATACCTAGGAAACTTAGGCGTTCTTCATTTGCTCAATGAGCGAGACCAGTTCCCGGGAACGCCGCCGCAGGGATTCCAGGCCCTTGGCCGCCTCCCGCATGGCTTCGGAGGTGGTGGATGTAATCTCATTGACCTCGGTGATGGATTTGGTGATTTCCTCACTGGTGGCGGACTGCTCCTCGCTGGCTGTGGCGATGGTGCGCACATCATCGGCGGTGTGCTCCACCATCTCCAAGATTTCGTTGAGAGATTCGCCGGATTTATTGGAGAATTCCGTGGCCTTGGCGATATTCTGCACGGCCTGCTCCACCTGATGCGCGCTCTGTTCCGCGCTTTCCTGAATGGCCTTGATGGCGTTGCCCACCTCAGTGGTGGAGGTCATGGTTTTTTCCGCCAATTTGCGGACCTCATCCGCCACCACTGCGAAGCCGCGCCCGGCATCTCCGGCACGGGCCGCCTCAATGGCCGCGTTGAGAGCCAGAAGATTGGTCTGGTCCGCGATATCCGAAATAACGCTCATGATCTGGCTAATGGCTCTGGCATGCTCATCCAGCCTGACCATATCTTCCCTGAGCGCCAGAGACTGACTCTGCACTTCCTGAATTCCGGCAACGGACTGGGTGACTACGGCGGTGCCGTCCGTGGCTTTTTGTCGAGCGGAGGTGGAAACGTCCGCTGCGAGCCCGGCGTTTTTTGCCACTTCCAACACTGCGGAGTTCATCTCCTCCATGGCCGTGGCTGTTTCGGCCAGGCGGGACGCGGCATGGCTCAGTGCTTCGTCGGACTGTTCCACTTGGACGGCAATGTTGTTGATGGCCTCGTTCAGCTTTTCCACCACGCCTTCAATCTGGCCCGCTGCACTGATCATGCCGTCGCGCTTGGCCTGTTCCGCCTGCTGCTGAGCAAGGCGGGCTTCTTCCATGGCGCCGGCGGCCTCTTCAGCCTTCTTTCGGGCTTCTTCGGCCTTTTCCCCGGCCTCCAGCATCAGATTGTCCTGCTTTTTTACCATAGCGCGCAGGGCATCGGCCAATTCGCCCATGTCGTCACGACTGTGCACGTCCAGCGCGGCATCCTTTTTGCCACCGGCCACGTCCAGCACATAGCGGGTGATTTTCCGCACCGGCGCGCTGACCCGCAGGCCGATCATCACGGAAAGGAGCAGTTGCACTGCCAGCAAAGCCGCAGCCACCCACGAGGCAGTGACCACGGCCTTGTTTTCAAGCTCCATCAGCTTGTTAAGAGGCATGCCCACAAACCACATGCCCGCGATAGTCCCGTCCGCCGCCTTCACCGGCCAATAGGCGGATTTGTATTCAACGCCGAGGATATTATTCTGCGCAAAGCACAGCTCACCACGCTGTAAAACCGCTTCCACTATCTCCGGGGATTGCAGCTTAGTGCCCACGACCCGTTTGCCGTCCTTCATAATCGTGGTCATGGCGCGGGTATCGCCCTTGAAGATGGTCACATCCATGCCGCTCAGCTTCTTGAGCCAGTCCAGATAGGGCGGCGTCACCAGGGAGGTGCCGATGGACAGCGTGCCCACCAGTCTGCCTTCGTACAGAATGGGCTGGCTGGCGCGGATGGTGAAGGGCACAACCGTTCCGGCCACAATAGCCACCGAAGGCGTGCCCTGCAGGGCCTTGACCACGGTTTCCTGATTCAGGACGCTGTCCTGCCATTTTTTCGAATGGCCCCGGCCCACGACAATGCCTTTGTCGTCCGTGACGGTCATGAAGTCGGAGCCGGCTTCCTTCATGGCTTCCGCCGAAAGCAGCATGACCTGCTCATGGTCGCGGGCAAGCACGGCGCGGGCAAGATTTTGCTCATGGGACATAAGCATGGCGCTTTGCGCGAAACGCGTGGCCGTAAGCTCGTTGGCGGTCTGGATGACGTTCTGCATCCGCCGGATATTCCCGTCCAACTCCTCTTCCACGGGTTCTTTCATGAAATGAATGGAAACAAAGAGCACCACAGCGCAGCATGTAATCAGTGCCCCGAAGAGCGAACCTACATATTTATGCGTCAAGGTCAAACGCATCACATCCCCCTCTGCAATATAGAATATGTCAAAGCCCGATACTTGTTCCGCCGCCCGCACTCGCGACCCTCGACCCTGCGGACGGCGCGGTTCATCCTTCCCGCCAGGATTCCATATGCGTCCAGGGAAGCAATAGTGCGGATTTCATAACATATCCCCTTAAAAAATTTCAGCCGCCGATATACGCCGGACAAGGTGTGTGATATGCCTCGGCTCATACTTTCCAAGACATTACAGGAAGGAGCTTGCACCTTCAATCACAACCCATTAAAATCTTTATCGGCACACATAAAGAAATGCTTAGAGGATTGGACGTATTTATTGTGCCGAAAGCACAACAAAAACGGCAATTAGCCACGATATAATGGAAATGGCGAAATACAGGGACGAGGATAACGCGACAAGGCGTCGGGTTTGAGCAACCCGGTTAGAGCATTTCAACTTTGAAATGCTCTAACGCCGAACGCGGTGAGGCGCGCCGCAAAGACCGACCCGACGGGCGGCCCGTAGGGCCGTGCCTGTAGCCCAAAGGGCGTACAGGCATCGAGAGCAACGCGGCGTGGATTCCGGCAAAAAACGCGCTTTTTGCCGGAATGAACCCTTTGAAACGCAAAGCGTTTCAAAGATAATCTGCTCTAGAAAGATTTCAAGGTGAAACAGCTCCCGGCGAACGGCAACAGAGGGAACGTCAGCCGGTATGCCGGAAAGGGGAAAAGCTCAGCCCAGCTTGTGGCGCACCTGCCGACACAGGCCCATCAGCGCGTCATACTCGTGCCGCCTGAGCCCGGCACGACTGAACATGCGCCGCCAGGGCATCAGAAAGTAATCCGGATTATCGCCATGCAGATAATCCAGACCGAGCAGCATAGTCTTGAGTGCGTCCATAAGCCGCTCCTGTTCTTCAGCGGTAACCGCACGCCCGCCGCCGGATGTGCCGGCCTTTTCCGCGTCGGGAAACGCACGGACAGCACGTACGGCATTGGCGCATTCATAGAGCATAAGCAGCACGGCCTGGGCCAGGTTGAGAGAGCTGGCAGCCGCGTCGGTGGGAATGGTCACGAGACGCTGGCAATGGGTGATTTCTTCATTGTTCAGTCCCCGGTCTTCCGGGCCGAAGACAAGAGAAACTTTTTCATCGCGTGCCAAGGCTGCCGCCACTTCCCGCGCGGCCTGACCCGGCGCGAGCAGGGCCTGCCGCCAACCTCCCGTGCGGGCCGTGGTGCCCAGCACCAGACTGCTCTCGGCCACGGCCACAGCCAGATCGGGGCTCACTCGTACGCCGTCCAACAGGCTCTGCCCTTTGGGCGTAGCGAGAGGACCGGCCTTTTCCCGGTCCCAACGTTCCGGGTCCACCAGACGGATGGCCGGGCAACCCATATTGGCGCAAGCCCGCGCCGCCATGCCGATATTTTCGGGAAAACGGGTCTTGACTAAAACTATCTGCACGCCGTCCAGCAACATGGGTGCCTCAACAAAGATGGTGCAGCACGCTCAGCACCAGTTGGGCCGGACCGTCCAGGCTGTCCGGCGGCAAGGACGCGGGGACCGGTTTCGGCCAGATCCGGTGGGCGGTGAGCGCCAGCATGGCCCCGCCCGCGCCGCATTTGCAGACCGTGCCCAGAAAACGGCCCATCATGGCCCCAAAAGCCGCGTCCAGCGCTTCTTTCACAGGCCTGCCCTTGACGAGTTCCATAAGAAAGCAGCCGATCCAGGCGCCGGCCAACGCGCCGATCAGCGCGCCCAGGCCGAAAAAGAGCGGCGCCAGCAGAATGGCTCCGGCAATGGCCCCGACCATACCCGCGAAAGTGCCCGATGAACTGGAGCCGTAGCGCTTGGCCTTGAGGATCTGCATGCCCAGCTCCAGAGCCTCGCCGATCAGTGCCAGTCCCACCATCATGACCCAGAACCAGACATCCAGATTGGCCGCGCCGGGGTGGACCATTTTCCACAGAGCCACCAGACCCAGTACAATCCAGTTGGCAGGCAGGCCGAATACGTTCAGGAGCAGCACGAAACAGAGCAGCGTGACGAACGCACCGGCCAGCAGATAGGCAATGGGAAACGGCAGAAAATCCATGCCCCACGATTCCTATTTCTTGACCCGCATATCCTGCACGCGCACCGCCTTGCCTTCGGTACGGGGCAGGCTGTTGCTTTCCACCAGCTCCACCCTGGGCGTGACCAGAATTTCGTCGCGCAGGCGCTGGGCAATGACCTTTTGCAGGTTCTGCAGCGCTCGCATGTCTTCCACAAAGTATTCGTCGCGGACTTCAACCTGCACCCGCATCACGTCGCCGATGCCGTCGTTCTCCAGGAGAATCAGGTAGCTCTGCCCCACTTCCTTGAAGGTCATGATGACCTGCTCGATCTGCATGGGGTAGACGTTGACGCCCTTGATGATAAACATGTCATCGGCCCGGCCCAGGATGCGATCCATACGCCGGTGCGCGCGGCCGCAGGCGCATTCACCCGGCAGAAAGCGGGTCAGATCGCGCGTGCGGTAACGCAGAATGGGCATGCCCTGGCGGCAGAGGCTGGTCATGACCAACTCACCCACCTCGCCGTCCGGCACGGGCTCGCCGGTGTCCGGATCCACGATTTCGGGAATATAGGCGTCCTCCCAGATGTGCAGGCCGTTCTGCTCAAGGCATTCAAAGCCCACGCCCGGTCCGTTCATTTCCGAAAGGCCATAGGAATTGTAGGCCTTCATGTCGAAAAGTTCCTCAATGCGTTTGCGGAACTCCTCGGTATAGGGCTCCGCGCCCACCAGGGCGATACGCAGGGGAAAAGCGCGCGGGTCTTCGCCCATATTGCGCAGATGTTCGCCCAGAATCAGGGCATAAGAAGGCAGAATGTGGGCCACCGTGGTGCGGAAGTCTTTGGCCAGCTTGATCTGGCGGCGCGAGTTGCCCGGCCCGGCGGGAATGGTCATGCAGCCCAGGCGCTCCGCGCCGAAATGGATGCCCAGGCCGCCCGTAAACAAGCCGTAGCCCGACATATTCTGAAAGACGTCGTCCCGGCGCACGCCCACCATGTGCATACAGCGGGCCATGAGATCAGCCCAGGAGTTGATGTCGTTCTGGGTATGGCAGATAGCCACGGGCGTGCCCGTAGTGCCGCTGGAACAATGCATGCGCACGATTTCCGAGGGCGGCACGCACAACAGCCCTGTGGGATATTGGGAGCGCAGATCCTGCTTGCTGGTGAAGGGGATGCGTTGCAGATCGTCCAGGCTGCGAATGGAATCCGGGGTGACGCCCGCTTCGTCCAGGCGCTCGCGATAAAAGGCGCATTTGCGCGCCTGGGACAGCGTGGCCCGCAGACGCGTCAGCTGGGTTTTCGCGATACGTTCCCGGCTCCACAATTCCGCAGCGTCAAAAACTTCCATACCCTTCTCCTCGATTCATGGTCGCGCGCCCGTGCCGGAGCACACGCTGAAAATGCATGCTCAGGCGGCGGCATGGGCGTGCGCCCATCCCCAGAGCAAACCAAAACAACCGGCCAGCATCATATCGCCGTGCGGGGCCAGAAAACGCCCCTGCCCCTGGAGCATGGCGCGCCGGGGCCCCAGGATGAAGGTGGGCGCATAGCCGCCCGCCTCTTCGCAGAATGGCCCGAAGGCCGTGCCGTGCCCACCGCTGGCCTGCACCTCTTCGGAAGGCAGCCAGCTCAGCCGGAACTGCTTCAAATCCTCCAGCAGCTGCTCCAGATCGCGCATGCCGGTGTGATGCTCATAAATGCCGCGCACTTTTCCCTGATAGACTAAGGCCGCCACTGTATGGCTGTTGCCCGCGTTGATGATCGTAATGCCCTCCCGGAAACTGCGCGCCAGCACCTCCGGCTCGCACAACGCCCCCAGCAGGGCGCAAGCTCCGGTATCCGCCACCGGACCGCCGGTTTTTTCATGCAGTGTCAGCAAACGGGTCAGGGAAGACGGCGGCGCGGGATAAATCCAGGAAGCGGGATCGGCGGAAGTGGTCAGCAAAGCGCGCCAGGACTGCATCCGGCCCTGCCGGTTGCCGTAGGCGTGGTAGCCGTGGTCCTGCGCTCCGGCCAGCACCAGATGCGGCTGCGGCAGGCTGGAGAGGCGCAGCAGGCCGGCCCAGAATTCCGGCGCGTAGTCGGTCAGGAAAACGGGCACGCTGTTTTTCGGGCACTCCTCACAGAGCTCCACGCCCATGTTGCGCACCACATCCGCATTGTCATGGATGGCCTTGGCCGCGTCCGGCGTGGCAGTAGCGGACAAGCCTGCGGCCAGATGCTCCTTGAGAGCCTGGCCGAAGCCGCCGCCCATATTGCCGCCGTGCAGCCAGAGGCCGCGCCGCAAAAGGGTCAGTTCGCGGATACGTTGAGCCACCATGCGTGCCGGAGACGGCAGAACGAAACGGGGCCAGTTCTCATACTCCAGGCCGGGGCGGGCCAGCAAGGCGTCCTGGGTGCCGCTGCCGATATCCAGGCAGAGCACCGGACCGGTCTCGCGCAAAAAATGATGTATGGTCTCATCCATGGCCTGTCTCCCGTTCCAGCCTTGATACCCGCAAGCGGGCATGAGCGCAAGCCTTCGGCCCGAAAGTGAACGGTCCGCAAAAAATGCTTGCCAACAACCGCGACTTGATATAGACCAAAAACCCGTGCCGAGGTGGTGGAACTGGTAGACACGCTATCTTGAGGGGGTAGTGGCAATTGCTGTGCGGGTTCGAGTCCCGCCCTCGGCACCAGAATGTAAGCAAGGAATTGCGGCAATAAGCTGCAATTCCTTTTTTCTTTTGGAGGCGCGGGGTGAAGCCTGGCTCACCGGCGCGGAACAGCGTACGCCGCCTTCTTCGGAGCCTCGTTGGGCCCGGCGTTACTTGAGCCTGTTGATTCGTCCCGCCCGCAGTGCCTGCAAAGGCGAACGGGCCGCAATGTACGCGCCCACCACATCCACGTCCAAAGGGTCGGGCGCGGAAACCGTCGTGCCGGTTGTGAACATGGAATAACCGTCACCGCCTTTGGCGATATAGTCGGGCAGCACGACCTTATAGCGGCTGTCCTTTTTCAGCGGGCGGGCGACGCCGTTCCCATCAATCAGCTCCGCCGCGAAAAGACGCTGTCCGACGGGTCTGGCTGCGTCAAAGCTGTAGCGCAGCCCGGAGATCTGCAAGAGGCGGGGCCCCATGCCCTGTTCGCCGGAGACGCCGTGTTCCAGCGCGGCCAGCAAGCGGGCACCGTCGTATTCCCGAATAACCAGCGTATTGCCGAACGGCAGCACTGAGAGCAAATCCCCCCGCGTGATGCCGCCGTGCCTCAGGGGCGCACGCAGGCCTCCGCCGTTGGTGAGCGCCATCACCGCCCCGTGAGGCCGCCCGTAGTCCAGCATGGCGTCGGCCACAACCATGCCGGAAAGGCAATCCCCCTTGCGGCAGGCTTCCATGCCGTCGGCAAACTCCAGAACATTGCGGCCGAGAATCCGGGCGCGAAACGCTTCCAGCGGCTTCGCATACCCGACCAGCCGGGACTCCACGGCGGGATCAGGAATGACGGATTTTTCCAGACGCCTGGCCTCACCCTCCCAACGGAGGGGCACGCCCCGCGCATCAAAGGTCACCCGCAGATCGCCCAGGTATTCGGCGGCAAATTTGGCGGTTACGACCAGCACCGGCTGTCCGGAAGGAGCGTGTTCCACCACGGGATATGGTCCCACATCAGAACCAGGCCCCAGATAGCTGTGGGTATGGCCGCCCACAATCACGTCCACGCCGTCCACACTGCGGGCGAGCTCACGATCAACGGGAAGGCCCAGATGACTGATGAGCACGATATGCCGCACGTCCTGCTTTTGCAGTTCGCCGACAGCCTTTTTCAACGCCGCAGCACTCCCCATGAACCGGGTTTGCGGACAGGCAGCGGCCAGCGTGACGACATCGGGATTGGCCAGGCCGACGATGCCCACCTTGATCCCGCGCACATCGCGGATCACATAGGGTTTGACGGGCAGGCCGTACAGGGGACAGCCCGGCTGGGCGTCCAGATTGGCGGCCAGCACGGGGTAATGCAGCGCACCGACATATGCGGCCAGTTCGACGCATCCCTTGTCGAATTCATGATTGCCGAGGGTCATGGCGTCATACCCCAGCATATTGTCCAGTGCGGCAAGCATGGGCCAGCCGTTGACAGTAAAAAACAGCGTACCTTGGAACTGGTCTCCCGCATCAAACAGCAGCACGTTGTCGGCCTTGCGGCGTTCGGCTTGCGCCACGGCGGCGATGCGGCCCATGCCGCCCGTGCAGTCGCCGGATTGCAGACAGGCGTTGCCGTTCTCGTCCCGCCCTGCCACATAAGAATGGATGTCGTTGGTATGCAACAACACCAGATCAAGCGACGGCGCGGGCTGTTTTGCACAGCCGCACAGCAGCAGGACAATGAAAAAAAGGCGGCAAAGCGGATGCCGATCCGTCATAAGAATCCTCGTCAGCGCGGAAAGACGACAGTCGTGTTGAAGCCGGACGGTTGCGGCACAGGAATGTATCTCCCCGTGGGCTCCTTGCGCATGGCCATTTCAAAACCGCATGACCCGCGAACTTCACCAATAAAAGTTATTCTCCCTCTCTCAAGGACGGATTGCAAGAGGCCGCAGCCAACTGACTGCGGCCTCTTGCTGTGTAAAGGGCGCAATACTTTTAACGCCAGCCCATTCTTATCGCAACTGGCTGTCCTTGCTGCCCTTCCGGTTATACAGACGGACGGCTTGCTGTTCCCTGTCAGCCTCTTCCTGGCAATGCACGCACAGACGCACGCCGGGCAAAGCCTTACGGCGGGCTTCCGGGATCCTGTCGCCGCACTCTTCGCAATATTCCAGACTGACGCCCTGCGGCAGGCAGGCACGCGCCCGACGGATCTCGTCATTGATCGAATCCTGAATCTGGTCCTGAACGGCGCTGTCGCCGGCCCATCCCACAGCCATATCCGCCTCCATCGCGCTGTTTTCTTCTACGGCATACACCTAAAATTAAGGCTCTTCTTGTGCGCGGCAAGGTTGAAAAGAAGCGCTGATACGCGGTGCAGGCTGAAAAAGCACACCAGGATGTGAGGGCTTGTCTTCCGGTTACGAATTGACCAGGCGAAAAAATTCTTCGGGCCGTAGAATGGTGACGGCGTGCCGTTCAAAGGGCCCGAACAGGCCTTGCTCCTCTTGCTGGCGCAGCACCTTATAAAGCGTGATCCGGTGCACGCCCAGCAGACTCGCCATTTCTTGCCGGGAAATCCCGGGATCAGCGGTCAGGGGGTCACTGTCCGGCAGCAGGCGCCGGGCCAGAAATTTGCAGGTGCGTACCAGCACGTCATCCACATAGAGCGACGAGGCCTGGTTGGAAAGCGTGCGCAGCTTGCGGGCCATACTGTGCAGCAGATTGAGAGTCAGATCGGGCCGCGTGCGGCTCAAATGCTCTACGCAGTCTTTGGAAAAAGCGTAAACCACGCAGTCCATGGCGCAGATGTGCACACTGCCCCTGTCGTCTGCCATGGGATCAAACAACGGCGTTTCACCGAACAGACAGCCGTGGTTGATGTACCAGAGAATCTTTTCCGCGCCGTCCAGGGTAAAATGGGTCAGCCGCACCTGGCCCTTGTCCAGGAACAACAGCTCTCCGTGCGATTCAATGCAATGTCCCTTGCGCCAAATATAACGCACGGCGAGATCCAGGACAGAACGCCAGACAGCGTTCACGTCGCGTAATTCCGTAAAGCCCAGACATCGATTGCTCACCACTATTCTCCATACCCACATTTTTTCCGTAACGGCCAGTCGCCTCGTGCGGAGGGCGTCCGCCTTTATCAGCTATCTATTATTTTGTGAAAAAGGTTGCAATGGCAACACAAATTTTCTTTGCCGCAGGCTACAGTACGCCATCCATATAAAAAAACGCATGATTTCAGAATGATATTGATTTGCCCCAAATTTCTCCAGCCTGTGAGCCGGAGTCTGAAAATCATCCACCCCAACCGTAAGGAGTTCACGCATGGGCCACCCAACCATTTATCCCACCGGCGTCACCCTCTACAAACCGGAAAAATGCTGGAGCGGATTCACCATCTTTCAGGCCAATGAAATGGGCGCTGTGCTCATGGACATGAACGGCCGCGAGATCAACGTCTGGAAAGGTGTGCACGGCATGCCCAACAAGATTTTCCCCGGCGGCTACCTGCTGACCGGCCGGGGACGGCGCAGCGGCAAATACAGCGTCCAGGACGGCCTGGATCTGATTCAGGTGGACTGGGACGGCAATATCGTCTGGAAATTCGACAAGAATGAATACATTGAAGATCCCGGCATTCCGGGACGCTGGATGGCCCGCTACCACCACGACTTCCAGCGCGAAGGCAACACCGTGGGCTACTACGCGCCGGGCATGGAGCCCAAGACCGATTCGGGCAACACCCTGATCCTGGCCCACCGCAATGTGCGCAACAAGGACATCACGGACAAGCTGCTTCTGGACGACCTGATTCTGGAAGTGGACTGGGACGGCGACATCGTCTGGGAATGGTCCTGCAACGAGCACTTCCATGAAATGGGCTTCCGTGAAGGCCCCAAGAACACCCTCTGCCGCAATCCCAACTACCGCCCCACGCTGCCCGAAGGCATGGGCGACTGGATGCACATCAACTCCATGTCCGTGCTCGGCCCCAACAAGTGGTACGACGCGGGCGACGAGCGCTTCCATCCCGACAACCTGATCGTGGACGGCCGCGAAGCCAACATCATTTTCATCATCAGCAAAAAAACCGGCAAGATCACCTGGAAGCTCGGCCCGGATTACGACAGCACGCCCGAACTGCGCGCCATCGGCTGGATCATCGGCCAGCACCACGCGCATATGATCCCGCGCGGCCTGCCCGGCGAAGGCCATATCCTGGTTTTCGACAACGGCGGCTGGGGCGGCTACGACGTGCCCAATCCCGGCTCGCCCACGGGCGTCAAGGCCGCCCTGCGCGACCACTCCCGCGTGCTGGAAATCGACCCCGTGAATCTCAAGATCGTCTGGCAGTATACCCCGCGCGAGGCCGGATTCCTGGAACCCATGGACAGCAACCGTTTCTACAGCCCCTTCATCAGCGGCATGCAGCGTCTGCCCAACGGCAACACGCTGATTACCGAAGGCTCGGACGGCCGCGTGTTCGAAGTTACGCCGGAACATGAAATCGTCTGGGAATTCATTTCGCCCTATTGGGGCAAGCATGTGCCCATGAACATGACCTACCGCGCCTACCGCGTGCCCTATGAATGGGTGCCGCAGGCGGCCAAGCCTGCTGAAACGCCCATCGCGCCGCTGGACGTGAGCACCTTCCGCGTGCCGGGCGCTGCCGCCGCGGGCGAGCGGGCCAGGGAAGTGGGTGTGGAAGGCTGCCAGCCCTACGAGGGCAGCAACGCCCTGTGCGTGGCTTCAGTGGAAGACCCCACGGAAGAATAACGCCGTCCCGGCCGGGGCGCTTCCCATGCGGAGCGTTCCGGCCGGTTCCGCATCGGAACCCGTGCCCCGGGCGCGCTATTCCATCCCCCAACAGGTTCAGAATACGCAAGGAGCCGCGTATGTTCTTCAAGACTTCCGACTTCAACCCCAGCATGCTGGCCAAATGGGCCTTAAGCCTGATCCTTCCTCTGGGCGTCTATCTGCTCTTGCCCAGGGACGGCTCGCTCAGCCAACCCATGATGGCCTTTCTGGCCATCACGCTCTGGGCCGTGTGCGCCTGGGCCATGGACACCCTGAATGAAATCGCCGTGGGCATTCTGCTTCCCGCCCTGTACATCCTGTTCTGCGGGGTGGGCATGAAGGTGGTCTACAGCCCCTGGCTCTCCGAAGTGCCGATCATCGTCATCGGCGGCTTCATCCTCGGCAAGATCATTCAGGATACGGGCCTGGGCAAGCGCATCGCTCTCGGCTGCGTGCGCGCGGCGGGCGGCAGTTTTGCCGGGGCTCTTTGCGGCATCACTCTGGGCGCGGCCATCGTGTCCCCGCTGGTGCCTTCCATCATGGGCAAGGCCGCCATTTTCTGCGCCGTGGCCCTGAGCCTCTGCGACGCGCTGGACTTCAAGCCCAAAAGCCGCGAAGCCACGGCCGTGGTGCTGGGCACCTGCCTGGCAGTGGGTTCCACCAAGCTCTGCTATCTGACGGGCGCGGCGGACCTGACCATGGGCATGGGGCTGGCCGACAAGATCATGGGCACCCAGACCACCTGGATGCAATACGCTCTGCACAATTTCGTGCCCGGCATGCTGTACACGGCCATGTCCCTGGCCATTGTGCTGCTGGTGCTGCGCTCGCCGGTCAAAAAGGATGTCCTGCGCTGTGTGGTGCAGGAAAAATACCGTGAACTGGGCGTCATGGCGCCGGAACAGAAACGCGCTCTGGCTCTGCTGGTCCTGACCCTGGCCCTGCTGGCAACCGACAGCCTGCACGGCATCAGCGCGGGCGTGGTGCTGGTGCTGGTGTCCGTGGCTTCCTTTCTGCCCGGCGTCAGCCTGATGGACGGGCCACGCGTCAACAAGGTCAACTTCGCGCCGCTGTTCTTCATCATGGGCTGCATGTGCATCGGCAGCGCTGGCGGTTTCCTCAAGGTCACGGACTGGCTGGCCAACCTGGTGCTGCCCCTGTTCAGCAACATGGGGCCCACAGTGGCCGGGCTCTGTTCCTACCTGGTGGGTTTTCTCTCCAATTTCCTGCTCACGCCCCTGGCCGCCACCTCCACCCTCACCTCGCCCATCACCGAACTGGGCATGGATATGGGCCTTGACCCGCGCCTGCTTTACTATTCCTTCCAGTACGGCCTGGACAATCTGCTCTTCCCCTACGAGTACGCCCTGTATCTTTATTTCTTCAGCAGCGGCTACATCAACTTCAAGGAAATGCTGCTGGTCATGGCCATCCGCATCGTGCTGGCCGGCGCGTTTGTGGCCTTTGTGGCCGTGCCATACTGGCGCCTGGTTCTTTAGGGCCTATTTGCGGAGCGGCACGGTTTTTTCAGCGTCGGGCCGCTCTCATGGACGCTGCATTCGGGACGGTTGAAAATTTTTCCGAAGGAGAAGGCAATGAGAAAATGGGGAATTGTATTTCTGGCCGTAGCGCTGCTGCTCGGGGACGCAGCCACGGGGTGGGCCGTGGATTTCAAAGTCAAAGGAAGCTGGCAGTTCGCCTTTGACTATATCAACGGCGGCAATTTCATGGGCAAAAACCGCCAGGGCAGTCATCAAATCGGCCAGCAGTGGGCTGCCATACACCAGAAACGTGACGAATTCGAAGCCATCCAGCGTCTGCATTTGCAATTGCAGGCCGTGGCCTCCGAAAGCCTCGCGGGCGTGGTTTTTTTTGAAATCGGCGAGCAGCGCTGGGGCATGTCCGCCCAGGGCGGCGCGCTGGGCGCTGACGGCAGCAATATGGTCAAGGTCAAACAGGCCTATGTGGACTGGATGCCGCCGCATGCGGATCTCAAGGTGCGCATGGGCCTGCAGGGCGTCAGACTGCCCGGCTTGGCTCTGGACAATCCGGTCTTCAACGACGATGTGGCGGGCATCACCGCTTCCTACGCTTTCAACAAATCCTTTGGTCTGACTGCCCTGTGGATGCGGCCCTACAACGACAATTGGCTGGATACCGCCGATAACGGCGTCACGGCCGACTATCTGGACAACTTCGACCTCTTCGCCCTGCTGGCACCGGTGTCGCTGGACGGCATGAAGATCACCCCCTGGGCCATGGCCGGGGGCATGGGGCCCAATACGCTCAAGCCCTTTACCGTCAGGAATGCCGCCGGGAACAGCAAGACGTTCACCTTCAACAATCCCAGCAGCCAGGCCATTGACGGTCTCCAGATGCGGGACGGCCTCTTTCCCGCCGCCTTCAGCTCCTGCCGCGGCGGCGCATCCCTCTGGAATACGGCATACAGCACCATGTTCTGGGGCGGACTGACCGGCGAAGTCACGGCCTTTTCACCGTTCCGGGTCAGTTGGGATTTCATCTACGGCAGCGTGGACAACGGCCGGGAATACCTTAATCGCCAGGGCTGGTTCGGCATGCTGTTGGGCGAATACGATACGGACTGGGGCGTGCCCGGCCTGTACGGCTGGTATTTCAGCGGCGACGACGACAATCCGCACAACGGTTCCGAGCGCCTGCCCTACGTCGCCACCACCAACAACCTGACCAATTCCCTGTCCAGCTTCGGCTACCGGGGCAATCCGATCATGGGCGGCGGCAAGGGCGTACTGGGCACCAACCCCAACGGCACCTGGGGCGTGGGAGCGAGGATCAAAAAGCTCAGTTTCATGGATGACCTCAGCCACACATTGCGCGTGAACTACTTCGGCGGCACCAACGATCCCAAGATGGCCGCCTACATCACGGGGCGGCGTCCTATGGACGGCGCGGGCCGCGCGGTGTACCGCAACAATACGGACTTCAACTCCTTCGGCACCTACCTGACCCGCTCGGACAGCGGCCTGGAAATCAACTTCGACAGCACTTACAAGGCCGCAGAGAATCTCAGCTTCATTCTGGAAACCGGTTACATCCACCTCTGGCTGGATGAAGGCACCTGGGGCCGTTATGAAAATATCGCGGGCGACAGCCTGAATTACAAGGATGCCTGGAAAGTCAGCCTTAATGTAATTTACGCCTTTTAGAGCATGTAACACTTGAAATGCTCTTGTACGGGGAGCAAAGCCCGCCTACTCACATTTCGCGGCAAGGATTTGCAGACGGCCTGAAACAGCCCGGATATTCTCCGGGCTGTTTCTTTCTTCGCCTGCCACTTTGAATTTTTTTTCACTTTTTTTGTGAAAGAGGTTGCAATGGCAACACTACGCGCGCCCACGGCGCGTTAGACTGACTTCACTACAAAAAAGTCTCACGCGTCCATTGCCGCTTTCCCTTCGTGCACGGCCATTCACCGCTTGGGAGGAAAATCCCATGAGCACCGCCGCCCCGCAGAAAATCAGCAACAACTACTTCGACGGTCTGCCGGTCACAGGTCCGCACAAGGCCATTTTTTTCATCATCATGATGGCCTACTTCTGTGAACAGATGGACAATTGGAACTTCGGCTTCATCGCTCCGGCCCTGATGCACTCCTGGGGACTGACCCTGAAGGATATCGGCACGGTCAACTTCTGGTATTTCGCGGCCATGACCACCGGCGGCTTTATGGGCGGCGTTGTTTCTGATTTTATCGGTCGCCGCAAAACGTTCCTCATTGCCATTGTGGTCTTTTCCCTGGCTTCGGTGCTCAACGGTTTTACCAACAGTTTCCCGGTCTTTGTGGCCTCCAGAGCCATGACCGGTTTCGGCGTGTTCTGCCTGATGGTCTGCTCCCAGGCCTACATCGCGGAAATGGCCCCGGCGGAAACGCGCGGCAAGTGGCAGAATCTGGTGGCGGCCGTGGGATTTTCCGCCGTGCCGGTCATCGGCATTCTCTGCCGGGCCATCATTCCCCTGGCCGAGGAAGCCTGGCGCTATATTTTCTACTTCGGCGGCATCGGCCTGATCGCCTTTGCCATCGGGCTCAGATATCTGAAGGAGTCGCCGCGCTGGCTGGTGGCTCACGGCAGGCAGGCCGAGGCGGAGCAGGTGGTTTTCGAACTCACCGGCAAGCATGTGGATCTGAGCGAGGCGGTCGGGAAAGTCCAGGCCAAAACGCCGGTCCGCGAGGTGCTCACCGGTATGTTCCACCGCAAATACCTGAAGCGCACTCTGGTGCTTCTGGTCATTGTACTGCTGAGCAATCCCGTGACCTTCGCCATCAACAACTGGATGGCCACTCTGCTCAAGGCTCACGGCTTCAGCCTGGAGGAAAGCCTCACGGCCACGACGCTCATTTCCATCGGCGTGCCGGCCGGGCTGTTCTTCTCATCCTTTGTTTCCGACAAAGGAGGACGCAAAATTCCGATCATGGCGGCGCTCTTCGTCCTCGCCGCGCTGACGCCGGTGCTGGGCAACCTGACCTCCTTCTGGGGCATTGTGGGCATGGGCTTTCTGATCACCTGCTTCATTCTGGGCATGAACTTCATGGTCTTTTCCTACACCGCCGAATCCTACCCCACCTGCATGCGCAATACGGCCACGGGATTTCACAACTCCATGGGCCGCCTGGCTGTGGCCGCCACCCAGCCGCTGATCCCCCTGGCCTTCGCGGCCTACAATTTTGACGGCGTATTCTACATCATCAGCGTCATGTGCGTGATCCCCGCCGTGGTCGTAGGCCTCTGGGGTCAGCGCACCGGCGGCAAATCCCTGGAAGAAATCGCCTGATCATCCCTGATCTTCGGGCGTTACAGCTCATTCAACGCAAAAGGAGAGCACAGCTATGGGCCACCCGACCATCTATCCCACCGGCGTTACCGTGTACAATCCCGACAAATGCTGGAACGGCTTCACCATCTTTCAGGCCCACGAAGTGGGCGCGGTGCTCATGGATATGAACGGCCGTGAAGTCAAAGTCTGGCAGGGCGTCAACGGCATGCCCAACAAGCTCCTGCCCGGCGGCCAGATTCTGACCACGCGCGGCCTGCGCAACGGCAAATACGGCGTGCAGGACTATCTGGATCTGGTGCAGGTGGACTGGGACGGCAACATCGTCTGGAAATTCGACCGCAATGAATTTATCGAAGACCCCGGCACTCCGGGCCGCTGGATGGCTCGCTACCACCATGACCACCAGCGCGAGGGCAATCCCGTGGGCTATTACGCGCCGGGCATGGAACCCAAGACAGATTCGGGCAACACCCTGATCCTGGCCCATCGCAACGCCCGCAACAAGGACATCACGGACAAGCTGCTGCTGGACGACGTGATTCTGGAAGTGGACTGGGACGGCGACATCGTCTGGGAATGGTCCTGCAATGAGCACTTTCATGAAATGGGTTTCCGCGAAGGCCCCAAGAACACTCTTTGCCGCAATCCCAATTATCGCCCCACCCAGCCCGAAGGCATGGGCGACTGGATGCACACCAACTCCATGTCCGCGCTGGGCCCCAACAAATGGTATGACGCGGGCGACGAGCGCTTCCATCCCGGCAACATCATCGCCGACGGCCGCGAAGCCAATATTATCTTTATCATCAGCAAAAAGACCGGCAAGATCGTTTGGAAGTTGGGGCCGGACTACGACGCCAGCCCCGAAGCCAGAGCCATCGGCTGGATCATCGGCCAGCACCACGCGCACATGATCCCGCGCGGCCTGCCCGGCGAGGGCAATATCCTGGTCTTCGACAACGGCGGCTGGGGCGGCTATGATGTGCCCAATCCCGGCTCGCCCACGGGCGTCAAGGCCGCTCTGCGCGACCATTCCCGCGTCCTGGAAATCGACCCCGTGAGCCTGAAGATCGTCTGGCAGTACACCCCGTGCGAGGCCGGATTCCTGGCGCCCATGGACAGCAACCGTTTCTACAGTCCTTTTATCAGCAGCGCCCAGCGCCTGCCCAACGGCAATACCCTGATTACCGAGGGGTCGGACGGCCGTGTCTTTGAAGTCACCCGGGAGCATGAGCTGGTCTGGGAATATATTTCGCCCTACTGGGGCAAGCTGATCCCCATGAACATGGTGTACCGCGCCTACCGCGCGCCCTATGAATGGGCCCCGCAGGCGGGCAGGCCGGAGGAAAAAGCCATCGGACGCATTGATGTGAATACCTTCCGCATGCCCGGCGCGGCGGCTTTCGGCGACCGGGTTTCGGTGGTGGAGGTGGAAGGCTGCGCGCCTTTCGAACCGGACAACGCCCTGTGCGTGGCCTCGGTGGAAGATCCTGAATAACCGCTTGTTACGGACCGGCCGCCCCGCAACGGGCGGCCCCGACAGGAGAAAAACATGAGCATCACCCTGTATACCGCGCCTGACTGCATCCGCTGCAAAATCGTCAAAGCCTTTCTGGCCGAGCGCGACCTGCCCTACGACACTGTGGACTTCAAGGCCGATGCGCCGGTGTTCAATACCTTTTATCGCACCAACCGCAAAGCCATTTACCGCAATCCCGAAGGCGTGGAGTTTCCACTTTTCGACGACGGCACAGCCATCAAACAGGGCAGCGGAGAAATCATCGCCTATCTGCTTTCCGGGCATGAGATGGAAGCCTGCGTGACCCGCAGTGACATGCTCCACGGCGACATTTCCGGACTCTACCTCTCGCAATGCCCGGACGGTCAGGAGGACAATTTCGTGACTCTGGCGGACCGCCTCGCCAAGGGCGGCCTGCACGTCTGGGTTCAGAGCGACGGCCGCAAACCCGAACTGCTGGAACGTCTGCTGCAAATCAAGCCGGTGAGCGTGATTCTGAACTGCGTGGGCCCCGCGCCGATATATGAAAATCTGTTCGGTGCGGCCCCGAGCAAGGAAGAGCTGGCCAAAAGCATTGACCTGGTCCGCAAAACAGAAGACGGTGTCATCCGCTTCCTGGCGTATCCCGTGCCCCGCGCCGACGGTTCCGTATCCTGGCCCACGCGCGACGAGGCGGCGGGCGCGGCTCTGCTGGTTTCCGAAGCGGCGGGCGACCATACCCTGCCCTATGCCGTCGCCGCCGTCACGGCGGACATGCCTCAGGGCCTGCGCGGCCTGGAAGCTCTGCCCGACGCCATGCTGCTCAAATACCGCTCCGCCGCGCGGGAATTCCTGTTCAAGGCGGACATTGCCAAGTAACGCGGCACCGGCGCTAACCCATTTCTAGCAGGGAGCACTCCTATGGACAAATTTGACGTCATCATCATCGGCGGCGGCCCCGGCGGCGCGAAAACCGCTAAAATCCTCGCTGCCGCGGGCAAATCCGTGGCCTTGGTGGAAGACGCCCACTGGGGCGGCGTCTGCCTTAACTGCGGCTGCATTCCCACCAAGATGCTGTTAGGCGCTGTGGCCCCTAAAGGGCTGCTGCGCGGCCTGGAGCGCCAGCGTGTAGCCAAGGGAACCGTCGAAGTGGATTACGCGGCTCTACAGAAAAGAGTGCAGCGTTATACCAAGGCCTCCAGCCAGACTTTGGCCAAAGGGCTGGCCGACGCGGGCGTGACCCTGTTCAACGGGCGCGGGGTCTGCGCCGGAGAGCACGAGGTGCGGGTCGTGGCCGCCGACGGCGGCGAGCAGGCGCTTTCCGCACAGTACATTGTCCTGGCGGGCGGTTCCCGTTCCGCGTCCTTCCCCGGCCTGACTCCGGATCATGACGCGGTGCTCGACAGCACGGACCTGCTCAATGTCTCGGCTGTGCCCGAAAGCCTGATCATCGTGGGCGCGGGGGCCATCGGCCTGGAAATGGCCGACTTTTTCAGCGCCATGGGCAGCGCCGTCACCGTGGTGGAGGCGGCTCCGCAACTGGCCCCCACCGAAGATACGGACATCGCCCAGGAACTGCAGAAGCTGCTGGGCAAGGCCGGGCGCGTCTGTCTGGCGGGCGTCAAGGCATCTTCCCTGTTGACCAGGGACGGACAGGCCGTGCTGACGCTGGAGGACGGCCGGGAGCTGACCGCGGCCAAGGCCCTGGTGGCCGTGGGCCGCAAGCCCAATACCGACGGCCTGGAAGCTGAAAAGGCGGGCTGCGCCCTGAATAAACGCGGTTTCGTCACGGTGGACGACTACCTGCGGGCCGCGCCCACGGTCTTCGCCATCGGCGACATCAACGGCAAAACGCTGCTGGCCCATGCCGCCGAGCATCAGGGTGCCTACGTGGCCCGGCAGATTCTGGGGGAGGAAAGCGGAGCCTATGATTCCGGACCGGTGCCCTCCTGCATCTACGGCAGCCTGGAAGTCATGCGGGTGGGCAAAACCGCCCGGCAAGCCATGTCCGAGGGCGGCGAAGTGGCTGTTTCGCGCGCTATGCTTACGGGCAACGCCATCGCCCAGGCCGGGGGCGACGCTTCCGGTTTTGTGAAAGTCGTCTGGCAGGAGGGCCGCATGGCCGGCATCGCGGCCCTGGGGCACGGCGTGTCCCATCTGGTCACGGCGGCCCAGCTTCTGCTGCTGGGGCAATACAGCGGCGACAGGCTGCACAGTTTCATGTTCGCCCATCCCACCCTGGACGAGATGCTCTCCGTGGCCGTCCAGGCCCCGCGTGAGCCCGCGGCCTGAGCTGCGGACAACTCAGGAGAAAACACATGAGCCTTTCCTATCCCGATGACCGCCGGTACCACCCGGAACACCTCTGGGCCCAGTCCCGGAGCGACGGCAGCGTACTGGTGGGCATTTCCGACTATGCCCAGGACCAATTGGGCGCGGTGATCTTTGTGGAACTGCCGGAAACAGGCGCGCATTTCACCCAAGGGCAGTCCTGCGCCTCCATTGAATCGGCCAAGGTGACTTCGGACGCCGTTATGCCGCTTTCCGGCACTGTGCTGGAAATCAACGAAGCCCTGGCCGACACGCCGGAACTGCTGAACCAAAGCCCCTACGGCGAGGGGTGGCTGGTACGCGTCAAAGCCGACGATCCTGCTGAGCCGGGCCTGATCAGCGCGGCGGCCTACGCCGCTCAAATGGCCTGACCCCTTTCTCATGCTCATTGCGGCGTCCCCCGTGGGCCGGGCAATTCCGCTCTGGCCTGCCGGGGACGCTTTTTTTGTGCGCAAACAATATTTCTGATTCAACCATTCTCCAACCTTTCTGAAACATTCTTTTATTAAATGGCCACATATTTTGCAGCATGATTTCCAAAAATATATTTAACAAATTGAAATAAAAAATTATTATTTTTTATCTTATAGAGAAAATTGGTTTAAAAAAGGTTGACATAAAAAGCACAAGCAGCCATAGTCAAATCAACCATACCCAACCAAGAGCAGTATCATGCCCGTAACCGCCATCCACAGAGAGGGCGCAAGCCCGCGCCGCAGCTACCAGCGGCTTTCGGAACGCCTGCGGCAGTTCATGGCCGAAGGCCGTTTCCAGAGCGGCGACAAGCTGCCTCCGGAACGCGCTTTGGCGGAGAGCTTCGGTGTTTCCCGCAGCAGCATCCGCAAGGCCATTCAGATGCTGGCCGGAAAAGGCCTTCTGGAAAGCCGCCAGGGCGACGGAACCTATGTACGCGCGCCCGACATGGAACCCCTCAAAAATGCCATCCTGGAGGCCGTGGATTCGGAAAACCTGGTGTTCGACGAAGTCATGGAATTCCGCAGAATCCTTGAGCCCGCCATTGCCGAGCTGGCCGCCTTGCGCCACAGCCCCGAACAGCTCGACCAATTGAAGATCATCACCTGCGACCAGCAGCGCCGCCTGTTGACCGGTCAGGAAGACGGCGACCTTGACGCCCGTTTTCACCATTGCCTGGCCCTGTGCGCGGGCAACAGCCTGCTTGCCGGAACCATGGCCCAGCTGAACAGTCACTACGCCGCCGGACGTACGGCGGAGTTGCGCGACACGCAATGGCGCCAGTTTTCGGTTTCCTCGCATCTGCGGATCATCGACGCTCTGGAGCGCCGCTCGCCCGCCGATTCCCGCAAGGCCATTAAGGAACACCTGGATACCGTGCTTCAGAAACATCCTTTTGTGATTGCGAGAGACTAGCCATGTCATTGCTTATGCGGAGGCATACACACGAACAGAGGACCGGCCACGGCCGGTGCGGTCCACCGTAGGCGGGAAACGCAGACGCGTTCCCACCGCGCAGTCCCTTTCCCAAGGTATTCCGCAGCGAAACCAGAGAGAGGAAAAGCATGAAAAGCCCAACAGACGTTGTCAGCGGCCTTATTCTGCTCGGATTGTGCGCCGTGGGCGCATACAGCGTCAGCCTGCTGCCGCCGGCCGGGAACACGGAAAACGTGGGGCCCGCCGGTGTGCCCAGGGCGGTTCTCGTCATTCTTGCCGTTCTGAGCTGTGTTCTGCTCATCAAGGGCCTGCGGCAAAAGCCCCTCAAACGCTACTGGCCCGAACCCCATGTCTTCAAAAAAGTCCTTTTCTTTCTCGGCCTCTTCTACCTGTATCTGATCACGCTGACCGGACTCGGCGATCTTTTCGCCGCCATGGAGAATCCGCCTTTTACCTCGGGCGGAGCCTTCGGCATCAGCACATTTCTCTTTCTTCTGTTCGCACTGCCTCTGCTCGGCAGGCGCAAGCCGCTGGAAATTGTTCTGGTCGCGGTATTGACCACGGCCGCCCTGCTCACGGCCTTCGGCTGGTTTTTCCAGGTCATGTTGCCATGAGGCCCCGGCCCGCAGCACAACCGGCATCCGTTCTCAGAGCATTTCAACTTTGAAATTGGACACAATTTCAAAGTTGAAATGCTCCAGGGGAGAAAGACATGTTTGCGAACATCCTTGACGGCATTATGAGCGCCCTCAGTCTGAGCGCCCTGTTGGCCAACCTCATGGGCGTGGCCCTGGGGATCATCTTCGGCGCCCTGCCCGGCCTCACGGCGGCCATGGGCGTGGCTCTTCTCATCCCGCTGACCTTCGGCATGGCTCCGGTGGACGCCTTTTCAGCCCTGCTCGGCATGTATTGCGGGGCCATTTACGGCGGCTGCATCACGGCCATTCTGGTGGGCACGCCGGGCACGGTTTCCGCAGCGGCCACCATGCTGGAAGGTCCGGCCCTGACCGCGCGCGGCGAATCCCGCAAAGCTCTGGACATGGCCACCATAGCCTCCTTCATCGGCGGCATTTTCAGCGCGCTGGCCCTGGTCTCCGTAGCGCCGCTGCTGGCCCGCGCGGCCATGTCCTTCAGCGCGCCGGAGTATTTCGCCGTGGCGGTCTTCGGCCTGACCATCGTGGCCTCTCTCTCTTCCGGCCACCTGATCAAAGGCCTGATCTCCGCCTGCGTGGGCCTGTTTCTCGCCACCATCGGCCTGGACCCGGTCACCGGCGACATGCGCAATACCTTCGATATTCCGGATCTCTTCAACGGCCTGTCACTGGTGCCGGTGCTGGTGGGCCTGTTCGCCATGTCCCAGGTGCTGGTGACCGTGGAGGACGTTGCCCGGGGCGTATCGCTCAAGGAAAGCAAGATATCCAGGCGCGGCCTTTCCTTCAAAGAGCTTACCGGCAATGCCGTAAACTTTCTGCGCTCCTCGGCCATCGGCACGGCCATTGGGATCATTCCGGCCACCGGCGTGAGCGCGGCCACCTTTTTCGCCTACTCCGAGGCCAAGCGCCACTCCAAGACGCCGGAAATGTACGGCAAGGGCTGCCTTGAGGGCATCGCCGCCACGGAATCCTCCAACAACGCCGTCTGCGGCGGCGCGCTGATCCCCCTGCTGACCCTGGGCGTGCCCGGCGACATCATCACCGCTATTATGCTGGGCGCGTTGATGATCCAGGGCCTGACGCCCGGCCCGCTGCTTTTTGTGGAGCATCCGGTCACGGTGTACGGCATTTTCTCGGCCTTCATCATCGCCAATGTGCTGATGCTGGTCTGCGGGCTTATTGCAGTGCGCGGGGCCAACAAGATCACGGCCATTCCCGGCGGTGTGCTCATGCCCATCGTGGTCACGCTCTGTGCGGTGGGCGGCTATGCAGTGAACAATTCCACCTTTGACCTGCTGGTGGTGGCGGTATTCGGCACAGTGGGCTATCTGATGACCAAGTGCGACTTCCCTCTGCCACCGCTGCTGCTGGCCATGATCCTGGAACCCATCGCCGAAGCCAACTTCCGACGGGCATTAAGCATCTCCCAGAACGACTACGCCATCTTTTACACCAGCCCCGTGGCCTGCATTGTCCTGGGGCTCAGCCTGTTCGTACTGGTCAAGTCCGTATACGACGACATCCGCGCTTCCCAGAAGAACCCACGCCAATCCTGACCAACAGCCAAGGAGCCGCACATGGAACTCGCGCAATGGAAAGAAAAGCTGGATGCCTGGTTCAATGACAAGGAACCCGAGATGTTCGCCCTTCTGGAACGCATCGTGAACATGGATTCTTTTTCCCACGACGGCGGGGATGTGAACAAACTGGGCGAGACGCTCGCCGCCTGGATGGCCGGAGCGGGCTTTCAGGCGGCCATGCTGCCCAAAAGGCCCTCGCCGCCCGATGAGCCCTGGATGGATGCCCTGGGCAACGTGTTCTGCGCCCGCAGCCATGCCGAGGAAGCCGGACCGGGCGTGGCCTTCATCGGGCACATGGACACGGTCTTTCCGGCCGGGACGGCGGCGGCCCGCCCCTTCCGCCTGGACCGAGCCGCCGACAGAGCCACCGGCCCCGGCATTCTGGACATGAAGGCCGGGCTTGTGATCAACATGTTCGTAGCCAGGGCCCTGAAAGAACTGGACCTGATGCCTGTGCCCATGACCCTGACCTTTTCGCCCGACGAGGAACTGGGTTCGCCCTCCACCACGCCTCTGCTCGGCCAGATGCTTAACGGCGCGCACGCGGTACTCTGCACGGAGCCGGGCTATCCCGGCGGCGGGGTTTCCGTGGAACGCAAGGGCTCCGGCCACTTCCTGCTTGAAATTCAGGGCAAGTCCGCCCATGCCGGGCGCAATTACGAGGAAGGCGCTTCCGCCGTTCTTGAACTGGCCCACAAAATCCTAGCTTTCAACGAACATCTGGATCTCGCCAGAGGCACCACGGTGAACACCGGCCTGATCAGCGGCGGCATTTCGGCCAATTCCGTGGCCCCCAATGCTCGGGCACGCCTCCATTGCACCTTCCGCACGCTGGAGGCCGGTCGCAAACTTGTGGAGGATATCCGGGCCGATGTGGCGAAAACCTGGATTCCCGGCACTGTTTCCAGTGCCAGCGGCGGCATGCGGCTGTATCCGCTGACGCCCACTCCCAAGGTTCAGGCCCTGTGGCAACTGGTACGGCAGGCCGGAGAGGTTCTGGAGTATCCGGTACACTGCATCCGCTCCAAAGGAGCGGCGGAGTCGGGCTACTGCTCAAGCATCCTGGACCTGCCGGTCGTCTGCAGCCTGGGACCGGAGGGTACAGGCCTGCATGCCGACGACGAGTACATCACCCCCTCGACCTTCCTGCCGTGCGCCAAACTGGTGGCCCTGGCCGCCCTGCAGGCGGCGCGCGTTTTTGACGCATCCCCTCGGAGAGCAATTTCGAAATGAAATTGCTCTCGCCGTACACAGTGCGGTGCGCCGCAACGCGGCGTGGATTCAGCCGATAACCGCGCTTATCGGCTGAATGAAGCGTTGAAACACGGAGTGTTTCAAAAGCAAAATACTCTAAAGTACAACTTTAATATTCACGAGCCCGCAACGAAGGAGACCATTATGATTACGCTGATGCGCCTTTTCCGCGCCGCGCTGACGACCTGCGCCCTCTTGCTGCCGCTTTCGCCGGGTATGGCCCGGGCCGCGTATCCCGACAGACCCGTCAACATCATCATCCCCTTCGGGCCGGGCGGCGCGGTGGACATTGCCGCCCGCATCCTGGCCGAATACTTTCAGACCAAACACAACATCACGCTGAATATTCTCTGCAAAGCCGGGGGCGCGGGCGCTCCGGCCATGCTGGAAGTGGCCAAGGCCCGGCCCGACGGCTACACTTACGGCTTCCCGTCCGTGACGACATTTTCAACCACGCCGCAGGTCAAGGCCACGGGCTACAACATCAAGGATTTCCGCACGGTAGCGCAAGTCTCCGTCATGTGGCTGAGTCTGGCCGTCAACGCCGATTCGCCGATCAAGGATTTCAAGGGGCTCATTGAAGCGGCCAAGGCCAATCCCGGCAAATACAATTATGCAAGCCACGGCGCGCTTTCCACCCAGCGCCTGTTCATGACCCTGCTGCTGAAGCAGTTCCCGGACGTGACCCTGCCTCATGTGGCCTATACCAGCGGCCACGACGTCTCCACCGCCCTGCTGGGACGCCATGTCACCAGCGGTTTCGGAGTGACCATCAACCAGAAGCCCTATGTGCTCTCCGGCGATTTCAGAATGATCGGCGTCTCCAGCCCCGAGCGCCTGCCGGAATTCCCCGACGTTCCCACCTTTGCCGAACAGCTCGGCAATAAGGAATTGACGCTGGGCTCGGCCCATGGTCTGTTGGCCCCCAGGCGCGTGCCCGACGATCGTGTGGAGACCATGCAGAATCTGATCAAGGAGGCGCTGGCCGACCCCGGCGTGCAGGCTAAGTTCGCCAAGGCCGGTCTGAGCACCGACTACCTCTCGGCCAAGGAATTCCAGCAGGTGCTGGACAAGAGCTGGCAAACCATCGGCACGATCATGAAGGAAAACAAGTTTAACTGAGACGGTGCGCTCCCGCGCCCGGATCGCAGGCATGGGGAAGCGCCGGACAAACGTCCGGCGCTCCGGAGGAACGAGAGCATGAAAATAACAACTGGTGTGGTGATCTTCTGTCTGGCGGTTCTGACTCTCTTCTGCGGAAGCCGCGCCGCGCTGGCGGCCGCGGCTCCGGTGCCCATGAAAACGGCCTGGCTGGGGGAAAATGAGGCCTTTGCCGTCTGGTACGTCAAGAAGCACGGTTGGGACAGGGAAGTCGGCCTGGATGTTTCCATGTTGCGCTTCGGCTCGGGCAAGGCCATTGTCGAGGGCATCCTGGCCTATGACTGGGCCGTGGCCGGATGCGGCGCCGTGCCCGCCCTCACGGCCGCGCTCAATGACCGCCTGGACATCATCGCCGTGGCCAACGACGAATCCCTGGCCAACGCCCTGTATGTGCGGGCCGACAGTCCCATACTCAAGGTCAAGGGCGCCAATCCCGCCTTTCCGGAGATCTACGGCGACCGCGCCAGCGTGGCCAAAAAGCTGATCCTCTGCCCCAAGGCGACCTCCGCGCACTACCTGATGACGGCCTGGCTCAAGGCTCTGGGTCTGAGCGAAAAAGACGTGCGCGTCAGATATATGGACCCGACCCCTGCCTTGGGCGCGTTTTTCGGCGGTCTGGGCGACGCTGTGGCGCTCTGGGCGCCCCTGACCTATGAAGCGGAACAAAAAGGCTTCAAAGCCGCGGCGCTTTCCAATCACTGCGGCGTATCCCAACCCGTGTTGCTGGTCGCCAACCGCGCCTATGCCGACAAATACCCGCAGCGGATCGAAGCCTTCCTCAAAATGTACTTCCGCGCCGTGGACATGCTGCGCGCCACGCCGCCGGAAAACCTGGCGGCGGACTACAGCCGCTTTTTCAAGGAATGGACGGGCCTGGAGCTGACTCCCGAACAGGCCGTGCAGGATCTCAAGGCCCATCCCGTCTTCACGCTCAACGAGCAGCTTGCTCTTTTCAACGCCGCCCAAGGCAAAAGCAAACTCCAAACCTGGCTGGGCGATATCGCGGCCTTTTACGAAAGCATCGGGTCCGTGCGCGAAGCCGATCGGCCTCGCCTGGAACGCATGAACGCCGTGACCGACGTCTATCTCAAGGCCATCAGCCCCAAACCTTAACGCGTACCCTCACGAGAGCCTCTTGTCTCCGGCAGCGTCAGATTTCATCTGCTTTTGGAGAACTAAATCCATCTCGTGACGATACGTTCCGACGGCCGCGTACAACGCCCACGATTGGCAAATTATCGCGGATAAGGAGCAGAGCCATGGAACCGGCACAGTGGAAAACCGCGTTGGACACGATCCTTCAGGACCAGGAAGCGCCCATGCTCGCCCTGCTGGAGGAACTGGTGGGCATTGATTCCCCCACGGCTCATGCGGACGGGGTCAACCGTATGGGCGAGAGGCTCACGGCCTGGCTCGGAGAAGCGGGCTTTCAGGTTCGCCGCCTGCCCAAGCCGCCCGTTCCCGAGGACGAAGCCTGGCAGAAGGACCTGGGCGACGTCTTCACGGCAAGAACGCACGCGTCCGAGGCCGGTCCGGGTATTGCCTTTATCGGGCATATGGACACGGTGTTTCCCGTGGGCACGGCCGCGGCCCGCCCCTTTCGCCTGGACAGGGCGGCGGACAGAGCCACTGGACCGGGAGTGGCGGACATGAAGGCCGGGCTTGTGGCCATGCTCTTCGCGGCGCGGGCGCTCAAACAGAGCGGCCTGCTGCCCTGCCCCCTGACCCTGATGTTTTCACCCGATGAGGAGCTGGGTTCGCCCACGGCCTCCAAAGCCCAGGCCGCGCAGCTTCCCGGCGCTCTGGCCGTGATCTGCGCCGAACCGGGCGGCGAAGGCGGCAAGGTGACCCTTTCGCGCAAAGGGTCGGGACATATGCATCTGAAAATCCAGGGCAAGGCCGCGCATGCCGGGCGTAATTACGAGGAAGGCGCTTCCGCCGTCATTGAACTGGCGCACAAGATTCTGGGCATCAACGCCTTTCTGGATCTGCCGCGCGGCCTGACGGTCAACACCGGCCTGGTCAGCGGCGGTATTTCTGCCAATTCCGTGGCTCCCTGGGCCGAGGCCCGCATTCACCTGACCTATCGCACACTGGAGGACGGTCGACGCGTGGTGGCCGGAATCCGCGAACTGGTTGAAAAACCCGTGGTACCCGGCACCACGGCTCATATCAGCGGCGGCCTGCGCCTGTATCCCCTGGAGCGCAGCCCGCAGGGCGACGCCTTTTTCGAACTGGTGCGGGAGGCCGGAGAAACTCTGGGCATGCGCCTTTCCGGTCAGCACTATGAAAGCGCCGCCGAGTCCGGCTTCTGTGCCGGTGCCTTGGGTATCCCCACCATCTGCTGCATGGGGCCCGAAGGAGAAAACATCCATACCGCGCAGGAATATATGCTGCCTTCCACACTTCTGCCGCGCTGCAAGCTCATGGCCTTGAGCGCGCTTCAAGCCGCGCGGGCCTTCGGGCATCAGCCCCGGCCCTCCATGCTTCCGCCCGGGGCCGATGCCTGAAAAACCTTGCCAGCCGCCGGGAACTTGGATAAAAAAAGCCGTTAAAGCCTCATTTATTTCCCGGCGCAATCCGGTCCAGCCACAAGGAGAGCAAGATGTCGTACGTGCAGCGAGTGATGGACAGTCTGAAAGAAAAATACGCTTATGAGCCTGTGTTTCTGCAGGCTGTGCAGGAAGTGCTGCAAAGTCTGCAGCCGGTGCTGGACAAGAATAAAAAGTACGAGCAGTACAAGATTCTCGAGCGCATGGTGGAGCCCGAGCGCATCATCGCCTTCCGCGTGGAATGGGTGGACGACAAAGGCGAGGTTCAGGTCAACCGGGGTTTCCGCGTGCAGTACAACTCCGCCATCGGCCCCTACAAGGGCGGCCTGCGCCTGCATCCCAGCGTGAATCTGGGCATCCTCAAGTTTCTGGGTTTCGAACAGGTCTTCAAGAACTCCCTTACCGGTCTGGCCATCGGCGGCGGCAAGGGCGGCGCGGATTTCGACCCCAAGGGCAAGTCCGAAATGGAAGTCATGCGCTTCTGCCAGGCCTTCATGAACGAACTGTACCGCCACATCGGCGCCACCATTGACGTGCCCGCCGGGGATATCGGCGTGGGCGGCCGCGAAGTGGGCTTCCTCTTCGGCCAGTACAAGCGCCTGACCAAGAGCTATGAAGGCGTGCTCACCGGCAAAAATCTGCTCTTCGGCGGTTCCCTGGCGCGTACCGAAGCCACGGGCTACGGCGCGGTCTATTTTGCCCAGAGCATGCTGGAAGACCGCAAGGAAAGCCTGCAGGGCAAAACCTGCGTGGTTTCCGGCGCGGGCAACGTGGCTACCTACTGCTGCGAAAAACTGCAGCAGGTGGGCGCCAAACCCGTCACCGTATCCGATTCGCGCGGCATGATTCACGATCCGGACGGCATCAGGCTGGATGTGCTGAAGCAGGTCAAGGAAGTGGAACGCGCTTCCCTGAGCCGCTATGCCGAATTGGTGCCCTCGGCCAAATACACTCCGGTGGGCGACTACCCCCAAGGCCGTAACGCCGTGTGGTCCGTTCCCTGCTTTGCCGCTTTCCCCTGCGCCACGCAGAACGAACTCAACCTGGCCGACGCCGAGGTTCTGCTGGCCAATGGTTGCAAGTGCGTGGCCGAAGGGGCCAACATGCCCTCCACGCTGGACGCCGTGCACGCCTTCCTCAAGGCGGGCATCGCCTATGGCCCGGCCAAGGCCGCCAATGCCGGCGGCGTGGCCACCAGCCAGCTGGAAATGGCTCAGAACGCCAGCATGCAAAGCTGGGACTTTGAAACCGTGGACGGCAAGTTGAAGCAGATCATGACTAATATCTACAAAAACGCCGCCGCCACGGCCGCTGAATTCGGCCAACCCGGCAACCTTGTGATGGGTGCCAATATCGCCGGTTTCCGCAAGGTGGCCGACGCCATGCTGGCCCAGGGCATCTGCTAGGGCGTTTTGATATTGAAAACATCTCAACGCGCGGTGCGGATTTTCCGTGAAAATCCGCACCGCGAAATTATCACAAGGCGAATTTGCTTTGCCGTTAAGCGATAATTTCAAGCGCAAACGGCTCTAGGGCCTGTTAACACTATTTGACAAAGAGCGAGTATTCCGTAAGAATGTCTTATGCAAATTACTCGTGAACAATATGAGAGAATCGCTGACTGCTTCCCGCGCCAAAGAGGTAATGTCCATTTTGACAATCTCCAGGTGTTGAATGCGATTCTGTACGTTGCGGAGCATGGGTGTAAATGGCGTGGACTGCCGAAAAATTTTGGCTGTTGGCACAGCATCTACACGCGCATGAACCGCTGGAGCAAGAACGGAGTTCTTGACCGTATATTTGAACGCCTTCAACAAGAGCAGATACTCCGCCTTAAAATAGAAGCAGTTTCTCTCGACAGTACTATTGTTAAGGTTCATCCCGATGGAACAGGGGCCTTAAAAAAACAGGTCCGCAGTCCATCGGAAAGTCCAGAGGCGGCTGGACGACCAAGCTTCATATGGTTGCCGCGAATGCTGAATGCGCGTTGAATTTCAGCCTCACTCCCGGCAACGCCGGCGA
>NZ_JH114300.1:567199-661310 GCF_000224635.1 Desulfovibrio sp. 6_1_46AFAA
ATCCCGATGGAACAGGGCGTTAAAAAACAGGTCCGCAGTCCATCGGAAAGTCCAGAGGCGGCTGGACGACCAAGCTTCATATGGTTGCCGCGAATGCTGAATGCGCGTTGAATTTCAGCCTCACTCCCGGCAACGCCGGCGATGCCCCCGAGGGGCGCAGGCTGCTTGTCCAGTTGGGGCCGATGCCAGCGCCGTGCAGCTTGCTTATGGATGGCGCATATGAGGGTAATGAAACGACTCGCTTGGGACGTGAGTTGGGCTTCACTCCGGTGGTGCCGCCCAATCCCAACCGACTGAAACCGTGGGAGTATGACAAAGAGCTATACAAAAGACGTAATGAGGTAGAACGGCTTTTCAGGAGGCTCAAAGGCTTCCGCCGTGTTTTTACTCGCTTCGATAAGCTCGATGTTATGTTCCTGGCCTTTGTCGTCTTTGCGTTAATTGTTATAGCTCTGAAATAGTGTTAACAGGCCCTAGTCAGATGACGCTTCAAGTTCCCTCCCCAACGCCAAAAGCCGCCCGCTTTCCGCCGGGCGGCTTTTTTGTCGCTATACTCCGGTCGCCTGCCTACCAGCGGTCGTTATGAATCCTGTCCGCGCGGAAGCGGTCCGCTTCAGAAAAAGGCTGGGCGGGATGGCCCAGAGCCACCAGGCTCAGAGGCATGACGTTGTCCGGCAGATTGAGTATTTCCCGTACCGGCAGTATACGGTCCTCCACCGGGTGCAGGCCGCACCAGACAGAACCCAGATTTCTGGCGCGCGCGGCCAGCATGAGGTTTTGGGTGGCGGCGGAACAATCCTGTACCCAGAAACCGGGGGTTTTTTCTTCATTGAGATCCGCGCAGACCACGATCCCCACCGGCGCGTCGGCGGCCATTTTGGCATAGGGATGCCGTCCCGCCAGGGCCGCGCGCACCTCGGGATCACGCACCACCACAAAGTGCCAGGGCTGCCGGTTGCTGGCGCTGGGAGCCAGCATGGCCGCCTTGAGCAGGATGTTCAGGTCTTCATCGCTGACGTCTTCCTGAGTATATTTGCGGATGCTGCGCCGGGTGAACAGGGCTTCAAAAATATCCATCTCCATGTCTCCTCGTAAAAAGAAAGCACTGCGGCAAGTATGCCCCAAGGGCCTGAAAAGTAAAAGCGCCTCACGATGCCGCAGGCCGCGCATCTTGCGCGGGGTGGCCGCCGATGCTATTTTGCATGGCTCGGAGGCCGCATGGAAGTCCCCTTTCTTTACGAAATAGTCATCATCTTTCTGCTCTCTATCGTTGTCACCATTGTCTGCAACCGCCTCAAACTGCCCGCCACGGTGGGCTTTCTGCTTACCGGCGTGCTTTGCGGCCCGTCCTTGCTGGGTATCGTCAGCAACCGCGAGGCCATTGATCAGGTGGCGGATATCGGCGTCGCCATGCTTTTGTTCACCATCGGCATGGAACTTTCGGGCGATGCCCTGAACAGGCTCAAACGCCCCGTCTTTCTGGGCGGCAGCCTGCAGATCGGCCTGACCGTGCTGGCCGTCATGGGCCTTGCTCTTCTGGAAGGCGTCACCTATCAGAAAGGCATTTTCTGGGGCTGCCTGGTGGCCCTCTCCTCTTCGGCCATCGTGCTGCGGATCCTGCAGGAACGCGGTACCACCAATACGCCCACAGGCCGTCTTTCTCTGGCTATCCTGGTATTCCAGGACATCATGGTGGCCCCCATGCTGCTCTCTGTGCCGCTGCTGGCGGGCACACTGGAGCTTTCGCTGGAAAACGCATTTTTTTCCGTCCTCTGGGTGGTCCTGGCACTGGGCGGCGTGCTGCTTTTCGCCCATTTCGGGCTCGATCGTCTGATGGAAGCCGTCATGCGCACGCGCACCCGTGAAATCCTGCTGTTGACCACGCTGGGCCTGTGCATGGGCATGGCCCTGCTGACCAGCGCCCTCGGTCTTTCCCTTTCCCTGGGGGCCTTTCTGGCCGGTTTACTGCTGGCCCGCTCTCAGTACAGCATGAGCGTCATCTCCGGCATCCTGCCCTATCGCGACGTGTTCATGAGCCTTTTTTTCATTTCCGTGGGCATGATGCTCAATGTGGACTTTTTCGCGCATCATTTCTTTGATATCATCCTGAGCACCTGTCTGTTCGTCCTTATCAAAGCCCTGCTGGCCCTGCCCGCGGTGTTGATCCAGGGCTATCCCCTGCGCGCGGCCATCATCACCGCCCTGTCGCTGGCCCAGGTGGGCGAATTCTCCTTTGTGCTGGCCGCTTCCGGCCTTGCAGCAGGCCTTTTCGACATGACCGCCTACCAGAACTTTCTGGCCGTAAGCGTGTTGACCATGATGCTTACCCCCGGCCTGATCGCCATAGCTCCGCGCCTGGCCGACCTGCTCACGGGCTGGCGCAATAAAAAACAACTGGAGAACGAGGAAAATACCGGCGAAGAGAGTTCGCTGGAAGACCATCTGATCATCGTGGGCTTCGGCATCAGCGGCAAGCATCTGGCCCATGTGGCGCACGAATCGGGCATTGCCTACACCATTCTGGAAATGAATCCCGAAACCGTGCACCGCTATCACGGCAAGGAGCCCATCACCCACGGCGACGCCACCCAGCCGGTGGTGCTGGAACACCTGGGCGTGGAAAAGGCGCGGGTGCTGGCGATCATCATTTCCGACCCGGCGGCGGTGCGGGCCATTACCATTGAGGCGCGCAGGCTCAATCCCAATCTGTACATCGTGGCCCGCACCCGTTTTGTGACCGAAGTGGCCCCGTTGCGCCGCCTGGGAGCCAACGACGTAATCGCTGAGGAATTTGAAACCTCCATTGAGGTCTTCAGCCGCGTGCTTACCCAGTATCTGATACCCCGGCAGGATATCGACGCCTTTGCCGCGCGCATCCGCCAGATGAACTACCGGATGATCCGGCGCATGAGCAATGCGGTAGACCCCCTCGATGAGGTGGTCAGCCGTCTGCCGGACATGGGCGTACAGGCCATGCGGCTGGGGGCGGATTCGCCTCTGTGCGGCCAGCCCCTGGCCCAGAGCGGCCTGCGGCCCCGCTACGGCGTGACCGTGGTGGCGATCCACCGCCAGGGCGAAATCGAGGCTTCGCCGGGACCGCAAACCCGCTTTGAGGCCGACGATATCGTTTATCTTTTCGGCAAGACCGACAAGCTGTATGCCGTCAAGCCCCTGTTCTCCGGCCCGCTGAAGGAAAGCGGCGTTCCGGCCAGGAGCGCGGCTGCCAGCTAGAAGCTTGTTTCTGAAGCAGATTAACTTTGAAAGCTAACCTGCTCTGATTTATCCTTGCTTCAGCTACGGTTTTGACGGTGCTGGGATTTTTGCTCCGGCGCTCTGTTCCCGCGGCAGGGGAGGCTGGAAAACCACGAAGTGGGGCGTTTCTTCCACCACCCGCCACTCATGGCGCACCCGCTGCGGCACGGAGTACCCGGCGCGGTCATAGGCGTCGGCCTTGCGCGTGTCCAGCTGATCCCGTTCCATGAAAACCGTGAGCTTCTTATCCAGCAGTTCCTGATACAGGGCTTCCACCTCGGCGTTGATTTCCCAGTCGATGAGCCAGTCGGAGCCATAGACCGGCCTATCGTTGTTGAGGTAGTAGGCAAAGGAAAAGCCGGGTATGGTTTTGTAGTTCGGCCCGTATTTGGCCCGCAGAGCCTTGAGTTCCGCCAGTCTGGCGTACATGTCCGCGTCCACCCTGACGCTGCCGGCCTTGGGGTAGATCTGCCCGGCGTCCAAGTTCAGCGCGGCGCGGGGCATGGGCCGCACCGGAAAGACATAGGGGTATTGATACCCGACCCCAAAGATCAGCAGACCGGTCAGCAGGCTGGCCCAGGCCAGAACGCGCACATTGCCGCCCAGACGGGCGTGCACCAGAAAAAAAGAAAAAAGCAGGGGCACGGCGAAAAAAGCCGGGATCTTGTAGCCGCCGCTGATGGCGACAGACCAAGCCGCCAGCAGGCCCGCGCCCAGGCCCACGCTGGCCCGCCAGCGCGGATGCGGCGACGCGACGTCGCGCAGCCAGGGCGTCAGGAAGACCTGGGGAAAGAGCACGCACAGGCCCCCCAGTACGACGAACAGGGTGGGCCAGGACAGGCCATAGCCGATCCAGGTCTGCGTGCGCAGCACTTCCCGGATATACCAGAGCGCCAGCAGCAAAAGATAGATGTAGGCCGGTTGCGGGGCGGCGGGCAAAGGCTTTTTGAGCAACTTGGCTGCCAGCCAGGGCAGAACGGCCAATCCTGGCAGCCACCAGCTCTGGCGCAGATAAATGAAAATGCCCGCGTCCAGGGCTTCGCGGATATCCAGTTGGCCCGTGGTCATGCGCGAAAACGCGGCCAGGGCCCCGGCATGATACAGCAGGCCATAGGCCAGAGCCACGAGGCCCAGCCAGGCGGCCAGACAGTATGCGGCTTCCCGCCACCGGGGCCGGATCAGCCAGATCAGCAGGACCACCGCCGGGGGCACCAGCAAAAAGGACTGCTTGCAAAGCATGGCGCAGCCCGCCAGCAGTCCGGCGGCTGCGGGCCAGCCGCTCACGGCGGCCCAGAGGGCCCCTCCGGCGAAAAGGATGCCGTCCACCGTATGCCAGGGCATATGCGGGAAACTGTGCACGCCCCAGACGAAGCCGCAGGTAGCCAGCAGAGGCAAGGGCAGACCCAAGGCCTCCAGGCGGAAGAGCCTGTTCAGAAAAAGTGCCGCGAACCAGGAAGCCGCCAGCATGCCCGCCACGAAACCGGCCTTGCCCGCCAGCACGTTGACGTTCTCCGGCGTGAGCCACATCCAGAAAGCATGCCAGTACAAAGGCAGCGCGGGCTTGATGTAATAAAAATCCCGATAGGGCACCTGCCCTTCCAGAATGCGCCAGGCATAACCGTAAAAATAGCCGAAATCCGTGGTGTCCATGCCGTAGGGCGTGTAGAACAGCAGATAGGCCAGAGGCGTCAGCACGGCGGCGGCCCAGGCCCAGCCGCGCGCTTGTTTCCCAGTAGATTGCGCCATTGTTGTGTTTTCCTCTTTCCGAAGTTCCATGCCGCGCGGCGTACCACAGGCCCGGTTCTCTGGCAAGACGCCAATCTGCCCGGCGCGGCGGCATGTCCGCTTGCGCATTTTGCCGGAGCCAGCTAAGGTGATAAATTACAAACATGGAACATGCCGTCGGGATTGCCGGACGGCTGCCTTCAGCGTCACACCTTCGGCGGATTTTGCCATGACTGACGACATATGGTTGCGCGCCCTGTTACGCAACGCCAAAGATATTGCCATATTGGGGGCCAAAGATAAGCCCGGCCAGCCGGTGGACGGCGTGGGCCGCTATCTGCTGGGACAGGGTTACAAGATATGGCCGGTACATCCCGCGCGCGCCACGGTCTGGGGGCTTGCGGCCTACCCGGACTTGGCAACCTTGCCCAAGCCCGTCGATATTATTGATGTTTTCCGCGCGCCGCAGTATTGCCCGGAGCACGCGCGCCAAGTGCTGGCCCTGCCCTGGCGGCCCAAAGTTTTCTGGATGCAGTCAGGCATTGTCTCGCCCGAAGCGCGGGAACTGCTTGAGGCGGCGGGCGTGGCCGTGGTGGAAAACGCCTGCCTGATGGTGGAACACGCCCGCCTGCTTGGCAGCGCGGCGGAACAGCAAGCATAAGGTTGGTTGTTCATGGCTTCCGAGAGCACGGAAACTGTGTTTCAATGCCGCATGTGCGGCCACTGCTGTGAAGGCCGCGGCGGCATTGTGGTCAGCCCCGCCGACCTCACGCGTCTTGCCGCATTTCTGCATCTCGCGCCGGAAGAGGCCGTTAAACGCTACGGCGAACACTCGGGTGGAAAACTCAAAATCCGCACGGGCGACGACGGCCGCTGTATCTTTTTCCGGGACGGCCAGGGTTGCGGCGTGCATGAAGGCAAGCCTGCCATCTGTCGGGCCTGGCCTTTTTTTCGGGGCAATATCGAAGATCCGGCCAGTCTGGCCCTGGCCAAGGACTTCTGCCCCGGCATCGCGCCCGAAGTGCGTCATGCCGAATTCGCCCGCCGGGGCCTCGCCTATTTGCGCGAAGAAGGCCTGCTGGCCCATGACCCTTCCTGTGAAGCCAACGCGCTGATCCTTAAGTAACTACGATGCGACGCCGCCCCCGCCAGCTCTCCTTCAAGGAATGCTACGAAATCCTCAAGCTCGATAAGGGCGCGGATCTGCAGGCCGTCAAACGGGCCTACCGCCGTCGCGCCTTTGAGCTCCATCCGGATCTGAACCCCGGCAATGCCGACGCCAGCCGTCAGTTCCAGCTGCTCAATGAAGCTTATGTGGCTCTTTCTGCCGTATTCAAACCGGTCGAGGACGCCAGACGCAAGGATCAGGCCCGCCGCGCGGCCCGGGCGGAAGGCCCGGCGGCCTCCGGCGAAGCGCAGGCGGAAGAGCGCCGCGAACAGACGGAACAGCCGACCGGCGCGCCCTCGGGCAACAGCCAGGGAGCGCCGCGCGAGGAAGCCCGGACTTCGGCACAAGCGAACAGTCAGGCGGCATCCGGCACCTCCCGGGACACGCGGAATGAATCTCAGACGGAGCCCCGGAACGAACCGACTGCTCAGCAAGCCGGAAAAGTCTCCAACGCCTACGCCGAACAGGATGTACTGCGGGATCTGCTTAATGATCCTTTTGCCCGGCGTGTCTTTGAGGACATTTACAGCGAGCTGAACCGCCAGCAGGCCGACCAGCATCAGAATGAAGCCCCCAAGAATGCGGCCCAGCCCCGCCCGGCAGCCCAAGAGAAGAAAAGCACCAAGCTGCACCAGGGCAATCTGGCCTGGGGCACACCCAAATGGAATTTGGACTTCAACAAGGGCGTCAAGGGCGTGGTCAAAGACTGGCTGCGCCGCCAGATTGACGAGGAGCAGAGCCTGACCCTGCCCACAGCCCGGCTTGCTCCGGGCAGGCGCGTGCGCCTGCAGATCCGCCGGGGACTTTCCGGCGAACTGCATACGGTGGAAATCACCCTGCCGCCGGATTTCGCGGTGGGCAAGCCCGTGCGCCTGCGCGGTCTGGGCAAGCGCGTAGGCCCCTGGCAGGGCGACCTCTATCTGACCCTGTACAATGAATAGCCAAGCCCGTAACAGGGCAATGTTCTACATGGGCTCTTCAACGACGTTGAAGGTAAATTCCCCGCTTTCCTCGCCTCCCACCACATAGCGCAAACGCTCAAGCACGGCGTTACCGGCGTCGAAAGTCAGCACCACAGGCTTTCTGGCATAGATATCTTTGGGGCCGTTGACGTACTCCACGGCGCTGATGATCAGTTCATCGCCCTGCTGGCAGGTACGCGCGGCCGCGCCGTTGAGGATGCAACAGCGGGAACCGGCCTCGCCGTAGATCACATAGGTGGAAATGCGCTGTCCGCTGTTCTTGTTCCAGATATTGACAAATTCCAGTGGGTAGATGCCCGCCAGGGCGCACTGCTCGGGATCAAGCGTAATGGAACCGTGATAATCCAGCACGCAACCGGTCACGTGAATGCCGTGCAGCTTGGCCCGCAGAATCTGAAGCATATTTCCGCCTTTGGCTTGGCCGCTCAGGCGCGCAACAATGCCGAGAGGCCGCGATCTGAAAAAAGGCCGCGCGGGCGGCCTGGAAAATTCTGGGATATTTCTGTCTGTTCCTGAAGGGATAACGGCGGGCTGGAAGCTCAATAGGCCCGGATGTATTCGTCCATATTTTCCGCAGAGCAGTTGCGGCTGACCCAGAAGGCCGAGGCCCAGACCATCAGGGCCGTGGCCTGCGTGTCGTCCAGCCCTTTGAGTTTTGATTCCAGGCTGGATTTGCTGGCCCCATGGCGCAGATGCACATTATTGACGTCACAGGCATCCGTCACCCGCAGCAAAAGGTAGGACAGCCGGGTGTGATCGGGCATCAGCTTCATGTCCTTGTGGGCTTCCACGATGGTTTTCAGCTCGGCCGCGCTGAACATGTGTTTGATGCTGGTAATGGCCCGAAAAAAAGTATCCACCGCCCAAGGCAGAATAAATTCCGCTCCGGCGCTTTTGGTGCGAAAATAATCTTTGAGCCAGCGTTCCTGATCATCATTGATGCGTGCTGCAACCTGCGGCATGGATGCCCCCGATACTTACGTGCGGCCCGGCCTGTGAACCGGGTATCATTTTTATGTTATGCGCCACCTGCTTTCTTGGAGCATGTTTACATTGAAAATGTAACATGCCCGGCGACTGCGAGACTGCCCCGAAGAGCGGCCGTAGGACCGTGTCCGTTGGCCCGAAGGGCTTACGGGCATCGGGAACAGAGATGCAGACACCCGCGCCCGACCCCAATGAAAATCGCTTTTTTAGAGAATTTCACTTTGAAATTGCTCTAACGC
The DNA here is from genome assembly GCF_000224635.1 of Desulfovibrio sp. 6_1_46AFAA. NCBI lineage: Bacteria > Pseudomonadati > Thermodesulfobacteriota > Desulfovibrionia > Desulfovibrionales > Desulfovibrionaceae > Desulfovibrio > Desulfovibrio sp. 6_1_46AFAA. Next base: position 575,554 of record NZ_JH114300.1, read on the forward strand.
CGCACACGGTGCGGCGCGCCGCGAAGCGGCGTGGATTCTGGCGAAAACCACGTTTTTCGCCGGAATGCCACCTTTGAAATTTGTAAAATTTCAAAGGTAATCTGCTCTAGAACGCCAGCCATTCTCGCAGTGCGGCTTGTGGGTGGCGACAGCAGCGATGAGGTAAGGGCAGCGTCACAGCTTTGAAAATAAACACTTTCAAAACGCATCTGTTTTAGTGGCTACACTACCTTGCAGAAAAATTCAAGACATGATCTAGACATGATTTCAGAAACATTTCCAGTTGGTTCCGCCTGTACGGCGGACGGCCCACTTGCGGCCCACTTGCTTGCGCAGCGCGGAGCTTCAGCGCACACGATCAGAACCCTGCCCAAGGCGGACTTGAGGAGGAGCCATGACGCCCCGATCCGAAGGAGAAACGGACGCTTCCCGCGCGCTCAAATCCGCCCTGCTGCGGATGCACGCCGCCACAGTACTTTTCGGCCTGTCCGGCATTTTCGGCAAACTCTGCGCCTGCACCCCGGCCATGCTGGTCTGCGGTCGGGCGTTTTTTGCCGTGGGCGCGCTGAGCCTGCTCTGCCTGGCTCGCCGTCATGCGCCCTGGCAGGGGCTGCGCTGCCGGGAGCTGGCGGGGCTTGCCCTGAGCGGCACGCTGCTGACCGTCCACTTCGTCACCTTCTTCATGGGCATTCAGTTGGGCGGCGTGGCCGTGGGCACCTTGGGCTTTGCCTGCTTTCCGGGCTTCACAACCCTGTTCGAGGCGCTGGCCTATCGGGAAAAGCCCAGCGGGCGCGAATACGCCTGCATGTTTCTGGTCAGTTGCGGTCTGGCGCTGATCACGCCCAGTTTTTCCCTGGCCGACGCCACTACCGCCGGTCTGGCCTGGGGCGTGCTTTCCGGCGCGGTCTACGCCCTGGTGGCTATCGCCAACCGCCGTACAGCCACCAATATGTCCGGCACCCAGGCCTGTTGGTGGCAGAATCTGGTCATTATCGTCTGCCTGCTGCCCTTTACCGCCGAACAGTTTTCGTCCGTTTCCGATCTAGACTGGCTCTGGATCGCCTGCCTCGGGCTGATCTGCACGGCTCTGGCCTACAGCCTGTACGTCAGCAGTCTGGCCGCGCTCAAAGCCCGACGGGCGGCCGTAATCATCAGCCTTGAGCCGGTGTACGCTATCCTGGCGGCGTGGCTGCTGTTCGGCGAAACGCCGGGCCCGCGCATGACCGCAGGCGGCCTGCTGATCGTGGGTACGGTGCTGCGCATGAACCGGGCGTAAGGGGGAAGTCGGGCATGTTGCGCTTGAAAGTATCGCGTGAAGCGAATTCGCCTTACGATACTTTCATGGAAAATCCGCAAAAGCGTTTGGATATTTTTAATACCCGGCACAGCAAAAAGGCAGCCCCATTGGACTGCCTTTCAAAAGCTCTCGTGTGTCGATGTCGTCAAAACATATCCTGCATGCCGTAAAGCTTCCCCGGCTTTTGTCGGGACAGCCACGCGGCGGCGCGCAGGGCCCCCTGGGCGAAAGTCTCGCGCGAATGGGCCTGGTGACTCACTTCGATGCGCTCGCCGGGTCCCATGAAATAAATGGTATGCACGCCCACCACATCGCCGCCCCGGATGGCCTGGATACCAATCTGGGCCTTGGGCCGCTCTCCGATAATGCCGTCGCGGGAGGAACAGCGCACGTCCGGGAGCTTCCAGCCGCGCGCCTCGGCCAGGCATTCGCCCAAGGTCAGAGCCGTGCCGCTGGGAGAGTCCTTTTTGCGGTTATGGTGCAGTTCCACCATTTCGATGTCATAGCTTTCGCCCAGAGCCTTGGTTAGTTCCGGTAGAATTTTCAGCAGCACATTGATGCCGATGCTCATGTTGGAGGACCAGAAAAGCGGCGCTTTTTCAGCCAGAGCACGCAGTTCGTCCTTCTGCTCCCCGGTGAGGCCCGTGGTGCCGATGACCAGGGCGTGCCCGGTACGAGCCGCCACGCGCGCCGAGTGCAAGCTGACGGCCGGAACCGTGAAGTCAATGACCACCGCGCCCGGAACCTGCGGCAGCAAAGCCTCCAGCGAATCCGCCACAGGGCAGCCTGCCCCGGACAGCGCGTCCAGGTGTTCCTTGCTGTCCACCAGACCGGCCAGCGTGTATGCCGGATCGTTGGCTGCCAGACCGCTGATGGTTCTGCCCATGCGCCCGTTGGCGCCCACGACGATAATGGCTGTGCTCATGTGTGGCCTCACTCTGTTGCATGGTCCAGGGGTATTCCCGAAGCGGCGAGCAGTTCGCGGAAGCCCGCCTCGTCCAGCACGGCGATGCCCAGGGTACGCGCCTTGTCCAGCTTGCTGCCCGGCTTGTCGCCCACGACCAGAAAATCCAGTTTTTTATTCACACTTCCCGCCGGAATGGCCCCGGCGGCTTCGGCCAGATGCTGGGCCTTGCCGCGCTGCAGAGAGAGCGTGCCGGTGAAAAGTATGTTTTTGCCCTGTAACGGCCCGACCTGCGTTTGTGCCGTCTCCGCGCTGTTTGCGTCCGCCAGCGGGCTCAGGGGCCAGAGCCCCATCTCGCGGAAGCGCTCCAGCTGCGCCCGGTTGGCCGGGCTTTCATAAAAGTTACGGATGGAGGCCGCCACCTCCGGCCCCACGTCGGGCAAGGCCTGCAAGGTTTCGGCGTCGGCCCGGCCCAGATCGTCCAGATCGCGGAAATGTCCGGCCAGCAGGCGCGCGGTCTGCTCGCCCACATGACGGATGCCCAGGGCGCTGATCAGGCGCGGTAACGTGGCCGTATGCCTGGCCTCGTCCAGAGCATCCACGAACTTTCGGGCCAGCACCTCGCCCATGCGTTCAAAGTCCAGCAGCTCTTCCGCCTTCAGTGTAAACAGGTCCGCCGGAGATTGCACCCGGCCCGAGGTCACCAGTTGCGCGATCCATTTCTGGCCCACCCCCTGGATATCCAAACCGGCTTTGGACACGAAATGGCTGATGGCGCGCAGGCGCACCGCCGGACAGGAGAGATTGTCGCAGCGCCAGGCAGCCTCGCCGGGCTCGCGGTGCACGGCTTCGCCGCAGGCCGGGCAGGTGTGCGGAAAGACGAATTCCACGGCGTCGGGCGGACGCCTGGACAGCACCGGCCCCACCACTTCGGGGATCACGTCCCCGGCGCGCTGCACAATGACCGTATCACCCACGCGCACGTCGCGGGCGCGGATCTCATCCTCATTATGCAGGGTGGCCCGCGAAACCATGACCCCGCCCACGGGCACGGGCTCCAGTACGGCCACGGGCGTAAGCACGCCGGTACGGCCCACCTGAATGTCAATGCCCGTGAGCCGGGTTTCAGCCTGCATGGCCGGAAATTTAAAGGCCACGGCGAAACGCGGCGCGCGTGCCGTGAAGCCCAGCGCCTCCTGGGCTTCCAGATTATCCTCTTTGGCCACAGCTCCGTCGATTTCCATGGAAAAATCCTGACGGTGTTCGCGCACCCAGGCCGCGTAGGCTTCCACCTCGTCCGCTCCGGCGCAGAGCCTGCCGTCGGGGGGAGTCAGAAAACCGTAGGCCGTTAAACGCGCCATGAGTTCATGCTGAAACAGGCAGGGTTTCGCCGGAGCCCAGTCCGCCTCGCCCAGGCTGTAAGCCAGAAAGCGCAGGGGACGGGATTCGGTAACGGAAATGTCCAGCTGCCGTAAGGTGCCTGCGGCGGCGTTGCGCGGATTGGCAAAGGTTTTTCGGCCCAAGGCCTCCTGCTGGGCGTTGAGGGCCTCAAAGTCCTTTTTGAACATGACCACTTCACCGCGTACTTCCAGGCGGGCCGGAAAGGGGCCCTCCCCTCTCAGGCGCAGGGGCACGGTGCGGATGGTGCGCACGGCTTCGGTGACCACTTCGCCGATTTCGCCGTCGCCGCGGGTCAGGGCTTCAATCAGGAGGCCGTTCTCATAGATGATTTCCAGAGCCAGGCCGTCCAGCTTGGGATCACACCAGAAGCCCAGCGGCAGAGGGCCGTTAAGTTCCGCATCCCAGGCGCGCTGCATGCGCTCCACAAAGTCGCGCCAGTCCTCGTCGGAAAACACGTTGTCCAGGCCGTACATCCGGCGGCGGTGTGCCTTTTTGGCCAGACCATCAAGCAGCCTGCCGCCCACCCGCAAGGTGGGCGAATGCGGGCTGCGCAGGCCGGGCCAGCGCTCTTCCAGCTCCGTCAGCTCCCGGAACAGGGCATCGTACTGTTCATCGCTGATCTCCGGCGCGTCCAGAGTGTGATAGAGATAATTATGGCGCTCCAGCTCGGCGCTGAGCCGACGGGCGCGCTCGCGCTCCTGCGCCGAAGGCTGCGGTGCGAGAAGCGAATGCTGCTCGACAGGGGGCTTGTTCTGAGGGGACATAGGGAAAGCCTTTAGCACGTACTGACTAATAAGGATTTCTGGCCGTTGCCAAGGTCAGAGCATTAATCAGCACTTCCTTTATTCGGGAAGGGCAATAAGCCGGACGCGCAAAGCGCGGATGCGGTCACGCAGTTCCGCGGCCTGTTCAAATTCCAGATCGCGCGCGGCCTGGCGCATTTCCTTTTCCAGCTTGAGCACCAGGGCTGCCGTATCTTCGGCGGTGAGCGGCGCGGCATCAGCCTTGACGTTGGCTTTACCGTTACCGCGCCCCTTGCCCCGGCCCTTGGCCGCATCGTTATCCACATACAGCGTATCCAGCGGAGATTCAAGACTTTTTGTCGTACTCCGGGGAGTGATGTGGTGCTCTTCGTTGTAGGTCGTCTGCTTGGCGCGGCGGCGGCCGGTTTCGTCCATGGCTGCCTTCATGGAGGCCGTCACCTTGTCGGCATAGAGAATCACCCGGCCTTGGGCATTGCGCGCGGCACGGCCGAAGGTCTGGATCAGCGAGCCTGTGGAACGCAGAAAGCCTTCCTTGTCCGCATCCAGAATGCAGACCAGGGAAACTTCCGGAATATCCAGGCCTTCGCGCAGCAGGTTAATGCCCACCAGCACATCGAACTCGCCCATACGCAGGGCCCGGATAATCTGAAGACGCTCCAGGGTCTCGATGTCCGAATGCAGATAGCGCGCCTTTACGCCCATATTGCAACAGTATTCGGTCAGATCCTCGGCCATGCGCTTGGTCAGAGTGGTCACCAGCACGCGCTCGCCGCGCGTAACCCTGGCCCGGCACTCGCTGAGCAGATCCTCCATCTGGCCCTTGACCGGGCGGATCTCCACTTCCGGGTCCACCAGACCGGTGGGCCGGATGATCTGTTCGGCCACGATGCCCTGGGCCTGGTCCATCTCGTAGCGGCCCGGCGTGGCGGAAACATACACCACCTGATTGAGCAGGGAGGTAAATTCGTCGAACTGCAAAGGCCGGTTGTCCAGGGCCGAGGGCAGGCGGAAGCCGTATTCCACCAGGGTCTGCTTGCGCGAACGGTCGCCTTTGAACATGCCGCCCACCTGGGGAATGGTAATGTGCGATTCGTCCACAAAGAGCAGAAAATCGCGCGGAAAGTAATTGAGCAGACAGGACGGCGGCTCGCCGGTTTTGCGGCCGTCCAGATGGCGGGTGTAGTTTTCAATGCCGTTGCAGTAGCCCAGTTCCTCGATCATTTCCAGATCCAGCTGGGTACGCTGTTCCAGGCGCTGGGCCTCCACCAGCTTGCCGTGCTCCTTGAAGTACGTGAGCCGCGCGGTCAGTTCATCGCGGATGTCCCCGGCCGCGCGCTTCAGGTTGTCCTGGGCCGAAACGAAGTGGCTGGCCGGGTAGAGCACGGTTTTGCCCACTTCGGCCAGCACTTCGCCGGTGAGCGGGTCGATTTCGCGCATGGCGTCGATATCGTCGCCGAAAAACTCCAGACGCAGAGCCCGCTCGTGATGATAGGCCGGAATGATTTCCAGAGCGTCTCCGCGCACCCGGAACGTGCCGCGGTGAAAGTCATAGTCGTTGCGCTCGTAATGCACTTCCACGAGACGGGTGATCAGATCGTCCATGGGCAGACGCTGCCCCACTTCCACGGGAATGACCATCTTGGCGTAGTATTCCGGCGAACCCAGGCCGTAAATACAGGACACCGAGGCCACGATGACCACGTCGCGCCGGGTCAACAGGGCGTGAGTGGCCGCATGGCGCAGCTTGTCTATATTGTCGTTGATGGAGGAATCTTTCTCGATGTAGGTATCCGAGGCGGGCACATAGGCCTCGGGCTGGTAGTAGTCGTAATAGCTCACAAAATATTCCACGGCATTGCGCGGAAAAAGCTCGCGAAATTCATTGTAGAGCTGAGCGGCCAGGGTTTTATTGGGCGCAAGCACCAGGGCCGGGCGATTGCAGCGGGCGATCACATTGGCCATGGTGAAGGTTTTGCCCGAGCCGGTCACGCCCAGGAGCACCTGCGCGGGCACACCGGCCCGGATATTGTCAGTCAGGGCGGTTATAGCCTCAGGCTGGTCGCCCATGGGCGTGTAGCCGGTCTGCAAACTGAAAGGAGTGGTTGACTTATCTTCCATAGAGATGGCTTTTGGGGTAAAAGGGAGGCGTTGGAACACGCCACACAAACAAGACAGGAACGATTATGGAAAAACAGAGTATTGCCGCGCCGTCCGATGCCCTGCTGGACAGGGTTTATATTGTGGCCGCCACCCTGAGCGCCTTCAAGGGCCGCCGCCATGTGGAAGTGCACATTTTCCGCCACGGGGCCACGGAAGAGGAGCTGGCGGCCCTGCAAGGCAAAAATCTGGTGGGCCCGCCCGATCCGGCGGTGCCGCCCCAGGTGTTGCAGGGTGCCACCGAGGAAGCCGCCCTGCGCTGCATTCTGGAAGCCTTTACTGAAGAGGAAAGCCGGGCCCTGGTGGACTACCTCGAACAGCGCTATGCCGAGCACATTGAAAAAATCACCGTCTGCCCGCTGGATCTGCCGGTGCCGCTGGGCGTGGCCCCGCTGAGCGGCATTCCCGAGGGCAAGAGCACGGGCTTCATCCGCTTCGAGGCCGTGCCCAACTATCCCCTGCCCTTTGTGGCGCGCGGCTTTTATGATCTGGCGATCCACGAACCGTTGATGGCGGAATAGGCGTAGGCCGTTTTCCAGGGGGCCCAGGGAACGGCGCGGATTTCTCGCCGAAGGGCGTCCGGCTCCCTTGCCTCTCGCTCTTCCCGCCATCCCTCGGCGGCCAGCGCCCTTGCCAGCCGCTCCCGAAACGCCGCCCTCGGCAGCATGACCCCGCCCATCCGCATGATGTGCGGGGTCTCTTGCTGGCAATCCAGCACTACGGCCCCGCGCAGCCGTAACAGGGCCACCAGCCCGGCCAGGGCCGCGCGGGAGGCTTCGGATTCACGGTGAAACATGGACTCGCCGAAAAAGGCCCGGCCCAAGGCCACTCCGTACAGACCGCCGACCAGTGCGCCATCCCGCCAGGACTCCACGGAATGTGCATAACCCAGGGCGTGCAGACGTTCATAGGCCGCGATCATCTCCGGCGTGAGCCAGGTGCCGTGCCCATTTGCTCGCAATCCGGCGCAGGCCCGGATGACCTCGCCGAAGGCCGCATCCAGGGTAAGCTCAAAGGGACGGCGGCGCAACGCGCGGGCGCTGCGGGACGGCAGACAAAAATCCTCCAGGGGCAGCACGCAACGCGGATCAGGCGACCACCAGAGAATGGGCAAGCCCTCCTCGTACCAGGGAAAAATTCCCAGGCTGTAGGCCGCCAGCAGCCGCGCGGGTTGCAGATCACCGCCCGCGCAGAGCAAACCGTCCGCGCGGGCGGCCTCCAAAGGAGGAAACTGTGCGGCCAGATCCGCGAACGTGCCGCTCATGCTCCCGTTCAGGCCTCCACCGGCGCGCGCGCGGCCCTGGCTCCGGCGCGCGTGGGACGCGCGGCGGGCGACGAGGCCGAAGTGACAAGGGACAGGGCGTCGTCCTTGAGCGTCAGCCGGGCACTGCCGCCCTTTTTCAGAGTTCCGAACAGCAGCTCGTGGGCCAGGCGGTCCTCCAGCTCGTTGCGCAGCAGGCGGCGCAGAGGCCGCGCGCCCATGGCCGGATCAAAGCCCTTGAGGGCCAGCCACTGCCGGGCCTTGTCCGTCACGCTGAGATTGACCTTGCGCGGGGTCAGGGTGACGCGGATTTCGGCCAGGAACTTGTCCACTATGCGCAGCATCATTTCCTGAGACAGGCTGTGGAAAGGCACCAGTGCGTCCAGGCGGTTGCGGAACTCGGGCGTGAACAGGTTTTCCACGGCCTTGAGGCCCTTGCGGGCCGCATCCTCGGGCGCGGCCTGTCCGAAGCCGATGGCCGAACGCGACATCTCAAAGGCCCCGGCATTGGAGGTCATGATCAGAATGACATGCGAAAAGTCGGTCTTGCGGCCCGTATTGTCCGTGAGGGTCGCATAGTCCATAACTTGAAGCAGTACATTAAAGATGTCCGGATGGGCCTTTTCCACCTCGTCCAACAACACCACGGAATACGGAGCCTTACGTACCGCTTCGGTCAGCAGGCCGCCCTGATCAAAACCCACATAGCCGGGAGGCGAGCCGATCAGCCGGGACACGGAATGCTTTTCCATGTATTCGCTCATGTCGTAACGCAGAAACTCCACGCCCATGAGCTTGGCAAGACTGCGGGCCACCTCGGTTTTGCCCACGCCCGTGGGCCCGTAGAACAAAAAGGCTCCGGCCGGGCGCTGTTCCTGCCCAAGACCGGCGCGGGCGCGCAGAATGGCCCGCACAGTGAGCTCAATGGCTTCGCCCTGGCCGAAGACCAGATGCTTCAGGTCCCGTTCGAGATTCGCCAGGCGCGCGCGTTCCCGCCCGGAGACCGTGCGCAATGGAATACCCGCCATGCGGGCCACCACCCGCTCCACATCGGCCATGCTCACGGCCGGGCGCGTTTCCCTGCCCTGGGGGGCGTCGGGAAGAGCGCCCTGCCGCAGGCGCACGGCAGCCCCGGTTTCATCCATTACGTCAATGGCTTTGTCCGGCAGCAGGCGGTCCCGCACGTGGCGAGCGGAAAGCTCAACCATAGCTTTAAGAACAGAAGGGCTGTAACGCACCCGATGGTGTTCCGCATAGCGGCCTTCCAGGCCTTGCAGGATAGCCAGACAATCCGTGACGTCCGGCTCATGCAGATCTATGCGCTGAAAACGCCGGGCCAGGGCACGGTCCTTTTCCAGATGGTTGCGAAACTCTTCATAGGTAGTGGAGCCGATGCAGCGGATCTCACCGCCGGCAAGCGCCGGTTTCAGCAGATTGGAGGCATCCATGGAGCCGCCGGACGTGGAACCAGCCCCCACGATAGTATGGATTTCGTCGATAAACAGAATGGCCTCGGGCATGGCCTTGAGGGCCTGCACTATGGCCTTGAGGCGGCCTTCGAAATCACCGCGGTAGCGGGTTCCGGCCAGCACCAGGCCCATGTCCAGGGCAAACAGCCGGGTATCGGCAAACATCTCCGGCACCCGGCCCTCGGCGATGCGCAGGGCCAGACCTTCGGCCAGAGCGGTTTTGCCCACGCCCGGATCGCCCACAAAAAGCGGATTGTTCTTGCGGCGGCGGCAAAGCACCTCAATGGCGCGGTCCAGTTCCTGCTCCCGGCCCACCAAGGGGTCAATCTTGCCTTCCCTGGCGCGGGCCGTGAGGTCCACGGTATACTGGGCCAAAGGATCGCCCTTGGCCGCGCGGGCATCGCCGGACGCGCCGTCCGTTTCTTTTTCCTCCACGCCGCGCGAGCCGCCGCCTTCGTCCAGGCCGTGCGAAATGAAGGTCAGCACGTCCAGGCGCTCCACCCCCTGCTTGCGCAGGAAGAAGAGCGCGTAGCTCTCATCTTCGTCCATGATGGCGATCAGCAGGTCGCCCAGCTCCACTGTATCGCGGCCCGCAGAACGGATATGGTTGAGCGCGCGTTCCAGCACGCGCTGCACGCCGTCGGTCTGGGTGACTTCATACTTGCCGGGCTGGTCCACCACTTCCAGTTCCGTACGGAAAAAACCTTCCAACTGCTCGCGCAGCACGGCCACGCTGGCCCCGCTGCCCTCCAGAATAATCCGGCCTTTCATGCTGTTGGTCAGGGCGTAGAGCACATGTTCCACTGTCAGCAGATCATGCCTGCGCCGCTGCACTTCCATAAGGGCGTCCCTCAGGACGCTTTGCACGCTTTTACTCAGCATATTTTCTCCCTCCCGCCACAGCCGAAGTCGACTGCGGGGAGCTGTTCCGGCGGCCCGGCCACATGCCGTGTCCAAACTACGGCGGTCCGCCGCGCCGTTGCCGCGCTGGCGGCAAGGACGATCAATGAATTTTTTCCATGGTGCATCTGAGGGGGAAGCCCGCTCCGTGCGCCTCGCGGTGGACGCGGCTGACCTTGGCTTCAGCCACTTCGCGGGTATAAATGCCGCACTGCCCCACTCCCTGCTGGTGCACGGCCAGCATAATGGCCGTGGCTTCTTCCAGGGGCTTGTGGAACACGCCGCAGAGGATATTGATCACAAAGTCCATGCTGGTATAATCGTCATTATGCAGCAGGACGCGGTAGCGGTCCGGCTCCTTGAGCTTTTTTACGACAATGGTCCGGCTTTCACCGTCGGCTTCGCCCTGATTGTATAGCGGCATGGAGTAATCCCCCGAAAACAGTTCAGGCTTTGGATGCGTTGGGCCGGTCGCCGCCGTGCGGTTCATTGCCCGCAAGGCCCAGCTTCCGCCGCCAGTCGCTCCGTCGCTCCGCGTCGAACACAAAGGAAAAATCCGGCGGCAGGTTGTGCAGGCGACGCCAATCCTGATGCAGCTGATGATAACTTTTGGTGCTTATTTCGGCCTTGTCAAGGCCCAGACGCGTCGCGGCCCGCTCAATATGCGCGGCCTCGCCCTCCAACTCCACCACTTCAGCGAAGGGCAGCACGTCCAATTCCACTTCCACATCCTCCAGACGCCACGGCTCGCGGATTTTCTCATAACACGCGCCCACGGCGTAGCCCAGGCCTTCCAGCACGGCGCGCATGGCCGCGCCGTCGGCCACTTCCAGTTCGCGTTCCTCGCGCACCTTGAAGTGACCGCTCTGCGACGCGGGCAGCTTGAGGGTCAGCACATGGCGCACGGCGTCCGGCCATTCCTGCGAGCGCAGGCGCAACAGGCGGCGGCTTTCAAACAGTTGGATGTCGGGTGTGTCAAAAACCCAGTTACTTTCAAAATGCGCGCCCGAAGTGCGCGCGCCCAGATCGTACAACGTCCGGCGCAAGGCGGCGAAATCCACGTGCAGATATTTGCGTTCCACTTCCAAAGGCATGCTTCTCTTCCTCCGCTGGCCGCTCATTGACGATGGAACAGGCGCTGCTGCAAGGCCGCGATGGTGGCGATGCCGCCGCCCTGGCCGCCGTCCGGATAGACGATAGGCTCGAAACCCAGCCGCCGGGCCTGGGAAAGGCGCAATTCCTGCGCGGCCACGGGCCGCACCTGGCCGTTGAGGTCCACTTCGCCCCAGAGCACGCATTTTTCCGGCAGGGGCACATCATAATAGGAGGACAGCACGGCGGCCACCAGAGCCAGATCCAGGCCGGGCTCCTGCAGGCGCATGCCGCCGCCCACCTTGGCGTAAATATCTACTTGGCCGAAATTGAGTTTGAGCCGTTTCTCCAGCACGGCCAGGAGCAGATGCAGGCGGTTGGCGTCAAAGCCCAGCGCCGCGCGGCGCGGAATGCTCAGAAACGTGCGCGCCACCAGAGCCTGGACTTCCACGGCCAAGGGGCGCTGTCCGTCCACAGCCATGACCACGGCCGTGCCGGACAGGGAGGCGTCGCGCGCGCCCAGAAAAAAGGTGGAGGGGTCGTCCACCACCTGCATGCCGCGCTCGCCCATGCGAAAGACCAGCAATTCCTCATTGGGGCCGAAACGGTTCTTGAACACGCGCAACAGACGGAACATCTGGCGGCGGTCCCCCTCCAGGGAGATGACCGTGTCCACCATGTGTTCCAGCAGACGGGGCCCGGCCAGGACGCCGTCCTTGGTCACATGGCCCACCAGGATCAGGGTGCAGCCCACGCGGCGGCAGGCCTCCAGCAAGGCCGTGGCCACGGCGCGCACCTGGCTGACATTGCCCGGCAGGCCTTCGGCCTCCAGACTGGTCACGGTCTGTACCGAGTCCACGATCACCAGGGCCGGGGGTCTGGAACCGCCGACGCCGTTGAGGGCGTCCAGCACGTCCTCAACCTTGGAGGTGGACAGAGCCAGAAGATGGGGGTCCAGCATCCGGAGCCGCTCGCCCCTGGCCTTGATCTGCGGCAGAGATTCCTCGCCGCTGGCGTAGAGCACCGCTTTGCCCTGGGCCGCCACCAGCCCGGCCACCTGCAAGAGCAGGGTGGATTTGCCGATGCCCGGCTCACCGCCTACCAGAATGGCCGCGCCCGGCACCAGGCCCTTGCCCAGCACGCGGTCCAGGGCCTTAAGACCGCTGCCGTAGGGCGTATGCCCGGCATCGGCCACATCGCGCAGGGGTACAGGCCGGTCGGCCCGAACGCCCGCGGTGCCGCCCAGACCGGAGGACCGACGGCCCGCCGCCGGGCGGGCCTGGGCCGAGGCCTCAAGGGTGTTCCACTCGTGGCAATTGGGGCACTGGCCGCGCCATTGCAGGGTCTGGGCCCCGCACACCGAACAGATATAGACTTCACGCGTTTTCGCCATGCCCGAAACCTACGGAAAAAGAAGGCAAGGCGCAAGGCGGCGATGCAAGGAAGGGCCGGACGGCAAACAGGAACGGCTCAGGCCTGCCGCCCACTCTGGAGTTTGCGGAAGATGGTGCTGCGGTTGACCTGGAAGAGCTCCGCCACTTTCTGTACCGAGCCGTGCGCCTCAATGGCCTTGAGCAGAAAATCCCGCTCCATTTCGGCCATGATTTCCTTCAGCGGCCGCCGGGCGGCCAGGATTTCCTCGGAATAACAGGAGACGTCGCGGCTCACGCCTGAAATCTGCGCGGGCAGGTCCCTGGGCGAGATCAGCGGGCCGTTGAGCGTGATTACCAGGCTGTGAACCAGGTTCTGAAGCTCGCGCACATTGCCGGGCCAGGCATAGGAGCTCATCATGTCCAGGGTCACACCCATAAAGGCCAGGGCCTTGTGGTATTTGACCGTGTATTGGTGCAGAAAATGCTCGGCCAGGGGACGCACGTCTTCCGGCCGCTCGCGCAGAGGCGGAATGCGTACCCTCGCGACATTGAGCCGATAATAGAGATCGCGGCGAAAAGTACCGGCCTCCACGCTTTCGGCCAGGTTGCGGTTGGTGGCCGCGATGACCCGTACGTCCACCCTGCGCGGGCTGGACGAGCCCACCCGCATGATCTCCCCGTCCTGAAGAACGCGCAGCAGGCGGGTCTGCATGGACAGGGGCAGTTCGCCCACCTCGTCCAGAAAAATGGTGCTGCCGTCGGCGATTTCAAAATAGCCCGCCTTGCCCTTGCTGGAAGCTCCGGTAAACGCGCCGGGCAGATAGCCGAAGAGCTCGGATTCGGTCAGGGTTTCGGAAATGCCGCCACAGTCCACCTTGAGCATGATTTTGTCCTTGCGTCCGCTCAGCCTGTGGGTCAGGCGGGCGAAGACGTCCTTGCCCGCGCCGGTCTCGCCCAGAATCAGCACCGTGGCGTCCGTGGCCGCGAAACGCCGCAGCAGGGAAAGAACCTCGGCCATGGCCGGGCTGGCGAAGACAGGTTCCTGCGGCCTGCTTTCGTGGGCCATATGGGCCAGCTGGTCGTTGATCTGATCAATGAGGCGGCATTGCCCTGCAATCTGTTCCTGCAGATTCGCCAGCAGGGTGATGTCGCGCGCGAAGGTGACCACCAGACGGATGCCCCCGGCCTCGTCAAAAACCGGGAAGCCGGAGAGCACCAGCTTTTTGCCGTTCTTAAGCTGCTGCACGTGGGTAGCGGGCTTGCCCGTGCGCACGATCTCCGGATTGAGGATATGATCAAAGATCCCCTCCTCCATCAGAGCGCGCACATTCCTGCCCTGCACGCTTTCCTGCTTCAGGCCGGTCAGCTGTTCGTACATGCGGTTAATGTGCAGGGCAGTGCCCGAGGCGTCGGAAATGAACACCCCGTCGGGCAGGGCGTCAAGAATGCGTTCGACATATCTGGAAAGGACTTCCGGGGAACGTCCGGCCATGGGCATCATCCGGGTTGAAAGAGGCGTCAGCGTGGAATCTGCACTCTCGCGCCCAGAATGTCCAGCGCCGCGCGCTGTAGCCGGGGCATGACATTCTTGCCCAGCGTCACGTCGCCCATGGGCGGACGGCGGCCCAGAAAATGATATTTCTGGGTGCCCAGGCGGTGGTACGGCAGCATTTCGTAGTTGACCCGCGCATAGGGTTTCAGAAAGGCGGCAATGGCGGCAACGGCCTCTTCGCTGTCGTTGAAGCCGGGAATAATCGGGGTGCGCGCCAGAATGGGCAGATCCGGGAATTCCTCGGCCAGGATGCGGAAGTTCTCCAGAATGCGCGCATTGGGCAGGCCGGTCTGAGCCTCGTGCACGGCACTGTCCATCTGCTTGATGTCGAACAGGGCAAAGTTCAGGTAGGGGGCCGCAGCCCGGACCGTGGCCGCGGGCACCATGCCGCAGGTTTCCACGGCTGTCTTGAGCCGCCGGACACGCGCCTGACGCAGCAGGGCCAGGGCAAAATCCGCCTGCAACAGCGGTTCGCCGCCGGACAGGGTCATACCGCCGCCGGAGCGGGAATAAAAGGCCGCGTCCTGCTCCACGGAAGACAGCACATCATCCACGTTGCGCTTTTTGCCGTAGACCAGCAGGCCCTGGGCCGGACAGGCTTCCGCGCAGGGCATGGCCCCGGACGTGGCGCAATCCGCGCAGAGCGAGCGGTCGATACGGGGCTTGCCGTCCCCGCCCCGGCTGACGGCACCGCGTTCGCAGGCCATGAGGCAGTGGCCGCACTTGTCCAGCTCCAGACAGCGCCCGGCATTGTAGGCCAGCTCGGGGCGCGTATGCTGTGACTCGGGATTGCTGCACCAGCGACAGGATAACGCGCAGCCCTTAAGAAATACAATGGTTCTGATGCCCGGCCCGTCATGCACCGAATATTTCTGGATATTGAAAACAAAGCCTTGCTGTTCGAGATCCCGTTGTTCGTCGTCTTCCAGACACATACCGCCTGTCCTTGGGGCTATGGGGGAGAATAAAGGGCGCGGGGAGAGCCGGAAAGAGGTCCGCCCCTCCCGCGCGCAACCACGGCGTTTACATGGCGTCGTGTTCCGTCCGGGCGATGAGGTCATTCTGCAGATCCGGGGAAAGATCCACAAAATACGCGCTGTAACCGGCGATACGCACAATAAGGTTACGGTACTTCTGCGGGTCCTTCTGGGCGGCCAGAAGCGTCTCGCGGTTGAGCACGTTGAACTGCACATGCCAGAGCTTGAGGTCGCAGAAGGTGCGGATGAAAGAGACCAGTTTTTCCGTGCCCTGCTCGCCTTCCAGGCACTTGGGCGTGAACTTGATGTTCAGCATGCGGGCCGCGCGGTCGCGCATGCCCATATTCTTGGTGTTGTAGTTGGAAAGCAGCACGGCCGTGGGACCGTTGACATCCGCGCCGTGCGAGGCCGAGGTGCCGTCGGAAAGCGGAAAACCGTCGGTGCGTCCGTTGGGCGTGGCGGAAACCACCTTGCCGAAGGGCACGTGGGAGGTGAAGGGCACATAACGCACGTCGTTGTGCATGCCCAGATCCCGCATGCCGTATTTTCCCGCGTATTCCACGGAGATCCTGTCAATGTCGCGGCCGATGGCGTCGGCGTATTCGTCATTGTTGCCGTAGCAGGGGGCGGAGCGCAGCAGGGCGCGCACGTCGTCATAGCCCTCAAAATTGGCGTCGAGTGCTTCGAGGAGCTTGTCCATGCTCAGTTTCTTTTCCTCAAAGACCAGTTTCTTCACTGCCGCCAGGGAATCCACCACCGTGCCCAGGCCCATGTATTCAAAGTATCCCAGATTGATGCCCTCGGGGATCTGCTCCTGATGCAAATCCATGCAGTGCTTCATACACAAATCATGCATGGCCGAACCCATGGGCTGGGCAAAATGCCGGGCGCGCAGTTTGTTGATGATATACTGCTGGGTAAAGGCCGTCTTCAGAAAGAGCATGTGCTGCTGCACATAGGCGTTCCAGAATTCCTCCCAAGTCTTGAATGAACGCGGGTCACCGGTTTCCACGCCCAGCACCCGGTCGCCGTATTTCTTCATCCGGCCGTTGCGCAACGCCATCTCCACAGCCGCGGCGAAATTGATGTACGCGCCGCCGGAGGTATAGGTGTCGCGGTTGGGCATGCGGGCCTCGGTGCAGCCGGACACGGCATAGTCCAAGGCCTCCTCGAAGGTCGCGCCCTTGGAGACATACAGGGGCACCACTTCCTCGTCGTTGATCAGCTTGGGGAAGCCGGAGCCGTCCTTGATGGTTTCGGCCACATCCCAAAGGTAGCGTTCCGGCGCGCGGGAATGGATGCGCGCAGCCAGATCCGGATAATGCAGCGGAAATTCGCGCTTGGACTTGAGGATCAGATAGGTCAGCTCGTTGCTGGCGTCGCGGCCGTCCGGAGTCTGGCCGCCCACGGTCACGGCTTCCCAGTGGGCATATCCTTCATTGAAGGCTCCGCCGGTGGGGGAAATGTACATGTCGATAAACTCGGCCATGCCCACCCACATGCATTCCAGCAGCTCCATGGCCTGCTTGTCGGTGATTGTACCGGCCGCGCGATCCTGCTTGTAATACGGGTAGAGATACTGGTCCATGCGGCCGTTGGAAATGGTGGTGCCGGTTTTCTGCTCAATGCGGGAGAACATCTGGGTGAACCACTGGCTCTGGCAGGCCTCCCAGAAGTCGCGGGCCGGCTCGCCGGGCACGCGCTCGGCATTGTCGGCCATGCGCAGCAGCTCGGCCTTGCGCGTGGGGTCCCGCTCCTTTTCGGCCAGTTCGCGGGCCAGTACGGCATGACGTTTGGCCCAGAGCACTATGGCGTCGCAAACGATGACCACGGCCTCCAGGAAGGGACGCTTTTCGCGGTCGTCCCTGGCGCTCATGGGATCCAGGGCGGCCAGCTTCTCTTGGGCTTCCTTCTTGATGCCGTTGAAGCCGCGCTTCAGGATCTTGGCATAGTCGTGCACCCACTGGATGGAAGAACGGAAGGACGAGGTCTCATTGACGATAAAACGGGAAATCAGGCCTTCGGGATCGTCGTAGGTCAGCTTGTGCACTTCGGGCGGCAGGGCGGCATTAAGGTCCTCATGATAGGTCTTGCCCTTCCAGTACGGCGCAATTTCCTCAATGACGCGCTTGGCGTCCTCGGGCGTGATAGTGGCCGGGGAAGTCCGGCGGGTGGGCAGCTCGCGCACGGCGATGTCCAGAAAGTCGCCGTCCAGTTCGGGATAGAGAATGCCGTAGCGGCCGTCGCAACCGGCACGGCCCAGCAGAAGCTGATCTTCCTGCACACAGACCGAAATATTTTCGGCGATGTGCATGAGTGCCTTGGCCCAACGCAGCACCAGGGGCTGGCCTTCGGTTTCCTTCATGGATTGGGTGAAGTACAGGGCGCGTTCAATATCGATACGCGGCTTCTGCCCGTCGAAGCGTTCCAGCAGTTTGAAAACGCGGGCGTGCGTTTTGCGGAATTTGTCCTCTTTGCCCTCGATCCGATCATAGAGACGCTGTTCCTGGGGGGACCGGCATTCGCAGGTGGTCATGCTCATCATCCAACTCCTGATAATATGTGTGGGGCGTGGGGAACGCCATGAACAGGCGGTAGTTCTCATTCCCTCCGCCCTCTGCATGGGGCATGCCATATTTTTAACATACTGATATATATAAAAAATAAAGAAAATTTACCTTTCTCTGTTTTCGCTGGTCGGCTGTTCTCCGAAAAAAGGCGCAAATTTGCATCATTCAGGAATGAATTCCAAAAAACAGCCGAAAACTTGCGACGCAAATCTGCGACAGCTTCGTGGAACGGCTCGCGACTTTCCCTTTCCAAGGCCTGTCAGGCCTATATGGATCTCTTTTCACAAACAGCGGCCAAGTCCTTAATCTGCAACCGCCGAAAATGTCGCACAATTGCGACATCAACGGCGCATGGCCTCGCTTCGATACTTATTGCATAATATAACTAACTGAAAAGAATAATTATAATTCAATCGCAGAGTATTCCGAGCTGGCACGCATCGTGCAAAACAAAAAAATCACAAAGAGATGGCCAACGGTTGGCCGCATCAGGGGGTTTGTGTTTCGCCACTTTCCAACCCAAGAGAGGATGACGATGCGTAACGTATTTTTGCTGGCGGCGTGTACGGCCGTGACCTGCATGTCTCTGGCCGTCTTCGCGCCTGAGGCCCGTGCGGAAAAACCTCTTACCTTGCGTCTCGGACATCCCATGGCTCCGGGCAACAACGTGACCGTGGGATATGAAAAATTCAAGGAACTGGTGGAAAAAAAGAGCGACCGCAAAATACGCATCCAGATTTTCGGCAACTGTCAGCTGGGTAGCGACCGCGTGACCACTGAAGCGGCCCAGGCGGGCACCCTGGACATGTCCTCCAGCTCCACGCCCAATCTGGCCAGCTTCTCCAAGGCCTACATGGCCATTGATTTGCCCTACGTCACAGACCCCAAAAACCAGGCAAAACTCTACAAGGCCCTTGACGAGGGCGAACTGGGCAAAGCCCTGGACAAGGTAGCCGCGAGCGTGGGCCTGAAAACCATCATGTTCAGCGAATACGGCTACCGCAACTTCGTTTCGACCAAGCATCCCCTCAATGAGGTCAAAGATCTTATGAACCTCAAGGTCCGCACCACCGACTCTCCGGTGGAGGTGGCCGTGGCCACAGAGCTGGGCATGAACCCCGCGCCCGTGGCCTGGGGAGAAACCTATACCGCCCTGCAACAGGGCACCGTGGACGCCGAGGGCAACACTTTTTCCCTGCTCAATGACGCCAAGCACAGCGAAGTGCTCAAGCACGCCATGGATTCGCAGCACAATTATTCCATGCACATGCTGCTGATGAACAAGAAAAAGTGGGACAGCCTGAAGCCGGAACAGCAGAAGATCATCACCGAGGCAGCGCACGAAGCCCTGATCTGGCAGCGTGCCGAAAGCGTCAGGCTCGAGGAAAAGGCCTGGCAGGCTTTCCGCGACAAGGGCATCACCATTACCAGGCTGACGCCCGAGCAACGCGCGGAGCTGAAGCAGAAGACCCAGCCTGTGCGGGACCAGTTCTCCAAGGAAATCCCGGCGGAATTGCTGGCTTTGATTGCCGAGACCCAGAACTAGGAGCTGTTATTGAGGTCCGGGCCGGAAGCACGCTTTCGGCCCGCTTTGGCAAGAGGTCTCGCAGCTACCCACGGGGAAATACATGGACGCCATTGACGGGAAAAAGAGGCCGCTCCACTGGCTGGATCAGAATTTTGAAAGCATTTTCATGGTGACGGGCCTGCTGAGCATCATATTTTTTATCACCTGGCAGGTCATCTACCGCTATATTATTACAAAATTTATCGACCGGGCCGGAGCCGCCGTCTGGACCGAGGAACTTTCACGGTACATCTTTATCTGGATTTCCTATCTGGCCGTTTCCGTGGCCATCCGTAAACGTTCGTCCATCCGCGTGGACATGCTCTATGACCATCTGCCCCCACGTCTCCAGCAAATTAGTTGGATTGTGGTGGAAAGCCTTTTTCTCTGCCTTACCTCCGTCATCGCTTGGTACGGCTGGGGTCAGATTGAGAGGCTGCTGGAATTTCCGCAGCATACCACGGCCCTGGGCATTCCCTATCTCGTTCCTTACCTGATTCTGCCTCTGGGCTTCGGCCTGATGTGCCTGCGCCTGCTGGAATCCCTGTATAAGCAGGTCCGGCTTTGCGGCCTCTCGGATTCCCTGATCGGCTTCGCCCTGACGGGGGCCGTCATCGCGCCCTGTTTCATCTGCGACTATATCGAACCCCTGCACGCGCTGTTCGGCTATTTCGTGCTGCTCTGCGTCATCGGCGTGCCCATCGCCATTTCCCTGGGCCTGTCCACCCTAGCCACCATTATCAGCGCCGACACCCTGCCCATTGAGTATATGGCTCAGGTGGCCTTCACTTCCATCGACAGCTTCCCGATCATGGCCATCCCCTTCTTCATCGCGGCCGGGGTATTCATGGGCGCGGGCGGACTTTCCCGCCGCCTGCTCAAACTGGCCGACGAAATTGTGGGGGGCCTGTACGGCGGCATGGGCCTCACGGCCATTGTGACCTGCATGTTTTTCGGGGCCATCAGCGGCTCTGGACCGGCCACGGTGGCGGCCATCGGCGCGCTGACCATTCCGGCCATGGTGGAACGCGGCTACGACAAGTTTTTCGCCGCCGCCCTGGTGGCCGCCGCCGGTTGCGTGGGCGTGATGATCCCGCCCAGCAATCCCTTTGTGGTCTATGGCGTTTCGGCCCAGGTTTCCATCGGTGATCTGTTTATGAGCGGCATTGTGCCCGGCGTCCTCACCGGCCTGGTGCTCATGGGCTACTGCTTTTTCTATTCCCGCAGGCGCGGCTGGCGGGGGGAACAGAAGAAACGCACCGTGGACACCTTGAGCAGGGCCGCCTGGGAGGCAAAGTGGGCGCTGATGGTGCCGGTTATCGTGCTGGGAGGTATTTACGGCGGCGTTATGACGCCCACCGAGGCGGCGGCCATCGCGGCGTTTTACGGGCTCATCGTGGGCGTGTTTCTCTACCGCGAAATGAACTGCCGGGCCGTGGCCCGCGCCTGTGAGGAAGCCTGCGAAACCTCCTCCGTCATCATCGTGCTCATGGCCATGGCCACGCTGTTCGGCAACATCATGACCCTCGAGGACGTGCCCGGCACCATCGCCCGCGCCATCCTGAGCTTCACGGAAAGCAAGATCGTCATCCTGCTGCTCATCAACGTGCTGTTGCTCATCGTGGGCACCTTCATGGAAGCCCTGGCCGCCATCGTGATCCTTACGCCTATTCTTCTGCCGGTGGTCACGGGCGTGGGCGTGTCTCCCCTGCATTTCGGCGTGATCATTGTGATCAACCTGGCCATCGGCTTTGTCACCCCGCCGGTGGGCGTGAACCTTTTTGTGGCCAGCGGCGTGGCCAAAGCCAAACTGGAAAAAATCGCCGGCATGGCCCTGCCCATGATCGGCCTGATGCTGCTGGTTCTGCTGCTTTGCACCTACTTCCCGCAGGTACCGCTCTGTCTTGTGGGCGGCAAGTGAGCAAGGTGTATCCGGGCCGCCCCGGAACCGCTTTTAAAATCATAAATAAAACGGCTCAGGAGACTGTAGTATGAAAATCATTGATTTCCGCTTCCGGCCCAACACGCCTGAAATCATCAACGGCATCAAAAACAGCGCTATGTTCAAGGCGGCCTGCAAGGCCATCGGCTTTGACTCCCGCAAGGCCCAGCCCCTTCCCGATATTGTGGCGGACCTCGACCGCCTGGGCGTGGAGCTGGGCGTGATCACAGGCAGGGACTGCGAAACCACCTACGGCTTTCCGGCCAATAACAAGAGCGTGCTGGAATTCTGCCGGGCCTATCCGCAGAAATTCATAGGCTTCTGGGGCATTGACCCGCATAAAAAGATGGCCGCCGTGCGTGAAATCGAACACGTGGTCAAGGACTACGGCATGAAAGGCATCGCCATCGACCCCTATCTGGCGCGCATGCCCGCCTCCGAGGCGCGTTTTTATCCGCTCTACAGCAAGTGCTGTGAGCTGGGCGTGCCGGCCTTCATCACCATGGCCCCGCCGCCGCAGGTACCGGGCGCGATTCTGGAATACGCCGACCCGCGCGACGTGGATAAGGTGGCCCGCGACTTCCCGGAGCTGACCCTGATCATGAGCCACGGCGGTTATCCCTTCGTCAACGAGGCCATCTACACTTGCCTGCGTAACGCCAACGTATATATGGATATTTCTGAATACGAGCGCGCGCCCATGGTGGATGTCTATGTGCGGGCCATGAACGATCTCATCAGCGACAAGGTTCTGTTCGCCAGCGCCCACCCCTTTGTGGAGCTGGCCGACGCGCTGGACGCCTATGCGGGCTTTGAGCTGAGCGTGGATGTCCGCAACAAGGTCATGTACGAAAACGCCCGGCGCGTGCTGCGCCTGGCATGAATCAAAAAATCCGTAACGGGCGCGGCAGAAAAAACCTGAACGCAAAATATCCCGGTTGTCTCCCTCTCGGGCGGCAACCGGGATATAAACATCCGGAAACAACGTTGAGCGCGGCCCGGCTATTTTTCCGCTTCAGGCACATCCTTCACGTCCACGATCTTCACGCCGAACTCGGCCACATCCTCGGGCGGCGCATAGAACAGCACCATGAAGGGCACTTCGCCGCCGTGCCGCACATTGGTGTTGTTGGCAAGAATCTCCACCTTGTTGTTCAGGAAGGATTCCATCTCCTTCTCACTGAGCACCTGCAACTGAAAAAGTGAAAGCTGGGTACCCGCAAGCTGCGTCTTGGTAGCCAGGGGCTTTTTGTTTTTGTCGTAAATGGCGGCCTCCACGGTGATCAGTTCCTTGGGTTGCGGAAACTCATTGACCACCCGGCCCTCAATCACAAAAACCCTGCCCTTCACCTTTTCATTATCCACATAATACTGGCGCACATTGCGCATAGTCAGCAACTCGACCTTTTTGGCCAGTTCCTGTTCCGTGGGCGGCGTATCAGGATGCCGCGCGCCGAAATACCAGTACGCGCCGCCTCCCAGACAAAGCAGAATGAGCGCCAGGGCCACCCAGAACTTGCGGCGGCCGCCGGACGGCCGTTCCTGCATATCCGGCAGTTCGTCCTCGCCGGGCAAGACCGCTTCGGGCTCGGGCGCAAAGGGAAATACGGTCTTACAGACCGAACAGCGCAGCTTGACGCCCGGCTTGGCCAGGTTGTCAGGCAGATTGAAACGGCTGGTACAATGCGGACACTTTACTTCCATGCCAATACTCCACAAAACGGTCCGGCCGCCGGAGCCGAAACAAGGCTATTCAGGAATGATCTCACAGACGCCGGGCAGCGTCCGATAACGTTCGGCGTAATCCAGGCCGTAGCCGACAATAAAACCCTTATTCAATACGAAACCGGCAAAATCCACCTTCACGTCGGCCTGACGGCGCTCACGCTTGTCCACCAGAGCGGCCAGACGCAGGCTGCGCGCCTGGCGGGCGGCAAACTGGTCCAGCAGAAAACGCATGCTGTGGCCGCTGTCCACCACGTCTTCCACAATCAGCACGTGCTTGCCGCGGATGTCCACTTCCACATCCTTGTTGAAGATCACATGCTTGGAACTGGCCGAGCTCTTGCCGTAACTGGACAGACGGACAAAATCCAGTTCCAGGTTCTGGTTATGCAAAGCACGTACCAAATCACTGAAAAAGATAACGCCCCCCTTGAGCACGCATATGGCCACCAAGGGTTCCTGTCCGTACAGGCCGTCGATTTCCACGCCCAGCTCACGCACACGCACGGCAATCTGTTCCGGGGTGAACACGGATTTAAGTTCCTTGACCCGCAGCGTCTCAGCCATGCTTCCCCCTATCTTTCCCCGGCCGCCGCCGGGCGCGCGGACACAGTTTCCAATGCGCCGGGCACGTCCAGAAAGACCGCCGTTTCATCACAATCCGGGTATTTGGCGCAATGTACGCAATCAGCCCAGATCTTTTGCGGCAGCACGCTTTTTTCCACCACTCTGAAACCTAAACGGGTAAAAAACGCTTCCTGATAGGTCAGAGCGAAAATCTTTTTCAGATGCAGTTCGCGGCACTCACCAATGCAGGCCGCGACCATCCGCCGCCCCAGGCCCTGACGGCGCAGATCGTCGCGCACCACCAAGGAACAGATCTCTCCCAGGTCCTCCCAAACCGGTGCCAGGGCGCAACAGGCCACGATTTCGCCGTCCGGGGCCTCCACCACAAAAAAATTGCGGATGTGCCCGTACAGATAAATCAGCGCGCGCGGCAACAGCAGACCCTTTTGGGCGCAGGCCAGCAACAGGCCATGCATGGCCTTCACATCGTCCAGATGGGCCTTGCGGGTCAGGTAGTCGTTTTCCATTATTTCTGGCTCAAAAGCTTGTCGATAACCATTTTGAGCATGCTTTCGTCGGCCATGCCCGGCTCGGAAAGAACCAGCGTGCCGTCCTTGGCGTAAAATGCGTTATGCGGAATGCTGCTGATCTGATAAGCCCGGGTGATGTCCCGTCCGGCCAGATAGACCGGATAATCCATGCCCATTTTTTTGACAAAGGGGAGCACGGGCGCGGCGTCCTCGTCAACGGACAGGCTGATGATCACCACGCCCTTGTCCGCGTAAGCCTTGCTGGTCTTGATCAGTTCCGGGATTTCCACCCGGCAGGGCGGGCACCAGGTGGCGAAGAAGTTGAGCATCACCACCTTGCCCTTGTTCTTGGCCAGCAGATCGGTCAAACCGGCCAGGTTCAGCGAGGGCAGCGTTTCAGCCCAGGCAGCGCAGGGCAGAAGAAGGCAGAGCAGCAGGGGCAGGAATATTTTTTTCATGACAAACCTTAATGTGAAAGTTGAAGAATGCGAATAAATGCAACGCGACGCCGCCCTGAACGGGACACGCGGCGGACGAAATCAGACAAAAGTTTTGGCCGCGCGCACCGCGCACACCGCGTCCGGACAATAGGCGTCGGCCCCGATGGCGTCGGCAAAGGCCTGAGTCACGGCCGCGCCGCCCACCATGACCTTGATGGGCAGATCGCGCTCCCGGATCAGGCGGATGGTGTCCTCCATGCGGACCATAGTGGTGGTCATCAGTGCGGAGAGCCCGATGATACGCGCGTTGTGCTCAAGGGCGCAAGCCACAATGGCCTCGGCGGGCACGTCCTTGCCCGCGTCTACCACGTCAAAGCCGTGGTTGCCCAGCAGCAGGGCCACGATATTCTTGCCGATGTCGTGGATATCGCCTTCCACCGTGGCCATGACGATTACCGGACGCTCCTCGGGCCCCCGGTTGGCTTCCAGCCGGGGTTTGAGATGGCTGAAAGCCGTCTGCATGGTTTCCGCGGCGCGGATGAGCTGGGGCAGAAAATATTCCCGGCGTTCGTAGCGCGCGCCCACTTCAGTAATGGCCGGGATCAACGTATCCCGCACCAGGGCAAAAGGGTCGGCTCCGGCCTCCAGTTCCGCCTCCAGCAGGGGCAGCACGTTTTCCTTGTCGCCGGTCAGCACGGCCTCGCCCAGGGTTTTGGCGGCCCCGGCCTTGTCGCCCTGGCGCAGGGTCACGCCGCCCGCCGGTTTCCATTCCGCATAGGAGGCGATGAAGGATTCGGCGTGTGGATCATGGGCCCCGAGCACGCGCATGGCATCCACGGCTTCGCGCAGGCGCGTGGCCGAGGGATTGGCAATGCAGGACGTGAGGCCCGCGCCCGCGGCCATGCACAGAAAGGTGGCGTTGAGCAGTTCACGGGCGGGCAGGCCGAAAGAGGTATTGGAAAGCCCCAAGGTGGTGGGCAGGCCCTGAGAACGGCACCAGCGCGCCATTTCAAGACACTGGCGGCCGCCTTCGGCCTTGGAGGACACGGCCAGCGCCAGGATGTCCACCATCACCAGGCGGCGCGGAATGCCCAGACCGGCCGCCCTCTCCAGCAGATTTTCCACAATGCGGATGCGCTCGGAAGCCTGCACCGGCAGCTTCGCGCCCTGTAACGGCAGCAGGATGAAAGGCGCGCCGTAATCCCGGCAGAGCGGACCCAGCACATCCATGCGATCGGCCTCGCCGCTGATGGAATTGACCAGAAAGGAGCCGGGACAGTACGGCAAAGCCTTGGCAATGGCCTCGGCGTTGGAGGAATCCAGCGAGAGCGGCAGAGTCAGCCGCCCGATCAGGCGCTGAGCCAGCTCGGGCAGCAGGCTGGTTTCATCCACCAGGGATGCGCCCACATTGACGTCCAGCACCCCGGCCCCGGCCTCCACCTGCTGGTCGGCCAGTTGCAGGGCCGCGTCAAAGCGGCCTTCCTGCAATTCCTGGGTGAGCACTTTTTTGCCTGTGGGATTGATGCGCTCGCCGATAATCACCAGGGCTTCGCCCGCGCCGATGCGCACCAGTTGTGAACGGCTTGTCAGGCAAATGCCGTCCCGGCGCGCCGCTTCCGAAGGACTGTAGTCCATACCGCGCACGGCTTGGGCTAGGGCCGCCAGATGTCGGGGCGTGGTACCGCAGCAGCCGCCCAGAATGCGTGCGCCCAGTCCGGCAAAGGCTGCTGTTTTTTGCGCGAATTCCTCGGGACCCAGGGGAAAGACCGTCACATTGCCGCGCAGCTCGGGCAGACCGGCGTTGGGCTCGGCCATAACCGGGCAGGCGCAGGTTTCAAGCAACTCCCGGACCACCGGCAGCATCTGGTCCGGGCCCAGGCTGCAGTTGGTGCCCACCACGTCCACGCCCAGATTCTGCATGGTTTCGGCGAAAATGGCCGGGCTGGAGCCGGTCAGGCTGACGCCCTGCTCAAAGGTCATAGAGACCATGACCGGCAGATCGCATTCCCGGCGGGCCGCCACCACAGCGGCGCGGGCCTCGGCCAGGTCGAACTGGGTTTCTACAAAAATCAGGTCCGCCCCACCGGCCACCAAGCCGCGGATCTGGGCGGCAAAACCGGCGATGAGCTCGCGCGGCTCCACCGGTCCCAGGGGTTTGGCGAACTGGCCGCTGGGTCCCACGTTGCCGGCCACAAAAACAGGCCGCCCCGCGTCGTGTGCGGCTTCCCGGGCCACTTCGGCCATACGCTTGTTGAAAGCGAAGACGTCCAGTTCCTTGGGCAGCTTGTAAGGATTGCCGCCGAAGGTGCAGGTAGTCAGCAGATCCACCCCGGCGTCCAGATAGGCCTTGTGGATGCCCCGCAATACCTGGGGGCTTTCCATGCAAAACTGTTCCGGACTCATGCCCACGGGCAGGCCGGAGGCCTGCAGCATGGTGCCCATGGCCCCGTCGAGCAGCAGAGGACGCCCGAGGCCGAGCGCCTGTCTGAATGTCATGTCAGCCATTTTATCCACTTCTTGTTGTTACGGGCGGACACAGGCACGCTGATCACCCGCACGGGGCGAGGGACCGGCATTTTTTGCTCTCCGCCTTCAAAGGCTGTATAAAAAAATAAGCAACAAGCGCCCGGTGTCATAATTACGCCTGCGGCGTTTAACAGGCACGGGGGCCGCTACGCCGAAAACCACGCTTTTCGGTTCGCTCCGCCGCCATTGGCGGCGCGCATTCCCCTATTGGGGTTGCGACAAGCGTCTCTTGACGCGAGGCTTGCGTTTTTCAGCACTACCCGACCGGAAAAGCCTTCCGGGTCGCGGCTGAGTTTTTAGTACTGAAAAACATTGAAAAGGACAAACCAAAACTATAGCATAAGGCATTGCCGCCTGTTCCGAGCGGCAGTGATTGAGTATAAATAAAATGAAAAAAAATAATAAGATAGCCCCTTCCACGCGGCATAAGAGTGGAAAAAGCAATACGGCCCCTAAAAAAGTCGAGCCTGAAATCGAAGTGCTTGAGGCTCCGCGCGAAGCCGGGGAGGACGAAGAACAGAATCTGGAAACGCTGGATCTGCTGGACGGCGAAGAACTGGCAGCGGGTGAAGTGCTGGATGTGGACGACGACAAGGATGCCGAGCCGGAGCTGGCCCTGGAGGAAGGAAGCGACGGCGCCCTTCCCGCCCCGAGCGTGCCGCGTCTGCCTTCTCCGGCGGGCACACGCGACAGCCTGCACCTTTATCTGCGCGAGGTAAGCCGCTTTCCCATGCTCAAGCCTGAAGAGGAACATGAGCTGGCTCTCCGCGTGCGCGACCATAACGACCCTGACGCGGCTTTCCGGCTGGTGTCTTCCCATTTGCGGCTGGTGGTGCGCATCGCCATGGACTTCCAGCGCCGCTGGATGCAGAACGTGCTGGATCTGGTGCAGGAGGGCAACGTGGGCCTGATGCGCGCGGTGAACAAATTTGATCCCGACAAGGGCATCAAGTTCTCCTACTACGCCTCGTTCTGGATCAAGGCCTACATCCTCAAGTTCATCATGGACAACTGGCGGATGGTCAAGATCGGCACAACCCAGGTGCAGCGCAAGCTGTTCTATAATCTGAACCGCGAGCGCCAGAAGCTGATCGCCCAGGGCTACGACCCTGACGCGGCCATGTTGTCCGAACGCCTGGGCGTGACCGAGGACCAGATCAATGAGATGGACCAGCGCCTGGCCTCCACGGACCTCTCGCTCAACGTCCAGGTGGGCGAGGATTCCGGCGGGGCCAGCCGCATGGACTTTCTGCCCGCCTTGGGCCCCGGCATTGAGGACACCCTGGCCTCGGACGAGATCGCGGGCTTGGTGCGCTCGCGCCTGAAAACCATCATGCCCAAGCTCAATGAAAAGGAAGTGTATATCCTGCAGAACCGCCTGCTCACCGACGAGCCCGTCACCTTGCGCGAGATAGGCGAACGGTATAACGTTACGCGCGAACGCGTCCGCCAGCTTGAGGCCCGGCTTCTGGAAAAAATCCGCCAACACCTCACCCTGGACATCAAGGACTTTTCAGACGCATGGATACAATCATAAACGCCGCTGTCCGCCCGTCAATCGGACAGCGGCGCGGCGTGCAAAAGGCTTCGCTTTGACGCGACAAGGAAGCATTATTGCTTGTTGGGGCCAGCTTTCAGAAATATCGCCGTGGTTGCGGCTTTTTTAACCGAACGGCATTGAATTATAATGAAACGTAAAACCATAGCGTTGCTCTGCGCCCTCGCGCTGACCGCCACGACATCGCTTTCGCTCCTCGGCTGCGGCGGCTGCGCCGGCAACAAGCCACAGGGTGCACAGGCTTCAGGGCAATCCGCCGTTGAGGAAAAGTCCGCGCCCATGCTGAAGGAGCCAGCCTGCCTGCAGGACGTGCCCGTGCGTCCGCTGGAAGCTGAACTCTCGCCCGAAGCGCGGAACACCTATGCCTATCTGCTCTACGCCCAGGCCCTGCTGGACGAGGACGAGGCGGCCCTGTTGCAGGCCGCGTCCATGCTCAAGGAATCTCTGGTTCCGGCCAAGGTCTGGATGGAGGGCGGCGTCTGGCTGATGAGCCGCAAGTCCCCCAATGCCGTGATTTTGCTGGAACAGGCCCTGAGCGTTTGGCCCGAAGACATGTCGCTCAATCTGCTCTATGCCGAAGCGCTCATGGAGCACGGCATGCCCGAGCGCGGCGTGACGCTGATGCGCGCCTATCTGCAAAAACATCCGGATTCTCTGGACGCCCGTCTGGAACTGGCCCTGCTGTTGGTCAAAAGCAAACAGTTCACGGAAGCCGAAAAGCTGCTCAACAGCATTCCGGCCAAGCAGCGCTCCCCCCTGGTGGACTACTATCACGCCAGGGCGCTGATCGGCATGGCCCGCCAGAACGACGCCGTTCCCTATCTCCAGAAAGCCGTCAAGGAAATGCCGGACTTTGTGGAGGCCCTGGCCGAGCTGGCCTTCATTCACGAGCAGCGCGGGGAATTGCGCGAAGCGCGCACGGTCTATGAGAAACTGATCAAGCTCAATTTTTCCACCCAGGATGTGGCCCTCAGGCTGGTCAACATCTCCCTGCGCCTGAAACAGCCCGAGAAGGCGCTCCAGTACATGCGCCTCGGCCCGGACACCGTGCCCTTCAAGCTCACGGTGGCCAGCATGTTCATGGATTCGCGCCACTATCTCCAGGCCGAAAGCCTGCTCAAGCAGATCGTGGCCGACGGCGGCGCGCCCGGCGAGGTCTACCTGTTGCTGGCGGATCTGACCTATGAGCAGCGCCGGGATCTGCCCATGGCCTTGTCCTGGCTGGACAAAATGCCGCCTACAAGCAAAAGCGCCGGCCGCTCCCGTCTGTTGCGCGCCCAGTTGCTGGCCGAAGCCGGACAGAACGAAAAGGCGCTCAAGGTGGTGCGCCAGGGCCAGAAGGATTTTGCCGACGTGCCCGACTTTTGGGAGTTTGAAATCCGTCTGATGGCCCGCCAGAAGCAGATGGCGGACGCCCTTAAAGTGGCCCGCGCGGCTGTCAAGACCTGGCCGGACAATACGGATCTGGCCTTTCTGCTCGGTTCCCTGCTGGACGAAACCGGCGACAAGAAGAACGCCTTCACGGTAATGGAAGGCATTCTGACCAACCACCCGGACAATTATCAAGCCCTGAACTATGTGGGCTATACCCTAGCCGAGGAAAACCGGGATCTGGAACGGGCCGTCAAATTGCTGGTCAGGGCCGACGAACTTTCGCCCAATCAGTCCTATATTGTGGATTCCCTGGCCTGGGCCCTGTTCAAGTCCGGCCGCCAGGAAGAGGCCCTGAAAGAAATCCGCCGGGCCGTGAAGCTGGGTGATCAGGTGGATTCCTCCATTTGGGAGCATTACGGCGACATCGCTCTGCGCTCGGGCCTCAAAGACGAGGCCCGCAAAGCCTACCAGAAGGCCCTGGACCTCAAACCCGCCAATGCCGAAGCATTGCGCCAGCGTCTTTCAACACTATGAAAAAACTCGCTCTTCTCTGTTGTTTCCTTCTGGCCTGCGCCTGCGCCAAGCAGCCTTCCACCGCCGATTTGGGCCCGGAAGCACAAGCCCGCCTGGAAAACCGCTGGCAAAAGTTCACGGGCGCGAGCGACGCCGCGCCGCTCGCGCCCTACCGCCTGCAAATGAGCCTGCGTTTCGGCACCGAGGGCGACACCCGTCGGGTCACGGCCCTGTTCTGGGGCAACGGCGGACGCCAGCTGCGCCTGGACGTCATGGCCGGCGTGGGTGCGGTGGTGGCAAAAATCCTGGAGGACGGCCAGCATTTTCTGGTCTACAGCCCGGGCGAAAACAAAGCCTATTTCTACCAGGGCGCGGTCAAACCGCTGCTCAAGGTGGGCGTGCCCGTGCCCTTTGATCTGGAACATCTGGCGGACCTGCTCAACGGCCGCTATGCCGCGGTGTTCGGCGCGGAACACACCACCGCCGCGCTGTTGCCCGACGACCTGGCGCGCTACGAGCTGAGCGGCAAGCCCGGCGGCAGCGTAAACCTCAATGCCGAGGGACTGCCCGTGGCTTGGCGCGAAGCTCCGCAGGGCGGCAAGGGCTGGAGCATGGAAATCGCCTACGACGACGCCGTGCCGCCGCTGCCCCGTCGCCTGACTCTGACCCACAGCAACGGCAAGCGCGCCATCCTGTTGGTCAAGGAAAGGGAAAAACCGGCCAAGGCCTTTACCGAAGAGCAGATGCGCCTTACCTTGCCGGAAGGCGTGCCTTTGTTGCCGCTTTCCCAGTACAAGGCGCAGTAGTCCATTTTTCTTTGCAAGGAGAGTTTATGCAACGCATCCATCTGGCCTCGGATCACGCCGGCTTCGACCTGAAAGCCACCCTGGCCCAGCATCTGACCGGACTCGGCTATGAGGTCATCGACGACGGCGCCTATTCCAAAGACAGTTGCGATTATCCCGTCTTCGCCCATAAACTCTGCGAAGCCGTGGAACGAGAAAACTGCCCCGGCATTCTGATTTGCGGCACGGGCATCGGCATGTCTCTGGCGGCCAACCGCCATCCCGGCATCCGGGCCGCGCTCTGCACCACCGAGCTGCACGCCCGCTTCGGCCGCCGCCACAACAACGCCAATGTGCTCTGCCTGGGCGCGCGTGTCACGGGCGTGGAGCTGGCTTTGGCGATCGTGGGAACCTTTCTGGAAAACCAGTTTGAAGGGGGCCGCCATCAGCGCCGCCTGGATTTGCTCAAGGTTCCCGCCTGAGGCGGAGGCTGGCCGACGGCCGTTTCCGCCGCTTTTTCCAGGACAGTACCAAGGACCGGCTCTGGGACTCCTGCTGGAGCAATTCACTCTTTTCAAACGTGCATTACTCTAAAAGCAAGAATCATTCAGGAACAGCCCCTAAAGGATCATCATGCAGATTTACAATACTCTGGGCCGTCAAAAAGAAGAATTCATTCCTGTCCGGCCGGGCAAAGTGCATATGTACGTCTGCGGCATCACCGCCTATGACTACTGCCATATCGGCCACGCCCGTTCCGCCCTGGTGTTCGATGCACTGGTCCGCCATCTGCGCCATCTGGGCCTGGAAGTCACCTTTGTGCGCAATTTTACGGATGTGGACGACAAGATCATCAACCGCGCCAACAAGGAAGGCCGCGACTGGCAGGAAGTGGCCCAAACCTATATCGACGCCTTTCATGAAGACATGGACCGCCTGGGCGTGCTGCGCGCGGACCTGGAACCGCGCGCCACGGAATATATCCCCCAGATCCAGGAGCTTTGCGCCAAGCTGATCGCCGAGGGCACGGCCTACGCCACGCCGTCGGGCGACGTCTACTTCCGGGTGCGCTCTTACCCGCCCTACGGCAAACTTTCCGGCCGCAGCCTGGATGAACTGCTTTCGGGCGCGCGCGTGGCGCCGGGCGAAGAAAAGGAAGATCCGCTGGATTTCGCCCTCTGGAAGGCCGCCAAGCCCGGCGAGCCCTCCTGGGACAGCCCCTGGGGCAAGGGCCGTCCCGGCTGGCATATTGAATGCTCGGCCATGAGCAGCCCCTATTTGCCCCTGGATATCCACGGAGGGGGCCAGGATCTGGTCTTCCCGCACCATGAAAACGAAATTGCCCAGTCCGAAGCCGTGTGCCGTTGCGAGCTGGCCCGCTACTGGGTGCACAACGGCTTTGTGCAGGTCAATGCGGAAAAAATGTCCAAATCCTTGGGCAACTTCAAAACCATCCGCGACATTCTGGGAAGCTATCTGCCCGAAACTCTCCGCTTTTTCCTGCTGGGCAAGCACTATCGCAGCCCCATCGATTTTACCGCCGAAGGCATGGACGAGGCGGAAAAAGCCCAGCACCGGGTCTATTCTTCCCTGATGGAGGCCCGCAAGGCTCTGGAGCGCGCCTCATGG
This sequence comes from Desulfovibrio sp. 6_1_46AFAA, assembly GCF_000224635.1. Classification (NCBI taxonomy): domain Bacteria; kingdom Pseudomonadati; phylum Thermodesulfobacteriota; class Desulfovibrionia; order Desulfovibrionales; family Desulfovibrionaceae; genus Desulfovibrio; species Desulfovibrio sp. 6_1_46AFAA. Next base: position 608,427 of record NZ_JH114300.1, read on the forward strand.
AAAAAGACGCCTCTGCCCGCCGAGTTGTCGGCGGAATGGGCTGCCCTGCCCCAGGCCTTTGAAGCCGCGCTGGACGACGACCTGAACACGGCCCAGGCCTTGGGCCAAATCTTCTCCCAGGTGCGCATCGTCAATCGCCTGCTGGAAGAAAAAAATCTGCGCGCGGCTGAAAGCACGCGGGATCTGCTGGAGGATTTTCTGGCCCGCGCCCGCGACTGGGATGCTCAGCTGGGCCTGTTCGGCAGGGATCCCGTCGAATTTCTGACCGAACTGCGCGCCATGCGCGCCGCTCGTAAAAACCTGGATATGGACCGTGTGGAAGATCTGCTGCGCCAGCGGCGGGAAGTCCGCATGCAGAAGGATTTTACCCGCTCCGACGCCCTGCGCCGGGAATTGCTCGACCTGGGCGTAAACGTGCGGGATACGCCGGAAGGACAGGCCTGGGATCTGGAATAGCCAGCATTCCCGGACGCCGACTCCCGGCCCGGCTTTGCCGAGAGGATAGTATGTCGTTTCGTTGTTTCGCCGCCCGCCGCTGGACGGCCCTGCTGGTTCTGCTGGCCTTTCTGCTGCCGCAGCTCTGCCCCGTACCGGCGCGGGCATTCTTTTTCGGCGGCGTGTCCATCAAAGATGAAAAGGAGATGGGCCACAAGTTCGATGTCATGGTCCGCTCCAGTCTGCCGGTGGTCGAAGACCCGGAAGTAAGCCAGTACGTCAAGTATCTGCTGGACCGCCTGGTCAAGGCCCTGCCGCCCCAGCCGTACAGCTTCAAGGCCACGGTAGTCCTGCACAATTCCCTCAACGCCTTTGCCGTGCCCGGCGGATATGTTTTCGTTTTCACGGGCATGATCATGAATCTGGACCGTGAGGACGAACTGGCGGGCGTGCTGGCCCATGAGTTGGCCCATGTGACCCAGCGCCATGTGGCCGCCCGCCTGGAACGGGCGCAGTACCTGACAGTGGGTTCGCTCCTGCTGGCTATCGCGGGCGTGGCCGCCGGCGGACCGGGCGGCGGCGCTCTGGCCATAGGCGCCATGGGCGCGGGGCAGTCGGCCATGCTCAATTACAGCCGTGTGGACGAAAGCGAAGCCGATCATATCGGCCTGCAATACCTGACAGCCGCCGGGTACCCGCCCAGCGGCATGGTAGGCGGCTTCAAGGTGCTGCGCCAGAAAAGCTGGATGAGCGGTACCAGCGTGCCCACCTATCTCTCCACCCACCCGGCCATCGGCGACCGCATCAACGGATTGCAGGCCCGCATCCAGACCATGCCCGCCGACATCCGCGACCGCAAGCTGGACAACCGGCGCTTCACCCGCGTCAAAACCCTGCTGTGGGCCCGTTACGGCGACGAGCAGGCGGCCCTGCAACGCTTCTCCGGCAAGGACGGCCTCTCGTCCATGGGCCGGGGCATCGTGCTGGCCCGCCAGAACAAAATCAATGAAGCCAGTACGGCCTTCGACCAGGCCCTGGCCGCCGCCCCTTCGGACCCGCTGGTACTGCGCGAAGCCGGGGCCTTCCACTACCGCAAGGGTGACATGAGCCGCGCGGACGGCCTGTTGCGCCAGGCCATGCGCCTGGACCCGCGCGATTACATGGCATCCTTTTTCTACGCCAGAATGCTGGATGAAACCGGTCGCCAGGCCCAGGCGGACAAGTACTACACCGAGGTACTGCGCTATGTGCCGGAAGATGCCGAGGTGCACGAGTCCTATGCCCGCTCCCTGGGCAAGGCGGGAAAAAACCTGGACGCCTACATCCATATGACCTACAGCGCCCTGTACTCCAACAATAAAAAACAAACCGAACGCTACTTCAATCAGGCCAAGGCCCTGGCCAACCGCTCGCCGGACAAGCGGCAGTTCCAGCGGCTGGAAGCGGCTTACAAGGAACGCAAGGAAATCTGGGATAAAAGCTGATGGATACCCACGCGACAACCATACTGGCAGTGAAAAAAGGCGGCCACGTGGCCATGGCCGGTGACGGCCAGGTGACTCTGGGCCAGACCATGATCATGAAACATACGGCCCAGAAAGTGCGTCGTCTCTATGAGGGGCGCATTCTGGCCGGTTTCGCCGGTGCCACGGCGGATGCGTTCACCCTGTTTGAGCTGTTCGAGACCAAGCTCAAGGAAGTGCACGGCAATCTGTTGCGCGCCGCCGTGGAAATGACCAAGGAGTGGCGCAAGGACAAGTACCTGCGCAAGCTGGAAGCCATGCTGCTGCTGGCCGATAACGAACACCTGTTGGTGGTTTCCGGCACGGGCGACGTCATTGAACCCGACGACGACGTGGCGGCCATCGGCAGCGGCGGCCCATATGCCCTGGCCGCGGCCAGGGCCCTTACCCGGCACAGCGATCTCGACGCGGAAAGCGTGGCCCGCGAGTCCATGCGCATCGCCTCGGAAATCTGCGTGTACACTAACGGCCATCTGACTGTGGAAACCCTATGACCCGGCTCACGGCGGGTTGCAAGGTCAATCTGGGGCTGCACGTGACCGGCGTGCGGGCTGACGGCTATCATGAGCTGGACTCCCTGTTTTACCCTTTGTCGACCCCCTGCGACCATCTGGAGATCAGCGAAACTGGCGGACAGGGCATTGCCGTCCGCTGTGACGAGCCTGGCCTGGACCCGGAGCGTAATACGCTGACCAAGGCCTACGCGGCCTTTGTCAAGGCCGCGGGCAGCGCGCCCGGCATTACGGTGGAACTGCGCAAGGGCATTCCGCTTGGGTCCGGTCTTGGCGGCGGCAGCAGCGACGCCGCTTCCCTGCTGCTCTGGCTCAACCAGCGTGCCGCTCAACCGCTGGATGACGCCTGCCTGGCCCGCGCGGCGCTTGCCGTGGGCGCGGACACGCCTTTCTTTCTGTACAATCAGCCCTGCCGGGTCCAGGGCATCGGCGAAGTGCTGACGCCCATGGGTTACGACTTTTCCGGCCTCAACCTTGTGCTGGTCTGCCCCGGCATCCATGTGGACACCGCCTGGGCTTTTGCCCGCTATGACGTTCTTTTCCCCGGAAAAGGGCAGGTAGCAAGGCAAAACGACTTGACAAAGAGCCCGTGCAAGGCTAATGGATTTTTTCTCTCTGGAGCAGGGGACAGCGTGTGGTCCGTGTGGGACATCCGCAATGACCTGGAAGCCGTGGTTTTTCCCCAGTATCCGCAACTGGCCGCCATCAAGGCGGATCTTTTGCGCCTGGGGGCCGGTGTTGCCTGCATGAGCGGCAGCGGGTCCAGCGTGCTGGGTCTGTTCAGCCGCGCGGCTGCTGCCAGGGCCGAAGACGCCGTAACGGCGTTGCGCAAGGATAAAAGGCACGTTTATCTGCTCCCTTTGGGAAATACTGGGATGTAGCCAAGTGGTAAGGCAACGGGTTTTGGCTCCGTCATTCGAAGGTTCGAACCCTTCCATCCCAGCCACCAGAATTTCGCTTTGAAATTGTTGCGCAGCGGCGAAGCTGGTTCGCCTTGCAACAAGAGCAATGCTGTCACCATCCGTAATTGTTATTGGCGTTGCCGGTGGCGGAACGGTGCTTTTTCAAGAGCGCCGGTATGTATTAACGGGCGCTTCTAAAAGGTGAAAACACGTTCATTGCCCGTGAACGCGTAAAGCAAGGCGGCCTCATGTTCAGCGACCTGAAAATAGTCACAGGTTCTTCCAATTCGGATCTGGCCAAGGCCATTTGTGATCACCTGGGCTGTCAGCTCACGCCCACGCTGGCTACCACGTTCAGCGACGGCGAGCTGCGCATTGAAATCGGCGACAATGTGCGCGGGGACGACGTTTTTGTGGTCCAGCCCACCTGTCCGCCCGCGGTCAACCGCAATCTCGTGCAGCTCTGCCTGATGCTGGACGCGCTCAAGCGGGCCAGCGCCGGGCGCATCACGGCGGTGATCCCCTATTACGCCTATGCCCGCCAGGATCGCAAAGTCAGCCCCCGCGCGCCCATCAGCGCCAAGATGGTGGCGGACTTCATCAGTGTGGCCGGGGCCGAGCGCGTGGTCACCATTGATCTGCATGCCGGACAGATTCAGGGCTTTTTCGACTGTCCGGTGGACAATCTTTTCGCTGTGCCGGTCATGCTGGACAGCCTGCGCCAGCTTAATGAAGACAAAATCGTCATCGTCTCGCCCGACGCGGGCGGCGTGGAGCGGGCCAGGGCCTATGCCAAACGGCTCAATGCCCCCTTGGCTATTGTGGACAAGCGCCGTGACCGGCCCAACCAGGCCCAGGCCATGCACGTCATCGGCGAAGTGGAAGGCCGCGTGGCCATTGTGGTGGACGATATGATCGACACCGCGGGCACGCTTTGCGCCGGGGCCGAAGTGCTGCTCAAGTACGGGGCCACCAAAATTGTGGCCTGCGCCACACATCCGGTGCTTTCCGGCCCGGCCATCGACCGCATCAACGAAACCGAGGCCCTTTCCCAGGTCATTGTCACCGACACCATCCCGTTGGGCGACAAACTGGAGCGCTGCCCCAAGCTGAAGGTCATTTCTGTGGCCGCGCTGCTGGGCAAAACCATTCACAACATTCATACCGGCTCTTCGGTAAGCGTGTTGTTTGTGTAGCCGGCGCGCGCCGGACAAAAGCGAATAAGTCCCGCAAGGGAATGGCAAGCAACTCATACGAACTTTTTCCGCACGTTTCAGGCGGCGGCCAGCAAGGAGTGGATCATGGACATTGAAAAAACGTTGAGCGTGCAGAAACGCGAAGATTGCGGCAAGGGTCCCAGCGGTCGTCTGCGTTCCCAGGAACTGATCCCCGGCGTGTTCTACACGGGCAAGGGTGAAAACATCACCGTGCAGGCCCCTACCCTGCCCTTGGAAAAGCTTTATGAGGAAGTGGGCCACACCACCGTGTTCAATCTCGAAATCGACGAAAACGGCCAGAAGAGCACGCACCCTGTGCTGATCTGGCAGGTGCAGCGCCACCCTTACAAGAAATGCTTCACCCACATCGACTTCTACGGTGTGGACCTGAACAAGGAAGTTAAGGTTGACGTGCCTCTGGAATTCGTGGGTGTTTCGCGCGGCGTGAAGCTGGGCGGCGTGCTGGAGACCTATCGCGAAAGCGTGCGCCTGAGCAGCAAGCCCCTGGATATGCCCAAGAAGATCACCATTGACGTGAGCGATATGGACATCAATGACACCGTCAACATGGCCGACCTGCAGCTGCCCGCCAATGTGACCGCCGTCTATGACCAAAACTTCGCCGTGGTCAGCGTGCTGGCCAAGGCCAAGGATGATGGGGAAGAAGGCGGCGAGGAAGGCGCGACCGCCGCTGCGGAATAAGCCCGTTTTTCCGCCGTGTTTTTTGGGGCCGGTCCGCTGGGACCGGCCTCATTTTTAGGGTATTTCAACTTTGAAAATGTTGAAATGCCTTGGCGGCCGCGAAAGCGGACGCCTGCGCCTGAAGCCGAGGTGCCTTTAGCCGCTCGTGAGCAAAGCGAGGGTTGCTTTAGCTGTAGGCGACGCAGGATCCGTACAGATAAGGACAGCAGCGCTACGGATGACGACAGCAACGATAGGTTGAGGGCAGCGTTAGCTTTGAAATTGGCACGATTTCAAAGCTAATCTGCTCTAGGAAGCACTGGTAAGGCGAGCTTGTGGGCCGCATGAATGCCTTTGAGCTGTGCGACGGAAAATCATGCTTGGGGACAAGCATGGATAGCGACACAGCTCGCTCCATATAATCGCTGTCGCCATCCATAATGCCGCTGTCTTGATCCGCAATACAACTCCGTCGTGAGCCGCTCAAACAAATTGCCGGGGCGGCAACGGCAGCGGTCTTGGCAAAAATCCTCACTACTCAGCGTTCCCTTTATTCGGGAGAGCCGTCGTCCTGTACGCCGCGCGCTTTACCGGCAGTGATCTTTTATGCGCAACTATGCAATCCAATACCATCGGCTGCGGCACGGCCGCCGGGGCCTGATTCTTGAGCTCTGGCCCAATCCGGGTGCCGGAACCATGCTGTTTTACCCCGGCACCATGCTCTCGCCCTTTCAGTACCGGCCTTTGCTGGCCGCCCTGCGCGAAGCGGGCTTTGCCGTGGCCGCCCTGCATCTGACCGGGCACGGTCTTAATCCGCACAATGTGAGCTTCACGTTTGACGACCTGCTGCACGACGGCCTGGAAGCCGAGCAATGGCTGCACGACGCCGGTCTGGGACCGTTGGCGGCCTGTGGGCACAGCCAGGGCGGCATCCTGACCCTGGCCCATGCAGCGTCCTCCCGGCGGCTGGCCGCTGCTTTTCCCATCTGCGGCGTTCTGCCCCAGCAGGACGAAGCCATCAGTCTGACCTTGTTCCGTCCGCTGGCCGCACGGCGCGAGAAGCTGATGGCCGCCATCAACGCCCTGGCCCGCCGCGTGCCGCGCCTGCCCCTGCCGGTGCCTGCCTATCTTTCCCTGTGCCGGATCAGTGCCGGAGCGCGCCATATCCGCGTCAACCGGCGCAAAAGCCGTTCAAGTTATCCTCTGGCCTTCCTGGCCAGCCTGTTCAACGCCCGCCTTTCCCCGCGCCTGCACTGCCCGCTGTACCTGTTCAACGCCGAGGACGACGCCCTGTTCACCCCGACGCTGGCCCTGTCCACCTTCGACCTGCTGCGCGCGCCGTACAAACGCCTGATCTGGCTGCCCAACGGCGGCCATCTGGCCGCCATGAACCCTTTGCTCTGCCGCTATATAGCCCGGACGACCGCTGCGGCCTGCTCGGGCCTGGGCCTGCCCCTGCGGCTGGAAGCCACGGACGCGCCCTGAAGAGGCTGCCGCGGTTTTTGCGTCTCAACCATTAAGAGGAACTCTCTCATGGAATATACAGGCGTTCTGGTGGGCCTCGGCAACCCCGGCCCACGCTATGAAGGCACCCGCCACAACTGCGGTTTCGCCCTGGTTTCCGCCCTGCTGGAGCTGGCGGACAAGGAGGGCGGCCTCAGTTCTCTCAACGGCGGCAAATTTTCCTGCGAACTCTGGCGGGTCCGCCTGTCCCAACTGAATGGGACCTGGCTCGCGGCCATGCCCCAGACCTTCATGAACCTCAGCGGCCAGTGCGTGCAGCCGCTGCTGGTCTGGCACAAACTCAAGCCGGAACAACTGGTGGTGGCCCACGACGAACTGGACATCCCGGCCGGAGAACTTCGCTTCAAGCGCGGCGGCGGCAATGCCGGGCACAACGGCCTCAAATCCATCACCGAACTGCTGGGCACGCCCGATTTTTACCGGCTCCGCCTGGGCATCGGCCGCCCGCCCCACAAGGGCGACGTCATCAACTGGGTTCTTGGGCGCCCCGACGCGGAGGACGCCGAACGCCTGCGCGCTGTTCTGCCCAAAGCTCTTGATACTCTTTTTGCCTTTGCGGACAAGGGGCTGGAAGCCGCCGTGCGCGAGGCCCGCGCGGCAAATCCGCCCAAGGCAGCCAAAGACTGAATCCACCCGCTGAGGCTGACACGGCGACAAGTAAAATTTCCCTTTCTCTGGACACCCGTTCGCAAATGGGATATCTGTTTTGGAGAGTGGATATTTATATCCATGCCTCTTCATGCATATTTCGTTCTCTTTTCCGCCCTTTTCCCTGTGGGAATCGGCAGGCCGGGCGCAGCCAGCGCATTGCCCAAGGCGGCGGAAATTCGCCGGAAATCCGCTTTCCGCGCGTATTTTGCCTCGTCTGTGAGGCTTCTCAAGTAGTTGAGCAACCCTGCGCAACGGCGTCCCCGTGGGACGCGTGGTGAAATAATGTTCGCACCGGACGATCTCGTGGTTTATCCGGCCCAGGGCGTGGGCAAAATAGAGCGCATCGACCGCCAGAATATCGGCGGCATCGCGTGCGAATTCTATATTGTCCGCATCCGCGCCAATAATATCACGCTGATGGTCCCAGTGAACAACGCCGCCAATGTGGGTTTGCGCACCCTCACTCCCGAGGCCGACGCTCAAGGCATTCTTGAGACCCTGCGCGGCGACACGGATAAGACAATCTATACCGGACAGAACTGGAACCGACGCTTCCGCGAATATTCCGAGCGCCTCAAAAGTCCGGACCTTGCCGTTGTTACGGAAGTCCTGCGCGAGTTGCTGCTCATCAGCCGCAGCAAGGAGCTCTCCTTCGGCGAACGCCGTCTGCAGGAACAGGCAATGGGCTTGGTGACCGGTGAACTGGCCGAAGTGCTGCATCTGACGGAAGACTCCCTGCGCGAGGAATTGCTTGAACGCTATGCACCGCCGCCCCAAGCCGAGGCAGCAGCCAACTGACGGGCGTTGCGGCAGCATATGGCAACCGCAGCCGTTAAAGCGGTTTTTTCCCTCACGGGCACAAGCAAGGCGCAAGGTTTGAGCGGCATATCCTATATTTTTTCCTTGCCATAATGCCAAAGATACGCTAATCGCATTGGCACACGTCTTTTTCGTTCCCTTACACTCTGCCTGCAGTACTACAATGCCTTTTGACATTGTAGATATTTTTTCACGTAGTTGCTTCAAAAAATCGGACCGTTATGCGTAAAAAGAAAACGACCCCCGCACTGTTGACCGACAGCGTCATGAGTCTTACGGATTTAAAGACCCGCAGCATGCAGGAACTCATGGAGCTGGCCGAACAGTTTGAAATCGAAAATGCGAGTTCCATGCGCAAACAGGAGCTTATTTTCGCGCTCCTATCGACCTGCGCTTCGCAAAACGGCGCCATTTACGGCGACGGCGTGCTGGAAATACTGCCCGACGGTTTCGGTTTTCTGCGTTCGCCTCTGTGCAGTTACATGCCGGGGCCGGATGACATCTATGTCTCTCCTTCCCAGATCCGCCGTTTCTCGTTGCGCAAGGGGGATATCGTTTCCGGCCAGATCAGGCCGCCCAAAGAGGGGGAACGCTATTTCGCCTTGCTCAAGGTGACCGAAATAGGCTTTGAACCCCCGGAACACGCCAAAAACCTGGTTCTTTTCGACAACCTCACCCCCATTTATCCTGATAATCAGCTCGTCATGGAAAATGGCGAGAAAAATCTTTCCAACCGGGTCATCGACCTCATGGCCCCCATCGGACGCGGCCAGCGCGGCCTTATCGTGGCCCCGCCGCGCACCGGTAAAACCATTCTGCTCCAGGCTCTGGCCAACGCCATCAACGCCAATAATCCCGAAGTCTACCTCATCGTGCTGCTCATCGACGAGCGCCCGGAAGAAGTCACGGACATGGAACGCACGGTCAAAAAGGCGGAAGTCATCAGCTCCACCTTCGACGAACCGCCGCAGCGCCATGTGCAGGTCTGTGAAATGGTGTTGGAAAAGGCCAAACGCCTGGTGGAGCGCAAGCGTGACGTGGTCATTCTGCTCGACTCCATCACCCGCCTGGGCAGGGCCTATAACGCGGTAACGCCTTCCTCGGGCCGGGTGCTTTCCGGCGGTCTGGACGCCAACGCCCTGCAACGTCCCAAGCGCTTTTTCGGCGCGGCCCGCAATATTGAGGAAGGCGGCAGCCTGACCATCATTGCCACTGCCCTCATCGACACGGGCTCGCGCATGGACGAGGTGATCTTTGAAGAATTCAAAGGCACCGGCAACATGGAAATCTACCTGGACCGCCACCTTTCGGAAAAGCGTGTCTTCCCGGCCATCGACATCAACCGCACCGGCACCCGCAAGGAAGACCTGCTGCTGGCCGACGACGTGCTCAACCGGGTCTGGATTCTGCGCAAGATCCTGGCTCCCATGTCGCCCATCGACAGCATGGAATTCTTACTGGACAAGATGCGCGGCACCAAGTCGAACAAGGATTTTATGAACGCCATGGGCAAATAGCGGCCCACGTTCCCGCAACAACGCAAAAGCCTTTCCCGGTACCGGAGAAAGGCTTTTTCATCACTGAACGGGCATGGACGAGCAAACACAGAATATGGCCGATAGGGAACTGCCCTGGCCGTCTATGGCGGACAAGGCCACATTGCGCATTGTGGCCGCCGGCTCCTCCCGATCCGCCGGCTTGGCGCGTTTTCTGGCCGCGTCATTTCTGGCTCTGGCCCTGTTGTTTCTGTTGGTGGGCCTGTCCAAGCGGCACCATGCGGCACTGGCCGGGGCAGGCGGATTTCTGCTGGCCGCCGCGTCCTGTTTTGCCGCTTCCCGTCCGGCGCGTCCGGTCTTGCTGCTGAACCGGGAAAAAGGAGAAATCCTGCTGTCCCGCCGCTGGCTGGGCCGTTTGAAATTCCGCGCTTTTCCGGCGGACCAAATTGATCTGCGCGCCGAACGGAATGGTTCATTCTGCCGCTTGCGAATTGTTCCGCGCCTTGGAAACAGCGCCGGCGGGCGTTCGCTTGTGAACGGCAGCAGCCATCCTCTGGACGTTTCGGATAAAGCTTGGCAGGCGGGCATGCTTCTGACCTGCCGCGCCGACGCCGGGCCTATTTCAGATATGCTGCGTGCATGGCTGCGGCACGGTTCAGCTCCGGAGTCCGGCGACGCGGAGGAATATACGGCGGCCCTCAACGGCAGGGAGCTTCCGCCGGAAGTGGAGGCCTGGGCGCGGCCCGCATCTTTCAGAGGCAGCCCCAGCTACGTCGCTCCGGCGCGAAACAAGGACGAAACGTTGGATGACGGGGATTCACCCGGCCCTGCCGCCCGGCGTCAGGCGGCGGAAGCCGTCAACCGTCCGGCGCCCCGGCAGCCGGAAATCCGGCGTGCCGGAGAGTTGCGGGACACGACATGCGGGCGCGACAAGCGCTCCTGAAACGCTTCACCCAAAGCCGTTTTCCTGAACGGAGAAGCCTTTTTTGTCAGACTGACGCAAAAAAACCCCGCTTGATGCGGGGCTTTTTTGCACGGACGGATGAACTTTCCCCGTCTTAAACCAGCTTCTTTACCGCAGCCAGGGCGGCATCGTAATCGGGCTCATTGGTCACTTCGGGCACAAGTTGGCTGTACGCCAGACTGCCGTCAGGAGCCACCACGAAGATGGCGCGGGCCAGCAGACGCAATTCTTTGATCAGCACGCCGTAATTTTTTCCGAAGCTCGTGTCCTTGTAATCGGAAAGAGTTTCCACGGACTTGACACCGGCGGCGCCGCACCAGCGGGCCTGGGCAAAAGGCAGATCGCAGCTTACGGCCACAATGCGCACCTTGTCGGAAAGTCCGGCGGCTTCCGTGTTGAAGCGGCGCACTTCCATATCGCAGACCGGCGTGTCCAGCGAAGGCACGCTGACCAGAACCAGCACTTTACCGGCATAATCCTTGAGCCCGCGCGGGCTCAAGTCATTGGCGGCCAGAACAAAATCCGGAGCTTTCTGGCCCACGACGGGCAGTTCGCCCTCAAGATGCAGGGGATTGCCCTGAAACGTGACAGTATTCATATGAAGAACTCCTTATATTATACTTTAGATGAGACCAGCCTGCCTCAGGCCCTTTAATTTGTCAATAATTATTCCTGACAAGTTGAAGTTGACGGCAGCCAGCGGCCCCGGATTACTCCCAGACCAGGGCGCACCATTCTCCCTCAATGACCCGCCGGGCTGTCGGCAGGCCTTGCGCCTTGTAGGCGGCCTCCACGCCGTCGGCCTGGATCTCCAGCAGACCGGAAAGCACCAGACAGCCGTGGGGCTTGCGGGCGGCGGCCACGGCCGGAGCCAGTTCCATCAAGGGACGGGCCAGGATATTGGCCAGCACCAGGTCAAAGCTGTGGCCCACAGCAGCCTCTATGCCGCCGAGTGCCGCGTCAAAACCGCGCACTTGATTGAGTTCCCGGTTTTCCAAGGCATTGTCCACAGCCAGCGGATCAATGTCCAAACCCAGGCCGCTGAGCCCGCTTTTGCAGCAGGCTATGCCCAGCACGCCGGAACCTGTACCCAGATCCAGAAAGGTCTGGCCGGACGCGATACGTCCCTGATCCAGCAGATCGCTCACAACCCCCAGGCACAGGGCCGTGGTGGCGTGATGTCCGGTGCCGAAGGCGCTTTTGGGCTCGATGAGAACGGGCGTGCGGCCCGGAAAGTCCGGACTTTCGGCCAGCCAGGGCGGCAATACCACAAAACGCGAGCCGCAGCAGACCGGCGTGAAAAACTGCCGCCAAGCCGAAAGCCAGTCCTGGACCTCAAGCGCCTCCAGGGTGCAACGCGTCTCGGGCGCGGCGCGCGACACGCTTTCGCGCAATTTTTGGAGAAAGTCTTCCTGTTCGCAATGCACGCGGAAGCGCGTTTCACCTGTGGCCAAGCTTTCCTCCGCCCAGCCGAAAGACACCCCAAGCGTCAGCAGACCGCTGATGCGGTCAAAATCCCCTTCCTGAGCCACAATATCCAGACGGAAAATCTGTTTCATCCGATCCATTCCTTTCTGTCGTGCGCGGCTTGTCCGCCTCCGCGCCAGGCCGGGGCCGTCCCCTGCCCGCTACGGACAAACCATGGTAGCCGCCACCGTGCGGAAAAACAAGGACGGGCTCACGCCGGAGCCGCGGCCGCCCTGTCCGTCGCGCCGCCACGGATTGATTTGTGGCCGAACTCGCTGTACATACCCAGTTCATCCCACCGCATATTACAATCACAGCGCCAAGGAATACCCATGCCCCAGACTGACGATCTCGACAGCCTTCTTGCGGCCATCCGCACGACGTTTGATGTGGATTTCGAGCCCCTCCAGGTGGACGACGGCGCTCTGGAAGTGCTGACCATCCGCAATATGCAGGCCCATCTGGACGGTCTGCTGCAACGCAAGGCCATCCATAATCCGCTCAAGGATCTGCCGCTCTGGGCAAAAGTCTGGCCGGGCTCTTTTGTACTGGGCCGTCTGCTGCGCAAGTATGAACCCGAGGGCAAAAATCTGCTGGAATTGGGCGCGGGCTGCGGCATCCTCAGCATGGTGGCCGCGCGCTACGGTTTCAAGCGCATCGTCCTCAGCGACATTGTGGAGGACGCCCTGCGCTTCGCCAAGGCCAATGTACTGCGCAACAACCTTCAGGATCAGGTGGAAGTCCGTTTTGTGGATGTGACCACGCCGGGCCGCGACCCGCGCTTCAGCGAGGGCTTTGATCTGATCGCCGCCTCGGAACTCCTTTATCTGGACGAACTGCACCGGCCTTTGCTTAAATTCGTGGACCGTCATCTGGCCCCCGGCGGCAAAGCCCTGTTCTGCACGGACCTGGCCCGGGCCAAGCCCCATTTCGCCAAACTGGCGACCAAATCCTTCAAACTCATGGAAGGCCGTATCGGCGTCAAAAGCCGCGACGAAGACGGCGAGGAACAACGGCGCATCTACAGCATCCTGATTCTGGAGCGGCCATGAGCGAAACCCTGCCGATCATCCGACTGACCCCCTGCCCCAAGGGCTACACCAAGGATCTGGACAAAGCCGTCAGCCCGGCCCAGACCATCGCCCATGTGCAGGAGCGCCTGGCCGCCGTGAATCTGGACATTCTGGCGGAAACCCGCCGGGTGGACGTGGGCCGTCTGGGCATTCCGGTCTATCTCAGCGTCTGCGGCGCGGACGCCCGCGAGATCATGCCCACCCGCAAGCAAATGGGCAAGGGATCCTCGCCGGAACAGGCGCGGGCGTCGGCCCTGATGGAGCTTATGGAGCGTTTCGCCTTTTTCAGCTTCTGGCAGGAGCGCCCGCACATGATCCGGGCCACCTGGAGCGAAGCCGAAGCCCGTTTCGGCGACCGAATGTTGCCTCTGGAAGCCATGCTCCGCTCCGTGGACGACCGGCTTGCCCCGGAACAGGCCCGGCGTGTGCTGGACCTGACGCCCTGGCAGTTCTACCCGGCCACCCATCTGCTGAGCGGGCGCACGGTCTGGCTGCCCCTGGACTGGTTCAAGCTGCTCAGCGAATTCAACGGCACCTCGGCGGGCAACAGCGCCGAGGAGTCCCTTTTGCAGGGCCTGAGCGAACTGGTGGAGCGGCACGCCTGCTGCCGGGCGGACCGCGAGCGCCCGCGAACGCCGACCATTGACCCGGCCGGTTGCGACGACCCGATTTTGAAGAAACTGCTCTCCTCCTTCGAACGGGAAGGCGTGCGCCTGGTCCTCAAAGATTTTTCCCTGGGCATGCCGTTGCCCACTGTGGCGGCCCTGGCCTGGGATCCGGCCACCTTTCCGCAGAGTTCGGAAATTATTTTTACGGCGGGCACAGCGGCGTCTCCGGCCAAGGCGGCCATCCGCGCGGTTACCGAAGTGGCCCAGCTGGCCGGTGATTTCTGTACCCAGGCCTGCTATGAAGCCTCGGGCCTGCCCAAGTTCACCAGCCTGGAGCAGGCCGCCTGGCTGCTGGAAGGCCCGGTAGCGGCGCTGAGCAGCCTGCCCGGCGTGGAAAGCGGCGATATCCGCGATGAGCTGCTGGCAGCCCTGCGCGGCCTTGCGCCGCTGGAAGTCTATGCGGTGGAGACGACCCACCCCGATCTGGGCATTCCGGCCCATTACAGCATTGCGCCGGGCCTGTCCTTTCGCGAACGGGACCGCAACCAGAGCCTGGGGCTCTTTGTGGGCCGCAAGTTGGCCGAGGAAGCCGACGCGGATCAGGCCCTGGCCGGGTTGGCGGTGCTGGAGGAATGCTATCCGCAGGCGCACTTCCTGCCTTTTTTCCGGGGTATGCTGGCCCTGCGCGCGGAACAGTGGGATGCGGCGCGCGATCTCTTCAACGCCGCCCTGCCCTTGCAGCCGGACAACGACGCCGCCGCCTTGGCCGCTTTTTATGCCGGGTACGCGGAGACCTTGCAGGGCCGCTGGCAGGAAGCCCTGCCCGCCTTGGTCCGGGCCGTGGAACTCTGCCCGGAAATGAAGGAATACGGCAATCTTCTGGGCGTTGCCCGCTTCAAGGCCGGGCGTTACGCCGAAGCCGCCGAAGCCTTTGCGGCGGTGCTCAGAGTGGACAAGGGCTCGGCCCTGGATCTGGCCAACCTGGGCCTCTGCCGGAAATTCCTGGGCCAAAAGGAAGAAGCGGCCCGGCATTTGCGCACCGCGCTGGAATTGGACCCCTCCCTGGATTTCGCCCGCAAGCATCTGGCGGAGCTGGAGAGCTGAACAGGATTGCAAAAAATTAAAATCCGAATATCATAAGTATATTATGCTGCAGAGGGATGAGAACAATTCACGATTGAAATGAGTGAATTACTCTGGTGGCCGCGCGAGCGGACACCCGCGCCCCAGTGCAAGGAAGCGGCCGAAGGCGGCGCAGCCGTGCCCGTAGCCCACAAAGGGCTTATGAGCATTGCCAGCAACGATAAACCGCGTTTTAGCATTGCTGTCGGTATCCGTATGGTTCGAAGACTCGCCAGCGGCTACCGCTTCCTCAACACGCGGACGGCGTAAAGTTTGAAATGTGTAACGTTTCAAACGCAAAATGCCCTAGAGATTACAAACACCGATCATTCGACGGAATGGCGCTGTAATATCGGCTCTGTGAAGACCATGCATGACGACAGCTTGTGCATGGTTTTTTGCATATAGCGCATTGAGGTATCGGATGAAAAATTTTTTCATTCTACTTCTGATTATCATTCTTTTCGCTTTTTCCTGGGTGAAATTTTTTCCTCAACAATATCAGCCTGTCATCTATGAATATGCCGCCAACAAGAGCAACATCCAGCTCACGTTTTTCGGCTTTAAATGGGAGACGGAAAATGTTCTTACCATTGAATCATTGATGACGGAATTCATCAATAACAGCAAAACCATTAATGTCCTTTATGAAAGCATCAAGGGCAGAGAATATTTCCGGGCTCTGAAAAAGCAGATGGAAACCAATAACGGGCACGATATCTTTATGGTAAGTCAGGATATGTTGCCCGCGCTGACCCGGCAGGGGCATCTCGTCGAGCTTTCGGACCTACCGGAACTCAAGAACTATTCCGAACCTGCCCTCTCGCAGATACGGGATGCAAAAGGCTCTGTCTGGGCTCTCCCCACAAGCATTTCCGCATTCGGCCTTTACTGCAATCTGGATCTCCTGAAGAAGCACGGCGTTTCGCTTCCCGATACTCTACAGGATTTTCTTGCGGCCTGTAAGAAATTCAGCGACGCGGGCATCACCCCGATTATCGCCAATAATGATATTTCGCTGAAAACACTGGTCATTGCGCGAGGAATGCCCGCCTTTTATCAGTCCGGGGAGAACGTCTCCGACCTCGTCAATACGGGCAAACTTCCGTTGAGCACATATTTTCGCAGCGGCTTCGCGCTCCTGAAAGAGCTGTGCGACCACGGCTACATTGACAGGCAGCGCACGCTGGTCACGCGAAAAACCAGAGACGACCTGACGGATTTTGCCGGGGGCGAATCCCCCTTCATGCTCACAGGCTTGTGGGCATCCACCCGTCTCAGGGAAATGGCGAATTTCCGGTACTCGGTCGTTCCCTATCCGGTTCAGGAAGACGGGCCGATTCTGGTCATCAATATCGACACCAGGCTCGCCCTGAACGCGCACGGCAAGCATCTTCCCGAAGCCAAAAGCTTTTTGCGCTATATGATCCAGGCTGAATCCATCAACAGATTCTGCGCCAATCAGACTTCCTTCAGTCCTCTCAAAGCGTTTTCCACGAGCAATCTCCTGCTGCAAAACCTGGAAAAACATCTGCGCAACGGCCGGGCCATTATAGGCGCCGACAGCCGGTTTGTTTTCCCCATCTGGGAAATCTCCCGCGCGGCCTCCCTCAAAATTCTCGAGGGCGCAAGCGTGGAGCAGGCCTGCCGCAGCCTTGATGACGCCGTCGCAGCGGCAATTCAGGAACAAACGTTATGAAGCATCAGTATCAGAGCATCAAAACGAACTGGTACGTCATGGGGGCGATTATTGCATCGTCCCTGTTGCTGATCTTTGTTGTGTTGTCTTTCATTCGAACAGTGCAGGAATCGCTGTGGAAAAATGCGGCCAGAAACCTTATTGAGACCACGGAACAGGGTGCCAACGCACTGGAAGGAGCCCTGAACAAAGATAAAGAAATATTGCGTCTTGCCGCGCATGAAATCGGGGCGTTACGCTTGAGCGATAAAAAAGCTATCTGCGACAAGCTTCAGGAATTTTCCTCGCCAGACACTTCCATCCACTTTATCAATGAAAACAGCATGTATTGCGGTTCTCAAGCCGATGCCTTGCCTGCGGAAGTTAAAAACATACTGGGGAATACCGCGGCGACCAACGGCATTATCGGGCCATATATCAGCCCCCTGACCGGAAGACGGATTTTAAGTGCCTATATTGCCGTTACATTTCATGACGGAAGCAGGGGTTTACTGTTAAAGGACACCCCCATTGAGGAACTCTACAATAAATATTCGCCCGCGTTCTATAATAATGAGGGATTCTGTTACGCCATCAATGAATCCGGCGACATAATCCTTCGTTCGCTCCACCCTGCCAGCAATAAAAGTTTTCTCAATATTTACGATATATTTCATTCCCCGCGGATGGAATCGAGCCTCAATGACCTGAAGCAAAAGATAAAAAAGAGAGAAACAGGGGCAATCCTGTTTCAGGACGAAGAGCAGGAAAAAGTACTCTGCTATACTCCATTGCACTTTCGTAATTGGTATTTTATTTCCATTACGCCCAATAGCGTTATTTTACAGGAAGCAAACTCGATTCTGAAAAAATCTTTCATCATGTGCGGCATTTTTGTCGCCTGCTTTCTTTTTGTCATAATCATCTATACGCGGACAAGGGAGGAATATGATAAAGAATTACAATACAAACAGGCTATTATTTCCAATGCCTGCATGGCCTTTTCCTTCAATATCAGCCGCGACAAAATAGAAACAGTTTTTTGCTCCCTCAGCACACTGGACACTGTCCTGGCCGCCTTCCCTTCAGTTCAGGCCGCACCCTATAGAGAGGTTATCCGGAACTGGGCGACGGAAAACATTGTTCCGGAAGACCGGCAGACCGTGCTGGAAAAAATGTCTCCGAAGCATTTTTCCGATCTGGCCGCCCGGGGAATAATGGAAGAGGAGCTTGAATACCGGATTCTTTCCGAGCGGGAACACGCTGTTTTCATCAAACAGAATATTACCCTGACCAAGGACAAAAGAAGCGGAAACATCGCCGGACTTCTCATCGCCAAAGACGTGACAGAGCTCCGTCTCAAGGAAAGCCTGTATATACAGGCATTGAAAGACGCCAGCGAAAGCGCGAATCAGGCGAACAAATCTAAAAGTGAATTCCTGTCCAGCATGTCGCACGATATCCGCACCCCCATGAACGGCATCATCGGCATGACGGAAATCGCCAGGGTCAATATCCAAGATACGGCCAAGGTTCAGGATTGCCTGCACAAAATTACCATGTCGTCCAACCTTCTGCTGGACCTCATCAATGAAGTGCTCGACATGTCCAAGATAGAGAGCGGCAGGCTTGCGCTGAATGAAAGAGAGTTCAATATTGCGGAGCTTGTGGAAACGCTCTTTACCGCGGTACAGCCGCTTTTAAAAGAAAAAAATCATACGCTGAACGTCCACATCAATGACGTCGTTCACGAGGATTTCATCGGCGACCCTCTGCGCCTTCAGCAGATCTTCATCAATCTCATGTCCAATGCCATTAAATATACGCCTGAAGGCGGAAACATTGATTTCAGCATCTCGGAATTCCATGACAATTCTCCGGCCTACAGCAAATTCCAGTTTATCCTCAGGGATAACGGGATGGGCATGACGCCGGAATTCCTGGAACGTCTCTTTTTGCCCTTTGAGCGCGCCGATGAAGCCCGGCAGAAAAACATCGCCGGAACCGGCCTCGGCATGGCAATCACACGCAATATCGTGCATATGCTGGGCGGTGACATTACTGTCGCCAGTGAACCGGGCAAGGGGACGACGTTTACGGTCGGCTTCAGCCTGAAGAGGGTCAATGCTGGACAGCGGGTCATGCAAAATCTGCATGGCCTTCCGGTCCTGATTATCGACGACGATCAGGCGGCCTGTGAAAGCGTTTGCCTTATTCTTGATGACGCCGGGATGCAAAGTGAATGGGTCACAGACGGGCAAAAGGGAATAGAGCGCATCGTAACGGCGCGGGAACGCGGCAAGGAGTACTTCGCGGTTCTCGTGGACTGGAAAATGCCCGGCATGGACGGCATTGAACTGACCAAACGCATCCGGACGGCTGTGGGGGCCACGCTACCCGTTGTTCTGCTTTCCGCCTATGACTGGTCTGAAATAGAGCGGGAGGCCCGTCAGGCCGGGGTCAATGATTTTATTGCCAAACCTTTGTTCCGTTCCCGCCTGTTGTACGTCCTTGAGCAGTTCGCCGCTCCCGGCGGCAATGGGACGGCGCGGCAAGCGGGTGCCGCTGTTACCGCCGACCTGTCGGGCAAACGTATCCTGCTTGCGGAAGACAATGAGCTGAATGCCGAAATAGCCAGGGAAATCCTGACGGCGGCGGGGGCCACGGTCGAAGAGGCGGCCAATGGGGAAATCGCGGTCGAAAAAATGCGCGGGAGCGCGGAAAGATATTATGACGCTGTTCTGATGGACATTCAGATGCCTGTCATGGACGGCTATGAAGCCACGCAAAAAATACGGAACCTGCCGAGAGAAGACGCCCGACGTATTCCGGTCATTGCCATGACTGCGGATACGTTTGTTGAGGACATCCGGCGTGCCCATGATGTGGGGATGAACGCCCATGTGCCAAAGCCGCTGGATTTCAATTTACTCTACCAGACGCTGGCGAATCTTGTGCAATAACCGGTCTGCGGCGTTCAGGCTGTCTGCCGTCTGTCGGCAATGCGACGCCTGAGGCCGCCCCGCGCCTCCTGAAAAATCCGCGCCGGGGCGTTTAAACATTTTCCATGTCAAAAATACTCTAAAAGCCGCTGAATCCCAGAATACTGCGCGTCCTGACCACGCAGTCCACCGACTGGCCCGGCAGCAGACCGGCGGGCGGGGGGGCATCAAGCCTGATCCGCACGGGCAGAAAAAGCGTTGCGCCGCTGACTTCCGTTCTGCCCTTTTGCGTCAGTCCCTGCGCCACCTCCTGTGCCAGTTCCCGCGCTTGGCCGCTGGGCAGGGGCTGCGGCGCAAGCACTTCGGCCACCGTGCCGTTCAGGCGCATGCCGTCGGACATGAGCCTGACCTCGCAGGCCTGCCCCGCCCTGATGGCTTCCCCGGCGGCCAGGGGAAAGTAAGCCTGCACCCAGAAGGATTGCGCCGCGTCCGCTCCTTCCGGCAGAATCAGCAATACGGGCTCGCCCCGCTGCACCACTTGGCCGGGTGCGGCGCTGCCCCGCAGCACGCGGCCGTTCACCGGCGCATACAATGTGCCGTCCGCCTGCGCAGGCAGAGGCGCGGCCGTACGGGAGCTTCCAGGCACGACATAGCGGTTGCGCGAAGCCAGTTGCTTGGCCCGCAGCACCTCATCGCGGACCCGGCCCAACTCCTGATCCATGGCCGCACGCATGCGGCTGACCTGTTCAAAATCCGCCTTGGCGTCTTCCATGCGGGCGCGCGCCTCGGCCTCGGCCCGTTGCGCCGCGGCATAGCGGCTTTTGCCCGCCGCGCGCTCGCCGCCCCGGCTGTCCAGAGAGCGTAGATTGAGCTGGGCCCGCACATGCTCGGTCACGCGTTCTTCGCGCCGGCGCCGCTTGGCTTCTTCCTCGTGACGGGCCTGGGCCAGACGCTGCACCATAGCTCTTTCCGCTTCCTGGGCCTGCCTGAGGCGTCCGGCCATTTCCGCCATATCCGGCGGGCGCAGGGAAGCCGCTTCTTGCCCTGCTTCCCGCAGATGCCGGGCGTAATCGTCTGCGTCCATGCGCCCCACGGGCTGGCCCGCCGTGACACTATCGCCCTCGCGCACGCTCAGGGCTTCCAGCCGGGCTGAAAATTCCGGCGAAACCGTGTAGACCATGCCGTCCAGCACGGCCCGGACGCTGTCCACCCGACCGCCAGCCAACCACCACCAAAACGCCGCCAGCAGGACAAACGCCACAGCCAGGAAGAGAACAAATCGAACCCGGCGAAACAGCCCCCCGGCCGGGGACTTTTTCCGCGCGGGCATTTCCAGATACAACGATTCCGCCATATATGCCTCGGCAGATCAAAATGTCAGAAAAACAGAACTGAAAAAAATATGCAGATATTGTACCAGCATTCAGTTCCACCCTTTACAAGCCCGGTCCGGACGCATACAAAGGCGAAGTTTCCGGAGCGGCAGGGAATATCCCGATAACGGCGCTTCGATACAGGAGAAATCATGTCCATACCGCGTTTGTGCGCCCTGTTCTGCCTGGGCGGGCTGCTGTTCGGCTGCGCCACCCGCCCTGTGGTTGTGGTGGAAAAAGAAGAATTCGTCCAGATGGCCCGGCATATGCCCAAGGAACTGCAGGCCCGCCGCCTGCTGGACAACGACGGCGCCTACGTGTCGCCCTTCTCCTTCGCCGGTTTCAGCAACTACGGGGACACGCTCTTCCGTAGGCTCTCGCCTTCCTTCATGTTCGGCGATTCCGGCCATGTCTACCTGGGGGAAAATTTTGCCGCCACCCTGCAACCCGACAGCCGGGTGAAACACTGGCCCAACGGCTTCAGCATCAACCACGCCACCCAGAAACTCACCGTCAATATGGTGGCCATTGCCGACTGGAACGATGACGGCGAAGACGAGTGGATCGTCTCCTGCATGGTGGAGCCCAAGATGGGCGGGCGCACCCGCACCTATTACGTGCTCGTGCCGCCGCCTCGCAACGAGCGCGAGCCGCTCAAAGGCACGGTGGCCGCCGTATGGGAATGCTTCGGCCTGGCCTGCAATCTTTACGTGCGCAACAGCAAGGTCATTGAGCGGGCCGCCGCCGATCCCCTGCTGCCCTCCACTGAGGTGCAGGATGTGGTGCCCGGCCTGCAAACCGTCACCGAGCCGCCGAAAAAAGCCCCGGCCGACAAGAGCGACGGCCTGGAAGAACGCAGCCTCTGATTTTATACACGTGTCGCGGCATTGACAGCAAATCCTTGCCGCGAAATGTGAGCAGGCGGGTTTTACTCGCCGTAAACGAGCACTTCAAGTCTTAAAATTCTAACGTTGAACTGCTCCGGGGTTCCGCGCAGGCCGACGCCGCAATGCGTCGGCCTGTGGCGTATCCGGCCCCGGCGCGCCATTCCGCGCTTGACGGAACGGCCCGGATTGATGACAACCTCTCAGGAGCGGCTTCGTCCGGTTTCCAGTGTCCTTCACCTTCACCCTTCCTCTCTTGAGTCGTCATGAAATTTCTTTCGTCCCAAATCAGCCTCTTTATGCAGCAGCACAGCGTGCGCCGCAACATGGGTTTTCTGCTGCGCTTTTTCGCCATGCTGCTGGGCCTTATCGCCCTCTACAGCATTTTGTTTCACTACATCATGCAATATGAGCACCGCAGCTTCTCCTGGGTGACCGGCGTGTACTGGACGCTGACGGTCATGTCCACCCTGGGCTTCGGCGACATTACCTTCACTTCGGATCTGGGACGGGTTTTCTCCATCGTGGTGCTCATGTCCGGCGTGCTGCTGCTCCTGATCATGCTGCCCTTCACCTTTATTCAGTTTTTTTACGCCCCGTGGCTGGAGGCCCAGAAAAAGGGCCATACGCCCCGCTCCATTCCCGCGGATACCAAAGGGCACGTCATTGTGGTCAGCACCAGTCCCATTGCCCTCAACCTGGTGGACGATCTGAAAAATTACGGCGCGCACTGCGTGCTGCTCTGCCGTGACAGCCAGACCACCCTGGACCTGTTGGATCAGGGCTATGACGCGGTGGTGGGCGAACACGACTCCAGCGAGGTCTACCGCAACCTGCGCCTGTCCGAGGCCGCCATGCTGGTGGCCCTGGACAGCGATGTGCGCAATACTAACATCGTGTTCACCGCCCGCGACGTGGACGCCAAGGTGCCCATTGTGGCCGCGGCCCAGAGCGAAGACGCCATCGACATCCTGCAACTGGCCGGCAGCAGCCATGTCTTTCAGTTCCACAAACTGCTGGGCGAAGCCCTGGCCCGTCGCGTGCTCAACTCCCAGGCCCGTTCCAGCGTGATCAGCCGCTTCAATGAACTGGTGGTGGCCGAAGCCCCGGTCATGCGCACGCCCCTGGTGGGCAAATCCCTGCGCGAAAGCGGCCTGCGCAAGGCCACCGGCGCCAACGTCATCGGCCTGTGGGAGCGCGGGAAATTTGTACTGCCCGCCCCGGACACGGTGTTCACGGACACCATGGTTATGGTTATTGCCGGTACCTACCAGCAGATCGACGCCGTCAATCATCTGCTGGGACCGTGCGATCCCGCCAAGCATACCTGCAATGACGCGTCGGTGGTCATCCTCGGCTGCGGGCGGGTGGGCCTGGCAGCCGCGCGTCAATTGCACGCCAGCGGCCGCGAGTACAGCATTGTGGACAAAAATCCCAAACCCCGCGTCCAGAAAGAGCATATGGTCGTGGGCGATGCCGCGGACCTGGACGTGCTGGAAAAAGCGGGCATCCGCACCGCGCCCTCTGTACTCATCACTACCCATGACGACGACACCAATATTTATCTGACCCTTTACTGCCGCCGCCTGCGTGAGGACATCCAGATCATCAGCCGCGCCACGCTCGACCGCAACGTGGGCATCCTGCACGCTGCCGGGGCGGATTTGGTGCTCTCCCTGGCATCCATGGTCACCAACAGCATCATCAATCTGCTGGCTCCCGGCAAAGTGACCATGATCAACGAAGGTCTGAACATTTTCCGCAGCGCCGTGGGCAAGAGCCTGGCGGGCAAGCCGCTCATGGGCAGCGGCATCCGCAGCCTGACCCATTGCAGCGTGGTGGCCCTGCGCGACACGGACGGAGAAATGCATATCAACCCCGATCCCGGCCACGTTTTTGAGGAAGGCGAGGAAATGTATCTCATCGGGGATTCACAGGCGGAAAAGGCTTTTTACGAAAAATTCGGCCAGGATTCCGCACTGACGGATTAAAACACGGTAAAGGGATACGACACACGGCGGCCGCGTTCACTGCGCGGCCGCCGTGTGTTTATGGCCCCTTTGAACACCGGATATAAAGAAATGCGAATCGGCTCGCCCTGAAGTATTTACACTTGAAATACTCGCTTGCGGCGAGCAAAGCCGCCTACTCGCATTCTTTTCTGGCGTTGGCGCGTTTCCTGCGTGAACTGCTCTAAAAAATACGCGCTTCACTCAGCGGCGTGCTCAGGGCCTCCAGGGCCCGCTCCATCTTCTCCCGGCGGAGCTTCTTTTCCGAACCGGCATCCAGCGCCGGATTGCCCAGCGGATGGGGAATGCCCACGCCCGGCACCACCCGCGCAACGCCGATGGCCTGTGCTATGGAAGTGATGGTACAGATCTGCGCCGTGGGAATACCCGCCCGTTCCAGTTCCTTGGTGATCGTTGCGCCGCAACGAGTGCCCGTGCCTCAGGTGGAGGTGAGAATCACCCCCTGCACATTGTCCTGTTTCAGGGCCTTGGCAATGGCCGCGCCGAAGGCCCGGCTGTTTTCAAAGGAAGTGCCGTTGCCTGTGGTGGTATAGACATAATCGGCCATCTCCCCCACCTTGCCTTCGCGCACCAGGGCGCGCAACGCATCCACCGGCACCAGGCGGTTGGGGTCTTCATTGACAAAAGCGTTGTTGTAGCCGCCGTGGACGGTCTGAAAATCCGAGCCGCTCAACGTCTCCACGTTGTGGAGTTCATAGCGCAGGTACTTGCCGGCGCGCGAAGATTCCAACTGGTCCGGATTGCCTTTGGGCACAAAACCGCCCTCGGTGACCAGGGCGATGCGCGCTTTGGCCATATCCCGCACGGGAGGCGCGGGCGGCACATAATCAAACACGGGCATGGGCAGTTCGGTGGTGATTTCCCTGCCCGCCAGCAGATCCAGCAGCATGTCCACGGCCCGGACCGCGCCGCTGCGCTCCACGCGGATGTTTTCCCGGATGCCCGAGGGGAAATAGCCGTCAGCCTCGGGACCGGTAACTTCGCCCGCCACGCGCTTGCGCAACAGCCCCGACATGGCGCGTACCGCGTCACGCATGCCCGCCGCCGAAGGCCCGGCCCTGACAATCAACACGTCCCGGCGATAGAGGTCCACGCCCGGATTCTCCGGGTACATGGCGGTGATGGCCGGAATGCGCAATTCCTTCTGCACGGCCTTGCACACCGCGCCGCAGGCCGGGCCGTAGCGCCCGGCATTAAAGGCCGGTCCGGCAATGAGCAGATCGGGCTGAAGCGAGCGGATCATGGGCAGCAGCTCTTGCAGGGCCTGTTCTGTATTTTCAGCCATGTAATTGTCGCCGCAGACCACGCTGCCCACGATGACGCCGAGATCGGCTAATGATTCGGCAAAAGCCACGCCGGGTCCGCACGGCCCTTGCTTGAGCATGGGCCCCATGCCGCCCTTTTCCTCGCCGCCTACCTGGCCGAAGAACTGATTGAGATAGTGTACGATGCGCAACATGATGTCTCCTTCCGAACCCCGCTCTAACGTTCTCCGGCCCGCAAGGCATACGCGCCCAACTGGCAGGTGGCCGTGTACATGCGCCCCAGAGCGGTGGAAAAGGCTGCGGACGCGTCAGACACGTTGGTCAGGCCGGTGCCGCCGCACAGCAGCTCCACGGCGGGCAGGGAAATCACCTGATCATTATTGCCGGTGCTGACCACGGCCACGGCCTCGGGCGCGGTGTCCACCAGCGACGGCTGGTCGCCGTTGGCCCCGGCCAGCTCGTTGATCAGCATCACATTGGTGATGCCCCGCTCCTTGCAGGCCTTTGCGGCAAGCATCAGGTCCGTGTCGGCATGACCGCCGCCTTCCTGGGTCAGCACCACGCCCTGCGCGCCGAGCTGCTGCGCCAGTTTGACGGCAAAATCGGCGCTGCGTTTTTTATCCGCCAGGGTGCTGTTTTCATTGGCGACAATGACCCCGGCGAAATTGCAGCTGATCCCGTGCCGGGCGTACAGCTCGCGCACCACCGGATTGTTGGCATGCAGAAAACTGGGATTCTTCTGGCAGGCGATGATGTAATTGCCGCTGACAATGGCCCCGTCCAGCACCTCATTGGGATGCAGTAACGTGGGAAGCAGGCTTCTGGCCTCAAGACCATAGACATAGGTATTACGCAACGGCCCCTGCGATTGCAGATAATAAATGTAGGCGACCTTCGGCAGGGACGGGTCCACGGGCCGGTCCGCGTCAAAGATGCTGACGCTTTCCGGCGCGACCTCCCGGGCAGTCTCGCCCAGATAGAGTGCGGCACGGGCCAAAGACCGGCGGGTGGCCTCGTCAAAAACGGCATTGCTCACGTCCGGCGGGGGCAGGCATTCCAGCACGACATTGCACTGCCGACTGAACAGGGAATAGGCGGCACCGGGGCCGCTCATATCCACAATGCCCTCCTGAATGCCCTGGCGCGTGCCGGTCTGCATGACGCAGACCCCGTCCAGCACATGGGTGCGTCCCTGTCCGGCCATATGCATATCGCCGATGGTTCCCGGATAAGGACTCGTGCCGCCGCTGATCTTGCAGCGGGGCTGCATGGCGTCCATGATTCTGATGATCCGGGCCGACTGGCCAGGCTTGACCAGCGTGACCCGTTTTTCGACAAAAAAGCCCTCAGGGTCCATAGCGGCCAGCAACGCTTCCCGGTCGATAGTCAGGATATGGTCCTTCAGAGCTGTTTCGGCTCCGAAAACCACATCTTCCACTTTGATATGCGCAAGTTCCAGGCGCATGTTCGACTCCTTGTTATGCGTCTCTCACCAGACCCGTCTCTACAGCACCCCGACCCATTGCCAGTAGGTGGCGGCAAACAGCATCATGATCAGAATGGCGATCAGACAGAGCGGCACGCCTACCTTGGCCATTTCACGGGCCGAAAAGGTGTTGGTGGAATAGGCCACCATGGACATGGGCGTGTTGACCGGCAAGAGCAGCGAAAACTGGATGGTATAATAAAGCACCATGGACAGGCCCCAGACGCTCAACCCGGCGGAGTCCGGCAGAGCCTGGGCAAAGCCGATCACCGTGGGCACCAGGGCGGCCACCGCCGCAGAGCGGGCGGAAAACGCCAGGGCGAAAACGCCGAAAAACAGGGCCGCCACGCCGATGATCAGCAACGGCGGCCACGCGCCCATGCCC
This sequence comes from Desulfovibrio sp. 6_1_46AFAA, assembly GCF_000224635.1. Lineage (NCBI taxonomy): Bacteria > Pseudomonadati > Thermodesulfobacteriota > Desulfovibrionia > Desulfovibrionales > Desulfovibrionaceae > Desulfovibrio > Desulfovibrio sp. 6_1_46AFAA. The sequence goes on from NZ_JH114300.1 coordinate 635,464, forward strand.
AGACGGGCCAGGGTGTTCTGGGCCACCCAGGCCGCCGCGCCCGAGGAGAGCAGCGCCTGGCCGAGAGAAATGGCCGCGCCGAAGAGCATCAGCGTGCCCCAGTTGACCACGTTGACCATTTCCTTCCAGGTGGTCACGGCCACGCCCGGCAGAAACATTGCGCATACCGCGCAGAGCGCCACCGTGCTGCTGTCCAGGGGATGCAGTTTCTTGCCCGTGGCCCAAAGCAAAATGGTACAGCACATGATGATCAAAAGCTTGCGTTCCCTGGAACTCAGCGGGCCGAGCTTGGCAAGTTCCCGCCGGATGGTCTCCCGACCGCTGCCCATTTCCGCCTTGCCCACGGGAAAGAACAGCTCCACCAGACCCAGCAGCACCAGTCCCATGACAATGGCGAAGGGCATGCCGTAGGTCAGCCATTCCAGCCAGGAAATCTGATGGCCCGTGGCCTGGGCGATAAAGGCGGCGGTCTGGATGGGCGGCGCGCCCGAAGTCAACACGCCCATACCGGCCAGGCCCGTGCCGAAAGCCACGATAAGCAGCATGCCCTTGGCAAGATTGTCCTGGCGCCGGATCTTGAACACATCGATCAACCCCACGCACACAGCGGTCATCAGGGCGGCGTTGGCGGCCTGGGCGGGAATGAACAGGGTCAGCACAAAGCACATCAGCAGGATGCCCAGACGCACCTGGCGCGGCCGAGCCCCCATGCGGGAGAGGATGAGCAAGCCGATGCGCTGACCCAGGCCGCTCTTCTGAATGGCTGCGGCCAGAAAAAGCGCGGCCACGACCAGCACCCAGGCTCCGGACTTGAAACCGTTCAGGGACAGGCCCAATGCCTTGCCCGTGCCTAAAATCTGCCCTGTGGAGGGGTTCACGGCAAAGGCCGTGAACAGCGTCATGGAGACGATCAGAAAAAAGGAACTGACGGAATAGGACACGGCCTCCGTAATCCAGATGAGCACCATGAACAGCAGGGTGCTGAGAATGCCGTGGCCTTGCGGCGTCAGGGCGTCTCCGAGGTCCAGCGAATGGAAGACCAGGGCGCAGGCCAGCGCCAGGACGATCTTGCACAAATTGCGCAGGCCCGCCGACTTGGCCGGGGCCGCTTGCGGCGGGATCACGCTGTCCGTATTCTGTGGTTTGTTCATGGTGTTTCCCCCGTTGTGGCGACCAGGGCGCGTACGTCCCGCATCCGTTTCAGCAAAGAGTCCGTGTCCAGTTTGGCGGCGTATTCCCCGATGTACCGCGCGTAGACAGCGTGCGGCACCGCCTGCCGCACTTCGGGCTCGACCAGGTGGTACACTTCCAGAAAATGCCTGCTGGCGGTCAGAGAACCAACCATGGACGGATCGCCCAGGGTGACGGTTTCCGCCTGAATCTGGCTGCTTTCCGCGTCGGGGCAGCCCAGTAGTACAAGAAGATCGCTTCTGCCGTGGCGCTCAACAAGCTTTGCAATTTTCCATTGATCTTCCAGATCCATTGCTCCGGCGGTCATTCAGACAAAGAACTGGTTGGCCACAAAGATGATCTCGCCGCCGCAGGCCTCCACAGCCCGGCGCGCGGCTTCGGCGGGAATGCCGTCCACCGCGCCGATAATGATGACTTTTCTGCCCTGTATGCCGCGCATGGTTCCCTCCGCTGTTGGACCGGCGTCCGCCGGGACGCTTATTGGTGAAATAAAGAGCAAGTTACATGCCAGAGGCTTGGAGCCCATCCCTCATATACATGGACCTGCCCGCTCCGCTCTCCCCGGCGCACGCAGTTCATGCGGTTCAGGGAGTTCGGCCGAACCGTACGCATCCGGAAAATCGCCCGGACTCTCCAAAGGTAAAAAACCTTTGCAAGCGGACCTGACCAGGATATGCTGAGCTAAATTCTTAATAATAAGACAATAAAAAAATATTTTTGCATAACCTATTGTAAATATAGATATTATATTTGTAGCAATTTTAATGCAAAATTCTTAAAAATGAGACAAAGATGCCGGACGCCTTATTTTCCCTCTCACCCGCTGTACTGGATGCCTTCGCGGACGCCTTTCTTCTGCTGGATGATTCCGGCAGGCCGCTGTATGCCAATCAGGCCGCTGGAAACCTGTTTGATCCGAGCAGGGGCCGGGGCAGATCCGCGTTGCGCCTGTTGCAAAGAGAACTGGAGCTGGAAAAAGTTTTTCAGGAACGGGATTGCACGGCCATCCAGCAGCGCAAGCTGAAGCTGGGGGAACGGCTCTTTCTGCTCAGCGCGTACTTTGGGGGGGATTCCACACGGGCCCGGCTGGCGCTCATTCTGCGGGACATCAGCGACCTGCGCCAACTGGCCGCCGATTACAGCGCCAATGCTGCCCAGCTCGTGCGCATAACCGCAGCCCTGCGTCATCTGGCTTCCGGCCTGTTGATCACGGATGCCTGGGGACGGATCGCCTTTTTTAATCCCGCCCTGGAAGCCATGTTGCCGTCCGGTGCCCTGGCACGAGCCCATGGAGCCGCAATTACGGATATTTTCGCTTTTACCGATGAATTTTTCCAAGACACGGCCTCGAAAAAATGCCGCGTCGCGCAGCATCTGCTGCTCCGCCCGAACCAGGGGTTGCCCGCGTCGCCCGGTACCGCGCTGGCTGTGACCCGTACTCCGCTCATGCACGGCAATGGCTGCCACGGCTACCTCTACGTCTTTGAAGCCGTGCCTGCGAAAGAAGAGTCACCCGGCGCGGACACTGCGGTATTAACGCCTTCCGCGCCGTTTTCCGCCTCCGGAGCCTCTACGCCGCTTCAAACGGACGCGCCGCACAAAAAACGGGAAGAAGAAATCAGTGCCGGCGGCGCGCAGTACACTCTTTCGGACTTTGTGGGGCAGAGCCGGGAAATTCTGCGGCTCAAGGAAATGATCAGAAAAGTGGCGGGCACATCGTCCACGGTGCTGATTCAGAGCGAAAGCGGCACGGGCAAGGAGTTACTGGCCCACTCCCTGCACGCCCTGAGCAAGCGGGCCCATGCGCCCTTCATCAAGCTGAACTGCGCCAGTCTGCCGGAAAGCCTGCTGGAATCGGAAATTTTCGGCTATGAGGCCGGGGCCTTTACCGGGGCCAAAAAAGGCGGGCACGTGGGCCGTTTTGAGCAGGCCCACGGCGGCACCATTTTTTTGGATGAAATCGGGGAAATGTCCCTGCCGCTCCAGGCAAAACTCCTGCGCATCATCCAGGAACGGGAGGTGCAGCGTCTGGGCGGTCAGAGCACCCGGCGGGTGGACGTGCGGATCATCTGCGCCACAAACAGCGATCTGCTGGCCCGGATGCGGGGGCAGGCATTCCGCAGCGACCTCTATTATCGGCTGAGCGTGGTTTCCCTCAGCATTCCGCCCCTGCGGGAACACAAGGAAGATATCAAATCCCTGGTAATCCACTTTCTCCGGCGCTATTCCAGACTCTTTCAGAAGCGGGTCAAAGGCGTATCCAAAGATGTCTACAATGCCCTCATGCTTTACGACTGGCCGGGCAACGTGCGCGAATTCGCCAATGTCATTGAATACGCCTTCAATATTCTGGACGGAGAGCTGATCGAGATGGAGCATCTGCCGCCCCTGCTGTTGCGTCAGGCCGGCAGCGAACTGAAAAGTTCCGGCAGCCTGGACGCCCTGCTGCGGGCCTACAGCGTGCGACTGGTGGAACACGCCCTGGAAGAGCACAAGGGACATAAAGCAGCCGCGGCCAAAGCCCTCGGCATTTCACGGGCCACGCTCTACCGCCTGCTGGCCCGGGACAGATTGTAAGCGGGGGACGGAAAAGAACATAAAAAAGTGGGAAGGCCCAAACCTCCCCACTGCATATGCCGCCCGGACGGAATGACTCAGGCCTGTTCGAGGGCCTGGTCCAGATCCGCCAAAATGTCGTCCAGATTTTCCAAGCCCACGGAAAGACGCACCATGCCGGGCGTAATGCCCGCCTCCCGCAGCTGTTCGTCGCTCAACTGGCGGTGGGTGGAGCTTGCCGGATGCAGCACGCAGGTGCGGATATCCGCCACATGCACCTGGAGGGAAATCATTTTCAGGCTGTCGATGAAGCGCGCTCCGGCTTCGCGTCCGCCCTTGAGCGAAAAGGACACCACGCCGCTGCATCCCTCGCAAAGATATTTATCGGCCAAGGCCTTGTTGGGATTGCCGGGCAGACGGGGATACTTCACCGACTCCACCTTGTCGTGCCCCGCGAGATAGTGGGCGGCGGCCTCGGCGTTGCGGCAATGTTTTTCCATGCGCAGGGGCAGGGTTTCCAGCCCCTGATTGATGTAGAACGCGCCCTGCGGTGTCTGGCAGCAGCCCATGTCGCGCATGAGTTGTGCGCGCGCTTTGACGATGTAAGCGGCCCTGCCGAAGGTTTCGCTGTAGATCAGGCCGTGGTAGGAGGGGTCGGGTTCGGTGAATTCCGGGAATTTGCCCGAGGTCCAGTCAAAGTTGCCGCTGTCCACAATGACCCCGCCCATCTGCAGGGCATGCCCGTCCATATATTTGGTGGTGGAATGCACCACGATATCCGCCCCGAAGGCAAAGGGACGGCAGAGCACGGGCGTGGCAAAGGTATTGTCCACGATCAGCGGCAGCCTGTGCCGGTGGGCCAGTTTGGCGAAACGCTCGATATCCAGCACGTCCATGGAGGGATTGGCCAGGGTCTCGCCGAACACCGCTCTGGTATTGGGCCGGAAGGCCTTTTCCAGTTCTTCGTCGGAAGCGGTCTGATCCACAAACGTCACTTCAATGCCCAGCCTCTTCAGGGTCACCGCAAAGAGGTTGAAGGTGCCCCCGTAAATGCTGGAGGCACTGACCACGTGCTCGCCGCTCTGCGCCAGGTTCAGCACGGCAAGCATGCTGGCGGCCTGGCCCGACGAGGTGCACAAAGCGCCCACTCCGCCCTCCAGAGCGGCGATTTTTTGCTCCACGGCGTCCACGGTGGGATTGCCCAGGCGGGTATAGAAAAAGCCCGCTTCGGCCAGATCGAACAGTTTGGCCACCTCGGCCGTGGAGTCATATTTGAAGGTCGTGCTCTGGGCAATGGGCAATACGCGCGGCTGGCCGTTTTCAGGGCTGTAACCGGCGTGCAGGCAAAGGGATTCCAGTTTCATGGCGTTACGTTCCTCGGAAATAGGGCTGAATGTCCGCGCGACCTGGGGCATTTTCATTCTGAAAAAAATAGTTCCAACAAGCAATACCGCCGGGCATCGTAAGCAATTTCATTGACAAGATGCTCCGACGCCGGAGATGCGGAACCGCTCCACAGCGTACCGGCGGGCCGCCGATATCACGTCATACAGGCATGGCGCGGCAGCAAACTATCCCATGCGCCCGGCCAAGGCAACTGTCCGGCTTTTCCCTTGTGACGATGCGCGCAAATGACAACAAAAAAAATTTCTCCCTATTGACCCTTCATCTTTCAGGGTATATTCTCAATTGCAAATGGTGGTTGTCCCCTTTGTTCGGGACAGGACAGGGCAATGTCTCCGTAGCCGCCATTGACCGTGAGGATGGCACGCCATCCGAAAGTGATTGCTGACATCTTGCACAGACAGCCGCCGCAGGCGCAACGGACATTACATTCCGGAGCGTACCGCTCTTTTCCGCGACGGATATCTGCCCTGTGCTCAGCAAGGGAAACTCTGTGGCAGGGTTTCCGTTTCAGCCTTTCACTCACCTTTGCCAGGAGGCTATTATGCGTATTGCCGTGGGTCTGGGCAAACAAAGCGGAGAGGAGCGTTTAGAACGCCAGGGCATCAGCCGCCGCGATTTCATGAAATTCTGCACGGCGGTGGCGGTGACCATGGGCATGGGCCCGGCCTTCGCCTCTGACGTGGCCGCGGCTTTGACAGGCCGCCGTCCCTCGGTCGTGTATCTGCACGCCGCCGAATGCACGGGCTGTTCCGAAGCCCTGCTGCGTACTTATAAACCTTTCATCGACAGCCTGATCATGGATACCATTTCCCTGGATTACCATGAAACCATCATGGCCGCCGCCGGCGAAGCCGCGGAAGAGGCTCTGCACCAGGCCGTCACCGCCCCTGAAGGCTTTATCTGCATCGTGGAAGGGGCCATCCCCACGGCCATGGAGGGCAAATACGGCTACATCAGCGGCAAGACCATGTACGACATCTGTAAGGGCATTCTGCCCAAGGCCAAGGCTGTGGTAAGCATGGGCACCTGTGCCTGCTACGGTGGCGTGCAGGCCGCCAAGCCCAATCCCACGGCGGCCAAGGGCGTCAACGACGCTTTCGGCGACTTGGGCGTCAAGGCCATCAATATCGCCGGCTGCCCGCCCAACCCGCTCAACCTGGTGGGTACCTTGGTGGCCTTCCTCAAGGGCCAGAAAATCGAACTGGACGAAAACGGCCGCCCGCTCATGTTTTACGGCCAGAGCGTGCATGATTTGTGCGAACGCCGCAAACATTTCGACGCCGGCGAATTCGCGCCCTCCTTCAATTCCGAAGAAGCCCGCAAGGGCTGGTGTCTGTATGAAGTGGGCTGCAAAGGCCCCCAGACGTACAACAACTGTCCCAAGATTCTGTTCAATCAGACCAACTGGCCGGTGGGCGCCGGACATCCTTGCATTGGTTGCAGCGAGCCCGGCTTCTGGGACGAAATGACGCCATTCTACCAGAACTAGGGGGGAAGTTATGAGCGAAGTCATTAAAGCGCCCCAGAGCGATTACACCGGCCCTGTGGTAGTGGATCCGCTGACCCGTATCGAGGGGCATCTGCGCATTGAAGTGGAAGTGGAAAAGGGCAAGATCAAGGAAGCCCGCAGCTGCGGCACCTTGTTCCGCGGCCTGGAGCTCATTCTCAAGGGCCGCGACCCACGCGACGCCCAGCACTTTACCCAGCGTACCTGCGGCGTCTGTACCTACACGCACGCCCTGGCCTCCACCCGTGCGCTGGAAGACGCCATCAACAAGCCTATTCCGGCCAACGCCACCTATCTCCGCAACCTGGTGCTGGGCATGCAGTTTCTGCATGACCATCTGGTGCATTTCTATGCTCTGCACGCTCTGGACTTTGTGGATGTGACCGGCGCCCTGCAGGGCGATCCGGCCAAGGCGGCCAAGATCGCCACTTCCATTTCCGCGCGCAAGGTTACGGCCGACGATTACAAAGCCGTCCAGAGCAAACTTAAAACCTTTGTGGACAGCGGCCAGCTCGGCCCCTTTACCAACGCCTACTTCCTGGGCGGCCACCCGGCCTACACCTTGAGCCCGGAGCTCAACCTGATCGCCACGGCCGACTATCTGCAGGCCCTGCGAGTCCAGGTGGAGGCGGCGCGGGCCATGGCCGTCTTCGGGGCCAAGAATCCGCACACCCAGTTCACTGTGGGCGGCGGCGTGACCTGCTATGACGCCCTGACCCCCGAACGGATCAAGGAATTCAAGGAGCAGTACAAGAAAACACGCGCCTTCATTGAGAATTACTACATTCCGGATCTGCTCGCCGTAGCCGCCAATTACAAGGAATGCGCCACCTACGGCGGTACGCACAACTTCATGGCCTTCGGCGAATTCCCCGCCCCCGGCGGCGAACGCGACCTGCAGAAGCGCTGGCTCAAGCCGGGCGTCATTCTGGACCGCAAGATCGGCAATCCCCAGGGCTTTGATCCTTCCAAGATCGAGGAACATGTCCGCCACAGCTGGTACGAAGGCGACAAGGCTCTGCCGCCTTATCAGGGCGAAACCAAGCCCGCCTTCACCAGCATGGGCGACACGGATCGTTACTCCTGGCTCAAGGCCCCGCGTTACGACGGCATTTCCATGGAAACCGGCCCCCTGGCCCAGGTGCTGGTGGCCTACACCCAGAACCACAAGACCGTGAAGCCGCTGGTGGACAATGTGCTCAAGACCCTGAACGTGGGGCCGGAAGCACTCTTCTCCACCTTGGGCCGCACGGCCGCGCGTGGTATCGAAACCCTGGCCATTGCCCAGCAGATCGAAACCTGGCTGAATGAATACGAAGATAACATCACCAAAGACAAGCAGATCGTGGAGAACTACGACGCGCCCAAGGACGCCAAGGGCGTGGGCTTCGTCAACGCGCCGCGCGGCGGCCTCTCCCACTGGCTGCGGACTGATGCCGACGCCAAGATCGCCAACTTCCAGCTTGTGGTGCCCACGACCTGGAACCTGGGACCGCGGGACGGCAAGAATGTGCCCGGCGCGGCCGAGGAAGCCCTGGCGGGTACGCCGGTGGCCGATCCCAAGCGTCCGGTGGAAATCCTGCGCGTCATCCACTCCTTCGACCCCTGCATCGCCTGTGCCGTGCATGTGATCGACGGAGAAACCAACGAAGTGCACAAGTTCAAGGTTCTGTAGAGCAGGCTTTGCACAGTCTGTACAAGGGCGGGGTAATTCCCCGCCCTTTTTCTGATCCTCTCCTTCTCCAAAACCGTCAGGGGGACGCGTGAACGACAAAAGGATACTGATTCTGGGCGTGGGCAACATTCTGCTGACGGATGAAGGCTTCGGCGTGCGGGCCGTGGAATACCTGGAAGCCCACTACCGCTGGGCCGCGCATGTCCGCCTGATGGACGGGGGCACCCAAGGTCTGATGCTGATGCCGGAACTGCAGGAGTGCGATTTTCTAGTGGTGCTGGACGTGGTGCTGGGACCGGAAGCGCCGGGCACGGTCTACCTGCTGGAGGGCGAGGATTTGCGCAAGAGCCTGAGTTTCCGCGACTCCATGCATCAGACGGACCTGCTGGACACGCTGGTCACCTGTGATCTGGCCGGACACAGGCCGGAGGCGATTGTCATCGGCCTGCAGCCCTTTGATTATAAGACCATGCATGTGGGACTGAGCCCGCAGGCGGAAGCCCTGCTGCCGGAATTCTGCCGCAAAGCCGTGGCGGAAATGGCCCAACGCGGCATCGTGGCCGAACCCAAGGCGGAGTAGCGCCGGAAGACTCTGCAACGCGCTGATCAGAAGAATGCGGTTATCGCCCGAATCGCGCGGAGTGTGGAAACAGAGGATGAGAAGATGTAAGGCGAGACATCACGCCGGAGCAGACCACGGCATATCAGAGGCAGGGTTGTGAAATGCTCTGCGGTAACGCCACTACCGAAAAAAAGCCGCTGAGCGCGGCTTACAGCTGTTTTTTCTTTTCTTCGCCCAATTCCGGCGGCAACGACTCTTCGCTGTACAGTTTTATGCCCGCTTCCCGCAAAAGCCGGGCCCATACACCCTCACCGGCACACAGCCTACGGCTGAACGTACCGTCATAGATCAGGCCGAAGCCGCAGGACGGCGAACGGCTCTTGAGAATGGCCGCCACGCAGCCCTGCTCCAGCGCCTTGTGCAGGGCCAGTCGCGCGCCGCGTAAAAAATCTTCGCTCAGATCCTGTCCGTCGCGGGAAAGCACCCGTTCTCCCACCTGTTCACAGGGTGGCCGGGGAATCGGCAGCGCGGCCAAACCTTCCGGGCATGCCGGAACGGCCCGCCCCTCTTCCACCAGACGAATCACCGCCGGGCAGGAATTGCTGCCGCCGTCATAACGGCAAGCCTGCCCGGCCAGACAGGCACTGACCACGTAGCGCATTGGCTGAGTCGCCATCGTCAACGTCCGGCCGCCAGCATGTGCCGTTCCTGCATACCGGCGCGCACGGCGCGTCCCACGGCGTCCGCAGCCTCCTGCGTGACGGGCACATCGGAGTAGTACAACGCACCACTGTCCAGACCGTATTGTTCCTGCACGGCATCGTAGTGTTGCCAGGCGGGCGATAGCGCTACCAGTCGCGGGGTGAGCACTGCGAAAAAAAGCCAGAGGGCCAGTACCCAGCTTCCCATTTTCAACAGATTGCGTACGGCAGGCGGCATACATTCTCCCATTACGGGCCGCCACGGAAAGCCCGCAGCGGCCCGCCGTCAAACACATACTAGATCTTGGCGGTGATTTCCGGGAAGACCTTGTAGAACATGATCCAGGCCATGAGCAGCGTCAGACACAGGTTCAGCGACTGACCGCAGATGTAAAGGATGATGGGCTTGCCGCCCTTGAAGTACTTGCCCAGTTCGCGGAAGTTGGTGGTCAGGCCGATGGCCACGAAGGCCAAACCGAAGAACCAGCCGCGCAGGGGCACGGAAACCTTGTTGGTGCCGTTGTCCACCAGCATCTTGCCGAAGTCCGCGCCGAGACCGCTGCTGATCAGCGAGAAGATGATGGAAACCGCCAGGAAGCCGATGACGAACTTGGGGAAACGATGCCAGATTTCTATGGCGCCCACGCGTTGGCCGCAGGCCTGCGCGTCCACCTTGGTGCACCAGTACAGGGCCACGCAGAAGGCGGTCACGCCGATAAGCACATTCTGGATCATCTTAACCGTGGCGGCCACCTGCAGGGCCTTAGGGCCGATGAACGCGCCCGCCGCGGCCACGGCGCCCGTGGCGTCCACGGTGCCGCCGATCCAGGCGCCGCCCAGCACTTCAGGCATGCCCACCCACTTGATGAAGGCGGGCATCACCACCATCATGATGGCCGTGAAGGTCAGGGACAGACCGATGGAGAGGGTCAGTTCCTCTTTTTTGGCCCGAGCCGCAGCCGCCGTGGCGATGGCCGCCGAGGTGCCGCACACGGACATGTCGGCCGAAATGACGATGTTCAGGGTTTGGGATGGCATTTTCAGCACCTTCTGGCCGAAAATGTAGGTACTGACCAAGACGATGGGCGTCACCACCCAGGCCACGAAAATGCCGGGGATGCCGATAGCCATAATCTTGTGGAAAAGCACTTCCGCGCCCAGCAGCACGAGACCGGCCTTGATGAAGTATTCCACCTGCGCACCCTCTTTAAGCCATTTGGGCGTGCCGAAGGTATTGGCAATGATCATGCCGATGGCGATGGACCAGATTTCGGCATTGATGCCGTAAAGACGCATGGTCTTCTGGTTGCCCAGGATATTGGCGAGCACGCACAGCAGATACACGCCCAGGAAGGCCACAAAAAACTTGCCCACGTTGAAGCCCATGAACTTGGCGCCGATGGAGGTCAGCACGGCCAGCGCGAGCCCCAGCACAATCAGGGTGGGAATGCGGTTGAAAGGCTTGACCAGCTTTTTAGAGATGTCGGCGGTCGCTTTCTTGGCGGCCTGCCATTCGCCGATGGACTTTTCAGCGGCGGCGTTCAGCGTGGCGTCGCCGAACGAGGCGGCCGCAGCGGCGGCCTGCGCCTCTTTGGCCTGGGCCAGAGCAGCGGCTTCGGCCTGTTTGGCCGCATCCACTTTCGGCATGACGGCTTCATTGGCCTTGTCGGCCTGGGCCTGCGACATCATCAGGGCGTCTAGGGGATTGGACTGCCAGCGGGCCGGTGTTTTCAGCTGATTGATAAGCAGCTTGACCGAAGCCAGATTCTGTCCCTGAAGCCCTTTTTGGGCTGCGGAAGCCTGGTACCATTCTATGGTTTTGAAAGGTTTGGCGGATTCGGCTTTCATAACCGCCGCGTACTGCTCATACTTGCTCTCCAGCTCCTGGCGGCCGCCGAAGACCAGGCAACTTGCCACGATCAGAATAAAGAAACCAATCCAGATGGCCCAGTAATCTTCCTTTTTCCACAGGTCGGACCATTGCGACTTTGCCCTGTCGACAACGATCGCCGAGCTTTCTTGAGACATTCACTCCTCCTTATCAGGACCATTGTTTTCAGACATTCCCCAGATATCGGGAACGTCTCACCACCATAAGTAAATTGAACACTGGGATTGTATGGGCTACTTTATAATACAAACTAATATAAAAATTTTCAAGTCACAAATCTTTGGAATCCCTACCCCACGGAATGACACTGTCCATTTCATCGTCGGAAAAACTTTCTGCGCTTTGACCAAAAATTTATTGACAATCCCCCCAACCTCATCTATTTTTCCACCTCGTGTTGGGCTGTCGTTCAATTGGCAGGACGGCGGATTCTGGCTCCGCTAATCAAGGTTCGAGTCCTTGCAGCCCAGCCAACACATGCGTCCCCATCGTCTAGCCGGCCCAGGACAACGGCCTTTCACGCCGTCGACAGGGGTTCAAATCCCCTTGGGGACGCCAAAGAAAATCAAGCACTTACATAAAAATGTGAGTGCTTTTTCGTTGTGGGGCAAATCTGCCCCACGCTCTGCCCCACAGATTTGGAAAATAAGATAAAACTGTTAGACTGTAGAAAAATTGAAATAGTTTTTATTTGCTTTAGCCAAAATATGAGGATGTTATGGCGCGTGATTGGGAAGAGCAATTTCGGAAATGGGCGAAGCCTCCTGGAACAACAGAAGAAACCCGTTGCAGCAACGCTGAATCAGCAATAAAAAACGCCTTGTCGAGGAGCGCGTTCTTATCTGGAATAAATTATTCGGCTTTTGCCCAAGGCTCATATGCCAACAATACAAATGTCCGGGCGGACAGTGATGTTGATGTTGGCGTACTTTGCAAAGATGTATTTTTCTATGAGCTTCCAGAAGGTATGCACCCAGAAGACTTCTCCATAGCTCCCGCTCCATTTTCTTATGCTGATTACAAAAATGCAATTTATGACGCCTTGGTTACTCACTTTGGACGCTCTGCCGTCAAGCGTGGCAACAAAGCGATTGATGTCAAAGAAAACACTTATCACGTTGAAGCTGATGTTGCACCTTTCTTTGAACATAGGCGCTATAACTCAGATGGAACTTTTTTGTCCGGATGCGAATTGAGGCCAGATGATAATTCACGTCAAGTTATCAATTGGCCTCAACAGCATTACAGCAATGGAGTAGATAAAAATTTAAATACAGGAAGACGATATAAATCAGTTGTGCGTATTTTAAAATCTCTTTCTTGCGAAATGTCAGAATGTAGAATTAAAGATTGTGGCGTATGTGGATTTTTTATTGAATGTCTAGCATGGAATGTTCCAAACAGTAATTTTGGAAATTCATTATATACTGACGACATTAGAAACTCATTAATATATTTGTATAACAATACTAAAGAAATTGAAAAATGCAAAGAATGGGGCGAGGTAAGCGATCTAAAGTATTTGTTTCATGGTTGGCAAAAATGGAATGCAAATGATGCCAACTCTTTCACGCTATCCGCATGGAATTTCATAGGATTTTAAATGCACTTCACTAATGTAAAGATATATTTATATGTCATTGTTGGAATATCTGGAGCCTTGCTGTTTGTATTAGCAACTGCAATGGGTAAAAATATTAACAACTTTCTTGACTTCATAAATATAATATCAAAAGTCATAACAATAGATGTTGTTATTGCTTTTTTGTTTATAAAATGGTTCTGGCGTTTTAAATACTTTCAAGGATGGCTAGTTCCTTTCCCTGATTTAAATGGCACGTGGGAAGGGATTATACAGTCAAACTGGAAAAAAGATGACGGTAGCACTATTGCACCAATCCCTACAATCCTTGTCATAAATCAATCTTTTTTTGCAATACATTGCACTATGTATACACAAGAAATGATAAGTTATAGTCATAGTGAGAGCTTCTTAATCGATAAGGAACATCACATCAAACAATTATGTTATTTGTATGCCAGTAATCCCAAAGTAGGCATTCAGAATAGAAGCCCCGTGCATGAGGGGGCAATGACTTTTAATATAGTGGGACAAAAGTCAGATAAGCTGTCTGGGGAATACTGGACAAAACGTCTAACCACAGGTGAAGTGAACCTTACATTTAAATGCAAAGAAAAAGCAGATTGCTTTCCTGAAGACATGCCTCCCCATCCTATGCAGCCTTGTAGCTAGAAGCTTGACTGTTGGACTTAATTGTGGTTCCTTTTTTTCAGGTGCTTAAGAACACCTTTCCGTAGACGGTCCCCACCCCGAAAGACTGTGGGTTTTATTGCGCCTGAATCTAGGCGTGGTTCCCTGCATTATCCTCCGGGTGTGGGCGAAATACAATACCTGGCAACAGGGAAATAGCCCGCTGCTCTACGGCAGTTCTTAGCACCCGGAGTTTCTCATTTTGAAAACTCCAATAAGAAAACCGTAGAGGTGTCTAATGTCCAGTTACCATCAGCCCAATCCGATTTCTTTCCAAACGTCATCACCAGACCTGTCGGCCATAGCCGCCATGCTCACCGATGCGGCACAAGCCCTGCTCAAATTTAGCAGTCCGCCAGCAGTAGAGGCCGAACCGGAGGAGGAAAACACATCCGAAGATGAAATCCGCAGCTATCGCTTTTCACTGCTGGCAGTGCGTAGCGAACAAGAGCTTTTTGAGGAACAGGATGCGGAAAGCCTACGCGAAGTGCTTTTTAATGCTTCTTCGTCAGTAACAGCGTTTACAGCACTTATGGAACTAATGGATGCGGAAGCGGAGATCGACGGGGCGGTCATTCATATTCTGGCCCGTGAGTTAAAACGGGTGGAAGACCTGCTTTTCAAAATTCAGGATACCTACAGCACTGTTGAGCTTGTAGAAGCCTAACAAGGGAAGAGTACCAGCAAAGTCCTTGGCAATCCCGGTTGCCAAGGACTTTTACTATTCATTTTCAAATTTTAGTCAGGAATATTAGGCTCATCACCCCATATTGCTGAGCCGCAAGCACTGGCCATGGCGCTTCCGCAGGAATTACACGACGAAAAGCTTCCCCCTCTAGTGGCTCCATCAGTGGAGCGATATATCAGCCTATCACCTGCTATCGTTCCAACATAGCTGCCATCTGGGCCAAACACTTTGTTTCCGTTAATTCTGCCTACGACTTTGCCGGAGCGGCTATAAACAGTATTTCCTTTCACTTGTAGGGGACGTCCATTTTTAGTGTACATTCGTTCCTCCATATTGCTTCCAATGGCTTTTATCCTAAACGAAGAATGACCGCCAGATATGGCCTGCCTGCTACCGTCCCAGCCCCGGCCCCCGGCTGCGCTGACGCTCTCGTTCCCGCAACCGCTCTATTTGGCGCTCAACAAGGCGCTCAAGCGAGACAAGAGCGGTTCCAAGTTCGCGTGTATATCGCTCAAGCCTTGAAAGTGTCGCGCTGATTCGGCTTGTTCTGCCTGGAGTTGGCCGATTTTCTCTTGTAGCTGACGGATGGCTTGGGCGTGGCTTTCCAGGCTGCGCTGGTGGTTGGCCAGGGATGCGCTGTGCGCTTTCTGCGTGGCGGTCAATTCGTGCTCCAGGGTGAGCAAGGTATTTTTGAGCGTGCGTTCCAGTTCGGTCATGGCTTATTTCCTCACTATGCTCCAGGCTTCCCGTTTGCCGACTGTTCCCGCGCGGATAATTTTCCAGCCTTCCGGTGTCAGCAGATAGTCCTTGCCGTCCGCCTGATACGATTCCAAGCCCTTGAACGTGGCCCATAGCGCGGCACTCTGTATCTCCAGGGCTGTTTTCCGTTCCGACAACGTTGTGATCTCCCGCTGCAAGGCCGTGGCCTTGTTTCCGGCCAGGGTCATCAAGCCCCAGCCGCCGAAGGTCGCGCCCGTCAGGATGCATAGCGTTATGACCAGGGCTTGCAGGCATTTCCAGCCAAAGGCGGCGCTCAGCATCCGGCAGCGTGAAGTTACGTTCCGCTCCAGGCTGGCGAAATGGTGCTGGATAGCGGCTTCGGTTGTATTGAGCGCGTTTTTCGATGATGCGCTCAAGCTCTTGCTCAAGGCGTCGAACTGTTGCCGGGTCTGAGACTCCATCTCCCGGCGATCCTGTTCCATCTTGGCCTTCATGCGCTCGGCCAGCGAATTCAAGTTTCCAGTGTTCTGCATATATTCCTCCCTTGAGGCGAAGTTTTTCTCCGCTATCAGGGTCTTTGACGGTTATGTAATCCTTTCCGGCCCGGTTGATTTCCAGACCGGCCTCCTGCAAGGCCGTAAGCACGTCCGTGCGGCTGGCCACGGTTCCCTGCCCGATGCACTGCCGCAAATATTCATGGACGGCTTGCTTGGCTTCGCCGCGCTCGTCCGGGCCAGGAGTCTTGCCCCATCGGAGCAGACGGGCTTTGTGTAAGTCGGCGTGTTCCGGCGCATGGAGGCGGGCGCGGGTCGGGTCGTCCGGTCTGGCCCAGTTTTCCCGGTAATTGTGCAGGTCGCGGAACACGTCAAAGTGTTTCTGCCAACCGGGGGACAGGGATTGAACGCCTTGCCGCTGGAGAGTTCCACGCGCGGAATGACGAAGTGCAATTCATGGTGGCCCGCATGGCTGTGCTGTACCCAAAGGATATTGCGCTGATCCGGTTCCAGGCCCGCAAAGGCCACCTACTCAAAGTCATCCATGACGCGCTGTTCCTGTTCCGGCGTTACCGTGTCATCTGGATGCCAGGAGAGTACCCCGGCAGTGAATTTCCATTTGGTGTCCAGCGAATCAATAAGGGCGCGAGTGATTTCCACATCCCCGCGCAGCACTTCCGGCGGCAGCTCGTCCCGGCCCGGATAATCCGGGCGCACAAGGTAGTGCGTGGGGCCGTCACCGCCGCCCTGGCCGTGTGGGAAGACTTTCATATACATGGCGGCTTCTCATCGGCTGGCTGCGGGGGGGTGTGTCTCTCAACACCCGCTCCAAGCTGACCAGGGCGGCAAGCACATCTATTGTCTCGGCCCGGCTCTTGTGGATGTTCACCCACCGCGCAAGCTGGTTCAAGTTCGCGCCGATGCGGGCAAGCTGACGGACGTGCTCCTTTTCCAAGGGAGTCTGCCGCAGTCGGTAGTCCAGAGCGCGTTGCCGGATGAAATCCGTCACGGTCTGGCCTTGGGCCTCGGCCTTGGCGGTGATGGCCGTTTTTTCCGCCGGAGTGACGCGCAGCTTGACCAAGGCTGTTTGGGACGGATGCCAAGATAGACGGCGGCTTCTTCGGTGTTGAGTTTCTGCTTATCTGCCATGTTGTATGCTCCTTTGCTGATTTGGTCCGTCTGTGACGAGCGCGGACGAATTTTGAAAGAAGCATACCGACCTTGCGGAGTAATAAAATTCCTGGCTCTGCCGCAGAGGTAAAAAAGAATCTCCGAGTTCTGTACGAATTCGGAGATTCTTACGAATTAACATGTAATTATAGTGTATTATTGAAATACTGAGTTCTGTGCGCATGAGAAGAAAAGATTCATGGCGCTCTGAAATTTTAGCTTTCTTTTACTCGTCCTGAATCTTTTTTAGCGAGTTCTCCCAACCCATGCCGGATGGACTCCATTGCCCAACCTGTGAGATCAAATGGTGTGTTGGCCTCGGCTTTTTTGGAAGTGTATAAGGTTTTTTTGATGGCGGTTCGGAGTTCCAAGAAGTTTTCTTCGGGGAAGGTTTCAAGTTCTTGCTCGAAAATTTGTTGAATTTGGGAGCGAGTGTACCGAGTATCGGCTTGGGCCTCCTGAAATAACCTGTTCAAAAGTGGGCCTCCTACCCGCCAGAACGCTATTCTGTCATTTGTCCGCTTCTCCGCGTTCTTCTCACGTCCGGGGAGAGTGCGTAGTTTTTCTTTATATTCTGCACTCTTCGTCAGCAGTTTTTTCTTTTCATCCGTGAGCTTGGCAATCTCCGCGCCTTGCAAAGAATTGACCGATTTCAGTTCGATGACATTCTGCTCCAATTCGGCAATCTTGGCGGTATAGGCCGACTTGGTTTTCGCGCCATGCTCTTCTAAAAGACGCTCGTAATCGTCTACATCCAGGCAAAGCCTCTTATCGCCATTAAAACATTTGAGTTTTTCCTTGTCTTTGAGAAAAATATAGCGTCTCACGCTCGCATTTTCTTTATATGGAGCCAATATTGTCTCATCAGACACGAATACAAAAATTTTTTCTCTTGCTATGAAGTCAATCTGTTCATCAAATCTGTTTATCCCAATATTTTGCAGAGCATGAGAAAATTCCACAATCTTTGGCAAATTTACTTTTGTTGTGAGATTGGCACTAAAAGTCAGCTTCATGATGAAAAATGACATTGCAACTATCACCAGTGCAGATGCAAAGCCAAAGAAAATGATGATAGCATTTTGTGAAAAAAGGCCGGCAAGATATAGCTGTATAAAAGCTGTGAGTCCTGCATACATAAACAGTGATGCAACTGCTACGGAAAAGAAAAACTGTAAGATACCGCGCTGAAAAATGGTTAGCTTTTTCTTTTCGCTCATGCCTGCCCTCTCATGGCGCTTTTACCCAGTTCCGTCAGCCTGTACCGCTGTGTCGGGCTGCGCGGCGAATCCGGCTGCGTCCTTTCGATTAGTCCGGCCTCTAGCGCGGGGGTGAGGTAGTTCTTGCGGAAAGTCGGCGCGTGGCGCAAGCTCAAAGCTTGCATCAATTCGGTGGCTGTTTTTTCGTTCTGCCCAATCGCATCCAGCAAGCGTTTTACTTGGTCGCTTACTTGAGCATCTACTTGGTCGGTGTTTGTGTTCGCCAAGGTATCATGCAACGCTTGGAGCATAAATTCTATGAACTTGGTGGCCTCACCCTGGGCGTCTGCCTGTCCCAAGCTGGCGTAGTATTCCTCCTGCCGGTTGCGAACGATGGTTTCCACCGGCATGTAGGCCAGAACCGGCCGCCACTTGCTAAGGATGAGCGTCTGCCAAAGCCGTCCCATGCGGCCGTTGCCGTCAGCAAAGGGGTGGATGAATTCAAACTCATAGTGGAAAACGCAGCTTGTAATGAGCGGGTGTTCGTCCGTGCCTTTCAGCCATTGGAGCAGGTTTTCCAGATGCCCATGCACCAGATTGGCGGGCGGAGCCATGTGGATTACCTTGCTGCCCTGGAACACGCCAACGCCGCCGGTGCGCAGTTTTCCAGGATTGTCCACAAGGTCGTGCATGAGCATGGCATGAGCGGCGAGCAGGTCTTTCAGATTGTGCGGTCTCCATGCATCCAGCTTTTCATAGGCTGCGACGGCTCCGCGTACTTCTTGGATGTCGCGGGGCGGGCCGATAACCGGCTTACCGTCGATGATGTCTGTTACTTGTTCCAGGCTCAGCGTGTTGTTCTCGATGGCGAGCGAAGCATGGATGGTGCGGATACGGTTTTCCCGGCGTAGCTGCGGCGAGAGGTTCTCTGCCGTTAACGCGCCGGTTGCGGAAAGCGTTGCAAGCTGTTCGCTGATTGCCGCCACAAGTTTGAGGGCGGTACTGGTGATAGTGTATGGCGGATAGCTCATGCGCTTTCTCGTTTGGGCTGGTGTTTCTTGCTGCGTATTTTTGTTTCTACCGTCTTGGCGTCCACTTGAGAAGATTGCTCGACCACTTTATTTTTTGCCGCGCTGAACAGCGTTGCGGCCACTCCTGACGCCTTGCGTAGAGCGTCATCATGTAGGTGCGCGTAGCGTTGCGTCATCTGTGGACTGGAGTGGGTCAGCAGCTTTTGCAATTCGTACATGGACACCTGCCCGGAACTCGCCAGCCAGGAAGCAAAAGAGTGCCGCAGTCCGTGCAACGGGCGGAAGGATTCCGGCAATCCGGCCTTCTCCCGTACCCGTTTGAGCATAGGAGTGATATTTCCTCGCGGCTTGTCGTCATAGCGGCCTGGGAACACATACGGGCTTTTGCCTCGTGGCAGGCCGTCCAGAATGGTCCTGGCCTGTTCGTTCATGGGGATAGTTTCTGTTTTTTGTTTTTTAGCGACATCCCCGCGTAAGGTAATGAAACCGCGCTCGAAATCAAGATCGCCCCATTGCAGATTGAGCAATGCGCCGCGCCGCATGCCGGTGAACAAGGCCAGTCGCACCAGAGAAGCCAAGGTTTGATCCGGTTCCTCGTCCAGAGCGTTCAGCAACTTTTGCGCCTGCTCCGGAGTGAGGTTTTCCGTCACCTTGTTGTCTACTGTGGGCATAGTGATGTGCAGAGAGCCCGGAATGGATTCCACATAGCCCTTGCACAGGGCGAAATTCAGCAGACGTTTGACCAGCGTGAGTACGTGCTTGACGGTCTGCGGCGATTTTCCGGCTTTCTCCAGCTTGGCCCGGAGCCTGTCGATATCATGCACGGTAAGTTCGGGGATGCTCTTCGTGCCCAAAGCGGGCGCAATGTGCAGGTTGAAGCGGATACGATCGTCCTTGATGGTACGGTTGGTGTTTTTAGCTTCTTCGAACAAGCTCCACAGTCTGCTGAAGGTATAGCGGGATTCTTCCGCTATCTTGGCGGCACGGGCGGCGGCACGTTTTTCCTCGTTGGAGGCGTCTTTGCCTTCCATGCGCAGACCGCGAATACTTGCGGCTTTGGCGGCGGTCATGTTGTCGCGGTACTGTCCGCCGACTTTTTCCTCAATGAGCTTTCCTTGTCTACGGTAGCGGATGTAATAGATTTTTTCCGTGCCGTACCCGGCAGCCTTCGGAACCTCCACAAAATACACTCCGGCATAGCCCACAACCGACTGTCTTTTTCTGCTTGCCATATACTTTGACCTCTTGGGGCATGGCTTGTCCCGCATCTATGGGGCAAAATGCGGGGCAACATGTTGATAACGGCGAGAAATACCGTTCTCGTATGCCCCACACTATGCCCCACAAACAGCGTCAAGTCCAATCGAGGTCAGCGGCTTTTTGGAAAGAATTTTTTAATATAATACTATGAAATATATAACTTAATAAAATTGGGGCAAGAGGGGTAAAGCTGACTGCAACGGCCTTTCACGCCGTCGACAGGGGTTCAAATCCGCCTGGGGACGCCCAATTTGGGTATCACAAAGAACGCCAAGGTACAAAAAGCCTTGGCGTTCTTGCTTTTTAGAGATTCGGGGCAGTTGCCGAATCCAGCCAAATCCAGGCTAATCCAAGAGCTTTGCGGGTATTTTTACGGGTATCGAAATGCGTTAGCAATCCGATATCCGTTTTTTCTTTTAATGCCTTGAAATAAAAAAGCATTATCGTCCAAACGGGTATCCTTAAATCCACCCTAATTCAAGGAGAACCGACATGGCATTGACCGATTTTCAGATCAAAAATTTGAAGTACACTGGAAAGCCCATGAAAGTCGCAGATGGCAGCGGCCTGTACCTCTACCTGTCCGCTTCCGGCAAAAAACTCTGGCGTCTGGGCTACTACTTCGAGCGCAAGCCCAAAGTCCTCAGTTTTGGCGAATATCCGGTAGTCACCCTGCAAAAGGCTCGAGAAAAGCGTCAGGAAGCCAAACAGCTCCTGGCTGACGGCATTGACCCCGCCGCGAAGCGGAAAATCGCCAAAGAAGAGCATATCTCGGAAGTGAAAGACATGTTCCGGAATATCGCCCTGGAATGGTTCGAGGCCCGGACAACCGACTTCACGGAAAAACATCGGGGCACGGTCATGTACCGTATGGAGAAGTATATTTTCCCGGTCATCGGCACGGAGCACATCGGCCGGATGGAACCCTTGGACATTCTGAAGGTCATCCAGCCCATTGAGAAGAAAGGCCAGAATGAAACCGCCCGCCGCCTGATGCAAATCATCGGGCAGATCTACCGCTATGCCGTGATCACGGGCCGGGCCAAACGCAACCCGGTGACAGACCTGCACGGCGCGATACGGCCCAGAAACGCGACGCACAGAGCCGCCGTCACCGAGCCTAAAAAGGTGGCCCAGCTTCTGCGCGATATCGATGGCTATGAGGGCTATTTCCCCATCGTATGCGCTCTGAAGCTGGGGCCGCTGGTCTTTGTGCGTCCGACCGAACTTCGGGCCGCAGAATGGAGCGAGTTCGATTTTGAGGCCGGCGAATGGCGCATTCCGGCCACACGCATGAAGATGAAGCAGATCCACATCGTGCCGCTCTCCAGGCAGGCTGTGAAAATCCTGAAAGAGCTGCAAGAGTTTTCCGGCAGCGGAAAGCTGCTCTTCCCGTCCATCCGCACGGCAACACGCCCGCTCGCCGACGCTACGGTGCTCAACGCCATACGCCGCATGGGCTACGCCAAGGATGAAATGAGCACGCACGGCTTTCGCTCTCTCGCGTCCACTCTGCTCAACGAACTCGGCTACAACCGGGATTGGATCGAGCGCCAGCTCGCCCACGGCGAAAGGAACGATGTGCGGGCGGCCTACAACTACGCTGAATATCTGCCGGAAAGGCGGCGGATGATGCAGGAATGGGCTGACCACTTGGACAAATTGAAAGCGGAAAAATAATTCGTCCCAAATTGACGTAGCTACAAAATGGAGTTACATTATGAACATGGAATTTGAATGGGACGAAGCCAAGCGCCAGAGCAATCTGGAAAAACATGGCGTTGATTTTATTGATGCCGCGCTGGTTCTGGCCGACGCCCCGCTTATTCTGGAAGATACACGGCGCGATTACGGAGAGCAGCGATGCCTCGCGCTCGGTGAAAAAAACGGCCTGCTCTTTGTCGTAGCGTTCACCCTGCGTGATGGAGCCTTCCGCATCATTTCCGCCCGCCGTGCCAATGCCAGAGAAAGGAGAAGTTATGAAAAGCGCATCGAACAAGAAGCCACGCACCCGTATGACCCTGCATGATGCTCAGGCCGCAGAGTCAAAGACGGACTGGCAGCGGCTGAAAGATATGCCAGACGCGGCCGCTACGCTTGCAGCCGAAGAGGATGCCGACAATTTGCCGTTGGACGATCCGTTCTTTGAGACTGCGAGGCGCTTGCAGCCTTCCGCGCTCCTGAAAGAGGCCAAGCAACAGATAACCCTGCGCATAGACGCCGATGTGCTGGAATGGTTCCGTGCCACCGGCTCCGGCTACCAGAGCCGCATGAACGCGGTCTTGAAGGCCTACGTCCAGACTCATGAGGGGCACGGCCAGTTATAGAAAGGCGATTCCCAGACTACCAAGCGGCGCATTGCTTTCGAGCGGTGCGCCGTTTCTTTGTTGTAGCCGGTTGCGCAACCACCTTGAACCATCAAAAAGAATGAAAACAGGGATTTTCAAAACCCTGTCAACAAAAAATTTGTCCACACAGTACAATGCAATGCCATCCAATAACTCCCCAGACCATACTTTTTCACGCACAAAACGGCTCGCCAAAAAAGTCATGATACGCTTCCAGCAAATACCAAAGACCTATCAGGAGGTGTAACAATGACTACCATGACAACCATTCCCAAAGTGGGCTTCCTTCGGCTCCCCCAAGTCCTGCAACTTGTCCCCATCAGCAAAAGCGCTTGGTGGGAAGGCTGCAAAACAGGCCGCTTCCCCAAGCCGGTAAAGCTCGGCCCGCGCACAACGGTCTGGCGGGCGGAGGAAATTGTGGAGTTTATTGAGCGGATTGGGGCGCGGGTGGAATGAAGTTCACCTATTAAGTTCAAGAGGCTGAGCTCAAAAAATATCTCTAACCGGAAATTACGAGGGCTTACGGTATTTGCCGTAAGTCCTTTTCGCACTTTGGGTTCAAAATGTTTTAACAAAACGATATCATTGGATGTAATGCTATATTTCCAACCTTATTGGAGATGCTTTTTCTTCGATGGTATTATACCATGAAGTGAACGAACAAAGGCATCTATGAAAAAAATGTGAGGTTTATATGGCTTTCAAAATTCCAACGCCCCCCGCCTCTTCTGAACAAAGTCCCGAATCCCTCTTCAGAGATCTTAGAAATAGAACAGTTGAGGGTTTACTATCACAGCAGGCAGATATGTTGCGGGCGTATGTATCCAACCAAAGCGAGCCAGACCTTGCACTAGAATTGCCAACAGGTAGCGGAAAAACACTTGTGGGACTCCTCATTGCGGAGTGGCGAAGGCGGAAATTTCAAGAACGATGCGTTTTTCTTTGCCCTACACGACAATTGGTTCATCAGGTTGTGGCTCAAGCGCATGAGAAATATGGCATTGAAGCCACAGGGTTTGTTGGAAGTCAGAGGGGCTATCCAGAATCTGATAAATCACGGTTTTTAGCTGGGGATACAATTGCTATTACTACATACAGTTCTCTTTTTAATACAAATCCTTTTTTCCGTGATGTCCAGACATTAATTTTTGACGATGCCCATTCCGCTGAAAACTACGTAACCTCATTTTGGTCTTTGAATATAAAGCGTTTTGAGTCTCCAGTTGTTTTTGAATCGGTTTGGTCTGCACTAGAAAAGCATATGCCATATTATGATCGGACGCGTTATGATTATAGGGATGACCCCCAGCTAGACACAGTTTTTGTGAATAAGCTGCCAACTCCAGCCTTATTAACGATTAAAGATAATCTTATCAGTCTACTTGATGAACAGCTTAGTGTTGACCAAGGCGAACTCTATTTTAAGTGGATAATGATCCGCGATCACCTTTTAGCTTGCCATTTGTACTACTCAGCTCATTCTATACTGATTCGCCCACTAACTCCTCCGACAAAAAGTTTTGACCCATTTTTGCAGGCAAAACAACGAATATATATGTCTGCGACTCTCGGTGAAGGCGGGGACTTAGAGAGGATTTTTGGCCGCGAGAGAATTCATAGAATACCAGCCCCTGAAGGATGGGACAAGCAAGGTGTTGGGCGTCGGTTTATTGTTTTCCCCATGGCATTTGCAAGTGAACGGCAGTCAATATCTCAAGCGCTTAAATGGGCTAAAAATTTGGTAGGGCCTTAATATTAACACCTAGCAACCCTGCTAGTGAGCAAGTTGCAAGCCTTGCGAGCGAAACAGAAGCAGTACAGGGGTTTAAGGTATTTAATGCTACGGATATCGAAACTTCAAAAAAAGAATTTGTTGATACAGATAATGCACTGGCAATACTTGCAAATAGATATGATGGAATAGATTTTTTAGGTGATGAATGCCGGTACTTGATTTTGAATGGACTACCTGAATCAACGAATCTCCAAGAACGCTTTTTTGTCAGCAGGCTAGGTTCAGCTGTTCTTTTTTGCAACCGTTTAAAAACACGTGTGACTCAGGCAATTGGCAGATGTACCCGTTCCTCCACAGACTATGCCCTAGTACTAATAACAGGCGATAAGCTACATGAATTCTTTTATAAAATTGAAAACAGAAAATGTTTACATCCAGAAGCCCAAGCCGAAATTATATTCGGGATTGAACAGTCAAAGGGGGCATCATTTAGTCAGCTTGAAGAAAATATCAACCTTTTTATTGCTCACGGCAAAGAATGGGATGCAGCAGATGCGGCTATCATTGGCTTGCGTGATTCCCTCGAACAATCACCGCTCCCTGCCAGTAATGAATTAGCATCCTCCGTAAAATATGAAGTGAGATATCAAGACTGTTTATGGAATGAAGATTATTCTGGAGCACTCAATGCAAGTAAGGATGCATTGTCTCATCTGAGTGGAAACGACTTAAGAGGCTATAGAGCCCTCTGGCTATACTTATGTGGCAATGCTTCTTTTATGGCTGGCAGTCTTTCTGACTTGGATGTAGCAAGGGAGAGCTACCGGTCTGCTGCTTCTGCCGCAGAGCGCCTCCCATGGCTTAGAGGCCTAACTCGCTTTTTTCCGGAAACTCATTCTAGTCCTGTATATGATCCAATTATATCAGAACAAGTTGAATCTATGGAATTTTTATTTGAGCGATTTGGCAAATCAAATAGTCGGAAAATAGAAAAATATTTCAACGAAATCAGACAAGGATTGGAGTAGCCCCCATTTCGACCGGACACCCCTCTAACTAGGGATGAGGTGCTGGAACTATGGCTGGAACTAGTGCTAAAACAAGTTCAACGGTGGAGATAGTAAACATAACGCCCCGTCGCCGTTGGTCTGTCGGCGAAAAAGTTCGCCTGATAGAGGCCAGCATGGCCCCAGGTCAGTCGGTTTCCCTGGTGGCACGAACGTATGGCGTTGCTCCGAATTTGCTTTACCGCTGGAGAAAGCAGATGAGTGAAGGCGGCAAAACAGCCATTGAAGCCAATGACGAGGTTGTCAGCGTTGCCGAAGTAAAGGCCCTGAAAAAGCGAATCCGGCAGTTGGAACGCGTCCTCGGTAACAAAACACTGGAAGTTGAAATCCTTAAAGAAGCTGTTCGCATTGGCCGCGAAAAAAAACTCATCTC
>NZ_JH114300.1:661739-668906 GCF_000224635.1 Desulfovibrio sp. 6_1_46AFAA
TTGCCTGCGACAACGGTGAGCGGGTGCGCGTTATTTTTGCCCTAGATACTTGCGACCGAGAAGTGATGGCCTATTCCGCCACCACTGGTGGGTACAGTGCTGACATGGCGCAAAGCGTCATGCTGGCATGCGTTGAAAAGCGGTTTGGGGATGTCAAAACATTGCAGCCAGTTGAATGGTTCTCCGACAACGGATCCTGCTACACGGCGAGAGAAACAATAACTTTTGCCGCCGCGCTGGGCATCGTCAGCAAGTTTACTCCATCTCGCAGCCCCCAAAGCAACGGTATGGCTGAAGCTCTCGTCAAAACATTCAAACGGGATTACGTCTTCTGCAACGATCGATCGGATGCCGAAACTGTGATGGCGCAGCTTTCCGGTTGGTTTGAAGACTATAATGAAAATGCCCCACATAAGGCCCTCCGGATGCTCTCACCTCGTGAGTTTATCCGTTCATTGCAAAACTTGGAGTGTCCGGTTTAGCAGGGGCAACTCCAAGGATTAAACGGAAAAGACGCAGACCACTTTGAGGCGGCACAAGTTTCTCTTGGGAAACTATTAGGACTTTTTGCGGACAACTCATCAGAGCAAGGTGGGCCAGATCCTTGGTGGTTTATTGGTAACACTGGAATCGTATTTGAAGACTATACTGACACAGAAAAAGATGCTGTCATTCCTAAGAGAAAAGTATTGCAAGCAAATGGGCATCCAAATTTTTTGCAAGAAAAACTCCCAGGTGTCACCTTCGCTCCAGTTTTCTGTTCTCGGGCGTTATCTGTTGATGATGCAGCAAGGCCACACCTTGGCAGCTTGTGTTTTATTCATGCTGAGAGCTTGACCCAATGGGCAGAAAAGGCGATGAGCGTTATAAGAGAGTTATGGGTGAATTTTCCTGGAACAGGCAACTTGGATTGGCGCAATTATGCCGCTACAAAAATTTCTGAAGAGGGCATTAGCTATACAAATATTTTTAGTTTTTTAACATCAACAAAGATTCAAGATATTCCATCCTAGAAAGATTTGCGGAAAGCATAGTAAAAATTTTGAACCCATCGCTGCCTCAGAGTTAATTCTGAAACTTTTCAGTATCGCGTTTCGTAAAAAATAAAATATTGATATGCAAATATATGGAGGCTAATAGGCATGGGATTTTGTGAAAATGTTGTTGATGATGTTCTTGTCTCGTGCCAAAGGTGCTGTTGCCTTTGTCATAAATTCTGTGGAACCAGGATCGAGCTGCATCACATTAAACCTAAAAGCAAGAGCGGATCTGACACATTCGAAAATTGTATACCCCTATGCTTTGACTGCCATGCAGAGGTTGGACACTACAATCCTGAACATCCAAAGGGGAGAAAGTTTTCAGAAGCGGAGCTTAAAAAAATTCGTGATAATTGGTACGCGAATGTCAAAGAGTTAAATCAACCCGTATCCGCTAACTCTTCTCATCAAGTCCAAAATGTTCGAGGAAACAATAATGTTGTTGCTGGCGGAGATGTTACCATCAAGACGGAGAGAGTCGTCAAGAAAACGGTTGTCACGACAGACCCTGGCGGAAAGCATATATCCAACGAGACAGCTAGAAAAATTCAAGAACTTGCTACAGAGTACATTGACTTAAATATAGCTGCTGGAAAGGCAGCAAAAACAGCTGGCGCCAAAATATGGGCGAGCTTAAAAAAAGAGTTCGCGGTTACCAGTTACAAAGAAATTGCTATCAGCGATTCGGAAAAGGCAATTGCCTGGCTATACGCTCAGATAGCTATGCAACGCCCAAAACTCAGAAGAACAAATACTGAGAAATGGAAGCAAAGCTTTTACAAGCCAATTTATGCACGTTCCAATGAGCTCGGCTTATCAAAAGAGCAATTATACCAAGTCGCAGAGATTAAGCTTGGCTTAAAGAAACCTCTAAAATCGCTTAAAGATCTTACCCAGAAAAACCTTGAAAAACTTCATCACATAATGATTGCAGAAGTAAAAAAGGCTAATAGCTAACAGAAAAATATTTCGAAGGAAGCATGCATGGAAGAAGTCGCGGTTAAGCTTTCTTCGCCCAAATATCATATTCGCATAACGGAACGGACTTTTTTCGCAAGAATGAATCCGCTTGTCGCTTGCCTTCTTCTGATGTCCCCGCTCTTCGTATAGCCGAGAGTCGCCAACCGCTGTCGATCAACGACTGCTTGATTAACTCAAGCGGATTTGCCTTGCGGTCAGATATGCCGCCAAAACGAATGACTAATCTGGCTTCAGGATTAGACGCTTCGGCCGCGTTTTGCCAAACACGATGCAAATTATCCACAAAAATTTCTGGAGTTGAATGGGCAATTTGCCTGTCGTTGCTATAATCAACAGTGTCAGCCCCCCCGACAAACCAGTTTCTTAACCATTGGTCTGGAATGTAGGTTCGCATTCCATAATACGGAGGAGAGGTAATGATCCAATTAAACCCAGAAGAAACGGTGCCAAGGGAGAAAGAGTGTCCCTTGCGGCTATCGGATAAGCGCACTTCGGAAAAGACTGTAGGGAGTTCAGAATAATAGCGTTTTGCCCGGCGTGAGATAACGCCAATCACGTCAACGCGCTGAGGCGTAAGTTGTTTTTCTTTCCAAAAGCGGACTGAATAAGCTGGTTTAGGCGCATAAGTGCGTGGGCATTGGTTTGAAAGGTAGCTGGCAAATGTTTTTTGTCTCGGCCCATGAAGGGCACCCAAAATTAACCCTCTGAGGGCGATACGCGGTCCAGTAGTGCAGTCTTTCAAAAAGCTATCCCGCAGTATGCAGACAGATCGCAGCACATCACAATGAAAAGCCCATTCCCAGAACTCTCCTTGCGGGATGTCTGAATTGCCGCTTTCTTCAAGGATTTTTTGGGCCTCGCCCACGATCTCTTCTGCCGTTACGGCAACGAGTTTTGCTGCTGTAATCGCAGTGGCAACAGGACTAGAATCAACCGCTAGAGAGTCTAATCCCAATAGCCTTGCTGCAAAATTAGTGGTCCCTCGGCCACAAAAAGGATCTAAAACGAGGCTCCCCTTACGCGCCCTTCGGGCAAGTATCTTAAAGGGAAAATCGAGTGGAAACATTGTGAAGTATGGGCATAGCCCATTAAGGGCAGCATCTGGAATCTTCTTCACGGGCTAACCCTTTGAGCGAACATAGGATGTACCGTTTCGCTCTGGGTTACGATAGGCCTCCCAACCACTATCCTGAGAACCATATAATGTGTCCATAGCGATCTTTACCAATTGATAGGCAAATGTATCTCTATCATCAAGATGCTGTGGAATTTTGGTAAGCAAAAAGGCTTTAATCGCTCCCCAGGCGACACCTTCATGAGATTCAATTTTATCAATGAGGTTTCGATCAAGCTTCAGGGCTTCGATAGCTTGTTCTCTGATTTTTCCCATGACATCAATAGGGGCACAATCATCTTCTCTTATAGGCTCAAGAAGTCCAGCTGGCGGAGTTGCTTGACAAGGTTCGACAGAGGCAGGGGAATTACAACTACTTCCATTCCCCAATAATGCTTGAGCATAAGTGTTTCCTGCTGGACGATTATATTCCTTATCCAACATGCTGAATTCTTTTTCAAAAGATAAAATACGCAGGCTGATAGGATATGGTTTCCCGCCAACTGAGCTCCAAAACACTCCCTGCCCCGGAATTGGTTCATTCAAAAGAGAACTCAATAGATCATCACTAAAGTGGGCGTTGGCGCGTTTTAGCGAAGCAAGATCGGCCGCAGACAAAAGATGAAAAATGAACCAGTTGTCTCCCTGGCTAAGAATTTCAACGGGAATACTCCCAGGCTGCTGAGTAATTAGCAGTGCCCCAAGATCGTATTTTCTGCCTTCTTTTACCCAAGCTACATATGGTTCAGCTGCTGGCGCATTTTCATTTAATACAGACTGAGCTTCTTCAACTACCGCAATAGTAGGAATGGTATTGGGATCAGCCGCAGTAAATTCTTGTTGATTTCGATCAAAAATACGCCTTAGAATTAATCCGGATAAAATTAAGGACTGCCCACCACGCATTTGAGAGACATCAATAACACAAAGTTTACCGTCAGAAAGAGCCTGCGTAAGCATATCCATGAGTTGGCTGCTTCTACTGTGCAGCATTCTTACTATCGCAGTCATATTTCCGCGTGCCGCAAGAGCTTCTGCTTCCTGTCGCTGCGGGTCAAGATCTAACAAACGACAAATATCTGTTAATGGTGTCGAGTTGCCATTTTCGTCAATAATATTAACCAAATCTTCCCATCTGTTTTGCGATAATCCACGCAACTTACGAACGTTCTGCTGATCTTGGCGTTCTGGCGAAAGAGCGATTGCAATGACATCGCTCGGACGTAACCTCCTAATATCTAGTCTTATACCGCCAGCAACAAAAGATTGATAGAAGGGGCTGGGACTTCTGCGATCAGTAAATACGACTAACTTATCTTCCAAATCAGGAACATCACACAATCCTGGGCGGCCTTTATCATCTGGCCAAAAATACTCACCATCTGGATCGAAAATTACGGTGCCTACCGGTACTCTACGGTCTCCACGTTTGGTTACATGAGGCGTATTTTTGTAAAGTCTGCTGAAAAGTAGTTTATTTAAATTTGACTTGCCAAAGCCTGCACGTGCAAAGACGAAGCTCCTTCGCGCAACCAGTGATTCAATGGGAAAGTGGACTTGGACTTCAGGTGAAAGGAGTTGCATCCATTCTTGTGTTTCAAAATTTTTGCAACCGTTGGCATATATATATTCACCAAAAGCCAAATGCCCAATCGGCGCTCCTTCTAAATTGTGCGCAGCTACTTCACGTAATACCTCATCGCTTGGAAAGGCTACTTTGCTTCCCACATGGGGCAACCGACGATGTGATGGAACAAATGTTAGTCCGTTGCCATTTTTTCTCAATATTCCAAGAACTCTTATATTCACACGATACTTCAAATATTGTTCGCGCAAATCTTCCGGGATTGGTCGGCCATCGCGGACGGCTCTGATATTAAACTCTTCCCCAGAACCGTGAGAAAGCTTACCCTCTGAAGAAAAAGACGCAATACGGCCTAGAACGGCTTCATCAGGTGTTTCGAGTTGGACAAGGATGAACTGCCCATGCATGGGTATATTTTGAAATTCATTGCGGTAAGGTAAAACCAAATCCGCATGGAACTCCATTCCCCCTTGCTGGAACCCTCGAAAAATACCGACTATCTGCTCTGTAGGAAAAAGCTGGATATCAGGCATGTATTCTCCTTAACTATACCTACGCTGAGCAGGATCAGCGTCTTGTAACTGAAAAGCATCTAGCAGTTCAGCTTGCGCCCCAAGACTCTCACGAACACCCTCGTAAATGAAGTCTTGCAAAATATCAAAGTCAAAATCGACCAATGCAGCGTTTTCGTGTGCTTTTTGCAAACAGCGAGGATAATGTGGAACAGGAAAGCCGTTAATCGCATCCGTTAGCATAGAGCCTAAAATCAGTTGAGAATTGGAAATTTGTGGGAGAAAAATATCAACTGGCCAAATAGGGTCACGCTTACGATTCCCAAACTTAACTAAAAACATTTTTCCGCCGACAAATTTGTTTACCTCACCCCCATCACTTGCTCGATCATCCCCCCGTGCAAACTCTGACCAAACGTATGCGCGTTCTTCAACTTCTCTTGGCACTTCTACATACGCGGGGTAGTCCGTCAGGAGAACGCCTTCCAAGGCCATCGCCAAACGATAACGAGAAAGCACTTTGCTGTGTTTTGCTACACCAGCAAGTAGAATTTGTCGGCGGCTGTTAGTGTAGTGATCTTCTATACGGCCCTTTATGCCGTTGAGTAATTTGGGGAAGAGATCTTGAGCAAAAACCTTACTTCTCAGTAAGCCGTCACAAATAATCAAGGTGTCCGTACCAAAGTCTTTGTCAAGCAGTGCAAACAAAATCGCCCACTCAACAAGTTCTCTATACACTTGAACCCAACTGGGAGATACCGGCTCACCTTTTTTTGTAGGCCTGATCATATGAGATAATTTCGACAAGCTATCAACGCCCAAAAACCTCATCATTTTGCCAAGAGCTGTTCGTGGTGTGCCGTCCAGATTAAATTGAAACTTATCGAGTTTTTCAAGCGGCGTCGTTGGAGACACAGCTTCTAAGCAATATTCATTATTACTGCTGTCAACTACGCGAATAAGTTGAATTAAAAATGGATCAAACTGTAGTTGGTTATTGCCGCCATCTGTGGCGACTAGCGAGATAGATGTTGTAGCTCGCGCCTGTATTTGGCGAGTTGCAGATTTAAGAGGCCGAATTTCTTCTCTAAGAGCATCTAAAATGCCACGGTCAGAACCTATGCAATCTGCAATAGCCTCTTTGAGCTGGGCCTGCGTTGTTGGATCGATCATCTGCTATCCTAAAGGGTGTTCGCGATGTGGATAAGTGTCTATTGGCAACAGCTTAATCTATTATGAGCTTAAACACCACACGCGGATCAAGGGCGCACCAAATGGAGCCCAAGCATTTTTTACTTATGCAGATAGTCCTCAACGTCTTGTCGTAAGTAAAGAACCCGTGCGCCCTTACGTGTATATTTCGGCCCACCGCCCCGGCTCCTTTGCGTCTTCAACGTCGCCGCCGACAATGAAAACAGCAGTGCCGCCTCTTTCTCCGTCAGATACTCCTTCCGGCGTATACGCTCCATTTCGCAAATCACCTCAGCGACCGGCGCGAGGATTTTCTCTAGGGCCTGTTAACACTATTTGACAAAGAGCGAGTATTCCGTAAGAATGTCTTATGCAAATTACTCGCGAACAATATGAGAGAATCGCTGACTGCTTCCCGCGCCAAAGAGGTAATGTCCATTTTGACAATCTCCAGGTGTTGAATGCGATTCTGTACGTTGCGGAGCATGGGTGTAAATGGCGTGGACTGCCGAAAAATTTTGGCTGTTGGCACAGCATCTACACGCGCATGAACCGCTGGAGCAAGAACGGAGTTCTTGACCGTATATTTGAACGCCTTCAACAAGAGCAGATACTCCGCCTTAAAATAGAAGCAGTTTCTCTCGACAGTACTATTGTTAAGGTTCATCCCGATGGAACAGGGGCCTTAAAAAAACAGGTCCGCAGTCCATCGGAAAGTCCAGAGGCGGCTGGACGACCAAGCTT
>NZ_JH114300.1:669357-680431 GCF_000224635.1 Desulfovibrio sp. 6_1_46AFAA
GGTCCGCAGTCCATCGGAAAGTCCAGAGGCGGCTGGACGACCAAGCTTCATATGGTTGCCGCGAATGCTGAATGCGCGTTGAATTTCAGCCTCACTCCCGGCAACGCCGGCGATGCTCCCGAGGGGCGCAGGCTGCTTGTCCAGTTGGGGCCGATGCCAGCGCCGTGCAGCTTGCTTATGGATGGCGCATATGAGGGTAATGAAACGACTCGCTTGGGACGTGAGTTGGGCTTCACTCCGGTGGTGCCGCCCAATCCCAACCGACTGAAACCGTGGGAGTATGACAAAGAGCTATACAAAAGACGTAATGAGGTAGAACGGCTTTTCAGGAGGCTCAAAGGCTTCCGCCGTGTTTTTACTCGGTTCGACAAGCTCGATGTCATGTTCCTGGCCTTTGTCGTCTTTGCGTTAATTGTTATAGCCCTGAAATAGTGTTAACAGACCCTAGGGCGGCGGCGATGGCCTTTTCAAGGTCTATCTCCTGATCGGAGATGGAAATTTGCTTGGGAGTCTTCATAAAAAGCCGCATCCATCCTGACAAGGAAAATACCGTGAAAATTCCAGGAAATTACTTCTTGGAGTTTTTTTTATTCCCCCGACTGCTTCCTGGCTTCTTCTTTGGCCACGGCCATCAGGTAGCTGAGGTCTTCCCCCAGCACTTCCGCCATGCGTTGGGCATCCGATATCTGAACGCCTTGAGGCTTTCCGGTGTTGGAAGCTTGATTGCGCATGGCTGTCCATCTGGCGGCTGCGGCTTTGGGCGTGTCATCCGGCCAAAGCATGGCCGCGAATTCACCTTTTTTCCAGCCGCGTTGCTTCACCCTGTTCGCTACAAGCTCCACAAAAGCCCGCTCCAGCGCCATGGCAGAATTGTTTTTTGTTGTCATGTCTTGCCTCCGGTTTTACCCAATACGCCGGAAATTCCTTTCTTGTCTATTCAAAAATTCCTGTTAAGTAAAGAAGGAAATTCCTTAAATTTTATTAAAGGAGGTTACGAAAAATGGACACTCCTGGCGGATATTGAAACTCACAGACAAGAAAAATTTCATTATTTCAAGATGTTTTTCATGCGCCCGATTCTGCAAAAAGATTTTTGGCGATGTCGAGGCCAAAGGAAGCAGCCATGTCATCTGAGCAAAAGCCCCTTTCCAACAACATGGCGGGAATTGAGTTTGTGGCTTGCCTGGAGGTAATCAACGAATTTCTTCATAAAAATTGGAAACATTCCCAGATTCATCGGCATTTGAAGCAGGAAGGCAAAATCACCATGTCCTACGGGGCGTTCTGCTACCACATGCGCCGTCTTTCCATGGACAAACACAGGCCAGGAGAAGCGCCGCCCGCTGCACCTGCCAAGCCGGTGCGGACGCCACCAGTTCCACCTGTCCGACCCTCGCAACCCAAAATCATCAAACCGAGTTCGGATACGCTTCAAGATCCGAGAACCGTTGATCCTTCAACCCTTTTTTAAGGAGAACGCATGGCAACAGTACATTTTATCCAGCAGGGCAAAGGCGGTGTCGGCAAGTCCGTCATTGCCTCGTTCCTCTATCAGGTGTTGCGGCACCAAGGAAAAGACGTGGTGGCTTTCGACACCGACCCGGTGAACGCCACACTTTTGGGCTACAAGGAATTCAAGGTCATTCCCATTGATATTGTCCGGCAGGGACAGGTGGACGCCAGGCTTTTGACGAACTGCTGGAAGGTCTCTACGGGCTGCCGGAAGGTTCACACGCCATAGTTGATAACGGCGCATCGTCCTTTCTGGCGCTGGGCAACTATATGAAGGACATCAGCCTGATTCAGCTCCTGGAGGAAGAAGGCCACCAGGTTTACTTCCACTCCGTTGTCACGGGCGGCCAGGCCATCGGCGACACCATCAGCGGGCTCAAGGTGCTGGCGGACGGCTTCGCGCCAACGCCTATCGTGGTCTGGCTCAATCCCTTTTTTGGAGAAATTCGACTGGACGGCAAAGGCTTTGAAGAATTTACCTTCTATCAGGAATACGGGAGCAAGTTTTACGCCATTGTCCAGCTCCCGCAGGTCAATAAAGATACCCTTGGCCGAGATCTGGAAGAGCTTTTCGCCAAGCGCCAGGGCTTTGAAACCGCCATCGCCTCCTGCCAGTATATTGCCGTGCGCTCGCGCCTGAAACGCTATTGGGAACAGCTTATCGGCATTGTCGAACAAGCCGGGATCGCGGGGTAAGCCATGACACAAGGAAACCCCACACCCGGATCGGCTGCACAGCCTGTCGGGCAAGAAGCGCAAAAGAAATTTGCATCCCCACTCCCGGACGGCATTGGATTGACGCTGGCACAAGCAAAAGCTCTGGTCGCCGAGCACAATAAAACTGTCATTGCCGATGACGAACCGGCGCTTATTGAACTTACTATTCTGAATGCTTTTCTGGGTGAGTTGGAAAAACTCCAAACCCGGCACAAAGAAGGCCTGGGCAGGCTGATGGCCGACAAAACGGATGCCTATGTGTCCGGCGTGGCCGCTGCTGTCGCCCAGCTCACGGACAGCCTTTCTTCCGCCTCGGTGGAAGGCATCCGCAAAGTTTTTGATGACCATGCTGCCCGGCTTCAGGTCTTCAAGAACAGCACAACCTGGCTCGCGGTCATTGTCGCAGTCTCGGCGCTGCTTAACGTGGCGGTTTTCGCCCTGAAGGCGGTGCGCTGATGCTCATCCGCCCCTGTGATGACCCGCGCCTGCTGGAAGGTCTGCGCCACGCTTGCGGCCCGCTGTTCATGAGTGCTCTGGAAGATCCGGAGGTGATCGAGATCATGCTCAACCCGGACGGCTCGCTCTGGATTGAAAAGTATGGCCGGGATCATGATCGCATCGGGAAAATTCCGATAGCGCAAAGCAGGCTCATTCTTTCGCAGGTCGCCAGCGGCCTGAACCTCACGGTCAATGAACGCAGCCCTATTGTGGAAGGAGAATTCCCTCTGGACGGCTCGCGTTTTGAGGGCACGTTCCCGCCGATTGTCGGGCCTGGGCCGTCATTTTCGCTGCGCAAGAAGGCCAGCCGAGTGTTCACTCTGGCGGAATACGCCGCTGCCGGTTCCCTCACTCTGGAGGCGGTCAGTCTTATTGAAGACGCGGTTTGCCGCCGCCTGAACATTGTGGTGGTTGGCGGCACGTCTTCCGGCAAGACAACCTTTGTCAACGCGGTGATCGACGCCATTGACCGGCTCACGCCCACGCATCGCCTGCTTATTCTGGAGGATACGGCGGAACTGCAATCCAAAAGCCCCAACGCGGTCTTTTTCCGCACTTCCGTGCTGGCCAACGTGGACATGCGCACCCTGGCCAAAGTCAGCATGCGTTACGCGCCCAAGCGCATCCTGGTGGGCGAAGTGCGGGACGCCGCCGCCCTGGAAATGCTCAAGCTCTGGAACACCGGCCATCCAGGCGGTGTCAGCACCTTTCACGCGGACAGCGCGGAGGAAGCCCTGCCGCGCCTGGAAGAACTGGTGGAAGAGGCCGGGCTCGGCCCCAAGCAGAAGCTCATCGGGCGGGCCGTGGATCTGGCCGTGTACATGGAAAAGACGCCGGACAACCAGAGGCGGATTTCCAGCATCGTCAGGGTCAACAAATTCAACCACAAGGAGGATTTTTATGAAACCGAAACGCTCTACACGGCGAGCGCCGCGTAAGGAAGGCAACACACCATGAAAATGCCCGACAAGACCGCCCCGGAGTATCGCTGCGGTCATTGCAACCGCCTGCTCGCGCGCGGAGCCATTGAAGCCGGTGAAATAGAGCTTCAGTGCCCGCGCTGCAAAACCCGCTTACACCTGCGGGCCTCGCGCCCCAGCCAAGCGCCGCATGACGGCCTCCACGACGGAGACCGTTATGTACGCGAAACGCCTTCTTCCCACCGCTGATTCCCGCTCTTTCCTGAAGCCGCTGGCCGTTCTCGGCCTGCTTACGCTCTGCCTCTGCTTTCCCGATATCGCCGCCGCGTCGGGCGGCATCACCTAGTTTTCAAGCTCTCTGGAACGGGTGGTGAACACCATCACCGGCTCGGCCGGCAAATGGATCTCCATCGTGGCCATGGCGCTCTGCGGCGTCATTTTCATCACCAATAAAGATGACCTGTCCGGGGGCTTCAAGCTGCTCTTGTCCGTGGTGTTCGGCATTTCCTTCATCGCCTTTGCCGCCAGCATCGTGAACTCGGTCTTTTCCTTCTCTGGAGCGGTGATATGAGGCGCTTTCTCCCCATTCACCAATCCCTGCACCGGCATGCCCATGTGCTCGGCGCGGAACGGGAACTGGTCATGACCAGCGCCCTGATCGCGCTGCTGGTGGGCGTGGGCGGCCTGACGGCGGTTTCCATCCTGTCGGCAGTTTTCTTCTGGATCGTCTCGGTGTTCGCGCTCCGGCGCATGGCCAAGGCCGATCCGATCATGAGCCGCGTCTGGCTCCGGCACGTCAAACAACAGGAATTCTATCCAGCCAAGGCAAACCGGTGGCGGGCAGTTGGGGGGTTCAAATGCTGAAACTCAGCGACTACCGCAGCAAAAGCAAAGGCCTGCCGGATCTGCTGCCCTATGCCGCGCTGGTGGAGCCCGGCGTCATCCTGAACAAGGACGGCTCCCTTACGGCCGGCTGGGAAGTGCGCGGCCAGGACACAGCAAGTTCCACGGAAAGCGATCTTTCCCTGGTCTCCAGCCGGTTCAACAATGCCGTGAAACTGCTGGGCAGCGGCTGGATGCTGCACATGGACGCCATCCGTAGCGGACATAAGGCGTATCCGGCGCCGGGCAAAGGGTTTTTCCCCGATCCGGTGACCCGACTCATTGATGAGGAACGGCGTGAATTCTTCAGCCCCGGCATTACTACCGAGCGCTGCTTCAGCACCAGCGCCGTTCTGACCGTCATCTACAAACCGAACTTCCAGGCCGCCAGAATCGCCGGGAAGGCACAGGCGGGAGTGTCCACGGCCGGCGCGCTGGATAAGGCGCTGGCCTATTTCCAGACGTATGAATTGCTCCAGCAGCACGAGCAGGGCAGATTTTCGCATCTGGTGGACCGGATTCATGACGACCTGTCCGCGACGGTCATGCTCATGCGCCATATTGACGAA
This sequence comes from Desulfovibrio sp. 6_1_46AFAA, assembly GCF_000224635.1. Taxonomy (NCBI): domain Bacteria; kingdom Pseudomonadati; phylum Thermodesulfobacteriota; class Desulfovibrionia; order Desulfovibrionales; family Desulfovibrionaceae; genus Desulfovibrio; species Desulfovibrio sp. 6_1_46AFAA. The sequence continues at coordinate 674,456 of NZ_JH114300.1, forward strand.
AGCGTGGAGATATCCGGCTTTGAGCTGCGTCTGATAGGCGAAAACCTCGCCCGCCCGCTGGACCTGCTCGATACGGTCTGCTCCCAACTGGCGGATTTTAACCTGGTACAGAAAACAAGCGTACCGGCATAAGCGTCAGCCAAAGATAGAGACAAGCCCCTGGCAATCACAATTGCCAGGGGCTTTTGTCATCCGTTCAATCCCCGCCGCCTGCGGCGTTGCCGTTCCCGGCATGTCCTGCCCGGCATTCAATCGGCGGCAAGCGCTTTCAAGTTCACATGCGTATAAGTCAGGCGGCTCCGGCTGTATCCGCCAAGGATATCAGCATCTGATTTCAACCGGAGCCGCCCGGCTTTTCCGCCTTTACTGGCCGTTCTGGACCAGATGCTGCAAAGCGGCAAGCTGATCGGCATGAGAGGCGCTGGCCGAGGCATCGGCAACCGCTGTCTCGGCAGGCGCGGCAGGTGCCGACTGCGCTGTGCCGGGACTTTCCTGCTGCGTCTGGCTGTGCGTATCCGGAGCGGCTGCCGCAGTTGCGGTATGTGCCGCGGCGCTCTCGTGGGCCACGGCGGCTGCGGGCGTCTCCGTTCCGGTCTGCCCGCTTTCATGCACGGCGGAGCTGTTGGCGTTCAGTGATTGAGACGTCGTCGACGCGCCGGACGAGAACAGGCTGTCTTCGGCATCCTCGCTGAGGATGGGCTCTCTGTACGCGGAGGATTGATCATGGAAGAAGCCCTCCGCCTCGTCGCCGTCCTGCGCGGCGGCGGGCTGTGCCGCAGGGGACGCTGCGGCTTCATGAGCCGGCGCGCTGCTCCCTTCCTGCGTGCCTGAGCTTGTTGCCGCGCTATCTCCCGCGACAGCCGCCATGTCCGTGCCGGAAAGGGAGTTATGCGTGCTTCCGCCGTCCAGCAGGTTATCCGCCACATCATGGTCCAGCACTTCCGTATCCAGCGCGACAGTGGCGGAAAGCGCGGTTGCCGGGGCGCTGTCCCCGTGCGCGCTGTCCACGCCCAGGGAAGCCAGGGCCATGACCGCCGGAGCGGCATCCGAGCCGTGGATCGTGAGCGTCAGGGTGTTGGTGGCCGTGCCGCCGTGCCCGTCGTCCACAGTGTAGGTAAAGACATCTTGAAGCGAGAGGCCCAGACCAAGATTCTTCACCTCGGTCTGATTGTCGTGCAGGGTGTAAACATAGGAGCCGTCAGCCTGGAGCGTGAGGTCGCCGTACAGGCCGTGGGTTTCGTGCTGGGGCACATAGGTCGGCAGATCATGGATGTCCGGGTCATGCGGGGTGGGCAATATCCCCTCAAGCCCGTGGCCCGAGGAGCCGCTCAGAACCGCCGTCACCGAAAGGTCGGCGTTTGCCGCGGCAACCGTGGGCGTGTCGTTCTGCCCGTTGATGGTGATCTTGATCACCGTGCTTGCCGAGCCGCCGTGCCCGTCCACGACAGTGACCGGGAAGGACTCGGTGAGGGTTTCGCCCACGCCGAGCCCCAGCACGGCCGAGGAATGCTGGTCAAGCACATAGGAATAGGAACCGTTGGCGTTGACGATCAGGGTGCCGTAGCTGCCGGTTGTGCTGCCGGGCTCGCAGTGCGGCGTATCGTGGCTGTCGGGGTCCGTGATGTTCAACAGACCCGAGACGATGCTGCTGCCGTGCTCCGCAATGGAAAGCACCACCGGCAGCACCTGCGGCGCGTCGTTGGTTCCGTTGATGGCAATGGAGATGGTGCTTGTGGCGGTCTTGCCCAGGGAATCCGTTGCCGTAAAGGTGAAGGATTCCGTGAGCTTCTCACCCACGCCCAGTGCCACGACCGCGGACAGGCCGGTATTCAACTGATAGTTATACGTGCCGTTGGCCTGAAGCGTCAGGCTGCCGTACAGCCCCACACCCAGGCCCAGGCCCGCGTTGTCCACCAGGGAGTAGACCACGTTGCCCACGGCATTGAGGGGAGCCGTCACCGCCCCGACCACATTGGACATCGTATCCACCAGCCCGTCGGTAACGGCATTCAGGGAAAGCAGGCTGCCGAGGCCGCCCTTGATGGTTATGGTCAGGGTATTGGACGCCGTGCCCCCGTGCCCGTCCGTCACTGTATAGGTGAAGGTGTCGGTCAGCTTCTGGTTGAGAAGCAGGCCGACCACGGCCAGCAGGCCGGTGTTCAGAGTGTACACATACGTGCCGTCGGCGTTGAGGGTCAATCTGCCGTAGCTGCCGAGCTCATTGCCTTTGGGAGTGAACGTCAGGGTGTCGCTGACGATATGATCCAGGTCGTTGTCAGGGTCCGTGGGCGTGACGAGCCGCCCGCTGAGGGTGGCGTCGGTCTTGACCATGATGCCCGTGGAAGCGCCCACTGAAGGCGCGTCGTTGGTGCCGTTGATGGTCAGGGTCAGGATGTTGGCTGTGGTGCCCCCGTGGCCGTCGGAAACCACAAAGGTAAAGGAATCCGTAAGCTTTTCGCCCACGCCCAGGCCCTGCACCGCGGGCAGCCCGTTATTCAGTTTGTATGTGTAGTTGCCTGCGGCGCTTAGGGTAAGCGTACCGTACAGGCCCGCCGTATTGGTCTGCGTGGTGAATGTCAGGGTGTCATGGATATCCGCGTCCACCGGCGTGGGCAGCTTGCCGGTGACAGTGGCCGTATCCTCAAAGATGGATGCCGTGGCCGCGGCCACGGTGGGTATATCGTTGGTGCCGTTGATGGTCACGGTCAGGGTGTTGGAGGCCATGCCGCCATGCCCGTCGGACACCCTGAAGGTGAAGGTATCGGTGAGCTTTTCCCCTACTCCCAAGCCCTGCACCGCAGGCAAGGCATTATTCAGGGTGTAGGTGTAATTGCCCGAAGCGTCCAAGGTAAGCGTGCCGTACAGGCCCGCCGCGTTAGTCTGGGCAATGAACGCCAGGGTATCATGGATATCCGCGTCCACCGGCGTGGGCAACTTGCCGCTGACGCCGGCCGTATCCTCAAAGATGGCTGTCGTGGCAGCGCCCACCGTGGGGATGTCGTTGGTACCGTTGATGGTCAGGGTCAGCGTGCTGGAAGCCGTGCCCCCGTGATTGTCCAGCGCCGTGAAGGTGAAGGTGTCGGTAAGTTTTTCGCCAACGCCCAGGCCCTGCACCACGGGCAGCGCGTTGTTCAGGGTATAGGTGTAATTGCCGCCGGCATCTATGCTCAACGTGCCGTAGAGCCCCACCGCGGCGATTTGCGGCACGAAACTCACCACATCATGCAGGTCCGGGTCCACCGGCGCGGGCAATTTGCCGCTGACGCCGACCGCATCCTCAAAGATGGAGGCTGCGGCCGCCGTCAGCACGGGCGCGTCGTTAGCGCCGTTGATGGTCACGGTCAGGGTGTTGGAAGCCGTGCCGCCGTGCCCGTCCGAGACTTTGAATGTGAAGGTATCGGTAAGCTTTTCGCCCACGCCCAGGCCCTGCACCGCGGGCAGCGCGTTGTTCAGGGCGTAGGTGTAATTGCCCGAGGCATCCACCGTAAGCGTGCCGTAGAGCCCTAACGCGGCGGTTTGCGGCACGAAACTCACCACATCATGCAGGTCCGGGTCCACAGGCGTGGGCAGCTTGCCGATGACAGTGGCCGCATCCTCCATAATGGAGGCCGCGGCCGCGCCCACCGTGGGGATGTCGTTGGTGCCGTTGATGGTCAGGGTCAGGGTGTTGGAAGCCGTGCCCCCGTGATTGTCCAGCGCCGTGAAGGTGAAGGTGTCGGTAAGTTTTTCGCCAACGCCCAGGCCCTGCACCGCGGGCAGCGCGTTGTTCAGGGTATAGGTGTAATTGCCGCCGGCATCTATGCTCAGCGTGCCGTAGAGCCCCAACGCGGCGATTTGCGGCACGAAACTCACCACATCATGCAGGTCCGGGTCCACCGGCGCGGGCAATTTGCCGCTGACGCCGACCGCATCCTCAAAGATGGAGGCCGCGGCCGCGGTCAGCACGGGTGCGTCGTTAGCGCCGTTGATGGTCACGGTCAGGGTGTTGGAAGCCGTGCCGCCGTGCCCGTCCGAGACTTTGAATATGAAGGTATCGGTAAGCTTTTCGCCCACGCCCAAGCCCTGCACCGCGGGCAGCGCGTTGTTCAGGGCGTAGGTGTAATTGCCCGAGGCATCCACGGTAAAAGTGCCGTAGAGCCCCAACGCGGCGGTTTGCGGGATGAAACTTACCACATCATGCAGGTCCGGGTCCACAGGCGTGGGCAGCTTGCCGATGACAGTGGCCGCATCCTCGATAATGGAGGCCGCGGCCGCGCCCACCGTGGGTACGTCATTACTGCCGTTGATGGTCAGGGTCAGCGTACTGGAAGCCGTGCCGCCGTGATTGTCGGACACCGTGAAAGTGAAGGTGTCGGTGAGTTTTTCACCCACGCCCAGGCCCTGCACCGCGGGCAGCGCGTTGTTCAGGGTATAGGTGTAATTGCCGCCGGCATCTATGCTCAGCGTGCCGTAGAGCCCCAACGCGGCGGTTTGCGGGATGAAACTTACCACATCATGCAGGTCCGGGTCCACCGGCGCGGGCAACACGCCGCTGACGCCGGCCGCATCCTCGACAATGGAAGCCGTGGCCGCGCCCACACTGGGCAGATCGTTGGTGCCGTTGATGGTCAGGGTCAGGGTATTGGTGGCCGTGCCCCCGTGCCCGTCCGAGACTCTGAACGTGAAGGTATCGGTGAGCTTTTCCCCTACTCCCAGGCCCTGCACCACGGGCAAGGCATTATTCAGGGTGTAGGTATAATGCCCGGCAGCGTCCAGAGTGAGCGTGCCGTAGCTGCCCAGCGCATTGTTCTGGGCAATGAACGTCAGAACATCATGGATATTCGGATCTGTGGGCGCAGGCAAATCGCCGCTGACGCTGATCACATCCTCAAGAATCACAGCCGTGGCCGCGGCGACCATAGGCGCCTGGTTGCTGCCGGTGATGCTCATGGTCACAACAGCGGAAGCCGTGCCGCCGTGTCCGTCGGACACGGTGACCGTAAAGGCGTCGGTCAGGCTATCACCGACTCCCAGGCCCGCCACGGCGGGCAGAGAGGTGTTCAAGGTATAGGTATAGCGGCCGTCGGCACTCAGAGTGAACGTGCCGTAACTGCCCGGCGCATTGCTCTGCGGCGTGAAACTGACCACGTCGTGCACATCCACATCCGTGGGCAGAGGCAGCGTGCCGCTGGTAATGGCGCTGTCTTTGGCAATGCCCAAGATTGTCGGGACCAGCACGGGCGCGTCGTTGGTGCCGTCAATGGTCAGGGTCAGGCTGTTGGTAGCCGTGCCCCCGTGGCCGTCGGACACTGTAAAACTGAACGTGTCCGTGAGCTTTTCACCCACGCCCAGGCCCTGCACCGCGGGCAGCGCATTATTCAGAATGTAGGTGTAGTTGCCCGAGGCGTCCACCGTAAGCGTACCGTACAGGCCTACTGTGCCCGCTTGCGGCAGGAAGGCCAGGACATCGTGCACGTCCACATCCGTGGGCACGGGCAGCGTGCCGCTGACAGAGACCGCATCCTCGGCGATCGCGGCCGTGGCCGCGCCCACACTGGGCAGATCGTTGGTGCCGTTGATGGTCAGGGTCAGGCTATTGGTAGCCGTGCCCCCGTGGCCGTCGGAAACCGTGAAGCTGAAGGTGTCGGTGAGCTTTTCACCCACGCCCAGGCCCTGCACCGCGGGCAGGGCGTTGTTCAGAACGTAGGTATAGTTGCCCGAGGCATCCACTGTGAACGTGCCGTACAAGCCCGCCTTGTCCGTCTGCGGGAGAAAAGTCAGCACATCGTGCAGATCCACATCCACGGGCACGGGCAACGTGCCGCTGACACTGGCCGTGCCTTCGGCGATTACGGTTGCGGCCGCGCCCACGCTGGGCAGATCGTTGTGCCGTAATGTCAGGGTCAGGCTGTTGGTAGCCGTGCCCCCGTGGCCGTCGGAACGCTGTAAACTGAACGTGTCCGTGAGCTTTCACCCACGCCCAGGCCCTGCACCGCA
>NZ_JH114300.1:680657-741875 GCF_000224635.1 Desulfovibrio sp. 6_1_46AFAA
GGGCGTTGTTCAGAACGTAGGTGTAGTTGCCGTTGGCGTCCAGGGTGAGCGTGCCGTACAAGCCCGCCTTGTCCGTCTGCGGGAGAAAAGTCAGCACATCGTGCAGATCCACATCCACGGGCACGGGCAGCGTGCCGCTGACACTGGCCGTGCCTTCGGCGATTACGGTTGCGGCCGCGCCCACGCTGGGCAGATCGTTGGTGCCGTTGATGGTCAGGGTCAGGGTATTGGAGATCGTGCCGCCGTGCCCGTCGGAAACCGTGAAGCTGAAGGTGTCGGTGAGCTTTTCACCCACGCCCAGACCCTGCACCGCGGGCAGCGCATTATTCAGAATGTAGGTGTAGTTGCCCGAGGCATCCACTGTGAGCGTGCCGTACAGGCCTGTTGTGCCTGCCTGAGGAAGGAAGGCCAGCACGTCGTGCACGTCCACATCCACGGGCACGGGCAGCGTGCCGCTGACGCTGACCGCATCCTCGGCGATCACGGCCGTGGCCGCGCCGACCGTGGGGATGTCGTTGGTGCCGTTGATGGTCAGGGTCAGGGTATTGGAAACCGTGCCGCCGTGCCCATCCGACACCGTAAAGCTGAAGGTGTCGGTGAGTTTTTCACCCACGCCCAGGCCCTGCACCGCGGGCAGCGCATTGTTCAGAACGTAGGTGTAATTGCCCGAAGCGTCCAGGGTAAGCGTGCCGTACAGGCCCGCCTTGTCCGTCTGCGGGAGAAAGGCCAGCACGTCATGCACATCCACGTCCACGGGCACGGGCAACGTGCCGCTGACAGAGACCGCATCCTCGGCGATCACGGCCGTGGCCGCGCCGACCGTGGGTATGTCGTTGGTGCCGTCAATAGTCAGGGTCAGGGTGTTGGAGACCGTGCCGCCGTGGCCGTCCGACACGGTAAAGGTGAAGGTGTCGGTAAGATGTTCCCCGACGCCCAAGGCCTGTACCGCGGGCAGCGCATTGTTCAGGATATAGGTATAATTGCCGTTGGCGTCCACTGTGAGCTTGCCGTACAGACCCACTGTGCCCGCCTGCGGGAGAAAAGTCAGCACATCGTGCAGATCCACATCCGTGGGCACGGGCAGCGCGCCGCTGACAGAGACCGCATCCTCGGCGATCACGGCTGCGGCCACGCCGACCGTGGGGATGTCGTTGGTGCCGTTGATGGTCACGGTCAGGGTACTGGAGACCGTGCCGCCAAGCCCGTTGGAAACCGTAAAGGTGAAGGTGTCGGTGAGATGTTCCCCGACGCCCAGGCCCTGCACTGCCGACAGCGCATTGTTCAGGGTATAGACGTAGCTGCCCGAGGCATTCACCGTGAGCGTGCCGTAGAGCCCCACTGTGGCAGTCTGGGGCAAATAGCTTATGACATCGAGCAGACCGGTGTTTGTCGGCGAGGGCAACAGGCCGGAAACATTGATGCTGTCCTCGGCGATCACATTCACGGCCGCTTCCACGCTGAGGCTGCCGCCGCCCCCGGAGATCGTGATGGTCAGGGTATTGGAGGCTGTGCCCCCATGCCCGTCCGTCGCGGTATAGGTGAATGTTTCGGTAAGATGTTGGTTGAGCAGCAAATTGATCACGGCGAGCAGACCGGTATTCAGCGTATACACATAGGAACCGTCGGCGTTGAGGGTCAACCTGCCGTAGCTGCCGAGCTCATTGGTTTTAGGAATGAAGGTCACGGTGTCGCTGATATCCGGGTCCGTGGGAGTGACGAGATGACCCGAGTAGGGAACATCCGTCTTGGCAATCGAGGCTGTGGAGGCCCCCACCGAAGGCGCGTCATTAGTGCCGTTGATGGTCAGGGTCAGGGTGTTCGAGGCCGTGCCGCCGTGACCGTCCGAGACAGTAAAGGTAAAGGTATCGGTGAGCTTGTCGCCCACGCCCAGGCCCTGCACCGCGGGCAGTGCGTTGTTCAGGGTGTAGCTGTAATTGCCTGAGGCATCTACGCTGAGCGTGCCGTAGAGGCCCGCCGTATTGGTTTGCGGCACGAAGCTCGCTACATCGTGTAGATCCGGGTCCGCCGGAGTGGGCAGCGTGCCGCTGACAGTGGCCGTATCCTCAAAGATGGAGTTGACGGCAGCGGACACCGTGGGCGCGTCATTGGTGCCGTTAATGGTTACGATCAAGGTGTTTGAGGCTGTGGCTCCGTGATTGTCGGTCACCGTGAAGGTAAAGCTGTCGGTCAGGCTCTCCCCCACTCCCAGGCCCTGCACCGCGGGCAGCGCGTTATTCAGGGTATAGGTATAATTGCCCGAGGCATCCACGGTAAAAGTGCCGTAGAGCCCGGCCGCGTTTGCCTGCGGGGCGAAACTCACCACATCATGCAGATCCGGGTCCACCGGCGTAGGCAGCGTGCCGCTGACCACAGGCGTATCCTCGGCGATGGAAGCCGTGGCCGCGGCCACGGTGGGCGTGTCGTTGCTGCCGTTGATGCTCATGGTCACGACCGTGGAGGACGTGCCGCCGTGGTTGTCCGACACCGTAACCGTAAAGGTATCGGTCAGGCTTTCACCCGCGCCCAGGCCCTTTACCGCGGGCAGTGAGGTATTCAACGTATAGGTATAGTTGCCGTCGGCATCCACGCTGAACGTGCCGTAGCTGCCCGGCGCATTGCTCAATGGCGTGAAGCTGACCACATCGTGCACATCCGCATCCGTGGGCGTGGGCAACGTGCCGCTGGTAACGGCACTGCCTTCGGCGATGTTCACGGTTGTGGCGGCCAGCACGGGTATGTCGTTGGTACCGCTGATGGTCACGGTCAGGGTGTTGGTGGTAGTGGCGCCGTGATTGTCGGTCACCGTAAAGGTGAAGCTGTCGGTGAGGATTTCGCCCACACCCAGGCCTTGCACCGCGGGCAGCGCATTATTCAGGGTATAGGTATAATTGCCCGAGGCATCCAGGTTGAGCGTGCCGTAGCTCCCAAGCGCATTGGCCTGCGGGCTGAAGGTCACTGTATCATGGATATCCGGGTCCACAGGCGCGGGCAACGTGCCGCTGACGCCGGCCATATCCTCGGCGATGGAAGCCGTGGCCGCGGCCACGGAGGGTGCGTCATTGCTGCCGTTGATGCTCATGGTCACGACCGTGGAAGACGTGCCGCCATGGTTGTCCGACACTGCAACAACGAATGTGTCGGTCAGGCTTTCGCCCGCGCCCAGGCCCTTTACCGCGGGCAGTGAGGTATCCAGCGCATAGGTATAGTTGCCGTCGCCATCCACGCTGAACGTGCCGTAGCTGCCCGGAGCATTGCTCTGGGGCGTGAAACTGATCACATCGTGCACATCCGCATCCGTGGGCGTGGGCAACGTGCCGCTGGTAACGGCGCTGCCTTCGGCGATGTTCACGGTTGTGGCGGCCAGCACGGGCGCGTCGTTGGTGCCGTTGATGGTCACGGTCAGAGTACTGGTGGCTGTGGCGCCGTGATTGTCGGTCACCGTGAAGGTGAACGTCTCGGTAAGGCTCTCCCCTACTCCCAAGCCCTGCACCGCGGGCAAGGCATTGTTCAGGGTATAGGTATAGTTACCGGAAGCATCAAGGTTGAGCGTGCCGTAGCTCCCAAGCGCATTGGCCTGCGGGCTGAAGGTCACTGTATCATGGATATCCGCGTCCATGGGCGCGGGCAGCGTGCCGCTGACCGTTGGCGTATCCTCGGCAATGACGGCCGTGGCAGCGGTCACAACGGGCGCGTCATTGCTGCCGTTGATGCTCATGGTCACGACCGTGGAAGATGTGCCGCCATGGTTATCCGACACTGTAACAACAAAGGTGTCGGTCAGGCTTTCGCCCAGACCCAGGCCCTGTACCGCGGGCAGTGAGGTATTCAACACATAGGTATAGTTGCCGTCGGTATCCACGCTGAACGTGCCGTAACTGCCCGACGCATTGCTCAATGGCGTGAAGCTGACCACATCGTGCACATCCGCATCTGTGGGCATGGGCAGCGTGCCGCTGGTGACGGCGCTGTCTTCGGCGACATTCACGGTTGCGGCGGCCAGCACGGGCGCGTCGTTGGTGCCGTTGATGGTCACGGTCAGAGTACTGGTGGCCGTGGCGCCGTGATTGTCGGTCACCGTGAAGGTGAAGCTGTCGGTGAGGCTTTCCCCCACGCCTAGTCCTTGCACTGCGGGCAGGGCATTGTTCAGGGTATAGGTATAATTGCCGTCGGCGTCCACGCTGAGCGTGCCGTAGCTGCCCGCCGCGTTTGTCTGCGGAACGAAGCTCACCACATCGTTCAGATCCGGGTCCGCCGGAGTGGGCAACGCTCCGCTGATGCCGGCCGTATCTTCAACAATGGAAGCCGTGGCCGCTGTTACAGCAGGCGCGTCGTTCGTGCCGTTGATGGTCACGGCCAGGGTGTTGGAGGCTGTGGCTCCGTGATTGTCGGTCACCGTGAAGGTGAAGCTGTCAGTCAGGCTCTCCCCCACTCCCAGGCCCTGTACCGCGGGAAGCGCATTATTCAGCGTGTAGGTGTAGTTGCCGGCGGCGTCCACGCTGAGCGTGCCGTAGAGGCCCGCCGTATTTGTCTGCGGAACAAAACTCACCACATCATGCAGATCCGGGTCCGCCGGGGCAGGCAGTGCACCGCTGACCGTAGGCGTGTCCTCGGCAATGGCGGTTACGGCCGCGGCCACGGTGGGCGCGTCATTGCTGCCGTTGATGCTCATGGTCACGACCGTGGAAGACGAGCCGCCGTGGTTGTCCGATACCGTAACCGTAAAACTGTCGGTGAGGCTTTCGCCAGCGCCCAGGCCCTGCACCGCGGGCAGAGAGGTATTCAGCGTATAGGTATAGTTGCCGTTCGCATCCACACTGAACGTGCCGTAGCTGCCCGCCGCATTGCTCAATGGCGTGAAGCTGAGCACATCGTGCACGTCCACGTCCGTGGGCGTGGGCAGGGTTCCGTTGGTAATGGTGCTGCCTTCGGCAATATTCACGGTTGTGGCGGCCAGCACGGGCGCGTCGTTGGTGCCGTTGATGGTCACAGCCAGGGTGTTGGAGGCTGTGGTTCCGTGATTGTCGGTCACCGTGAAGGTGAAGGTCTCGCTCAGGCTTTCGCCAACGCCCAGGCCCTGTACCGCGGGAAGCGCATTATTCAGCGTGTAGGTGTAGTTGCCGGCGGCGTCCACGCTGAGCGTGCCGTAGAGGCCCGCCGTATTTGTCTGCGGAACAAAACTCACCACATCATGCAGATCCGGGTCCGCCGGGGCAGGCAGTGCACCGCTGACCGTAGGCGTGTCCTCGGCAATGGCGGTTACGGCCGCGGCCACGGTGGGCGCGTCATTGCTGCCGTTGATGCTCATGGTCACGACCGTGGAAGACGAGCCGCCGTGGTTGTCCGATACCGTAACCGTAAAACTGTCGGTGAGGCTTTCGCCCGCGCCTAGGTCCTGCACCGCGGGCAGAGAGGTATTCAGCGTATAGGTATAGTTGCCGTCGGCATCCACACTGAACGTGCCGTAGCTGCCCGCCGCATTGCTCAATGGCATGAAGCTGACCACATCGTGCACGTCCACGTCCGTGGGCGTGGGCAAGGTGCCGCTGGTAACGACGCTTCCTTCGGCGACGTCCACGGTTGTGGCGGCCAGCACGGGCGCGTCGTTGGTACCGTTGATGGTCACGGTCAGGGTATTGGTGGCCGTGGAGCCGTGATTGTCGGTCACCGTGTAGGTGAAGCTGTCGGTGAGGCTTTCGCCCACGCCCAGGCCTTGCACCACGGGCAGGGAATTGTTCAGGATATAGGTATAGTTGCCGTTGGCGTCCAGGCTGAGCGTGCCGTAGCTGCCGGATGCATTGGTCTGGGGCGTGAAACTGACCAGATCATGGATATCCGCGTCCACGGGCATGGGCAGCGTGCCGCTGACCGTTGGCGTATCCTCGGCAATGACGGCCGTGGCAGCGGCCACGGTGGGCGCGTCATTGCTGCCGTTGATGCTCATGGTCACGACCGTGGAAGACGAGTCGCCGTGGTTGTCCGAGACTGTGACCGTGAACGTGTCGGTCAGGCTTTCGCCAGCGCCCAGGCCCTGCACCGCGGGCAGAGAGGTATTCAGCGTATAGGTATAGTTGCCGTTCGCATCCACGCTGAACGTTCCGTAGCTGCCCGGAGCGTTGCTCTGGGGCGTAAAACTGACCACATCGTGCACATCCGCATCCGTGGGCATGGGCAGCGTGCCGCTGGTAACGGCGCTGTCTTCGGCGACATTCACGGTTGCGGCGGCCAGCACCGGCGCATCATTGCTGCCGTTGATGGTCACGGTCAGGCTACTGGAGGCCGTGCCGCCATGCCCGTCGGTCACCGTGAACGTAAAGGTATCGGTGAGGCTTTCGCCCACCCCCAGGCCCTGCACCGCGGGCGAGGCATTATTCAGGCTATATGTATAGTTGCCCGAGGCATCCAATGTGAGCGTGCCATAGAGCCCGGCCGAACCTGCCTGCGGCACAAAACTCACTGCATCGTGCAGATCCGGGTCCGTAGGCGCGGGCAGCGTGCCGTTGATGTTGGCCGTATCCTCAACAATGGAAGCCGTGGCCGCGGTGACGACAGGCGCGTCGTTGCTGCCGTTGATGGTCACGGTCAGGGTATTGGAGCCCGTGCCCCCCGCCCGTCGGATACCGTGAAGGTAAAGGTATCGGTGAGGCTTTCGCCCGCACCCAGGCCCTGCACCGCGGGCAGCGCATTGTTCAGCGTATAGGTATAGTGGCCGTCGGCATCCACGCTGAACGTGCCGTAACTGCCCGGCGCATTGGTCTGAGGCGTGAAGCTGACCGTATCATGAACATCCACATCCGTGGGCATGGGCAAGATGCCGCTGACGCCGGCCGTATCCTCGGCAATGGCGGTTGTGGCAGCGGCCACGATGGGCGCGTCGTTTGTCCCGTTGATGGTCACGGTCAGGGTATTGGTGGCCGTGCCGCCGTGTCCGTCGGACACCGTAAAGGGGAAAGTGTCGGTGAGGTTTTCCCCCACGCCCAGGCCCTGCACCGCGGGCGAGGCATTGTTCAGGGTATAGGTATAGTTGCCGTCGGCGTCCACGTTGAGCGTGCCGTAGAGACCCGCGGTATTGGTCTGCGGAGTGAAGGTCACTGTATCATGGACATCCACATCCACGGGCGTGGGCAGCATGCCGCTGATGCCGGCCGTATCCTCGGCAATGGAGGCCGCTGCCGCGCTCACTGTGGGTAGATCATTGGTTCCGTTGATGGTCACGGTCAGGGTATTGGAAGTTGTGGCGCCGTGATTGTCCGTCACTGTAAAGGTGAAGGTGTCGGTCAGGCTCTCGCCCACGCCCAAGGCCTGCACTGCGGGCAGGCTGTTGTTCAAGGTATAGGTATAGTTGCCCGAAGCATCCACGCTGAGCGTGCCGTAACCGCCCGGCGCATTGGTCTGTGGAACGAAACTGACCACATCGTGCAGATCCGGATCGACCGGGACAGGCAACGTACCGCTGACGCTGGCCGTATCCTCGTCAATGGCAGTCGCGGCCGCAGAAACAGTGGGCGCGTCGTTACTGCCGTTGATGCTCACGGTGATCACCGTGGAAGACGAACCACCGTGATTGTCCGAGACCGTAACAGTAAAACTGTCAGTCAGGCTTTCGCCCGCGCCCAGGCCCTGTACTGTGGGCAGAGAAGTATTCAGCACATATGTATAATTGCCGTTGGCGTCCACGCTGAAGGTGCCGTAATTGCCCGGGGCATTGGTCAACGGCGCGAAACTGACCGTATCATGCACATCCACATCCGTGGGCATGGGCAACGTGCCGGTGGTGACGGCGCTGTCTTCGGCGACGTTCACGGTAGTGGCGGCCAGCACCGGCGCGTCATTGCTGCCGTTGATGGTCACGGTCAGGGTATTGGAGGACGTGCCGCCATGCCCGTCGGTGGCTGTGAAGGTGAAGGTCTCGGTCAGGCTTTCGCCCACGCCCAAGCCCTGTACTGCGGGCAGGCTGTTGTTCAGGGTATAGGTATAGTTGCCCGAAGCATCCAGTGTGAGCGTGCCGTACAGGCCCGCCGTGTTTGTCTGGGGAATGAACGTCGCAACATCATGCAGATCCGGATCAACCGCCGGGGGCAACGTGCCGCTGATGCCGGCCGTATCCTCAACAATAGAAGCCGTGGCTGCGGTGACCACAGGCGCGTCGTTACTGCCGTCGATAGTCACGGTCAGGGTGTTGGAGGCCGTGCCGCCGCGCCCGTCGGATACCGTGAAGGTGAAGGTCTCGGTCAGGCTTTCGCCCGCGCCCAGGCCCTGCACCGCGGGCAGGCTGTTATTCAAGGTATAGGTATAGTTGCCCGAGGCATCCACGCTGAATGTGCCGTAGAGCCCGGCGGTGCCCGCTTGCGGAACGAACGTCACAACGTCATGCGGGTCCGGGTCCCCAGGCGTGGGCAGCACCCCTGTGACGCTGGGCGTATCCTCGCCAATGGAAGCCAGAGCGGCAGCCACGGTGGGCGCGTCATTGCTGCTGCCGTTGATGCTCACGGTGATTACCGTGGAAGATGAGGCGCCGTGATTGTCGGTCACCGTGACTGTGAATGTGTCGGTCAGGCTGTCCGCGGGTCCTAAGCCCTGCACTGCGGGCAGCGAGGTATTCAGGACATAGGTATAGTTGCCGTTGGCGTCCACACTGAACGTGCCGTAACTGCCCGGCGCATTGGTCAAGGGCGTGAAGCTGACCGTATCATGCACATCCACGTCCGTGGGCGTGGGCAATGTGCCGTTGGTGATGACATCGTCTTTGTCAACGCCCACGACTGTGGCGGCCAGCACAGGCGCGTCGTTACTGCCGTTGATGGTCACGGTCAGGGTGCTTGAGGATGTGCCGCCGTGCCCGTCGGAGGCTGTGAATGTGAACGTGTCAGTCAGACTCTCGCCCACGCCCAGGCCCTGCACAGCGGACAGGCTGTTGTTCAGGGTATAAGTATAGTTGCCCGAGGCGTCCAAGGTGAGCGTGCCATAGAGCCCGACCGTGTTTGTCTGCGGAAGGTAACTCGCGACATCGTGCAGATCCGGGTCAACCGGCGCGGGCAGCGTACCGCTGACGCTGGCCGTATCTTCAAAAATGGAAGTCGCGACCGCAGACACGATGGGCGCGTCATTGCTGCCGTTAATGTTCACGGTCACAACCGCGGAAGACGTGCCGCCGTGGTTATCAGTCACCGTTACCGTAAAGGTGTCTGTCAGGTTTTCGCCCGCGCCTAAGCCCTGCACAGCGGGCAGCGTATTGTTCAGAACATAAGTATAGTTGCCGTTGGCGTCCACGCTGAGCGTGCCGTACAGGCCCGCTGTATTTGTCTGCGGCACGAAACTCACCACATCATGCACATCAACGTCTGTGGGAGTGGGCAAGATGCCGCTGGTAATGTTGCTGTCTTCGGAGACGTTCACGGTGGTGGCTGCAAGCACCGGCGCATCGTTGGTGCCGGTGATGGTCACGGTCAAAGTATTGTTGGCCGTGCCGCCGTGATTGTCGGTCACCGTAAAGGTGAAGGTGTCGGTCAGACTCTCACCCACGCCCAGACCCTGCACCGCAGACAAGGCATTATTCAAAATATAGATATAGTTGCCGTTGGCGTCCACGCTGAGCGTGCCATACAGGCCCGCCGCATTGGCCTTGGCGATGAACGATAAAATATCTCCGGCATTCGGATCCGTGGGCGAGGGCAATGCGCCGCTGACGCTGATCGTATCTTCGGCAATAGTTACCGTAGCTGAAGCCACACTGGGATTGCTGTTGCCGGTTCCGCCGGTTCCTCCCGATCCGTTCCCGCCTGTGCCGCCGGTTCCGCCCGAGCCGCCGTGGCCTGAGCCGCCGCTTCCTCCATTGCCGCCTTGGCTTCCGCCGGGGCTGCCGCTGCCGCTCCCGTTTGAACCGCTGCCTGCGGTATCCGTACCGCCAAGCACTCCGCCCCGCTCCGCCGCAAAATCGTCCTGCCTGCCCTCTCTGCTGCCTAAGGGCTTATTCGTATCGGATTCAGTCTCATGATCGTCAAGAGCGCTGAGCTCGGAAATTCCCTTGCTCAGCTCGCTCTCGGAATATTCGTGATACGCGCTGTTTCTGGCCTGGACCACGCCTGCCTGCGGCATGTCGTCCTCGCCCAGCGCGTCGAAAAAGGCCTGATGGGTCATTTCCCGGCCGTCCACCACAATGGCGGGCGGACCCTCGTCCCGCGGCGCGCCGTCTGCCGGAGCATTTTGCGGCACATCCTCGGGCACGTTCTGAGGCGCATGATAGTCCTTGAGCACGAGCCGGGTTCCGTCAATACGGGAGAAAACCAGATCATTGCCTTCCCTTCCCGCGAAGACGCCGCGGGTGGGAAAATCCAACACCATCCGCGATTGTGGTGAAAACCCTGCGAGAACCGTTTTTTGTCCTGCCGCCGGCAGATGCAATATATGTGTTGTAGGCATGACAGCGCCTTATGGTAAAATTATTAACGTTCTCTCAGGGCATTCTGACGTGCCTTGAGAATAGGTTTCAGCAAATAATCAAGAATGGATTTCTTGCCCGAGATAATATCCACGCTCGCCACCATGCCGGGAATAATCGGCAACTGCTCGTTGCGGTAGTTGATGGCGTTCTTTTGAGTGCGTAATTTGACGAGATAGTAGTACTCGCCTTTCCTGTCTTCGATGGTGTCGGCGCTGATCTGCTCCACACGCGCTTCAAGGCCGCCGTAAATGGAAAAATCATAGGCCGAAATTTTGACCATGGCTTTCTGATCGGCATGGATAAAGGCAATATCCGCCGGGCGGATACGCGCCTCCACCAACAACGTGTCGTCCAGAGGCACCACTTCCATAACCGGGTCGCCGGGGCGCACCACGCCGCCCAGAGTATTGACGACCACCCGCTTGACCGTGCCGCGTACCGGCGAGCGCAGCTCCGTGCGCGTTACCCGGTCGCCTCCGGCGGAAAGCACTTCCTGCAGGGAGGTCAGCTCCGTGCGGCGTTTGTTGATTTCCTCGGAAATCTGCGCCTCCATCTCGGCCTTGCGCAGGGCGAGCTTGCGCCGGGCCTCCTCGGCCGCTTCTTTCGCTTTGGACATGGTGGAGGAAAGAGCTTCGATATCCCCGCCCAAGGTCACCACCCTCTGCTCCAGATCCAGATAATCCACCTTGGAAAAGAGCTTACGGTCCACCAGAGGCTTGGCGATGTCGCGGCGTTCTTCGGCCAGAGCGAGGGTTTTCTCCAATTGCACCTTACGGCCCTGCTGCTCATCCACGTCTTCCAGGCGTTGCTTGTACTGTGACTCCAGCAATTGCGCTTCCGAAATGAACTTGTCGCGGCGGGTCTGGAACATTTCTTCCTGGTCGCTCACGATCTGCGGCGCTTTCTCCCTCAGTTCCGCGCTGAACACGGGTTCTGTTCCGTTTTTTTCAGCCTCCAGGCGGACCAGGGCCACCTGATTTTCAAGGGCCTTGTTCATGGCTTCGCGATACTGGCTGGCCGCGCCCAGATTGTCCAGACGGGCCAGGAGCTGGTTTTTCTCCACCACATCGCCTTCCCTGACCAGGATCTCGCGCAGGATGCCGCCTTCCAGGTTCTGGATGACCTGGGTGCGCTGCGCGGCCACCACCTGCCCCTGGCCGTGCGTCACCTCGTCCAGTTCCGCCCAGGCCGCCCAGGCAACCAGAAGGGCAACCAAGCCAACCGTGCCCAGTGAAAGAAAAACCGCTCCGATCCCGCCCCGGCGCTGCAGGGCCGCGTCCACCCGGTTCATATAGGGCAGGTCTTCCTGTTTGCCGCCCAGGCCCGCCCGGCTTCGGAAAGAGTGCAGGAGCTTTTTCATGCCTGGCCTCCGGCGGCCGGGGAAAGCGGCTGCCCGCTTTCCGGCTTCGGGACGGGCGGCGGCCCGTTCAGGGCCCGCAAAACAGCCTCGCGGGGCCCGTCGGCAATAATTTTTCCGTCTTCAACGACGATCAGCCTGTCCACCAGGTCCAACAGGCCGGGCCGGTGGGTGATGAGCACCAGGGTCTTGTTGGCTGTGATTTTCGCCAGGCGGTCCCGGATCAGCCGTTCCGTGCCCTTGTCCATATTGCTGGTGGGCTCGTCGAGGATCAGCACTTCCGGATCATGCAGCAGGGCCCTGGCCAGGGCCACGGACTGGCGCTGCCCGCCGGAAAGGGACATGCCCCGCTCCCCGACCTGGGCGCCCAGGCCGCCGGGCAGAGCGCGGATGAAATCCGAAGCTCCGGCCAGATACGCGGCCCGCAGCACCATCTGATCCTCAATGCCGGGATCGTCGAGGGCGATATTGTCGCGGATATTGCCGTAAAAGAGCGTCACATCCTGGGGGAGAAAACCGATGCGCCCCCGCAGGTTGGCCGGGTCCATCTGGCGGATGTCCACGCCGCCGTAACGCACCGTCCCGGCCTGGAGCGCATAGAGCCCGGCCATGAGGCGACCCAGGGTGGACTTGCCCGACCCCATTCTGCCGACAATGCCCACCTTCTCATGGGGCCGGATGCTGAAGGAAATATCCTCAAGCGCCTTTTTCTTGGCGTTGGGATAGCTGAATTCCGCGTTTTCAAAGGAAAAGGCCGGCTGCAACAGGCCGAAGTCCACATGCTCCTCGTTCCCGTCGTCCTCAGTGGGCAGTTCCATGATGGTATTCAGGGCGCTCAGGGACAGGCGCGACTGCTGCAGGCGCGAGATCATGCCCGCCAGCTGCATGAGCGGAGCCATGGCCCTGCCCGCGAGGATATTACAGGCAATGAGCCCGCCCATGGTCAGGGAACCGGCCATGATCAGATACACGCCCCAGACGATGACCCCCACGGAAACCAGCTGGCTGATGCCGCCGGACACGCTCAGCGTCAGCGTGGCATAGCGGCGGGACTGGCGCGTGGTTTCGGCGGACATGTCCGAAAGCTGTTCCCAGAGATACAGCAGGCGGCTTTCCGCACCGGTGATCTTGACGGTTTCCAGGCCGTGGACGACCTCCACCAGAAGCGCGTGCTTCTGCATATTCAAAAGGTAATTCTGAGCCGCCGAACGCCGGGCCGCCAGTTGCAGCAGCAGCCCGAGGCCGATCATCAGGGGCACGGCCGCCAGAGGCACGATGACAAGCGGCCCTCCGATAAAGGCGATGAGCCAGAGAAAAATGACCAGAAACGGCATGTCCGCGAGGGCCACCAGGCTGCCGGAGCTGAAAAACTCACGCAGGGCCTCGAACCCGCTCAGATTGTTGACGAGCCCGCCCGTGGAATCGGGTTTGGCCTCCATGCGCAGGCTGAGCACCTTGCTCATCAGCTTGCTGGAAAGCACCACGTCCGCGTTGCGTCCCGCCATATCCACGAAATAGCCGCGCACATTGCGCAGGATGAAGTCCACCAGGTAGGCGAAAAGCACGCCCGTGGCCAGAACCCAGAGCGTTTCCACGGCCTGGTTGGGCACCACCCGGTCATAGACGTTCATGGCGAACAGGGAGCTGGCCACGCCCAGCAGGTTGATGATCACGGTGGCGATGATGACGTGCTTATACAGGGGCAGGTAGTGGGCGATGACGTCCCAGAACCAGCGTCTGGTCACGGGCAGGCGCAGATTGGCGCGGGCGTCCAGCCGCCCGGCGAGGCTGCCGAAGGCCGTGTAGCCCGTATATTCCACCTCAAGGTCGGCCAGGGGCACGCGCTTGGCATGTTCGCCCTCTTCGGGCAGGACCACTTCCGCCGTCTCCGCGTCGCGGCTCAGAAGCACGCAACTGCGGCCGCCGGCCAGCAGCAGAATGCAGGGCAGCACCAGAGAGGAAATATCACTCAGGGATTTGCGGTGAACAATGCGGCCGTCTAGCCCCCAACGCCGGGCCGCGCGCAGGCAGGCTTCCGGCGAGTTGACGCTGGGACCGCCCAGAATGCCGCTCAGCAGCAAGGGCATGGAGACGGGACGGCCCAAAAGGCGCAGCAATGTGCCCAAGGAACGGGCGAACGGCGGAACATGGTCCGCACTTTCAGGAATAGTTCCTGGCAGGATGTCCTGATCAGCCCCAGCCAAGAGACTTGTTGTCTGGCTCATGCGCGCTCAATAGAAACACCCTGCCCTCTACCCCATTAGGAAATTCTATACTCTATGGGACCGATACGCAAGCATCCCTGACGAGAACGGTAAAAAGTTCTTTCCCTTTTGCGCAGCTTTTTGAAGATATCTACCGCCTTCGGACGGGATTTAATCTTAGTAAAAAAATCAGTTGCCAGATTGACACCATGAAGAGAATAGGCATAAGCCGATATACGTTGCTGTAATATGGTATTTACAGCGTCTGGACTTCACACTTCAAAAATCCCTCGGCACGCCTTCCAAAAGCCTCTGTTCGGATTTCCCCAAGCCTAAAGTTCAGCGCCTTCCCTACCAAAAATCAGCAAGAGACAAGAAAATAGGCGCCCGGCCCTTTGCGGTTGTGGCGCTGTCTCCGCAACTCTATTGCGTAGTTCCGAGTTGTTGCAAGGTGGTTTGTTTTTCGAGGGGTGACGTTAACCCCAATATATGGAGTCATGTATGTCGAAAGATACGCTTGAAAGATCTCGCAGAGATTTTCTGATAAAGAGCATAGCCGTTGCTCCCGTTCTGGCGCTTGGCGGCATTGCGCTTGACGCCAGGGCCGCGTCCTCATCGCAGGCCGTGGCAGAGAGCGCGGGCGGCTATCAGCCGACGTTCTTTAACCAAGAGGAATTTGAATTCATCAAGGCGGCTGTCGCTCGGCTTATACCCGAGGACACGCTGGGCCCCGGCGCGCTGGAAGCCGGTGTTCCGGAATTTATTGACCGCCAGATGCAGACGCCGTATGGCGTCGGCGCCAAAATGTATATGCAGGGCCCCTTCCAGCCGGATGCATCCCCGGATCTCGGCTACCAGCTGCCGCTCACGCCACAGGAGATTTACCGCCTCGGCATTGCGGAAGCGAACAATTTCGCTCGCAAAAGACACAATGCACCCTTCAACAAAGTATCAGCCGCACAGCAGGATGCCCTGCTTGAGCAGATGGAATCAGGAAAGGCGGAGTTTGAAAAACTGCCTTCCAACGTCTTTTTTGCCGCCCTGCTCCAGAACACCCGCGAAGGTTTCTTCAGTGATCCCGTCCATGGGGGCAATCAGCGGTTGACCGGCTGGAAGCTCATCGGTTTTCCCGGGGCAAGGGCCGACTTTATGGATTGGGTGGAAAGAAACGAGAAATATCCTTTCCCGCCGGTGTCCATCAGCGGAGAAAGGGGGTAGGTTATGGCAAAAGTAATGAAAAAAGTGGATGCTGTTGTGATCGGCTTTGGCTGGACCGGAGCCATTATGTCCAAAGAGCTGATCGAAGCCGGACTGAGCGTGGTCGCCCTTGAGCGGGGACCGGCCCATGATACCTATCCCCTGGGTTCCTATCCCCAGAGCATTGACGAGCTGACCTATAACACTCGTCATAAAATATTTCAGAACCTTTCCAAGAGTACAGTAACATTCAGGCATGCCAAGGATCAGACAGCCGTGCCGTACCGCAAACTCGCGGCATTTTTGCCCGGGACAGGCACCGGCGGCGCGGGGCTGCACTGGTCGGGCGTCCATTTTCGCGTCGCCCCCATGGAATTGCGCATGCGCAGCCATTATGAGGAACGCTACGGCAAAGACTTCATCCCTGAAGGAATGACCATTCAGGATTTCGGCGTCACCTACGACGAGCTGGAGCCTTTTTTCGACAAGGCGGAAAAGGTCTTCGGAACATCCGGCACAGCCTGGAGCGTCAACGGTAAAATCGTCGGCAAGGGCAAGGGCGGCAACTTCTTCGCTCCGGATCGCTCAAATCCCTTTCCGCTCCCGGCGCAAAAGCGCACCTATTCGGCCCGGCTCTATTACAAGGCGGCTGAATCCGCCGGCTTTCATCCCTATGACCTGCCTTCGGCCAACACCTCGCAAACCTATACCAATACCTACGGCGCCCAGATGGGGCCGTGCAATTTCTGCGGCTTTTGCAGCGGGTACGCCTGTTACATGTACTCCAAGGCGTCTCCCAATGTGAACATCCTGCCCGCGTTGCGCCGGGAACCGGGGTTCGAGCTGCGCAACGACTCCTGGGTTCTCAAGGTCAACCTCAGCAAAGACAAAAAAACGGCCACGGGCGTCACCTATGTGGACTCACAGGGCAACGAGGTCGAACAGCCCGCGGATATCGTCGTCATTTCGGCTTTCCAGTTCCATAACGTGCACCTGATGCTGTTGTCCGGCATCGGCAAGCCGTATGATCCCGCCACCAATACGGGCGTCGTGGGCCGGAACTTTTCGTATCAGAACATGACCACCATAAAAGCCTTCTTTGACAAGAATGTTCATACCAATCCCTTTATCGGCGCGGGCGGCGCGGGTGTCGCCATAGACGACTTCAACGCCGACAACTTCGACCACGCCCCGTACGGCTTTGTGGGCGGCGCGCCGTTCTGGGTAAACCAGGCCGGAACAAAGCCGATCTCCGGCCTGCCCACAGCGCCGGGCACTCCCAACTGGGGCAGCAAATGGAAAGCCGACGTGGCGGAAAACTATACCCACCATCTTTCCATGGACGTGCACGGCGCGCATCAGTCCTACAGGGTCAACTATCTGGATCTGGACCCGACGTACAAATCGGTCCATGGCCAGCCTCTCCTGCGCATGACCTTTGACTGGCAGGACAACGACATCAAAATGAACCAGTTCATGTTCAAGAAGCTGGAAATCATTGCCAGGGCGCTGCATCCCAAATTCATTACCGGCAGCCCCAAACATCCCGGAGAACATTTCAATCTCGGCACATACCAGACGACGCATTTGAACGGCGGAGCCGTCATGGGCACTGATCCGAATACCAGCGCCGTCAACCGCTTTCTGCAGAACTGGGATGTGCACAATGTTTTCGTTCCCGGCGCATCCGCTTTTCCGCAGGGCCTGGGCTATAATCCCACCGGGCTGGTGGCGGCCCTGACCTACTGGTCCGCCAAAGCCATTCGCGAAAATTATCTCAAAAAGCCCGGACCGTTGGCGTAAGGAGCAACCATGAAAAAACTACTTATCGTTCTGACGTTGGGTGTTTTTGCCGTGGCCGCAACGGCGCGGGCAGCCGCAAGCGATCTTGAGCAGAGCGTCAGGCGCGGCGAATATGTCGCCCGCGCGTCAAACTGCATTGCCTGTCACACCTATCACAAGGGTCCCTATGCCGGAGGCGTTCCTTTCGGCATCGTCAACAGCCCCAATATTACCCCGGACAAGGAAACAGGCATCGGCAGATTCGACTTCGCCGCCTTTGACAAGGCGGTGCGGCAGGGCATCTCGCCAAGAGGCCCCATGTCGGTCATGATGCCTCCCTCGTATGCGATCATGACCGATGAAGACGTGCATGACCTGTATAACTTCTTCATGCACGGCGTTCAGCCCATCGACAATAAGGTCAGTCAGCCCGACAAGCCGGTGAGCGAAGCGGCTCCGCGAGAGGTCAGGCCCTTTGCCCCCGCCCCCGGCGAAAACCCGGTGGTGGCGCGTGGCCGCTACCTGGTGGAAGGATTGGGCCACTGCGGCTTCTGCCATACGCCCAGAAATGCGCAGGGGGTCGAAAAGGCCCAATGGGCGAGCCAGGGCAAGGACTTTTTGTCCGGCGGCGGCAATTATGCCGGTTGGATAGCCATCAATCTGCGGGGAGACAATCAGGACGGGCTGGCCGGACGCAGCGTGGAGGACCTGACGGAGTTCTTCCTGACCGGGCGCAATGATCCTACAGCCGCCTTCGGCAAGATGATCGAGGTGGTTGAAACCAGCACGCACTATCTGACCCGCGACGATGCCGTTGCCATGGCGCGTTTTCTGAAATCCCTTCCCGCCAAGGATCCGTCCCAAGCGCCTTTCAGGGAAGACAAGACGGTCGCCCGGCAATTGTGGAAAGGCGATGACAGCAAGCCAGGGGCGGGCACCTATGTGGACAGCTGCGCAAGCTGCCATAGAACCGATGGAAGCGGCTATGCCCGTTTCTTCCCGGAACTGCGCGGCAACCCGGTTCTGCTGAGCCGGGATCCCGTCTCGCTCATTCACATTGTTCTTCAGGGGCAAACCCTGCCCGGTTTCAAGGCCGCCCCTTCCTCCATAACCATGTCGCCCTTCGGCTGGCGGCTTGATGACCAACAGCTTGCCGATGTGGTGACATTTATCCGCGGCAGTTGGGGGAATCATGCTCCCGCTGTAAGCGCTGAAGACGTGCGCAAAGTTCGTGGGGACAAGTCCCTTTTCCCGGATCCGCGCGTTTTCGGAAACAGTAACGTGGACAAGCTGATGGAGACGCAACCGTAAGCAAAACAACAGGCTGACCGCCGGGTGCGCGTTTCATGAAGCCGTACCCGGCGGTCAGACCGTGACACTTCGCCCCTGTCGGGTTTTCAACCTGTTGACCTGGGCTTGTCTCTAAATAGGATTTTTGTTCTCTGCCGAAGGCGTCGGCCCTTGCCGCGTCAGCGGCTTACAGGCGCCCGCCCCGCCGGAGCAGGGCTCTGTAAACCGCCCTGCCGCTGGCAGGCGCGAAAATAATTCCGGCCGGGCACGGTGCTGCCCCCTCAGACATTGCCGGGAACGACGAATCCGTTTATAAGAAATCAGCACGGATGATCCCGCGCCCGCCCACGGGCGAAATGTTTGCCCGGAAGAGCGCAAACCGTGCATCAATGCGTAGATTCGGACCCGGTTGACGTTACACCCGAATATATAGCCCGATATCATATAGGAGATTAACATGCGTAATCTAATAGTCGTGGTATACGACACGGAATTCAAGGCTGAGGAAGTTCGTCTCGACTTCATTAAAATGCAGAAGTCCTACCTCGTTTCGCTTGAGGATGCCGTCATTGCTGAAAAGAAGCCGAACGGCAAAATCAAATTGCACCAGATGTACAATTTGACGGCGAGCGGCGCGGTCGGCGGCGGCTTCTGGGGAACGCTCATCGGCCTGATCTTTATGAATCCGCTGCTCGGCCTTGTGGTCGGCGCCGGAGCCGGTGCGGTTGCCGGGGCCCTGAGCGACGTAGGCATCAACGACAACTTCATGAAACAGCTTGCGGAAAAACTGACCCCCGGCACGTCCGCCCTGTTTGTGCTGGTCGATTCCACCCTGACGGACAAGGTGCTCGACGAACTGCGCGGCACCGGCGGCACCATCCTGCAATCTTCGCTTTCGCATGAAGACCAGGCCAAATTGCAGGCCGTTTTGGACAGCGCCCGCACAGCCCAGCAAGATGCCGAACCGGCCCAGGAAAACAAGTAAAACGTTCCCGTCAAAGGCCGCTCTCCCCGAAGGAGGGCGGCCTTTGATTCCACGACACGCTGCATTCATTTTCCGGCAGCAATTTCAGAATTGGCCATGGCCGTGATCGCCGGCAACAGCGCGCGGCCATTTTTCATGGAACGGCTTTTCTCAGCTTCGGGCACAACACGGCCCGCGTTGCCTCAGAAAATTTTCCGGCCGTGTCTCCCCAACCTTTCCCGCACAAATCCCGCGAATAAGGGCGCTACGCCGCCCTTCCAGGCCGTGAAAGCCTTCTTCCAGACAGCTTGCTTTTACAATGAAGGCGGGTATGGTAAGGCAGGATAGGTAAAAAGCCGGGCCGATTCCGGCCCCGCGTCGCTTGTACCCCAAAAAGGAAGTCCCGCCATGTTGGATTTATTCAGTATACCGCATCTGCTCATGGTTCTGCTGGTTGTGATGCTGCTGTTCGGCACGAAAAAGCTGCCTGAAATCAGTGCCGGGCTCGGCAAGGCCATCAAAAACTTCAAACAGGCCGTCAACGAACCCGATGAAATAGATATCAGCCGCAAAAAAAGCGATACGAACAGGTCGGACAGTTAAGCGCATGCGGCGCTGTTCGTAACAGACCGAAAAGGCCCGGTGGTAAGCTCTCCGCCGGGCCTTTTCATGCGGAAAGCGCCGGAATGTTTTGAATCCCGGCGCTCTTCATCTTTTTACAGCATTTTGCGTTTGAAATGTTGCACATTTCAAACCCTACGTCGTCCGTGAGCGGACATCAGAGCAATCCACTCATTTCAAGAGTGAATTATTCTAGTTGTCTTCCGGTTCCGGCTCCTGGAAATCCGCCACCAGCGAACAAAGCCTGTTCAACATATCCAATGGTTGGGCCATCAGGTTTTCAACAATCTGGTTGAGAAAAAAGCCGTCCACCTCTTCTTCCTCATCAAAGTGGCGCATGAGGCAGGAAAGAATTTCAAGTTTGCCGCGCACCATATGCAGGGCTTCCTGCCAGTCTCCGGCGCCGCACTCCTCCAACAGGCACTTTTCCTCTTTCACGGCGAAGTCCGGAAGAAGGTAGGTACGGATCACGCCGGGCGCCCCTCCCGGCGTGGGGGAAGACGTGTCCGCCGCATTGCCGCCGTCCCGGCCTGCCGGGCAAAAGGCCAGCAGGGCCTGGGCGGTTTCTTGCAGCTTTGCGGCCAGCGCGCTGAAATCCGGAAGATTTGGGCGTAGGGAAGGAGCGGGAGTGGAGAGAGATTGGGACATAAGGCACCTCACTGGTTTTTTGATTTGAGCCCTCAAAATGAAAAGCTCCGGGTGCTCAAAACCGCCAGTGAGCGGCGGGCTATTTCCCGGCAAGCCGGTATTGTATTTCGCCCACACCCGGAAACATCAATGCAGAAAAGCAGGCCCCAAAAGGGCACAAGAAAACCCACAAGCTTTCGGGGTGGGAAACCGTCACTGGAAGGTGTTTTGAGCACCTTTTGGGAAAGAAGCACACTAAGAATCAAAGGTCAAGTCCGCTCGGAACGGGAAAAGACCCGCCCACTTTCCCGCCGCGCTTGCGCGTCAACTGGCCGTGCCGGAAAACTGCCTGGAAATGAACGTGGCATAATCGTCCGTCATGCCGGAAATGAAATCAAGGACGCGCAGATATGATTGATAGAGATCGTCGTCGTGCGTCGGAGCGTTCACGCCCATGAGATGCAGCGCCCGTTCCTCCTGATAGGTGAGACTGCGGTTCATTTTGACCTTGAAGCAGGCCGGAATAAAGACGTCCAGAAGCCGCCGGTACAGATTGTACGCGCCCACCTCCAGGGAAATCTTCTGGTTATTGTTCAGGATCTTTTCAGTAAAAATCCTTTTCGCCCGCTCCAGATAGGCGGCGACGTCGCCTTCCGCGTGCTTGAGCAGGCTCCCCTTCAGGCCGCCCTCCATGATCTCAGCGTACTTGTCCTCAAAGGTCCGTCCCAGCGAGCGCACGATATGCGAAATCAGTTGCGCGCGGAGAAAGCCCGCCCGTCGCCTGTCGGAATCCATGGTCTTCTGCTTTTCCTCGTCAATGTTCAGGGACGCCTTCAACGGCTCCAGCACGTCGAGAATGTCCTCATACGAGATGATCCGCAGCTCCCGCGCGTCTTCCATGTCAATAATGCGGTAGCAGACATCGTCAGCGGCCTCCAGCAGATAGGAAAGCGGATGGCGGCGAAACCCGCCGCAACTGAGGCCCAGCGTTTCAAACACCTGACAGAAGATACTTTTTTCAGCCGCATAATAGTTGAATTTTTTTGAATCGCTCCCCACAGCCTCATAGGAAGAGTTCGGATATTTGACCAGGGCGGCAATGACCGGAAAGGTCAGGCGGAACCCGCCGTGATCCTTGTTATTTTCAATCCGGTTGATCAGCCGGAAGCCCTGGGCGTTGCCGTCAAAGGTCTTGAAGTCGGTTTTTTCGTATTCCCTGAGTTCCTTCAGATAGTTGCCGCCGTTCTGCTCGTCCTTGAACCAGTCCTGGATGGCGGATTCCCCGGCATGCCCGAACGGCGGGTTGCCGATATCATGGGCCAGGCAGGCCGCCTGCACGATCTGTCCGAAATGCACCGGCGTGAAACCTTGGGGCATGTCTCCCCGCCCGGCTATCGCCTGCCCCGCCAGAATGCCCAGCGAGCGCCCCACGCAGCTTACTTCCAGGGAATGGGTCAACCGGTTGTGGATGTGATCGTTCCGGCTCAGGGGATGCACCTGGGTCTTTTTCGCAAGCCTGCGGAACGAACTGGAAAATACGATTCTGTCGTAATCCTGAAGAAAGGGATTCCTGTCGTCCGACAGCTCATAACAGCAGGTTCCCGTACTGGTTACCCGGTGCGGGGCGAGCAGTTTTTGCCATTGTTCCGCATGCACAGTCATAAGCGCAGCCACCTCCGGCGACATGGGATATGTGGGGCAACGGTCCCCATGGCGTCAACGCCAGCCTACACAATTTTCTTTTGCCACGACAGAGGCTGCTTTCCCCCCGCACCGGCCGCCGGAAGCGGCGCAAACAGGCCCTAGAGCAGATTAACTTTGAAATTTTACAAATTTCAAAGTTGGCATTCTGGCGAAAAACGTGGTTTTCGCCAGAATCCACGCCACTTCGTGGCGGCTGCCGCCTTCGCGTCAGCAGAGCAATTTCAAAGTGAAATTGCTCTAACGCCGTGGCGGGCAAAAAGACTATTATTCCACACAGTAAAAGAAATATGGCAGCACGTCGCGGAGATATTCATTGAGCATGCAAACAACATACAGGGAATTTTCTTGCCAGATACCCGGAGCAAGGCTACATAGGTAAGCATATAAATTGGGTGGAGCGTGGCTTTCTTCACACGCGGAGGAACCGTTGCGGGGGCTGCGGTGACTCTCGAAACGCCTGCGCAAGCCCGGTTCCGGAGTCATAATCCGCATTCTTACAAGGGAGTTGTGTATGTTCCGCACCATCATGTCCGCCGCCGCCATTCTGCTGTTCGGCGCATCCCTGGCTCTGGCCGCGCCCGTCACCCTGAAACTGGGGCACATTGCCGAGCCTGAAAATCCCTACGGCCAGGGCGCCGACCATTTCGCCAAACTGGTCAAAGAGCGCACCAACGGCGAAGTGGAAATCAAGGTCTACCCCTCCAGCCAGCTGGGCAATCAGCGCGACCTTGTTGAAGGCCTGACCTTCGGCACGGTGGACATGACCCTCACCGGCACCGCCGTGCTGGGCAATTTCGTGCCCGAAGTGGCGGTCTTTGACCTGCCCTTCATTTTCCGCGACGTGCAGCACGCCTACAAGGCCCTGGACACCGTGGGCATGGATCTGTGCAAAAAGGGCGAGGCCCGGGGCATGATTACCCTGGCGATCTGGGAAAACGGCGTGCGCCACATGACCAACAACGTCCGCCCCATTAAGACCCCCGAAGACATGAAGGGCCTCAAATTCCGCGTCATGGAACAGCCCGTGTACATTGAAATGATGAAGGCCCTGGGCGCGAGCCCCACCCCCATGGCCATGAGCGAGCTGTACACCGCCTTGCAGAAGGGCGTCATCGACGGGCAGGAAAATCCCCTGGCCCACATCGCCACCAAGCACTTCTATGAGGTGCAGAAATACCTCTCCCTCACCGGGCATACCTATGCCTCCGAGCCCGTGCTGATCAGCACCATCGCCTGGAAAAAGCTCAGCCCCGAACAGCAGCGGATCGTGCGCAAGGCCGCCGAGGACACCCGCGACTGGCAGCGCCAGCTCTGCCGCGACCTGGAAGGAAAATTCCTGAAGACCATCCAGGACAGCGGCAAATGCCAGGTCAACGAGGGTGTGGACAAGGAAGCCTTTGCCAGGGCCACGCGCAGCGTGTGGGACATCTATACCAAGCGCTTCGGCGACGACAACATCAAGGCCGTTCTGGCCGTGAAGTAAGCGGACATTTCTCGTTTTTACGGCGGCCTCCCCCGGAGCAAAGTAACTTTGAAAAGTTACTTTGCTCCGGGGGAGGCTGTCGCCGGACGGGGAAAGGACGCGGCGCGGCGACAGCCGGAGGGTTCCTATGATCGCATTGTCCAGATTTTTAGAAAAGATGCTCAAGGCCCTGGTGATCGTCGCCAATGCGGCCATGTTGCTGCTGGTGTTCGGGCAGGTCATCACGCGTTATGTGTTCGGCTGGACCCCGCATTTCGGGGAAGAGCTGGCGCGTTATCTCTTCGTCTGGGTGGTTTTTCTTTCGCTGCCCCTGGTGGCCCGTTACGGCGGGCATATGTGCATCGAAACCCTGACCAGCCGCGTCAAAGGCGCCACGCTGAAGACGCTGAATATCCTTGCCGACATTTTCTCCATCGCCTTTTTGTCCATCATGGTCTGGAACGGCGTTCGCATGGTCATGCTGGCCGATTTTCAGACCTCGCCGGCCATGATGATCCCCATGTCCTGGGTGTATGTGGTCATTCCGTTCGGCTGCGGCGTCATGCTGTTGTATGTTCTCGGCAACCTCATGCGCGTCCTCAAAACGCCCGCCGCGGAACTTAAGTAGGAGGCCGCCATGACATTGTGGGTTATCCTGACGTCCTTTGTGCTGATTTTGGCCACCGGAGCCTCCATCGGCGTGGCTTTGGGCCTTTCTTCGGCCATTGTGCTCTACGCCGTGCTGGATATGCCGCTCATCGTGGTGGTGCAGCGCATGTTCACCTCGGTGGATTCCTTTTCCTTCATGGCCGTGCCCTTCTTTATGCTGGCCGGGGCCTTCATGTCCGACGGGGGCGTGACCCGCCGCATCGTCGACTTTTCCATGGCCCTGGTGGGCGCGCTGGCCGGCGGCCTCGCCCTGGTGGTGGCCGTGGCGGGCATGTTCTTCGCGGCTCTCTCGGGCTCCTCGGCCGCCACCACAGCGGCCATCGGCGCGTCCATGATCGACGAGATGGAGCGGCGCGGTTATCCCCGCTCCTTCGCGGCGGCCGTGGTGGCCAGCGGCGGCACGGTGGGCATCGTCATTCCGCCGTCCATCACCATGGTGGTGTATGGTTCCATTGCCAACACCTCCATTGCCGACCTGTTCATCGCGGGTTTCGCGCCCGGCATTCTCATGGGCGTGAGCATGTGCGTGGTGAGCTGGGTCATTTCCAAAAGAAACGGCTATCAGGGCGAGGGGCATTTCTCGGTCATGCGCATTCTGCGTTCCTTCAGGGAATGCTTCTGGGCGCTGATGATGCCGGTGATCATTCTCGGCGGCATTTACACGGGCATTTTCACGCCCACGGAGGCCGCCGCCGTGGCCGCCGTGTACGGGGCCCTGGTGGGCTTTTTCATCTACAGGGAGCTGACCCTGGCCCATCTGCCCAAAACCCTGCTCAGCGCGGCCTACAACACTACGATGATCATGTTCGTGGTGGGCGCGGCCAATCTGTTCGGCTGGATTCTGACCAACGCCCAGGTGCCGCACATGCTGGCCCAGAGCTTCGCCACCCTCACCGACAGCCCCATTGTTTTCCTCATGCTGGTCAACGTGCTGCTGCTCTTCATCGGCACCCTGATCAACGCCTCGGCCGCGGTGGTCATTCTCACGCCCATTCTGCTGCCCGTGGCCACGGGCATGGGCATCGACCCCATGTTCTTCGGGGTGCTCATGGTGGTGAACCTGGCTATCGGCTGCATCACCCCGCCCGTGGGCCTGGACCTCTTTGTGGTGGCCTCCATCACCGGCCTGTCCATCGACAAGGTCACGGCCAAGGTCATGCCCTATCTGATCATGCTGCTGGTGGACCTGGTGCTGCTGACCTACTTCCCGTCCATCATCACCTTCCTGCCCGATCTGCTGCGCTGACGAAGAGTCGGCCGGAACAAGCGGGCTTCCCCCGCATCAGCGGGGGAAGCCCGCGACACAAAAAGCGGCGGGTTTCCCCGCCGTTTTTTTCTGGCATACGTATTCCGTCAACTTAGAGCAGATTACCTTTGAAGCGCTACATGTTTCAAAGGGGTCATTCCGGCAAAAAGCTCGGTTATCGCTACTGTCGATCCCCGTATGGCTCCGTTGTCGCCAACGGGGACAGCCCTTCGGGCTGCCTTCGGTCGCTTTCCCGGAATCCACGCCGCATTGCTCTCAATGCCTGTACGCCCTTTGGGCTACAGGCACGGCCCAACGGGCCGCCCGTCGGGCCGGTCTTCGCGGCGCGCCTCACCGTGTTCGGCGTTAGAGCATTTCAATGTTGAAATGCTCTAGCATGAAAACGTGCTAATCGCACACGCCGGTGTGCTCCGGCCCTTCGGGAACCTGGCAGGCATTCTGCCGCTGGCCGGTGCCGCTGCATTCATAGCAGGCGGAACCGTCGTTATTCTTACCGCTGCCGTGGCAAACCGGGCAGGTGGTGTATCCATCATCTCTTTTTTCCGTCATGGTGCGTACCTCCGTATATATGTACGCTGCTGAATCAGCGTTGAAAGAAGTGTAGCACGCTTAACGGAAAAGACATAGCCCTGATTTCAGCCCTTCGCCGCCTGCCGCTCGTTATTCCCGGCGCTGGGGAAGAAACAGGTTGAGCAGCACCCCGGTCACGGCGGCCAGGCCGATGCCGCCCAGCTTGAAGCTGCCGATGCTGAACTGCATGCCGCCCACGCCGAAAATGATGATCAGTGCCACAATGACCATATTGCGCGCTTCCATCAGATCCTCGCGGGCCCGCACCAGAGTGTTCAGGCCCACCACCATGATGGCGCCGAAAAGCAGAATCATGATACCGCCCATGACCGGCGTGGGAATGGAGGCCAAAAAGGCCCCCAGCTTGGAAACGCAGGAGAGCAGAATGGCGCAGAGCGCGGCCCAGGTCATCACGGCGGGATTGAAGGCGCGGGTCAGGGTCACCGCGCCGGTGACTTCGGAATAGGTGGTATTGGGCGGGCCGCCCACGGCGCAGGCGGCCATGGTCGCCAGGCCGTCGCCGAGCATGGTTTTTTTGATGCCCGGATCCTTGAGATAATCCCGGCCCGTGACTGAGCTGATGGCGATGATGTCGCCGAAATGCTCAATGGCCGGGGCCAGGGTGATGGGAATAATGAAAAGAATGGGCTCCAGGGAAAATTCCGGAAAGGTGAAGGCGGGCAGGGCCAGCCAGGGCGCGGCCAGTACTTTGTCCCAGCCGCCCACGCCCAGCCAGAGGGCCGTGCTGAACCCCACGGTAATGCCGCAGAGAATGGGCACCAGGCGCAAAAAGCCCCGGCCCAGCAGGGAAACCAGCACCGTGGCCGCCAGGGAGGCCATGGAGATGATCATGGCCGTATTTTCCGGCACGAGCTGCTGCGCGCCGTCTCCGCTCTTGCCCAGGGCCATGTTCACGGCCACGGGCGCGAGCACAAGGCCGATGACCACAATCACCGGGCCGGTGACGATGGGCGGCAGCAGGCGCAGAATGATGCCCATGCCCCGCCAGCGGATCAGCAGGCTCAGAAGGACGTAGACCAGACCGGAGCAGAACAGCCCGCCCAGCGTCAGGGCCATGCCCCAGGTCTGCGCGCCGTAAATGATGGGCGCGATGAAGGCAAAGGACGAGGCCAGAAAAATGGGTACCTTGCCGCGCGTGCAGATCTGAAAGATCAGGGTGCCCACACCGGCGGTGAACAGGGCCACGTTACTGTTCAGGCCGGTGAGCAGCGGCACCAGCACCAGAGAGCCGAAGGCCACAAAAAGCATTTGCGCGCCCAGCAGGCAATCCCGCAGACGCAGATTATAGTTCGTGTCCATGTCGCCATGTTGCCCGCTGTCCGCATGCATGCGCCCGCTCCCGGTTATGGTCCGTCACAACGGCCCGGCCTGAGAAAGCCGGTCCGCTCTACTTGGTGCCGAAAATGCGGTCTCCGGCGTCGCCCAGGCCCGGAATAATGTAACCATTTTCATTGAGGTGGTCATCGATGGCGGCGGTGTAGATATCCACATCCGGGTGCGCGGCCTCGACCCTGGCAATGCCCTCGGGCGCGCAGACCAGATTGAGACTGCATATCCGGCGGCAGCCGTGCTTTTTCAACAGGTCGATGGTGGCGATCAGCGAGCCGCCTGTCGCCAGCATGGGGTCCAGGATGATGGCCAGGCGCTGTTCCAGATCCTTGGCCAGCTTGACGTAGTATTCCACCGGCTCCAGCGTGCTTTCATTGCGGTACAGGCCCACCACGCTGATCTTCGCGCCGGGGATCATGTCCAGCACGCCGTCCATAAGCCCGAGCCCCGCCCGGAGGATAGGCACCACGGTCACTTTTTTGCCCGAAATGGCCTCCACTTCCACCGGCCCGGCCCAGCCCTGCACCACGTGCTTTTCCGTACGGAAATTTTTGGTGGCTTCATAGATCAGCAGGCGGGCCACTTCGTTGGCTACGGTGCGGAATTCGCGGGTGGAGGTGGACTCCATGCGCAGGATGCCCAGCTTATGGCGCACGAGAGGATGATCAACCACGTAGACGGCCATGCAGATCTCCTGTCAAGAGGTTGAAGTGATGATAATGGATTGTTTTTACTATAATTCTTAACTTGTTAAGCCTATGCCGTCAGTGAAAGCGTGTCAAGCCCGCACGACGCGGAACTTCCCTTCTTTTCTACGGTTCCCCGTCCCGGTTTACAGGCGCGGACTTTTGCGATAGCCGTTTACGCCGGGGCTGTTTCAAAACTCCCGCCAGGTAAAAACCCGATCATTCACGCTGCCCGACGCCTGACGAGCAAAGCGCACTCAGAGTACCCACGGTCTCTCAAAACGGATTTCCCCGAAGGAGCGCCTGTGCAACTACATCATCTGCCCACCCCTTCCCTGCTCCTGGATGAAGCCCGCCTGCGCCGCAACATCGCCCGCCTGGACGAGCGTCTGCGCGCTCTGGGCGTGGCGTTGCGCCCGCACTGCAAAACCTGCAAAAGCATGGACGTGGCGCGGCTCTGCATGGTCTCCCCGCAGGGACCCATCACCGTCTCCACCCTGGCGGAGGCCGAATATTTCGCGGAACACGGCGTCACGGACATCTGCTACGCCGTGGGCGTCACGCCGGGCAAGCTGGCGCGCGCTCTGGCTCTGCGTCAGCGGGGGGTACGCCTCTCCCTGCTGCTGGACAGTGCGGAGAGCGCCCGCCAACTGGCCGCCTTTGCCCGGGAGCGCAAACACATTTTTGATCTGCTGCTGGAAATCGACTGCGACGGCCACCGTTCCGGCCTGCGCCCGGACGACCCGGAGCTGACGGAGACTGCGGCCCTGCTGGCCGGGGCCGGGCAGAACCTGCTGGGCGTGCTGACACACGCCGGTTCAGCCTACGATCTGCCCAATCCCGGCCCTGAGGTTTTCGCGGCCCTGGCCGAGCAGGAGCGCGACGCGGCCGTGCGCGCGGCGCAACGCCTGCGCGAGGCCGGGCATGCCTGCCCGGTGGTCAGCGTGGGCTCCACGCCCACGGCTTTTTACGGCGAGGATTTCACGGGCGTCAGCGAAGTGCGGGCCGGAGTCTACATGTTTCAGGATCTGGTCATGGCCGGTCTGGGTGTCTGCCGCCCGGAAGACATCGCCCTGTCCGTGCTCTGCACGGTCATCGGCCGCCGGAAAGATAGCGGCAATCTGGTGGTGGACGCGGGCTGGATGGCTCTGTCGCGCGATACGGGCCTGCCGGGGCGCTTCGCCCGGGAGGGGTATGGCCTGGTCTGCGATGCCGACGGCAAGCCGCTGCCCGGACTGCGCGTGGAGGAAACCAATCAGGAACACGGCATCATCGCCGCGTGCGCGGGGCAGTGCCCGCCTCTGCCTGTGGGCACCCTGCTGCGTATTCTGCCCGTGCACGCCTGCGCCACGGCCGCCGCTTTTGACGCCTACCACGTTTGCCGGGGGCGGGAAATCACGGCTGTCTGGCCCCGCTGCCGGGGCTGGTGATCCCGCGCCGGGGCACGTCGCGCCTCTCCGCTTCGCTTGCCTGGAACAGGCGATCATGCCAGAATAACAAACATAACAATGGAGGGAGGATAGTATGCCAGCCACCGTCTATTATGCGGATATGCACAGCCGTTCACTTGAGGACAGCAAAATCGCCAAGGTGGCCCGCCTCTGCGACGCCGTGGGCCTGAAAAAAGTCATCAAAAAAAATGACCTCACGGCCATCAAACTCCATTTCGGCGAATACGGCAACGACACCCATCTCAATCCCTCCCTGGTGCGCCAGGTGGTGGACAAGGTCATGGACGCCGGGGGCAAGCCCTTTCTGACGGACACCACCACCCTGTATTCCGGCAGCCGCCACAATGCCGTGGATCATCTTCAGACCGCCTATCTGCACGGTTTCGCCCCTTCGGTGGTGCGCGCCCCGGTCATCATAGCCGACGGCCTGTACGGCGAGAACGACGTGCCCGTGCGTATCAAGGCCAAGCATTTCAAGGACGTTCATATCGCCACTGAAATCCGTCGCGCGCCCTCTATGGTGGTGCTTTCGCACTTCAAGGGCCATGAGATGGCCGGTTTCGGCGGCGCCATCAAAAATCTGGCTATGGGCGGCGCTTCGGTACCCGGCAAAAAGGACCAGCACGCCACCCACGTGCAGGTGGACGAAAAAACCTGTGTTGGCTGCGGCAAGTGCGTCAAAGCCTGTCCGCAAAAGGCCCTGAGCCTGCGCAAGAAAAAAAGCCAGGTGGACGTGAACCGCTGCATCGGCTGTTTCGAGTGCATCACGGTTTGCCCGGTCAAGGCCATCAGCCTTGACTGGGCCACGGAAATGACCCCGTTCATGGAACGCCTGACCGAATACGCTTACGGCGTGGTCAAAGGCCGTCAGAAGCGGATCTGCTACATCAACTTCGTGCTCAACGTCACCCCGGACTGCGACTGCGTGGCCTGGAGCGACGCCCCCCTGGTGCCGGATCTGGGCATTCTGGCCTCCACTGACCCCGTGGCGCTGGATCAGGCCTGTTTCGACCTCGTGAACAAGGCCCCCAGCCTGGACCCGAAACTGGACGGCGACGCGCCCGACAAGTTCACGGCGCGCTGGCCCAACACCCGTGGCGACGTCCAGCTGAGTTACGGCGAGGAACTCGGCATGGGCAGCCGCAAATACAAGCTGGAAAAAATCTAGTCCCGTGTAACGCTTAAAGTTGCACGGTACTAACCGCCGGGCGCAAGCCTGGCGCGGCGGCGAAGCCGCCGTGAGCGAGCTGAAAACCGCGTTTTCAGCGAAGCGATCTTACCACCTAAAACGAAGTTTTAAGTGGTACATGGTACTAGACGGCAACACGCTGCCGGCGGCGGGTCTTGTCCGGCCCGCCGCTGTTTTTTTGTTCCATCCCCCTACTGGAGCGCCTCCCATGTCCGGCCAGATCATCCTTCTTGTGCTCGGCGCGGCCCTGCTGCACGCATCCTGGAACATCATCGTCAAAGGCGGGGACAACAAGCTTTTTGAGTCCGCCATGAATGCCTTGGGCGGCGGTCTGGGCGCGCTCTGCATTCTGCCTTTCCTGCCCGTGCCGGACAAAAGCGCCTGGGGCCTCCTGGCGCTTTCCTGCTGCTGCCACCTGACGTATTACATCTGTATTGCCGAAGCCTACAAGGTGACGGACCTTTCCCTGGGCTACACCATCATGCGCGGCAGCGCGCCCATGCTCACGGCCCTGGTGCTCTGCTTTATGGGGGTTCCGCTGAGCCTCACCGGCTGGGGCGGCGTGTTGCTGCTCTGCTCGGGCATTCTGGCGTTGGCCCTGGAACAGAAATTCAGCCATAAAGCCAGCCTCAAAGGCATTCTTTACTCCCTGCGCACGTCTTTCGTCATCATGGGCTACACCCTTGCCGACGGCTACGGCGCGCGCGCCAGCGGCAACGGCGTGAGCTACACCTGCTGGATATTCTTCCTGAACATCTTTCCCCTGCACCTCTACGTGCTGTCCCGCTATGGCACGGAATACCTGCGCTACCTGCGCAAGCGGGCCGTGGTGGGCATCAGCGGCGGCCTGGCCGGTCTGGGCTCCTACGGTATCGCCATCTGGGCCATGACCGTGGCCCCCATCGCCCTGGTGGCCGCCCTGCGCGAAACGTCGGTCATTTTCGGCATGATCATGGCTGTGCTGTTTCTGGGCGAAAAGCTTTCCGCCGTCCGCGTGCTGGCCATCCTGCTGGTCATGGGCGGGGCCATGATTCTGCGCATGGGTTGAGCCGCGCCCCGTGGACGGCTCACCGGCATGCGCGGCCCGTATTCTTGGGGAACGCCTCCCCGCGCGACTTGCATGCCTGCCGCAAAAAGTCCGTAGCGCGGCTGTCGGAATTCCGGCCCAGTATGTTCTTTTTTTCATTCGCGCTGCATCCGATGAGAGCATTTAACACTTGGGCTGCTCTTGCACGGCCGCGTCCCTCATCCCCGCAGAGCTGTTCCGACCGGCGCCATATGGCCACAGCCGGTTCTGAACATTTCCATTGATGCTGTTCCTGCAAAAAGGCGAGTGCCTTGTGGCGCAAGCCGGGCGACGATCATCCCCCCAAGAAATGGCCGGAAGGCAATCTTCCCTGTCGGGACATACATGCATACGGGCATGTCCAGGACGAATCGGCGTCGGCATTGCTGTTTGCCCGGAAAGCAGCTATGAGGGTACATAGAAAGAAAAAAAGTATCCGTGGCAGCTTGCTGGGCGCGTTTGCGGGCATCCGCCCAACAACAGCCCGCACGGACAAGTCAATTATGCATCACAAGTCAATATAGACTCGCAGCAAAATACGGCTTTGAAAGGAAATAAGTCAGAATCAACTCAACTCTTGCCGCGGGAAATCCGCCCGCCGCACAGGCCCGGCGGAATAACCCGCCGCCATTGCACGGCATCCGGGCCATGTCCAATTTGGCACAAGGATTGCTTATATAGATTATCAGTGGCCGCGCTTGGCACGTATCCGTTTTCCCCAGAATCCCGGCGCTGCCTTCAAAGAGAATACGGCGTCGCAGCACTTGAAAGTATGCCGCGCTGAAAATCACTGTTCAACGGCGACGCGGTCGTGCGGCCTTCAGCCGCCGTGAAGCCATGCCGTCTTTGCCCATATGGCTTGCAAGCCCTGCGGCTGCCTTTGCTTCATCGCAACGACCGAAGCGGATTCGTCTGGGGACAAGTTACAGCGCTGTTTTCGAAAGTCCGCGCAGAGCGATTTGCCGTTTTCAAAGGCGGATCGTCCAGATAGAAGAATAGATAGTTATAAACCTACAGGATGGAGCGTAGTTCCAGATGGCAAAACGGCGTTGCCGACGCCCACGCTGAAAGCGTGTCGCGGCGTCCGCAGCGTATCCGGCCGGAGCTTGGCCGGGCTTTACGGCCCCGTCCGCGCCGGAAAAAACACTGGCCCTAAAAACCAGACAATGAGCAGGAGGAAGCGCATGGGTGATTCAGAAAAGCACTGTCATGCGGGCGAGCGGCGTGAAGAACTTGAAAAAACGCTTCGCCCCGTCGAAGTGCTGGCCCTGGCTTTGGGTGCCATTGTGGGCTGGGGCTGTTTTGTGTTGCCGGGGATACGCTTTCTGCCCGATGCCGGTCCCATCGGAACAATCATCGCTTTCTTTGTTGGCGCGTTGTTCCAGTGCATTGTGGCTCTGAGCTACAGTTTTCTGATCAAACCCTACCCCGTGGCCGGTGGCGCGTTCGCGTACGCCTACGCGGGCTTCGGCACCAAGGGCGCCTTCATCTGCGGCTGGGCCCTGGTGCTCAGCTATATCTGCGTCATCGCGGCCAACGCCATGGCCATGATCCTCCTGACACGCTATCTCCTGCCCGGCGTTTTCGACGTGGGTTACCTCTATACTATCGCGGGCTGGGACATCAACGCGGGAGAGCTGGCCTTTGTTTCCGCGGTGCTGGTGCTGTTCGGCTGGATGAATTTCAGGGGTATGAGCGCGGCCAGCGCCATCCAGGTCTTTCTGGCCTTTGCCCTGACCATTGGTGTGCTGGTGTTGACCTTCGGCACCATCCAGGCCGAGACCTCCATCTGGAGCAACCTTGAGCCATTCTTCGCCGAAGACCGCTCTCCCTTGGCCTGTGTGCTGATGGTGCTGGCCCTGACCCCCTGGCTGTACGTGGGCTTCGATACCATCCCCCAGACCGCCGAGGAATTCACCTTTTCCCCGCACAAGGCACGGGATCTGATGCTGCTTTCGATCATTTGCGGCGCCATTATCTACGCCCTTGTAACCTTGTGCGTGGCCGGGCTCATCCCTTACAAGGAGCTTTTGGCCCAGAATCACGCCTGGGCCACCGGCTGGGTAGCGGATCAGGTCTTCGGGCGCTGGGGCGGCGTGGCCTTGACTGTGCCGGTGCTGGCGGGCATTCTGACGGGCATGAACGGCTTTTTCATGGCCACCACCCGTCTACTGTTCAGCATGGGACGCAGCAAATTCCTGCCCAACTTCTTTGCCGCTGTGCATCCCCGCTACAATACGCCCTGGAAGAGCGTGATCTTCACCCTGGCGCTCTGCCTCATCGTGCCGTGGTTCGGCCGCGCCGCCCTGATCTGGATCGTGGACATGTCCGCCATCGGCACGGCCCTGGCCTACTTGTTCACCAGCCTGACCGCCTTCAAATATCTGGCCCAGAATCCCGACATCCCCGAAGCCCGCTGGGGCAAGCCCGTCTGCCTGATCGGCGCGGCCACTTCCATCATCTGCTTTATTCTGTTGGTCTTCCCCAGTTCTCCGGCGGCCATCAGCGTGCCGTCGTGGATCATGCTCTTTATCTGGGTGGGTCTGGGCGGCCTGTTCTATCTGAACAGACGTGAGGAGTTACTGCATATTCCCCATTCCCGGCTGCGCTACCTGCTGTTCGGCAAAAGCGATTATCCGGTGCTGTTCAAGGAAGCTGACGAAGAAGAGTCGGAACCTTCCGCCTCCGTTCAATAACCGACTTCCGCAAAACATTTTACCACACGGAGACGTCTATGCGGTTGAAAAAATGTCTCAGCTTGGTCCTGATGTCCCTCTTCTGTCTGGGCGCGGCCCTGCCCGCCGCAGCCGCCGACCTGGTCAAGGTTCCCACGGCCTGGTTGCCCGGTCAGGAAGCCTTCCCCATCTGGTACGCCAAGCAGCAGGGCTGGGACAAGGCCGCAGGCATTGACCTGCAGATCTACGCTTTTGATTCCGGCGCCGATGCTCTGCGCGCCTTTCCGGCCAAAAGCTGGATTTTCGGCGGCCTCGGGGCCGTGCCCGCCATGCTGGGCGCGTTGCGCTACAATATGAGCGTCATCGGCCTGGGCAACGACGAAGCCATGGCCAATGCGGTCATGGTGCGCGCGGACAGCCCCATCTTGAAAACCAAAGGCTACAATAAGGAATATCCCAATATCTACGGCA
Source organism: Desulfovibrio sp. 6_1_46AFAA (assembly GCF_000224635.1). NCBI lineage: Bacteria > Pseudomonadati > Thermodesulfobacteriota > Desulfovibrionia > Desulfovibrionales > Desulfovibrionaceae > Desulfovibrio > Desulfovibrio sp. 6_1_46AFAA. Next base: position 715,698 of record NZ_JH114300.1, read on the forward strand.
GCCCTGAAAGCGTGCGCGGCAAGACCATCCTCTGCACCCGCGTGACGTCCGCCGACTATGCCCTGCACCTCTGGCTGAACGCTCTGGGCCTCAAGGAATCGGACATCGTCCTCAAGAATCTGGAACAGGCTCCGGCCATGACCGCCTTTGACTACAACATCGGCGACGCCGTGGTGCTCTGGGCGCCCTTCACCTTCGTGGGCGACAAGCGCGGCTGGAAAACCGTGGGCACTCCCAAGGACCTGGGCAAGCATCTGCCCATCGTGCTGGTGGCGAATACCGCCTACGCCACGCAGTATCCCGACGTGACCACGAACTTCCTTGCCCTTTATCTGCGCGGCGTCAAATGGTTGCAGACCGCCCCGCGCGAGGAGGTCGTCAAGCAGTTCCAGAAATTCTATCTGGACTGGGCCGGTCAGGATTACAGCGCGGACCTGATCAACCTCAACTTCGACACCTATGAATTCTTCAACCTTGAAGCCCAGAAAAAGCTGTTCAGCACGTCGGCCGGCCCCAGCCAGGTGCAGCAGTGGCAGAGCGAACTGGCCGAATTCTTCGCTTCCGTGGGCCTGATCACGGAGAAGAATCTCAAAGAAATTCAGGGCAGTTCCTATGTGACGTCCAAGTATATAGACATGGTCACGCCGCAAGCCGTGACCAAGCAGTAGCCAAACGCCTCAGGGCGTAACCGTGTTTTTGCGCGAAACGTACTCCGGCGGGGTTGTCCCTGCCGGGGGCGCGCGCCCGAACAAGAACAGATTACCTTTGAAACGCCACACGTTTCAAAGGGGTCATTCCGGCAAAAAACGCGGTTATCGCTGCTGTCGATCCCCGTATGCTTCCGTTGTCGCCAACGGGGACAGCCCTTCGGGCTGCCTTCGGTCGCTTTGCCCGAATCTACGCCGCTTCGCGGCGCGCCTCACCGTGTTCGGCGTTAGAGCATTTCAAAGTTGAAATGTTCTAGAGTGTTAAATGCTCTAAAGAAAAGCGGAGAGCCATATGCGTCTGCTGCTCACACTTTGCCTGGGTCTGTGCATCATCGCCATTCAGGTCGTTCTGGGGGTAAAGGCTTTCTTTCCCGACGCCTATGCCGACAAGACCGACGTGGTGGACGCCTTGATGGAGCAGAAAAAATCCATACTGGACCAGATTCCCCCGGTGGAGCTGGCTTGGGTCACCGAACATCCCGCCATTGTCGTGGGTGTGGACCCCAACTTCTACCCGCTGGAAATGTTCGACGAGCGGGGCCGCTACACCGGCCTTGGCGGGGATTACCTGCGTCTGCTGAGCAAGCTGACCGGCCTTGACTTCCGGGTGCGCAGGCTGACGGACTGGGCCAGCACGGAAGAGCAGGCCCGCCAGAAGCTCATCGACGTCTTCATGGCCGCGGCCAAAACGGGACGCCGCAGCGAATACATGCTGTTCACCACGCCTTACATCAACATGCCGGGCATCATCATGACCCGTCGCGGCAGCGGCCTGGACAAGATCGGCCTTGAGGATCTCAAGGGCAAAAAAGTGGCGGTGGTCAACAACTATTCCTGGCATGACTTCCTGAAGGAATTCCATCCTGAAATCATCGCCGTGCCGGTAACCAACACCCTGGAGGCCCTGCAACGGGTCGCCAGCGGCGAAGCCGATGCCGTCATCGACTATGAATTCAACCTGCTGGAAAAAATCCAGACTGGCGGCATCATGCAGATTCAGCCCGCCGGCAAGGTGGATTCCTCCTATGGCCACGCCATTGCCGTGCGCAAGGACTGGCCGGAACTGTTCAGCGTGATTTCCACGGCCCTGGCCCAGATCACGCCCGACGAGCAGAAGATGCTGGCCCAGAAGTGGCTCCAGCAGGAGCGGCCCGCCGGACAGGAACGCCATCTTCAGTGGATATTCTTCTTTGTGGTGGAATCCATTCTGCTCTGCCTGGCCCTGAACTGGCTCTGGCAGAATGAGCTGAAAAAGCAGGTGGCCCTGCGGACCAGGGAGCTTAAAGCCGAGCTGGCCGCCGCCAAACAGGCTTAACCGTATCTCCCCACAAGGTTTTGAAGCGGGGCGGAAGCGCGTGAGAAACGTGCTTCCGCCCCGCTCCGTTCAGGCCGGCTCAATCCAGGCCCAACTCCTTGCGTTTGCGCCAGAGCGTGACCGTGGTGATGCCGAGCAGGGCCGCGGCCTTGTCCATGCTCACGCCCAGGCCCAGCACCTTGCGGATCTGGGCCTCCTCCACCTCGGCCAGCGTCAGGATGCGTGTCTCATCCGCCGTTGCGCCCCCGCTCGCCGCGCCGCCTACGCCCTGCAGGGCCGGGGGCAGGTCGTCACGCCGCACCGCAGAACCTTCGGCCAGCAGCAGGGCGCGCTCCATGACATTGCGCAGTTCGCGGGCATTGCCGGGCCAAGCATGAACCAGCAGGGCGTCGCGCGCTTCGCCGGAAAGCACGGGAACCGCCTTTTCTCCGGCGGCCTGCCGCAAAAAACGTTGCGCCAGAGGCAGAATGTCCTCCCGGCGTTCCCGCAGAGGCGGCAGGCGGCATTCAAAAATGTTCAGGCGGTAATAGAGATCCTCACGGAAGCGCCCTTCAGCCACCAGACTTCGCAAGTCCCGGTTGGTGGCCGCCAGCACCCGCACGTCCAGGCGCAGGGGCTTGTTGTCCCCCACCCGCTCAATGACCCGGTCTTCCAGAAAACGCAGCAGCTTGGCCTGGCTGGAAGGCGAGAGCTCGCCCACCTCGTCCAGAAAGAGCGTGCCGTCCTCGGCGGCCTCGAATTTGCCCGCCCGGTCGCGCACCGCGCCGGTAAAGGCCCCGCGTACATGCCCGAAGACCTCGGACTCGAACAGGGGTTCGGCGATAGCCGAACAGACCACTTCCACAAAGGGCTTGTCGCTTCTGGCTGAACAGCGGTGCAGCTCGCGGGCCAGCGAAGTTTTGCCGGTGCCCGTTTCGCCCTGAAAAAGCACGGAAACGTCACTTTGCGCCAGCTTGTCCATCAAACGCTGCAAGTCCAGCGCGGCGGGAGAGGTCAATCCCTCAAACCAGCCGTGCCGCGCCTGCCTCAGGCGGGTGTTTTCCCGCCGCAGGCGCACCAGATCCCCAACCCGACGCAGCAGATGCTCCAGCTCTCCGGCGGAAAAGGGTTTGGGCAGATAGTCATATGCCCCGGCCTTGATGGCTTCCACCGCATTTTCATAGGAGGCGAAGGCCGTCATCAGCACGCAGATCAAATCCGGGCGACGCTCCAGCGCGGCGGCGGTCAGCTCCACCCCGCTCATGCCTTCCATGCGCATATCGGTCAGCAGCAGGTCGGGCGCCTGCTTCTCCACAGCGGCCAGCGCCGCTTCGCCTCCGCTTTCGCCCACGGCCCGACAACCCAGGCTTTTCAGGGTCAGCAGCAGAGTGCGCAGGATGGCCGCATCGTCGTCCACCACCAGGACGCTCAGTTCCGAGTCATCTCCGGTCATGCCCGTCCTCCGTCGGTTTCGGCCTCCCGCTCCGGCAGAGGCAGGCATACCGTAAAAATGGAACCGCCTTCCGGAGCGGGCGCGTAGTGCAGTGTGCCGCCGTGCCCTTCCACAATGGCCCGGCTGATGGCCAGACCGAGACCAGCGATGCTCAATCGCCGCCCGGCAGCGCGCCGATGCGAGAAGGGCTCGAAAAGGCGTCCGGCCAGCTCCGCGTCGATGCCCGGCCCGTTGTCCGCCACCCGCAAGGCCAGAAGGCCCTCCCCTTCCAGCTCCGCGCCCACCATGACCGCGCCGCCCTCAGGCACGGCGCGCAAGGCATTGGACACAAGGTTGGAAAGCACCCAGGCAAAACGCTCCTGATCCAGGAACACAGGCGGAAGACCCGGCGCAACGTCGCAGTGCAAGGTCACGCCCGCCTCGCGGGCCGCCGGTTCAAAGGGTTGCAGCCAGCGCGGCAGGCAGTCCCGCAGATCCAGCGGCGCGGGCCGCAGCTCCAGAGCGTGCGGGCTCATGCGGGCGATATCCAGAAACTGGGCCGCCACAGTGCGCAGACGCGCGGCATCCTCCCGCACGGTCGCCACCAGGGCGGATAGATCAGGGTCCGCCGCGCTTTCAGGCCGTCGGGCCAGCAAATCAGCGGCCAGTCCCAGAGATTGCACCGGCGTTTTCAATTCGTGGGAAATCCAATCCATCATTTCCGCGCGCAGGGCGTCGCGCCGCTTCTTTTCCGTGATTTCAGTGAGCAAAAACACCTGTCCCAGGGTCTGCTTCGGCCCGGCCACGGCACGCGCACCCCGGCCCGGCTCCTCCACCACCCGCCTCCGGGCCGAGAACCAGCGCTCGCTCCCCGTGCCGCGCGCGTCGCCCGGCTGCTCCGGATCGGCGAGGGCAATGTCCCGGCTGCCGGTCAGACCACTGTGCAGAACGGCGCGCAGGGCCAGATAGTTGGGAGCCGTGCTTGAAAGATCCGCCCAGACTTTACCCAGCACATCCCTGGACGTGAGCCCGAGCAGCGCCAGCATGCGGCTGCTGGCATGCTCCACCGCGCCGCCGGGGCCAAGCATCAGCACAGCGTCTTCAGCGGCGTCCAGCAGCACGGCCAACTTGTTTTTTTCCGCAATCAGGCGGCTCAGATTCACGGCGTCAAGTTGGCTGAGCCGCGCCCAGAGCCGTGTGAATTCCTCGAACAGAATACGCACTTCCAAGGTCTGCGGCGCGGGCAGGCGCAGGGGTTTGCGTAGGGGAGGACGGGCCTGAAGCACTTCGGCCGCGCGGCGCAGTGGATGGGCAATGCGCGCGGCAATGGCGTCGGTCTGAAAAAAGGCCCAGAGCGTGCACGCCAGAAACAGGGCAACGCCCGCCGTGAACACGATGTCGCGCCACCAGCGCCCCTCGGCGATCCTTTGCCGGATACCCTCTTCGTTGAGAAGCACCAGAGCGTTGAGCTGCATGCGCACGTGATTGTAGCCCATATCCGCGTCTTCCGGCCCGGCAAGCAACAGTTCGCTCCAGCTCCGGGCCACGGCGTCCACCGCCGCCTGTTCACCCGTTTCGGTCACATTGGCCCGCGCTCCGGCCAGAGCCAGTTCAAACTCGGCCTGCCAGGCAGCGCGGTCCTTCCCGACATAGAGTTCCGGAAAACGCCAACCGGCCAGAGCCGTGGACATCTGCCTGGCCAGGGCCACGGAATCGTAATTCCGGCTCACCAGCGAGTCGGGCGCGCGCCCGGCAAAGAAAAAGCCCGTGCAAAGCAGCACGCCCACCAGACCAAAAGCCAGTACCAGTTTGAGGGTGGCCTGGCTGATGCGGCGGTGCAGAGTGGGTAGAACTGTTATATCCATTGCCGTCAACTGGTTAGATGCTTTTTACGCTTTACATTTCCGCCTGGGGACATAATTCACACGGGAAGATCCGACTTTTCCGCATCAAACCTCTCTGGGAGTCAGATTGACGATATGCACGTCCACTCCCACCGCGTCATACAAAAAATTGAGGATAAAGGATCCGCGCAGGCGTTCGCGCAACGGCGTCAGGCGGGACTTGCCGAAAAAGGCATGCCGCACATTGCGGGCGCTGGCAAAATTGACCAGAGTTTCGGCCACGTCCTCGCCCTCCAGCTCCACCACCTCGGCCCCCAGACGCACGGCCAGTTGCAGGTTGTTCTGCAGGCCCCGCTGCACGGCGGCGTTGATCCGCTCTGGGCTCTCCCGCTGCCGCTGCACATAGACAACATAGCAGCGCGATCCCATCTGGCTCGCCAGGCGCATGGCCTTGCGGATCAGGGTTTCCGCGTCCGTGGGGTTGGAGCTGATGGCCACCATCACAGCCTCGGCGGCATGGCCTTCTGCCTCCGGCGAAAGCAGGGCCTGGGCCTCGATTTTGCGCATCTGGTCGCCCGAGGCTTCGCGCAGGCAGAGTTCGCGCAAAAAGGAAAGGTTTTCGTAACTGAAAAAATTCCTCAAAGCCCGTTCGGCCTGTTCCGGCTTGTATATCTTGCCCTGGCGCAGGCGCTCGCGCAAATCCTCCTTGGAAACGTCCACCGTAACCACTTGGTCCGCGCGGGCCAGAAAAGCGTCGGGCAGGCGCTCGCGCACGGCCACGCCTGTGGCTTCCTGCACCCTTTCGGCCACGGATTCCAAATGCTGCACGTTGAGGGTGCCGATGACGTTGATGCCGTGGGAGAGGATTTCCAGAACGTCCTGGTAGCGTTTTTCCCTTTGAGAGCCGGGCGCGTTGGTGTGCGCCAGTTCGTCCACCAGGGCGATCTGGGGAGCGCGACGGATCAGGGCTTCCGCATCCATTTCGGGAAAAGCCGCTCCGCCCTGACTGACGCGCAGGGGCGGCAGGGTTTCGATGCCTTCCAGAAGGGCCAGGGTGTCGGGCCGCTCGTGCGGCTCAACATAGGCGGCCACCACGTCAAAGCCCTGCCGCAACAGATTGTGGGCCTCCTGAAGCATGGCGCAGGTCTTGCCCACGCCCGCCGCATAGCCCAGATATATTTTGAGCGAACCTTCGCGCTTGCGCGCCAGCACGTCCGAAAATTCCCGCATAGCGCCCCCGGATATTCCGAGTTTCACTATTGCGGAGGGACGGGTGCCGGCCCGTCCCTCCGGTCTTCATGTCCAGAGCAGATCAGCGTTGAGATGCCGCATCAACGGCCGGGTCGGAAAGGAAACCTTCCGGGCCGGATTTCAGTCTATCCGACCTCCCGACCCCGGACAAGGCTGCTTACCGTCCCTGCTCCAGCGGAGCGGACATGCTCCCGGCGTCAATCGTGCCGCTTAGATGGTCCAGAGCCATATTCAGCTTGAGCACATTGACCAGGGGCGCGCTGTTCAGCACGCCGCCGGGCGTTTCGGCCAGGCTGTCCGCCAATTCCACCACGTCCGAAGGTTTCAGGCCGCGCGCGCGGGCCACGCGCTCCGCCTGCCAGTGCGCGGCTTTCAGGGTAATGTGCGGGTCCATGCCGCTGCCCGAGGCCGTAACCAGGTCCGCCGGAACCTTGCGCTGCGGCGTGGCCTCCAGGCTTTTCAGGCTTTCCAACGCGCGTTCCCGCAGGGCGTCGCCCGCCGGAGAGAGATTGCTGCCGCCCGTGGCATTGGCGGCATAGTCCACGGCCGAGGGGCGCGGCCAGAAATATTCCGGCCTGGTGAAAGCCTGGGCGATCTGCGCGCTGCCCACCACCTGACCCCGCTCATTGAGCAGCAGGGAACCTGCGGCGGTCCAGGGCGTGAACGTCCGCCCCACGGCCAGGATGGCCAGAGGATACAGCACGCAGAGGATCACAGCGGATACCAGCATCAGGCGCAGGCAGGCCGCGAACTGCGCGCCCCAATTTCCCGTAAGTTCAGTCGTCATGACATTCTCCTCAATCATTGTCGGACATCAGGCCAGGCCCAGACCGGCCAGCAGCATGTCAATAAGCTTGATACCCGCGAAAGGCACCAGAATGCCGCCCAGCCCGTAGACCAGCAGGTTGTGCCGCAGCAGGCTCTCCGCGCTCCTGGGACGGTACTTCACGCCCTTGATAGCGATGGGAATGAGCAGCGGAATAATGATGGCGTTGAAGATCAGGGCCGAAAGCACCGCGCTTTGCGGCGAGGCCAGCCCCATGATGTTCAGAGCCGAAAGCTGCGGAATGGCCAGCATGAACATGGCCGGAATGATGGCGAAATACTTGGCCACGTCGTTGGCGATGGAGAAGGTGGTCAGCGCGCCTCGGGTCATGATCAGCTGTTTGCCGATTTCAATGATTTCAATAAGCTTTGTGGGGTCGCTGTCCAGATCCACCATGTTGCCGGCTTCCCTGGCGGCCTGGGTGCCGGAATTCATGGCCACCCCGATATCCGCCTGGGCCAGGGCCGGGGCATCATTGGTGCCGTCGCCCATCATGGCGATAAGCCGACCTTGGGCCTGTTCCCTCCTGATGTAGTTAAGCTTGTCCTCGGGCTTGGCTTCAGCGATGAAGTCGTCCACGCCGGCTTCCCTGGCAATGGCCTCAGCCGTGAGCGGATTGTCGCCCGTGACCATGACGACGCGGATGCCCATGGCCCGCAGCCGCGCGAAACGACCGTATATGCCCGGTTTGAGCACGTCTGCCAGCGCGACCACGCCCAGCAGTTTGCTGTTGTGCAGCACCACCAGCGGCGTCGCGCCGCTGCGGGCCACGGTCGCCACCAGACTGGAGAGGCCGTCCGGCAGAGCCTTGCCTTCCTTGGTCAACAGGCGTTCGATGGCATCGGGTGCGCCCTTGCGGTACAGGTTGCCGTCGGGCAGTTCCAGGCCGCTCAGGCGGGTCTGGGCCGTAAAGGGAATGACCCTGGCCCCCGCCGTCGCATCCGCTTCCTGCGGAGCCTCGTCGGCCAGCATCTTTCCGCCCAGTTCAACAATGGACTTCCCCTCCGGGGTCTGGTCGCCGAAAGAGGCGTACATGGCCGCACGGGCCAGTTCCAGGGGTTTTACGCCCGGCAGGGGAAAGAATTCCGACGCCTGGCGGTCGCCCATGGTGATGGTGCCGGTCTTGTCCAGCAGCAGGGTGTCGATGTCCCCGGCCAGCTCTACGGCCTTGCCGCTCTTGGCCAGCACATTGGCCGCCAGGGCCCGGTCCATGCCCGCCAAACCGATGGCCGCCAGCAGCGCGCCGATGGTGGTGGGGATCAGGCAGACCAGTAGCGAGATCAGCCACGGAATGGGCAGCTCGACATTGAAATAGCGGGCCATGGGCCAGAGCGCGCCGGTCACCAGTACGAATGCCAGGCTCAGACCGGCCAGCACCACGGTGAGCGCCAGCTCATTGGGCGTCTTCTGACGCGCCGCGCCTTCCACCAGGGCGATCATCCTGTCCAGGAAGGACTGGCCGGGCAGGGCCGTGACCCGGATCAGGATGCAGTCCGAAAGCACCCGCGTACCGCCGGTGACGCCGGAACGGTCGCCGCCCGCCTCGCGTACCACAGGCGCGGATTCGCCGGTTATGGCCGACTCGTCCACGCTGGCCGCGCCTTCCACCACTTCGCCGTCCACGGGAATGACCTCCCCGGCTTCCACTTTGACCAGGTCGCCCTGACGTAACTGGTCGGAATAGACTTCCACCAGCTTTTCGCCTTCCAGTTTCCGGGCCAGGGTACGGGCGCGGGTGAGTTTGAGGCTGTCGGCCTGGGCCCGGCCTCTGGCCTCGGCCAGGGCTTCGGCGAAATTGGCGAAAAGCACGGTGAGCCACAGAACGAAGGTCACGGCCAGGGTATAGGGCACCGGCAGCAAGGCCGGCCCCTGCCCGGTTACGTCCAGAATCAGGGTCAGGGTGGTCAGGGCCGCTCCGATTTCCGTGACGAACATCACCGGATTTCGGATCATGGCCGCGGGATTGAGCATTGCAAAGGCCCGTCCGAGCGCCGTGCGCACCAGACCGGCCTCAAAAAGAGAAGCCTTGCGTCCGGCGCGGCGGGACAGTTTGGCCTGCGCTGTCTGATAATTCATTGCGGTATCCATTATGTCTTTCTCCACAGTAGCTATTCTCAGCGCCTAACGCATGACGGACAAATGATCGGCGATGGGCCCCAGCACGGCCACGGGCATGAAGAGCAGCGCGCCCACGATGAGCACGCATCCCAGCAGCACGCCGCCGAAGAGCAGCGTGTCGGTGCGCAGCGTGCCCGCGGTTTCGGGCGCGGGCGTCTTGGCCGCCAGGGAACCGACCATGGCCAGGGGCAGAATGATCGGAATATAGCGGGCCAGCAGCATGACCAGGCCGGTGGCGATATTCCAGGGCACGGTGTTGTCGCCCAGGCCCTCGAAGCCGGAGCCGTTATTGGCTGCCGAGGAGGTGAATTCGTACAGAATTTCGGAAAAACCGTGGAAGCCCGCGTTGGCCACGGTATCCGCGCCCCAGGACGTGGCCGCGAACAGGGCTGTGCCGCCCAGGATGAAGAAGGGATGGGCCAGAATAGCCAGCAGAGCCAGCTTCATCTCGCGTGTTTCCACTTTGCGGCCCAAGTATTCCGGCGTGCGCCCCACCATCATGCCGCTGATGAACACGCCCACGATGATGTAAAGGAACATATTGATGAAGCCCACGCCCACGCCGCCGAAGACCACGTTGAGCCACATGCCGATCATGGGCATGAGCCCGGCCAGCGGGTTCAGGCTGTCGTGCATGGCGTTGACCGAACCGTTGCTGGTGGCCGTGGTGATGATGCTCCAGGCCGGTCCCCCGCTGGTGCCGTAACGCAGTTCCTTGCCTTCCAGATTGGAGCTGTTCTCAATATCCAGGCCATGGAAGGCGGCGGACGGCGCGCTTTCAAAATATACGGCGCAACCCAGCTTGACGCAGAGCAGGCTCAGCATCACCGCGAAAATCACGGCCGCATGCTTCATGCGGCCCGTAAGCCGCCCGAACATCCAGACACAGGCCATGGGGATGACGATGATGGACATGGTCTCGATGAAGTTTGTGAAAAAGCTCGCGTTTTCAAAAGGATGCGTGGAGTTTGGCCCGAAAAAGCCGCCGCCGTTGGTGCCCAGTTGCTTAATCGTCACAAAAGCCGCTACCGGGCCACGGGCAATAATCTGCTTGGCCCCCTCCAAGGTCTGGGCGACCACGGAGCCGTCAAACGTCATGATCACGCCGCCCAGCACCAGCATGCTGGCCGTGACCAGGCAGAGGGGCAGCAGCACCAGAAAGGTGGCCCGCATCACGTCGGCGTAAAAATTGCCCATCAGCACCTTGCCGGACAGGCCGCGCGCCAGGGCCGCCAAGCAGGCCAAACCCGTGGCCGGAGTCAGGTATTGCAGAAACATCAGGGCGAACTGTCCGATATAACTGAGCGCCTGTTCGCCGGAATAGTGCTGCAAATTGGTGTTGGAGGTGAAGGAAGCCGTGGTGTTGAAGATCAGGCTGCCCTCCAGAGCGCCCTTGCCGTCGGGATTGAGCGGCAACCACTGCTGCGTGCCCAACACCAGGTAAATGAACGTAAAAATCAAGGCGTTGAACAGCAACATCGACAAAGCATACTGCTTCCAATTCTGTTGCCCTCTGACAACATTGCCGCCGCACTTCACAAACAGGTTTTCGACGGCACGCCGGAAGCCGCGATCCGAAACCGGATCGCTCATGGCCCAGGTCGCCATCTTGCCGATGGGCCAGGACACGACGACGCAGAGCGCCACCAGCAGAAACACATACAGCATGGCCGCCTTCTCCTACAGTTTTTCCGTATTCAGAATGACCCAGACGAGATAGGCAATGCAGAACAGCAATGCCAGCCCCGAAACATACAACATGATGCTCTCCATTTTCTTCTTACAATTTGGCACAGGCCAGGGTCAGCAGGGCCATACCGGCGAAGACGGTCAGCCCCAGCACTAAACAGATGACAAACATGATTCCTCCTTACGTCAGTGATCGCGCCCGGCGTCGGCCCGGCGCGTCTCCACTCTGAGCAAGGCTTGTACCAAACATAATTTATGTTGTATTTCAAATAGATATAATTTCCCCGGTGTGGAAAAATCTTACATTTTGTAACCTCCGATGAAGTCCGGATTACAAAATGTAAGGCGGTGGGGAGCGTCACGGGGAAGACGAAGGAAAAGATCCGGCACTATTGAAAACGCAAAACGCGCGTCGCCCACAAGGGACGACGCGCGTCGGGAAACAGAATGAGAAAGCTGATCGGTCTAAGCAGATTGCCTTTGAAACGCTACACGTTTCAAAGGAATCATTCCGGCAACAAACGCGGTTTTTTCCGGAATCCACGCCGCGTTGCGGCGCGCCTCACCGTGTTCGGCGTTGGAGCATTTCAACGTTGAAATGCTCTAAATGCAGATTGCCTTTGAAACGCTGCCACATTCAGGCACAGCCCCTAAGGGGCGTCAGGCAACAACGGCAGCTTGGTCGGCGACGAAATGGTCACGCTGTGATGCACGCTGGCCTTGCCGTCGGCGGGCACCTTCACTTCCCAGAAGAGCATATGCTTCTTCTCGTCCTTTTGGGAGGGCGGGGTATCGTCATAGCTCACACTAACGCTCTGGTCCACGATCATGGGAGCCGGGCGCTCCAGACGCACGGTCAGGGCCTTGGAGTGGCTGTTGGTCAGAGTGTAGGTCCAGGCCCAGGTCCAGTTCTTGCTTTTGTCGATAAAGCCGCTTTCGCCGCGCTTTCTGCTGTCCGCCGTGGTGGTTACGCTGACACGCGGGTCCGCGCCGAAGAAAAGGGTGGCCTCGCCGCCGCGCGGGCGGAACAGGCCCTGGCCCACGCTCTGGCCGTCCACGCTGTATTCCGCCTGACCTTCCGGCCAGGCCTGCTGCGGCGGCAGAACATATTTAGCCATCAGCCAGACGCGGCTGTCGCCCACGCTGGGCCGGGCCAGCCATTGCAGGGGGGCCTTCCAGGCGTCGGCGGTGATCAACAGGCGCGAACGGCCTTCGGGCAGGCCACGCGCGGCCAAGGTCCAGGTGGCATACACGCCGCTGGCGTCCAGGTCCACCGGCGCGTTGGCCTGCGCGGGACCGTCTTCAGCGGCCAGATCCATGGTAGCGGCTTTGCGCGGGGCCATCATAACCATGGGCACGGGCTTGGGCTCCGGCTTGGGGGAGGAATCCACCACCCAGCGCGGCAGGGGGGCGGGCTCGCGCGGGCCGTTGCCGCGCGTCGCCAGGGTCAGCTTGGTATTGTGCCAGTCCATGCCCGTGAACTGCCAGACCTCGGCCATGAGCCGCACGTCGATGATATCGCCGTCGCCCTTTTCCGGCTGGGCATTGAAATTATAGATCGGCTGCCAGCCGCAGTTGCTCAAGGTATAGCTGTAGCGGACAGGCAGTTTCTCCACGCCGGACACGGCCTTTTGCAGGGTGACGCTGATCCGCTGCCCCAGCTCCGGGCTGGCGGGCAGACGTTCCACTTCCTGCTGCAGGAGCTTCAGGCGGCGTTCCAGATCCGCCTGTTCCCGGCCCAGGGCGGGAATCACATCCTGCATTTTTCTTTCGCGCTGTTCCAGCTCCTGCAGGGTGATGGTTTCCGGCTTGGCCTGCCAGAGCGCCAGTCGCGCGCTCACGGCGGTCAGCTGCCCGGCCAGGCGGGCGCGTTTGGCCAACAGATCCTCGCGCAGCCGGGCCAGGCCGCCGTCCTGTTCCAGGGGCTGCGGCGCGGCGCTCCAGCGGGCCACGCTCTGGCCGGGCACGGCCAGTTGCAGGTTCTCCGCGTCGCCGGGAATCACAAACTGCAGCACGCTCACGCCGTCTTTGGTCGTGACCGGCGCGTTTTCCTCCACGTCAAGCAGCCCGCCGCCGGGCGACAGCAGGGCTGAAACCGGATTGGCCAACGTGGCCGGGGCGTTTTGAACCTCCGGGGCGTTTTCGGCGGCCGCGGCCTGCCCGGCAAGGAACAGGCAAAACAGCTGGCCCAAAAGAAGGCCTGACAGCAGGCCCCGGGACAAAATGCCGGGCCGCCGCCATACCATTGTCATAGTCGTATACATTGATCCTCCACGGCTTCCGCCGTCGCGCCCGGCCTTTTACAGTCAGACGCCGAACGGGCCGTCATCGTGTCAGTTTGCGGAATTTGAGTCGATGCGGCGTCTCGGCATCCTTGCCCAGGCGCTTTTTGCGGTCTTCCTCATACTCCGTGAAATTGCCTTCAAAAAAAGCCACGCTGGAATCGCCTTCAAAGGCCATGATGTGGGTCGCCACACGGTCCAGAAACCAGCGGTCATGGCTGATAACCAGCACGCAGCCCGCGAAGTTGTCCAGGGCGTCTTCCAGGGCGCGCATGGTGTTCACGTCGATATCGTTGGTGGGTTCGTCCAGAAGCAGCACATTGGCCCCGGACTTGAGCATGCGGGCCAGATGCAGGCGATTGCGTTCGCCGCCGGAGAGCATGTCCACCTTTTTCTGTTGATCAGCGCCGTGGAAATTGAAGCGTGTGCAATAGGCCCGCGCGTTGACTTCGCGCCCGCCGAGCCGGATGGCCTCCTGCCCGTCGCTGATCAGCTCATAGACGGTCTTGCCGGGCGTGAGCGATTCACGCCCCTGGTCCACATAGGCGAACTCCACGGTTTCGCCCACGCTCAGGCTGCCGGAATCCGGCTTCTCCTGCCCCACCAGCATCTTGAACAAGGTGGTCTTGCCCGCGCCGTTGGGGCCGATGATGCCCACAATGGCGCCCGCCGGAATCAGGGCCTCGGCTTTGTCCATGAGCAGCCGGTCGCCCATGCTCTTGCTCACGTCCTTGAGCTCAATGACGCTCTTGCCCAGGCGCGGTCCCGGCGGAATGTAGATTTCCAGATCAGGGGCGCGCTTTTCGCTCTCATGCGAAAGCATGGCCTCGTAGGCATTGATTCTGGCCTTGCCCTTGGCGTGACGGCCCTTGGGCGACATGCGGATCCATTCCAACTCGCGGGACAGGGTTTTCTGGCGCTCGGCCTCGGCCTTTTCCTCACCGGCCAGACGTTTCTGCTTCTGCTCCAGCCAGGAGGAATAATTGCCCTTCCAGGGGATGCCCCGGCCCCGGTCCAGTTCCAGAATCCAGCCCGCCACGTTGTCCAGAAAATAGCGGTCGTGGGTCACGGCGATGACCGTGCCCGGGAAGGTGGACAAATAGCGCTCCAGCCAGGCCACGGACTCGGCGTCCAGGTGGTTGGTGGGTTCGTCCAGGAGCAGAATGTCGGGATTCTGGAGCAGCAGGCGGCAAAGGGCCACGCGGCGGCGTTCGCCGCCGGAAATCTGCTCCACCGGCATGTCGCCCGGCGGGCAGCGCAGGGCGTCCATGGCCATTTCCAGGCGGGATTCCAGATCCCAGACGCCCTTGGCGTCCATCTGCTCCTGCACTTCGGCCTGCCTGGCGATGAGGGCGTCCATCTCCTCCGGCTCCATGGGCTCGGCGAATTTGGCGTTGATTTCCTCAAACTCCCTGGCGATGGCCGCAAGGTCGCTGACGCCCTCCTCCACCACTTCGCGCACAGTGCGCGTTTCACCGGCCAGGGGCTCCTGCTCCAGATAACCGATGGTATAGCCGGGGGCCAGCACGGTTTTGCCGTCAAAGGCCTGGTCCACACCGGCCAGAATTTTCAACAGGCTGGACTTGCCCGCGCCGTTGAGGCCCAGCACGCCGATCTTGGCCCCGTAAAAATAGGAAAGCGAAATGTCTTTCAGCACTTCCTTCTGGCCGTGGCGCTTGGACACGCGGATCATGGAATAAATAATCTTGTCCGGTTCGTTGCTCATAGGCTCCTCAGAGTCTGGGACCACGGCGCGCGGGCGGGAATAGCTTACGGCGCGTCCGTCTGGCCCGGATGTAAAGAATCATGATAGCCGGGACCAGAACGATTTTCAAGGCAGTCGCTCGTGTCCCAGGATCAATCCGTTCTCCTGTATGCCACGGGGCGTAATGCCCGCTCCGGCTGCCCCGCGCAATCTCCACAGCTTCGGCGATATTCTCCGCGCCCTGGCCGCGCAATAGCGCTATCGTCGCATTGCGGACCGCCGCCAGACCCTGCGCTTACCCCCGGTATCGCGCTGAACGCTGTGTCCCGGATGTAATGAAGACGGTTAGTTCCCAATGTTCCCGGACAGGAGACAACAGCCGGGCGTGGGCAATCTCGCGGGAGGACTGGCTGGTTATGCCGCAGCATTGTTCCCCACGCTCATCTTTTCCCGCCTCTATGCGCCGGATGCGAAATATCTGCCTGATCCCGGGTCAGGCAGGATACCCGGAAGCACACTTGCCGTCTCTATGATTCTACTTTCAAGGCAGCCGTGACTCTTTTCGAGTATTTCATGCCTCCGTATCGGAGTTGTGCGGGTTCGAGCCTGCCTCTTCCATAAAAAAATGCCCCTGGTCAGACCACGGGCCTTTCAATACCAAAAATAAAAAATTTGCTTTAATCTTTCTGAGAATCAGCGATGATCCGTTCAGATTTATTTCGTTCATCATACATTTTCAAAAAGTCATCAATTGGAATAGCCCTTGAGAACAGATAGCCCTGACCATACAAACACTGATGTTCAATCAGAAGATTTTTTTGTTTCTCGGACTCTATTCCCTCCGCCAGGATTTTTGCCTGATCCATAAGGCGACAGATATTGAGCAAGCGTTCCATGGCTCTGGGGTTGGAAAATTTTGTTATCTGCCTGAGCAGAGTTTTGTCGAGCTTTATCTCGCTGAAATCTATGCCTGCCGCAAGGGACAACGAGGAATATTCGGAACCGAAGTTGCTCAGAGAAATGGAAAAACCTTCCCCGCGCAAACGTAAAATAAGCTCTTCGAGTTGTTTTTCTCCTATTTTTCTAATATGTTCCGTCACTTCTAAACACAGTAGCGAAGGCGCTGTGTCATATGTTATGCACAGCGTTTTGATGTTTTCCACAAAATTTTCTTCGCCCAGCGTCATATGAGAAAGATTCACCGAAATCGGAAGAAAACAGTTTTTTCGTTTAAATTTGGCCAGATAGGCGCAGGCCGTTTCCAACACAAACAAGTCCAGATGCCTGACTATGCCGTGCTTTTCGTAGAAACGAATGAGCCGCGAGGGGAAAATAAAATTCCCGGCGGCGTCTTTGCGCCGCACAAGAGCTTCCGCTCCTATCAGTTTCCCGTCCAGCAGCGAAATCTGTGGTTGCAGGTGCACGACAAGGCAGCCGGATCTGATATCCTTTTGCAGCGACAGCGCCTTGTCCGCGCTATATCTTTGCCCATTGCCCTGCCGGTACAGACGATAACGCTCCTTGTCCTGATACATCAGCTCCTCGGCCTCCGCGAGCTGCCTGGCAATATCCCGGCCATCCCCGCTCCACGCGCTGCCGACAGCCAGGCTGGCCCCTTGCTCCTCTTCTCTCTGTCTGCATAGCTCCCTAATTTTTTCTTCAAAGACCTGACGCGCCATCCCACGGCACAGGACCACAAACTCATCGCCGCCTATGCGGAAGACGTCGGAAGAGAACAATCCTTGCAATATCTCGGCGGCCCTTTTGATGAGCCTGTCGCCGAATTCATGGCTGTAAGTATCGTTAACTGCCTTCAGCCCGTTGATGTCCGCAAAGATGATCCCCACGGAAGAAGGCTCGTTTTTCAATGCCTCCAGGACGGCCATATACTTATTGCGATTATGGAGGCCGGTCAGCTTGTCGATATAGCTCATGTCCTCCAGGCTGCTCAGCAGCCGACGTTTTTCCAGATGGTCCTGCACAAAGAAAGGAAGAGAGAGAGCAGCAGGCGGGTGTCCTCCAGATTGGCAGCAGGATTATCCACCCCCAGAAAGCCGATGATCTTTTTCTCCGCGCGCAGAGGAACAGCCATCAAGCTGTGGACGCCCTGCTGCTCCACGTCATGGCACTCCATAAAATTCCATTCGTGTCCACCCTTGAGCGAATTGATGACAATGATCCCGTCCGTCTCGAGGCGCTTGATCCAAGGGGTCGCGTAATGCAGTGGAACGCTTTGCAGTTTGTCGATTTCGCCGGGCGCGCCCGCTCTACACCACTCGTAGGTATTGTCCATGGTCTGCTTGGATTCATTGAATTCAAAAAGATAGACTCGCTGAGCATTATAATATGTCCCCACGATGGAGAACAGGCTGTCCATGGCATGCCGGATATTTTTTTCTCCAGCCAAGGTGTAAATGCAATGCACCAAGGTTTTTTCCAGAGACAGGCGTGACTTGAGCTTCATCTCCTCGCGCTTGCGGTCGGTTATGTCGAAGCAGAACTCCAATCGCAATTTTTTGTCTTTATGTTCGATCAAGGTGTCGCGGATAAAAAAATGGCGGGCAAGTTTCGGATTGTAGAATTCCCATGTATGAAAACGCCCCGGCGACAGCAGCGCATTGGTACAGAATTCGCAAACGGAATCCTTGCCTTGAAGGATTCTGTAGCATTTGTCCTGAGGGAACCCATCAGGCAGGCCGAGAAGCCTCTGCCCTTTCCGGTTGACATAGAGAAGGTCGTAGGTGACAGGATCCGCAATATAGCAGATGCAGTCGCTGACATCCATCACCAGGGCTGAATACTCTTCATACGTCATGATTGCCTGCTTCATTTTGGGCAGCCTGGTTTGCGAAAGCGCTCCCGACGCTTCATGCCCGTCGCACGCCATCAATCTCCCCGCCGAAAACCCGCGCCTTTCGGGAGAAAGACGATACCACGTAATGCAGCGTGGCCCGCCTTTGAGCGGGCGCGCAATACCCCAGCCCGCACGCCTCGGATTCATCGGCTGCGCGCGGCCGTTCCCGCAACATCCGGATTCAGCCCGGCGATGTGCACCGCCGGGCTGAATCCCTCTTACTTGAACCAACCGGGCGCGAACACCTCGCGCGGATCCTCGCGGTCCTCCGGAGGCTTTTGCCCCAGCGGCCCGGTGTTTACGGACATCTGCGGCAGCAGATTGCCGGTGAGCGCACATAGTCTGTATGCGCCCACCAGGATATTGCCGCGCGCGGTTTCCGCCTGAGTGGATGAGTTGTACAGCTCGTTTTCCGTGTCCAGCACGTCCAGCAGGCTGCGCCTGCCTATCTGGAACTGCTCCAGATAGGCGGTGCGGGTGTATTTATTGTATTCGATGGCCTTGGAGTAATGCTTGTACTGCTCCTGGGCGGCCTGATAGTTGGTCCAGGTGCTCTCGATATCCAGCTTGAGATCATCGGCGTAGTTGTACATTACCTGACGCGACTGGCGGATGCGCGCCGAAGCGGCCTTCCGTTCAGCCAGGTCGGCCCCGCTGTTAAAGATGTTCCAGCGCACGGTGCCCAGCACGTCGAAGCTGTAGATCCAGCGGTCGCTGCTGCCGCCCCGGTCTGTATAGTCCGGCCCGGCCTCCAGGTTGAAGGTGGGGTAAAAGGCGGAATCCGCCAGTTCCCGCTCGGCCCTGGCGGCCCGGATGTCCTGCATGTAGGCCGCCAGCTTGGGATTGTTCTTCTCGGCCAGCTCAAAAACCGGTTCAGGGCCCTTGAAGATTTCAGGCGGCATGGTCACTGGGGTCAGTTTGCCGATGGCCGGCATGCCGGTCAGCCGGGTGTAGGTCTCCTCGGCCACCAACAGGGAAGCCCTGGCTTCGGAAAGGCTCGACAGGGCGCGTTGAAGGCGCGACTGCGCCTGACTCACATCGGCCGCCGTATCCGCGCCCATATTGGCGCGGTCCTGGGCCTGCCCCAGAATGGCCTTGTGCTGGGCCACGTTTTTCTCGGACAACTCGTAGATGGTACGGCGGCGCAGCAGGTCAATATGGGCAATGATGCCGTCCAGGGAAAGAGAGGTGGCGGTGTCGAACACCCGCGACTTGACCGAATCGAGAGTGGATTGCGCGCTGCGCACGCGCGAACGGGTGGCGAAGCCGTCCCAGATGGGCTGTACCAGCTTGGCGCTGACACCGGCCAGGCCCCACATCTGCTCGTCCAGATTCTGGCCTCTGGTGGTGGAATCGCTCAAAATGCTGCCGCCGGCCCGGCCGGTGACGTCCACGCGCGGACCGAAACCGGCTTTGGCCCGGTCCACCTCATGCTCCAGCACCTGGCGATTTTCCAGCATGCCGCGCAAACTGCGGTGCGTGCGCAGAACGCCGTACACCGTGTCCTCGACGGTTATGGGCTGGCCGGGCGGAGGCGGCGGCGGGTAGGCGGCTTCCGCCGCCGGGACCGCAATGGGGAACAGCAAAATCAGAACGGAAAGAAAAAGGAAGAGTCGCTTCACGATTCGCTCCTATATGGAAAAACCGTTTGGTGGCTTTCCCGCTGATGGCATGCCGACCCCCATGGCCCACATTACCGCCGGAACAGACG
Source organism: Desulfovibrio sp. 6_1_46AFAA (assembly GCF_000224635.1). NCBI lineage: Bacteria > Pseudomonadati > Thermodesulfobacteriota > Desulfovibrionia > Desulfovibrionales > Desulfovibrionaceae > Desulfovibrio > Desulfovibrio sp. 6_1_46AFAA. Next base: position 735,411 of record NZ_JH114300.1, read on the forward strand.
GGGTCCGTCAGTTCCGCGTCGCAACGGCATGCCGTTCATCAACATTTCAGTAAGGCGCTTTGCTGAAAAATTACAATAACTGATGCCGTTCTCTCAAAAGATCAGCTTCCGTTCCCATAACAAGTGCAGGCCGATTCACTGATCAACCGCCGGGCCGGCCTGTAAGAAAGGCCCCGATGTATGGTGAAGCAGTTGGAGACGCCTCAGAAGGCGCTGCATAAATTTTTATTTTTCCACTGCCGATATGCTGTTATCAGGCGCGTGACATGGCGCGGCAGAATATCCTGCCGACGAAAAGCCAGCGCTGTCTTGCGGGCGTTGGCCCGCAGGACACCGAGGATCTCGGGCCTTTCCAGCAGATCGGAAATGCAGCGATATCGCTCTTCCGGGTCGCTTGGCGGGCAGATAAACATATTTTCGCCGTGCCTCAGAAGTCCGGCGGTTCCGTCCTGGTGAGGAGTCAGCAGCAACGTTTCGCAACTCATGATTTCAAGCAGTTCACCCTCACGAACGTCCGCCGTCTCAAGACGAACATGAACAGTGGACGCGCACAACAGATCCCGATACTCCCGCAGGGGCAGGAAGCCCATGACATGCAGACGGGATGCCTCTTTTCCGCACAGACGCGACGCCACGGTCTCAAGCTGCGCACGGGTCTCCGCGCCGCAACAGCTCAGAACGACATGACATTGCGGGCGGTGGACCAGCAGCGCCATAACCAGGGACCACAGCGCCGTATCTTGCGCGGATTTCCTGCTTGTCACACTGAAAGACACCAGCTCCGGCATGGCGGAAAGATTCACGCCTTCGTGATAAAACGGTCCGGCGCGCGTTGCGGAAAAAAAATCCGTATCCACAGAAACGGGAACGACTTCAATGGCATTCCGCATAAAACTTGGAAAATACTTTTTCTGACCTTCGCAGAAGACAAAAAAAGCCTGGCTTTGCGTCAGACTGGCGCTTTGCATGAAATGGTGCAGCAGCATTTTGTCCGAATAGCGGTCCACCGCGCTGCTGGAGGAAAAAGAGTCGTCCAGGTAGGTGACAAGAAACGCTTCCGGAAAGACCCGTCTGAAAAAAAGCGCATGTCCCTTGGCGGATGAAGACAGGACCATATCCGGCGTGAAGTCCGTCTCCCGCAGTTTCCGAAGAGATGAAAATGTCAGTTTTCCCACCTTCAGAGCCCGGCCCCACCCCTGCTCGAACGCATCACTGCCATTGCCCTGTCCGCGTTCGCGGGTATTTTTCAGCAATACCCGGCGCACCCCCGGCAGGGAAAAACCCTGGCGGCAGTAACTGGAGGCAAACAGAACCTCGTTTTCAGGGTTCGCGGCAAAACAGGCGGCAAGCGTCCCGTACCTGCCCGGAAAGGTATCATTGAGAAAGAGGATGCGCATAGTGTCCCCAAAAATCAGATGATCCGCCGGGGCGGCCGACAACGGCCGCCCCGACCCTTTCCCGGCAATCAGCCGTTGTCGCTCTCCATGACCTTCGTGGCGACCAGAATGGTCGCATCGACACTGCCGCCGCTGCCGGAATGCTCATAGGCCGCATAGCCGTCGGGAGCGGTAACAGTAGTAGAGCGGTTCCAGCCACTGTCAGCATCCAGGCCCGTGACCTTTCCATCCTCGACGGCAATGCCGAGCTGATCTTTCAGATCCTCCATGCTTTGCAGATCCATCCCGGTATCAATGAAGACCTCGATGTTTTCCACATACTGCTGCCCATTATTGTGGAGTATTGGAGCCGTGGCCCCATTCCCCACCAGGAAGTCGATGCCCTCGCCGCCGTCCACGAGGTAGTCATTGGAGTCGTACACCAGGATGTCGCTGCCGGAACCGCCGTAGAGCTTGTCCTCTCCGGACCCGCCGTCCAGGTAGTCATCGCCGCCGCCCCCGAAAAGGTAGTCGTCGCCGGAACCACCGAACAACTGGTCGTTGCCGCCCATGCCGAAGAGGATGTCGTCGCCCTCCCCGCCGTACAACTGATCATTGCCGTCGGCAGGCGATTCAAACTCTTCCACCTTCTTGGCAAGCCCCTCGAGAGAGGGGGCGTCCAACCCACGGATTTTACTCATGATGCCCGCCGGGTCGTCAGAAGACATTTCCAGATAGGTAGCCAGGTCGTCGAGCAGGTTCGCATTGTTAAGAGTGTCCCCGTCGCCGAAGAGCAAATCGTCGCCCGTACCGCCGTGGAGGATGTCGTGGCCCGCGCCGCCATGAATGACATCATTGCCTTCCTGACCGAAGATGACGTCGTTGTGCGCGCTGCCGGTGATGGCGTCGTCACCGCCTGCGCGGCCCGTCAGATCATCCAGCCTGACATTTGCCTCCGTCCCATCCAGGTTCCAGACATTGCCGTCCAGGTCCACCAGATAGAAGTTGCCGTCGGCACCCACTCTGGTTTCATACCCCAGCTCCGTATGGTGCTGGAGAATATATTCCTTGGTCTTGTCCTGCGACCAGTCCTCATAGGCGGTGTTCGCGAGTGCATCAGCCTCAGCATTCTTTTCCAGCCAGTCAAACACTGCGGAACCGGAACCGTAAGCGGGCAGGGTGCTCGCAAGATCAGACTCTCCAAGAGTGGTATGCAACCCACGCAGCAGCTCGTCGGTATTCAACACGTCACCGTAGATGATGCCGGAGGAGGCGGAACGTTCCGCCGTAATGGTATCGGAACCCGCGTCGGACAGCGCCGGAGGCGTGAAGCCGCTTTCAAAGGCGGCTTCCAAGCCGTTGGCGTCCGTCACCTGCGTGGCGTTGCCGCCGGGTACAGCAGGGGTAGGCTGCCACTCTTTGGACGACAGCCCCCCCCACTGCCTCTCGCTGTAATAGAGAGAGCCGTCAGCGGCCTGATTGCCGTGCACACCATCCACCTCGGTACTGGTATTATCCAGCATGGCCAGCGTCTTCATGGCCTCGTCATCAAGATCCTTGCCAAAGCCGATGGCGTTGACCTGCATGTTGGCGGCGGAACCAAGAAGCTCCTGATAGCCGTCCCAGGCCCCCTTCACATCGTCCAGCGTGGCGTAATTGCCGCCACCATAAGAACTGGTGCCGTGGTATGTCGGCACGCCGTCAGACAGGAAATAGGTGATATTCCCCGTGGCATTGGAAGTGCCCTCCAAACCGTTGAACCAATCGGCGGCATTGGAGAACCCGGCCTCGTAGTTGGTGCCGCCATTTGCATTGAGATTGCCCAGGCTAGTCTCGAAGGCTTTCGAGAAGTCAGCATAGTTGTCGTATACTTCTTCTCCGAATGTATAACGTTCACCCTGCGCAGTCTTGGTGATGGACACCTTGATGACTGAACCGGCCTCGCTCGCGAACGGCACTACCGCCAAATTTACGGTCCCGACAAAGTCGCCCTCATGGATACTGTTCTTGATGAAGTTCTCAATGCTTTGCGTCGCCACATCCAGCCGTGTTTCATATCTGGAAACAGCCCCATCCATACTACCGGACGTATCCAGCACAAAGCAGACGTTATAGTTGGATCCAACCTGTTGTCCTTCGGTCACACCGCCCGTATCCCCGGCAACGAGGGTTCCGGCCACGCCGTCGCCACCCGCGATGTTGATAACATCATCGCTGTTGCTTATGGAGTCGCCACTCTCTGTCGTCGTCTGTTCCACCACTTCCAGCGGAACCTTAGCGGAAGTACTGGCAATGTCGCCGTCGCTGTCCCGGGTTTCGAACTTCAGTTCGAATATGTTGGACGTGTCGGCACCATCCGTTTTCACCTGGAACTGCTCGTACTGCTCCATGGTCCAGTTGCCGTCCTTGTCCAGCGTGGCGGAGAAGAGGACATCGCCCTCCTTGTCGCCGTCCAGCGTGGCCGTGAGGATGGAATCGCCCGTGGAGCCTGTCGTCACATCAAGCGTGGCCGTGTATTCCTTGCCGTCGATGACGACCGTGTAGCTTTCGTTGGTCGCATGGTCGAAAACGGCGTTTTCGTAACCGTCGGCGAACCCGTCCGCCCCGCTTTCGCCCCTCACCGTGCCCGTGGTCACAATGAGCGGGTTGTCCGGCTTGGTGATGAAGTCAATGCCCTGAATGACGAAATCACTGTCTTCATTAGGAAAGTTGGAGGTTTTGTTGTCTACGGAGGAAATCACTACCTTGTCGAAACCTTGGGCTACCACATCCGAGGTCTCCAGCGTGAATTCACCCGTTGCACTGTTTCCCTCCACCAGCACGCTCGCTACGAGCTCCCCACCACGATAGAAGTTGACCAGAGCCTTTTCGGATACATGATCCCACTGCGTCTGCCCCTGAGCCCCCGGTTCCCCGCTATAAAACGCGCCGAAGTTGATGGTCATGCCATAGGCCAGCTTGCCGCCCAAATCAATGACAACCCCTTCGCTGGGAGTGCCATCAGAGGAAACACCTATTTCCCATTCATGGTAGTCCCCCTTGACGGTAAGGCCATAGTCGTTTTCCTGGCCATTGCCCTTGTAGGAGCTATACCCCAAAGTATAATTGCTATTACCGTCAATATCGTTAATTGTCGGCTTGCCGTCAGGATCGTAAATCACTTTGCCCTGAGCGTCGGTTTCGTAGCTTACCTTGACGGCGCTGATATTCACCTGACCGTCCCACCAACTTGTCTGTACGGGCTGGGAAGGATCACCTTCCGTAAATGAGATGTTCTGGTCGACATCTTGGAGGTTTTTGCCGGAATCACCGGGAGTGAGCGAGGTGGAGACGTCGGCGGCGGAGATCGTCGGCACGTCATCCACCACGTCCACATTGACGGTCACGTCGTAGGTGTTGCCCTGCGCGTCCTTGATGGTCACCGTGAAGCTGTCGGCGTTATCGTCCGTGTTCGCACCCTGCACAGTTTCGTGCGTAATGGCGCTGGTGAGCGTGTACTGGACTTCGCCGTTCACGATTTCGGTCGTGCCCAGCTTGCCATTGCTCTCGATACCCACCACGGTATAGCCGTCCGGGGCCTTCCAGGTCACCGTCTCCGAGGTGTCCGCCGTGTCCCCGAGGCCCTTTTCGTCGACCGTCACCTCGCCCGTGAACTCGGGCTCATCGGGCTTGGTGATGTCCACCCTCACCGTGGTTGCCGCCGTGTCGCCGTCCGCATCCGTCACCGTGAACTTCAGGTCCTGAGAACCGTCCACGTTGGCCTCGGCCCTGAATGTGTAGTCCCCCGTGGACGGATCGAATACCAGCGTCCCATTCTCCAGGCTGAAGCTCAGCTTGCCGTCATCACTGGTCTGGCCGTCCTTCCCATTCACGGTCAGCGACTTGCCCGCGCCATCGTCCGCGCCGTAGTCGATCTCCACCCTGCCCGTCACTTCAAAGCCGGAGGCCACATCCTTTGATCCGGCATCAACGCTGATCGTCGGCACATCATCGGTAATCACCACCGTAATGGTGGCGGAGCCCACATCGCCGTCAGTATCAGTCACAACGACGGAAAGATCGTGAGAGATGTCGTCAGCGCCGGGTTCCGTATGCTCCTGGGTGCTCCGCTCCAAGGTATAGGCGTATTCAAGCCGTCCGCTGGCGGGGTCAAAGCCGGTGACGTCAAGACGGCCCTCATCGGTAGGGACCGGCGCTCCGGTCAGAACGCCGTTTTGAAACACGGTTACTCCGCCGATAATGATGCCGGCCACGCCGTCAGGCGCGTCAATGATCATCGCTCCATTAGCGATGGCTGTCGTGTTCTCAGCGATGGCTGGCGTGTCCGCTTTTTCCAGCAGCGCGCCTTCCTGAACGCGGAGGATATCACTCCCGGCAACGACGTCGGAATCAACGGGCCGTATCGTCACGCCGTGATCCACGACATCGCCGGCTGCGCCGTCGCCGCTGAGGGCGTCGGGCACAGGCACGGCCGATTCGTCAAGGGTCGTCACGGCCGCGCCGTCAAAGCCGGTATCCAGGCCGTCCAGATGGTTGATGCCGTCCATCAGGCTGCTGTCGCCGAATTCATTGTAACGGGCGGCGCGCGTGGCCGCTCCGGCCGCCGGACCGGCGGCCGGCATCAGGTCCGGGCCGAAGGCGTTGAAAAAGTCCGCCCCGGCCACCAGGGTGCCGTCAATCACGAATTCCGGCATGGCTTCCTGGGAATACTGGGTGTAGAAATTGGTCAGCTCAATACTTGAGCCGTCATCAAAGGTAAGCAGCAAATTGTCGCCGGCGCGGCTCAATGTGGCGGCATTGGCGGGGAAGTCGAATACAAAGCGGGTATCGGGCGCGCTGGGAACGACCCGCGCGGCATTGGCTGCGGGCTTGCTGAGAAGGATATCGGCCATGATAAGCTCCTGAAATAAAGAACTTAAAATTCAAAGACTTGCCCATCAAAATTGACGGAACACCAAAAAACCCCGTCCCGACGTGAGGTCAGGCGGGGCCATTGTGTCTTCGGCCGATGGTCGGGCGCCGGGCGGCGCTATCACTAAGAGAGAGAGAGAGAGAGAGAGAGAGAGAGAGAGAGAGAGAGAGACAAACT
>NZ_JH114300.1:741949-856981 GCF_000224635.1 Desulfovibrio sp. 6_1_46AFAA
AGAGAGAGAGAGAGAGAGAAGGCATAAAAAAACCCTCCAAAATCAGTAGGTTGCGCACATTTTGCTTTCGCAAAATCTATCTGCCGCGCAAGTCCCCATATCTGGAAGGAACTCTACGAGCCCTCTATCTATTAAGACTCGTGTTTGTTGAATATCCATTAATGACAATCATGTCAACCGCGCAATCAAGGCCGATCCGTTCTTCCATGTGACGCGAGGGCATAAGGCCGGCTCCGACTGCTCCGCGTATCTTTCCACAGCTCAGGGATATTCTCCACGCCACGCCCGCGCTTGCCATCATTCGCGCTCTCTGCCAGTATGCGGAACACGTTTTTTTGCGCGTCCCCCCTTTCCCCAGCAGCCGGAGGGCTCTTTTGCCGCGCCTCGCACACAGGTTCAGCGCCCTTGTCACCCGTTTCATGGGCGCCATCATCATCGCCTGCTCGGCCCTGGCCCTCTGGAGGCCCGGACTGTTCGCCTGGGTGGCCCCACATGTGGCCCCGCTGCTGGGGGTGATCATGTTCGGCATGGGCATGACCTTGCGCTGGGAAGATTTCAGCCATGTTTTTCTACGGCCGCGCGACATTGTTCTGGGTCTCGCGGCCCAGTTCGGCTGCATGCCTCTGCTGGCCTTTCTGCTCTGCCGCCTCTTCCGCTTGCCGCCGGATCTGGCCATGGGCGTCATTCTGGTGGGCACCGCGCCGGGCGGCACGGCCTCCAATGTGCTGACCTTCATCGCCCGCGGCGACGTGCCCTATTCCGTGGCGCTCACCGCCGTGGCCACCTTCCTGTCTCTGGGCCTCATGCCGCTGCTGACCTGGCTGCTGGGCGGCGTCTGGGTGCCGGTGGACGTGTGGGGGCTGTTTCTTTCCATCGTCAATATCGTTTTGCTGCCGGTGCTGCTGGGCCTGACCGCCCACCGTTTTTGCCGCCCCCTGACGCAAAAGGCTCTGCCCTTCCTGCCCCTGCTCTCGTCCCTGGTCATCACCCTGGTGGTGGCCGGGATCATCGCCGTCAACGCGGAGCGCATCCTGCACGCCGAAGCCTCCGTGTTTCTGGTGGTTATTGTTCATAATCTGCTGGGCCTGGCCCTGGGCTACATCCTGGCCCGCGCCTGGAACCTGGGCGAAAGCCGCGGCCGGGCCCTCTGCCTGGAAGTGGGCACGCAGAATTCAGGTCTGGCCACGGCGCTGGCCCTGACGCATTTTTCACCGGCCTCGGCCATTGCCGGAGCCCTGTTCAGCGTCTGGCAGAACATTTCCGGGGCGCTGCTTTCCAACTATTTTCACACCCGCCCGCTCGGCGCGGCAACAACAAAGGAGCAGGCATGAACAGCCGCTTCCTCCCCATTCTGGGCGGCACCATGATTGTGGCCGGTACGGCCATCGGCGCGGGCATGCTGGCCCTGCCCATGATTTCGGCGGGCATGTGGTTTTACTGGTCCGTGGGCCTGCTGCTGGTCTCCTGGTTCTGCATGTTCCGCTCCAGCCAGGCCATTCTGGAAGTCAATCTGCATTTTGAACCCGGAGACAGCTTCCACACCCTGGTGCGTGAGCTGCTGGGCCCGTTCTGGAGCACGCTCAACGGCCTGGCCGTGGCTTTTGTGCTCTACACCCTGGTATACGCCTACGTCAGCGGCGGCGGTTCCGTGGTCCAGCAGAGCCTCGCGCCCATACTGGGCAGCACGCCGCCCCGCCTGCTCTCCAGCCTGCTCTTCGCCCTGTTGCTCACAGTCTGCGTCTGGTGGAGTTCCAAGATGGTGGACCGCCTTTCCGTGCTGCTCATGGGCGGCATGGCCCTGTCCTTTCTGCTCTCCATCAGCGGCATGATCGGCCATATCCGCCTGGACACCCTGCTGGACGCCAAGGGCGGCGGCGGCCGGGCCATCTTCATCTGGGGAGCTGTGTCCACCTATCTGACCTCGTTCTGTTTCCACGCCTCTGTGCCGAGCCTGGTCAAATACCTGGGCAAGGAACCCCGCACCATCAACGCCTGCCTGCGTTACGGCACGCTCATCGCCCTGGTCTGCTATCTTTCCTGGATCGTGGCGGCGGACGGCAACATCCCCCGCGAGCACTTCAAGGCCGTCATCGCCGCCGGGGGCAATGTGGGCGATCTGGTGGCCGCCGCCGGGAACAATCTGAACAGCGTCGTCCTGCGCCTGCTGGAAGCCTTTTCCCTGTTGGCCGTGGCCACGTCCTTCCTGGGCGCGGGCCTGGGCCTTTTTGACTACATGGCGGATCTGTGCAATTTTGACGACAGCCGCCTGGGACGCACCAAAACCCTGTTGATCACCTTTGCGCCGCCCATGCTCTGCGGCCTGATCTGGCCGGACGGCTTTTTGCCGGCCATCGGCTGGGCCGGGCTGGCGGCCTCCATCTGGTCCGTTATCGTGCCCGCCCTGCTCCTGAGGGCCGGGAGACGACGGTTCGCCGCGCACGGCTATGCCGCGCCGGGCGGCGCGCTGCTTGTGCCTCTGCTGTTGTTGTACGGCATTCTTGTGGCCGTCTGTCATACGCTTTTTGTCTTCAAACTCTTACCCATGTATCAGTAAAGGAGAAGGTCATGAAAAAGGAAGTCGTCAGCACCGATAAAGCGCCCGCCGCCGTTGGCCCTTACAGCCAGGCCATTCGCGCGGGGGACATGCTTTTCCTTTCCGGCCAGGTGCCTCTTGATCCGGCCACGGGCAAGCTGGTGGAAGGCGGCATTGAGGAACAGGCCGCGCGGGCCTGCAAAAATCTGGCCGCCGTCCTGGAATCCCAGGGCCTCAGCCTGGACAATGTGGTCAAAACCACGGTCTTCCTCACCGACATCAGCAAATTCCCGCTGGTCAACGAAGTCTACAAGCAACACTTCAAGGCTCCCTGCCCGGCCCGTTCCTGCGTGGAAGTCAGCGCCCTGCCTCTGGGCGTGCAGGTAGAAATTGAAGCCATCGCCGTGGCGTAAATTCCGCCCAGCCGACTGACCTCAAACCCGGTTTTCCAGCGGGCGGAAGAGCCGTTGCGCTTTTCCGCCCGCTTCGTGCCAGCGCGGCTTCGCGTTGAAATCGGATACATTTACGCCGACGCGGCCCTCACCTCTTCCCTCATGCCCGCTTCTTTCCCATGCTGCATATCCTCGCCACCAGCCTCTCGCTTTACGTCATTGTCCGCCTGATTCTGCCGCTGCGCCTGCCGCTCTGGCTCAAGCTCGTTCTCAGCCTGCTGGTGGTGCTTGTCGCGCTGAAGCTCTACTTTTTCCGCATGGCCTTCGGCACCATGATGCCGGAGCTGCCGCGCTGGCTGACGGCCGCCACGGGCGTGCTGCACGGCTCGCTGATCCTGCTGATCATCCTCTGCGCATTGCGCGACGCCCTGCTGCTGGCCCTGTGGATGGCGCGCAAAGTTCTGCCGCATGTGCCGACGCTGCCGTTTTCCAACGGTGAGTGGGCCTCGGGTCTGCTGGCGCTTTCCCTGCTTCTGAGCGCCGTGGCCGTCTGGCAGGCATTGCGCGTGCCGGACGTGCGCAAGCTCAGCCTGACCCTGCCCCGGCTGCCGCAAGCCCTGAACGGCCTGCGTATCGTCCAGCTTTCGGATCCGCACATCAGTTCCGGATTTCCACGGGACTGGGTCCAAGCCGTGGTGGACAAAACCAACGCGCTCAAGCCGGATCTGATCGTGATCACCGGCGATCTGGCCGACGGCCCGCCCGCCTGGCGAAGCGGTGATCTCGCGCCGCTGGCGGACTTGCGCGCGCCGCTGGGCGTGTTTTCCTGCACGGGTAATCATGAATATTATTGGGGCTACCAAGGCTGGATGGCGAAAAGCCGCGAGCAGGGCATCAGGCCTCTGGAGAATGCCCATGTGGTTCTGGAAACTCGGGGCCAAAAGCTGGTGCTGGCGGGCGTCACCGACCAGGCCGCCCCGGCCTTCGGCCTCCCCGGCCCGGACATGCGGCGGGCCCTGGAAGGCGCGCCCCGAAACGCCGCGCGCATCATGCTGGCCCACCGGCCCCGCCTGGTGGAGCAGAGCGCTCAGGAAAACGTGGATCTTCAGCTTTCCGGCCATACCCACGGCGGGCAGTTATTCGGGGTCAACCAAATTGTCGGCTGGTTCAACGACGGCTTTCTCGCGGGAACCTATCATGCGGGACGCACTTTGCTGTATGTGAGCCCCGGCAGCGGCCTGTGGACGGGCTTTCCCCTGCGCCTGTTCGTGCCCTCGGAAATCACGGAAATCACGCTGCGCAGCGGGAAAAACGGATAATCTCCCTGAAAGCATACGGGAACCGGCGTACATCCCCCTTGCCATTTTCCGGTCTTTGCAAAATAGTGAGTTATGTTCGCTTCCGGCTGAAAACGGGAAAAGGTCACGCAGATGGAAAAAGAATGGTCTGAAAGCCGGGCGGGGCGTTTTGCCCTGAGCCTGCAAATGCGCCTGCTGCAACAATGCCTGGCGGCGTGGCCGAGGCGGGGCAAAAGCCTTTTGGAAGTCAACTGCGGCGAAGGCCTGTTCCTGTCCCTGCTCTGGGAATGCGGATTTGACGTGACCGGCACGGAGCTGACGCCCGCCCTGCGGGCGCGGGCCGCGGCCACCGCCCCCGCCGGAACCGAAGTGGAAGCGGCTGCGGATGACCATCTTCCCTTTGAGGACAATGCCTTTGACTGGGTCGTTCTGCATGTGACGGCCGCCGACGGCGACGGCCTCGCGGCCAGCGCGCGCGAGGCCTTGCGGGTGGCGGCGCGGGGCCTTACCGTCACCTTCTGGAATGCCGCGTCCCTGCCCTGGCTCTGCCGACGCCTGAGCGGCCACAAAACAGTCTGGCCCGAACCGGCCTACTGCTGGTGGCGAATCTGGCGGCTGCTCAAGGCGTTCAAGGCCGGTCGCCTGACCGGCCTGAGCACTCTGGCCGGTCCGATCCGCACCTGGAACAGACAATGCGCCGCCGCGCCCTGCAATGCCTGGCTGCGCGGCCTGCCCGTGGGCGCCTGGGGCGCCATCCGTCTGGATCTGGTGCCGCTCAAACCGGTGACGCCGCTGCCCCTGCGTCTGGGGCGAGGACGTCTGCGCCGCCCCGAGCCGGTACTGGAATGCGGTCAGAAAAATTTAGTGAGATGTCACGCCTCACCTCTCGGTTCGGCGTGAAGATCGCACAGCAAAAACTATGTTTTTTGCTGTGCTTACGCCGCCTGCGGCGGCGCGCAATCCCTTGCGGGTTTGCGGCATGTGTCGCTGACGCGACACTGATCTCTCCCCTCAAAAAACGCGGGAAAAGCGCATGAAACTGCCCCTGCTCTCGACCCTGGCCGCGCTGGCGCGCGAACACGTCCTGGCCCTGACCGTGGCCCTGCTGGTAGCGGCCCTGGCGGCGGGCGGCTTTTACGGCTGGCGCTATTACCAGTATCGCCAGAGCAGCGAGTACGCCTTTGTCCGTCTGCAAGGGGCCCTCTCGCCGCCCAAGCCGGAAGAACTGGCTCTGCGCGTGGACTTCAACACCCTCTCCGGACATTTGGCCACAGCCGTGGCGCGGAACTTTGCCTTTTTCAAACAGGGGCCGGACCAGATCCGCAGCCTGAAAGACATTATCCAGACCGGCCTGCTCAAAAAATTTCTGAGCAAGGAGGAACCAGCCAAGGGCCACGTGGAGAAAGAGGAAAACCCCGAAAAGCTGCTCCAACAGCCGTTGACCTTGCTGCCGCCCGATTTTCTGACCCAGTTCATCGCCAATCTCGGCATGCGCCCTGCTGAAAACGGCACGGTTCTGCTTTCTTCCAGCATCCGCCATCCCCTGCTGAACCAGACCTTTCCCCTGGTCTTGAGCATGGAAAAAGGCCCGGACGGCTGGATCGTCCGCGATCTGGTCAACGCCGACGAGTTGACCAGGCAGTTCCGCGACGCGCTGCAGGCGCGCCTGACCGCCCGCCACGATGTGCTGATCCGTAAAAATGCCGCCACCAACAAACGCATGGACGGCATCCTGCCCCTGCAATCCTGCACGGCCAGCGCGGGCCTGCTTTCAGACGGCAAAACCCTGGTCCTGGTGGCGCATGTGCTGGCCCGCAATACGGGCGACGTTTCAGTGAACAATCTGGATCTGGACGCCACCTTCAGCGGCCCGGACGGCACGAAGCTGTTGCGCCGCTTTCTCAACGCGGCCCGGCCCGTCGCGCCGGGCGAGGATTTCGACCAACGCTGGAGCATTGAGCTGGACGGACAGAGTCCGCAGGGCCGGAGTCTGCTGGCCGCCGGGCCGTTGACCTGCACGGCGTCCTGGCGCACACTGGGGCTGAGCAATGCCGAAGTGCTGCATATCGTCGATGTGCCCGACATCCTGAAGGCCTGCAACAAGCCGGGGCACCATCACTTCCTGGGCTTCTGTCTTTCTCCCATCTTTCAGAACTGATTCCATCCAACCAGAGTGGATTAACGTTGAGATTGTACAATCTCAACGTGTTGGAGACGCCCGCATCGGCATGCAACAGCGCAAATAAATTGCGCTGACGCCTGTCTCCGCTGTCGCCATCCGGTCGCGCTTTCCACTTCCGGATAAAAAAGTTCAAAACGCTTGCCTGGAAGTGGAATAGGGGAATATTTCAGCAGCTTACCCGGCAAAGTGAAAAAATATGACTTTTCTCTCCAGGGCATCTGTGCCATAGTTCACCGGATCAGAGCCTAAAAGTATTCGCCGGCGCAAGACCGGCCTCATTTACGTAAGGAGCCGCACATGCAGGGCCGCAGCCGTTCCATCCATCTTTCCGTGCATATTCACAAAGACCCCGCCGCCATGGCCGAGCGAGCCGCCCACATTCTGGCGGCGGCCTGCGAAGAGGCCGTGGCCGAGCGCGGCGTGTTCAAGATCGCCCTTTCCGGCGGCCAGACCCCCATCCCTCTCTTCCGCCTGCTGGTCGCCAGCGACTGGGCCGACCGCCTGCCTTGGGACAAAATGACCTTTTTCTGGGTGGACGAGCGTTGCGTGGGCCCGGAACATCCCGAAAGTAATTACGGTCTGGCCCGGCGCGAACTGCTCGGCCAGGTGCCGGCCACGCACTTTTTCCGCATGCGCGGCGAAGCGGACCCGGTGGAGGCCGCCGTTAAGTATGAACAGCAGATCCGCCATGACTTCAATCTCGGTCCGCAGGAACTGCCGCGTTTTGACTTCATGCTTCTGGGCATGGGCGAGGACGGGCACACCGGCTCCATTTTCCCCAATTCTCCGGCCCTGGCTGAAAAGAAGCGCCTGGTCATCGACCAGTACGTGCCCGAGCGCAAGGCCGACCGCCTGACCCTGACCCTGCCGGTCATCAACAATGCCCGTTGCTGCATGTTTCTGGTCACCGGCGCGGAAAAGCACGACGTGCTCTCCCGCGCCCTCAACCTGCTGGCCGAACCCACCCTGCCCGCCCAGATGGTGCGGCCCGGCATCGGCGATCTGATCTGGGTGGTGGACGAAGCCGCAGCCACCGGCAAATAGGGCAGTTGGCACATTTCATGCAGGAACGGTTCTGGACGCTGCCCCTCAGGGGCGTATTCCCTCTTTCATCATTGCGCCGCCGGTTATTGCATCGGCGGCGTTCATTTTCTCAAGGCCCCGCAGAATGCGCGCCTTGCAGGTCAGTTCCGGGCGGTATTCAAAATGCATGAGGTCATACTCGTGCCATTTGCCGCCCCAGATGAAACCCTCCGCTTCAAAAGCGGCCACAATGGCCGAAGGGTAGCTCTGCTGCATGGGATGCGGCCGCAGGCGGCTCCAGCGCCAGTAAGGCGCGCGCCGGGCGCTCAGATCCAGAGCCACGCCGTAGGCATGCGGGCTCAGACGCTGTTCCCCGGCCACGCGCCGCCACAGAAAGCCGCCGTCCGTCTTGAGCAGGGCACGCAGTTCCGGTTGTTCGCGCACGGACTCGGCCAGACGCGGCTCCACCTTTTGCAGGGCTCGCGCCGCGGTTGCCGCCAGACGGACAGGCTGCCCCAGCACATGCGCCGTGCGCAGCCCCTTGCCCACCTGTCGGGCGTCTGAGCCATATAAAGCCGCCAGCAGAGCATAGGAGCGCCGCCGTCCCGGCGCCACGCCTTCCGGCGTGGCCGGGCGTTCCGGCTCCAGCGGGTAGAGATCGGCCATGCTCGCGCGCACGTCCACATCCCATGGGTCCGCCGGAAATTCCCGGCCCTCGCCCTCACCCCGCGCCCGGCTGTACAGCACGCGGCGGCCGTCGGCCAGCACCAGCCATTGCCCGCCGTCGCCGTCAGGCTCCAGGGCGCGCACAACCGGGTAGGCCAGGCGCAGACAATAGAGATTGACCGCATCCTCTGCGGATGCCTCCTGAACCGGCGGCCCGCCCCAGGCGGCGCGCGGCGCGCAGCAGAACAGACAGTAACAAAAAAGGAAGAAACGGCGCATGCGCCAGCCTGACCCGGCCCGCCCGCGCTTGTCAAGGCGGGCGCTTTTGCGTACATCAGCGGCCATGCCTGCCTGGAAATTTTTCATTGCGACCTTCGGCTGCAAGGTCAATCAGTACGAAAGCCAATCCCTGCGCGAAGCCTGGCAAAAGCTGGGCGGCGAGGAGTGCGACGTGCCGGGCGAGGCCGATGTGCTCTGCGTCAACAGTTGCGCCATCACCGCCAAAGGCGAGCGCGACGCGCGCAATGCGGTCTTCCGCCTGCGGCGCGAAGCCCCGGCGGCCCGCCTGATCCTTACCGGTTGCGCGGCCCGCCTGTTCACGGAGTTCCGCCCCCGGCCCGGCGCGGCCTGGGCCGAACCGGACCTGCTGGTGCCGCAAGAGGACAAGAGCCGCCTGCTGCGCGGCCCCTGGCCGGAGGGGAACGCGCCCGGCCTTCCGGCGGCGGAGAGCATCCGGGCTGAAGCGCCGGCAAATTTCCCTCCCTTCCGGATCAGCAGTTTCCGGCGCGCCCGGCCCGTCCTCAAAGTGCAGGACGGTTGCGCGCACCGCTGCACCTACTGCATCGTGCCGCTCACACGCGGCAGGCCGCGCAGCCGCGCCCCGCAAGAGGTTCTGGATGAAGCCCGCCGCCTGCTGCGCGCCGGGCACGCCGAACTCATGCTTTCCGGCGTCAATCTGCGCCAGTACGGCCGCGACGTGCCGGATTACGGGGGTTTCTGGGATCTGCTGCGCTTTCTGGACGGACATCTGGCCCCGGAATTCGCGGGCCGGGCCCGCTTGCGGATCAGCTCCCTGGAACCTTCGCAGTTGGACCGGCGCGGCCTGGAAACCCTGACGGCCTGCCGCATGCTCTGCCCGCATCTGCACATCTCGCTCCAGCACGCCAGTCCGGCGGTGCTCAAGCGCATGGGGCGCGGCCACTACACAGCGGGCATGCTGGAAGAAGGCGTGGCCGCCCTGGCGGCCCACTGGCCGCGCATGGGTCTGGGCGCGGACATTCTGGTGGGCTTTCCCGGCGAAACAGACGAGGATTTGAGACTGTTGCTGGAGCTGGTCCAGCGCCTGCCCCTGAGCTACGCTCACGTCTTCCCCTACTCACGGAGGCCTGGCACGGCGGCGGAGGCCTTTGCCGGGCATTTGCCCCAGGCCCTCAAACTCCGACGCGCGGCCGAGGTGCGCGCGGCCGTGGCGCGTCGCCACCAGGACTTTCTGCGCGACCAGCTCGCCCTGCCGCGCATGTTGGTGGCCGCCGACATTCTGAAACACGCCCCGGCGGGAGCGGATGCCGGAATGCCGGAAACCGGCGGCCCCAGCGGCCTGTGCAAGGGCGTCAACGAGTTTTACGCCCCCTGCTTTTTCCGGGCTCCGGCAAACGGAACGGTCAGTCCCGAGGTCCTCTCCGGCCTGCTGGCCGCGCGGCCCGTGCGGGCCACGGAAAAAGGCCTGCTGGTGGAACTGATGTCTGATTTTTCACATTAGGGGCGGCATAGCCGCCATAAGTCAGAGAAATTTGAGAGCATACCTAATTCGAAATTTTTATAATCAGACACTAGAAGCAGAACAGTCATGAAAAAGGGGACCGTGTGGTCCCCTTTTTCATGACAATACGCGTTGCGTGCTTACACGCTGATCTTGCCGCCCAGCAACTTGATGAAGGCCGCGATCCAGGCCGGATGCGCGGGCCAGGCCGGAGCCGTGACCAAATTGCCGTCCACCACCGCGTTGGTGAAGGTTTCGTTGGTGTCGGCCCAGGTGGCTCCGGCGTCCACCACATCCGGCTTGACCGCCGGGTACGCAGTGCAGGTGCAGTTTTTCAGAATTCCGGCGGAAACCAGGATCTGCGGGCCGTGGCAGACCGCCGCGATGGGTTTTTCAGCCGCGTTGAATTCGCGCACGATTTCCAGCAGCCTGGGGTTCAGGCGCAGGTATTCCGGCGCGCGGCCGCCGGGCACCACCAGGCCCGCGTAGTCGGCGGTGTTGACCTTGTCGAAGTCGTAGTTGATGACGAAATTGTGGCCGCGCTTTTCAGTGTAGGTCTGGTCGCCCTCAAAGTCATGGATGGCGGTCTTCACCGTGTCGCCGGGCTTTTTGCCGGGGCAGACGGCGTGCACTTCATAGCCCACCATCTGGAGCATCTGAAAGGGCACCATCACTTCGTAATCTTCCACAAAATCTCCGGCCAGCAACAGAATCTTTTTCATTGTCTTTACTCCTTGGGCATGCCCCGACAGGGGCCGCCCCACATGGCCCCGGCGGGGCCCGGTTGACGGGTTCGCGGCAACAGAGGGGGATATGCCGCCCTTGCCTTGCCGATACGCATTCTTATATATGCAGGCAAAGCCCGTCGGCAAGCCCCCACTGCGGGGTTACACGGGCGGAAATTCCTGCTGCTGGAGGATTCTCATGCCCATGTACGACTTTCTCTGCACTGCCTGCGGAGAAAAATTCGAGGAACTGGTCGCCGGAGACGGCGCGTCGCCTGCCTGCCCCAAGTGCGGCTCCAATGCCACCGAGCGCCAGATGAGCGTTCCGAGCCCCCTGAAAACCGGGGCTTTTCCCTTCAAGCCCGGCCCGGTGCGCCCCATGGGCGGGGGTATGCCCTCCTGCGGCGCATCCGCCGGAACGGGCGGCTGCGGCGGCAGCGGCGGTTTTTCCTGAGGCAGTTGACCGCAATCCGTGAGATTGCTTCGCACAAAGGCCCTCGCACACGCGGGGGCCTTTCAAGCTGATAACAAACCCCGCTTGCGCGGTGTTTGCACCGCCATCGGCTCTCGTTTTCAGGAAAACTTGCCGGGCGGAAAGGCACAAAAATCAGTCGCTCACGGCACGGCAAAGCCGTGACCTGCTCCTGATTTTTGGCCGCGTTGACAAAGTCAACGCTCCGAAAGCACCCCACGCACGCGGGGCCTTTCTTGCATTCCCCCGGCCCTTGCTCTACACTTCCCGAATATCTTTTGCAGCAGGAGAAACTATGCTCCGCAGTATGACCGGATTCGGACGCTGTCTGGTGGAAAACGCCAACCTCACCCAGCAATGGGAGGTTAAAAGCGTCAATGGCCGCCACCTGGACCTCAAGTGGCGCTTGCCCGTGGCCGTGCGCAGCCTGGAGCCGCGCCTGGAAAAAGTGGTCCGGCGCTTCGCCTCGCGCGGCCGGGTGGACATCAGCCTGATCCTGCAATACGCGGCCGGTTCCGCGCCCAGCCCACGTTTCGACAGCCTGCAGGCCGCAGCCATGCTGGAGAGCCTGCACGCCCTGGCCGCCTCGCGCGGCGAGGACTTCGCGCCCGACTACAACGCCCTGCTGCAGATATCCTCTCTGTGGGGCGACACCGGCGAAGAGCTGGATGAAAACGTCGTCGCCCTGCTGGAGGAAGGTCTGGCCCTGGCTCTGGAAGATTGGAATGAAGCCCGCGCCACCGAAGGCCGGGCCCTGGCCACGGACATGCACTCCCGCATTCTGCGCATGCAGGAATGGACCGGCCTTATCGCCGAACGGGCCCCGGTCATCAAGGAGGAGCGGGCCAATACGCTGCGTGAGCGCCTGGGCGAGGTTCTGGCCCAGAGCGGACAGGAGCTGGAGGAAACCCGCCTGCTTCAGGAAGTGGTCATTCTGGCCGACCGCCTGGACGTCAGCGAGGAGCTGACCCGCCTGAACACCCATCTGGAACGCCTGGGCAATCTGCTGCAAAGCGGCGGCGACGCCGGGCGGAGGTTGGATTTCACCCTGCAGGAATGCTTCCGCGAGATCAACACCTGCGGCAACAAGCTGCCGGACGTGCAACTTTCCCGCCTGGTGGTGGATTTCAAAAACGAACTGGAAAAATGCCGCGAGCAGGTCCAGAACCTGGAATGATCCCATGCCCGGCGACAGACTCATTAACATAGGTTTCGGCAATTACGTGCTGGCCGGACGGGTGGTGGGCATTGTCAGCCCGTCCTCGTCGCCCATGAAGCGCCTGCGCGAGGACGCGCGGGCCGAGGGGCGGCTCATTGACGCCACCCAAGGGCGCAAGACGCGCTCCATTCTGGTGACGGATTCCAACCATGTGATCCTCTCCTCCATCCAGCCCGAAACCATCAGCCAGCGTTTTACGCAGGAGGAAGGGGCCTGATGCGGCGTGAAGGCATTGCCCTGGTTCTGAGCGCTCCGTCCGGAGCGGGCAAGACCACCTTGATCAAGCGGCTTCTGGCGGAATTTTCTCATTTCGGCTACTCGGTATCCTGCACCACACGTCAGCCGCGCCAGGGGGAAGTGCACGGCAAGGATTATCTTTTTCTGAGCCGGGAGGATTTTGAAAGCCGCCGGGCGCGGAACTATTTCGCGGAGTGGGCCGAGGTGCACGGCAATTTCTACGGTACGCCCCTGGAGCCGGTGAAGGACATGTTGCGCCAGGGCCAGGACGTACTTTTCGACATTGACGTGCAGGGCGCGGCCCAGCTCAAGCTGACGCTCGACGAGGCCGTCTTTGTCTTCATCCTGCCGCCGAGCATGGCGGAACTGGAACGCCGCCTGCGCGGGCGCGGCCTGGACGACGAGGCCACTATTGAACGCCGCCTGAACAACGCCCGCCGGGAGATTCTCGAGGCCCGCTGGTACGACGCCCTGGTGGTCAACGACGACCTGGACGCGGCCTATGACGCCCTGCGGGCTGTCTATCTGGCCGCCGCCATGGCTCCGGCCCGCAATCCCCGGCTGGTGGAAGAACTGCTCGCGCGCTGAATCCCGCAAACGCCCCGTCACAACAAGGAAGACAATGGCCCAGCTTATCGTCGCTCTGGATCTGCCCCGCAAGGATGCGGCCCTCTCCCTGGCCCGTGATCTGCAAGGCCTGGCGCCCTGGTGCAAGGTGGGCATGGAGTTGTTCACCCTGGCCGGGCCTTCCCTGCTGGAATCACTCAAGAGCCTGGGCTTCCGGGTTTTTCTTGATCTGAAGTTTTACGACATCCCGCATACCGTGGGCCAGGCCGTCAAGGCCGCCGCCGCGGTGGGCGTGGATCTGCTGACCCTGCACTGCCAGGGCGGCGAGCGCATGTGCCGCGAGGCCCGCGCGGCCGTGGACGGCCTGGCGGCGGACAGCCCCGCGCGCCCCCTGCTTTTCGGCGTCACGGTGCTGACCAGCTTCGCGGAGGGCGAAATGCCCGGCATTGCCGCCGCCCCGGCGGATTTCGCCTTGAGCCTGGCGGCCGGGGCCGCCGCCTGGGGCCTGGACGGCGTGGTCTGTTCCGGCCTGGAAGCCGCGCGGATCAAAACGGCCTCGCCCGGCCTGCTTTGCCTCTGTCCCGGCATCCGCCCGGCCGGGGCCGCCGCCGGCGATCAGCGCCGGGTCATGACCCCGGCCAGGGCCGTTGCCGCCGGAGCGGACTTTCTGGTGGTCGGCAGGCCCATTCTTGAAGCGCCGTCCCCGGCCAAGGCCGCGCGGCGCATCCTGGCGGAAATGGACGCCGCCGGGTAATTTACTGATTTCTATGGAAATCAGTCACCATCGGCCTTGCGGCCGATGCACCGCCACAGGTGATTTTGCGGTAAAATGTAAAAATTTACCGCGTAGATCCGTAAGGAAACATTATGCCCGAAGAACAAGCCTCCGCCCCTCAAAACCCGGCGCTCAGCGCCCCCCGGCCCGCCGCCTCCAGAGCTGCCGTTGCCGAAACCAACAAGGCCGAGGTGCGCGGGGTGTTTTCCACCCAGGAAATCCGCCGGGTGGGCACAGGCACCACCACCCGCAAAACCGTGCAGAAAACCTTCTGGTTCATTGAGCAGCACGGCGACGTCATCGAGTGCCAGCCGCTCAATCCCAATTACGTGCCCAGCGGCCCCAAGCGCAAGATCACCATGGACGAGCTGATCAGCAAATTCGCGCCGGAACCGGAGTTCTACCTCAATTCCGTCTATCCCAAGATGCAGGAATTGCAACGTTCCGTGGACAACGGGGACAACCACCGCGAAAAAGGCGAAAATTTCGCCGCCGAATACGAATATTCCCGCGCGCTCAAGGTGGACGAGGAAAACGTGCGGGCCAACTTCGGCATCGGCCTGACCTATATGGAACGCGGCGACGCGGAAAAGGCCCAGGATATTTTCGAGCGCCTGGTCAAGTTGGACGGCGCGTTCGAGCCCGAGCACAAGCATCTTTTCAATGAATTCGGCATTAATCTGCGCAAGAACAAGATGCTGCAACAGTCCGTGGAGTATTATGAGCGCGCCCTGCAACTCTCGCAGAGCGATGAAAACCTGTACATGAACATGGCCCGCGCGCTCCTGGAAACCAAGGACATCAACGGCTGCATCGACAATCTGCTCAAAGCCCTGGAAATCGCTCCCAAGCATGAGCCTTCGCTGAAATTCCTGGCCTGGATGATTCAAAAAAATCTGGTGCCGGAAGAGCGTCAGGAAGCCGTGCGTAAGGCTTTGCGCGCCGTGGCCCAGGCGGCCCAGGCCGCTCCGGCGCAGGACCAGGCTTCGTGAAAAACTGGCAGTTCCGCGAAGGGCCGCCCGGCACGCCGCCCTCCGGCTGGGCCGAGCAGCTTTCCATTTCGCCGCTCCTGCTGGAAATCCTCTGGAAGCGAGGCCTGACAGAGGCCGAGGCCATGGAGGATTTTCTGTCGGCGCGTCTGAACGCGCTCACGCCGCCCTCCTGCTGGCCCCAGATTCCGCAGGCCGCCGAACTGCTGGCCCAGGAACTGTTGTCCGGCAAAAAGCTGGCTGTCTGGGGCGACTACGACGTGGACGGCATCACGGCCTCCACCCTGACCCTGGATGTCCTGGAAGCCCACGGCATCATGGCCGGGCACCATCTGCCCGACCGCCGCAGCGAGGGTTACGGCCTGAACATCCCCCAGATCGAACTCCTGGCCGCGCAAGGCTACGGCATTCTGCTGACCGTGGACTGCGGCATTTCGGACCTGGAAGCCGTGCGCCGCGCGCGGGAGCTGGGCATGACCGTGGTCATTTCCGACCACCATCTGCCCCCGGCGGAACTGCCCCCGGCCCAGGCCATCTGCAACCCCCGCCTGGACGAGGCCGAGGCTTCGCCCTGCCCGCATCTGGCCGGGGTGGGCGTGGCTTTTTATCTCATGGCCGCCGTCAACGCGGCTCTGGCCCCGCATACGGACAAGCGCTACAAAATGGACGAGGCCCTGGATCTGGTGGCTCTGGGCACCCTGGCCGACGTCATGCGCCTGACCGGCGAGAACCGCATTCTGGTACGCGGCGGCCTGGGCAAACTGGCCAAAGCCGCACGCCCCGGCATGGCGGCCCTCAAGGTGGTCAGCGGTTTTGACGCGGCCGCCTCCCTGAGCAGCGGGCAGGTCGTTTTTCGTCTGGCCCCGCGCATCAACGCCGCCGGGCGCATGGGACAGGCGGAGCTGGCCCTGCAGCTGCTGCGCGAAAAGGATTACGCGGCCGCCGCGCGCCTGGCCGCGCAACTGGACGCCCTGAACACCGAACGCCGGGCCGAGGAGGAGCGTATCCACGCCGCGGCCCGCGTCCAGGCCGAGAAGCAGCTTTCGCGCGGACCGCGCGCAAGCCTTGTGCTCTACGGCCAGGACTGGCACCCCGGCATTGTGGGCATTGTGGCTTCACGCATTGTGGATGAATTTTACCGCCCCACCATCATTCTCTGTGAGGATCAGGGCAACCTCAAGGGCTCGGGCCGCTCGGTGCGCGAATTCGACCTGCATTCGGGCCTCGCGGCCACGGCCCCCTGCCTGCTGGGCTTCGGCGGGCACCGCTTGGCCGCCGGAGTGCGCCTGGAGCCGCAACGCCTGGAAGAATTCCGCGAGCGCTTCGACGCCGTGGCCGCCGAAGCGCTGGGGCCGGAGCCGCTCCGCCCCACCCTGACTCTGGAATGCGAGCTGGATTTCGCCCGTGCCGGTGAACAGTGCTTTTTAAAAGAGCTGGAGCTTCTGCAACCCTTCGGACCGGGCAATGCCGAACCGGTATTCGCCTCGCCGCCCCTGCTGGTCAAGGAGCGCTCCTTTCTGGGACACAGCCGCGAGCATGTGCTGCTGCGCGTTCAGGACCAGAAAAGCGGCGTCACCCTGTCGGCCAAAGCCTGGCGTATGGCCGAGGCTCTGCCGCCTTCCCTGGTGGGTCAGACCATCCGCCTGGCCTACACGCCCCGCCTGGATACCTATAACGGCATCGTCTCCGTGGATCTGGGCGTCAAGGACTGGCAGCCCGTGTAACACGGCGGCGGAATGACTCACTGAAAGCTGAACACGGGCAAAGCCCGGCGCTGAATCATAGCGACAGCCGCGCAACAATATCCTTGTTATATAAATACTTCTCTTCAGACGCGGCAGGATTCAGGGCAACAAGCGGGATATCTCTTTCATGTAAAGATCCGTGCGTCCGTGAAGCATCGGTCGTGATGCATTCACCCTCCACTTCTCCAAATGCGCTGTCTTTTCCCGAAAAAAGCACATAATCTCCAATTCGTCCCGCAGGGAGATGATAAATTTCTGCCGCTTCCTCTTTAGGTAAGACCTGTTCGACATGGTGGTGATTTTTCGCAAAATCAAAAAATGCGGCGGCCTGACTTTTATCTTTTAAAAACACATACAGCATCCCGCCTTCCTGGTAGATATGATTTTCAACATAGCGATCCTTTAACGGCGGCAGACAATACACAGCAAATCCAGCCCGCTCCGCTATGCTCTGAAAATTGACGATAGTTGACTTCTGATTCATGCCGTGATCGGCCGTGATATAAATCTGCCTGCCGGGATCAAGGGTACAGATTTTTTCCACATATTCGTCAATCGCGGCAATTTGCGCGACCGCCTCTTTGTGCCCCGGCGCATAATGGTGAAAGATGTAGTCATTTGTCGTGCAATACACCATGTCGGGATCAGCGATTTTTATACACTGATACGCCGCCTTTATGATCCATTGCGTGCTTTCACCGCTCTGTATGGCGGGCGGCATGTCCAGGCCGTACTGCTCGAGCTGCCCGCGATCCGGTGTCTGGGCACTGATGCCGATGTCCGCGCCGTCGCCATAGACTCCGAGAATTTTGCCCTTTACCGTCAAAAGGGCGGTTTTGCCGCCCGCTTCCTTACAACGCTGCAAGATCGTGGGCGCTTTCATATAGCCCCGTTCTTCTATAAATCCTTCCCGCCCTGTTTCAAGATTGTAGAAATAATTGCCCACCACGCCGGTTTCTTCCGGCCATTTTCCCGACAAAATGCAGGCATGATTGACATTGGTCACGGACGGCACGGCGCATAGAATGCGCTTCGCAAAACCAGTCTTCTTTGCCAGCCGGAAGATATGAGGCGCTGTTTTTTCCGTAAAATATTCTGGAGCGCAACCGTCAATGACAAGTATCAGCACTTTTTCCATACCCCGGCTCCTTTCACTTTTTTCTCATTTTTATAACGAAACGGAATACTATGCCATAGAGCCGACCATGAATTTCAGTCTATCTTACGCACCTTCCGCAACAGGATAAAATTTTATTCCCTTGCGTATCAGGGCACGGACGCCCCGGCCCGCAGGGGCCGTCAACGTGATCACCGGCGGTTTTACCGCCGGTGATCACGTCTCGTGCTGTTGGAAAGGCCGCGCAGCCTTCGGCAAAACATTCAATACGGAATAACGCGACGCCCCGTTCTGCTTACGTTGCGCTGCCCAGCATTTCCCGCAGCAACGGCCCCACTTCGCCGGGCTTTGCGGCCACCCCGGCCCCGGCCCTGAGCAGAGCGGCCGTTTTGCCCTTCACTGTGCCGTGCCCGTGGCTGGCAATGGCCCCGGCATGCCCCATACGCTTGCCCTCGGGCGCGGTGCGCCCGCCCATGAAGACGACCAGGGGTTTGCTGAACACCCCGGCTTCCACGGCCTCGGCCACCTCCTCTTCCATGCTGCCGCCCAGCTCGCCGATGACCACCAGGGCATGCGTGTCCGGATCTTCCTGGTACATGGGCAACAGCTCGGCGAAGCGGGTGCCGGGCACCGGGTCGCCGCCCACGCCCACCAGGGTGGTGACCCCGAAGCCGCCCTTGATGATCTCGGCGGTCACTTCATTGGTCAGGGAACCGCTGCGGGTCATGACCCCCACATGGCCTTTTTTATACACGCTGTCGATCCAGTAGGGGATGATCCCCAGCAGGGCCTCGCCCACGGAAATGATGCCCGTGGTATTGCCCCCCACCACCATGGCCCCGCAGGAAAGGGCCGCTTTGCGGATCTGCACGCTTTCGTGCAGGGGAATGCCGTCGGCCGTGGCGCAGATTTTGCGGATGCCCGCGTCCAGGGCCTCGAAAATGGCGTCCTTGGTGAAACGCGGCGGCACGAAGAGCATGGCCACGTCGGCGGGATGCTCCCGCATGCCCCGACGCACGCTGTGGTATACCGGCACTCCGGCCACATCCTGCCCTTCCTTGCCCGGCGTGACCCCGAAGACCACCTGGGTGCCCATTTCCTTCATGTGCCTGGTCCAGAACGAACCTTCCTTGCCCGTAACGCCCTGGACCGCCACCCGGCTGTCCTTATTGACGAAAATGCTCATTATGCCCTCCCCGCCGCCAGATCCACGGCTTTGCACACGGCTTCCTCAGTATCGTACAGATTGGCGAGACCGGCCTGTTTCAGGGTTTCAAACGCCTCCGCCTCATTGGTGCCGCGAATGCGCAGCACCACGGGCACCTTGGGATGCAGCTTTTTGATGGCCTCCACCACGCCCTCGGCCATGACGTCGGCCCGCGCGATGGTGCCGAAGGTGACCACCAGAATCACCTTGCTGGGCGTTTCAAGGCAGAGCTCCATGGCCCGCACGGCCCGCGTGTAGTTGGCCCCGCCGAAGTCCACGTAGGTGGCCACGCTGCCGCCCTCGTCGTGAATGAGGTCGAAAACCGTGGTGGTCAGGCCGGAGCCAGCGCACATCAGCGCAATGTCGCCGTCGAAGCGCAGATAGGGGATGCCTTCCCGGGCCGCCTCGAACTCCACGTCCGAATCGAAATAATCGCGGCTCAGAGGATAGCGCGGCTGCCTGGGCAGGGAATTATCGTCGATGATCAATTTGCCGTCCCCGGCCACGGCCTGCCCGTCTCTGGTGATGAAGAGCGGATTGATTTCGGCCAGTTGGGCGTCACAGGCGCGGAAAACCTTGTACAGTCCGCGCGCCGCCGCGCCGACCTGTTTGGCTTCCTCGCCTGAAAGCCCCATGCCGTAGATCAGATTGTTCACATGATAGCCGCCGAGCCCCTCGGCCATGTCCACGTGCACGCGAACGATCTTTTCCGGCTGCGTGGCGGCCAGGCTTTCAATATCCACGCCCCCCTCGGCGCAGCCCATGAGCAGCGCCGTGCCCGTAACCGGGTCCACGGTAATGGACAAATATATTTCACGGGCGATATCCACGGCCTGCTCCACCAGAAGCATGCGCACGTTGTGCGCGGAAGCGAACAGTTCCCCGGCTTCCCTTTTGCCTGTTTCCGCATCACCGACCATCCTGATCAGCCCGGCCTTGCCGCGCCCGCCCCGTAACACCTGGGATTTGAGCACGCAGGGAAAACCCGTTTCAGCAAAAGCCGCGTCCAGTTCTTCCACGGACCGTACAAGCACTCCCCTGGGCGTGGTTATGCCGCATTCCCGGAAGGCTTCCTTGGCCTGGTATTCAAAAAGATTCATAACCGCTCCTTTTTCAGAAAATCCAATCCGGCATGCGAGGGCTTATTTGCCGTGCTTCTTCCAGAATTCGCCCCACATTTCCTCGTCCGTGAAACCCCAGGGAGATACCGGCTCATTGACCCAGGTCACATTGATAAACTGTTTCCAGTGGACGTTTTCCGTGGTGATGTTGCCGCCCCAAGTGCCGCAGCCCAGAGTGGCCGTGGACGGCATGCGGTTGAAGGGATGCCCGCCGTTGCCCGCGCTCATGGGCTGGCGCACGGTCACACGCGAGGTTTTCATGTGCGTGCCGAGATAGTCGATGTAATCCCGCCTCCAGGTATGGATGCCGCAGGAATGGCCCCGCCCCACCCTGCTGGTCAGTTCCGTGAGAATACGGTAGGCGTCCTGGAAGTCAGCGGCCTTGTAGATGGTGAGCACCGGCGAAATTTTCTCGTCGTGGAACTTGTCCTGGGCAATGGGCTCCCGGCCTTCCACCAGCAGAATGTCCGTGCCGTCGGGGATACTGATGCCCGCGCCGTCGGCGATAACTTGGGCGGACTTGGCAATAACGCCCGGGTTGAGGGCAAGCTTGCCCTTGGCATTGACCTTCCACATATGGTTCCGGAGTGTTTCCCGGTTCGCGCCGCTCACCAGATGGCAGCCGTGGGCCAGCATTTCCTCCATGAACCGCTCGTAGACGTCCGCCACGGCAATGACCGCGTTCTCGGAGGAACAGGACGTGGCGTAGTCAAAGAGTTTGCTGGCGCAGATCATTTCGGCGGCTTCCACAAGGTCCGCGTCCTCGGCCACAATGGCCACCGCGTTGCCCTGGCCCACGCCGTAAGCCGGGGTGCCGCTGGAATAGGCCGCCCGCACCACGGCCCCGCTGCCCGTGGCCACCACCAGATCCGAGGCTTTCATCAGTTCCGCGATGCCGTCGCGGCCGGAATCCTCCAGAATCTGGATCAGATCCTCGGGAGCGCCCACCTTTTTGAGCCCTTCGCGCATCATCCTGACGGTTTCCGCGGTGCAGTGGAGCGCGCGGGAACTGGCCTTGAAGATGACCGCGTTGCGCCCCTTGAGAATGCCCACGGCCTTGCCGCCGCAGGTGGCCGTGGGGTTGGTGGCCGGCAGAATAGCGCAGACCACGCCCACGGGCTTGGCGTATTTCGAGATGCCGCTGGCTTCGTCCCGCTCCATAAGCCCCACGCTGACCGCGCCTTTCACGTCGTGCATGACGCCGCCGACCTTGCGCTTGTGTTTGAGAATCTTGCTTTCCACATTGCCGTAGCCGGTTTCCTCCACCGCCATGCGGGCCAGTTTTGCGATATTGTCGTCGCGGTACACTTCCCAGCCGACGGCCAGGCAGACCTCGTCGATCTGCTTCTGCGTATATTCGGCCACGGCCTCCTGAGCCCTGCGGGCCAGTTCCATCTGCTCAGCGACTGTTTTCATAAGAATCTCCCTGGTAAAAAGTTTGTTGCGGCCGCGATGCACGGGGATGCCGGGCCTACCAGATGTTCATGCCGGCAAAGCGTCCGAATACGGCAACCGAGAAGGTCACGGAAAGGATGGCGATGACGGTCATGGCGACGCCGCATTTGGCGTAATCCGCGATCCGGAAGTAGCCGGAGGAATAGGGAATCACATTGGTCGGGGAAGAGGTGACCATGATAAAGGCCATGCTCTGGGCGATACCGGCAGGACCGGCCAGAATCCACGGATTCATGCCGATATCCATGGCCAGAGAAATGATCAACGGCATGACCACCGCGCCGGTGACGCTGTTGCTGGAAAAAAAAATCTTGAGTCCTTCCACCAGGCTGATGACGGCGATCACCCGCAGAACGGGATGAAACCCGCCCACATCGGAAAGCAGCCCCCAGGCCACCCAGCGGGCCGCGCCCGTGCTGGCCAGCAGCATGCCCGCCGAAATACCGCCGGCGATGAGCACCAAACCGCCCCAGTCAATGGAATTGGAAGCCTCTTTCCAATTGTCGAACACTCTGAGGCCGGGCAGGAACAGCAGCACAAAACCCAGCAGGGCCACAAAAGCTTCCGGCAGCTTGAAGCCGAGCAGAGGCGTCAGGTATGCGCCGAAAAGCCACAGCACGACCATGATGCAAAAGACGAGCAGCGTGCGGATTTCCTTGCCGCTCAGGCCGCCGAGCTCCTGAAGTTCAGTGCGTATGCTGTCGAGACTAGTGGGAATTTCACGGAATTCGGGCGGAAAGAATTTCATGAGGCAGAACCAGCCGAGAGGCACCATGAGCATGGCGCCGGGCACGCCCACGATCATCCACTGGGCAAAGGTCACATCCAGGTGGGCGATGTCACGCACATACTGCATGGCGATCACATTGGGACCGCATCCGGCGGGCGTGGCCGTACCGCCGATCAGCGCGCCGTAAACAACGCCGATCATCAGCGCGCGTCCGAATTACCGCGAAACAGAGCGCGGCCATGACAATCTTGCCCTGCGCCGTGAGAGGAATGGCCTCCGTGCCCTTGTAAAACGGTTCCGGTGTCGGCAGGACGATAATTATTGCCATGACTGCCAAAGCCAGAAAGAAGATCAGAACATTCCTTCTATTGTCGCCCAATGCGCCACTTGACCCTGCCATACATCACCTCTCTGAGTTTGGGCATTGCAATACGGCTTGTTCTCCGCGCCGCCTAATTGTGACTTTTATAGCAAGCTCCATACCAGAACAGAGATGTATGACTTTATGCTGAATTATAGTTAAAAATTAGTGTATTGTACTATTATCCAAGAATACATTTCTATATTTTTAAATACATATATGTCTATTATTTTAGGCATTTGTATAAAATATGTCTAAAATAATAGACGAATAGATCATAAAATCACAAAACCTGAAGACAGGATGGCATGGAGTGTCAGGGAACAGAGTCAATCCGAGGCGTGCTGCACCGCTTTGAAGGAAAGAGCGCGGGCTATGGCCGGAAGGCTGTGGGGCAATAAAAAGCCCTGCCGCCGGGAAAAACCGAGGCAGGGCGCAGGGCTGCGCTGACATGAAAAAAACGTATTACATGCCGCTCTGGCCGCGCCGAATGCCGAAACGGCGCATCTTGACGTAAATCCCCGCGCGCGACAGGCCCAAGAAGCGGGCGGTTTTGGCCACATTCCAGCCCTGTTCGCGCAGGGTCAGCAAAAGGGTCTGGGCCTCGCTGCTCCGCGCAATGGCGCGCAATCTGCCCTTGGCATCGGCATTTTCGTCAAGACAAAGCGTGTGGCGGCGCAATTCGGGAGGGAGGTCCGCCGGAGAAACCCGGCCCTCGCGGCACAGACTCAAGGCATGGCCCACAGCATTGTGCAGCTCGCGGATATTGCCGGGCCAGGAATAGGCCATCAAAGCATGCATGGCTTCTTCCGTACAGATGGTTTCGCCCGCGCCCATGTGGTCGAGAAAAAAACGCACCAACAGGGGGATGTCCCCGCGGCGTTCGCGCAAAGAGGGCAGGCGCAATTTCATGGAATTGATACGGTAGTAAAGATCCTCGCGGAATGTCCCGGCCGTGATCATGGCTTCGAGATCCCGGTTGGTGGCCGCCACCAGGCGGAAATCCACATCCCGTGGCTGGGAGGACCCCAGGCGGAACAGACGCTTTTCCTCAAGAACGCGTAGCAGCTTGGCCTGCGCCTGCAAGGGCAGGTCGCCCACCTCGTCGAGAAAAAGCGTGCCCTGATGGGCCACTTCAATCTTGCCGACGCTCCCTTCCTTGCGCGCGCCCGAGAACGCGCCCGGCGCGTAGCCGAAGACCTCGGACTCAAAAAGTTCCTTGGGGATCGCCGCGCAGTTGATACTTACGAACGGGCCTTCGGCGCGGGAACTGGCGGCATGGATGGCGCCCGCGGCCAGCTCCTTGCCGCTTCCCGTGGCGCCGAGAATGAGCACCGCCGCACCCGTACGGGCATAGCGCAGCAAAAGGGATTTGAAGGCGGCGATGCTTTCACTTTTGCCGATAATGGATTCAACCGTGTAAGGCGAAGACAGAGCGCTTTTGATCCGCCGCTGGCAGGAACTGACCTTTTTGTCCAGGCACTGCACGTGCTCCAGAAGGTCCCTGACCTGGTCCGCCGTATCGAACAGGGTCATGCTCAAGGCCCCGATCAGCTCGCCGTCATCATCAAAGAGCGGCACGCGATTGACGATCAGCGTCGCGCCGCCGTTGGGGAAACGCCGTATCTGGCGCAGCTCGGCCTTGCGTGAACGCAGCACCGCCGGGATGCCCGAAGTGGGGATAAGTTCGGTAATATGGCGGCCGATGGCCTCTTCCGGGCGCAAACCCAGATACTTGGCATACGCGGCGTTGATGAACTGTACCACGCCTTCCCTGTCGCAAATGAACGCGCCTGTAGGAAGGTTGCTCATGGCCACCTTGATGAGAGTGTCCCGCAATTCCCTCTTGCCCATAGCTCCCACTCTGCTCGTACCGGCCGTGAAAGCGACCGATACGAGCACATGACGTTACGGCATAGGGTATTCACGTACCCGGTTGAACACATTACCTTCCTTGGCAAGGCCCTGCGCGGCGGCTTTGTTGTACCAGAGCGCGGCTTCCGCCGGGTTGGCGGGCACGCCGATGCCGTATTCATAGCAGGCGCCCACGAAACGCTCGGCCTGGGCATACCCCTGGTCGGCGGCCAGCTTGGCCCAGCGGAAACTTTCCTTCTGGTCCTTGGCGGTCTGATACATGCCCTGGCTGTAATAGAGGGCCAGATTGAACTGGGCCTCGGCATTGCCAGAATTGGCCGCGCGGGTCATCAGGGTCACCACGGCCCTGGGATCCTTGGGCACCCCGGCGCCCACTTCATAACAATAGGCCAGCAGCACCTGGGCTTCGCTGTAGTTCTGCTCGGCGGCCAGCTGGTACCATTGGGCGGCCACGGCCAAGTCCTGCGGCACGCCCAGGCCGTTTTCGTAGCAGCGGCCCAGCATCACCTGGGCACGGGGATTGCCGTCCCCGGCCAGGGGCTGAATCAGACGCAGGGTCTTTTTGTACTCACCGATATTGTAGGCCGTCCAAGCCTCCTGCAGAATTTTGTCCGTTGCCGCTGAAGTGGCGACGGGCGCGGCCTGGACCATGCTCGTCGCGCCGCAGGCGAAACTCAATACAGCGGCCAGCAGGGCCGCCAGACAATATTTTTTCATGATTTTCTCCTTCACGCTTCCAGCCCCGGCGGGCCGGTTTTTATGGGGAATGACGATACAGCCGAGCCCGGCCAAAGGCAAGCCGCACTTGACGCTGGCCCCAGCACAAGGCACAACCGGAACATGAACGACGTTTTTTCATTTTTCAGTGGCCAGGCGCCCTGCCGCCCGTACCACCCAGGAGGAGAGGCATGACCCCTTCCCCCAGCAATCCGCATGAACAGCACAACGGCGCCAATCTGCCGGAGCGAATTTCCGGCGCGTCCGGGACTTCCGGAAGCAGTGAGCAGCGCCGGGTGCTGGACGCCGAAGTACTGGAGCCGGGACAGGAACATGACCGCCGCAACGGCCATGCCGGCGCATTCGACGATCAGGACCGACACAGCGGGCGCGGTTTCGGCGGCGCGGAATTCCGGCGCGGCTTCGGCACCGGCGGCCTGCGCTTCGGCCATATCTGGACCAGCGGACGCATGGAGCAGAACGCCTGCCTCGCGCCCTGCATCACGTTTGCCCTTTTTCTGGTCTGTCTGGCCCAGTTCGGCCTGCTGGCGGGCATCGGCTTTGTGTTTTTTCACATTGTGGGCAGCGTGGCGGGCAGCATGCGCGACATGCGCCTGCTGATGCAGGGCCGCGAACCCAACCCCTGGCCCTGGCGCATCGGCAACTGGCTGGTCTGTTTTCTGCTGACCGCCTGGCTTGCCGGAGGCTTTGACTAGGGCCTGTTTCTAAATTCTCCTTTCGCCCCCTGCCTGCGTCAGGATCGCCCCGTGCGAAGGTCGGGTTTGCATATACTCCCGCCGCTCGGGACTCGCCTTCCCCGGCAGAGAACGAAAATCCTAATGGAAACAGTCCCCAGCGTATTTGAATGTTGAAATACTCTGGCATAAACAAGCGCGCCGGTTTTCCCGGCCTATGTCCGGATCCGCATGACACAAGACATACGCGTTTCGGCGCGTCCCGCCCGCACCGGCGGGGCCGCGACCCACTGGCACGTCTATCTGCTGGAATGCGCCGACGGCACCCTGTACTGCGGCGTCACCACGGATCTCGCGCGGCGGCTGGCCCAGCACAACGGGCTTGCGCCCGGCGGGGCACGCTACACCAGCGGACGACGGCCCGTGCGCCTGCTGGCGAGCCGCGTCTGTGCCCACAAGAGCGCGGCCTTGCGATTGGAATGCGCGGTCAAGGCCCGGCCCCGCGCTGAAAAAATCCTTTTTCTGCAACAGGGAGTCGTTGCGCCGTGTTGAGCCCCGAGGTTTTGCTGACCTTTTTCGCAGCCTCCCTGCTGCTGGGCATTGCGCCCGGCCCGGACAATATTTTCGTGCTCACCCAGTCCGCCGTTTACGGCGTGCGCGCGGGTCTGGTGACCACTCTGGGCCTGGTGACCGGCCTGTGCGTGCATACCACGGCGGTGGCCCTGGGCGTGGCGGCCATCTTTCAGACCTCGCCCCTGGCCTTCACCATTCTGAAATGCGCGGGCGCGGCCTATCTGCTGTATCTGGCCTGGATGTCCTTCCGGGCAGGGGCCTTGCTGGCCCATACCCCGGGCGGAGGGGCCGCCTTTCCCGGTTATGTCGCCCTGTATCGGCGCGGCATCGTGATGAATGTGACCAATCCCAAGGTCACCCTCTTTTTCCTGGCTTTTCTGCCCCAGTTCTGCAATCCGGCACTGGGCGGGGTGGTCGTGCAGGTGCTGATGCTGGGCACATTGTTCATGCTGGCTACCGTTCTGGTCTTTTTCTCCGTGGCCGTATTGGGCGGCCGCCTGGCCCTCTGGTTCAACCGCTCCCAGCGCGGCCAGATTCTGGTCCACAGGGCCGCCGGACTGGTTTTCGCCGGGCTCGCCGTGGTCCTCCTCTTCACCGGGCCCTGAACGCCCGATCCGCCCGCCCTTGACAGGGCCGGGCGCGGCGGGTATGAACACCCCCCTTCGAGGTTAGCATGCAGAAATATCGTATATCCATCAATGACCTGCCGCCGGACGGCAAGGAATTCGACCTGGACGACCCGGCCATCTGGCAGACGCCTATGCGGGAATTCGGCATGGACTGCCGGATAAGCGAGCCCCTCAACGCGCATATCAGCGTGCTGCCCACCGAGGGCGGCTGTCTGGTGCGCGGCGAACTGTGCGGTCAGGTCGTGCTGCCCTGCAACCGTTGCGCTGAAGATACCGTGGTCGACATCCGGACCGACTTTGAAGACTTCGAAGAACTGCCGGGCGAGGACGATGTTGATGCCGTCCTGAACGCGAGCGGCGGCAACGGAGCGGCTGACGCCGAGACAACGGAAAGCCGCATCGTCTATGAGCGCACCATGCCCATGCTGGATCTGGCCGCTGTCTGCTGGGAGGAGTTCGTGCTGGCTCTGCCGGTCAATCCGCTCTGCAAGACGGATTGCAAGGGGCTCTGCCCCCAGTGCGGGACCAACCTGAACAATGGAACCTGCGGCTGCATCCCGGATGAAGGCGATCCCCGGCTGGCGGTTTTGCGCGGCCTCACCCTGCATAAAACCTAGACATTTGCAAAAAATTCGGCTATGTCGTTTTGTCTTGCGGTTGGGTATTATCCTTAAACCGCGTTATTTCGTTCAAGCATTCCGGCCTGCCGGAAAAGGAGAATACCATGGCTGTTCAGCAGAATAAGAAATCCCGTTCCCGCAAGGGCATGCGCCGTTCCCATGACCGCGTGGCCACTCCCGCCGTCATCTACTGCTCCTGCGGCGAACCCACCGTGCCCCACAGCGTCTGCCCCAATTGCGGCGCGTACAAGGGCCGCCAGGTGATCGCCAAAACCGAAACCGAATAATGAACGAGCGCCCCATCATCGCCGTGGACGCCATGGGTGGGGACTTCGGCCCCTCTGTGGTGGTGCCGGGCGCCATTGAGGCCGCCCGTCTCCACGATCTGCATGTGCTGCTTGTGGGCGACACCCCCAAGCTGGAGGCCGAGCTGGCAAAGATCGACCTCGCTAACGTGCATTTCGATATTGTCCAGGCCGATGATGTGGTGCATATGAACGAAAAGCCCTCGGACATCCTGCGCCGCAAGAAAAACGCCTCCATCCAGGTGGCCTGCCGCCTGGTCAAGGAAGGCGCGGCCGACGGCGTGGTCAGCGCCGGGCACTCCGGGGCCACGGTGGCCTGCGGCATGTTCATCATGGGACGTCTGCCCGGCGTGGAGCGTCCGGCCCTGGCCGCCTTGCTGCCCACGGAAAAAAATCCCGTGGTGGTGCTGGACGCCGGAGCCAATGTGGACTGCCGCCCGTACCACCTCTTCCAGTTCGGGCTCATGGGCGACGCCTTTGCCCGCGACCTGCTCAGCTATGCCGCGCCGCGCGTGAGCCTGCTGAGCATCGGCGAAGAGGAAGGCAAGGGCAACTGCCAGGTCAAGGAAGCCTATGAGCTGCTGAAGATGGCCCAGAACATCAACTTCATCGGCAATGCCGAGGGCCGTGATATTTTCACCGGCGATATTGATGTGGTCATCTGCGACGGCTTTGTGGGCAATGTGGTGGTCAAGATGAGCGAAGGCCTGGCCGCCTCCCTGATCCGCATGCTCAAACGCGTCTTTACCTCGGGCCTTCTGCCCGCTCTGGGCGGCATGCTGGCCAAGGGCGCGTTCAAGCGCTTCGCCCGCACCATCGACTATGCCGAATACGGCGGCGCGCCGCTGCTCGGCCTGCATGGTCTGGCCATTGTCTGCCATGGCCGTTCCAGCGCCCGTGCCATGAGCAACGCCATCAAGATGAGCGGTACGTTCGTGCGCAAGGGCACCAATGACCGCCTTGCCGAAACCATCCTGGCCAACGAAGAGCTGACCCGTTTCTCCCGCGCCATCTAACTGACGGACACGCCATGACTGCAACCTGCCATCTGCACGCGCTGAGCGCCTACGCGCCGGACACGGTGCTGACCAATGACGATCTGGCAAAACTGGTGGACACCAACGACGAGTGGATCGTGGCGCGCACCGGCATCAAACAGCGCCGCAAGCTGGCGGATACGGACAACGCCTCGGATCTCGGCCTGGTCGCCGCCCGCCGCGCCCTGGAAAATGCGGGCATCAACGCGGGCGACCTGACCCACATCGTCGCGGCCACCTGCACGCCGGACCTGCTTTCCCCTTCCGTGGCCTGCATTCTGGCCGGAAAGCTGGGAGCGGGCCCGGTCATGGCCTTTGATTTCAGCGCCGCCTGCTCGGGCTTTCTGTACGGTCTTTCCATCTGCCGGGCCATGCTCTGCCAGGCCCCGGAGGCGCGTATCCTTTTCGTCTGCACCGAAGCCCTGACCCGCCGCGTCAACTGGAGCGACCGCTCCACCTGCGTGCTGTTCGGCGACGCGGCCACGGCCTGCGTGCTCACGGCCTCGGCGGACAAAGCCCTAGCCGGAGTGGAAGACGTCATCTGCCAGAGCGACGGCAACCAGCGAGACCTGATCACCGTGGGCGGCGGCACGGCCTGCCGCTACGGCCTGGGCCAGCCCACCGACGAAAACTTTTTCATCACCATGCAGGGCCGTGAGACCTACAAGCACGCCGTGCGCCAGATGGTGCGCATCTGCGAGCAGATTCTCGCCCGCAACGGTCTTTCCATTGAGGATGTGGACCTTTTTGTGCCGCATCAGGCCAATATGCGGATCATTGAAGCTGTGGGCAGCCGCCTGAACATTGCCGAGGACCGCGTGTTCACCAATGTGGAGAGGTACGGCAATACCTCGTCGGCCTCCATTCCGCTGGCGCTGGCTGAAGCTCGTGCCGCCGGGCGCATAGCGCCGGGCAGCCGCGTGCTGATGACGGCTTTCGGCGCCGGACTCACTTGGGGGGCGGCCCTGTTGCGCTTTTAAGGAAGCGTCGGTTGATGGTCTTTCTGCCCATTGCCTGCGTCAGGCTCGCTCCGTGCGAAATTCATACCGCCCGGCGTTCGCCTTCCCGGCAAAGGACAAAAATTCTTATAATCACCGCATCCCGTGCCGGGCCACGCCACTGACCGATGTACGCGCGCATTGAAATTCCCCCGTGTCTGAGCTATAAACAGCATTCCACGTTCCCACAGCAAAGGCAGAACCAGCATGAGCACAGCGCAGTCCACGCCTTCCGCCGCAGAGACGCTCCCCACGGCCCTGGTGACCGGCGGTTCGCGCGGCATCGGTCGGGCCATCGCCAAGACCCTTGCCCGCGACGGCTTTCAGGTTTTTCTCACCTATGTGAGCCGCCCCGAAGAGGCGGAACAGGCCGTGGCCGAAATCACGGCGGCCGGAGGCCGGGCCCGTGCCTTCGCCCTCAATGTGGGCGACAGCGCGGCCGTGGCGGATTTTTTCGCCGCAGAAATCAAGGACAAGGTGGACTTGGCCGTGCTGGTCAACAATGCAGGCATCACCAAGGACGGCTTTCTGGTGCGCATGAAGGACGAGGATTTCGACAAGG
This sequence comes from Desulfovibrio sp. 6_1_46AFAA, assembly GCF_000224635.1. Taxonomy (NCBI): domain Bacteria; kingdom Pseudomonadati; phylum Thermodesulfobacteriota; class Desulfovibrionia; order Desulfovibrionales; family Desulfovibrionaceae; genus Desulfovibrio; species Desulfovibrio sp. 6_1_46AFAA. The sequence goes on from NZ_JH114300.1 coordinate 772,534, forward strand.
TCCTGGCCGTCAACCTGCGCGGAGCCTTTGTCTGCACTCGTGAAGCCGCAAAGATCATGAGCAAAAGACGCAAAGGGCGGATCATCAATATTTCTTCGGTGGTGGGCCAGATGGGCAATGCCGGACAGATCAATTATGCCTCGGCCAAGGCCGGTCTGCTGGGCCTCACCAAATCCTGCGCCAAGGAGCTGGCCTCCCGCCAGATCACGGTCAATGCCGTGGCTCCGGGCTTCATTGAAACCGATATGACGGCGGCCCTGAACGACGACGTGCGCGCGAGCTATGTGGAATCCATTCCTCTGAAGCGCATGGGCGTGGCCCAGGATGTGGCCGAGGCCGCGGCTTTTCTGGCTTCGGACAAAGCCGGGTACATCACCGGACAGGTGCTGGCCGTCAACGGCGGCATGTACTGCTGAGACGGCGCGCCCAACCCTGCGGCAACGCGCCCGGAGCGCCTGCGCGCCACCGGGGCATATGATAAGAGTCAATATTACCTGGAGGATACCATGTCTGATGTCGCGGAAAAAGTAACAAAAATCATTGTGGACCAACTGGGCGTGAGCGCCGATGAAGTGAAGCCTGAAGCCTCCTTCGTGGAAGACCTCGGCGCTGATTCCCTGGACCTGACCGAACTGATCATGGCCATGGAAGAAGAGTTCGACATCGAAATCGCCGATGACGACGCCCAGAAAATTCTCAAGGTCCAGGACGCCATTTCTTATATTGAAAACAAAAAATAGTACGGCCCGGCGGCGGTTCCTTTGTCATAAAGGGCCGCAGCCGGAACGGGGCATGTCCGTTCCGCATCCGGCGGCCTAGCGTTTCCGGCGGATGCGCGACAGGCGCGGACGCGGTTTCGCGCCGTTGCGCAACGGCACATGCCTTGGCCGGTAGTCATCCGCAGAGCGGGGGGAATCGGCCCCCCGCCCAAAAGGAGTCCGCATGACCCGTCCCCGCGTAGTGATCACCGGCGTAGCCGGCGTTACGCCTCTCGCCAACGACATTGAAACCACCTGGAAACGCCTGCTTGCCGGCGAGTCGGGCATCGCGCCCATCACGCTGTTTGACGCTTCGGCCTACGATTCACGCATCGCCGGCGAAGTGAAAAACTTCGTGCCCGAGAACTATATGCCTCCCAAACAGGTGCGGCGCATGGACCGCTTCACCCAGTTTGCCGTGGCCTCGGCCAAGATGCTGTTGCAGGACGCCGACTTTGAAGTCACCGAGGCCACTGCCTACGATGTGGCCGTGATCCTCGGCGTCGGCCTTGGTGGCCTGCACACCTTGGAGACGTACCACACCAAGCTGCTGGAAGCCGGGCCCAACAAAATTTCGCCCTTTATGATTCCCATGCTGATTTCCAATATGGGACCGGGGCAGATCTCCATTTTCACCGGGGCCAAAGGCCCCAACATCGTCACCACCACAGCCTGCGCCTCGGCCATCCACGCTGTGGGCACGGCCTACAGCGAAATTCTGCTGGGACGGGCCACCACCGCCATTTCCGGCGGCGTGGAAGCCACGGTGACGCCTCTGGGCGTGGCCGGTTTTACGGCCCTCAAGGCCCTGTCCACCCATTACAACGACGACCCCGCGCACGCTTCCCGCCCCTTTGACGGCAAGCGCGACGGTTTTGTGATCGGCGAGGGCGCGGGCCTCCTGCTGCTGGAAAGTCTTGAATCCGCCCGGGCGCGCGGCGCGAAGATTTACGCGGAAGTGGCCGGTTACGGCGCTTCCGGCGACGCCTATCACATGACGGCCCCCTGCGACACCGGCGAGGGCATGGCTCGCGCCATGCAGAACGCCCTGCGCGAGGCGGGCATCGCGCCCGAGGCCGTGGGTCACATCAACGCCCATGCCACCTCCACCCAACTCAACGACAGCACGGAAACCAAGGCCATCAAGCTGGTCTTCGGCGAGCACGCCGGGAAGATCAAAATCTCCGCCACCAAGTCCATGACCGGACACCTGCTGGGCGCGGCGGGCGGCATTGAGACGGTCTTCACGGCCTTGGCCCTGCGAGAAGAAATGCTGCCCGGCACCATCAACCTGGAAAATCCCGACCCTGAGTGCGATCTGGATTATCTGGCGGACGGCTCGCGGCACGTTGCCTGTGAATACGCAATGTGCAATTCCTTCGGCTTCGGCGGCACCAATGCGAGCCTGATTCTGAAAAAGTGGACCGAGTAAGCGCTACTAAACGCCGCGCTTCACCAGCCTAGGGTTTTAGCGAAAAGACAAATTTTTTCGCTGACGATCCTGCAAAATATGTTGCGAACAACACTGCCCGCCGCCGTGGCGGGCAGCATTCTTACAGATATGCGCGGTAAAATTTTCAGTTTACCGCGAGATCGGCGGCGCAAACGCGGTTGCGCCTTGCCTCCGCCGCCCGCGGCGGCGCATCGGTCTCACGACCGGTGTTTACTGATTTCCGCGGAAATCCGTAAGCAAAGGACAAGCGTTCATGGACGAAATTCTGCTTCAAGATCCGGAGCTGGCCCGGGCCATCATTCTGGAATCCGACCGGCAGGTGAGCAAACTGGAACTGATCGCCTCTGAGAACTTTGTTTCGCCCGCCGTGCGCGAAGCCCAGGGCAGCGTGCTGACCCACAAATATGCCGAAGGCTATCCCGGCAAGCGCTATTACGGCGGCTGCGAATACGTGGACATCGCCGAAACCCTGGCCCAGGACCGGGCCAAGCAGCTCTTCGGTTGCGGCTACGTCAACGTGCAGCCCCATTCCGGTTCCCAGGCCAATATGGCCGCCTATTTCGCCTGCCTCAAGCCCGGCGACGTGATCCTGGGCATGAATCTCTCCCACGGCGGGCATCTGACCCACGGCAGCCCGGTGAACTTCTCGGGTCGCCTGTTTAAGGTCGTTTCCTACGGCGTGCGCAAGGAAACAGGCCGCATCGATTATGACGAAGTGGCCGCTCTGGCCCGCGAGCATAAGCCCGCCGTAATCATGGCCGGGGCCAGCGCCTATCCGCGCCGCATCGACTTTGCCCGCTTCCGGGCCATCGCCGACGAGGTGGGGGCCAAACTGATGGTGGACATGGCCCATATCGCGGGCCTGGTGGCCGTGGGTCTGCACGAGAGCCCCATTCCCCACGCCCATATCACCACCACCACCACGCACAAAACCCTGCGCGGCCCGCGCGGCGGCATGATCCTCTCCAGCGAGGACAACGCCAAGACCCTGAACAGCCAGATTTTCCCCGGCATCCAGGGCGGCCCGCTGATGCACGTCATCGCGGCCAAGGCCGTGGCCTTCGGCGAAGCCCTGCGCCCGGCCTTCGCGGCCTATCAGCAGCGGGTGCTCGACAATACCGCCGCTCTGGCCCAATCCATGATGGACGCCGGTTTCGAACTCGTCTCCGGCGGCACGGACAACCACCTCATGCTGGTGGACCTAACCAACAAGGATATCACCGGCAAGGACGCCGAACAGGCCCTGGACCAAGCCGGAATCACGGTGAACAAGAACACCGTGCCCTTTGAAACCCGCTCGCCCTTTGTGACCTCGGGCATCCGCCTGGGCACGGCGGCCCTGACTACGCGCGGCCTGCAACAGGAAGATATGCGCACGGTGGGCGGTTTCATCGTGGAGGCTTTGGAAAAACGCCAGGATGCCCAGGAGCTGACCCGCATTCGCAAGAATGTGGAGGACTTCGCCCGCCAGTTCCCGCTGTTCACCTGGTAGCCCGCGTCCTTTCGTTTTTTGGGGGAGGGGCTCCCTCCCCCAATTTTTATGATTCATCAGGATAGAGCAATGCACGATTAAAAAGCGTGAACCGCTCTCAAACAGGCCGTTTGCGCGGCCTGTTTCGTTTTCCGTGCCGCACTCCGCGCGGCTTGGCTTTTGGGCCGCCTCTGTGTAAACTGCTGGAAATCTTTTTGTGAGCGTCCTATGCAACGACTGCCCTGGCCTGATTATTTCATGAATATCACCTACCTGGTGAGCGAGCGTTCCACTTGTACCCGCCGCCGGGTGGGTGCCGTGGCCGTCAAAGACAAACGAATTCTGGCCACAGGCTACAACGGCGCGCCCGCAGGCGTGCCCCACTGCCTGGAGGTGGGCTGCCTGCGCGAGCAGCTCGGCATTCCTTCGGGCCAGCGCCATGAGATCTGCCGCGGCCTGCACGCCGAGCAGAACGTCATCATCCAGGCCGCAGTGCACGGCATCAACATTCAGGGCGCCGAACTCTACTGCACTACCCACCCCTGTGTGCTGTGCAGCAAAATGCTGATCAATTGCGGCATCCGCCGCATTTATTACGCCGAGGACTATCCCGACGACCTGGCCACGGCCATGCTGCGGGAGGCCGGCGTCACGGTGGAACAATTCCCCTTCACCCCGCCCCGCATCAGCGGTATGCCCGGGGGCATGAGCGGAGAAAAACGCCATGACTGAACAGGATTTCGCTCCGTTCATGCGCGAGGCCATAGCCTTGGCCGAACAGGGCCGCTGGAAGGCCTGCCCCAACCCCACGGTGGGGGCGGTGCTGTTGCGCGACGGCCGGGTTGTGGCGCGCGGCTGGCACCATGAGGCGGGACAGGACCACGCCGAGGTGGATTGCCTGAAAGACGCGGCGACGCGGGGCGTGGACCCCAAAGGCTGCACCCTGGTGGTCACGCTGGAACCCTGCAACCACCAGGGCAAGACGCCGCCCTGCACCCAAGCCATCCTGGACGCGGGCATCAGCCGGGTGGTCATGGGCCTGGCGGACCCCAATCCCCAGGCCGCGGGCGGCGCGGCCCGCCTGCGCGATACCGGAATGGAAGTGCTCGGCCCGGTCTGCGAAGCGGAATGCCGCGATCTGGTGGCAGATTTTCTGGTCTGGCAAAGCACGGACAGGCCCTATGTCATTTTGAAGATGGCCGCCACCCTGGACGGACGGATCGCCACACGCAACGGCCAGTCCCAGTGGATCAGCTGCGAGACATCCCGCCATGAAGTGCAGGAACTGCGCGCGGGTCTGGGACTGAGCGGCGGGGCCGTGCTGGTGGGCGGGGGCACCTTCCGGGCGGACAATCCCCGGCTGACCGCGCGCGAGGACGGCTACGACGGCCCGCAGCCCCTGGCCTGCCTGCTGACTTCGCGCCTGCCCAAACCTGACGCTGACTTCCATCTGCTCAAGGAACGCCCCGGCCAGACGATTTTTCTGGCCTCCCCGGCCGCGGCGGCCTCTACCACGGCCCAGGCCCTGCGCCAAATGGGTGTACGCGTGCTGGCCCTGGGACCCGGCCCGCAAGGCGGCCCGGATTTTCCCGAACTGTTCCGGGCCCTGCGCCGGGAACTGGGCTGCCCCTATGTGCTCTGCGAAGGCGGCGGACGTCTGGCCCTGGCCCTGCTGGAAGCGGGCTTTGTGGATGAATTCCATCTGCATCTCGCGCCCATGATCCTGGGCGACAGCGATGCCCGTCCGTTGTTCGCCGGGCGTGCGCCCCTGAGCCTGGACGAGGCCCTGCGCCTGCGGGTCAGCCGTACCGGCCTCTGCGGCAACGATGTCCATATTCTGCTGCGTCCGGCGGTCCCGCCTGACGCTGGCCAGGGGGCCTGAGCCGCATGTTCACAGGCATCATCCAGGGACAGGGCGAAATAACCTCCCTGCGCAAAAACGGCACGGAATGCCGCCTGGCCATCCGCCCCCTGTTCACCCTGACGGACGTCATCGACGGCGAATCCATCGCGGTCAACGGCGCCTGCCTTTCGGTGGAAAGCCACAGCCGCGAGGGCTTCACGGCATACGCCTCAGCGGAAACCCTGGCGCGCACCACTTTGGGCACTCTGCTCAACGGGGATCTGGTCAACCTGGAACGGGCTCTGGCTCTGGGCGACCGCCTGGGCGGCCATCTGGTCAGCGGCCATGTGGACTGCCTGGCCACGGTGCGCGAAGTGCGCCCCTCCGGGCAATCCGTGTGCTGCCGCCTGGAATTTCCGGCATCTTTCGGCCCCGAAGTCATTGCCAAAGGTTCGGTGGCCCTTGACGGAATCAGTCTGACGGTCAATGATTGCGGCCCGGATTTTCTGGAGGTCAATATCATTCCCGACACGCAGAAGCGCACCACCATGCGCCTGTGGCGGCCCGGCACGCGCGTCAATATGGAAACGGACCTCATCGGCAAATATGTGCGCAGCCTGCTGGGCCCCTGGTCAGGGTTGTCCGGCAAGGATGCCGGAAACGACGCGGCAACGCGAACGGGCGCGGGCCTCAGCCGGGAGCTGCTGCTGCGCAACGGATTCATATAAAAAAAGCGTTACTCCTCTATAGTAGTAAGCAAACGTATTTTTGCCATCGTCTTGCACAGCACAGGAGTTTACATGAACCAAGTCAAAACCATCGCGGGCCGGCTCGACGCCAAAGGCCTGAAGGTCGCCATCGTGGCAACCCGCTTCAACGACTTCATCGTGGACCGCCTGGTGGGCGGCGCTCTGGACTATCTGGAACGCCACGGCCTGGACCCGGCGGACATCACCCTGGTGCGCATTCCCGGCGCGTTCGAGCTGCCCCTGGTCTGCCAGAAGCTGGCCGATGCGCGCAAATACGACGGCATTCTGGCACTGGGCGCGGTGATTCGGGGGGGCACCCCGCACTTCGACTATGTCTGCGCCGAGGCCAGCAAAGGGATTGCCCAGGCCATGCTGGGGTCCGGCACGCCCATCGGCTTCGGCCTGCTGACCTGCGACAGCATCGAGCAGGCCATTGAACGCGCCGGGTCCAAGGGCGGCAACAAAGGCGTGGAAGCCGCCGCAGCCATGCTGGAAACCATCCGCGTGCTGGAGCAGTTGTAATCCATGAGCAAGGCTAAGAACACCACCCGCCGGGGCGCGCGCGAACTGGCCTTTCAGGTGCTCTACGGGCTTTCCTTCACTCCGGCGGAAAGCCGCGCGGACCTGCGCCGGGCCTTTGTGCTCTCCCCCCACAATACGGCCATGGACGAGCAGGATCTCGGCAGCGAGCCCACGGGCTTCGCCTGGGAACTGGTGGAAGGCGTCTGGGGCAACAGCGCCGCACTGGACACGGCCATCAGCCGTTTTTCCCACAACTGGCGGGTGGACCGTATGGGCCGCATCGAACTGACCCTGCTGCGCCTGGCCGTGTTTGAAATGCTCTACCGCCAGGACGTGCCGCCCAAGGTGGCCATCAACGAGGCGCTGGAGCTGAGCGGCCAGTTCGGCGAAGACAACGCCAAAAACTTCGTCAACGGCATTCTGGACGCGGCGGCCAAGGCCCTGGAAAGCGGCGAACTGGTGCCGTCCGCGGGTCAGGCCCCCGCCAATTCCTAACCCGCCGCACGGTATCCGCACATGACGCAAGAACGCTACAATCCGCAGGCTATCGAAGAAAAATGGCAGGCCCGCTGGCGGAAGGAAAACGCCTTCTCCAGCACCCATGAGAGCGACAAGCCCAAATATTACGTGCTGGAGATGTTCCCCTATCCCTCGGGCAACATCCACATGGGCCATGTGCGCAACTATTCCATCGGCGACGTGGTGGCGCGCTGCAAACGCATGCAGGGCTTCAACGTGCTGCACCCCATGGGCTGGGATGCCTTCGGCCTGCCCGCCGAAAACGCGGCCATCAAGCACCACGTGCACCCGGCCCAGTGGACCTACGCCAATATCGACAATATGCGCGCCCAGTTGCAGCGCCTGGGCTATTCCTATGACTGGTCGCGCGAAATCGCCACCTGCCGCCCGGAATACTACCGCTGGGAACAGATGTTCTTCCTGCGCCTGCTGGAAAAAGGCCTGGTCTACCGTAAAAAGGCCCCGCAGAACTGGTGCCCCTCCTGTCATACTGTGCTTGCCAACGAGCAGGTCATCGACGGCCTCTGCTGGCGCTGCGACAGCAGGGTGGAACAGAAGGATCTGACCCAGTGGTTCCTGAAGATCACGGCCTACGGGGACGAACTGCTGGCCGACCTCTCCCGCCTGGAAGGCGGCTGGCCGGACCGCGTGCTGGCCATGCAGCGCAACTGGATCGGCAAATCCACGGGCGCGGCCATCAGCTTCGGCCTGGAAAAAAGCATTGGCGGCGTGCGGGGCATCGAGGTGTTCACCACCCGGCCGGACACCGTGTTCGGCGTGACCTTCATGACCCTGGCCCCGGAACATCCCCTGGTGGAAAAGCTCATTGAGGGCTACGAAAAAGCCGGGGACGTGCGCGCCTTTGTGGAACGCATCCGGAACATGGACCGCCTGGACCGCCAGTCCGACACCCTGGAAAAAGAAGGCATCTTCACCGGCGCATACGTCCTGCACCCCTTCACCGGCCAACGCGTGCCGCTCTGGCTGGGCAATTTCGTCCTGGCCGACTACGGCACCGGCGCGGTCATGGGCGTGCCCGCGCACGACCAGCGCGACTTCGACTTCGCCCGCAAGTACAGTCTGCCTGTACGGGTGGTCATCAGTCCCGAGGGGCGTCAGCTCGATCCTCAAAATATGACCGAAGCCTGGACAGAACCCGGCATCATGGTCAATTCCGGTTCCTTTGACGGCATGCCCAACGAGGACGGCAAAAAGGCCGTGGCCGAAGCCCTGGAAAAGGACGGCAAGGGCAAAGCCACCACCCAGTTCCGCCTGCGCGACTGGAACATCTCGCGCCAGCGCTTCTGGGGCGCGCCCATTCCGGTGATTTACTGCGAAAAGTGCGGCGTGGTGCCGGAAAAGGAAGAAAACCTTCCGGTGCTCCTGCCCCTGGACGTAAAAGTGCGCGACGACGGCCGCTCTCCCCTGCCGGAAACGCCCTCCTTCGCGAACTGTGCCTGCCCCTGCTGCGGCGGCCCGGCCCGGCGCGAAACCGACACCATGGACACCTTTGTGGAGTCCTCCTGGTACTTTGCCCGCTATACCGACGCCCGCGACGACAAAGCCCCCTTCAAGCCCGAAGCCCTGCAATACTGGCTGCCCGTGGACCAGTACATCGGCGGCGTGGAGCACGCCATTCTGCATCTGCTCTATTCCCGCTTCTTCACCAAGGTGCTGCGCGATCTGGGCTTCTTCCCCAAGGATCTGGCCGAGCCCTTCACCAACCTGCTGACCCAGGGCATGGTGCTCAAGGACGGCGGCAAGATGTCCAAGTCCAAGGGCAATGTGGTCGATCCCACGGAGATGATCAAAAAATACGGCGCGGACACCGTGCGCCTGTTCTGTCTGTTCGCGGCCCCGCCGGAGCGGGATTTCGACTGGTCCGACTCGGGTATTGAAGGCGCGTCGCGCTTCCTCTCCCGCGTCTGGCGGCTGTTTACCGAAGAAGAGGCCCGGCTGCTGCCGCTCAAGGCCTGCGGCTCCTCCGCCGAAGACGCAAACAGCGGGGAAAGCCGCGATCTGCGCCGCAGGGAACACCTCACGGTAAAAAAGGCCGGAGAGGACATGGGCGGCCGCTTCCAGTTCAATACGGCCATCGCCGCCGTCATGGAGCTGGTCAACGCCATGTACCTTTCGCGCGAAAAACTGGGACAGAGCGAGGCAGAGCGCCGCGTCTTCTCCTCGGCCATGGCCACGGTGCTGACCCTGCTCTCGCCCATCACCCCGCATCTCTGCGAAGAACTCTGGGAGCGTCTGGGCCACACGGCGCAACTTGCCGCCGAGCCCTGGCCCCAATGGGATGAAGCGGCCACGGCCCAGGACATGCTCACCGTGGCCCTGCAGGTCAACGGCAAGCTGCGCGGCACCTTGGAAGTGCCCGCCGGAGCGGACAAGGCCGCCCTGGAACAGGCAGCCCTGGCCGATCCCGCCGTACAGCGCCACACGGCCGATCTGACCGTGCACAAAGTGGTGGTGGTGCCCGGCAAACTGGTCAACATCGTGGCCAATTAGGCCGCCACCGGCATGAGCCCGCAGAACGGAACCGACAGACAGGGCAGGCCCGGTTTCAGCTTTCTGGTCTGCCCGGACAGCCAGTTGCTCCGCGCGCATCTCGCGGAGCAACTGGCTGTCTTTCCACCTGCGGGCGGCCCGTGGGAACGTCACGTCTATTGGGGCGACGAGGACCCGCCCCCGCGCTTCTGGGAGCAGCTCAGCCTGCAAGGCCTGTTCGGCGCTTCGCGTGTCCTGCTGGTCCGTCAGGCCCAGCTCTGGCCGGCGGCCGTCTGGAAAAAGATTTCCCAGGCCCTGGCCAGGCCCTCGGCCCAGTGCTGGCCTTTCTTCTGCCTGGAAGTGAACTGGGAAAAGGGACAGCCCAAAATTCCGGCGCATATCGCCAAGCTGCGCTGTCTGGCCTTTGCCGACCGGCAGGGCTGGATCTGGCGGCATGAGGGCCTGACCGAACGCGGCGTCAAGCGCCATGTGCAGCAGCGCGCCCGCGATCTGGGTCTGACCTTTGAGGCCGATGCGCTGGAACAGTTCTGCGCCTCCGTGCCGCCAGACGCCCAGGCCATCGAAAACGAACTGCAAAAACTCTCGCTTCTGCGCGGCGGGACCGGTGACGCAGGCGGAGGGGCCATCACCGCCGCCATGACCGCAACCGCCGCCTGGAGCCCGGAATGCAACGTCTTTGCCTGCATCCGGCATATGGAGGCCGGTAATCTGGCCGCCGTCTGGAAGGAACTGTCCCGCAGCCGGGACAGCGACAGCCTGCTTTTTTCCCTGCTGGCCCTGCTGGCCCGTGAGCTGCGCCTGCTCTGGCAGACCCAGGCCGGGGAAAAGGTACGCCTGCATCCCTCGGAGGCGGGCTTCAAGAAACAACTGGCCCTGCGTCTCGGGCCACGGGGCCTGGCTGAGGGCATGGCGGCCGTGGCGGACGCCGAGTGGCAGGTCAAAAGCGGCCGCCGCACACCGGAACAGACCCTGGAGTTTCTGGCCGCCCGGCTCACCGGCCTGTTCGGCTCGGCCGAGCCGCGCTGATCGGCGGCGCTACGGTCGGAGTCCTCCAAACGTATGCCCCTTGGGCCGCCCCCTCTTTTCAGCCGTTTCAGATTGCCCGTCACCTGGCTTCTCGACTCCGCCGCGAAGCCGGAGTAGCCGCAATTCACTTGCGGCGTTAAGCTCCGACGGAGGCGTGAAACTTGGGGGGCAGAACACAGGATCCTGGCTGGCGGGTACTGGCGAAATGCTCTAATTGGTTGATGCCCGCGGGCAATTGGTAAAACCCACGGGCATCAACAGCAGAGATGCGGCGCACTGCAAATGAGGAGAGAGCCAATACGGCCCCCTGTGCCCAACGCAGCTACATGCCTTCCTTGATGCCGAGACGCATCAGCAGCCAGTTCATGGGGAAAGCCGTCATAAAGCCGGCCAGCATGCCGATCTGCATCATCAGCCAGAACACGGGCTGAGCGGGGGAAACCATTCCCAGCAGAACAAACATCGATACAGCCATCCATCCGTACATGCCTATCTGCCAGGCGGTCAGGGAAAGCACATCCACCTTGAAGGCCCGCCACAGCAGGGGCAGGCCGCGCTCCGGAAATCCCGACGCCAGCCCCTCATACTGAAATGCGATGCCTGCAATCAGAGCCAGCAGGTATTCCAGAGTCCACTCGCCGTAGACCACGCTGCCGAACAGGGCAAAGGGCGCCAGCCGGAACAGCCACGGCCCGGCGAGGTCCGCCAGAGTACAGCCCGCTCCACAGTGCAGCGTTCCAACCATGACGCTTTGCCAAGGGAGACGGCGGGAAGGCAGCGCGGTCATACCGGACATGCGCATGGCTGGCTGATCGGCGGGATGATGGTGCGTCATGCGCATCATGGTCCGCTTCTGATTAATGCGGTATGCCCATATGCCAAGCGGACCGGCCCATAACATGGTGATGGGCCAGACCCAGAGCATGACCCGCATCATGGGAGCGGGTTCACGCCGCTGCTCAATGAGAATGTACAGAAAGCACAACAAACACATTGCAATATATATTTCCGCCACCAATGTCAGGGAGTACGGAATATCAGCTTCTTTCATATATTTCTCCAGGTATCTGTTTGTATTTTTATAATGACCTCGGAGCCTCGCCGACGACTGGCGCAAGCCGCTTTGCGGCAACGGCTACCGCATTGAGCATACCGCGAGGTCAATTTTTTCTTTGCAACGCCGCTGCACGGAAAAAGGCGGCTTTGCGGCAGACGCTTTAATGAGGGCTGAGCCTAATCTCACGCAATTCTCATTCCGTCGCGGAATAAGAGCAAGGGCTCGGCCCACGCCGCTGAACAATTACACATTGATAATGTGGAAATGTCCAGATTGAGAAATCCCGGCTTTCAGGCAAGAGCCGTCGGCCGCGAGATAAAACGCATTCAGGCTTTGAAGTTCTGCTGAAAGCGATCTTTTCACAGTGGGAATAATGTAGTTCTTCCTCGGAGACCGCGTTCCAATACGTTTACAATCGGGAAAGACGGCGCCGTCAGCGTACTTCGCTGTTCAGCCGGAGCCGGGTAAAATCCTGCCGGAGACGGCTCCAGTCCCACAGGGGAGCCGTTCCCACCGCCCCGGCACCGGCAAAACCACGCGCGGTCTCATTTTTATAGCCGGTATCCCGCTACTTTTCTTTTACTTTTTCGCAAAAATCCGTTAGGAATAGAGTTCCCTGAAAATTCGCCCCCTTGCATCTCAGCTGAGACTGCTTACTTTATGTCAGCAAAGACTGTCTCCACCACCTCGCCGCACAGTGGGCACCGAGCCCGCCTGCGTGAACGTCTTGAGCGCGAGCCTCTGGCCGTGGCGGATTATGAGGTGCTGGAGCTTTTGCTTGGTTACGGGCTCACGCGCAAAGACACCAAACCGCTGGCTAAGGAATTGCTGCGGCGTTTCGGCAGCATTCGGGGCGCGCTGGACGCCAGACCGGATGAATTATTGCAGGTGCCCGGCTTCGGGCCGGGGCTCATGGCCCTCTGGCGGGTTCTGCGTGAAGTACTGGCCCGTCACGCAACCTCGGCGGTGCGTAAACGCGAAATCATGGCTACGCCGGATGCAGTGGCCCGCATGGCTCAAAGCCGCCTGGCCGGGTGTCCGCATGAAGAATGCTGGTTGGCCCTGGTGGACGCGCAAAACGGACTGATCGCCTGGGAACGCCTACGGCGCGGAGGCATCAACGCAGTGCCCGTGCAGCCCAGAGATGTGCTGGAGACGGCACTCACGCACAAGGCCAGCGGCATCATTCTGGCCCACAACCACCCCGGCGGCAGTCCGAGCCCTTCCAAGCCGGACCTCATGCTGACCGAAGAACTGCAACGGCTGGCCCCGCGCATGGGCCTGCGCTTTCTGGACCATGTCATCGTCACCGAGGGAATCTGCTACAGCATAACGCAAAACAAGCCCCTTTAGAGCCTTACGTGTTCACCGCTGTAAAAGAACACAGACGAACCGCGTTCCCGGCGCAGCCGAGCAAAGACTACGAATTTTACTGCTCCAAGGCAGTCAGGGAGAATATATATGGCTGACTACAAAGAAAAAGATCATCCGCTTCATGGGGAACAAGGGCTTGGCGCCGCCGAGCCCGCCGTCGACAACGACGTTCATGCGAAACAGGAAGAAGCGCCCGTGCAGGATCTGCTGAACGAAAACAATCTCAACGCCGCTGCCCAGGGCATTCCAGACGTGTTGCCCGTGCTGCCGGTGCGCGACGTGGTCATATTCAATTATATGATCCTGCCGCTGTTTATCGGCCGCGAAAAATCCGTGCAGGCCGTGGAATCCGCCCTGAAAAACGGACGGCATCTGCTGGTCTGCGCCCAGCGCGAGGAAAGCACCGACGATCCCGCGCCCGCGGACCTTTATAACGTGGGCACCGTGGTCCAGGTCATGCGCATGCTCAAGATGCCGGACTCGCGGGTGAAAATTCTGGTGCAAGGCGTAAGCCGCGCGCGGGTCACCGGCTACAGCCAGGTGGACCCCTATCTGGAAGCGCGCATTGAAACTCTGCCCGAAGTCGCTCCCCAGATCGACGCCACGGTGGAAGCGCTCTTGCGCTCCGCGCGCGAGCAGAGCGAAAAGGTGCTCACCCTGCGCGGCCTGTCCTCGCCGGACGTGCTGGCCGTGTTGCAGGGCGTGGAGGATCCGGGCCGCCTGGCGGATCTCATCGCCGCCAATATGCGCATGAAGATCGCGGACGCCCAGCGCATCCTGGAAGCGGAAAATCCGCTGGAACGCCTCACTTTGGTCAACACCCAACTTCAGCGCGAAGTGGAAGTCGCCACGGTGCAGGCCCGCATCCAGAGTTCGGCCCGCGAAGGCATGGACAAGGCCCAGAAGGATTATTTCCTGCGCGAGCAGCTCAAGGCCATCCGCCAAGAGCTGGGCGAAAACGAGTCCGAGGGCGAGGACGACCTGGAAAGCCTGAAAAAGGCCCTGGACAAGGCCGGCCTGCCCAAGGACGTGCGCCAGGAGGCGGACAAGCAGTTGCGTCGCCTGTCCGGCATGCACGCCGACTCATCGGAAGCCAACGTGGTGCGCACCTATCTGGACTGGCTGGTGGATCTGCCCTGGAAAAAGCTCTCGCGTGACCGTCTGGACATCGCCCACGCCAAGGAAATCCTGGACGAGGACCATTGCGGTCTGGACAAGATCAAGGACCGCATTCTGGAATTCCTCAGCGTGCGCAAGCTCAATCCACAGTCCAAAGGCCCGATCCTCTGCTTTGCCGGCCCTCCCGGCGTGGGCAAAACCTCGCTGGGCCGCTCCATCGCGCGGGCGCTAGGCCGTAAGTTCCAGCGGCTGTCTCTGGGCGGCATGCACGACGAGGCCGAAATCCGCGGCCACCGGCGCACTTACATCGGGGCCATGCCCGGGCGGATCATCCAGGCCATCAAGCAGGCCGGTACCCGCAATCCGGTCATTGTGCTGGACGAAGTGGACAAGCTGGGCACGGATTTCCGGGGCGACCCTTCCTCGGCTCTCCTGGAAGTGCTGGACCCGGAACAGAACCACACCTTCAGCGACCACTACCTGAACGTGCCCTTTGACTTGTCCAAGGTCATGTTCCTGTGCACGGCCAACCACCTGGAAACCATTCCCGCGGCCCTGCGCGACCGCATGGAAGTTATCTCCCTGCCCGGTTACACGCTGCAGGAAAAGGTGGAGATCGCCCGCAAGCATTTGCTGCCCAAGAAAATCACTGAAAACGGCTTGGCCGAAGGCGATATCGCGCTCAGCGACGGGGCTCTGGAAAAGGTGATCAAGGAATACACGCGCGAGGCGGGCCTCCGCAACCTGGAACGCGAACTGGCGTCCATCTGTCGCAAGCTGGCCCGGCGCAAGGCCGAAGGCAAAAAAGGCCCCTTCAAGGTGGAGCCCAAAGACGTGGAAAAACTTCTCGGCGCTCCCCGCTTTGTGGAAGACGAGAAGGAAAAGGAACTCATGCCCGGCATGGCCCTGGGCCTGGCCTGGACCCCTGCCGGCGGCGAAGTGCTGACCGTGGAGGCCAGCGTCATGAAGGGCAAGGGCGGCCTGACTCTCACCGGCCAGTTGGGCGACGTGATGAAAGAAAGCGCCCAGGCGGCCCTGAGCTACATCCGCAGCCGCGCGGAAGAGCTGGGCGTGGACCCCTCCTTTGTGAGCAAGTACGACATCCATGTGCATGTGCCCGCAGGCGCCACGCCCAAGGACGGCCCTTCGGCGGGCGTAACCCTGACCACGGCCCTGATTTCGGCTCTCAGCAATCGCAGGGTGCGGGCCGACCTCTGCATGACCGGCGAGATCACCCTGCAGGGCCGGGTGCTGCCCGTGGGCGGCATCAAGGAAAAAATCCTGGCCGGTGTGGCCCGTGGCCTGAAGCATGTGATCATCCCGCAGCAGAACATGAAAGATCTGGAAGACGTGCCCAGGGAGCTGCTCAAGCGCATCACGGTGCACCCCGTGCACCACTATGACGAACTCCCGCCCCTGGTCTTTGAGACTCAGGGCAAGCGCGGCGGCGGTGAAAAGCATGGCCTGACCGAAAAAACGTCGCCCGCGCCGCGCAAAAAAAGTCCGACCCGCCCGGCCGTCGCGGCCACGGAACGGCGCGGACGCGCGGAACGGCCCGCCGAGGCGTAAGCGTGCGCCTGCGGGAGTATGAACAGAACGCCGCACGGCGATTGACAAAGGCGGGGGTGGACAGCCCCCGCCTTTGCGCGCAACTGCTGGCCGGGCATGTGCTGGGTCTGGACCGCCTGCACTGCGTCCTGGCGGCGGAACGCGAGCTGACGCCCGACCAAGCCGGGACCCTGGAAGCCCTCACGGCCCGGCGGGCCACGGGCGAACCCCTGGCCCATATTCTCGGCGGCAGGGAATTTTTCGGTCGTACCTTTCTGGTCACCCCGGACACCCTGATCCCCCGTCCGGAAACGGAACTGCTGGTGGAGACGGCCCTGGAGCTGCTGCCCGCCGGACAACCGCTGCGCTTTGCGGACCTGGGCGCCGGCTCGGGCTGCATCGGCGTGACCCTCTGTCTGGAACGCCCGCGCTGGTGCGGCCTGTTGCTGGAACTCAGCGCTCCGGCCCTGGAAGTGGCCCGTGCCAACGCCGCCCGACTGGGAGCCGCCACGCGCCTGGACGCACTGCGGGCGGATCTGCGCGCCATCCCCCTGGCTGGGGGCTCCTGCGATCTTCTGGTCAGCAATCCGCCCTACATCGCGGATGCCGAGCGCGGCCAGGTCATGGACGAAGTACTGCGCTTTGAGCCGCATTCCGCGCTTTTTTCACCGAAAGCCGGTCTGGCCCATCTGCGCGCCGTCATTGCCCAGGCCGCCCGCCTGCTCCGGCCCGGCGGCCTGCTTTTACTGGAACACGGCGCGGCCCAAGGGAAGGCCGTGCGGGACCTGCTGTCCGCGGGCGATGCTTTTGTCGGCATCGCCACGCGCCGCGATCTGGCCGGACTGGAGCGTTGCGCTTTGGCCAGGAAAGTGTAATATGAAGTGCATTGCTTCCGGACAAAGCGCAATTACGGCCTTTTTTATAAAAAAATCGTGGAAAAGGCATTTTTTACTTGCCAAGAGCGTCGGAAGCGTTTAAGACACCATCTTGCCGCTGGCGTAGCTCAACTGGCAGAGCAGCTGATTTGTAATCAGCAGGTTGCGGGTTCGAGTCCCATCGCCAGCTCCACAAAAAGCTGAACAAAGGCCTGCTTACGGGCCGGACCTTTGCGGCACGTGTGGAGGGGTTCCCGAGTGGCCAAAGGGAACAGACTGTAAATCTGTCGTCGTAAGACTTCGGTGGTTCAAATCCACCCCCCTCCACCACCCCTTCCGCCTCATACTTTTTCAGGCGGTCGGTGGCTGGTTTTTACAAACTGCCTTGGCTGTAGGAGACAGAGTGACTGTCGGGGAACTACGGTGCGGTAGCCGTCAACTTGATTGACGGACAGCAACAGCATCGCCGGCGTGCGGGAATAGCTCAACGGCTAGAGCATCAGCCTTCCAAGCTGAGGGTTGCGGGTTCGAATCCCGTTTCCCGCTCCATTTCCTGCAAAATCAAAATCCCCCAGTCTGCCTCCTGCCAATGCACGTTCCCTGGCGACCAGGGACTGAATGCGGGCATCGGTTCAGGCCGTTCAGCGGCTTCCCCAGCCTGCCGTTACGCGAGGAACAGGCGCTACCAGAAATGGCAGAGCTCCGGGAATGTAGCGCACGTACAACCGCAAACAATTTTTTTCCAGGGAGACGTACAATGGGCAAAGCTAAATATGAACGCAAGAAGCCCCATGTAAACATCGGCACCATCGGCCACATCGACCACGGCAAGACCACCCTGACCGCCGCCATCACCAAGATCGCCGGCCTGAAGGGCGAGGGCAGCTTCATTTCCTATGACGAAATCGACAAAGCCCCCGAAGAAAAAGAGCGCGGCATCACCATTGCCACCGCTCACGTGGAATACGAAACCGACAAGCGCCACTACGCGCATGTGGACTGCCCCGGCCACGCCGACTACATCAAGAACATGATCACCGGCGCCGCCCAGATGGACGGCGGTATCCTGGTGGTGGCCGCCACCGACGGCCCCATGCCCCAGACCCGTGAGCACATCCTGCTCGCCCGCCAGGTGGGCGTGCCCCAGCTGGTGGTCTTCCTGAACAAGTGCGACCTGGTGGACGACGAGGAACTGCTGGAACTGGTGGAACTGGAAGTGCGCGAGCTGCTCTCTTCCTATGACTTCCCCGGCGACGACGTGCCCGTGATCCGCGGTTCCGCCCTGAAGGCTCTGGAATGCGACGACCCCAATGCGCCTGAAGCCAAGTGCATCGGCGAGCTGCTGGCTGCTTGCGACAGCTTTATCCCCGATCCCGTGCGCGATATCGACAAGCCCTTCCTGATGCCCATCGAAGACGTGTTTTCCATCTCCGGCCGCGGCACCGTAGTGACCGGTCGTGTGGAACGCGGCATCATCAAAGTGGGTGACGAAGTGGAGATCGTGGGCATCAAGCCCACCCAGAAGACCACCTGCACGGGCGTGGAAATGTTCCGCAAGCTGCTGGATCAGGGCGAAGCCGGCGACAATATCGGCGCCCTGCTGCGCGGCACCAAGCGTGACGACGTGGAACGCGGCCAGGTGCTCGCGGCTCCCAAATCCATCACGCCGCACAAGAAGTTCAAGGCTGAGGTGTACGTGCTCTCCAAGGAAGAAGGCGGCCGTCATACGCCCTTCTTCACCGGCTATCGTCCGCAGTTCTACTTCCGCACCACGGACATCACCGGCGTCATCGCCCTGCCCGAAGGCGTGGAAATGGTCATGCCCGGCGACAACTCGCAGTTCATTGTGGAGCTGATCGCCCCCATCGCCATGGAAGCCGGTCTGCGTTTCGCCATCCGTGAAGGCGGCCGCACCGTGGGTTCCGGCGTGGTTACCGAAATCATCGAGTAAGCCATGAGAGTCAACATCATTCTGGCTTGCACCGAATGCAAGCGGCGTAACTACAGCACTCGGAAGAACAAGAAGAACACCACCGGGCGGCTGGAAATGAAAAAATATTGTCCCTGGGACAAGAAGCACACCGTGCATCGCGAAACCAGGTAACAAACTTTCCGGCGGGGGGCGCAAGCCCCCCGGACGGTACGCAGGGCAGTAGCTCTAACGGCTAGAGCGGCGGTCTCCAAAACCGCAAGTTGGGGGTTCGAATCCCTCCTGCCCTGCCATTTTTTATCTCTCGGGTAGCACACCATGGCAAAAAAACAAGCGCAAACCGCGGACGTCAAGTCGGACAAGGCCCCCAATCCTTTTGTGCGCTTCTCGCGCTACGTGGAGGATTCCAAGGCCGAGTTGCGCAAAGTCACCTGGCCCACGCTGAAAGAAACGCGCAAGGCCACACTGGCGGTTTTGGGCTTCGTGGCTGTGATGGCCGTTATCCTGGGGCTGGTGGACCTTGGTCTGTCGGCTCTGATCAAGTCCATACTGTCCTGAAGGCTGTTATGAAAGATCCCGTCATCGATGAAGCCTCCGAGCTGAGCAAACGGCCTCGCTGGTATATTGTACACACCTACTCGGGTTTCGAGCAGCGCGTGCAGAAAACTATCAACGAGATGAGTCGCACCGGTCAGGATCAGGGCCTTATTCAGGAAGTGGTGGTGCCCACGGAAAAGGTCATTGAACTTGCCAAGGGCGGCGAAAAACGCACCACGACGCGCAAGTTCTATCCCGGTTACGTGATGGTGCGCATGATCATGACCGACTTGTCTTGGCATCTGGTGCAATCCATCCCCAAGGTAACCGGTTTTGTGGGCGGCAAAAATCGCCCCACGCCCATGCGCGACAGCGAGGCCGAACGCATTTTGGCACTCATGGAAACACGCCAGGAAACTCCCCGGCCCAAGTTCAACTTCGACAGGGGCGACGAGGTGCGCGTCATTGACGGGCCTTTCGGCGGCTTTAACGGCGTGGTGGAAGATGTCAACTACGACAAAGGAAAGCTGCGCGTCTCCGTTTCCATCTTCGGCCGTCAGACGCCGGTGGAGCTGGATTTCGTGCAGGTTTCCAAAGGGTAGACATTTCACGGTTGAAATGCTCGGCAGGGTTTTTCCGCAAATCCTTGCCGCGCGGTGCCTGCGGGCGGGCTTTGCCCGACATACGGCAGGCATCGCAGGCGCAACAGGTTCTTAAGACTTGCCCCCGCGCGGCGGCCTGACGGCTGCGGACAGCGCGAGCAGCGATGAAGGATAACGAACATGGCCAAAAAAGAAGTTGCCAAGATCAAATTGCAGATTCCCGCTGGCGCGGCCAACCCCTCGCCGCCGGTGGGCCCGGCTCTGGGCCAGCACGGCCTGAACATCATGGGCTTCTGCAAGGAGTTCAATGCCCGCACCCAGGACCAGAAAGGGATGATCATCCCCGTGGTCATCACGGTTTACGCCGACCGCTCCTTCACCTTCATCACCAAGACGCCTCCGGCTGCGGTGCTGATTATGAAGGCGGCCAAACTCGAAAAGGGTTCCGGCGAACCCAACCGCAATAAAGTGGGCAGCCTCAGCATGGCGCAGGTGGAAGAGATCGCCAAGGTCAAGCTGCCGGACCTCAATGCCGCCACCTTGGAATCCGCGGTGAAGTCCATTGCCGGTACCGCCCGCAGCATGGGCATTGACGTTAAGTAAAGCCAGTCCGCGCCGGTTTTCCGGCGGATTCGCTCTTGCGGCGGCGGAAAGCCGTTCGGCGGAGATGGCAGAATCTCCGCTTTTTTCCGCCCATACTCGTTGAAATCAATTGTACTGCCGTTTTCCGCGCAGATTTGGAAACGGCAGGAGATGCCAAACGACAAGGAATATCTCATGCCCAGACATGGCAAAAATTTTCGTAAAGCCCTTGAGGCTTACAATCCGCAGGAGCGCTTCAGCATTGAAGAAGCTGTGAGCAAATCCTTGAGCGCCTCCTTCGCCAAGTTCGACGAAACCGTGGATGTGGCCATCCGCTTGGGCGTTGACCCCAAGTATTCCGACCAGATGGTGCGCGGCGCCGTCACCCTGCCCAACGGGCTGGGCAAGACCGTGCGCGTGGCCGTGTTCTGTAAGGGCGAGAAGCAGGCCGAAGCCAAGGAAGCCGGTGCCGACGCTGTGGGCGCCGAAGAACTGGTGGCCAAGGTCAAGGAAGGCTGGCTGGAATTCGACGCCGCCGTGGCCACGCCCGACGTCATGGCTCTGGTGGGCCAGATCGGCCGCCTGCTCGGACCCCGCGGCCTGATGCCCAACGCCAAAACCGGTTCCGTCACCTTTGACGTGACCAAGGCCGTGACTGAACTCAAGGCCGGCCGCGTGGAATTCAAGGTCGACAAGGCCGGTGTGCTGCACGCCCCCTTGGGCAAGGTTTCTTTCGGTTCTGAAAAGATCCTGGGCAACCTCAAAGCCTTACTGGACACCGTCAATCGCCTGAAACCCTCGGCCGCCAAGGGTTCTTACATGTTGTCCATGGCGGTTTCCACCACCATGGGGCCCGGTTTCAAGGTCGATATGCCCCAGGTCAAAAAATTTCTTGAAGGTTAGTGCCTTCAGGCTGTGGAGCGCTTTGCGTCTCGCGGCCTGATCCGGCCGAATCTTCAAGCGGTTGTGAAAACAACCTCGGCAAAGGCTAAGGAATTCGAGTCGAAGACGGCAGGAGGACGCAAGTCCTTAATATCCTGCCCAGACGCTTCATCTTTGGCTCGGCATTCCACCTGGCAACCCCGAACGTGAGAGGTATCACGTGAACAGGTCTGAAAAAGCCGCAATTATTGAAGCCATCAAGGCCAAGGCCGACCAGGCTTCCTTTGCGGTGCTGACGGACTTCAAGGGCATGACGGTGGAAGAGCTGACGAACCTCCGGGTGAGCCTGCGCAATGCGGGCGGCGAATATCATGTCGTCAAAAACACCCTGGCTCGTATCGCTCTGACCGGCGGCACGCACGACACCATCAAGGACAAGTTCCATGAGAACTGCGGCGTGGCCCTTGGGTTCGACGACCCGGTGGCGGTGGCCAAGGCGCTCAGTGATTTCGCCAAGCAGAGCAAGCTCTTTGAGCTGCGTTGCGCCAGCCTGGACGGCAAGGAAATGACCGCCGCCCAGGTGGATGCTCTGGCCAAACTGCCCGGTAGGGAGCAGTTGCTCGGCCAGTTGCTTGGCACTATGAACGCCGTGCCCACCAATTTTGTGTCGCTGTTTGCCAATATGCTGCGCGGTCTGCTCTATGCCCTCAAGGGTATTGAAGAACAGAAAGGCAAGGCCGCCGCGTAAGCGGATGTGGACAGCACAAACGTTAAGCCAAAGATCAGGAGAAATATCATGGCCGTGACCAAAGAAGAAGTTGTTGAATTCATCTCCAGCATGACCGTTCTGGAACTTTCCGAATTCATCAAGGAACTGGAAGAGAAATTCGGTGTTTCCGCCGCCGCGCCTGCCGCCGCCATGGTGATGGCCGCTCCGGCCGCCGGTGGCGACGGCGCCGCCGTTGAGGAAAAGACCGAATTCGACGTCATCCTCAAGGAAACCGGCGCCAACAAGATCGGCGTCATCAAGGTCGTGCGCGCCCTGACCAACCTTGGACTCAAGGAAGCCAAGGAAAAGGTGGACGGCGCTCCCTCCACCCTGAAAGAAGCCGTTTCCAAGGAAGAAGCCGAGGAAGCCAAGAAGCAGCTCACCGAAGCTGGCGCCACCGTGGAAATCAAGTAAGTATTTTCCACTGCCCGCTTCGCTTCAGCGAAGCCGCTTTCCGCATGGCGGGGTCATTGACCCCGCCATGTTTTTTTCGTCGGCGGGACTTTTTTGCTTTTCCGCTCCGAAACCTCGTGCAGAGCGGCAAAGTCGACGTTGCCCCCAGCCTGTCGTTGCTGGCATCATCCGTAACGGCATTGCGGCGGATACAAAATCCCCCTATATTTCTTCAAGAAAAAGTCTTGCCAAAAAAATAATTTCTGATTATCTATCTTTGTTCAATGAACGGCACGGGAGGCCTACTTTCTGTTTTTGATAACTCACTGTATATGCACACTTTTTTAAAATAGGCGCAACAGCCCAAGCCCTGTTTACCCAGACAGGGATGGGTTTTTGTCGTCTTTGCCGTGCACAGTAAGCTCCCCCGCGACTCCCCGCGGCCGTTTCATACGCTTTCAGGGTGCAGTGACAGCAAGTTTTTTGCCCGCCGGCAGACGCTTCTGTCCGCAGCCGGGGCGCAACCGCTACCTATCTTGAGGTACCCATGGGCCAGCTCACCAAACAGTTCGGCAAGATCAAGATCTCCCTCCCCATCCCCCATCTGCTGAATCTGCAGATCGATTCATATCAGAAATTCCTCCAGGAAGGCGTGCCCGAGGCCGACCGCAGGCCGGACGAAGGTCTGGAAGGCGTCTTCCATACGGTATTTCCCATTGAGGATTTCAACAAGACCGCCAGCCTGGAGTTCGTCAGTTACGAGGTTCAGGAACCCAAGTACGACCAGGCCGAATGCATTTCTAAGGGCCTGACCTATGAAGCGCCCATGCGCATCAAAGTGCGCCTGGTCGTCTATGATGCCGACGAGGCTTCGGGCAACCGGACCATCCGCGACATCAAGGAGCAGGATATCTACTTCGGCACCCTGCCCCTGATGACCGAAAAAGGCACCTTCATCATCAACGGCACCGAGCGCGTCATCGTCAACCAGTTGCAGCGCTCGCCCGGCATCATCTTCGAGCACGACGGCGGCAAGACCCACACCAGCCGCAAGGTGCTCTATTCCTGCCGGGTGATCCCCATGCGCGGCTCCTGGCTGGACTTTGATTTCGACCACAAAGACATTCTCTACGTGCGCATCGACCGCCGCCGCAAGATGCCCGCCACCATCCTGTTCAAGGCCATGGGCATGAGCAAGGAGCAGATTCTCGACTACTTCTACAGCCGGGAACAGTATCTGCTGGAAGACGGCGGCAGGCTGTTCTGGGAAGTGCGCAAGGATCTCTACCGCAAGGACAACGCCTACGCGGACATCACCGCGCCTGACGGCAACGTGCTCGTCAAGGCGGGCAAGCCCATCACCAAGCGGAGCTGGCGGCTGATCTGCGAGGCCGGCATTCCGGCCATTGAAGTGCGCCCCGACCTGCTGGACGGCATGTTCCTAGCCGAGGACGCCGTGGCCCCCCAGAGCGGCGAAGTGCTGGCCGAAGCGGCCGACGAAATCACGCCCGGCCTGTTGGAACGTATGCGCGAAGCGGGCATCAAGCGTCTCTCCGTGCTGCACACCAAGGGCACGGACACCTCTTCCTCCATCCGCGACACCCTGGTGCTGGACCGCATCCCGGACCAGCAGAAGGCCCAGGAAGAGATCTACCGCCGCCTGCGCCCGTCCTCGCCGCCCACCGCCGAGATCGCGGCCAGCTTCTTCGACAACCTGTTCCGCAATCCGGATTATTATGACCTTTCGCCCGTGGGCCGCTACAAGCTCAACCAGCGTCTGGGCATCGACGCGCCCGCCGATCTGCGCACCCTGAACGACGAGGACATTCTTACGGCCATCAAGGTGCTGGTCCAGCTCAAGGACAGCCACGGCCCGGCCGACGATATCGACCACCTGGGCAACCGCCGTGTGCGCTTGGTGGGCGAGCTGGTGGAAAACCAGTACCGCATCGGCCTGGTGCGCATGGAGCGCGCCATCAAGGAACGCATGAGCCTGCAGGAAATCTCCACCCTCATGCCCCACGATCTGATCAATCCCAAGCCCGTGGCCGCGGTGCTCAAGGAATTCTTCGGCACGTCCCAGCTCTCGCAGTTCATGGACCAGACCAACTCGCTCTCCGAGGTCACCCACAAGCGCCGTCTCTCGGCCCTGGGCCCCGGCGGCCTGACCCGCGAACGCGCCGGCTTTGAGGTCCGCGACGTACACACCTCGCACTACGGCCGCATCTGCCCCATTGAAACTCCGGAAGGCCCGAACATCGGCCTGATCGTCTCCCTGACCACCTTCGCCAAGGTCAATGACTACGGCTTCATCGAAACCCCCTACCGGGTGGTGCGTGAAGGCCGGGTGACCGACGAGGTGGTGCATCTGGACGCCTCGCGTGAAGGCGATCAGGTGGTGGCCCAGGCCGACGCCCGCCTGGACGGCGAAGGGCATCTGCTGGAAGAATTCGTCACTGTGCGCGTCAAGGGCGAAGTGGAAATGCGCCACCGCGACGAAGTGACCCTGATGGACATTTCGCCCAGCCAGATGGTTTCCATTTCCGCGGCGCTGATTCCCTTCCTGGAACACGACGACGCCAACCGCGCCCTGATGGGTTCCAACATGCAGCGTCAGGCCGTGCCTCTGCTGCGCTCGGAAAAGCCCCTGGTGGGCACGGGCATGGAAGTGGACGTGGCCCGCGACTCCGGCGCCTGCATTGTGGCCCCGGCCGACGGCAAGGTGCAGTACGCGGACGCCGACCGCATCGTGGTGGCCTATGAAGGCGACATCTACAAGGATCAGGGCGGTGTGCGGGCCTACGACCTGCTCAAGTTCCACAAGTCGAATCAGAACTCCTGCTTCGGGCAAAAGCCGACCTGCTATCCCGGCCAGATCGTCAAGAAAGGCCAGATCCTGGCCGACGGTCCCGGCATCGACGAAGGCCAGCTGGCCTTGGGCAAGAACCTGGTAGTGGCCTTCATGCCCTGGTGCGGCTACAACTACGAAGACTCCATCCTGATTTCCGAACGCACGGTCAAGGAGGACGTCTTCACCTCCATCCACATCGAAGAATTCGAAGTGGTGGCCCGCGACACCAAGCTGGGACCCGAGGAAATCACCCGCGATATCCCCAACGTCAGCGAAGACATGCTGCGCAACCTGGACGAAAGCGGCATTATCCGCATCGGCGCGGCCGTCAAGCCTGACGACATTCTGGTGGGCAAGATCACCCCCAAGGGCGAAACCCAGCTCACCCCGGAAGAAAAGCTCCTGCGGGCCATTTTCGGCGAAAAGGCCAGGGATGTAAAAAACACCTCCCTGAAGGTCCCGCCGGGAGTGGAAGGCACCATTATCGACGTAAAGGTCTTCAACCGCCGTTCGGGCGAGAAGGACGAGCGCACCCTGGCTATCGAGGCCCACGACACTTCGGTGCTGGACCAGAAGGAAGCCGACCATATGCGCGCCCTTACCGAGCGCACGCGGGATCTGCTTGCACCGCATGTGCTGGGCAAGCAGATCGCGGCCTCCCTGCCCGGCAAGAAAAAGGGCGAAGTGCTGGCCGAAGCCGGCGCGGCCCTCACCGAGGAACAGCTGGCCCAGCTGCCTGTCAAGAAACTGGCCGGTCTGTTCAAGAGCAAGGAAGTCAACGACGAGGTGGCCGAACTGCTCCGGGCCTATGACCACGAGGTGGATTATCTCAAGGCCATTTACGACGCCAAGCGCGAGAAGGTCACCGAAGGCGACGATCTGCCCCCCGGCGTGATCAAGATGGTCAAGGTGCATATCGCCATCAAGCGCAAGCTCTCGGTGGGCGACAAAATGGCCGGCCGCCACGGCAACAAGGGCGTGGTTTCCTGCATCCTGCCGGAAGAGGACATGCCCTTCTTCGCCGACGGAAGGCCCGTGGACATTGTGCTCAACCCCCTGGGCGTGCCTTCGCGTATGAATATCGGCCAGATCATGGAAACCCACCTCGGCTGGGGCGCCAAGGAACTGGGCCGTCAGTTGGCCGAACTGGTGGATTCCGGCGCGGCCATGCAGGTCTTGCGTAAGGAAGTCAAGGACGTCTTCGGCTCCGAAGAGGTCCGCGCGCTGGTGGACGGCATGGACGACGAGGAATTTGTCGCCTCGGTCAAGAAGCTGCGCAACGGCATCGTGACCAAGACGCCGGTTTTCGACAGCGCCACTGAAGAGGACATCTGGGGCTGGATGGACAAGGCCGGTCTGGAAAACGACGGCAAAACCACCCTGTATGACGGACGCACCGGCGTGCCTTTCAGAAACCGGGTCACCACGGGCGTCATGTACATCCTCAAACTGCACCACCTGGTGGACGAAAAAATCCACGCCCGTTCCACGGGCCCCTACTCCCTGGTCACCCAGCAGCCTCTGGGCGGCAAGGCCCAGTTCGGCGGTCAGCGTCTGGGCGAAATGGAAGTCTGGGCTCTGGAGGCCTACGGCGCGGCCTACCTCCTCCAGGAATTCCTCACGGTCAAGTCCGACGACGTGACCGGGCGCGTCAAGATGTACGAGAAAATCGTCAAGGGCGACAACTTCCTGGAAGCCGGTCTGCCCGAATCCTTCAATGTTCTGGTCAAGGAACTCATGAGCCTCGGGCTCAACGTGACCCTGCACCAGGAGGAAGGCAAAAAAAAGCCCAAGCGCGTGGGCTACATGCGCGACCGCGACGAAGAGGCGGAATAGAGCAATTTGCGTTTGAAATGAGTGAACTGCTCTGCAAGGATTTGGTGCAAATCCTTGCCGCGGGATGCGGGTAGGCGGGCTTTGCTCGCCGTAAACGAGCATTTCAAGTGTTAAATTGCTTTAAACGCCTGTTGCGGCCTCCGTACGGATTACAGTAACGATTCCAACGAGCTTTTTACAAAGCAAGGTATGTATATATGAGCCTGGACGATCTTTTCACTGCTCGCGGCACGTCGGCCAATGTGACCAACATCCGCAATCTGAAAGCCATCCAGATTTCCATCGCTTCGCCCGAATCCATCCGCGAATGGTCCTACGGCGAAGTGAAAAAACCGGAAACCATCAACTACCGCACCTTCAAGCCGGAGCGGGACGGTCTGTTCTGCGCCAAAATCTTCGGCCCGGTGAAGGACTACGAGTGCAACTGCGGCAAATACAAGCGCATGAAGCACCGCGGCATCGTCTGCGAAAAATGCGGGGTTGAAGTCATCGCCTCCAAGGTGCGGCGCGAGCGCATGGGCCACATTGAGCTGGCCGCGCCCGTGGCCCACATCTGGTTCCTGAAGACCCTGCCCTCCAAGATCGGCACCCTGCTGGACATGACCATGGCCGATCTGGAAAAGGTGCTCTACTTCGACTCCTATATTGTGCTGGATCCCGGCCAGACCAATCTGCAGAAGCGTCAGGTCATTTCCGAGGACCAGTATCTTCAGATTCTGGACCACTACGGCAGCGACGAGGTGCTCACCGTGGGCATGGGCGCGGAAGCCGTGCGCAGCCTGCTGGAAGAGCTGGACCTGGAAAAGCTGCGTGTTGAGCTGCGCGAGGAAAGCGAGGCCACCAAGAGCCAGACCAAGAAGAAAAAGCTGACCAAGCGCCTGAAGATCGTGGAGGCTTTTCTGGAATCCCAGAACAAGCCCGAATGGATGATCATGGAGGTCATTCCGGTTATTCCGCCGGAACTGCGCCCCCTGGTGCCCCTGGACGGCGGCCGTTTCGCCACCTCGGACCTCAATGATCTCTACCGCCGGGTCATCAACCGCAACAACCGCCTCAAACGGCTCATGGAGCTGGGCGCGCCGGAAATCATCATCCGCAACGAAAAGCGTATGCTCCAGGAAGCCGTGGACGCGCTCTTCGACAACGGCCGCCGGGGCCGGGCCATCGCCGGCACCAACGGCCGCCCGCTCAAGTCTCTGTCGGACATGATCAAGGGCAAGCAGGGCCGCTTCCGCCAGAATCTCCTGGGCAAGCGCGTGGACTACTCGGGCCGTTCGGTCATCACCGTGGGCCCCTACCTCAAGCTGCACCAGTGCGGTCTGCCCAAGAAGATGGCCCTGGAGCTGTTCAAGCCTTTCATTTATTCGGAACTGGAAAAACGCGGCCATGCCTCCACCATCAAGAGCGCCAAAAAGATGGTGGAGCGCGAGGAACTGGTGGTCTGGGACATCCTTTCGGAAGTGGTGCGCGAGTACCCCATTCTGCTCAACCGCGCCCCGACCCTGCACCGCCTGGGCATCCAGGCATTTGAGCCCCTGCTGGTGGAAGGCAAGGCCATCCGCCTGCACCCCCTGGTCTGCTCCGCCTACAACGCGGACTTCGACGGCGACCAGATGGCCGTGCATATTCCGCTGTCCGTGGAGGCCCAGATCGAATGCCGCGTGCTGATGATGAGCACCAACAACATTCTTTCCCCGGCCAACGGCGGCCCGGTCATTGTGCCCTCGCAGGACATCGTGCTGGGTCTCTACTACATGACCGTGGAACGCAGCTTTGAAAAGGGCGAGGGCATGACCTTCTGCGCGCCCTGGGAAGTGGAAGCCGCCTACGACGCGGGCCAGGTCTCCCTGCACGCCCGGGTCAAGGTGCGCATGAAGGAAGGCGAGGATCTTGTGCAGACCACGCCGGGCCGCGTGCTGGTCAGCGACATTCTGCCGCCGGAGCTCTCCTTCGAGCACGTCAACACGGTGCTGACCAAGAAGGCCATCGCCAAGCTGGTGGGCGCGGCCTACCGCACCTGCGGCATCAAGTCCACGGTCATCCTCTGCGACAAGCTCAAGGACATGGGGTATGAGTTCGCCACCCGCGCCGGTGTGACCATCGGCGTGAAGGACCTGACCATTCCCGAAAGCAAGAAGAACATCCTGGCCAAATCCCAGGCCGAGGTGGACGATATCGAACGCCAGTACCGCGACGGCATCATCACCCGTACGGAAAAGTACAACAAGGTGGTGGACGTCTGGACCAAGGCCACGCAGGACGTTTCCACGGAAATGATCAAGGAGATCTCCTACGACGTGCTCACGGACGAGAAGACGGGCAAGCAGGAGAAAAACCAGAGCTTCAACCCCATCTTCATGATGTCCAACTCCGGCGCGCGCGGCAACCAGGACCAGATGCGCCAGCTCGCGGGCATGCGCGGCCTGATGGCCAAACCGTCGGGCGAAATCATCGAAACGCCCATCACCTCGTCCTTCCGCGAAGGGCTCTCGGTGTTGCAGTACTTCACCTCCACCCACGGCGCGCGCAAGGGCCTGGCGGACACGGCCCTGAAGACGGCCAACTCCGGTTACCTGACCCGCCGCCTGGTGGACGTGGTCCAGGACGTGATCGTTTCCGAGCACGACTGCGGCACGGTGGACGGCATTGAGCTGACCCACATCAAGGAAGGCGGCGACATCAAGACCCCGCTGGCCGAACGCATCATAGGCCGTGTGCTGCTCTACCCCGTGCATGACCCGGACGAGCCGGAAAAAATCCTGCTGCCCGAAAACACCCTGATCACGGAAAGTGAAGCCAAGCTGATCAACGACAAGAGCATCTCCTCGGTCATGGTGCGCTCGCCCCTGACCTGCCAGTCGGAACGCGGCATCTGCGCCCTGTGCTACGGGCGCGACCTGGCCCGCGGCCATCTGGTCAATACCGGCGAAACCGTGGGCATCATCGCTGCCCAGTCCATCGGCGAGCCGGGCACCCAGTTGACCATGCGCACCTTCCACATCGGCGGCACGGCTTCGAGCACCATTGAAAAGAACAAGTTCGAAGCCCAGAACGCGGGCCGGGTGATCCTGAACCGCGTACGGGCCGTGACCAACCGTGACGGCGCGCAACTGGTGCTGGGCAAGAGCGGCCAGCTGACCATCGTTGACCCGCAGGGCCGCGAACGGGAGAAATACATTCTTCCCAACGGCGCGCGCCTGATGGTCCATGACGGCCAGGAAGTGACCAAGGGCGTCGTGCTGGCCGAATGGGACCCCTTCAACGAACCCTTTGTGTCCGAAGAAGACGGCGTGATCCGCTTCACGGACATCATCGACGGCAAGACCGTGCAGGAAAAGGTGGACGACGTCACCCGTCAGGCCTCACTGACCATCATGGAGTACCGCACCACCAACTTCCGGCCCTCCATCTCCATCTGCGACGACAACGGCAATGTGAAGAAGCGCGTGCACGGCGCGGCTGCGGCCATCTACAGCCTGCCCGTGGGCTCCATCATCATGGTCAAGGACGGCGAGAACATCCAGGCTGGCGACATCATCGCCCGCAAGCCCCGCGAAACCTCCAAGACCAAGGATATCGTGGGCGGCCTCCCGCGCGTGGCCGAGCTCTTTGAAGTGCGCAAGCCCAAGGACATGGCCGTGGTTTCCGAAATCGCGGGCACCGTCACCTACGCGGGCGAGTCCAAGGGCAAGCGCAAGCTGGTGGTCACGCCGGAAATCGGCGAGGCCAAGGAATACCTTGTGCCCAAGGGCAAGCACATCACGGCTGCGGACGGCGACTTCGTGGAAGCGGGCGATCCCCTCACCGAAGGCTATCCGGAACTGCACGATATCCTGCGCACCCGAGGCGAGAAATACCTGGCCCGCTATCTGGTGGACGAAATCCAGGAAGTCTACCGCTTCCAGGGCGTGGGCATCGACGACAAGCACATCGAAGTGATTGTGCGCCAGATGCTCAAGAAGGTGACCATCCTCGACTCAGGCGGCACCAGCTTCCTGGTGGGCGAGCAGGTGGACAAGAGCGAGTTCAAGGCCGAAAACCAGAGGACCATAGCCGAGGGCCGCGTTCCGGCCACGGCGGAACCGCTGGTGCTGGGCATCACCCAGGCCTCGCTGACTACCTCATCCTTCATCTCGGCGGCTTCCTTCCAGGAAACCACCAAGGTGCTCACCGAAGCCTCGCTCAAGGGCAAGATGGACTATCTGCGCGGCCTCAAGGAAAACGTCATCGTGGGCCGCCTGATCCCGGCGGGTACGGGCTACCGCGAATACGTGAACGGCGACATCGAGGTGCCGGACCAGAAGGAACGCCCCGACAAATTCCTGGAAGAACTGGAAGAAAACCCCGTGCTGGTGGATCTGAATCAGTAACGGCCGTACTCATAGAGATAACAGAAAGCCCCGGAAGGCATACCTTCCGGGGCTTTTTCGTGTTGACGTGATAGCGCGATTTCACTTTTGAATGGCTCTATCGCCCGCCGCGGCGACCGGCCCGACGGGCGGCCCGTAGGGCCGTGCCTGTAGCCCAAAGGGCGTACAGGCATCGAGAGGAACGCGGCGTGGATTCCGGCGAAGCGGCCGAAGGCAGCCCGAAGGGCTTGTCCCCGTTGGCGACAACGGAGCCATACGGGGAGCGACAGCAACGATAACAACGTTTTTCGCCGGAATGCCGACTTTGAAATTTGTAAAATTTCAAAGTTAATCCGCTCCGGAGGCGGGGCTCAGCTCTTGATTTCCACCCGCAGCACATGGCCGTCCTTCTTCAGCAGATCCAGCAGGTCGGCCAGATCGTAGCCGTAGGGCACCTTGATGTGCGCGTCCACCATAATGATCTGACCCTCCTTGTCCGGAACGGCC
This sequence comes from Desulfovibrio sp. 6_1_46AFAA, assembly GCF_000224635.1. NCBI lineage: Bacteria > Pseudomonadati > Thermodesulfobacteriota > Desulfovibrionia > Desulfovibrionales > Desulfovibrionaceae > Desulfovibrio > Desulfovibrio sp. 6_1_46AFAA. The sequence continues at coordinate 804,597 of NZ_JH114300.1, forward strand.
TTAAAGCTCGAGATAAAGAGCTTGCGCTCGCGCAGGGCCGCGCGCACCACATCCAGACCCGTGCATCCGTCGCGGATATGCAGGCAGAGATGCTCCATGCTGGGCGCGCGCAGCCAGGTAAAGTGCCGGTGCAGAAAAATCTGGATCAAAAAAATCAGCGCCGTGCCCAACACGCCGAGCAGATACAGGCCCGAGCCCACGGCCATGCCGATGCCCGCCGTGGCCCAGATGCCCGCCGCTGTGGTCAGGCCGCTGATGTTCTGCCCGCGCACAAAGATCATGCCCGCGCCCAGAAAGCCCACCCCGGTCACGATCTGAGCCGCGACGCGCGAAGGGTCCAGGGCCACGCCGTGCAGGGGGATCATGTCCGCGAAGCCGTACTTGGAGACGATCATGAACAGTGCCGAACCCATGGAAACCACCAGATGGGTACGTATGCCCGCCTCTTTGCGGCGGTTGGCCCGTTCATAGCCGATAAAGGCTCCGCAGAGCCCGGCCAGGAAAAGGCGCCCCAGAAACTCAAATTCCTGCAACAATCCCAAGTCCATACCCTCTCCTCCAAATACCGGCCTAACACAGATGTACAACAGACTCAACCGCTCCGGCCCCTCCGGAGCGGTCGAGGCAGCCAACCCCAAAAACATACTTGACATTATATACTTAATATGAGAATTAACTTGTATTAATTAAAGACTATATAAATATAACCAGTTAATTAATCATGAACATGGATCCCGGCTCCGCCCGGGAACCTAACCGCCCGTAGCGCGAGGAGAACATCATGTCAGCCCTACCCGAACGCGAGTACTTGGCCGAGGAAATCTGTGATCTGTACACCCGGCTCACCGGCGGAGACTATTCCGAGGACCTGCGCCGCGCCCGCGAGCTCGCGGAAGAGGAAGGCCCCCAGGACCATTGGTTGCTGACCAATCATCTGGATTATGAGTCCCGCCTCTTCCTCTGTGCGGCGGTGGCCTATTCCCTGCGCTGTATGAAGCGCGATCCGTACAAGTGCGCCGTGTTCGTGCGCAGCGTAGCGGAATCGCTGACAGCCGGGCGGCCCTCCGTATGACGGCCCGGGGAATCCCGTCTCAGCCCGGGATTCCCCGTCATCTTCCGGACGGCAGGGTTGCCGCGTTGCGGCATGCCGGAATTTCACCAGGAATCAAGGACGTGACATGCGTAACACAGCATTCGGATTCGGGACGCCTCTACTCTGCTTTCTGCTTTTCGCCTTGGGCATTGCTCTTTTCTCCGACACGGCCAGAGGCGAGGAACGCATCCCCATCACCTTTCCCCCGCTGACGACGCATACCATGCCCCCGGTCTTTTTCACGCACGACAGGCATGTGGAGCACATGGAACGCAGCAATGCGGAATGCACGCTCTGCCACCGGGAAACAGATGAAGGCATGTCCGAAACCTTTCTGGACGTCAAAGCTCAGCCCGAGCACAGGCAAATTCCCTACCTCCACGCCACCTGTACGGCCTGTCACCGCAAGGCCGACGCGGGACCGCGCCTCGTGGATTGCAGGGTCTGCCACAGCAAGGCCGTGGCCGCGCAGAGCGGGAAAAGCAATAAAGGCAAATAAGAGAGGTCGGGCCCTTGCGCACCGGGAACACGCCTTGTCCGCAGAGTTTTCAGGTGTGGGAGCGTCGGCGCCGTCAGCGGATGACGGAGTGTTGCCCCCGCTCGGAAGCGGAGTATCTTGCCCGCCCCAGGAGCCCCTTTATCGCCGCACGTCATTCAGGAGACAGAGTTGATGCTGAACTTCATTACCGGTCCCCTTTTTGTTTTCTCTTTGCTGGTCTTTGTGGTCGGGCTTCTCGCGCGCGCCGTCCTTTACGTGCGCGGTCTGGACTGGCGTCTGGAGCGCGTGGCCTACAGCTACCATCCGGAACGCTCCATCCCCGGCGCGCTGATTTCCATCGTCAAATGGCTCATACCGGGCGGCACCAGCGGCTGGCGCTCGCAACCCGCGGCCATGGCGTCATTCTTTCTGCTGCATCTGGGAGCGGTGCTGGTGCCGCTTTTTTTGCTGGGGCACACGGTCTTGCTTGAAAACTTCACGGGCATCTCCCTGCCCTCGTTGCCCAACGCTCTGGCCGATATCCTGAGCATAATGAGCGTCGCCGGCATTCTCTTGCTGATCGCGCGCCGACTGGCTTCGCCCGCGCTCCGGCAACTGAACTCCGGCGGGGACTGGCTCGTGCTGCTGCTGACCCTTCTGCCCTTCTGCACCGGCCTGATGGCCCGGCTGGACACCTCCGCCTACCAGACCTGGATTGTACTGCATGTACTGAGCGGCGAACTGTTCCTGATTCTCGCCCCGTTCACCAAACTTTCACATATCGTTCTCTACTTCATGTCCCGTGCGCAGCTCGGCATGGATTTCGCCATCAAGCGTGGCGGCGGCACGCGCGGCGGGGCATTTCCCTGGTAAACAGCGGCATCGGGATCAATTCCATTTTTTTCTCCCGCAAGGAGCGCGACATGTCCCAGTTATTGTGCAGTCCCACGCCCGCCACCAGCAAGGAAAGCATTCACGCCTTGCTTCAGGACAAGGGCGGCGCGACCTATTACCGGCAGATGCGGGAAATGCCCGTGAATCAGGCGACTCTGGCCCGCGACCTCAAACAGACCTGCAAATCACGCACCCGGACCTGGCTGGCCATCTGCGCGCATTGCGGGATGTGCGCGGAAAGCTGTTTTTTCTACAAAACCAGTAACAATGACCCCACGCAGATCCCTTCGTACAAGATCCAATCCACCCTGGGCGAGATGCTCCGGCGCAAGGGCCGGGTGGACACCGAGTTCATGATTCACGCCATGGATGTAGCCTGGGGCAAGTGCACCTGCTGCAACCGTTGCGGACTTTACTGCCCGCACGGCATTGATACGGGCGTCATGTTCAGCTATTTGCGCGGCATTCTGTTCATGCACGGCTTCGTGCCCTGGGAAATGAAGATCGGCTCGGGCATGCACCGCGTCTACGGCGCGCAGATGGATGTTACGGAAGAAGACTGGCTGGAAACCTGCGAATGGATGGTGGAGGAGAACCAGGACGAATGGCCGGATCTGGAAATCCCTGTTGAAAAAGAGGGCGCGGATGTCATGTACATTCTCAACGCCCGCGAGGTAAAGCATTATCCCGAGGACATTGCGCAGGCCGCCATTCTGTTTCACGTCACGGGCACCAGTTGGACTGTGCCGCGCGAAGGCTGGGAAAATACGTCGCTGACCATGTTCGCGGGCGACTGGGAGGGTTGCGCCCAGAACATCAGGCGCATTTACGCCGCGGTGGAGCGCCTGAAACCTAAAATGGTGGTGGGAACCGAGTGCGGTCATGCCCATCGCGGCACCGTGGTGGAAGGCCCCTACTGGGGCGGACGCGCCAGCGGCGACCCGCCGGTGCCCTTCATCCATTACGTGGAATGGGTGGCCCACTGTTTGCGCACCGGCAAGCTGAAAATCGATCCGGCCAAGAAGATCAAAATACCCTGTACACTTCAGGATGCCTGCAACTATGTGCGTAACGACGGACTGGGCAGATATACGCGGGAAATCATGAGCTATATCGCGGAGGACTTCCGCGAGATGACGCCCAATGCCGACCACAATTTTTGCTGCGGCGGCGGAGGCGGCCTCAACGGCATCGGCCTCTATCGCAAAGAACGCAATATCGGCCTCAAAAACAAGCTGGATCAGATCAAGGCCACCGGCGCACAGCTGGTCGTGACTCCCTGTCACAACTGCTGGGACGCCATCAGGGATATGATGGAAGTCTACGAGGAACACAACATCAAATGGTCATTCCTCAAACCGCTTCTGGTGGATATGATGGTGGTTCCGCCCCATATCCGCCACGAAGCTCCTTAGCATCGCCGCAACGCCCCTAACGGCGATGAAACCGGCGGGCATGCGATTCCTCCATGTCCTTTTGCAGATCGCATGCCCGCCCTGAGGGAATAACCACGCCTGCTCCGGAGAGGCTTACACGCGGACGGCGGCGCGCCCGTCCCTCCTGGCAAAAGGCGTCAGGCTGTCGCCGCCCGCACAGCCTCAAGCAGCGCTTCCGGGGCGCAACTCTTGGGCAGCACGGGAATGCCGGTGCCGAAATCCACCGGACGCGGCCCCGCGTCGCTGCAGACAATGGCCGGCAGCTGCCTGTTTTTTTCACTGCGACGCAGCCTGCTGTACATGATGGAGCCCGAGACGCGCGGCAGATCCACATCAAAAATGATGCAGTCCGGCCGCAGGCTGTCCACCAGAGCCAGGCCTTCAGCGCCGTCGCGGGCCTCGCTCACCCGATAGTCATGCAGACGAAGCGTCCGTGACAGCCTGTCGAGGCTTTCGGCATCGCTGTCGACCAAGAGAATATGCTTTTGCATGAGGTCCTCCCGCTTGGGCGTCCGGCATAGGCCGGGTTGAGTATTCCGCCGACTGACTGAGTACGGCGCGCAACGAAGCTCCGCAGCTCTGCCGGACGGAGCCGAGCGTCACCGAGCCCAGAGAATTTTGCAGACTGCGGGCGGCGTCGGCCCAGGCATCCAGCGCGACCCGGCCACAGGGCGCGGCGCTGTTGACGCCGGGAAGGGTTATGCCTCCTTCCACGGCGGCAATGATGTCCGCCAGGCTGACGTCGTCGGGGTTGCGGGCCAGTACATGCCCCCCGGCTATGCCCCGGATGCTTTTGACAATGCCGCCGCTTTGCAGCAGTCGCATGATCTTCTGGACGAATTTTTCCGAGATGCCCGTACAGACAGCCAGTTCTGAAGCGGATGCGGGCATATCCTCCGCTTGTTCGGAAAGGCACAATAAGAGGTGCAGCGCATGGCAGCTCATTGTGGAAATTCGCATTTTTATCCCTTCTCAAGAGGATGCAATAATAACAGCAAAAGTTGATATATCTAATTTAGACTGTTTTACTCATGTTTTTCCCTAACGTATCCGCCGGCATCCGTCAAGCCGTCCGGCACCACAGGGAAAAACAAGACGCATTGCCCCGCACGGGCCGCCCGTGTGAAGAGTTTCGCAAAAGTTTTTTAAAGGAAATGTGGTACAAAGTCCGTATAAAAATGTTAGGATTAGGCTGAAAAGGTGCAAAATCTTTACGCCGCTGTTCCGGCGTTTAGGTTTTGGATCTCAGTCCAGTTTTTCGGGGGACAGAGGCTATGAAACTTTCGGCAAAAACACGCTACGCGGCACGAATTCTCTTTTACATGGCAAAGCACGTTATGAACGAGCCCATTTCCTCCAATCTGCTTGCCGCGAAAACCGGCATAAGCTCGCAGTTCATCGAACAGATCCTGCGCCAGCTCAGGCTTGCCGGTATTACCGGCAGCGTCCGCGGCGCCAAAGGCGGGCATATTCTGCTGCGCAAACCGGAAGAGCTGACCTTCGGCTGCATCGTCAAGCTGATGGAAGGCGGCATTGAACTGGCCGGGTGCCTGGAAAATCCGAGAAACTGTTCCCGCTTCGGCGACTGCGCGGTACGCAAGGCCTGGGAGAGCCTCCAGGGCACGCTCGACGGCGCGCTGGAATCCATCACCATGGAAGATCTGTTGCGCGACAAGGAACTCTTTTCCGCCCTGTAAATCCCGCCGCCGCCCGCTCTTCAGCCTGCCTTTCGTGAGCGGTCCGCACGGCATGCTGCCTTCTGGACGATGGGGTTTCTCTGCCCTCTTGTCCTGTTTCCTCTTCTTCCGCCTCTGATGAAAAAATATTTTTCCAAGCGCCGCGAAAAATTTTTTTGCGGCGCTCTCTTTCACATAATATAGCTGATTTATTTAAATAAAATTATTTCACTCAAGATTACTATGATTCCTCCGAATCAGGCCGGGATCTTTGCATTTTTGTGAAATTCCGTTATCAGAAGTGACTTGCCACGCACCTTGACTTTCCCGCTTTTGTAACCAATTCCTGATAAGGATGAAGTTACAACGGGCTGGGCGCGTGCGTAATTTGGGATGAGGTTGAAAGGCAAGCAGGCGTATGCCGGGCTTGTTGCGGCGACATCGGCCCGGGGCCGATGTCCCGGCAAACCCATGATGCAGCGGCATCTTGACTTACGGGAGAAAACGCATGACCACTCTGTTCTACATTCTGGGCTACCTGGCGGTAGTCGGCTTCATTTGCCTGGCCTACTTGAAAATCAAGGCCTACATGGCGGCCAGCCCTCTGCACGTGCGCTGGGAACTCTATCCCGTGCCGCATGAAGGCCCCAAGGCCACGTACGGCGGCAGCTTCATGGAGGAAAAGGAATGGTGGACCAAGCCCCGCCACATTTCGCACTGGGGCGACATCAAGGGCATCCTGGTGGAAGTGCTTTTCCTGCACGCCACCCTGGAACACAACCAGAAGCTCTGGTTCCGCACCTATCCCTTCCATGTGGGCATGTATATGCTCATGGGCGGCACCATCATCGTGGTGCTCTCGGTCATTGCCCAGCTGTGCGGCCTGGACCCGCAGGGCGGCGTCATGGCCTTTGTGGGCAACGTGATCAGCGCCGTGGTGCTGCTGGGTTCGTTCTGTATCGTCGGCGGCGGCATCGCCCTGATCCAGCGTCGTCGTGAGGACGAAGGCCTGAAAAAGTACACCACGCCCGAGCACTACCTCAATCTTGGGGCCTTCGTGCTCTTCGGCCTGCTGTCGCTGGCGGCCTGGACCTTCAATCCCTCGTATTTCGAGCTGTCACGCACCTTCATCTACAACCTGTTCACCTTCAACTTCCAACCCCTGCCCAGCGTCTTCTTCACCCTGAATCTGCTGGTGGGCTTTTTCCTGCTGATCTGGATTCCCGTGACCAACATGGGCCATCTGATCATGAAGTACTTCATGTACCACGACATCCGCTGGGGCGATGAACCCACCACCTACAGCGAGAAAAACAAGCAGAAGATCTCCGAGATGCTCAAGTACGATGTGACCTGGTCTGCCGACCACATTGCCGGCGACGGCAGCCCCAAGACCTGGGTGGATGTGGCTACCACCAATCCCGCAGCCCCCAAGAAAGAAGACTAGGGAGTTCCGACATGAAAGACAATCTGCGTTTGAGCGATGTTTCCACTGCCGAAGGGCAGATGGTCAGCATTGATCCGAATACCCTTCCCGAGCTCACGCTTGACGTGAAGCCCATGCCCTGGAAGCCCTTCACCGACGAGCAGAAAGAAAACACGGCCTGTATTCTGGACGACGTGTGCGTGCTGAATATTCCCAAGCCCAAAACCCCGCAGGAAGAGGAAGAGCTTGTCAACAAGTTCCTCGACGGCATGCGCAAGCTCTTTTCCAAGGAAAACAACTGGACCTTCCTGCCCATGCTGGAAACCAGCATGGACAACTGCGTGCAGTGCAACTCCTGCTCCGCCGCCTGCCATCTTTTTGAGATGTCCGGCGAGAACGAGATGTACCGGCCCAATTTCCGTTCGGAAATTTTTCGCCGCATCTACAAGCAGTATGTGAAAAAAGAGCCCTTCGCCAAATGGCGTTACGGCGACATCAATCTGAACTGGAAGACCGTGGCCCGTCTGGGCGAGCTGGCCTATCGCTGCAACCTCTGCCGGCGTTGCGCCCAGACCTGCCCCATCGGCGTGGACAACGGCCTGATCGCCCGTGAAATCCGCAAGCTGTTCAGCCAGGAGCTGGGCATCTACCCCCGCGAACTGCACGAAAAGGGCACCATGAACCAGATGAAGGTGGGCTCCTCCACCGGCATGACGCCCGAAGTGGTCAAGGAGAACGTGGAGTTCATCGACGAGGACTACTCGGAAATCACCGGCGTGGGCATCCACACCCCCTTTGACGTGCAGGGCGCGGACATCATGCTGTTGCACAATGCCGGTGAAATCATGGCCTGGCCGGAAAACATCGCGGCCTTCTCCCTGATTTTCCAGGAGGCCGGCCTGTCCTGGACCCTGTCCAGCAAGGCCGTGGCCTATGACGGCGTGAACTACGGCGTGTTCTACGACGACGCCCAGACCGCGCGCATCGCCCTGCAGCACATGATGGCGGCCAAGGAACTGGGCGTCAAAAAAATCGTGATCGGCGAATGCGGCCACGCCCACAAGGCCATCACCGTCATCGCGGACCGCGTGATCCCCTTTGAGTACCAGGTGCCGCGCGAATCCTGCTACGTGACCCTGCGCGACATCGTCATGTCCGGCCGTCTCAAGCTCGATCCTTCGCGCAACGACTTCCCGGTGACCCTGCATGACCCGTGCAACGCGGTGCGCCTGATGGGCATCGTGCAGCCGCAGCGCGAGATTCTGCACAAGATCGCGCCCAAGTTCCGCGAAATGCCCTGCCACGGCGTGGACAACTACTGCTGCGGCGGCGGGTCCGGCTTTGCCATCATGACCCGCAACAACATCGACGAATGGCGCGGCAACATCTCCGGACGCAAAAAGATGTGGCAGATCGGCGAAGCCTTCAAGGAATGCCTCGGCCCCGAGACCAAGAAGTACATCTGCGCGCCCTGCTCCAACTGCAAGGGCCAGATCCGCGAACTGCTGGAACACAACGACCTGTATTCCAAGAACAGCTTCGCTTACGGCGGCCTGGTGGAACTGATCGTCAACGCCATGACCAACGTCAATCCCGGCTTCATCAAGTGGGAAGGCGACGAGGAATAACATCCCCGGCGCACTATGAAAGCCGATACACAGGGGGGCGAGAGCCCCCCTTTTTTTGCGCCCTTTTTCCACCGCCCGGCCCAGGACCGGCCCAAGATTGATCTCTCACAGAATTGCCTTTGAAAAGGCGGAACGCAATGCGAATCGACCTGCATTCCGACGTTTCAAAGTTGAAATGCCCTCCCCCCTCCCCTTCCGCGGGCGGCGCATGCCGCCCCAGGCACCACTTTCAATTTCCACATAAAATATCTGCGGAACGCTGTGATCTGCCTAATGCCGAACCACTTTGCTTGCCTTTCTTTCGTAATGGCTATAGTATTTTTTACGCGTAAGCAGGGTATTTCCCATATGCTTTTATATGGCCTGCCAAGCATCAAGGCATTGTGACAAGGCAAGATATCAGGTATCCTATATAGCCGGTTTTCAGCCGACGAGCCGCTCGACGGGCGGCGGGCGTTGTACCCGGCAGGGATGCCGTAACATATTTAATCGGCCTTCCGCGTGGTCAGCATAGCTCCCGTACGCGAAAGGCAGCCGGGTCCGCAGGGACACGGCACACACCACTCCGGTCACACCGGACCGCTTTTGTACCGCAGGCGCGCTTCCCTTATCGGAAGCGGGCGCGAAACAAGGCGGGCTTACGGCTGGAACCGGGCCGCACGGATGGCCGATGCAATTCTGGAGCAAAACATGCGTAAAATATATTTGAGCCTTCTTTTCCTTCTTCTGGCAGCCATGCCCGCACAGGCGATGGAACAAAACATGGGCGGCCACGACATGGCCCACGACCAGAACGCGTATTCCGACAGGGTCTACCTTTCCGGCATGATCGCCCATCATGAAGGGGCCGTGCAGATGTCCGAAGTGCTGCTGGCCGCGCCCAAGAAACAGCAGGACCCGCAGGTGGCCGCCTGGGCCAAGCAGATCATCAAGGCCCAGAAAGAGGAAATCGAGCAGATGAAAGCCTGGCTCAAGGATGCGGGCGGGCTGGATCAGCAGGCGTATGATGCCATGCGCCATGATATGCAGAATATGATGCATATGTATACTTCCCAAAATCCCAATGTGCAGTTTGTGCAGCAGATGCTGCCCCACCACGGCATGGCGGTGACGATGACCGTGCCCGTGCTTGTGCATTCGCAGAAAGCGGATCTGCTCAAGCTGGGCCAGGAAATCATCGAAGCCCAGGCTGCGGAGATGCACGCCTTCAGAACCTGGCTCAACGACCGGGGCGATCACAACATCTAACGAGAGAGAGGATGTTCCGGCGGCAGGGGGCTGCTGTCGGGGCAGGGCTTACGTATGGGGGGCATTGCGCCGTGAGGCGCAGTGGTCTTCAGTGTTTGCGTCCGGCGAATGGCGGCCCGCGCCGCTGTTCTCCCTGCGCACCGTCGGCCGGGGCCGGGCGGCATTGCAGGCCGCCCTGTGCGAACCATTGAAGCTATAATTTACATTTGAGGTAACGTTATATGGCACATCTTGAGACAACCGCTGAAATGCTGCGCAACCGCGGCGTCAGCCGCCGGGATTTCCTGAAATTCTGCGCAATCACCAGCGTGGCGCTGGGGCTCGGCCCCGGCTCGGATTTGGTCATGGCCGAGGCGCTGTCCACCAAGCCGCGTCTTCCCGTGCTCTGGATCAACGGGCTTTCCTGCTCCTGCTGCACGGAATCCTTTTTGCGCACGGCCCACCCCCTGGCCACGGACATCATTCTGGCCATGATCGCCCTGGACTATCAGGACACCATCATGGCCGCCGCCGGCGAACAGGCCACGGCGGCCTATGACGAGGCCATCAGCAAATACAAGGGGCAGTACATTCTGGCCGTGGAAGGCAATACGCCCCTGAACGGCCAGGGCATGTACTGCATCGACGGCGGCAAGCCCTTTATGGACAAACTCGCGCGCGGCGTGGAACACGCCAAGGCCGTGGTTGCCTGGGGCACCTGCGCTTCCTGGGGCTGCGTCCAGGCTGCCAGCCCCAACCCCACGGCGGCCACGCCGCTGCACAAGCTCTTTCCCAACAAGCCCCAGCTCAAGGTGCCGGGCTGTCCGGCCATTCCGGAAGTCATGAGCGCCATTCTGGCCTATATCATCACCTATGACCGTCTGCCCGCGCTGGATTCCCAGGGGCGCCCGGAAATGTTCTACGGCAAACGCGTGCACGACCAGTGCTACCGCCGGGCCCACTTCGACGCCGGTGAATATGTGGAATCCTGGGATGACGAAGGCGCGCGTTCGGGCCTCTGCCTGTACAAGATGGGCTGCAAAGGCCCCACCACCTACAACGCCTGCCCGGCCACACGCTGGAACAACGGCGTGTCCTTCCCCATCCAGTCCGGGCACGGCTGCATCGGCTGCTCGGAACAGAACTTCTGGGATCAGGGCTCCTTCTACGACCGCATCACCACCATCCCGCACTTCGGCACCAACGCCACGGCCGAGACTGTGGGTGTGGCCGCCGTGGCCGGTGTGGCCGCCGGTGTGGCCGTGCACGGCGTTGCCAGCATGATCCGGCATGCCCGCTGCCCCGAAAAAAAGGCCGACACCAGCGCTTCAACCACCAATACCAACGACTCCAACAGCTAAGGAACGATATCCATGGCCTACGAATATACCACGCAAGGATACACAGTCATTGACGCGGGCCGCCGCGTCGTGGTGGACCCGGTCACCCGCATTGAGGGCCATCTGCGCTGCGAGGTGAATCTGGACGAACAGAACGTCATCACCAACGCCGTGTCCTGCGGCACCATCTTCCGCGGCATCGAGATCATCCTCAAGGGCCGAGACCCCCGCGACGCCTGGGCTTTTGTGGAGCGCATCTGCGGCGTCTGCACCGGCACCCACGCCCTGGCCTCGGTGCATGCCGTGGAAAACGCCCTGGGCATCGACGTCCCGGACAACGCCAATATCATCCGCAATATGATGCAGCTCTGCCTGATGTACCATGACCATCTGGTGCACATGTACCATCTGGCGGGCCTGGACTGGGTGGATGTGGTCTCGGCCTCCAAGGGCGACCCATACGAGACCTCGGCCCTAGCCCAGAAGCTCTCGCCCTGGCCCAATTCCTCGCCGGGCTATTTCAAATCGGTCAAGGACCGGCTGCTCAAAGTCATCGAATCCGGCAATCTCGGCATCTTCACCAACGGCTACTGGGGTCATCCGGCCTACAAGCTGTCGCCCGAAGCCAATCTGATGGTGGTGGCCCACTATCTGGAAGCCCTGGACTTCCAGAAAGACGTCATTCACATCCACACCATTTTCGGCGGCAAAAATCCCCACCCCAACTGGCTGGTGGGCGGCGTGCCCTGTTCCCTCAACATCAACGCCTACGGCGCGGCCGACGTCATCAACCAGGAGCGCCTGGAATACATTCTTCAGGTCATCGAGCGATGCCGGGTCTTCGCCCAGCAGGTGGTGATCCCCGATACCCTGGCCCTGGCCACTTTCTACAAGGACTGGCTCGGCATCGGCAGCGGCCTGTCCAAACTTTCGGTGCTGGCCTACGGCGGCATTCCGGACATCGCCAACGATTTCTCGGACAAGAGCCTGCTGATGCCGCGCGGCGCGATCATCAACGGCAACTTTGAGGAAGTCCTGCCCGTCAACCTCACGGACCTTGATGAAATTCAGGAGAGCGTCAATCACTCCTGGTACGACTATCCCCTGGGCAAGGTGGGCCTGCATCCCTTTGACGGCGTCACCGACCCCAACTATCAGCCCGGCCCGAACATCAAGGGCACGCCCACGGACCTCAAGCAGGTGGACGAACAGGCCCGCTATTCCTGGCTGAAAACCCCGCTCTGGCGCGGCAACCAGATGGAAGTGGGGCCCCTGGCCCGCACCCTGGTGGGCTACGCAAAAAAGGACGACGCCATCAAGGGCATGGTGGACGACTTCTGCGGCCGTCTGGGCGCGCCGGTCTCGGTGCTCCAGTCCACGCTGGGCCGCATCGCCGCCCGCTCCCTGGAGCTGGCTTGGTCCGCCGAAAAACTGCGCTACTTCTATGACCGGCTGGTGACCAACCTGAAAAACGGCAACACCTCCACGGCCAATACTAAAAACTGGAGCCCCGACACCTGGCCGAAAGGCGAGGTGCGCGGCGTGGGCTTTACCGAAGCCCCACGCGGCGCTCTGGGCCACTGGATCGTGATCAAGAACAGGAAGATCGAACGCTACCAGTGCATTGTGCCCACGACCTGGAACGCCGCCCCGCGCGGCCCCAAGGGCCAGCTGGGCGCATACGAGGCCGCGCTGATGGGAACCCACATGGATATTCCCGATCAGCCGCTGGAAATTCTGCGCACCCTGCACAGCTTCGACCCCTGTCTGGCCTGCGCCACCCATATCATCGGGCCCGACGGCAAGGACCTGCTGACCGTGCGCGTGGACCGGAGCTTCTGAACCGTTGTTGCCGCACTGGCGCGGCAACAACGTACGGGCGCGGGGTGAATCCGGCATACGGAACCCCCGCCTTGTGGAGAAATGTCATGAACAACAGTGATAACGTGCTGGAGCCTGTGGGCAAGTCAGCCTATGTCTACCAGTTGCCCATCAGGATCTGGCACTGGACCATGGTCGCGTGCGTCAGCGTGCTGATCGTCACGGGCTACATTATCGGCAAACCCTGGCTTTCCGTCACCGGGCAGCCTTACGATACCTTTTACATGGGCTATACCCGCATGGCCCACTTCATCGCCGGCTTCATCCTGATAATCAGTACGGTGCTGCGCTACCTCTACGCTCTGATCGGCAACAGGTACTCGCGGGAGCTGGTCATCCTGCCGTTCTGGCGTAAATCCTGGTGGGGCGGCCTGTGGAGCGACATCCGCTGGTATCTCTTCCTGGACAAGGAGCCCCGGGTCTATGTGGGACACAATCCCTTGGCCCAGGCGGGCATGGCCGTGGGCATGGTCTTCATGCTGATCATCATGCTCAGCGGTCTGGGCCTGTATGCCCAGAGCGCCCCCCAGTCACCCATCTTCAGGCCCTTCCTCTTCATGCTGGACCTGATGTACTGGGTGGGCGGCAATGACCAGGAGCTGCGCAGCCTGCACCGGCTGGGCATGTTGCTGCTGGTGACCTTCGTCACCGTGCACATCTATATGGTGATTCGTGAGGAAATCATGGGCAAGACCACCTTGGTTTCCACTATGATCAGCGGCTTCCGTGAGCGCCGCCGGAGCTGATCCGCGTAACCTCACAGCGTTCAAACGCCCGGCCGGTTCCCGCGCATCCCCGCGCCGGAACCGGCCGGAATTGCGAGAAAGGATATGGAAAAAACAATTATCCTGGGACTGGGCAACCTTCTCTACGGCGACGAGGGCTTCGGCGTGCGCCTGGCGCAGCATCTGTACGCCCATTGGGATTTCCCGCCGGGCGTCAGCGTGGTGGACGGCGGCACGCAGGGCCAGACCCTGCTCACCTTCGTGGAGGAGGCGGACAGCCTGTTGGTGCTGGATGCCGTGGATTTCGGCCTTGAACCGGGCGAGCTGACCCTGCGGGAGGAAGTACCCGCCTATGTCACAGCGCAGAAAGTCGGCCCGCATCAGAACAGCTTTTCCGAAGTGCTGGGTCTGGCGGCCCTGCGCGGCACCCAGCCGCGACGCTGTGCCCTGCTGGGCGTGCAGCCAGCGGCCATGACCCTGGGCGCGCACTGCTCGCCGGAAGTGGAGCGCATCCTGCCCGAGGCTGTGAACCAGGCCCTGGGACTGCTTCGCCACTGGGGCATTGAAGCCATCCGCCGCCCGGAGCCCCGCCATCTTTCGGCCCCGGTCCTGGCCGAGCTCTGAACCGTTTCCCCGCGACATCCGGACCGGGATATCCGCCCATTCGCGCGCGGCATGAAAAAACTCCCGGTTTTTACGACAAAATACCTGAATTCACGCCACCGGGGGACAGAGCGGCAAAGCCGTCATATTCCGCAAGCTGAATCACTCAAAAAAAGCGGACGGCCCTGCATAATGCACTCAACCAACCACGGAATGAGAATATACGGCCTGCAATATATTTGAGAAAATATGCACAAACGCTCTTTCGAAAAAAATTACAGAGAAAACATGCGGGCTTCACAGTACTGACGGATAAAAAAGTCCACGGATAGCGAAATACCGCTTTTGCCAGCTTGAATTTACAGCTATAGTGTTGACAGCGGATGAGGGCTCTGGTAGGCACGCACTGTCCGTGTCGCCCGCAGGCGCCTGCCTGCGGCAACGGAAAATCCACTGCCTCAGACCGCATATGGGGGCACAGCCAAATAACGGCTTTTCTGCCCGACGCGCGCCGAGTTGTCGACGTCCCGCCGGACATCAGCATAAGGGACTTCCACCTATGGTGGAGGAGAATCCCGTATCTGCACTTCTAGGAGGGATGGTTTATGGCAAACAACAACAAATTAACCGAAGACAGCGTAGCCCTCTTTATCGGCTGCTTCGTCTTCATCCTGGCCGCTCTGAACCTGTGGGGCGTCGACGTGTTGGGCTGGGTGCTCAAGACCAACATGTGGACGAACATGAGCGATGCCTTCTCGGTGACCAACAAAGGCTATGCCAACATCTCCGGCATCGGCTCGTTGTTGCTGACCTGGGCGGCAATGACCGCGGTGCTCGCCGTGGGCATCAAATGCCTGGGCGGCAATGTGGGCCGCTTTGTGGTGGCCTTCACCATCGTCTTTTTTATCGCTGAATTCTTCTTCATGCTGGGCGCCAACGCCCACATCGCGGCCACGCCCAACCAGCAGGCCAAATTCGGCATTTCCTGGTCCATCGGCCTGACCACGGAAGCGGGCTTCATCGTTGCCCTGATCGCGGGCATCCTGATCAGCAACGTCGCCCCCGCCCTGGCCGATATGCTGCGTGACGCCTGCCGTCCCGAACTGTTCGTCAAAATCGCCATCGTGGTGCTCGGCGCGGAACTGGGCGTGAAGGCCGCCGGCGCTTCCGGTTATGCCGGCCACATCATCTTCCGCGGTCTCTGCGCCATTGTGGAAGCCTATCTGATCTACTGGGCCACAGTGTACTACATCGCCCGCAAATACTTCAAATTCAGCCGTGAATGGGCCGTGCCCATGGCTTCCGGCATCTCCATCTGCGGCGTGTCCGCCGCCATCGCCACGGGCAGCGCCATCCGCGCCCGGCCCGTAGTGCCGATCATGGTTTCCTCGCTGATCGTGGTCTTCACCTGCATTGAAATGCTGGTGCTGCCCTTCGTGGCCGCCTTCTTCCTGCACAACGAGCCCATGGTGGCCGGCGGCTGGATGGGCCTGGCGGTCAAGTCCGACGGCGGCGCCATCGCCAGCGGCGCCATCACCGACGCCCTGATCCGCGCCAAGGCCATGGAAGCAGGCATCATCTGGGAATCCGGCTGGATCACCATGGTCACGACCACGGTTAAAATCTTCATCGACATCTTCATCGGCGTGTGGGCCTTTGTGCTGGCCTGGGTCTGGGCAGCCAAGTTCGACAAGACCAGAGGCGAACGCACCATGACCTTCGGCGACGTGTGGGCCCGTTTCCCGCGCTTCGTGCTGGGCTATGTGGGCACCTTCGTGATTATGCTGCTGATCTGCCTGCAGTCCAAGGAACTGGCCGCCATGGGCAAGAGCGTCATCAGCACGCTCGGACCTCTGCGCACCATCTTCTTCACCCTGACCTTCTTCACCATCGGCATGGTTTCCAACTTCCGCAAGCTGATGGAGGAAGGCATCGGCAAACTGGCCGTCGTGTACATCATCTGCCTGTTCGGCTTTATTATCTGGATCGGTCTGTTCATCTCGTGGGCGTTCTTCCACGGCATGACGCCGCCTGTGATGGCCGGTTAACGCGTTTCACCCAAGAGGTTTCATCCTCACAAGGAGTCGGATATGTCTGAAGACAAGAAGGACGTGAAGTTCCACGAAGAAGTCCAGAAAATGGAATATGAACCCCTGGATGAGACGGAACTGAAGCTCATCCACTGGAGCTGGGGGCTCGGCGTCACCCTGCTCGTGGTGCTCTGGTTCGTGAGCTATCTCTTCCCGAGCGCTCACAGCTAGACCAGGCCTTGCATCAGAACTGACGAAAGAGCGGGAGCGCGCCCACAACGCGCTCCCGCTCTTCACCTTCTCTCTCAAAGGCCGATGCGGCTTGCCGCCCGGCGCAACCAGAGCATGTAACACTTGAAATGCTCGTTCAACCACCCGGCGTCCGGGCACGTCCCGCCGCCGTAAAGGAAACAGTCATGCCGCAGTACCGTGTGCATTATATCGCGGGGCCCAACGAAAACCTTACGATCAGCCGCCATCAGATCATTGAGGCCGCTTCCTTTCAGGAAGCCTTGGGCCGGGTTACCCAATGGCCGGTGGTGGAAACCTACGATCACACTTCGGCCTGCGCCAAAAATCCCGGCACAAGCCTCTATGACTTCGAAGCCTGGGAAGCCATGCCGCTGGAAGAAAACAAAGCCTGAAAGAACTTCGGGAGGGGCGCGCGTCTCCGTCTCAACGCGCCCGCGAAGACGCCGCTACAGCCCGCACGGCGCGGCAAACGGCCTCCACAGCCTCGCACGGCGACAGTACGGCGGTATCCAGCACCAGAGGCGCGCGCTCCCAGACCTCATATTCCCGTTCCCATACCGCCCGCCAGTCGGGGAAAAGCAGACCGGGAACTTCGCACAACCGCGCTTCCACCCGTGCCCGATGCGCCCGTGCATCAGAGCAGACAAATTCCACTTCCAGCAGCTCCGCGCCCGCTTCAAACGCTACGTCCCGCCAAGCATTGCGAGTCAGGGCAAGCGGGTTGACGCAATCCGCCAGTACGGTAAGGCCCAGCCGCAGATTATCCAACGCCAGGGCATAGCCCACGTAATAGCCCGCTGGCCCCAGGCCATCCCGGTCAACAACGCCGGAGCGGACCAAAGCCTGCTCCAGTGAATCAATGCGCAGCCAGACGGCTTTGATCCGCTGGGCAAGAAGTCGCGCCACGCTGCTTTTACCCACGCCGGGCAAGCCGCTGAAGCTGATCAGCACCCCCCTCAAACCTTCTCGATACGCACCGGTATGCCCTGCCGGGCCGCCGGGCCGCCCATATGTTCCGCCAGAGCGGACAGGCCCTTGCGGGTGGGATCGGGGGGCACCAGGTCATTGAGGTTGATGCCCGCCGCCACGCTTTTCCGGGCCGGGGTGCGCACGCCGTCGATCTCCACATCAGAGGCGCCCAGGCCCGTATGCCCGAAACCGTGCTCCACCGCCACCACGCCGGGCATGACCATTTCCCCCACACTGGCATAGGCCGCCGCGCTGCCGCCCGGCGTGACCAGGCGCACCCTGTCGCCGTGCCGGACGCCCGCCTTTTGCGCATCGGCAGGATGCAAAACCACCAGGTTGACGCCCTTGATGCTCAGAAGCCGGGGCGACACAACGCCGTAGGAATTGATCAGACTGGATTTGAAGGAAATCAGCTCCAGGGGATATTCCGCAGAGGTCCAGACCTCGCGCAGCTTCCGGCCGTCATACAGCAGGGGCGGCAGGCAGCAGGGCGTGCCCCGATACGGCTTGCCTGTCCGGGAATTGACGGCCGTGCCCGCGTCCTCGTTGTAGACGGCCAGGGCCTTTTCCCATTTGACGCCCAGTTCCTCGCCTCGATAGGCCGCGTCATAGGGCGCGAACCTGCCGCCGCGGGTGTAGAGAAAGGTGACGGGCCCCTGCTCTTCGGGCGGCAGAATGCGCTGAATATCCCCCAGGATGGGCCGCACCCCGGAAAGCGCGATATCCTCCGCCCCAGGGGACGGCAGCACGTCGTTTTTGAACCAGGCGATATTCGCCGCATGCCGCAGATAAAAATCCTGCGGGGTGTGCAACGGATGCAGCGTGCCGTCCGCGCCCCGGATGGCCTTGTCCCCAAAACCGGGCAGGCCCATGCGCTTGGCCGCCTCAATGATGAACAGCTCCATACAGACCGGCTCGCCGGAGGCGCTCCGGGCCTGGCGCGGCGTCACGGCGGGCCAGCGGGCCGTGGAGACCGGGGTCAGCGTACCGGCCCAGGCTCCGGAAAAACCGCCCCAGAGCTCATACATGCAGGGATCGGGCACCAGATAATCCGCATAGGCGTTGGTTTCATTATGAAAGGTATCGATGCCGATAATCAGCGGCAGATCGCGGGAGTCTTCCAGACATTTGCCCACCGCCTGTTTGAGCCCGCCGTGGCCGTAGAGCGCATTGCCCTTCCAGTTGATCCAGCATTTGTATTTGAAGGGATTGCCGTTGGCATGCGCCAGCAGATGTTCGGCGGGCATGTTGGGCGGCGTGAGGGGGAACCAGGGATATTCCGAAGGATACGGATTTTCACCGGCCGCGACCTTCTTTTTGAACTCCGTGGACTTCTGATACGGTGCCCGGCAACGGATGGCCGGAAAGCCCTTGGGAGCACTCTGCCCTTCGAAGGCCAGCAAATCATAGCGCGGCCCCTTGAGGGCTGCCTTGTGGTAGCCCCCGCCGCCCACGGAAAGGCCGCCTTTGACGTTGATATTGCCGATCAGGGTATTCAGCGTCAGCACGGCAAAGGCGGCGTTGACGCCGGAAGTGCTCATCATGCCGCCGTGCACATCCACGGCCGCGCGTTTGCCGTGAGCTGTCAGCCGTGTCGCCAGATCGGTGATGGTCCGCACCGGCACGCCGCACAGGCGGGAATATTCTTCCAGGCTGCGGCTGTCCGCTTCTTCCTTGAGCAGTTGCAATGCGCTGGCCACTTCCACCTGTTCACCGTCCAGAGGCAACGAACCCCGGTAAAACAAGGCCGCCTGCTCACAGGCCCCGGCGGGCAGCATGCGGCCGTCCGGGCTCATGACCACGGCGTCGTTCTTGTCGGCACCGGCAAAGACTCCCGCCGCGCCCAGATCGGCCACCCGCAGCAGCGCCCCGGCCTGCTTGCCGGAAAGCCGCACCAGATGCGTGGCATTGGAAAATCCGGCCTCTCCGGCTTTGCGCGCGGCCGCCAGTGTGGGGTGGCACAAAAAGGCCGCGTCATGGCGGTTGTTGTCGAGGATATAACGGATCATGCCCAGGGCCAGGGCTGAATCCATGCCCGGCCGAATCGGAACCCATTGCGCCCGGTCCCGCGCGGCGCTGGTCACGGGCAGGCGCAGGACGGGATCAATGACCGCATAGCGCATTTTTCCCCCAGAGCGTGCGTCCGCCAGCATCCGCGCCGAGCGGTTGAAAGGATTGCCCGCCTGGGAAGGTGCCGTGCCCCAGAACAGCACGAATTCACAGTGCTCGAAATCGGGTTTGGTGTGGGGCATGGCCTGAAGGTCATTCAAAAAAAGTCCCGCGCCCAGCCGGAAGGAAAGGCCGCAATACGCGCCGTGCTTGCCGAAATTCTTGGTGCCGTAGGAGGCCTGGCCGAAGCGGCGCAGAAAAATCTGCTCCCGGCCGTCCTCCGTGGTGTAGGTCAGCAAAAGGCGGTTGGACTGCGGGCCGAATTCGGGCATTTCCGGATTGGCCGGTCCCTTGGTTTCGCGGATGGCCCGCAGGCCGTCCACATGCCCTTCGTCGAAAAGGTCGCCGCCGTCCACCACTTCCGCCACCAGCTGCTCAAAGGAAATGCTCTTCCACTTGCCCTCGCCGCGCTTGCCCGCGCGCTTCAGGCAGCGGGTGATCCGGAAAGGGTTGCTGTTGGCCTCCAGCATGGCCGCCCCGCGCCCGCAGACCGTGGCCCGCTGCGCGTAGCCGCTGTCGCCGCGCGCGGAGAGCGCGGCCAGAGCCTCGCTCACGGGCGTGCTCATGGGCAGCTGATGACTGGTGGACAAGGGATTGTAAGGATTGCCCGCGGCCCGCACCACACGGTCCGTGGCCTCGTCGATATGCAGGCGCACGCCGCAGAAGGTGGTGCAGCCCCAGCACTGGTTGAAAGCCACGCGCTGCCCCTTGACCGGCACGGCATGGCCTTCCGGATTCATCCGGTATTCGGGAACCAGGGAATTCTTGTTTTCCGCGTCGGCAACAGGCACGCCTGCTGTGCCCTCGCGCAGGCCCCGCACCATGCGCCGCGCCGTATCCAGCGAGGCGGCGGCGAAAACTCCCAGCCCCACGGCGGCAAGCGCGCCTTTTTTCAAAAAATTCCGTTTCTTGTCATCCATATTTCTACAACCTTGTTGCGCCGAAGATGCGTCCGGCGCGTTGGCGATTCAGCCCTCAGGACAGATTACCTTTGAAAGACTGCGCAGTTTCAAAGTTTCATCCCGCCGAAAACAATGTTTTTCGGCTGAATCCTCGCCGCGTTGCGGCGCGCCGCACCATGTGCGGCGTTAGAGCCTTTCAAAGTTAAAATGCCAAGTCGGCTCAGGCGGGTTCTTTCGCCGCATTCCAGGGAAAAAGCATGGAAAGCAGCAAGGCCAGCGCCAGCCAGAGACCGGCGCCGCCTGCCAGAATCAGCAGGGAACCGGGAGAAACAATATCCAGAAAAGCCGCCGCATCGGAAAACGTGGACGCATTTCTGCCGAAGGCCTGTCCCATATGGATGATTTTCCAGAAGACCATGAAGGCGCTCACACAGGTCATGGCTCCGGTCAGGCGGAACCAGCGGCGGGGGCGGATTGCGGCGATGACGGCGGCGATCAGGCAGATGGTTTCAGGCGCGTGCCACCAGTATGTGGCGAATTGGGCAAAACCCTCGGGCGCGCGGAAGGCCAGAGCTGCCAGCGCGCAGACAAAGGCGGCCGCCGCGCTGGCCCAGGGCAACAGGGAAAAGGCGCCATCCGTGCGCGGCGCCATGAGACAGGCGAAACCAAAGGCCGCGCTCAAGCCCGCGAGAATGAAACCCATGGGCAGCAGAGGCCGCGCCCAGAGCACACGGCCCACGCAATCCATGATCTCGCTGTCCGCATAGATGAAAACGGCGCAGGCCGCCCCGATGGCGGGCAGAAACCAGAGAGGATGCACGCGTCCTTTCCGGCGCGGCCAGACCAGGGGCACGGTGCACAGCAGGCACAGCGGAATCAGAAAGCCGCCCCAGGCCGTCCAGGAAATGAAATGCGGACGGAGATACAGCTCATAGGCGCGCAAGGGTTGTTCCAGGCCCATCAGCAGGCAGGCTTGGCCGGCAAGGCCCGAGGCCAGCGCAACCACGCCGAACAAGCGCCCCGCTCCGGCGGATGCGCGCCGCCAGAGGGCCGCGCAGGCCAGGATGGCAGCCGCCGCCCCGGCAGTCAGAAAGAAAAACGCCAGCGGCTCCCAGACGCCCCAGACTTCCGGCGGCGCGATATTGGAAAGCTCCATGAAACTAGGCATGGCTTTCCTCCTGCTGCGGCAAGCGCGGCGACATGGGGGTCGCCACATTGTCCGCGGCAACAAAAACGTCGTCAAGATGCAGATAAAACACAAAGGGCTCCGTGCCCTTTTCCGGATAGAGCACCTTCAGCGCATCCTTATGGGCGTCCAGCGTGCGCCGGATCAGACTGTCGGGCGCGTTGAGATCGCCGAACAGGCGCGCGCCGCCCACGCAGCTTTCCACACAGACAGGCAGCAGCCCGGCTTCCAAGCGATGGGCGCAGAACGTGCATTTGTCAGCCGTGCGGGTCTGGCGGTTCAGAAAACGCGCGTCATAGGGGCAAGCCTGCACGCAGAAACCGCAGCCGATACAGGCGGAAGCGTCAATGACCACAATGCCGTTGTCGTGTTGGTACGTGGCTTTGACCGGACACACCGGCAGACAGGCCGGTTCTTTGCAGTGATTGCACAGGCGCGGCAACGGCGCGATATACATGCGCTCTTCCCCTTGCGGCCTGAGCGCGTACTCTCCCACGCTGGTCCGGAACGCACCCGGCGGCACGGCATTCTCCATGCAACAGGATACGGTGCAGGCCTGGCAGCCCACACATTTTTTCAGGTCAATAAGCATGCCGTAACGGGGGCGGCGCCCCTGCTCCAAGGCAGGCACGCCGCCTTGGACCGGCGCGGCAAGCCCCAGACCGGCCATACCGGCCAGCCCGGCAAGCTGTAAAAATTTTCTTCGCTGCATATGAAAACCACTGTGATTTCGGGTTAGTTGCACTTTTACGGCGGATTACGATACCCGCCCAAGGATAATGGTTACAAACATACCCGATATGCCCCCACTGTCAAGAATGGGCGAGAAAGACAGCGGCAACTCAACACGGAATGCGGAAACAGAGAAGAGAGAAAGGAGGCGGCGAGAAAAATGCCCGAAACGCTGCGGACCTAAAACTGCGGTGAAGCGAGGGCCAGGACTACTGCCCTCCGCGCACGGCGCGACACGGTGTCCGCAAGGCCAGACTGCCCTCGATCAGAGAGAAGTGCTGGTTGAAATATATTTTTGGGTCAGCAACCGCTCATAAATTTCAAGGGCGTGAGCATGATGTAATAATCATGAGTACTGTTTTGGATAGTTCGTGGAGCGCGGAAAAAGGGGGCGGCTTTGTAGATGAAGCGTGCCTGGCCAATGTGGGTGTTTCACGAGCACGGAAGCAATTCGTATTGGTAACGGACAATGAATTATTCCAGAAAAATGGACATCATGTACATGAGCTGTTGAGGTATATTCAATATAATACGTTAGATGAACACATAATCAATAGCCAAATTGTTTCCATTTTTGACTTGCTGTATAAAAATTACTCGAATAAACTTGATACGTTGAAGTCAAAACTACTGTATAGATCTATATTTATGTCAGAAATATCATCTTTACGGCTCTGAAAGAGATTCTTCAAGAGTCAAATTATTCTCACTACGATATAGCTGAGCAAGTCATGCTACGCAATATAATCAGGGAAACAAGAAGACTTGATACTCGTGAGGCCGACTTTGTCAACAACGGAGATTCTATTGATTTTGTTATATATAATAAGCAAGACAAAAAATGTACTCTTATTATAGAAGTTGATGGTTTTGAGTACCATGAAAATAATCCTGAACAGCTAAAGAGGGACGCGGTTAAAAATTCAATTCCGGATAAATATGCTATACATCTTCTACGATTGGCTACAAACGGGAGGGAGAAATAGAAAAGGTAAAAATTAAACGTGATGGAGTGAAATGATCTCAAGCTCATGGACGCTGAGATTGAGTAGGTGATCACGTCTGAGTCTGGACAAATTTTTCTGCACCAAGTGCATAGAAGTTGCCGCCGTTATCTAACGAATCCTGCCGAAACCTGTTGGTAAATTTTCAAATCGAGGCAATTCTCGGAAAAAACAAACAAAAAGACCGGAATTCTGATTTTTCAGAAATTCCGGCCTTTTTAAATTTGTGGTGCCGAAGGGGAGACTCGAACTCCCACTCCCTTGCGAGAACTAGACCCTGAACCTAGCGTGTCTACCAATTCCACCACTTCGGCGCGAAGATGTATTTAGCCTAAGCGACACCGGCTGGCAAGTATTTTTTTCAAATCAGGCAAAAAAAATTTCCATAACTGCCGAAAATCCTTACGGGCCGCCAAATTGCAGAGTACGGAAGAAATTCGGCGGCGTGCATGAAAGCGAACGGCGCTCCACTGCAAACGGCAATCTCTGTCGCGTTTGACAGAGTTCGCATCTTGGGGATAGGGGAAGATAGATACAAACCGTGCATCGTTGCGCGGATAGCGCTCGTTTTTATTTTCTAGAGCGTTTTGATATTGAAAATATCTCAACGCTCTGTGCGGGTTTTCCGTGGAAAGCCGCACCGCGAAATTATCACAAGGCGAATTTACTTCGCCGTTAAGCGATAATTTCAAGCGCAAAATGCTCTAAAGGACATCCTATGCAAAAACTGCAAAAAGGTTTCTGGCACTATCTTGAGCTCTGGCGGGCGCTCTTTCCTCGCCGCCGTCCGTTGCGCTGGCGCGGCGACTGGCTGCAAAACGGCTATTGCCGCGACTGCCGCTACTGCTGTGGCCCGCAGGACTCAAACGTCCCCTTCCCCATGGCCCTGCTGCCGGGGCAGCTCCGCCCCACCCTCAGCGATGATTTCTATCTGCTCAACGCGGATACGGCCTATCTGGACGCCAGGGGCTGCAAGTCCGACACGGACCACGGCTGCCGCCTCATGCGCGCACAGCGGCCCGTGGCCTGTGGGCTGTTCCCGCTGGTGCCGGCCAACGGCAGCCTCTATCTCTATAAGACCTGCCCGGCCGTGATCTTCACGCCGCTGGACCGCCTGGCCGACCTGGGCCTGGAGGCCGCCCGCTGGCTGAGCGGCTTCAACCTGGCGGATCTGCGCCACATCTCCCTGGAACTTCCGCTCCGGACTCTGGCGGACCACTATATCTCGCTGAACATCACGCTTTTTGACGAAAACGGCGTGGAACTGCGCCTGAATTGAATGCGGGGCAGGCTTACCAGCCGGGCAGGAATGTCCGGCTGGCATAGCCCTGCGGAATGCGCAAAAGATCGGCCAAGGGCAAGGCCAGATAGCGGGCCAGAAGGCATCTGTTCAGCCCGGCATGCCCGGCCAGGAGCAGAAGCCCCTCGGGATAGCGCGCCCGCCAGCGTTCCAGAGCCGCCAGGGACCGTTGCTGCACCCGGACGAAACTTTCGCCGCCGGGCGGGCTGAAATGAGCGAAATCCCGACCGCGCGAGGCGTACTGACCGGGAAAGGCCCGCTCCACCTCCGCGGGCGTCAGCCCTTCCCAGTCTCCCAGACTGATTTCGCGCAGATCCGCGTCCGCATGCACAAGCAGGGGCCGCCCGGCAGCGGCGGCAAGAATAGCCGCCGTTTCCCGGCAACGGGACAAATCCGAACTCAACAGAGCAACAAGGCGCGGGTCGGCCAGCACCGGCGCAAGGTCCACAGCCAGGGCCCGAATCTGGGCGCGCCCGGCTTTGCTCAGCGGCAAATCACGCGCACCCACGAAACGCCGTTCCGGGTTAGGCGGCAATGCGCCGTGACGCACGAGCCAGAGGCCCCGCTCCGCCGTCACGTATCGCCTCTGCTACTGTTCGGTTCGGCTTCCGGCTCCCCGTCTTTGGCCTCGGGCAGGGCCTCAAGGGCCTGCCGTGCAATATCCGCCGGGGGCCGCCCCATTTCACGGGCCAGACGCGCCTCCAGGGCCCGGGCACGCCCCAGACGGCCCCGAATGGCCGCACAGGCGGCGGGATCGGCGGCATACAGATCCAGCTTCTGGCCGAAACGCAGTTCCAGCGGCACAAACTCCCGGCCGTGACAATACTTGTCCGCCAGATAGACCAGTTCGCGCTCAGTCAGCGGCGCGGCGTCGGGTACGCTCAGATCACGATGATCCGCCACCAAAGCTGCGGCCACGGGCAGGCCCAGCTCCGCCAGGAAGCGGCCCCCGGCCTTTTCATGCTCCGGCAGGCCCTTACAGATATCGTGCAACAGCCCTCCGGCGCGCGCCAGCTCAGGATCCGGCCCGGTCCCGGCCCATCCCCGCTCCGCCCTGCTCTCACGCAAGACCTGAGCCAAGGCAGCCGCCACGGCGCCCACGGCGCAAGCATGGCGCAAGCCGCGCTCAAGGACGCGGCACAGGCACAGCAGATTCCAGGCCTCGGCGGGCCACAGCGCCTCCCGCAACGCGGCCAGCGTCCTCAGACGGGCGTAATCCTCAGGGCGGTCCATATCTTCCAGAATAAAGGAATCCGCCACCGGCACATACCGTCGGGGAAGTCCGGCCAGTGCGGACCGCAGGCCGCCCTCGCCCCCTTGCCGCGCATGGGCCAGGATGTGCTCCCGGTACGCGGCGGGCAGCAGCGGCGGATGACCTTCCTTGCTCTCATAGGTGGGAATCAGTACGGAAGATGATCCGTGCTGAGATTCACTTGCCGCCGCGTCCAGCAGCGCCCCCAAGGTCAGAGAGCGGACCAGAGGCACGTCCACCGGATGCACGAAACAGGCGGCGCAGCCGTCAGGCACGGCGCGCAGCCCGGCGCAGGCAGAGGAGAACATGCCCTCTTCCGGCCGGGGATTGCGGACGACGGTCAGCCCCAGCCCGCGCGCCGCCGCCTCCACCTCCGCCGCATGGAAACCGCTGACCAGTAGAATGTCTTCCACACCCGCCCCGCGATAACAGCGGACCAGTCCCTCCAAGGCGGAACACGGCTCGCCGCCGGGCAAAAGAGGCAAAGACAACAGGGCCTTCACCGCTCCCATGCGGGAGGCCCGGCCCGCCGCCAGCAGAATGGCGCATGCCTTCACAATCCCACTCCTTCAGGAAAACGCGCCGCATCCAGCTGTTTCGCCCGTGACGCGCCGCTGCCCTTGGCCGGGTGGACCACACGCACGCCCTGCCCCGCGTCCGTATCCAGCCGCCCCAGCAACGGCCCCAGACGCGGCAAGGGGCTGCCGCAACGACAGGGTCCCGGCAGCAAGCTCGCAATGTCGCCGGTACGGTACCGGATCAGCGGCATGGCCTCGCGGTTGAGCGTGGTCAGCACCACCTCGCCCGTTTCTCCCCAGGGCAGCGGTCGCCCGTCGCGCGGGTCCACCACTTCCAGCAGGGCGTCCAGGGCCCGCAAATGATAGCCGTCGTGGGCCGGGCATTCCACGGCGCAGCCGAAGCCGCTCTCCGTCAGGCCGTAGTGATCCAGCAGTTCACGGTTCCAGGCCGCGCGCAGCCGTTGCCTCAGGTCCGGGTCAAGCCGGTCCGTGCTGGAAAGCACTCCGCGCAGGTCCGGCGGCGCGGCCCTCGGAAAGCTGCGCAACAGACCTTCCAACTGCGCGGGCGAGGCCACCAGGGCCTGGGGCCGGTGCTCCGTCAGCCAGTGCGCACGCGCGGCAGCTCCGGCGGGGGTCATGTCAACGGCTATAGCAGAGGGCAGTCCCTCCACCATGACGCCCAAGGGGCCCAAGGTTCTCCGCAATAGATCCGCCACGCCGTCGGGGCGCTCCGCCCCCGGCAGGAATACGGCCAGGACTTGGCCCGCCCGCACAAGTTGCCCCATGCCCACCTGAAAAAAGTCGCGCGTGCGGGCCAGATCGTGCTCCGTAAAGGCCAGGCGCTTGGGCGCGCCCGTGGTGCCCGAAGTTTGCAGGCTGACCATGCGCTGCACGTCGCCCTGCGACACGCAGCAAAAATCCCGCCAGTCACGCAGATGGGTGGCCGTGGTCAAGGGCAGGCGAGCCAGATCCTCGGGCCCGCGCATCTCCAGATCACAACCGGCCAGATGCCGGGCATAAAAGGCGCTGTGCCGCGCGGCATGGCGCAGAATATGGTTCAGGGCTTCGGTCTGCGCCGCGCGCAGCCGTATCGGAAGCGCCGCCACGCTTTCCGCGCCGCAGGCCTGGGCCAGCCAGCGGTCCATGGGATGAGGGCAAGGGCCGAAACAACGCTCTCGGCTCACGCCCAGGCCCCGCTATAAAGACGAGCGCCGTCGCGGGCCGTGAGATTGTGCAGGCAGAAAGGCACCAGCCGCCCATCCGCCTGGACCACATGGATGCAGCAGCCGCGCACCCGCTCCAGATCCAGACTGTAGGCGTCCTGAAAGGCCATGGCCGAAACGGTGAAACGCCGCTCCGCTCCGGCCCGGTTCAGAAAGCGGCTGAAATCATCGGCACGTTCCGGACGCGCCGCGCCGCCCGGCGCGTCCGCCTCCGGTATCCGTTCGGCTCCCTTCCAATGCAGAGCCACAAACTGCCTGGCCTTGCGCGCGCCTTCCGCCGCCAAGGGCGGCACGGAAGAGCAACAGGACTGCCCGGCCTGAGGCAGCCATTCCAGCGCGGTGTCATCAGCGCCTGTGCGGCGGTAGGCCGCGCTGAAGGAACAGAGCGCATGCTCGCAGCCCGGCGGGTGGAAATGCTCCATCCGGACCAGTTCCGGCGCCTGCCGCACCAGCGCGGCCATAACTTCGGGCAGGGTCAGCCGGGGCGCGTCGCTCAAGGCCCAGGGATAACGGCCGAACGAGGACACGGGCTGAAAATGCACGCCGCGCACCGCAGGCCCCAATGCCAGAGCCAGGCGGAGCAAGTCCCCCACCTCACCGTCGTTGACGTGGCGGGCCAAGGTGGCCACCAGCACCACGCCCAGGCCGGCGGCGGCGCAGGCCTCCACGGCCCGGCGCTTCAGGTTCAGGCAGGCTCTGCCGCGCAAGGTCTCGAACACGGCTTCGCGCACGCCGTCCCATTGCAGATACACGGAATCCAGACCCGCGGCCCGCAGCCGGGCGGCGTAGCCCGCATCCCGCCCCAGACGCAGGCCGTTGGTATTGAGCTGCACCAAGCCGAAGCCGCGCTCCCGCGCCAGCGTCACTATGGCGGGCAAATCCTCGCGAATGGTGGGCTCCCCGCCGGAAATCTGCACATTGCAGGCCCCGGAGGCCGTTTTCAGACTGTCCAGTTGCGCGGCCAGCGCGGCCAAGGGAGGATCAGGCGGCAGGGTCCCCTCTGTTCTGCCCGCTCCGGCATAGCAAACCGGACAGGCCAGATCGCAACGCATGGTCACTTCCACCAAGCCGGTGCAAGTGTGCTGGGCGTGCAGGGGGCAGAGCCCGCAGTCAAAGGGGCAGCCCCGCGCCACAGCGGTACGGGGCTCCTCCGGGTAGGAGGGACTTTTGGGCCGCGCCCAGGACTCGAAAGGCGGCGCATTCACAACGCCGGGTACGACGCCCAGTGCATCAACAGGCTCAAGCCCAACCCAGGCCAGCACGCTGAACACGCCATGTTCCGGGCAGGTTTTGCGCAAAAAGACGCCCTGCTCCGTCCCCGCCGTTTCCGGGCGCTCGTACACGGCCTCAATACGGCGCAGACAGATGGGGCACAGGCTTTGCGTGCGGCGCAGAATCACGGCATCGGCCCCGTCTGGACGGCGGTCAGATCCAGCTCATAATTCTCGGCCAGTTCCAGAATTTTTTCCCAGCATTCGGCCAGCAGATCGCCGCAGGCCACGGGATCGGGCGTCGCGTCTGTTACTGCCCCGCCGGAAGCGGCTCCCAGGCCCGTGGCGATACAGCCGCAACTGATGCCGCCGTAAGGATTCACGCGCTCGTAAAACCAGGTGGCGTACTCATTGAGCAGAGGCGTGAGCATGGGATGGGCCGTCTCGTCGTCCGCGCCTTTGCCCGCGGCCAGAGCCAGGGCGCAGGCCCCGCCCGTCAGCAGGCCGCAGGGGCCGTCCGACTGGCCGATGCCGTGGCAGAGCCCTTGCATGGCGCGCACCAGATCAGGATTCTGCTGGTCACGCGCCTGCAACATGAGCAAGATCAGCAACTGGCTGCAACAATAGCCCTGGCGGACCATGGGCAACAATTCCAGCATGAGAGGATTCATGAGCCCTCCTTTTGCGCTATCCACAGGCCGTAGCCGACAGCCCCGCGCCTACCGCCGCAGGCGCAGCCGCCGCGCAGCCATTCGGGCGCGGCGTCGGCTCCGTACCAGAGCAGCCGTGCCGCCAGTTCGACCAGCGCCCGGCTGTGGTCCTCAAAATAACGCGGTACAAAACCGGCCCGGACAAGCAGGCCCTCCCAGACGGCACGCGAACGCGCCCCGGCCAGGCAGCCGGATTCCGGGGGAGCCAGGCTCGCGCCTTCCTCCTCCAGCATGTCTCCATGTCGGAAAAGATCGCTCAGCAGCAACGCGCCGCCGGGTCGCAAGGTCCGACGGCAGCCGCGCAACGCGTCCAAAGGGTCAGGCAGGAGGGAGAGTACGCATTCGCTGAGCACGCCGTCCACGCTGTTGTCGGCCAGGGGCGGGCAAGCGGCATCCCCTTGCAGAAAAATCACGGCTGGGCTGCGCTCCGCTCCGGCTGCCCGCTTCTCCCAGGCCGCATGCGTGCGCCTGTCCAGCCCCAGAGGGCGGTAGCCCAGCCCGGCCAGCAGTTCCAGGCTTGCGCCCGGACCACAGCCCAGGTCCAGCAGACGCGCGCCCGGCGCAAGGCCGCATCGGCGCGCGGCCAGTTCCAGAGCGCGCCGGGTCAGCTCCGGACCGCCCGGCCGCCAGATCTCGCCCGCCACGCGCTGAAAATCTTCCTGTTCCCAGAGAGGCTTCACTTGTCTTCCAGCAGCGCTTCCACTTCCAGCATTTTACCCTCGGCCAGGGATTTGGGCACCATGGTCAGCCCGCACTGCGGGCAACGCGGCAGAAAGACGTCAAAAGCGCTGTTCAGATAAAAGACCTGCACTTTGCCCTGCTCCAGCGGGCAGCCGCAACGGCCGCACCGCCATGGGCCGCCGTCCGCCGGATAACTGGGTCCCATGGTCATGCGCTTGCACCTCCCTGCTCACAGCAGTCCCGGCCGTCCCCCGCGTCGGAGCCGCCGGGACCACCGGGCCCACCGGAACCAGGCACGCGCATGCGGTGGCACCAGGCGTCGTACAGGACAAGCTCGCCGTTCTCCCGGCCACATTCCACCCAAAAGGTCACCTGACGGGGGCGCCAAGAGCCCAACCGGTGCCCGTTTTCCTGATTTTCAAAATATTCTCCGCAGGCCTCCACCCCGGCTACGGCCTCTACCACGTCCGAGAGCAGAATGTGCTTCTCTTCCAGGCGGGCCAGCAAGTCCGGCGGCACATGCAGCGCGCCGGGGGCCGGTTCCGGAAGGTTTTCGCCCAGATAGTCGCGCAGCAGACGGCGGCGCAGGGCCGCCCGGTTAGCCCGGCGCGCCGACAGGCCTGGCCCTCTGCGGGTTCCTCTCCCAGCGCTTTCTCCCCCATCAGAGGCCGGGAAAAGCAGGTCCAGCAAATGCCAGCATTCTTTGCCGTCCGCCACCAACCGGTCCCGGCACATGATGCAGGAGGCCAAGGCCGGATACGGCAGCTCGGCGGCACGGTGTTCGCTCATGGCTTGGGCCAGCTCGGGCTGCGCGCACCAGACCAGACCGCCGTAACCGCAGCAGGCCGTGGTCGCGCCGGTCAGGCGCGGCTCCTCAAGACGCGCGCCGCATTTCCGGGCCAAATCGCGCACGGCTTTCAGCCAGGCCGCATCCCAACGGGCCGTGCAGGGATCATGAATGGAAAAGACCTTGGGCAATGCGGCTTCGGCCCGGTCCTTCGCCAGTCCGTCCACGTGTTCCGGCGGCAGAGGCAGGCCGTCCAGCACTTCCCAGACGGACACGGGCCGCGCCTCGGGCAGAGCCAGACGCAGGGCGCTCAGGCAGGAAGAGCAGGCCGCCATGATCCGGGGCCGCCCCAGAACTTCCCACTCTTTTCGGATTTCCGCAGTGTGCTCCTTGAACAAAGCCTCGCGACCGGCCCAGCGCGCCGGGATGCCGCAACAGGAAAGCAGCAGGGACACGCCGCCCTCCCCGTCCCGGTAAGGCAGGGCCGCGCGCAAAAAGGCATACAGCGCCGCAGTCTGCTCTCCGCGCGAGGCGGCCAGCTGACAGCCGGGAAAGAACAGCCAGGACGCGCATGCGCCCTCGGGCAGCGCTATATCCGGCAAAGTCAGGGCGCATTCCGGACCGGAGGCATTTTCCATGTCCTCCAGGGCGAATTCGTGGGCCGAGGGCGGCATGAAATCGCGCTGTACCATATCCTCGCGCGCCGCCAGGCAGAGCTCGGCCATGGAGAAATTTTCCGGGCACAATTCCTCGCACTGCCCGCAGAGCGCACAGCCGTTGACCAGGGCATTGGCCGTGTGCAGGCCCTTGACGATGGAGGCGTTATTGTGGATCTGGCGGGCGTAGACGCGCGGATAGCCTTTGTATTTCTGCAGATAGACGCATTCCCGCACGCAGATCAGGCACTGGCACTGCAGGCAGCGCCCGGCCTCCAGGGCCGCTTCTTCCGTGGTATAGACCGGGCCGGAGGGTTCCACCCGCGCCAGGGGGGCGATGCCGTCCAGAGGCGTGTGCAAGGGGCCCTGCACCTTTTCACGCGCCGCCGTCAGCGACACCTTGCCCACCAGCCGTTCCAGGGTCTGGGCAGCGCGGCGGCCCTGCCCGGCCTGCGCAGAAGCCGAGGCATAGACGTGTCCCGTGGGCGTCCGGCTGAGCCAACCGGCGCAACAGATATTGTCGCGCCAGTACAGGGTCAGCGCGTCCACGCCGTTCATGCCATCCACGGCGTCCATGCCGCCGGGCGCATTCTCCGCCGGGGCAAAATTTGGAGCCAAGCCCGGGGCCGCGCCCACGTCTATGAGCACGCCGTCGAACTCCGCCGCCACCCGAGCCAGACAATCTTCGTCCAGGGCGGCGGGGCTGAACGTCACCTTCTGGCGGCCCAGCAGTTCCCAGTCGCCGGCCAGGGGATCATCCTCACGGTCCGGGCGCAAGGCCGGGTACTGTCCCAGCAGAACGCTTTGCGCGTCGCCCTGATAAAAAACCGTCACCGGGTAGCCCTTGCGCGAAAGATCCCAGGCCGCCGCCAGGCCCGCCAGGCCCGCGCCCAGCACGGCCAAGCTGAATTTTTTGCGCGGCATGGGCAGGGGACGGCTCTGCGTGCCCACGGCATACACGCAGGCATGCTCCAAGGCGTGGATGGCCAGGCTGCCGCCCAGGTCCAGCCGCAGGCAGACGTTTTCACAAGGATGATCGCAAATCCGGGCCAGAATACCCGGCAAAGGCAGATGGCGCTCCAAAATTTTCCGGGCTTCCGCCGGGCGGCCTTCGGCCATCCGGGCCATGAAGGCCCGCACATCCAGATTGAAGGGGCAGGCCGCCTGACAATGCGGCGGGCTCTCCTGGGTACAGCGGGCCTCGATTTCATGCAGACGGGTCTGATCCATTTTCCCGGCCTCAGTATGTGGACATTGGAAATTTCACGCGCGGGAGACTCCCGGCGCGGGGCGGAACCTGTTCGCAAGTATGGCACGGCGGGGATTTACACGCAAATCCCCGCCGCGCGGTCCACAACGAATAAACGAACAAGGGGGAGGTTGCCCTCCCCCAGACTGACGACAAACCCCGCTTACGCGGTGTTTGCGCCGCCATCGGCTCGTTTTCAGGAAAACTCGCCGGGCGGAAAGGCACAAAAATCAGTCGCTACGCTGCTGTCTGTTTCCCTAAACCGCGTTGCGGCTAAAGGAAATGCCCGACGCTGCCGGGCACCCTTCGGGCAGCTAACGGCACGGCAAAGCCGTGATCTACCTCTGATTTTTGGTCGCGTTGACTTTGTCAACGCTCTGGGGAGGTTGCCCTCCGCCTGTTTGCAGATTGTCTTACTTGGGCATGGCTTCCAGCACCTTTTCCGGATAGGCGGGCAGGTGCGTGATACGCGCGCCGCAGGCATTGTAGATGGCGTTGATGATGGCCGGGTGCGGCGCGGTGAGGGGCATTTCGCCCACGCCCGACGCGCCGTGCGGGCCGTCCTTGCGCGGAGTCTTCACATAGACGATTTCCATTTCGTCGGGAATCATCTGGATGGAAGGAATGCCCGCGCCGACCATGGTGCTCTGCTTCTTGATGTCCTCATAATCCTCGGACAGGGCCAAGCCCACGCCCTGGGCCAAGCCGCCGTAGATCTGGCCGTCCACGATCAACTGGTTGCAGAGTTCGCCGATGTCGGCCACGCAGGTGAGCTTTTCCACCTGAGTTTTGCCGGTAGCCTTTTCCACGGCCACTTCGGCCATGAACAGGCCGTACATATAGCAGGCAAAGGGGCTGCCCTGGCCGTTGGCGTCGCAGTCCTTGGCCGGGGCGGACCACTTGCCGTCATAGCGCAGCGGACGGCCTTCGGCCTTCATGCCCGCGTAGTCCAGGAAGCCGCCAGCGGGTTTGCGCATGCCCTCCATGAGCATTTCGCAGGCCACGCGAATGGCGTTGCCCGTGACCACCTGCGAGCGCGAACCACCGGCCGGGCCGGAGTTGGGAGTTTTGCTGGTGTCGTTCATGACCAGGCGGATTTTCTCCGCCGGGATGCCCATCGGACGCAGGGCTTCATGCGCCGTGCCCAGAGCGCCAGAATCCGCGCCCTGGCCGTGATCCTCCCAGGAGGAGCCCACGGTCACGCCGCCGTCCTCATTGAGTTCCACCCAGGCCTCGGAGGTGTCCGGGCCGTCCAGGCCCGCGCCGTACACGCCCAGAGCCACGCCCACGCCGCGTTTGACTTCGGGGGTGGAGAGATCCTTGGCGCGTTTCTTGGCGGCTTCATACTTGGGCCGCATGATGTCGAACATCTCCGGCAGGCTCATGACTTCGGGGGTCTGGCCCGTTGGCGTGGTGTCGCCTTCCTTGTAGCAGTTGAGAGCGCGCAGCTCAAAGGGGTCCATGCCCAGCTTCTCGGCCAGCATGTCCATAAGTACTTCGGAGGGGAATTCGCTTTCCGGCGCGCCGTAGCCGCGGAAGGCCGCGCCCCAGCAGTGGTTGGTGCAGACCGTGCGGCCTTTGCCCCGGATGTTGGGGATGCCGTAGCCCGCGCCGATGTACTGCGCGCCGCGCAGGGTCAGCAGGTCGCCGAATTCCGAATACGGGCCGTGGTCCACGGACCAGTCCGTTTCCATGGCCAGGATTTTACCCTGCTTGTTGGCGGCGTAGCGCATAGTGGTCCAGAAAGGCGAGCGCTTGCCGGTGTACTGCTGCTGTTGTTCATAGTTGTAGCGCAAATGGCAGGGGCGGCCCGTGGCCATGACGGCCACGCCCAGCAGGGCTTCCATGGTGGGGCTGAACTTGTAGCCGAAGGTGCCGCCCGTGGTGTTCTGCACCATGACCAGATCCTTGGGGAATTCCAGGCCCAGGCCGGGCGCGATCATCAGGGCGTGCAGATGGATGCCCACGGATTTGGAGTGGATGACAACCTGGCCCTGCTCATTGATATACGCGTAGCCCACGTCCGGTTCAATGGGCAGATGGGGCTGGCGCTGGGTATAGAAGCTGCCTTCCGCCACCACATTGTCGGGGTCGTCGAAGAAGGGCTGGGTTTCCGCCCCCTTGGCTTCGTTCTGGTCGTAGTAAACGTTGGGCGTGCCGGGATGGATTTCAATGGCGTCCGGGGCCATGGCTTCGGGCGCGCTCATGTATTCGGGCAACAGCTCCAGGTCGAATTTAACCTTCTCCGCCGCGGCGCGGGCATTGGCCTCGCTGTCGGCGCAGACGATGGCCAGGGCGTCGCCATACTGGAACACCTTGGTATCATTAAGAATAGGCCGTTCCCAGCCGTCGCCCTTGTTGGTGGGGAAGGTGATCAGGCCGGTGATGCGGTTTTTGCCCTTGACGTCCTTATGGGTCAGCACGCGATACACGCCGGGCATCTTTTCGGCTTCCGAGGTGTCGATGCCCTTGATGATGGCATGGGAAACCTTGGCCTGGGCCAAGGCCAGATGCAGGGTGTCGGGCGGCATGCGGTAGGCGGCGTCGGCGCCGAATTCCGCCACGCCCGTGACCTTGGCCACGGCGCTGGGCCGGGGCAGGCGCGAACCCCAGATGCGGCCGTCGGCGGGCATCTTGAACTGGATGTCCTCCAGCGTTTTTTCGCCGCGCATCACGGCCGCCGCGTCCATGACCGCGTCCACCAGCGGTTTGTAGCCGGTGCAGCGGCAGATATTGTGGTGTTTCTGAAACCAGTCGCGCACGTCCTCACGGCTGGGATTGGGATTTTCATCCAGCAGCCCCTTGGCCGACACGATAAAGCCCGGCGTGCAGAAACCGCACTGGGCCGCGCCGTGGAAAATCCAGGAATGCTGCAACGGATGCAGGCAGGTGGGCGTACCGATGCCCTCCAGAGTGGTGACGGCGGAGTTTTCCGGCACACGGCGCATTTTGGTGATGCAGGAACGCACCACCTTGCCGTCCAGAATCACGGTACAGGCGCCGCACTGGCCCTTGCCGCAGCCCACCTTGACGCTGGTCAACTGCAACTGCCCGCGCAGCACGTCAACCAGGGTGTCGTCGGGGTTGACCAGCAATCGTCTGGGAATGCCATTGACCACAAGCGTTTTTGTTTCCATGTGCGACTCCTTGGTAATGTATGGATATCCGTGCCGAAGCGGCCAATCCGCCCCGGACTTCATTTGCCGAAAGGACAGACGGGATAACGGCACTCCGGACAGGCGGAACAGAAACCGCCGTGCCCCAGCACGGCCACGTCTTCCGCCGTCACGTCAAGTCCGGCCAGCAGGCGCGGCACCAGCAGATCGAAGATGCTCGCCTTGTGGTACATGACGCAGCCCGGCAGGCCCAGCACCGGCACGCGGCCCTTGGGCGTGCGGGCGTAGGCCAGCAGGAACATGGCCCCGGGATAAACCGGCGCGCCGTAGCTGACCACCTCCGCGCCCGCCGCGCGGATGGCCGCCGGGGTGCGGTCGTCAGGGTCCACCGACATGCCGCCGGTGACCACCACCATGTCCGCGCCCTGTTGCAGAAAGGCGGCAATGGCCGACGCGGTCATCTCCACGTCGTCGCTGGTCAGGGTCTGGCCCATGACGCTGCTGCCCAGGCCCGCGAATTTTTTGCGCAGCACCGGGCCGAAGCCGTCCTGAATACGCCCGTAAAACACTTCGCTGCCCGTGGTGACCATGCCCACCTGGAAACGGCGCAGGGGCAGCACCTCTACCACCGGAGAACCGACCATGCCCTCAAGGGCGCGCAGCTTTTCGTCGCCAATGAGCAGCGGCACCACGCGGGTACCCGCCACGTCCCGGCCCTTGTCCACTTTTTGCAAGCTGTGCAGCGTTGCCAGGGTGATTTCGCCCAGGCTGTTGATGCGGCTGAGCGCGGCCACGTCCACCCGCAGCAGGCCGTCACAGGCGGCGGAAAAATTGATCCGCCCTTCCTTGGGCTCGCTGAGCAGGATGTTGGCCCCGGCCGTGACCGCGGCAATGCGGGCCGCCGCCTCGTTTTCATGCACCATGCCCGGCAGGGGCTCGAACACGAAGAGGTGCTCCTTGCCCACTTCCAGCAGTACGGGAATGTCTTCTTCCCGCACCACATGGCCTTTGCGGAAGACCGGCCCCTTGCTCTGCCCCGGCACGATGCGGGTGATGTCGTGACAAAGCACGCTGCCCACGGCATCGCGCACATCAATGGTTTTCATGGCCGCCGGTTTCGACATGGCGTCTCCAAAGCCTTAGATATGAGATAGTTGTCGTCCCAATGGTTTTTTACAAATATTTCCCGCGTCGCCGGGGTGTTGCGAAAGCAATCTCATTGAAGTTGTGCATATTTCTGAACTATGCTTTTATCAACATATTACCAATCCCGCCATAATATGCAAAATAAAAAATAGGCATTTACAAATCGTGGACATTTTAACAGGCTGTCTTATAATACTTTTTTCTATCTATTTTCTCTCTTTTCACTGAAAACGTGACTATTGGCGAAAGACGGGAGCGCGGGGGATCACTTTTTTCCCGCGCAGGACAACGGATGAGGGCGGGAATTGACAGGAGCCCTTTTTCCTGCAAGAGGAAGCAGAAAAACACGCTGCCGCTCCTTGACGGCACAGCGCACGGCACGGCGTCTTGCCGCAAGCCGGAGAACTTGCCATGAACAGATTCTTTTGTCGTCCGTCCCGGCCTCGGCGGCCTTCCATGTCGGTTTCCGCCCGGATTCTGGCTCTGGCCCTGCCCGCGGGTTTTCTCCTGGCCGGTTGCGGCCTTTTCTCCGATCCGCCCCCGCCCCCGGCATATCAGCCCGGCCCGGTGGAAGCCTATCTGATTTCCGCCTCCGCCGGGGAATCCACCACGCTGGACGACCCGGCCTTCGGCAAGAGCGTCCGCGTCACCCTGGACGACGGTTTTACCTCGGCCAAGGGCGAGGAATGCAAACGTGCCACCGTGCTGGCCGGGCAGAAAGAGGCCGAGGTGGTGGTCATCTGCCGGGACGGCGAAGGGCAGTGGCGGATGGCGCCGAGGGTTTGGGGACAGGGTATCGACACTCCCTGACTGAAAGGACGCCTTTTGCCTTCTGGACTGCGTCAGAAGGCGATTGCGGCCCGGGCCTGTACCAAAGAGTACTATTCCTGAGCCGCAATCGCCTTCTTCCTTGCCGAAAAACAAAAATCGCCCTTTCAGTCTGTCGCGCAATACAGCTCTGCGCCGCGTTCACGCCGCGCGGCCCGGATCAACACAAGGCGTGATCACAACCATGCTCAAATCATTCCGCTTTGTTCTCGCTCTCCTTTGTGTCGGCCTTGTCTGCGGGACGGGCCCGTCCGCCCGGGCCGCCGACAGCGTGCTGCCCTACGGGGCCAATCTTTTTCAGGGTAATTTCGCCAAAAGCCAGGAAAACGGCGCGGTGGCTCCCGGCGACCGCGTGGTGCTGCGCCTCTGGGGCGGCGGCCTGAATGTGGACGGCACCTTCACTGTGGACGCGCTGGGCCGCATCGACCTGCCGGAAGTGGGCCCCCTGCCCGTGGCGGGGCTGGCCCACGACAAGCTGGTGGACGACCTGCGCAGCAAGCTGGCGGCCACCGGCCATGCCGACACACAGGTTTATGCGGCTCCGCTGGACGCCCGGCCCGTTTCCATTTTCGTGACCGGCGGCGTGGCCAAGCCCGGCCGTTACGCGGGCTCGCCCAATGATCCGGTGCTCAGCTTTCTGGACAAGGCCGGAGGCATCGACCCGGTGCGCGGCAGTTACCGGGCCGTGAACCTGATCCGCGACGGCAAGACCATCAACAGCCTGGACCTCTATCCCTTTGCGCGCCGGGGCGAGCTGCCCTCCGTGCGCCTGCAGGAAGGCGACACCCTGGTGGTGGGCGACAAGGGCCCGACGGTCACGGCCACAGGCGCGGTGCGCAACGCCGCGCGTTTTGAGTTTCTCAAGGGCCGGGCCACGGGCGCGGCGCTCATGGAACTGGCCGAACCTGAACGCCGGGCCTCGCACGTCGCCCTCAACGGCACGCGCAACGGCGCGCCCTACAGCACCTATCTGCCGCTCAAGGAATTGCGCCATCTCAACCTGGAGGACGGCGACCGCGTAGAGTTCATGGCCGACGCCACGGGCAACACCATGATGATCGAAGTTCAGGGCGCGGTGCGCGGCACGTCGCGTTTTCCGGTGCGCCGGGGCGCGCGCCTCAAGGACGTGCAGAACTTCATCGCCGTGGAGCCGGGGCGGGCCAATATCAAGGCCATGTACATCAAGCGCAAAAGCGTGGCCGCCCGGCAGAAGAAAGCCATTGCCGACTCCCTGCGCCGCCTGGAGGAAACCGCGCTCACGGCCTCGTCCTCCAGCTCCGAGGAATCACAGATCCGGGCCAAGGAAGCGGAGATGATCGCCAAATTCGTGGAACGGGCCAAGAGCGTGGAGCCCGAGGGCGTGGTGGTGCTGGACAACGGCGCGGACAGCGGCAAGCTGGTGCTGGAGGATGGCGACGTCATCGTGATCCCCGGCAAGAGCGACGTGGTGCTGGTCAGCGGCGAGGTCATGGTGCCCCAGGCCATGCTCTGGAACGAGGACAAGGATCTCCGGGATTACATCAAGGGCGCGGGCGGCTACAGCAACCGGGCCGATCGGGATCATGTGCTGGTCATGCACCAGAACGGCTCGGTTTCCCAGAACGGCGACGCCATCCGCTCCGGCGACCAGATCCTGGTGCTTCCCAAGGTGGAATCCAAGAATATGCAGGCCGTCAAGGACATTTCCCAGGTGCTCATGCAGGTGGCTGTGTCCACCGGCGCGGTGCTCGGCCTGCCGTTCCTGCAATAATCTTCCATTTGACGAACAAAACGGCGCGCGCTCTTCCGGTGAAGAGCGCGCGCCGTTGCAGTTATAAAAGAAAAAAACTTACACCGTCAGGTCAAGAGCTCCGGGCAGCGCACCGGCTTGAGTCGCGGAGGTTCCGGCAGCCTCGACCGGCGCTGCCACCGAGGCTGCCGCGGCAACGGCGGCAGTACTCTCCGCGCCGCCGGTATCGAATGCCGTGGTTGCAATCAGCCGCGCCCCGCCGTCGGTACGCCCTTGCGCGGGCTTGGCAGTCGCATCAGCCGTTACGGAGGCAGACGCGCCCTGTTCATCCACGGAAGATTCCGAAGCAGCCTTTCGCTCGTCCGAACCGTTCAGGATTTCCTCGGTCTTTTCTTCCAGGCGTTTTTTGATCTCATCCAGATTATCCTGAGACTTTTCAGCCACGTTCTGCCGCATGTCCAACTGCATCCGGCGGGCGGCTTTCTGTCCCTCAAGAACCCTGCGGCTCATACTCGCGCCATTGGGGTCAGCAGCCATACAGGCCGCCATGCCCGCGAGAAGCACGCTGTCCTGGCGGTTGGCCATCTGACCGCGCGCCTCGGCGGCGATCTGCCGGGCTTTGCTGTATTTGGATTCCTGGCTGTCGGTGGAAACGAAATTCCTGGCCATGACATTGATGCCGTCCACGCCCATACAGACCTCCTCTACTCCGCCTCTCCCACGCAGCAACGGGCGGCACGCAGAATATTCCAATTCCCCTATTTCATATATCGCTCTTCCGGCCGTAAACTTTAGAGCAGCGGCTGCTCCCCGGTGGAAAAACCCGCTTTTCCTCACCGCCCGGCAGAAAAACGAATATCCGCTTCCCACCGCAGCCGGAGCGCAATTTTATCCAAGCGGGCCGCCGGGGCGGCGCATAGCATATCCTTCAAAAGGAGATGCCATGTCCGCCCGTTATTGCAGCCATTGTTACGCGCTCTGCGCCGTCCTGCTCTGGTCCTCGGCGTATGTCTTCACCAAGGTGGCGCTGGCTTCGTTCACGCCCGCGACTCTCGGCTTTCTGCGGTGCGCCGTGGCCGCCCTTGCCCTGCTCTGCCTGGCCGCGCGGCGCGCAAAGCCTGCCGCGAGGGACTGGCCCGTATTCCTGCTTTCCGGCATTCTTGGCTTTTCCCTGTATCTCTGGCTGTTCAACACGGGACAGGCCGGCCTGACCGCCGCCACGAGCTGCGCTCTGATCTCCACCGCGCCCCTGATCACGGCGGTCATGGCGGCCGGGCTGCTGCGGGAAAGGCTGCGTCCCTCGGGCTGGCTCGCTCTGGCTCTGGCCTTTGCCGGAGTCCTGATCCTTACGCTTTGGGACGGAACGCTTTCCCTCAATGACGGGATTTTCTGGACTCTGGGAGCAGCCGTCTGCATCAGCGGCTACAATCTGCTGCAACGGCGCTATGCCGGGCGCTGCGGCACGCTGACGCTGACCGCCTGGAGCTTCGTCTGCGCCGCGCTGACGCTCAGCCCTTTCGCGCCCGAAGCCGTGCGCCGATTCTGCCTCGCGCCCTGGACGCACTGTTGCGCGGTCGTCTTTCTGGGGCTTTTCCCCAGCGCCCTGGCCTATCTGCTTTGGGCCAAAGCGCTGGCCCTGGCGGAAAGCACCGGCACTGTAGCCGCCTATATGTTTCTGACCCCGCTCTTTTCCTTTTTGCTGGGCTATGCCGTTCTGGCTGAGATGCCCGGACCGGGGACCTTCGCGGGCGGGGCCCTAATTCTGGCCGGGCTGGCATTGTTTCAACGTGGCCGGAGTTGACCGCCGGTCAGCCCCAATTCTCCCAGAAAATGCAGGCCTCGCGGTAAGCCCTGGGGCTGACGCCCAGCGCCCGCTTGAAACAGCGGTCCAGATGACTCTGATCGCAAAAGCCGAGCCGGGCGGCCAGGTCGGCAATGGACGGCGCGTGCGCGAGCAGGTGGCGAGCCGCGCGGACCCGGCTTTGCACAAGATACTTGTGCGGCGTGAGCCCCAGTTCCCGCCTGAAGCGGCGGATAAAATGAAAGGGGCTGAGCGCATCCGCAGCGGGGGCCGTGTCCGCGCCTTCCTCCTCCGGGAGCTCAAAACGCCGCAGCGATGCGCTGACAGCGGGATGCAGCGGCGGCCGCCCGTCCCTGACCGGCATTCCCGTCTCCGGAAGCAGGGTATTCAGGCCGGTCAGCAGCGCGCCCGCGTCCTCCGGGCGCAGCAGGCCCTTTTCCCGCAACAGGCCGCAATACTCCGCGCAGACGCGTTTGAGCGCCTCGCGGCGCAGGGCCGCGCAACGTTGCAGGTCAATGCAGAGGGAAACACAATCAAAATCGTCGCTGTAGGCCGGACTGTGCGGCTCATGCCGCGCCACGGCATACACGCTGCCGCGCGGGTAAACGCATTCCGTCCGGCCCCGCCGCAGGCAGACCACGCCCCGGCGTACCAGGGTCAGGGTACAGGACGCCACATGGGTATGCTCCGGATAGCGCAGGGCCGAGCCCCTGGAAAAGACCATTTCCAGCCCGGCTTCGCGGGCGATATGAAAAGTCAGTTCCGGCTGGCGCATTCTTCCTCTTGCTCCACGAGATGCGGGGCCCCATGCCGCCGCTCTTGTCAGGCCGGGGCCCCGCGCCTATCATGGCTCCATCGGGCGTCTGCGCCCGCAAAGGAGTTTATAATGCTGCAATTTACTGTTGATAAAGATAGATGCGT
Source organism: Desulfovibrio sp. 6_1_46AFAA (assembly GCF_000224635.1). Classification (NCBI taxonomy): domain Bacteria; kingdom Pseudomonadati; phylum Thermodesulfobacteriota; class Desulfovibrionia; order Desulfovibrionales; family Desulfovibrionaceae; genus Desulfovibrio; species Desulfovibrio sp. 6_1_46AFAA. Next base: position 847,376 of record NZ_JH114300.1, read on the forward strand.
TTCCTGCGGCACCTGCGCCGAGGACTGCCTGCCCCAGGCCATTCAGATGCGGGATCAGTATCCGGTTATTCCCAATGAGGACATCTGTATGCGCTGCCTGCACTGTCTGGCGGTCTGTCCCGTGGGGGCCATTTCCATTCTGGGGCACAGTCCTGCGGAAAGCAAAGCTCTCAAAGGGAACCTGCCCGCGCCGGAGCAGGTGGCGACCTTGATGAAGGGCCGCCGTTCCGTACGCCGCTACATCCGGAAAGACGTGGACCCCGCGCTGCTTCGCCAAGTGCTGGACGTGGCGGCGCAAGCGCCCACGGGGGTCAACGCGCGTAAGCTCTGGGTGACGGTCATTGACGATCTTGAGGTCATGGATGACTTCCGGCGCGAAGTCTACCAGCGCCTGGAGAATCTGGTACGGGAAAACCGTATGCCGGAAAACCCGCGCCGCCGTTTTTTCACCACCGCGCCGGAGCTCTGGCGCAACGGCCAGGACCCCATTTTCCGGCAGGCACCCCACTGCATTCTGGTTTCCAATGCCGTGGACGCGCCCTGCCGGGAGCAGGACTCGCTGATCTATCTTTCGTACTTTGAACTCATGGCCCAGAGCGCCGGTCTGGGCACGGTCTGGTGCGGCCTGCTCTACTGGTGTCTGCGGCTGGTGCTGCCGGAACTGCTGCCCCGGCTGGGCATTCCGGAGACGCATGAACTGGGCTACGCCATGCTTTTCGGCTCTCCGGCGGTGCACTATATGCGCACCGCGGAACACGGCCCGGCCGAAATCCACCGCGTGGTCTGGTCCGGCCGCTGAGCGGGCCGCCGGTAGCCGGACTCGCGCCCGGCGTCTGGTACCGTGTGACGTTTAAACGTCACACGGTACCAGACGAACGCCCACCTTCTCCCCCAGCACCTTGTGCAGCAGTTTGCGGCTGCGCTCCATTTCGCGCAATTCCATGGGGCAGGCGGCCACGGTTTTGATGTGGAGCTCCAGTTTTTTGCCCCGGCGTTGAAATTCCGCCGCGCGCACCAACTGGCAATGGGTTTTGTCCAGGCGCTCGGCCAGGGTCAGAAAAAGGGAAAGAATCCGCACGGCCTCCTGCCGGGCCGGAGCGAGTTGCGCGAAAATTTCGTATTTGGGCGAAGCCCGCTTGCGGTGAAAATAGACCGTGGCAGCCAGCACATCGATTTCCTCATCCGTGAAACCCAGCAGTTCCTTGTTCCGGATCAGATAATGGCTGTGGGCATGGTGGTTCTCAAAGGAAATGAAAATGCCCACGTCATGCAGCAGGCCCGCGTAACGCAGAAGTTCGCGACGGCCCTTGCCGCCTTTGTGCAGCCCCAGACTGACGGCGCTGTCGAAAAGCATCAGGGCCAGATCGCCCACGTGGCGGGAGTGGCGCTCCTCAAAGCGGCAGAGGCGGCCCAGTTGCAGTACGCTCTGCTCCCGCGTGGGAATGCCCTCGGGGAAGACATCGGGCCGGGTCCGCATCAGATAGTCCAGCAAAATGCCGTTTTGCAGGCTGCGGTTGCTGACGCTGATGCTCTCCACGCCCAGCTCTTCCATCAGGGTCTGGACAATGGCCGCTCCGGCCACGATGACGTCGGCCCGTTTGGGATTGATGCCCGGCAGAGCCCGGCGCTCCTCCAGAGTGCAATTTCGGATTCTGTCCGCCAGGGGCAACAATTTGTCATAGGTCAGAAAGCGCGCTTCCGGCGCTTTTTTGCCCAGTCCCGTCTGGTCGGCGGCAGCGGCCATGGCTGCCAGGTTCTGGATGGTGCCGGAACTGCCCACGGCCTCGGCCAGATCGTAACCTTCAATGCGCTTGACCGCGTGCAGCAGTTGATTGCGGATGGCGTCCTGCACCTGGCGGTAACGCGCCGCGGATGCCGGGCCGTCGTCCGCGCCGAAAAACTGGTTGCTCAGGCGCACACAGCCCACTTTCACGGAATCCAAATTGGAGAAATTGTGGGAATTGCCCACAATCAGCTCCGTGCTGCCGCCGCCGATGTCGATGAACAGCCGGTTTTCCTCGCTGTATTCCAGGCCGCTGGCCACGCCCAGATAGATCAGGCGCGCCTCCTCCCGTCCGGAAATGACGGTGAAGGTCAGGCCCGTATGCTCCCGGACCCGCTTGAGAAAAACCGGGGCGTTATCCGCGTCGCGCACGGCTGCCGTGGCGCAGGCCACAATATCCGTAACGCCGTAAGCCGAACACATCCCGGCCATGCCCTGGAGCACATGGACAGTGCGCTGCATGGCCTCCTCGTGCAGGCGGCCGTGCAGAAACACGCCCTCGCCCAGACGGACCATATGCTTAACCTGATTGAGCACCGTGCAGGAGGCATTGACCGGCCCCACCCGCACCAGCATCAGGCGCACGGAGTTGCTGCCCAGGTCGAAAATGCCCAGCACCTTGCCGGGCTGAACGGCGGTTCCGGGGGCCTCGCCCGTTCCCACTGACCCAGCGGGAACGGCGGCATGGGCCGGGGACTTCATTGCGGCAGGCATGAACAGCGCAGCTCCCTGCCGAACTCGGCTTCAAAAAGGTCTCCCTTGACCTTGGCCCGGCGCATTTCCTCCGGGCAGGGGGCCTTGGCCTGCAGGCACAATTCCACGCGCTTTTTGCCGATCCGGGCGCTGATGTCCTCCACCAGGCCCTGACGGCTGTAATCCAAGGCGTCGGCCAAGCGCAACAGCGCGGCCAGACGCCGCACGCATTTCCGATCATCCTTGCCCAACGCTGCGAAACGCCGATGCCGGGGCGAAGGCCAAGCCCGCCGGTGATAGCGTGCCAGCAGAGCCACCAGGGAACGTTCCGTCTCATCCGGCACCAGGGCCGGATCCGTTTCAATAAGCCGCATGCTGGTTTTATGGTGCTTTTTCCGGCCCTCCACCCAACCGATATCGTGCAGGCGGGCGGCGGCGCGCAGGCGCTCTTCCCAAGGGGCACCCAGCTTGTGCAGCGGCGCAAATTCGCGGAAAAGCGCGGCGGCAAGGTGCTCCACCTGTCGGCCGTGAACCAGAGCCCCGGTGTAGACCGGGTCATCGGGCAGGCTGGGTTCGTAGGCCACGTCCACCGGCGCGACCGTGCAGTGCGCGGCAGCGCCGTCCACGGGCTTCGGCGTCTTGGCCGCGGGGGCCTTTGCAGCGGCTTTCGGCGCGCTTTCAGCGGCGGGCGCCGATGCGGCCTTGGCCGTACCGCCGCTTTTGGCGCGGGAAGGCCGCTTCCTGGCCGGGGGAGCGGGTTTGGCCGTTGTGGCCGTTGGAGCCAGTGTTTTGTTTTCGTCGTTGTCTTTTTTCATAGTTTGGTCGGCGTTAGGGTTGGCATTACTTCTGAGAGGCACTGTACAATTCTATCAGGCTCTCCTGAGAATTGACAAGCTTGTCCTTTTTTCCGGGCTTGATGCGAAGATATTCACCGTCGGCAAGCATTCTGTAGCACTGTACAGTGTCTTTCAAATGCAGTTTCAGAACAGTATTGCGAAGATAGTCGCGCAGTTCCTTGTCCAGCACGGGCGTCAGAACTTCCACGCGGCGGTTGAGATTGCGCGGCATCATGTCGGCACTGCCCATGTACAGCTCGTCAGCGCCGTTATTGCAGAACCAGTAGATGCGCGGATGTTCGAGAAAACGCCCCACCACGGAGGTGACGTCGATATTTTCGCTCACCCCCGGCAGGCCCGGTCTGAGGCAGCAGATGCCGCGCACCTGCAGGTCAATGCGCACCCCGGCCTGTGAGGCGCGGTACAGCGCGCGGATCAGCCCTTCGTCCACCAGGTGATTGCATTTGATGATGATCTGACCGTTGCCGCGCTCCCGCTGATGCTCGATTTCGCGCTCAATGCGCGAGAGCAGGCCCCGGCGCATATTGACCGGTGAAACCAGAAGGCGCTGATAGCGTTCGTGCACGGCGTAGCCGGTCATGTAGTTGAAAAGATCCGTTATATCCGCGCAGATCTGCGGATCGGCCGTGAGCAAGCCCATATCCGTATAAATCCGGGCGGTGGAAGGATTGTAGTTGCCTGTGCCGATGTGCGCGTAGCAGGTCAGGCCGCGCCCCTCCCTGCGGACCACAAGGCAGAGTTTGGCATGGATCTTCATGCCCTTGAGGCCGTAGACCACGTTGACGCCCGCATCCTCCAGTTCCTCGGCCCAGGTGATGTTGCGTTCCTCGTCGAAGCGGGCCTTCAGCTCCACCACGGCCGTGACCTGCTTGCCGCGCCTCCGGGCCTCCATGAGCGCCCCCACGATGGGCGAATTGGCGCCTACCCGGTAAAGGGTCTGCTTGATGGCCATCACGTCCGGGTCCTCGCTGGCCTGTCGGATAAATTCCAGCACGGCACAAAAACTGTCGTACGGGTGGTAGAGCAGCCTGTCCTTGGCGCGGATGGCCGGAAACATGCTTTCCATGCCGCAGATGTCGGGCTGACGGGGGTGCTGCGGCGGCAGCTTGAGGCCGGGCCTGTCCACGCCGTAAAACGGCAACATCTGGGAAAAAGCCAGGGGCCCCCGGATCTTGTAGATTTGAAACGGCCTCACCTCCAGATGCCGCGCCAGAAAATCAACCAGCATGCGATTCACCCCGCTGGCGAACTCCAGGCGCACCACATCGCCGAAGCGGCGCTGGTCCACCAGGTCCCTGATGGCTTCCAGCAGGTCGTCGGCTTCTTCCTCGGCAAGCTCCAGGTCCGTATTGCGAGTGATCCGGAACAGGCCGCAGGCCAGAATTTTATTGCCGTAAAACAGGGTTTCCAGATACTGGCGGATCAGATCCTCCAGCAGAATCACGTCTGTGTCGCGCAGATTGCTGGACAGGCCGAGGCAGACGTAATCCTTGGCCGCCTTGGTGCGCGGCACGAAAACGAAACGCGAAACATTGCTGGGGCAGCGCAGCCGGGCAAAACGGATGGTATTGTCCGGGCACTGGAGCTGGACGATAAAGTTGATACTCAGATTGGAAATGGTGGGAAAGGGATGGGCCGGATCAATGGCCTGGGGCGTCAGCACCGGATAGACTTCGGTATGGAAAAAATCATCCAGAAATTTACGCTGTTTTTCCGTGAGCTGGCTGTAGCGCCGGAAGCGCACGCCTTTTTTAGCCAACTGGCGTGAAAGTTCTTTCCAGTGCTTATAGGCTGTTTCCTGCAGGGCCAGAACCCGCTTGCGGATTTCCGCCAGCTGGCGGGCCGGGCGCAGCTTGTCCGGCGTGCCGCAGGGCAGACCGTTCTTGTGCTGCTGCACGATGCCCGCCACCCGGACCATGAAGAATTCATCCAGGTTATTGTGAAAAATAGCCAGAAATTTCAACTGCTCCAGCAGCGGAAAACGCGGATCCAGCGCCTGGTCAAGCACCCTGGCGTTGAATTTCAGCCAGCTCAACTCGCGGTTCAGATACAGATCCGGGCAGCTCAGATCTTCAATCGCCGCGGCGCAGCACCCCGCTTGGCCTTCATCAACCTCGACGGACCCGGTTGCAACGGCATCCTTGGGCATACGATCTCCTCAGTGAGCGTTGAACAGGCACGATCCAGGCACGGCCCCGCCCGTTATGATCCGCTTGTTCAGCATACAGCACATGGGACGGCAGACAAGAAGCAAAAGGTGACATTTTCGTGACATTTTCCGGGACGGCTCACCGCCCGCCGATCACACGCCAAGCAATGCCCCAATCCTCGGGCTCGGGCACATGCACCTCTTCCCAGGCAAAGGGCGTGGGCCGCCGCGTCACGCCAAAATACAGAGGCCCTTCGGACTCTTCAACCTCACTCCAGGGCTCCCCTTGGGGAAATTGCAGATTATAGGCCGCTACATTTTCCAGACGGCTTTTGTCCACAATGACAGGCGGCTCAATGACCACATTTTCCCATTGGCCGCTCAACAGACGCAAATAGCGCCAGCTGCCGCCTTTGATCTGCACATTGCGCAAATCCAGGCGCCGGGTGACTTCCCCGGCCTTGCTGCCCAGTATCGGCGACGCCAGGACAATGTCCCGCGCTTCCAGGTTGCCGCCGCCCAATGACAAATGCGCCGGAGCCGGGTCACGGTGCAGGACGTATATTTTGCCCTTGCCCAAAGCATGCGCGCTGTTGCCCGCCCCGCCCTTGCCGGAGGAATACAGATTATAGACCAGATAGCCCTTGACCGTGCTGAGCACCTCCGCACCGGACAGGCTGGAGTCGCGCACAATCAACTCGGCGGCTCCCAGACGGGAATCGGCGATGGTGCAGTTCTGCATGAAGATGGCGTCGCAATAGACTGAAAAGCGGCTGAAAATGCTGTTGCGCGCAATCAGGAAGCTTTTATTTTTTTCAGCCATGTGGATTTTGATCTTGCCGCCGCTGATCTGCGAATCTTCCACACAAATCCGGAGCTCCTGGCCGGACAGCAACAGCCCGTAGTTTTCTTCGGGCACGATATCGGTCATTTTCTTGAACGACACCTTGCCGCCCGCTCCCTGAAGTTCGGCCAGGCGGACTCTGTACAGACGGCTTTGTTCAAAAAGCACGTCCTTCATGGACGAGCCCTCGAACGTGGTCAGCACAAGCGTGCCGTCGGCATTTTTTCCCGACTCCAGAGCGCAATTCCTGAACACCACATTTTCAAATGTGGAATGGCTCAGATCCACCCGCGAAAAGCGGCAGTTTTCAAAAATAATGTTGCGGAAAAGCGCTCCGCCCGCGACCACGTCTTCAAACACCATGTCCCGGATGACCGTATCCGCCAGGCGCAGGTCACAGAGGCGGACGCCCACAAAGGTATGCCCGCTGAGTTGTTTGCCCGCACCGGAAAGACGCACCTCCGCGCCGGAGGTCTGGCTGAAAAAAATAATAAACGCCGCCAGAAGCAAACTGAAACGGCGCATACTGCGCAACATAGGTTCTCCTCCGTCCAGGGGCTCCGCCTGTCCCGGACTGCAATACTCTTTTCAAGACATAATAATCATTTATCTGATCGTAGGGTAGCTGTCCACAGCGGCAGCCGCCGTTTTCGCGGTAAAACGGCCCGACAGGGAACAGCGAAAAAAGAAAGCCCGATTGCCGAAACAGCCGGGCTTCACGCTTCTTGCGTGAAAGAAGAATACGAATCTACAAATCGGCCACTAACCCTGGCTGGTTAAAAACACTTTTTTACAACATACAGCATGCCGCGCTTTGGCTGACGATCCTGCTAAAACTAAAAAGCATGTTCGAAATTTTTGCAATCAGCCATCAGGGGCTGTTTCTAAATTCTGGAGTAAAAAGCATAGGTTGACGAATCCGGAAAGCAACAGGACTGAGTCAGAAACAGCCCCTAGAGAAAAATCGCACTTCAGCGCCGGAAATAGGAAATGATTTCACGAACATCATCCGCAAACAGCGAAAGGTATTCAAAAAAGCTCTGTTTGCGCAACAGCATGCCGGTCATATCCGCAAGCAGCTTGGCATCCACTTCCGGAGGCGAGAAAGGCAGCGCACCTGAACCGCCGGGCAAAGGAGCTTCCCCGCTGCCCCTGATAAGCCGGAACGAGGCCTGGGCGCGTTCCACAAAGTCCTGGGGCACGCTGTCATCCTCGGCGAGAGGCACGCCGGGCCGGGCGCGCATATCCGGCTCACGGTAATCCACAATAATTTTAAGCTTGTTTTTCTTGGTCAGAAACATCACCCGGTAGGCAAGGCTGCCACGGTTCCAGGGGCCGGATTCATGCGCAGTGAACCAGGGGTCGTTCTCCGCCGTGGGCAGCACTGTGGTGCCCGTGCCCTCAAGTTCGTCATACCGTAGGTTGACATGATGCAGACCTACCACGCCGGTGACCGCATCCGAAGCCCAAGAGAGCGTTCCCGAAGTAAAAGCCAGAATAACGATCATCCGGGCGGGCGGACACGCCTCATCCCCGGCGCCGTTGGCATACAGGCCATACCAGACATTTGCGGGGTAGGTTCTCATGATCCTGGCGCTCAGCCTGGGAAAAATCCTGGTCCGGCGGGCGTCAAGCAGGTCGAAGTCCTCACGGCAACGCACGGCAAGCGAAGGCGCATAGGCGGAAATCAGCATACCATCCGCCGACACAACGCGCCGAGCCTTGGCCAGCTTATAAATAATGCCAGCCAGGCACACGAGCGGGACCAACAGAATGAGCACAAGACGCGCCATACAACCTCCTCGCGGCGAGTGCCATGCAACACTTAAAACTTCGTTTTACGTGTTAAGACCACTGCGCCGGAAAGCGTGGTTATCTTTGCCGTCGATGTCCGTAATTCGCTTCGCTCAAACGGGCACGGCACTTCGCACCGCCTTCGGTCGCTTCGGCGTGAAGATCGCACAGCAAAAAACGTGTTTTTTTGCTGTGCTCTCGCCACATGCGACGGTGCGCAACCCCTTACGGGTTTGCGACATGTGTCGATCTCGACGCGACACCAGATTGTTTCTGTAGTTCGGACTTGCCCGGAAAACAGGGGAAAGTCAACGAGGCGGAAGACGCGGCCCGCCTCGCTTGAGACCCACTGTGATACGGGACAGAAATCCCGCCGCCCAACGCTGTCGGGATTTCCGCATTTCCAGGAGATAAAAGGAGGCCGCATGGCTTCGCATACAAGCCGCTGCGGGCAGCATCAAAAAGACTGCTACGGATTTTTTTCAATCCCCCACAATGTGCCGTTCTGAATGTAAAAAATATGACTAGACCGCTTCGGAGGGCTCTCCCCCGGCGTGGGTTTCGAAAACGGCCGCACATGCATAATTATCATTTTTCCCGCAGTGGCCCTGCTCACTTTCATGCAGTAATTGAAATCTCCTATTCCCTCGCGCTCCAATTCCGCGCGTACCAGATTCTCAACCTCTAGAATTTCTTCCTTGCTCGGCAAATCGACATTAAATTCCTTGTCAAACGCAATGACAAGAGTGCCGGTCAGGCAATCGTCTTCGCCTGACGGCAAAATGCGCAAACGCTGAAAAGCGGCAGCGGGCACGCCGATAACTGTCAAAAGGCAGAAAAGGGCACAGGCGAAGAGCAAGGCGCGCATCGGCCTGAATTCTCCACAAATACTGCCCGGAACGGCACGCCGGATTTCCGGCTCTTCGGCAATGGCCATCTGAGCGCAATATCTGATCATCATGTGGTTGTCCACCACACATAGGGCGGAGGGCAGGATACGCCGGAGATACCGTCAAGGAAGCGGCGTGCAGGCGCGAAGAAGCCCGAGAGGATATCCCCCAGCGGCAAAAAAGCTCCCTGGGCAGTTTTAGAAGCGGCTCCGAGGGTTTTCCAGCCTGGCCGGTTCAAGGCAAGGTGAGGAAGGGAGGGATGAAGGAAGCGGTGGGATGGTTCGGGAATTCGCGGAGTTGGGGGGGGGCGCAGGCGCGGCAGCATAGGGCGGACAAGAGAAGCCCCCCACGCGCTGAGAGCGGCGAGGGGGGCTTCCGAGCAATTTTTGGCAGCGGCCTACTTTCCCACATGACGTTATGCAGTATCATCGGCGAGGAAGAGCTTAACTACCGAGTTCGGAATGGGATCGGGTGTACCCTCTTCTCTATGGCTGCCAAAAAATTTGTACAAAAATATAATTGACAGGGAAGGAAGGAGTTTTTCAAGAGAACAAGCCTCACGGCTATTAGTACTGGTCAGCTCCACGCCTCGCGGC
>NZ_JH114301.1:0-44002 GCF_000224635.1 Desulfovibrio sp. 6_1_46AFAA
CCCTCGGTGCCGTAGAAGCTCGTAAAGGAGCCGCCCCCGCCCAGGCCGAAGCCGGTCTGCTTTTTGTAATACCAGGACGTGGACTGGTTTTTGCCGTCCACAACGGCCACGTCGCCGTCGCGGGCCGTGAGGTTGATATTGTCCACGGCGGCCAGGTTGGAGGCCGTGACGCTGACGCTCTTGCCTGCGTCCAGGGTGACATTCCGGCCGATGAGGTTGGATTCCACCTGAGTCACGGTGGCCTTACCTTCCTTTTTGGACGAGGAACTCAGTCCCAGCGCGCCGGTGGAGGATTTGGAATAACTGTAAAAGTAGGTGTCCTGGGCCGAGGCCACGTTGACGTTGCCGCTGGCGGCCACGGTAAGGTCCTTGACGCTGGCCAGGTTGGAGCCCACCACCGAAGCATGGCCGGTCTGCGCGGGCGCGCCGGAAATGGAAGCCCCGGCCAGGAGATTCAGGTTGCCGCCCGCCGTGACCGTGGCGGCTTTGCTGGTAACGCGTTCCTCATTGCGGCGCGAGGAGGATGAGCCCAGCAGGCCGTTGGAGCTGGAACCCCGGATTTCCTGCTTGAAAACGTCCTGCACCGCCGTGACCGAGAGGTTGCGCCCGGCGGCCAGGGTGGCGTCGCCCCCGGCGGCCACGCCGGAGCCCGCCACGGTGAGGTCGTTTCCGGCGGTCATTTGCAGATTGCCGCCCACGACCACGCTGGAGCCGTGGTGGGTGGTGATGTCTTCATCCAGGTGATAGCCGTGGAAGGAAGAGCCTGTGGTCACGGTGGTCACGTTCACGTCGCGGCCCGCGCTGACCCGGGCGTCGCCTCCGGCGGCCAGTTGGGAACCGGCCAGGGTCACGTCGCGCCCGGCGAGCATCTGCAGGCCGTCGGCGGCGGCAATGCCGCCGGTCTCGCCCAGGCGGGTGACGCCGTTTCCGCCCACGATGCGCGCCTCATTCACGATGTCGCGCCCGGCGGCCAGAGCCACGTTGTTGCCGCTGATGGTGGAACCGCTGTTGCGAATGTCCTGAGTGGCGGCCAGGTGCACAGCGCCGCCGGTCAGGACGCCGCCGCCCGTATTGTTGATGTTGTCGGCAAGCATAGAGAAATTGTTGCCACGGATGGTGGAGCCGCTGTTGGTCGCGGTGCCTGCGGTGATGCTGACATTGTTGGCGGCCACCAGCGAGCCGCCCGTGAGGACCGCGTTTTTGGAATTGGACGCCAGGTAGACCTGGGGCACCATGACTTTCCGGCCGTTGACTTCCTGCTCCACCAGCCAGACGATGTCGTCGGTGAGCGCGGCCACCTGAGTGGACGTGAGGGCCACGCCCGCCGCCAGTTTGAGTTCGCTGGCCTGGGCCACGGCATTGTCCATGAGCCCGCGCATCTGGTCCGCGTCCGAGCTGTAGCCGCTGAGGAAGCGTTGGCCCGTGGCGTCCAGAATCTGCTGCTGCACAAGGCGCGTTTCATAAAAGGCGTCGCCCAGCAGGACCACCTGCTGGCGGTCCTGGTCCAGGCCGATGCGGCTCAGGAAATACTCCGAACCGTAAAAAAGGCCCATATTCGTGAACATGGGGTTGGTTTCAATAAGGTAATGATGGCCGGGGCCGCTCACCGTATGGAACAACGCGCTGTCGCTCAAGACGGTGACGGCTTCTTCCAGCGAGGCCGGATCCTTGTTGGTCAGGGGCACGGCATAGCTGACGTCGGCGAGGTTTTGCAGGGCCGCGCCTGTGATGGTCAGGGTATCTCCGGCGGTGAGCGAGGCGGAGTAGGGCGTCAGCACCTCGCGCCTGACAAAGGTCTGGGGATCGTGGTAGTGGTCCAGATCGCCGTCCTCATCGTCGTGGCAGTAACTGACGTGCTCATACTCGCTCTTGTACAGGGCGTAGCTTTGATTGCGCAGACTGGTGACGGCGAAGATATCCAGGTCCTTGCCCGCCGCCACATGGCTGGCGGAGTTCAGAAAATTGTCCACAGTAATGCTGATATTGCCGCCCGCGCTGATGACTGAGGCCATAGTGGCTTCAATCAGGCTGTCCTGGGCGGCGTTCAGCTCGTGATAGTCCCACCATTTTTCCTTGCGGTCGCCCCAACGGAAGTTGTCGTCCCAGGAGCGCACGTGCCAACTGCTGGCATCTCGACGGATGTTCAGGATGGAGCGCGTGTTTTCCAGCGTCTTGGCACTGATGGACAAATCTTTGCCGGCCGCCATGGTGCCCGAGGAATTGCGCACGCTGTTGTTGCCCTGGCCGTCCGCGTCGGCGATGCGCAGACTACCTTCGGCGCGGATTTCGCTCTGCTCGTTGAGCAGTTCGCGCGCGGTGGTCAGCAGCATGTCGCCTCCTGCATAGAGCAGGGAGGATTTTTCCGGTTCCGGCTCGGGCGTCGGGTCTGTCAGACCCGACGCCGGTGCGGAAGCCGCACCGGCGGTTACGCTTCCGGCCTGTTTTTTGGCCTTGCGGGCTTCATATTGCGGTTCAAACACGCCCTTTTCCAGGCGCAGGTTGTCAGCCGTCACCGACAGGTCACGCGCCGCCGTGACGGTGGCTCCGGTCAGTTCGATATCCCCCTTGCCGGCCAGCACCGCGTCGCCGCCCGAGATGGCCTCGCGCAGGCGCAGCTTGCCGTCGGCGGTGATCACCATCTGGTCCGCGCTCTGCACCGTGCCTTCCAGGTTCACGCCCACGCCCTTTTCCGTGGCGATAAGGGTAATGCGGTTGGCGTACATGCCGCCCAGGGCCGAGGAGTCAATGCCCACTTCCGGTTTTTCCTCGGCGGCGGGGGGCAGGGAGGGATCGCCGGGATCAGCCGGGGCAGGGGAGGGATCGGCCAGGGGCGTCACCGTGCCGTCGGCGGCCACGCTGTTTTTGCCCGTGACCACGGCCAGGCTGCTGGCGCGCACCTGGGCTTCCACATGGGCCGTGCGCGCCAGCAGGGTAAAGGCGTCCGTGTTGTCGGCGTTGATGCCCGCACCTTCAATGCGGATGTCGCCCTGGCGCACCTCATAGCCGCGCAACGCGCCGCCGGGGTCCACCTCCGGCTTGCCCGTGGTGATGGTGGCGCGCGGCACGTTGATGAAGCCGCCGCCGTTGACCGTCACGCCGTTGGGGTTGGCCAGAATCACGTCCGCCGCCCGGCCGTTGACTTCGATATAGCCTTCAATGCGCGAGCGGTTGGCGCTGGTCACCTCATTGAGGATGGTGCGCGCCTCGGCCCCACGGTTGCCGTGGAAGTTGGGATTGCCCGCCACAATGCCGCCGAGCTGCGAATTGGCGGCCCCGCTGCTGTTGTTCAGGATCAGGCCCTGCTGGTGGACGTTGAAATCATGGTACTGGTTGTGCGACAGCCCCGAGCTGTTGGCCGCCGTGATGTTGACCACCGGCACGCCGTTGGGCGCGGTTTCCATGCTCGGGCGCTTGTTGGCCGCCGCGTTGGGGTCCGGCGTCACACCGGCGGCCCGGACGTTGGCTCCCAGTACGGGCAAAAGGATCAACTGCGCCGCAAGCACGGCGCACAGCAGGACATTGCGCGCTTCCCCTTTCCTCTTCATGATTCCCTCCCGTGAGCCCGGCAAAACGCGCTCCTTGCCCTGAGCGCTTTACGCCCCGCGCGCCGGAATTGGGGGCCGACGCGGCGGAAGATTGTGTGTCAGAATGTGTATCGCAGGGTCAGGTACCAGACGTCGTCCCGCTCCTTGACATAATCCGGCGCGCCCAACGGGTGCGACCAGGCCGCCTGCACCGAAAAATCCCCGCTGGTGCGCAGCCCCAGCGCCATGCCGTGCATTTCGCCCCATTCGTAGGGATCTTTGCCGTCACGGGCGATGCCGCCGTAATCATAGGCCGCGAAAAGCCGCACCTGGCCGAGAGGCGCTTTTTTGAGCGGGCCCAGCCATTGCTCCGGCACGGTCCAGGCCAGCTCATTGCGCACGTAGCCGCCGCAATCCCCGCCCACGGGCGTCTCCTTGAAGCCGCGCACCGTGTAGGAAGAGCCCAGGTACAACCGCTCGGAGCCGTACATGGTCTGTTCGCTGGTCTGCCCGTATGCCGAGAGCGACCAGGCCCACTGCTGTTCTCCCACGTTGAACGGGCGGTACCAGCCCAGCGTGCCCGTGGTTTTGCTGAAATTGGTGTGCGGCGTGGTGGAGCCGATGGGGCCGGGCACGCTCCAGGACATGGTGGGCAGGCCCCAGATCTGCTCGGCCTGGAGGGTCAGCACGCCGCCCAGCATCCGGCGCACGTAGCTGGCGGCCAGGCCGCTGGTGGTCAGGCGGTAGCTGCTGGCCGCCAGGCGCACGTCCTCAAAACGGTTGACCACGTCCCGGTACTGAATGAATGTTCCCAGCGAAAGTTTGCTCGCCGCATCGCGCCAGATCACCCTGTCCAGGGCCAGGCGGGCCGCCGTGGTGGTGCCGCTGCTGGTGTAGGCCTGATTCAGGCCGTAAATCTGCGTGGTGTAATTGAAACGGCTGACGCTGCCGCTCAACAGCCAGTAGCCGAACGGCACGGAAAACAGGCCGGAAATGCTGTCGCTGTATCCCTCCCAGGGATTGCCGAACTGCCCGGCAATGCGCGGCATGGAGCTTGTCCAGTACAGGGCGAACTGGTCGTTGCAGCCCAGGAAGTTGTCTTTTTCAAAACCGAGGGTGTACTCGGTAAGGCCCGTGGTTTCCTGCCCCAGGTTGTCCACCCCGGCGGAAAGCCGCCAGGTGCGTTTCTGCACGTTGTTGATCAGCACCCGGCTGGAGCCCGCTTCCGCGCCGGGTTCGATGCGCATGGTGGCGTTGTTGGAGGGCAGGCGGTTGAGCTGGTCCAGGCCCTGCTCGATATCGCGCAATTGCAGCACCGAGCCCTTGACGCCGGGAAAGATGGTCAGAAACTGTTTTGGCTGCATGGTGGAGGCCGCGTCCGGCCCCACGCTTTCCACCCGGCCCTCGATAATTTTGATGACCAGCACGCCCCGGTTGAGATCCTGCGGGCCCAGAACCGCCCGGGAGGTGACGTAGCCGCGCTCCACATAGGCGTTGGTCAGGCTTTGCAGCACCGCGTTGATGCCGTCCAGGTTCAGGCACTGGCCCTCATACGGGGACACCAGTTTGCGCGTTTGCGCGTCGGACAGCAGGCGCGCGCCCTCCACCCGGATAGAGCGTATCGTCACGCAGGGGCCACCGGGACGCAGCGTCTCGGTTCCTTTGGGCGCGCTCTCCGTTTCCGGCGGCGGCGTCAGCAACTGTTGACGCTGCCGGGCCTCCTGTTCACGCAGGCGCTGCTCATATGGCTGGGCCGCGCGGGCGGGCAGATCGAACGGCGCAACGGGTCCGGCGGCCTGGATAGCTGATGCCGGGAAAAGCTGCGACGCCAGCGCGGCCAAAACAGCTGCGGCAAGCAGAATTTTATTCATGATTCTATTTAATGGGTATGAAAATAAATGTAAATATAGGTGAATAATTTTGGTTTTTCATGCTGTAAAATCTAATTATCATGACAGGTTACAAGGCCACCTCGACTACTGTTGTCTGAGAGCTGGCGCGGGGCGTTGTTCTTTTCCCAGCCGTAAAGAGGCTCTGGAAAACAGGGAACATCGCGAAATAACGGGTGATTTTACTATGCAATGGAAGGAAGTGCGTCAGAAAGCCCGGCAAAAAGGCCGGGCTCTTGCGACGGATTGAGGACGCGGCGGGGCTGGCGGCCCCGCCTGCGCATCCGGCAGGCGAGAGAAATAAAAAAAGACACAGCATGCGGCCATTCGTTTTATGGCGGCGCTGCGGGGCGGAAAAATCCGAAAAAGAGGGGAGGCCGGGCTAGCTCTTCAGATGGCTCTGGGGCGTCATGCGCTCCTTGGACAGAGAGGCCAGATCGTTTTCCTGGGCCAGGTTGCGGTTCCAGGCGCGGATGGCCGCTCCTTGGGAAACCGACCACTGCTGCGAAGTCTGGCCGCAGGCGCAGACCACGCGCCAGACTTCCTGCCGACGGCCCGGCGGCAACATGGATTCCAGATGGGCATTGGTGCCCCCGCAGGCGAGGCAGGGACGGATAGTATGCGGATCAAGCTCTTTCATGCCGGGGACGATAGCAGTTTTGCCCCGGCTCCACAAGGGCGCATTCCCGCCTCGGGACGCCGCGTGCTGACGCTTTGCTGACGCCTGCCGGAGCAGAGTATTTTCGCGGGCGGCAACGGATGTTGCCGAGAAGCAAGCCCGCACCGCAGGAGGAAACTATGCGTTATCTACTTTTCCTGGCGCTGGCGGTCATGCTGGCGGTTCCCGTATACGCGGCTGAGACGGCGGCCCCGGCCCTGCCCGGCGGCGGCTTTCAGGGCCCCGGCGGGACCGTGAGCACAGACACTGTTGCCAAGGCCCTGGTTGCTCCCAACAAAACTCCGGTGGTGCTGACCGGACATGTTGTGGAACGCGTGGCCGGCAAGGACGACAAATACCTGTTTCAGGACGAAAGCGGCAAGATCATGGTGGAGATTGACCACAAGGTTTTCGCCGGGCGGGACATCACCCCCGAGAGTAATGTCCGTCTGTTCGGCAAGCTGAAGAAGTATCCCAACAAACCGTTGCGGGTGGACGTGAAGGTGCTGCAACTGTTGCAGTAGGCTCTCTCCCCGCCGACAATATACTTAAAACCTGTCAAACAAAATATGGAGGAAACTATGCGTTATCTGCTTACCTTCGTCATGCTGGCCGTGCTTGCCGTTCCCGCCTATGCGGCGTTCGAAGGCCCTAATTCCGGCGGTCAGAGCATGGGCGGCTTCCAGGGTCCCACCGGCGGCGTGCAGGCCGATACGGTGAAAAAGGCTCAGAGTTCCTGGGACGACGCGCCCGTGGTGCTCACCGGCAACATTGTGGAACGCCTGGCCGGCAGCGACGACAAATATCTGTTCAAGGACGCTACGGGTCAGATCATCGTGGATATCGACCACGAGATTTTCGCGGGCCGTACCGTGACCCCGCAGACCAAGGTGCGCCTTTCCGGCAAGGTGGACAAGGACATGATGGAGCCCGTCAAGATTGACGTGAAGGTTCTGGAAATCCTGAAGTAAAGCATTTCAACTTTGAAATTGGCACAACTTCAAAGTAAATCTGCTCTAAAAGAACGGCGGAACGCGGGGCGGGCTTATCCCGCCCCGGCTTTGCCCGGAGTATGCCCATGCGTGTATTGGCATTGCTGCTTTTCTTCCTGTGCGTTGCCGTTCCTGTGCGCGCCGCCGGTTTTGAGGGGCCGGGCGTCTCGCCCACGGTGACCCGGGCCGCGGATGTGCTGGACGCCCAGGACGATGCCCCCTGCGTGCTGGAAGGGCATATTTTGGAAAAAATCCCCTTCCGCAAAAACAGGTACCTGTTCGGTGACGGAAGCGGCCGCGTGGTGGTGGAGATCGAGAATGACATTTTCGGCCACCTCACGATCACGCCGCACGACCGGGTGCGTCTTATGGGCCATGTGAATTGGAGCCGCAAGCGCTCCAATGAAGTGGAAGTGGACGCCCTGGCCCTCATCGACTAAGCTGACGGTCCGGAGCGGATTAACTTTGAAAAGTTACCTTGCTCTAACTTCGCCGCAGGTGCGTCATGCCCGTCTCCCTTCTGCTCATTGAAGACAATGAGGACATCCTGGCCAATCTCTATGCCTACCTGGAACCCCTGGGCTATGAGCTGGATTGCGCCCGTCACGGCCGGACCGGCCTGAGCATGGCCCTGGAAGGGCGTTTTGACTGCATTGTGCTGGACGTCATGCTGCCCGGACTGGACGGCGTGAGCCTGTGCCGGAACCTGCGCGAGGAACACCATTCCGCTGTGCCCGTGCTGATGCTCACGGCCCGCGACACCGTGGCCGACCGGGTACGCGGCCTGGAGGCCGGGGCCGATGATTACCTGGTCAAGCCTTTTGCCCTCAAGGAACTTGAGGCCCGCATCCGGGCCCTGCTGCGGCGGGGCCGTCTGAACGCCGTGGGCGGCGGTCCGGCGGCGGAAGCGGGCGTCTGGACCTTTGCCGATCTCAGTCTGAACAATGCCGAGCACCGGGCCGTGCGCCAGGGCCGTGAGCTGCGCCTGAGCCCTTCGGGCTTCCGCATCCTGGCCGAACTGATCCGCTCGGCCCCGGCTCTGGTCCGGCGCGAGACCCTGGAACACCTGCTCTGGGGCGACGAAGCGCCGGAAGGCAGCGCGTTGCGCACCCATATCCATGAGCTGCGGCGCGAGCTGGACAAGCCCTTTGCCGTGCCCCTGCTGCAAACCGTGCCGCATGTGGGTTACCGCCTGAGCCTCGCCGGGGAGACTCAGGCGTGAGGCAGGGGGCCAGCATCCGTCGGCGCATGCTGGCGGCCTTTGTGCTGCTGGCGCTGGGCATGGGCCTGACCCTGGGCCTGGTGGGCCTGTTTTCCTATGACCGGCTGGGTGCGTATCTGGTGAGCTGGCATGCCCGGCCCGTCATGGAGGCGCTTATCGAAGCCGAACGGCGCGCCTGGGAAGCCGAGGACCGGGGCCGCCGCAATCTCTATTACGGCGAGGATCTGGCAGCGGCCATGCACTGGCGTTTTCTGGTGGGCAAGCAGATTCCCCCGGCCTGGGAGGAATTGCCCGACGGCCTGCATTTCTTCAAACAGATGGAGGAATTTGTCCTCCTGGTCCGGCGCAACGGCGTGGTCTACGCCCTGAGCGGCCGGACCGGCGCGTTCCAGGCCCTGAAGGCCCGTCTGGGCGGGCTGCTGCTGCTCTGCGCAGCCGCCGGGCTGGCCGTGGCCGTGCTGCTGGCCGTGCTGCTTTCCCGCAGGCTCACCCGTCCGCTCAGTCGCCTGACCGGCGCGGTGGAGAGCCGCGATCCTCGGGACCCCGCCGCGGTCACGCCCGTGCCGCCGGATATCCTGGGGCTGGAGGACGAGGTGGGCGTGCTGGCCCGCGCTCTGGCCGCGCGGGAGGCGGATTTGCAGCATTTCGTGCGGCGGGAGAGTTTTTTCACCGGCGACGTAAGCCATGAACTGCGCACGCCGCTCACGGTCATGCAGGGCGGTCTGGAAATTCTGGAACTGCGTCTGGCGGCTCTGTCCGAGACATCCGGCAACGCGGAACTCATGGCCGTGGTGGAGCGGCTTTCGCGCACCACGACGCGCATGTCCGCCACGGTGCGCACGCTCTTGCTGCTGGCCCGGCGGCCCGAAGATATTGAACGCGGGCCCCTGGATCTCAGCGGGCAGATGCGGGGCCTGATCCGGGGGGGCGAGCGCGGCGGGCTGCTGCGTTTGGCCGGGCCGGAGGCGGACGGGCCGGAAAAAGGCGGGGGCGAGCGGGGTGCCGCGTCCCTGCCGGTGGACGGTGGTCCGGCGTTGCTTTTCGCGGATGTGGCGGACGGCGTCCAGGCCGTGGGCCAGAAGGAACTGGCGGCCATTGTGTTCAAGAATTTGCTGGACAATGCTTGTCGCTATACGGAAAATGGCCGCGTTTATCTGCGTTTGACGCCGGAAATGCTGGAGGTCCGCAACAGCGGGCGCATTCCCGGAGATCTGGATATTTTCGCGCGCGGCGTGCGCGGCCCGCAAGCGAACTGTGCCGGTGATCCGGCCCGGTCCGGGCACGAACGCGCCGCCGGTTCGGCGGGCAGCGGCCTGGGGCTCTCCCTGGCGTTGCGGGCCTGCGAGCATCTGGGCTGGCGGCTGGAACGGGACAGGGTCGCGCCAAAGGAAGAAAGCATGTTTCGTGTGTTTTTTCCGCCGTTGCGCGCTGAAGAAGGAGACAGAAAGTGAAGGCATGGGCTCAACGCACTACGGGCCGCCGTCGCATATACATCTGGCTGGCGCTGGCCCTGGCGGCCGCGCTGATCATCTGGCGTCTGTTTTTCGCGGGCGGCGGCGCCCGGCCCGGCATGAGCATGGACGCGCCGCCGGTGCGCGTGGCCACGGCTCTGGCTCAGAACGTGCCGCATTTTCTCAACGGTCTGGGCACGGTGATCCCTTCCAGTGACGTGCTGGTCAAAAGCCGGGTGGACGGGCAACTGGTCCGCCTGCACTTTCAGGAAGGGCAGCGCGTGAAGGCCGGGGATTTGCTGGCGGAAATCGACCCCCGGCCCTTCCAGGCCGCGCTGGACGAGGCCCAGGGCAATCTTGCCAAGGACCAGGCCCAGTTGGACAACGCCCGCCGCGACCTGGCGCGCTATGCCAAGCTGGCCAAGGGCGACTTTATCGCGGCCCAGCAGTATGAGACCCAGCGCGCCCTGGTGCGCCAGTATGAAGGCACGGTGGAGGCGGACAAGGCCGCGGTGGACTCGGCCCGCCTGCAACTGGACTACAGCCGGATCACCGCGCCCGTGGGCGGGCGGCTGGGCCTGCGCAACGTGGACGAGGGCAATCAGATCAAGAGTTCGGACAGCGACGGCCTGGTGCGCATCACCGAGGTCAGCCCCTGTGACGTGCTTTTCACGCTGCCCGAGAGCCAGGTGCCCCTGGTGGCGCGGGCCCTGCGCGAGCGTGAGGAAAATCCCTCTCTGCCGCCCCTGCCCGTGCAGGCCTGGGACAGGGAGCAGAAACATCTGTTGGCCGTGGGCAGCCTGCTGTCCCTGGACAACCAGATCGACGCGGCCACGGGCACGGTCAAGCTCAAGGCCCGTTTTCCCAATCAGGACGGCGCGCTCTATCCCAACCAGTTCGTCAATGCCCGGCTGATGGTCCGGATGCTCAAGGACGCCGTGACCATTCCGGCTTCGGCGGTGCAACTGGGCTCGCGCGGTTCGTATGTCTATGTGGTGAGCAAGGACGACAAGGGCGACAAAATCGCCCATGTGCGCGAGGTGACGCCGGGCATCAGCACGGACCGGCTCACGGTCATCGACAAGGGCCTGAAGGCCGGGGAAGTGGTGGTGGTGGACGGCCTGGACCGCCTGCGCGACGGTATCACGGTCAAGGTGGCGGCGACCGTGGAGACGCCGAAGGCGGAAGCCGTGGAGTAGCTTGCGGCTGTCGCTGATCAGTTTTTAGGGGCTTGTCACACGGGTGACGTTTTGTGTGCCCTGCGGGCATAGAGACTTAACGCCTCCCGGCGTTTTGGCCGCCTTACGGATGAAGACAGCAACGATAGGCGGCCCAAGCTCGAGCGGAGCGGAGAATCCCGTGCCCGCAGGGCGGAAGGAAGACTATCTGAACGACAAGCCCGTTCTTCTTTTGAGCGGGCAAGGTGCATATACCATGAACCTCTCCCGCATCTTCATTCTCCGCCCCATCGCCACCTCCCTGTTGATGGTGGCCCTGCTGCTCTCGGGCCTGCTGGCCTACCGTTCCCTGCCGGTGGCGGCCCTGCCGCAGATCGACTACCCCACCATTCAGGTGCAGACCCTCTATCCCGGCGCGTCGCCGGACGTCATCGCGGCGGTGGTCACGGCCCCGCTGGAACGCCAGTTCGGGATCATGCCCGGCCTGGTGCAGATGAGTTCCCTGTCCTCGGCCGGGGCCTCGGTCATCACCCTGCAATTCGACCTTTCCATCGCCCTGGACGTGGCCGAGCAGGAGGTGCAGGCGGCCATCAACGCGGCGGACAATCTGCTGCCCAACGACCTGCCCAATCCGCCGGTCTACAACAAGGTCAATCCGGCGGACCCGCCCATCGTCACCCTGGCCGTGACCAGCGACGCCATGCCCCTGACCCGCCTGGAAGACCTGGTGGACACCCGTCTGGCCCAGAAGATTTCGCAACTGCCCGGCGTGGGCCTGGTCACGCTGTCCGGCGGGCAGCGCCCGGCCGTGCGCGTGCAGGTCAATCCCAAGGCCCTGGCCGGGGCGGGCCTGACCCTGGCCGACGTGCGCTCGGCCATTGCCTCGGCCAACGTCAACGACGCCAAGGGGAGTTTTGACGGGCCGGAGCGGGCCAGCACCATTGACGCCAACGACCAGCTCTCCTCGGCGCAGGAATATGCCCGGACCATCATCGGTTACAAGGACGGCGCGCCGCTGCGCCTCAAGGATGTGGCCGACGTGCTGGAAGGCGCGGAAAACGCGCGCCTGGCCGCCTATGTGGCCTCGGCGGGCGCGGACGGCAAAGACGCCTTTCGCCCGGCCATAGTGCTCTCGGTGCAGCGCCAGCCCGGGGCTAACGTCATCAATGTGGCCGACAGCGTGACCCGCCTGCTGCCCGTGCTGCAACAGACCCTGCCCGGCAATGTGGAAGTGCGCGTGGTCACGGACCGCACCACCACCATCCGCGCCACGGTGCACGACGTGCAGCTGGAACTGCTCCTGGCCGTGGCCCTGGTCATCTGGGTCATCTGGCTCTTCCTGCGCAATGTGGAGGCCACCATTATCCCGGCCCTGGCCGTGCCGCTTTCCTTGGTGGGTTCGCTGGGCGTCATGTATCTGGCCGGATTTTCCCTGAATAACCTCACGCTCATGGCCCTGGTCATCGCCACCGGCTTTGTGGTGGACGACGCCATTGTGGTCATTGAAAACATTTCCCGCTACCTGGAGCAGGGCGAGCGACCCCTGCAGGCCGCGCTCAAGGGCGCGGGTCAGATCGGCTTCACCATCATCTCCCTGACCATCTCCCTGGTGGCCGTGCTCATTCCGCTGCTGTTCATGGGCGACGTGGCCGGGCGGCTGTTCCGCGAATTCGCCGTGACCCTGGCCGTGACCATATTGATCTCGGCGGTGATCTCCCTCACGCTCACGCCCATGCTCTGCGCGGTCATGCTCCGGCCCGAGCGCCACGCCGGGAAAAAGGAAGAGGGCCGTTTCTTCAGCCGCCTGCTTCTCTGGTACGAGCACAGGCTGGACTGGGTCTTCGCCCATCAGCGCCTGACCCTGGGCGTGGCCCTGGGCACGCTGGCGCTCACGGTCGTGCTGTACATCGTGGTGCCCAAGGGCTTCTTCCCGGTGCAGGACACGGGCGTGATTCAGGGCATTGCCGAGGCCCCGCAGGACACGTCCTTCACGGCCATGGCCGAGCGGCAGCACCAACTGGCGGATCTGATCCTGCAGGACCCGGCCGTGGAAAGCGTGGTTTTTTTCGTGGGCGTGGACGGCATCAACCAGAGCCTGGGCACCTCGCGCCTGACCGTGGAACTCAAGCCCCTGTCCGAACGCGACGCCCGCGCCCCGGCCATTGCCAAGCGCCTCATGGAGCGGGCCGCGAGCCTGCCGGGGCTGACCCTCTACATGCAGCCCGTGCAGGATCTGACCATTGAGGACCGCGTCTCGCGCACCCAGTACCAGTTCACTGTTGAAGCCCTGAGCCGCGAGCAGTTGCAGGAATGGGTGCCGCGCGTGGTGCGGGCATTGTCCGAGCGGCCCGAACTGGAGCACGTGACCAGCGACCTCCAGAAGCCGGGGCGCATGGCCTGGCTGAACATCAACCGCGACGCGGCCGGGCGGCTGGGCATCAGCATGTCGGACATCGACAACGCCCTGTACGACGCTCTGGGCCAGCGCCTGATTTCCACCATCTTCACCCAGACCAACCAGTACAAGGTGGTGCTGGAAGTGGCCCCGCGCTTCCGTCTGGGCCCGGCCGCCATTGAGAATATCCACGTGCGCGGCTCCACGGGCGATCCCGTGCCCCTGACCAGCATCGCCACTCTGGAGGAACGCCCGGCCCAGCTTTCCGTGGCGCGCCAGGGTCAGTTCCCGGTGGCCACCATCTCCTTCAACGTGGCCCATGACTCCTCGCTGGGCGCGGCCGTGAACGCGGTTCTGGCCGTGGAAAAGGAGCTGGGCCTGCCCCCGGCCCTGCGCACCCAGTTCCAAGGCGCGGCCCAGGCTTTTTTGTCCTCCACGGACAACCAGATCTGGCTGATCCTGGCGGCCATCGTGACCATGTATATAGTGCTGGGCGTGCTCTATGAGAGCTACATCCACCCGGTGACCATCCTTTCCACCCTGCCCTCGGCCGGAGTGGGGGCCCTGCTGGCCCTGATGCTGGCGGACATGGAACTGGGCGTGGTGGGCATTATCGGCATTATCCTGCTCATCGGCATCGTCAAGAAAAACGCCATCATGATGATCGATTTCGCCCTGGAGGCCGAGCGCAAGGAGGGCAAGCCGCCACTGGCGGCTATCCGCCAAGCCTGCCTGCTGCGCCTGCGGCCCATTCTGATGACCACCATGGCCGCCCTGCTGGGGGCCCTGCCCCTGATGATCGGCTGGGGCATGGGCGCGGAGCTGCGGCGGCCTCTGGGCGTGACCATGGTGGGCGGCCTGGTCGTCAGCCAGGTGCTGACCCTGTTCACCACGCCGGTGATCTATCTCTGGTTCGACCGTATGAGCCTGCGCCTGCGCCATACATCCACGCGCGGCACGGAATCCTCGGAGTCCACGGATTCCAGGGAATCGGGAACAGGGGACACGCGGGCGGAGGAGGGCGCATGAGCGCGTCCGGCAAGCCCGGCGCGTCGGACAAAGGCGGCGGGACGGGCACGGAAAAGCGCCGCCGTTTCGGGCCGGAATTCATTCCCCTGAATATTTCCGCGCCCTTTATCCGGCGGCCCGTGGCCACCACACTGCTGACCATCGCCATTGCCCTGGCCGGTATGGTGGCCTTCGGCCTGCTGCCCGTGGCCCCGCTGCCGGAAGTGGACTTTCCCGTGGTGGTGGTGCGCGCGCGCATGCCCGGCGCCAGCCCGGAAACCATGGCCGCCACCGTGGCCACGCCGCTGGAGCGGGCCCTGGGGCGCATCGCCGGGGTCACGGAAATGACCTCCTCCAGCAGCCTGGGTTCCAGCAATGTGATTTTGCAATTTGATCTGGACCGGGATATCGACGGCGCGGCTCGCGACGTGCAGGGGGCCATCAACGCGGCCCGCTCCACCCTGCCGACCATGCCGTCCAACCCATCCTACCGCAAGGTCAATCCCTCGGGCGCGCCGATCATGATTCTGTCTATCACCTCGGACGTGCTGACCCGCGCCCAGTTGTACGACGCGGCCTCCACGGTGCTGGCCCAGAAAATTTCGCAGATTCCCGGCGTGGGCGAGGTGACCGTGGGCGGCGGGGCCCTGCCCGCCGTGCGGGTGGAGGCCATCCCCGACGCCCTGAACCGCGCGGGCGTGAGCATGGAGGACGTGCGCAAATCCCTGGCCGCGGCCAATGCCTTTTTGCCCAAGGGCATGTTGGAAAACGGAGAAAATTTCTGGCTGGTGGGGGCCAACGACCAGTTGCAAAAGGCCGAGGACTACAAACCGCTGATTGTGGCCCAGAAGGACGGCAAAACCATCCGGCTCTCGGATGTGGCGCGCGTGGAGGATTCTTCCCAGGACGTGCGCAACATGGCCGTGGCCAACGGCAAACCGGCCATCCTGCTGATCGTCTTTCGCTCGCCCGGAGCCAACATCATTGAGACTGTGGACCGGGTCAAGGCCATGATCCCGCAACTGCGCTCCTGGCTGCCGGAAAGCGCGGATCTGGAATTGCGCATGGACCGCTCCCTGACTATCCGGGCCTCTTTGCGCGAAGTGGAAAAAAGCCTCATGCTGGCCATGGGCCTGGTGGTGCTGGTGACCTTTCTGTTCCTGCGCAACGCCAGGGCCACCAGCATTCCGGCCGTGGCCGCGCCGGTTTCGCTTATCGCCACTTTCGGGGTCATGTACCTCTGCGGCTACAGTTTGGACAACCTCTCGCTCATGGCGCTCACCGTGTCCACGGGCTTTGTGGTGGACGACGCCATCGTGGTGCTGGAAAACATCGTCCGCCGCCTGGAAATGGGCGAAAGCCCCCTGCGCGCGGCCCTGCGCGGCGCGCGCGAAGTGGGTTTCACCGTGGTGTCCATTTCCATTTCCCTGGTGGCGGTGTTCACGCCCATTCTGTTCATGGGCGGCATTGTGGGCCGTCTGTTCCGCGAGTTTTCCGTGGTGCTCACCACGGCGGTGCTGGTCTCCATGCTGGTTTCCCTGACCACCACGCCCATGATGTGCGCCAAGCTGCTGCGGCCTTTTGACGCGGATCTGGCCCGGCGCAAGGAGCGCCTGCTGCAAGCCCGGGGCGGCTTTCTGAAACCGCTGCGGCAGTGGTGTACCCGCGTTGGGCAGGCCTGGGGGGCCATGCTGGCGGGCATGCAGCGCGGCTACGCGGCCAGCCTGGCCGTGGTGCTGCGCCATCCGCGCCTGACCATGCTTTCCCTGCTTCTGATCATTGCCGGAAATGTCTGGCTGTATGTTATAGTGCCCAAGGGCTTTTTCCCCCAGCAGGACACGGGCGTGATCATGGGCGGCATCCGGGCGGACCAGAGCGCTTCCTTTCAGGCCATGCAGACCAAGCTGGCGAAGCTGGTGGACGTGATCCGCGCGGACCCGGCCGTGGAACAGGTTTCGGCCCATATTTCCGGCGGGCGCGGCGGGGGCGGGGTGTTCATCTCGCTCAAGCCTCTGGAAGAGCGCAAAATCGGCGCCCAGGCGGTCATCGGGCGGCTGCGCGGCAAACTCTCATCCGAACCGGGCCTGCAGATTTTCCTGCAACCGGCCCAGGACATCATGATGGGCGGGCGCAGCGCGCGCTCCCAGTACCAGTATACCCTGCAGGCCGACAATCTGGACGATCTGCGCACCTGGGGCCGCCGCCTCCAGCAGGCCCTGGCGGCCCTGCCCCTGTTCAAGGACGTGGACAGCGACATTGAGGAGCGCGGCCTCCAGACCATGCTCACGGTGAACCGCGACGCTCTGGCCCGCCTGGGCCTGACCATGCGGGATGTGGACGCGGCCCTGAACAATGCCTTCGGGCAGCGCCAGGTGTCCACCATCTACCAGGACAAAAACCAGTACCGCGTGGTGCTGGAATACGGGCCGGACTGGCTGGAAGGCGCGCAGGCTCTGGACAAGGTGCGCCTGCCGGGCAAGGACGGCCTGGTGCCGCTGCTCAGCGTGGCCGGCGTGGGCCCGGCCTTCGCGCCGCTCTCCGTGGCGCATCAGGGCCAGTTCGCCGCCGTGACCATTTCCTTCAATCTGGCTCAGGGGGCCTCCCTTTCCCAGGCCCAGGCGGCCATTGCCGAGGCGCGGGTCAAAATCGGCATGCCCTCCACCATCGTGGGCAGTTTTCAGGGCACGGCCAAGATATTCAGCGACACCATGAGCAGCCAGATCATTCTGATTCTGGCGGCCCTGGCCGCGCTGTACATTGTGCTGGGCGTGCTCTACGAGAGCCTGATCCACCCCCTGACCATCCTTTCCACCATTCCCTCGGCGGGCGGCGGGGCCCTGCTGGCCCTGATGCTTTTCAAAATGGAGTTCAGCGTCATCGCGCTGATCGGCGTGCTTTTGCTGGCGGGCATCGTCAAAAAGAATGCCATCATGATGATCGACTTTGCCCTGGAGGCCTCCCGCACCCGCCATCTGCCGCCGGACAAGGCCATTTACGAAGCCTGCCTGCTGCGCTTCCGGCCGATTATGATGACCACGGCGGCGGCCATTCTCGGCGCGGTGCCCCTGGCCATGGGGCAGGGCGACGGCGCGGAGATCCGCCAGCCTCTGGGCATCACCATTGTGGGCGGCCTGTTGGTCAGCCAGCTGCTGACTCTCTACACCACGCCCGTGGTCTACCTCTGCCTGGACCGCGCCCGCCTGCGCGCGCGGCGCTTCTGGTGGCGGCTGCGCTACGGCGATGCCAGAGCCGCGCGCCTGGCCTTGCTCAGTCGCCGTTCCTGAGTTGATTTATCCCTGATATCCCGTATAGTTTTCAGAAACATGTTATTCCGTCAGATTGGAATACTTGCTTAAATCCTACTTTTGAGCGAAGAAATATACTAGACGGTGCGCCGTCCGTCGGAACCTGCTCCGGCGAAGGAGGCTAAGGCGGCATGTACCAGTGTACATTACGGATCAGAATTTGCGGCGCTGATGCGGAGCTGGAAAATATTCTGCGTTCCGTGCCGCCGCGTGAGCGCTTTGAGCATGTCTTCGTCAGCGGCGGCCCCGGTCCGGACCGCCGTGATCTGGAACAGGACGACGTCATTTTTCTGCAGGCCGGGCAGATTTCCTGCCTGCCCGAAATACGCGGCGCGGCCAAAGCGGACGCGCGCATCATCCTTCTGGCCCCTGATCCGGCGGAAGCCGCCGGGCTGCCGGACGGCATCTGGGACCATATCGACGATCTCTGGGCCGGGCCGTGCGGCGCGGCGGCGCTTGCCGCCCGTTTCGGAAGGCTGCTTGACGGCCTGAAGCTGCAACGGGATTCCCGCCTCGCGCACTACTATCTGGATACGGTCATCAACGCCACGCCCTCCCTGATCTGGTTCAAGGACGCGGCGGGCGCGCATCTCAAGGTCAACGACAGTTTTTGCCGGACCGTGGGCAAAAGCAAAGCTGATATTGAGGGGCGGGGCCATTATTATATCTGGGATCTGAAGAAGGAAGAATACGAAAAGGGCGAGTATGTGTGTCTGGAAACAGACACCGTGGTCATGAAAGAGGGCAAGACCCGCATTTTTGACGAATTCGTCAAGAGCAAACAGGGCATGCGCCAGTTCAAAACCTGGAAGTCGCCTCTTTTCGACGATGACGGACGGATCATGGGCACAGTGGGCGTGGCCCATGACGTGACCAATCTGGCCACCATGAGCGCCGAGCTGGAGCTGCTGCTGGGCAGCCTGCCTTTTGCCGTAATGATCACCGATGCGGAGGACCACGTCGTCAACATCAACGAAAAATTCAAGGAATTTTTCGCGGTGGCCGACAGCGATGTGCTGGGCGGCGATTGCCGGACATGGCGGGAAAACGCCTTGTCCGGAGGCCGGCTGGTCCGGGAGGAAGAGCGCGCGGAGCTGCGCTGGACGCTCAACGGCCGGGAGATTGTCCTGGATGTCCAAGAACAGGATATTCTGGATGTTTTTTCCAACAGAATCGGGGCCATCGTGATTTTTCGCGACGTCACGCTGGAACGGGAGTTCGAGCGGCGGCTGTCGCGCCACGCCAATACCGACGTCCTGACCGGGCTGTACAACCGGCGCTATTTCTATGAGCATGCGCAGCCCGGAGGGACGAACGGGGCTGAAAGCCTGCTTTATGTGGACCTGGATCATTTCAAGAGCGTCAATGACCGCTGGGGGCATCAGGCGGGCGATCAGGCCCTGGTCACGGTGGCGGAGCTTTTGCGCGCCTCCTGTCCCCAGGCCGTGGTGGCTCGCCTGGGCGGCGACGAATTCGCCCTTTACTGGGGCGACCGGCCTCTGGATTTTCTGATCCGCAAGGCGCAGCTCCTGGTGAAACTGGTGCGTGAAGCCTTTCGCTCTTCAGAGGCCTTGCGGCTCATTGCCCCCAGCATCGGCATCGTGCGTTGCGACGAAGCCGGTCTGACCCTGGACGAGCTGATCCGCCGGGCGGATGTGGCCATGTATACGGCCAAGCGCGGCAAACTGGGCTACTGCGTCTACGAACCGGGTCTGGAAAAGCGTTCGGACGAAGCTCTCCGGAGCGGCGCGCCGGGCGATGAGGGAGCGCATGCGGATTCCTGATTTTGAACTGGAAGTATTTTTCGGCAAGCATGAATTTTCCGCGCCCCATCTTCTGGCCCAGTCCGACTGCGAGGCCTTGAGCATCGCGGAACTGTTGGCCCTGGAGCCGGACCCGGCCGGAGCGCGCGAGGCCTTTCTGCAAACTCGGCTCGGCTATGCCGAAAATGACGGCAAACCGGAGCTCAGGCGGTCCATAGCCCGTCTGTACCGGAATGAGGACAGCGGCCGGGTGTTGGTGCAGACCGGCGCGCAGGAGGGCATTTTTTCCTGCCTGAATGTGCTGCTGGAAAAGGGCGATCACGTGATCTGCATGTTCCCGGCCTACCAATCCCTGTATGAGGTGGCGCGGGCCGTGGGCTGCGAGTTGTCCTTCTGGCGTTTCCGCCAGACAGGGCAAGGCTGGGCCCTGGATTTCGACGCATTGGAATCCCTGCTCCGTCCCCATACCAGGGCTATTGTCGTCAACACACCCCACAATCCCACGGGCTACGCCCTGAGTGAAGCGGAACTGCGCGCGCTCTGCGCCCTGGCGGCCGGGCGCGGCATCCATGTGATCGCCGATGAGGTTTATAAAGGCCTGGAAGACCCGGACGGCTCGGATGAAAACGCCTGGCATGCCCGTCCCGCGATCTGCGAGCTGTATGAGCGGGGCGTTTCCATCGGCGTGCTCTCCAAGGCCTACGGCCTGCCGGGCCTGCGCATCGGCTGGGCCGTCAGCCGCGACCGGGAGCTGCTTACGGCCATGAGCCGTTTCAAAAATTATCTGAGCATCTGTTGCGCCGCGCCCTCGGAGGAACTGGCCCTGGTGGCCCTGCGCCACGCTCCGGCCATTCTGGCGCGCAACCGGGGCATTGTCCGGGCTAATCTGGCTCTGGCCGACGCTTTTTTCGCCCGGCACGCGGGCCTGTTTACCCACAACCGCCCCCTGGCCGGGCCCATCGGCTTCCACAAAATCCATATCGACGGCCCGATGGAGGGCTTTTGCGAGCGCCTGGCGCGTGAGGCCGGGGTATTGCTCCTGCCCGGCAGCGTCTACGGCATGGACGAACCCTATTTCCGCATGGGCTACGGCCGCCGCAACTTCGGGGAGAATCTGGCGCGGTTCGAGGCCTGGCTGGCCGAAGCCAAACTGGATTAAAGCCCGTGCGTCGCGTGGAATTGGCGCTCAACGCCCGCTATGCCGCACAGCCGGATGCCGCCGTTCCGGTTCTGCCGTCCGCTTTCGGTCCGGTGCGGGCACGTAATGTCCGTGGTTTTCACGCCGGCTTCCCGGAATATAGCCCCACGCCCCTGTGCAGTCTGGCTGGCCTGGCCGCCCGGCTCGGTCTGGGCCGGGTCCTGGTCAAGGACGAATCCCGCCGTTTCGGCCTCAAGGCATTCAAAGGGTTGGGCGCGTCCTGGGCCGTGGCCCGGATTCTGGCTCGCCGTCTGAATCTGCCGCCGGACGGTCTCAGCCGCGCGGCCCTTTGCGGGCCCGAGGCACGGGAGCGGCTGGGAGAGATCACTCTGGTCACGGCCACGGACGGCAATCACGGGCGGGGCCTGGCCTGGGCCGCCCGGCAGTTCGGACAGCGGGCCGTGGTCTTCATGCCCAAAGGCTCGGCCGAGGCCAGGGCGGCGGCCATCCGTGCCTTGGGCGCATACTGCGAAATTACGGATCTGGCTTATGACGACGCGGTGCGCCACGCCGCCGCGCATGCGCGGGCTACGGGCGGCGTGCTGGTGCAGGACACGGCCTGGGACGGTTATGAGGAAATCCCGCGCTGGATCATGCAGGGCTACACGACCCTGGCTCTGGAAGCGCGGGAGCAGATGCGCGCCATGGGGCTCACGCGGCCCACGCATCTGCTGTTGCAGGCGGGCGTGGGTTCCTTTGCCGCCGCCGTACTGAGTTTTTTCGCCGTTGCCGACGCGGAAGAGGGCGGTCCTGCCCCGCTGGCCGTCATTATGGAGCCGCACAGCGCCGATTGCATTTTCCGCTCCATTCGGAGTGGGGACGGCCGCGCCCATGCCGCGGCCGGGGAGATGCGCACCATCATGGCCGGTCTGGCCTGCGGCGAGCCCAGCAGCCTGGCCTGGGGGATTCTGCGGGAGCACGCTTTCGCGGCCGTGGCCTGTCCGGACGGCCTGGCGGCCAACGGCATGCGCATGCTGGCCGCGCCCCTGCCCGGCGATCCGGCGTTGGTTTCCGGCGAATCCGGAGCCGTGGGCGTGGGCCTGCTGGATTATCTGGCGCGCGCGCCGGAGGCGGCCGCCATGCGTTCGGCTCTGGGCTTGAACGAATCCTCGGTGGTGCTGCTGATCAGCACCGAGGGCGACACCGAACCGGACATGTACCGGCGGGTGGTCCAGGATGGCGCTTGCGCCTTTGATTTTCAGAGCCGTTAGAGCATTTCAACGTTGAAATGCTCTAACGAGGCTGCGAGAGCAGTCTCGCGCTACGAAGCCGCAAGCGCGATGTATTTGCGCTGTTGTCTCTCCCATTAGCGAGTCTTCGAGCTTTACGGCGAGGACAGCAGAGCTAAGCGGCTGAGTAAGCGTGCCTTTACCTTTGGATGCGCGGCATTCCAAAGGTAATCTGCACTAAGACTCGGCGACCTGCCTTTAACAACGGATTGCCCCGCCCGGAACTATACCATCCGCGCGGGGCAATCCGCTTCAAGCCTGAACGGCTTCAACAGTTCGGCACGTGCGCCGGGCGGCCCGCCTGAACCGCGTCCAGATAATCGGCCCAGGCTTCGCCCACGGCGAAAAGCCGCTCCTTGGGCAGGCGCGCGCTGTCGTAGAGAATCAGCACCGAGCCGCTGACGGTATTGAAGTCCACGGAAAGCACGCCGTCAATGGCGGCCAGTTTTTCCCTGGCCGCGGCGGCCACGGCTTCACGGCGCAGGGCCGGGTGACGGATGCGTACCCGGCCGTCCGAAAAACTGGTCACGTATTTGAGCAGGCGCAGGCTGTTCAGCATGGGCTGTCCTCCACAGGGGCAACGGCTTCGGTGCCCCGCAGGTGCGGGCGCATGGCGTTGAGCGACACGCCCAAGGTGGTCAGGTTATGCAGCAGGGCCGAGACGCCGGGCTGCAAGAGCATGAACAGGCCGCCCGCTAAAAAGAGGCTGTTCAGGGTCAGGGTGGCCGCGAAGTTCACGTGGATGCGGCGCAGGGTGCTGCGGGCCAGCCGCCGCGCGTCGATGAGCCCGCCCAGATCAGGCCTGGTCAGCAGCACGTTGGCAACTTCCCGCGCCAGATCCGTGCCGTCGATCATGGCCACGCCCACATGGGAGGCCGAAAGGGCCGGGGCGTCGTTGATGCCGTCGCCCACCATGAGCACCTTGCAGCCGTCGGCCGTCAGTTCCTGCACCACCTTGGCCTTGTCCGTGGGCAGGACCTGGGCGCGGAATTCCGTAATGCCCGCTCGCTCGGCCACGGCCCGTGCCGTGCGCTCATCGTCGCCGGTGAGCATCAGCACGCGTTTGAAGCCCATGCCGCGCAGGGTTTCCACCACTCCGGCGGCCTCGGGGCGCAACGGGTCTTCAATGGCCAGAATGCCGGCCAGTTTGCCGTCCTCGGCCAGATAGAGCAGGGAACGTCCTTGAGCCGCCTGGCAGGCGATCTCCGCCTCCATGGGCGAGACGTCCACGCCCTCGTCGTGCTCAATATAGTGGCGGCTGCCCACCCGCAGCTTTCTGCCGTACAGGGAGGACGCCACGCCGTGGGCCACCACGTATTCCACCTGGGCGTGCTCTTCCTCATGCTGGAGGCCCTCTTCCTGGGCCTTGCGCACCACGGCGCGGGCCACGGGATGGGGAAAATGTTCTTCCAGGCAGGCCATGATCCGCAGGACCTCGCCCCGCTCATGCCCGGCGGCGGGAATGACCGCAACCACCTTGGGGGTGGCGTTGGTCAGCGTGCCTGTTTTGTCGAAAACCAGGGTATCCGCATCGCTCAGGGCTTCCAGATAGCGACCGCCCTTAATAGCCATGCCGTGGCGCGCCCCCTCGCGCATGGCGGCCAGCACGGCCAGGGGCGTGGCCAGCTTGAGCGCGCAGGAATAATCCACCAGCAGCACCGAAGCGGCGCGCATGGGATTGCGCGTGATCAGCCAGACCAGTGCCGCCAGGCCGAAGGTAAAGGGCACGGCCAGATCGGCCAGCCGTTCGGTCTTGCCCTGGATGCCG
Organism: Desulfovibrio sp. 6_1_46AFAA; assembly: GCF_000224635.1. Taxonomy (NCBI): domain Bacteria; kingdom Pseudomonadati; phylum Thermodesulfobacteriota; class Desulfovibrionia; order Desulfovibrionales; family Desulfovibrionaceae; genus Desulfovibrio; species Desulfovibrio sp. 6_1_46AFAA. The sequence goes on from NZ_JH114301.1 coordinate 23,581, forward strand.
GCCTTGAGCGCCTCGGACTGTTCAATGAAGGTGACCACCTGGCGCAGGCGGGTGCCGTCGCCCACCTGGCTGACCCGGATCACCAGACGACCTTCCTCCACCACGGTTCCGGCAAAGACCGCCGCGCCCTTGCCGCGCGGCACGCCCAGCGGTTCGCCGGTCATGGAGGATTGATTGACCAGCGCGCAGCCGTCCTCCACAATGCCGTCCACTGGGATGGAGCCGCCGTCGCGCACCACCACCAGATCGCCCTCGCGGACCTGGCCCAGAGGCACGGAGACTTCCGTGCCGTCCTCGCCGAGCAGCCAGGCGCTGTCCACATTCAGGGCAAGGCTTTCGGTCAGACTGTCCAGAGAGCGGCGGCGGGTCCAGTATTCCAGAGCCTCGCCCAGTCCCAGCAGCAGTGTCAGCACGCTGACCGTGCGGAAGTCGCGCATAAGCAGCGAAACGGTGATGGCCGCCGCATCCAGCACCTCCACGCTGAGCCTGCCGCGCAGCAGGGAGCCGAGACCCTTGAGCAAAAAAGGCACGGCCGTGGCGACGCTGGTGACCATGCGCCAGACCGTGGGCAAAAAGGGGCGGATGATAAAAAAGCGTACCAGCGGCAACAGGCCGCCCGCAGGCGGCTCTTCAGGCAGAAGCTCCGCCGTGGTGGCCGGGAGATCCGCGCGGCGCGCGTCGCCCACGGCGTCCACGGCATCATGGGCGGCCAGCAGGCGCAGGGCCGACACACGGCTTTCCTGGTCGGCGTAGAAAAAAAGCAGGCTGCCCACGCGGGGGTTGACGTGCACCCCACTGATGCCGGGCAGTTCTTCCAGGTTTCGGGCCAGCTCGGCGGCCGGAACCGGGGGCAGGGGACGGCTGGCGCGCACGCGCATCCTGCCGGCGGCGGCTCCGTCGAGACCCTGAAGTTCATGGACGATGGAAAAAGACATGCGCGCTCCAGTCTGAAAAAGAAAGCCCTGAACCGGGCCGGGAAAAACGCTCCCGGCCCTGAGGCGCATGCGGGAGACGCCGCAAGGCCGGGAATGGAATGACTGCGGGAGGTTCCGATTAGGCCTGGGCTTGCTCGGTTTCCTGGCTCTCTTTGGCCGCTTTGCGCTTTTCCGAAGCCTGACGGGCTTCAGCGGCAAGGTCTTCCATGTCTTCCTTGACCGCTTCCACCTTGCTCATCAGGGCGTCTTTCACATCCATGCCCCGGCTGATCAGGTCGGCGGCCACGGGCTTGAGATTCAACTTGCCCTTGCTCAGGGCCACGGCGCCCAGCGCGCCAAGGGCTATGCCGCCCAGGAAAAACAGTCCGAATTTGATGCCGCTGTTCATAACTCCTCCTTTTGCTTGACAGTCCGTATGACGAATGCCGACGGACGATACTCCCCGAATGAAGACAACACATCCCGTCCCCCGCCGCACGGAACAGCGACGGAGGCGAGATTGGACAAAATTGTCCAGCTGATGTGGGATAAAAACCTAGTGAGCCGCGCCGGACACATCGACCTTGATGTAGTCCGCCTCGCTGTTGCGCAGGGAAATGGTCACCCCGGAAAGGCGCAGGGCAACCGGATCTTTGAGCGGCGCGCGTCCCACCACGGAAACGGTGGTGCCGGGAATCAGGCCCATGTCGCGAATGCGCCGGTTCATTTCGCCCAGCGCTTCCACTGTGGCGATTTTCCCCTGTTGGCCCACGTGCATCTGACGGAGACTGACAATCTGACTCATGCGCGTTCCCTCTCGTCGGCATTGTGCCGGTTGACTGTGATGGTGCCGGGCGCTGCCGGTCCGGCGCGGCGCCCCGTGGCGCGGAGAACCCCGCGCGCCGTTTGGGGGTCGGTCTTGATGGACGCCGCGCCGGAATATGGATCCCGGCACGGAAGAGAGCTTGCACTAAATTTAATTATGGGTCAAGAAAAAGAAAGTCATTTTCAAATAGCTCCTGAAGTTACAAAGGGGGACTCATGCCGACATACCTTGTGCATGCTATGGAAGGCCGGGCGCGGCTGCGCCATCCGGCCCTGGCCGGGACCGCCGGGCGGGAACGGGCTTTGGCTGTTCTGTCCGGCAAGAGCGACGTGCTGGAAGCGCGTTGCGGTTCGGGCTCCATTCTGCTGCTTTTGACGCCGGACGCGGATCTGGGCGGCATCTGCCGGGATCTGGAGGCGGCCCTGCCGGAGTTGTGTGGCCCGGCAAAGGCCTGTCGGGGCGCGCGGTCCGGCGCATCCGCAAACGGACCCGCAGGCGGCCCCATGACCGTTTTGTCCGGCCTGTTGCGGCGGGGACAAACTGTCTCCTTGGGACTGAGCCCGCGTAAATTGGAGCTGCGCGCTCTGCTGGCCGCCTGCGGCCTGAGCATCGCACTTGGCTTCACGGGTAACGGGCGCGCCCATCTGGTGGCCGGGACGGCCTTCGGCCTGCTGGCCGCGCGTCATGTCTGGACCCGGCGCAAGGCCTTGTAGCATATCCGCGCTGCGCGAGGCTGTCGGTCGGCCGCCGGAGTGCGTATCAACGACGGATTTGCGGCAGTGAAAAGGGTCGGCAAATGCCGACCCTTTTGGAGTTACGCAACAGTATGAGAGATAGTTATGCGCCCGCCGGGGCCGCTTCCTTGGCGTCCGGAGCCGGTTCATCCCCGGCCGGAGTGGCGGTTTCATGCTGGCCCTGGAGGAGATTCTGGTGGCCGATGATGATGGCCTCCAGCACATGGGGATCGGCCAGGGCCGTGGTATCGCCCAGATCCTCATAAGTGTCGCCGGCGATTTTGCGCAGCATGCGGCGGATGATTTTGCCCGAGGTGGTCTTGGGCATGGCCTCCACAAACTGGATGTATTCGGGGCTGGCCAGCGCGCCGATGTCGCGTCGCACGGTGTCGCGCAGTTTCTTGCGCAACTCCTCGCTCCAGGGCACCTCGTCGCGGGTGACCACATAGGCGTAGATGGCCTCGCCCTTGAGCCGGTGGGGCATGGGCACCACGGCCGCTTCGCCCACTTCGGGGCAGGCGGCCAGCACGGCTTCGATTTCCGCCGTGGACAGACGGTGGCCCGAGACGTTGATGGAGTCGTCAATACGGCCCAGAATCCAGAAATAACCGTCCGCGTCCACCTGCGCGCCGTCGCCGGACTCGTAGCAGCCGAAGCGCGAGAAGTAGGACTGGTATTTTTCCTCATCGTTGAATACGCCGAGCATCATGCCGGGCCAGGGTTTGCGGATCACCAGATGGCCCGCGCCGGTGGTTTCCTCGCCGTCGCGTCCCGCGCTGCCCATGACGGCGGCGTCGATGCCGGGCAGGGGCTTGCTCGCCGAACCGGGCTTGAGTTTGGTGGCGTAGGGCATGGGACTGATCATGGCTCCGCCGGTTTCGGTCTGCCACCAGGTATCCACAATGGGCAGCTCGCCCGCGCCGATGTGCTTGTGGTACCACTGCCAGGCTTCGGGGTTGATAGGTTCGCCCACTGACCCCAGAATGCGCAGGCTGCGCAGGTCATAGCGCTCTGCCCAGGCTTCGCCCAGGCGCATCAGGGAGCGGATCACCGTAGGCGCGGTATACAGGATGTTGACCCGGAAGTTTTCCACAATGCGCCAGTAGCGGTCGGGCTTGGGCCAGGTGGGCACGCCCTCGAACATCATGGTGGTGGCTCCCAGGGCCAGGGGGCCGTATACGCCGTAGGTGTGGCCGGTGATCCAGCCCATGTCGGCGGTGCACCAGTAGACGTCGTCGTCGCGCATGTCGAAGCACCACTGGGTGGTGTGGGCCGCATAGGTCAGATATCCGCCCGTGGAATGCATGATGCCCGTGGGTTTGCCCGTGCTGCCGCTGGTGTGCAGCAGAAAGAGCGTGTCGTTGGCGTCCATGGGCTCGCAGGGATAGTCGGCATTGAGGGTGAAGTCGTCGATAAGGTCGTGCCACCAGATGTCGCGGTTGGGTTGCATGGTGACATTGTCCAACCCGGCGCGCCGCACTACCACCACATGGGCCACGGAGGGGCATTTTTCCAGAATGGGATCCAGATTGGCCTTGAGCGGCTTGAACTTGCCCGCGCGCACGGTGGCGTCGGCGGTGATCACCACCCTGGCCTTGGAACCCTGGATGCGGCTGCGCACGCCGCCCTCGGCGTATCCGGAGAAAATGGCCGTGTGAATGGCCCCGATGCGCGCGCAGGCCAGCATGGCGATGACCAGTTCCGGAATCATGGGCATGTACAGGGCCACGTGGTCGCCCTTGCGGATATGCAGGGAGCTCAGGGCGTGGGCCATGCGGCAGACTTCGGTGTACAGCATCTGATAGGTGTAACAGCGCACGTCCATTTCATCTTCGCCCTGCCAGATCAGGGCGGCCTTGTTGCGGCGGCCTGAAATCAGATGGCGGTCGATGCAGTTGAAGGAGGCGTTGAGTTTGGCGCCGGTAAACCATCTGTACTTATGCCGTTGCTCGTCGGCATCCAGGACTTTGTCCCAGCGCTTGAACCAATGTATCAACTGAGAGGCGCGAGCCCCCCAGAAGTCGCTGGGGTCTTCCAGTGCGCGGCGGCACAGGGCGTCGTACTCTTCCTGGCCACAGATCCAGGCTGAGGATTTGCCGTGTTCCGGCGGCAGATAGCTGCGCTTCTCGGTCAACAATGTGGTGATGCGTTCCTGGGACATGGTCGCGCCCTCCCTCCTAGTGTGGACGTTATGAAAAAAGTTGGCACACCAGCCATGTTACTGGCGTAAAGGGATTCTCTTTGCGCGTCAAGCACCCGTAATTGTTTGTTCTTTCAGTCATGGCTGTGCAAAATGGCACAAGCGTGAGGCGTAGGCGTTGTTTTTCATAGAGAAATCGTTGGTTGGAGGCGGTGGAGTATAAGGAATTTTTTCACAAAAAGTTGAAAAAATTTTTTATCGGGACGTGCCGGGAGATTCGGCAAGAGCTCCGTATGGCTGAAGAGAGATGGAGCATGGCTTTGTTCCGTCCACATTCCGTCCGTGGAGCAGATTACCTTTGAAACGCTTTGCGTTTCAAAGGGGGCATTCCGGAAAACGCGGTTATCGCTGCTGTCGATCCCCGTATGGCTCCGTTGTCGCCAACGGGGACAGCCCTTCGGGCTGCCTTCGGTCGCTTTGCCGGAATCCACACAGCGTTGCCCTCGATGCCTGTACGCCCTTTGGGCTACAGGCACGGCCCTACGGGCCGCCCGTCGGGTCGGTTTTCGCGGCGCGCCGCACCGTGTGCGGCGTTAGAGCATTTCAACTTTGAAATGCCCTATTGAAAGGTTTGTCCCGCGTACTCAGCGGAAAAGCTGATCAGAGCAATCCACGTTTGAGATGTGCAACATTTCAAACGCAAAATGCTGTGGGAAGCGGATTGGCGTCCGCCGGAGACATCAGGCCCCGTTCCAGCAGGATTTGGACCAGGGGCGTCACGGGCAGGCCCACCACCGTGCTCCACGAGCCTTCCACCCGCTCCACCAGAAAGGCCCCTTGCCCTTGAATGGCATAAGCCCCGGCCTTGTCGTCCGGCTCGTGGGTGCGGGCGTAGGCGGCCAGCACGGATTCGGGCCAGGCGTGGAAGAAAACCCGGCTCACGTCGCTGAACAGTTCGCCGGGGAGGCCGGGCCACCCCTGGGGCAGCAGCAGGCAGACGGCGCTGATGACCTCATGCCCCCGGCCCGCAAGGCGCGTGAGCATGTCCAGAGCATGAGGGGTATCGCGCGGCTTGCCCAGAATGTCGTCGTCCACGGCCACCACCGTGTCCGCCGCCAGAATCAGGCTGCGGGCGCGGGCAGTCGGGGAAAGGCCGCTTTCCACGGCCAGGGCTTTGGCCTGCGCGGCGCGGCGGGTATAGGACGCGGGGTTTTCTCCGGCTTCGGGGCGCGGTTCCACGCCCCGCGGCCGGGCCGTGGCAAAGGGCAGGCCCCATTCCGCCAGAAACTGCCGCCGCCGGGGCGAGGCCGAGGCCAGAATCAGATCCAGATCCGGCGCAAGGCGGAACAGAGGCGTGAATTGGGTCGCGAGTTGAGGGCAAAAGCCCGTTTCCGGCGCGGGCGTGGGGGACTGGACGGCGGACACGGGCTTTACGCTCCGCCCGGCTGATGCCGCAGAACTTCGCGGCCGTGCGTGTCCAGCACGCGAAAGACGCCGTCCTCGCACAGGCCGTAGCTGCGCGGCGAACCGCCCTTGGGCAGGGAAAGGGAACCGGGGTTCCAGAAATGCAGTCCGTCCAGGGTTTCGCCGCGCGGCACATGGGTGTGCCCTCGCAGGATCACCGTGCCCTGGGGCATGCCCGGCAGCGGCGGGCGCTCGGGCAGATGGTGGCCGTGGCTGGCGAAAATGCGCAGGCCGTCGGCGTTGATCCAGGCGTTTTCCGTCACCGGAAAGGGCAGCAGGGCCAGGTCCACCTCGGCGTCGCAATTGCCGCGCACCGCCGTGATGGGGCAGGGCAGAGCGTTGAGGTCGGCCATTTCCTTGAGGACCGTGGGCGTGTTGTAACTTTCGGGCAGGGGGTTGCGCGGACCGTGATAGACCAGGTCCCCCAGGAGCACCAGCAGGTCCGGTTGCAGTTCGCGGGCTTTGCCCAGCAGAAAGCGCAGGCTCTCCAGCGAGCCGTGCAGGTCGGAGGCGATGAGCAGGCGCATCAGTCGCGTTCTCCGGCCCGCTCTCGGGCATGCCCCGCGACTGATTTTTCCCGTGCGCCCTGATCCCACTGCGCGCGGGGCACGGCTTCCTCAATCAGCATGACCGGTATCTCGTCGCGTACCGGATAGACCGTCTGGCAGGCCTGACAGGCGAAGCCTTGGGTCCGCCCGTCCCGCGCCAGGGCTTCCAATGTGCCCAGGCAGCGCGGGCAGGCCAGGATCTGCAATAATTCTTCGGTATTCATGGGCATGGTATTTTCCTTTTGATAAAAACGATCCCCAGCATACCTTGATGCTCCCCAGGCTTCAAGGGGCGGCCGGAGGTCCGGCAGGGCAGACGCATCTAAAAAAACGCGGCCAGTGTATTTCTAATTTAATTATTTAAAATAGTTAATACACGCTACGGAGTTGGGTAAAGCCACCTTTGCTCCGCCGGAGCAAAGCGTAGGCGGATGGCTGGTGCCGGGAGAATCCTAAAAACTAAGATTTTTCGGCGCTGGCAAGGAAAATGGTGCTTTTTGCGCGGAATGTACTCAAGTACATGAGCAGCAAAAAGCGCCAGATGACGCCGCCAGCGCCGAAAAGGCTGGTTTTGACGGATAATCTCGTCAAACAAGAGGTCAGCAAAAGCTGAAATTAGATGCGTCTGCCCTGGGAGGTCCGGCCGCGCTTGCATTTTTCAGGCACTGGCTTACCTTGGAAAGAAGAGATGAATTCCCCCATGAAACTGATCGACCTGCATACTCACACGCTGGCTTCGGACGGCACGGACAGCCCTTCAGCCCTGGTGCAAAAGGCCCATGCCGCTGGTCTGGCCGCCGTGGCCGTTACCGACCACGACACCGTTTCCGGCCTGGACGAGGCCGAGGAAGCCGGGCGTGACCTGGGCATCAAGGTGATCCGGGGCTGTGAACTTTCGACCCATACCGAGTACGGCGAGGTGCACATCCTGGGGCTCTGGCTGCCGCGTGACGCCGCCCCCCTTCAGGATCAGCTCGGCTATCTGCGTCGCAAACGCTGTGAGCGTAACCGGGCTATTGTGGAGAAGCTGCGCGCCCTGGGGCTGGACATCAGCCTGGAAGAGGTGCGCGCCATCGCCAAGGAGAGCGTGGGACGGCCGCACATCGCGGCGGTGCTGGCATCCAAGGGCTATGTGCGCGACGTGGGCGAGGCCTTCCGGGAATATCTCGGCTTTTACGGCAAAGCCTATCTGCCCAAGGAAGTGCTGGAACCCGAAGCGGCCGTGCATCTGCTGGCCGGTCTGGGGGCCACGGTGAGCTTGGCCCACCCCCTCTTGCAGAAATACCCCCTGCCCTGGCTGGAAGGTTTTGTGGAGCATCTGTCCGGTTGCGGGCTCACAGCCATTGAAGCATGGCACAGCGAGCACTCGGACGCGGATACGCGCCTCTGCGTGGAATGGGCCCGGCGTTTCGGCCTGGGCCTCAGCGGCGGTTCGGACTACCACGGCGGCAACAAGCCCGGCATCCGTCTGGGCGTGGGCCGAGGCGGTCTGCGGGTGCCCCTGGATGTGCTGGAAAAGCTGGAGGCGCAACGCCGGGCGCAAGGGCTGCCATGCTAGCATCCGGCGGTCTGCGGCGGAGGCTGCTCCGTCGGTTGTTTTTTCCGTTCTGCTGCCTGCTGGTTCTGGCTTGCGCACAGTTTTGCCCGGCCGGTCCGGCACGCGCTGCCTCGCCCGATCCTGCCGATTCCCCCTCTCTTGAGCGCATGCTCGGCTCCATGCTGATGCTGGGCTTTCGCGGCGCGGAACTCGCGCCGGGCGATCCTTTTCTGGCGGCGGTGCGCTCCGGGAAAGTGGGACATGTGCTGCTTTTTGACCGCGATCTGCCCGGCGGAGGCGAGCGCAACATTCGCTCCCCGGAGCAGCTCCGTCGTCTGACGGCCGTGCTGCGGGCCGCCGCGCCCGGCCCCATGTTCATCGCCGTGGACCAGGAGGGCGGGCGCGTTCGGCGGCTCAAGCCGCGGCAGGGCTTTATGGATCTGCCCTCGGCCCGGCATATGGGGCAGGGCAGCCCGGCGGCCACCGGAGCACTGGCCGCGCGTCTGGGCGCGGAGCTGGCTTCACTGGGCATTTCCGTGGATCTCGCGCCCGTGGCGGACGTGGACAGCAATCCGGACAATCCGGCCATCGGCAGACTGGGGCGCAGTTTCAGCCCGAATCCCCGGCTGGTCGCCGAACACGCCCTGGCCTTCGGGCAGGGGCTGGCTCGCGCCGGAGTCATTCCCGTACTCAAGCACTTTCCCGGCCAGGGCGGCGCGCGGCGCGATTCGCATCTGGGCCTCACCGACATCAGCCGTTGTTGGGACGGCGGCAGCGATCTGCTGCCCTATGCGGAGGCCTTCCGCCGGGGCTGGCCGGGCATGGTCATGGTGGGACATTTGTTCCACGCCGGGCTTGACCCTGAGCATCCGGCCACGCTGTCCACAATGGTGGTCACCGGCCTGCTGCGCCGGGGCCTGGGCTGGCAGGGCGTGGTCATCAGCGATGATATGCAGATGAAGGCCGTTACCGACCACTACGGCCTGGAACAGGCCATTCTGCTGGCCGTGCGGGCCGGAGTGGACATTCTGGTCTTCGGCAACAACCTGCAATGGGACCCCGATCTGCCGGAAAAAGCCCACGCGGCCCTGCGCCGTCTGGTGGACAGCGGCAAGATCACGCCCGAGCGCATCCGGGCTTCCTGGGAGCGTATTGCCGCCCTGCATGCGGCCTATGCGCGTTAAGGAAGCACTGATTAATGGTCTTTTGCTCTCTGCCCGCGTCCGGCTCGCTCCGGGCGAAGGTCGGGGTTGAATATATTCCCTCCGGCCTAAGTTTCCCGTCCTTGGCGGAGAACAAAAATCTTCATTAATCAGTGCTTCCTTAAAAAAATCCGCGTAAAAAGCGGAAGAGGAAGGCCCCAGGGCTTCCCTCTTCCGCTTTTTCAGGTTTACCGGGGTGATGCCTCCGGCAGCCAAGGGGGCGCGGCCCCCTTGGAACCCCATTTTTAAAGTTGGGCTTTAGCGGCGTTGGTTGCCGCAGGCCCCAAGACGTATCTTGTTGTCCCGCTGTTGCCCGGCAGAGGGCCGTCCGTGAGCAGAACCACCTGGCCCGCCAGGCCGCCTCTGGCCGCGTCCTTGTCGCGCGGGCCGTTATCCTTGAGCACGAAGAAGGCGGCGTACATCTTGTCCGCAATCAGGGCGTCGTCTGCCTTGAGCGGCAGCATGGGCGCGTCCAGAGCCGCGATCCACCAGTTGCCGTCGGCCATGGCTGCCTCGGGACTGTAATGCAGCGGGCGCGTGCCCGACGCTCCGCTGCCGCCGTCCAGCAGGGCCATGTCCCGAACCGGCCCGCCGTTGCCCAGAAAGCGCATCTGAAAAGCGGCCAGCTCGCCGTTGCGCACATCCGCCCTGAAGGCATATGCGCCCAACGTTTTGTCCCGCGTTTCGTTGTAGCCCTCGGCGGGCGTCATGGGGCCGGTTTCGGTCACCAGGGCCACCACGCTTTCCGTAGGCTGAATATAGGAACCCCGAGGCGCGTCGGCCAGCGTTTTGGAGCCGGGCGCAAAGCCGTAGACCGGCGTGTCGCCCACGATGGTCGTCATCACCCGCATCTCCGCCAGGCTCTGCGGCCGGGCGGCGGCCACGGCCAGCGGGTCTTCGGCCAGAATGGTGAAGTCCGCCAGCTTGCCGGGAGCTATGGAGCCGATCCGGTCGCTGAGCTTGTTCTGCCAGGCGGGCATGAGGGTGACCGCATGCAGAGCCTGCAGGGCGTTGACCCGGTGGTCATAGTTCCAGAAGGCGAAGGTGGTTTTGTCGCCGGTTTCCTCGGGATCGCGCGGCGGGAAGAGCGCCTTGGCCCCGAGATCGTGCCCCTGGCCGCTGAGCAGGGTGCCGCCCTCGTAAATGGCGGAATGGGCGCTGGTGCGCGTGACCGCGGATTGCAGGCTGCGCAGCGGCGAAATGGGCGTGATGTAGGTGTCGTTGTGGAAGCTGAACGGCTGGTTGTAAGCCACGCTCCAACCCACGGGGCTCATGTTCCGGGCCCGGCCCGGCCCGAAGAAGATCTGGTTGTGGCGGTCGCCCCAGAAATAGGTATGGGTCACAAAATAGGAATTGAAGAAGTGCTGATCGCGCATCAGGCGGCTCAACTGCCCGATGTCCCTGGCCCCCACTTCCGCCGGGGAAAGCCTGCCGTCCTTGAACGCGCCGGTCAGCTCCGTGTACATGGGGCCTGTGCCCGTCAGATCCTGATAGTTGCCGGTCAGACGCTGGATGTGCTGCAACTCCATGGTCTGGGCGTGGATGGACGTGTCGCGGGTGTCCCTGACCTCGGGATGCCGGACCACAGCTTTTTCCAGGGCCGTGACCCAGCGCTCGGCGGCGGCGCTGCCGTTGGTATGCGTCTGAGTGCTCTGGCCGTTGCCGTGGTACATGGCGATCAGCGTTTCCAGAGCCGCCGGGGGCATGTTGTCCGTGCCCACGGCTCCGTTGAAGAAACCGGCCTGATTGAAGCTGTCCGCCGCCGTGTACTTGCCCCAGCGGTAGAAGCCGGGCTTTTTCATCCAGGCGGTATAGCCCTGGGGCGAGCCGTCAAAAGTGAACTTCCAGGCGCCGAGGAAGAGCCGGTTGTCCGCCGACAGCCCAGCAGGCGGCGCGACAGTGCCTTTGGCCGCCGCTGCGGGAGAGCCGTCGGCGTCCTTGTCCGCCGCGTAGGCGGGCATGGACAGCCGGGTGATGTCGCTGCCGCCGGCCACGGCCTTGCGGCCGTCGGCAAAGGGGACGTTGTTTTCGGTCATGACCGCTGTTTCGGCCCCGGCCAGCGAGAGCCCGGCGCTGGACCAGCCCAGGGCCGCGCGATTGATCCAGCCCGCGCTGTCCACGGTTTTGCCCGAGGCCAGGGTGGTGGGATAATAGCCCAGAGGATGCAGTACCACGCGCAGGTTCAGATTGTTGCGCAGAATGCCGTTCTGCATCTTGGGCAGCTCCGTGAGCATGCGGATATTGGAGCAGTCCGCCGTGGTCACGCCCGCCGCCGCGTAAACCTCATTGGCGCGGGCCAGGCCGCGTTGGGCCGCCTCGGGCCCGGCGGGCGGGAAGTGGCGGCTGACCACCTGCATGGCGCGGGGTTCGGTGAGCTTGCCGCTCCGCTCGTCCACGCCCACGGTGCTGAGCTCGTCCCTGGAGGCTTTGGCCAGGGCGGCGGAGTTGACCACCGCCATATGCCCGGAGACATGCCGCACAAAGACGGGATTGCGCGGGCAGGCCGCGTCCAGATCGGCCCTGGTGGGGTGGCGCATTTCCGTGACCAGGGTGTCGTCGTAACCCCAGCCCAGCACCCAGGCGTCCTTGCCCGCGCTTTGGCAACGCCGGGCCAGGGCTTTCTTGTAATCCTCAATGGAGCGCATTTCGCCCAGGGGGAAGCTGTTCAGATTGACCTGAAAGAGGTCATAGCCGCCCTGGAGCGGGAAGTGGCCGTGCCCGTCGATAAGGCCGGGCAGCATGGTTTTGCCGCGCAGGTCCACAATGCGGGCCGCGTTGGCGAAGAGACCCTGTTGCCGCGCCGTGGCGGCGGACCCGGCAAAGATTATTTTGCCGTCCCTGGTGGCGACGACTTCCACTGTGTTGGCTTTGCGCGGGTCTTTGGCTTCGCGCATGCTCTCGGTGAGAGTGTAGATTTTGCCGTTGTGGTAGAGCGTGTCCACTGTGGCGGCGGCCAGGGGCCGCGCGCCCCAGCCCGCCCCCAGTATCATGACCAGTGCCAGGATTGGCGTGGCGAGCCTTTTGTACAGACGGATAAGGCCGTGTTCGCGCATCGTCGCTCCCCTTTGCAGTGTGATCCGGCGTTTCCCGGGATTGCCGTACTCCCTCTGCACCCAAGGCAAAGCAGCTTTGAAAAGTTATTTTGCTCCGGATGCCTCTATGCAACACCTTGCATCCCCGCACCGGCTTGTCAAGCATGCCGTGCCGCGCCTGTTGACGATGGGTTTTTCCGGCCCTATCGTGAAAAACAGCGAGAAGAGGAGCGCAATCCCATGCCTCATTTTTTATATCTTTCCGATGTGTTCTGCCCGTGGTGCTACGGCTTCGCACCCGTCATGCAGCGCCTTGCCGCCGAACATCCCGAACTGCCGGTACGGGTGCTCGGCGGGGATCTGATGGACGAGCCCACGACTCTGGCGGAAATGAAAGCCCATTCTCCGAACATCCGGGATTTTTTCATCCGCCTGGCGAAAACCACCGCTCGGCCGGTGGACGGTTTTCTGGCGACCCTGGACGCGGAACGGCCCTTGCGCATGTATTCGCCGGACATGGCAGTGCTGCTGGCGGCCCTGAAGCGGCTTGCGCCGGGGCATGAGCTGGCCCAGATAGAGATCTTGCAGCAGATCCTCTACGGCGCGGGCCGGGACGTGTTTTCCGCCGAGGTGCGCGAGGAAATGGCGACCCGCTGGCAGGTGGACCCCATCCGACTGGAGCGCGCCCTGGCTGATCCCGCCGTGCGGGAAGAAGCCGGAAAAGAAACGCGCGAAGCCGCCGCCCTGATGGGCGAGTTCAAGCTCTATCCCACGCTCTATCTGGTGAAAGGCGACGAGCGCCGCCTGCTGGCTCGGGGCTATGCCTCCTACGCCTCGGTGTCCGCCCGGCTGGCGGCGGCGCTGAGCGGCAACAGCGACGGTTTCGCCTCGGGCGGGGCCTGCTCCCTGGACGGAGCCTGTGACGCATAACGGGACGCGCGCGGATTGCCCGGCATGGCGGCAAGGCGCAAGGAGTACATCCGGATGAAAAACAACGAGCAGTTTGAATTCAAAAAACTGGATGCCGACGACTTCGAGGAATTTGAAGCCCTGCTGCGCTATGCTTTTCAGGTCAGTTCTTATGAAATGTCGCGGATCGGCTGGTCGGACAAGGAGATGAAGCAGTCCAAAAAGCCGATTTTCGACGCCTCCTACGTGCTGGGCTGGTTCTACAAGGGGCATCTGGCTTCGCAGATCGTGGTCTATTCCATGGAAGTCAACATCCGGGACCGGATCTGCAAGATGGGCGGCGTCACCGGCGTGGCCACCTACCCGGAGTATACGGGCCGTGGCCTGGTGCATTCCCTGATCAAGAAAAGCCTGGAGCACATGCGCCGGGAGCAGCAGTATATTTCTTTTCTCTGCCCGTACTCCATTCCCTTTTACCGCAAGCAGGGCTGGGAGATCGTGGCGGACAAGATGACCTTTTCCATCAGGGACACCCAGCTGCCCAAGCACCATGTCGTGCCGGGCCAGATCGAGCGCGTGCCCGTGGAGCATGAGGATATTCGCCGGGTCTACAAGTATTTCGCCCTGCAACAGCACGGCGCGCTGATCAGGGGCGATCTGGAATGGGAGGAATACTGGCGCTGGGAATCCGACGACATCATGGCCGCCGTGTATTACACCGCTGAAGAAAAGCCCCTGGGCTACGTTATTTACTACATTGAGAATGAGGTCTTTCAGATCAAGGAAATGATCTGGCTGACCCAGGAGGCCAAGTACGGCATCTGGAATTACATCAGCGCGCACTTTTCCATGATCACCAAGGTGGAGGGAGCCAACTACACAGGCGAATCCATTGCCTTTCAGTTCGAGGACAGTGAAATCGACGAAACCATCAAGCCCAATGTCATGGCCCGCATCGTGGATGTGCAGCGTTTCTTTGAGGAATATTCCTTCCAGTTCGAGGACGAGAAACTTAAGCTCTACTTCCGGATCAGCGATCCGGCCGCGGAATGGAACAACGGCATCTTCCATGTCACCTGGAAGGACGGCAAGACCTTCTGCGAAAAGGTGGACAGCCACGGCGCGGCTCCGCTCATCGAAATGGACATCCAGACGCTGACCACCATGCTTATGGGCTACAAGCGGCCCACCTATCTGTACAATAATGACCGTATTCGCATGGACTACTATCTGCTGCCCACCTTGGAGAGCCTGATCCCGCCGGAGAAGCCGTATTTTTCGGATTACTTTTGATCCGGGACGGGCAGGGGGTGGAGCGCCTCATGGAGAAGAACTTCCAGAGCGTGATTGTTGCCTTGAAAAGCCAGGATTGACGCTTCAGTCCACAGAGCGGGGGTAACGGCGGTCAGGTCGAAGGCATGGCCGCAATCCTCGGCCAGCAACAGCGCAATAGCCCGGATGGTACGACCGTTGCCTTCACGGAAAGGATGCACGGCATTGAGCTCCGAGATCATCTCCGCCAGCGCCGCGGTGAAACGGTCGACAGGCGCTGTACGCATCCCGGCTACATACTGCGGTTGCGCAAAGCGGCTTGCGCCCTTTGCCATGGGGATGGTTCTGAATTCCCCGGCCCAGCCCCATAAACATCTTGGAAAAGATGCTTATGAATGGCCTTGAGGTGTGCGACATCATAGTGCCCGGTAGGGAGCGACAGCGAACGCCACGCCACCGCGTTACGTTCAAATGCGGCTAATTGCTCCGCCTCGTCGAGGCCGGGAATGTTTTTAAGGACGGCGCTTCCCGGCAGGATATAGGGATCAGGCGCGACCGCATACCTGTGCATCGGCAATGCCCAGAGTTTTTTTTAGCACAGCGATTCCTTCATCCGGGGCCAGCCCGTCGCGTATCATACGTTCCAGGCGGGCGGCCTCGGCTTTGGAAAGGGGCTCGCTTTCCAGCAATTGTGAATGCACGGCAAAGGCCAGCATGCGCATTCGCCTTTGCAGCGCGCTCGTATCATTTTTCTGCATAATTGTTCCGCGCTACGTCGCCTATCTGATTGCGAAAATTTCGAGCATAGTTATACTCCCGATTTTCGCAGGATCGTCAGCGAAAAAACGTGGTTTTTCGCTGACGCACGGCGGCTACGCCACCGCAAAATCCTACAGGTTTTGTGTGTCTACTTTGAAAAAGTAGGCACTACTTGTCCTGGCCGCAACACTTCTTGTATTTCTTGCCGCTGCCGCAGGGGCAGGGATCGTTGCGACCCACGCGCGGTCCGGCCTTGGCCGGTTTGTTCTTGGCGGACTGGGCCTCGGATTCGCCGCCGCCGGAGTAGGACAGCTCGCCCGCCGATTCTTCGCGGTGGCGGAATTCCCGTGCCAGGGCTTCCCTTTCCGCCTCGGCGCGGGCCTGTTCCTCTTCCGGGCTGACCCGCTGCACGCGCACGCGGGTCAGGGCGCGGAACACGCTCTCACGGATTTGGAAGAGCATTTCCTGGAACATTTCAAAGCCTTCACGCTTGTACTCCAGCTTGGGGTCGCGCTGGCCGTAGCCGCGCAGGCCGATGCCGTCGCGCAGGGCGTCCATGTTGCGCAGATGTTCCTTCCAGCAGCGGTCCAGCTCTTCCAGCAGGAAGTAGCGCTGAATGTCCTTGTAGCTTTCGGCGGCATCGGTCCGCAGCTCGTCCAGAATGCCGCGTATCAGCTTTTCGCACTCTTCCCGCTCGGGCAGGGGAGCGTTTTCGGGCAGCACGCGATCCAGATTGAAGACTTCACGCAGGCGGGCCATGATGGTCTTGCGCGTATCGGCCAGGTCGTCGGGCGCGGCGTTGTCCAGCGGGCCGTAGGCGTCGTCCAGCACGTCGCTCAGGAACTCGTTGAGCACCGGGTCCAGGTCGTTCTCGACCATGAATTCACGGCGCAGGGTGTAGATGACCTCGCGCTGCTGGTTCATGACGTTGTCGTAATCCAGCAGGGTTTTGCGGATCTCGAAGTGGTGGGCTTCCACCCGCTTCTGGGCCCCTTCCACGGCGCGGGTGACCATGGCGTTTTCAATGGCTTCGCCGTCGCGCAGGCCCAGCTTTTCCATGAGGCCCTTGATCCGGTCGGAACCGAACAGGCGCATCAGGTCGTCTTCCAGCGAAAGGTAGAAGCGGGAGGAACCGGGGTCGCCCTGGCGGCCCGAACGGCCGCGCAACTGGTTGTCGATGCGGCGGCTTTCATGGCGCTCGGTGCCCAGAATGTGCAGGCCGCCCAGGTCCACCACGCCGTCGCCCAGCACGATGTCCGTGCCGCGTCCGGCCATGTTGGTGGCAATGGTCACCTTGCCCTTCTGGCCGGCCTGGGCCACGATTTCGGCTTCCTTCTCGTGCTGTTTGGCGTTGAGCACGTTGTGCGGAATGCCCAGTTTGGTCAGGCGCTGGGAGAGCATTTCCGAGGTTTCAATGGAAATGGTGCCCACCAGCACGGGCTGTTCCTTCTGGTGCAGCTCGGCGATGGCCTCCACAATGGCGTCGAATTTTTCCTTGCGGCTGCGGAAGATCAGGTCCGGGTGGTCCCTGCGGACCATGGGCTTGTTGGGCGGGATGGAAATGACTTCCAGGTTGTAGATCTGCTGGAATTCCACGGCTTCGGTGTCGGCCGTGCCGGTCATGCCCGAAAGTTTGTCGTAGAGGCGGAAATAGTTCTGGAAGGTGATGGAGGCCAGAGTCTGGTTTTCCGCCGCGACGGTTACGTGCTCCTTGGCTTCCAAGGCTTGGTGCAGGCCGTCGGAATAGCGGCGTCCGGCCATGAGGCGGCCGGTGAACTCGTCCACGATGACCACCTGATCGTCCTGCACGATGTAGTCCACGTCACGCTTGAAGACCTGATGGGCCTTGAGGGATTGCAGAACGTGGTGCTGGGCTGTGATGTTGGCCGGGTCAAAGAGGTTGTCCAGTTTGAGCAGTTCTTCGCAGCGTAGCACGCCCGCGTCCGTGAGCATGGCCGTGCGGGCTTTTTCGTCAATGGTGAAATGTTCGGGCGTGAGTTGGCGCACGATGTCGTCCACCGTGCGGTACATGCCCACGGATTCCTCGGACGCGCCGGAAATGATCAGCGGCGTGCGGGCTTCGTCGATGAGGATGGAGTCCACTTCGTCCACGATGGCGAAGTTGTGGCCGCGCTGCACGAGCTGCTCGGCGTAAAACTTCATATTGTCGCGCAGGTAGTCGAATCCGAATTCGTTGTTGGTACCGTAGGTGATGTCCGCGTTATAGGCGGTTTTACGCTCGTCGTCGTCCAGGCCGTGCACGATGACGCCCGTGCTCAGGCCCAGGAAGGAGTAAAGTTTGCCCATCCAGGCCGCATCGCGCGAGGCCAGGTAGTCGTTGACCGTGACCACGTGCACGCCCTTGCCGGACAGCGCATTGAGCACCACGGCCAGGGTGGCGACCAGGGTTTTGCCTTCGCCGGTCTTCATCTCGGCGATCTTGCCCTTGTGCAGGACCATGCCGCCGACGAGCTGCACGTCGTAATGGCGCATGCCCAGCACGCGGCGCGAGGCCTCGCGCACCAGGGCGAAGACTTCGGGCAGCAGGCTGTCCAGGTTTTTGCCGCCTTCCTGCACTTCTTCCTTATACCGTGCGATGCGGGCGGCGAAGTCCGCGTCGTCCAATTGCTGCATTTCGGGTTCCAGGGCATTGATACGCTGCACCTGGGGGCGGAGACGGCGCAGATACCGTTCGTTCTTGCTGCCGAATATTTTTTTGAAAAGAAAGCCGAACATGGATGCTCCTCTGCTTCACACGGGCGGGCCGTTCGCGGCACCGACGAATTACGGGTCAGGCTTGAGTGGACGGCAGGGCGCTCACACTGCCGTGGTATCTCCTAAAAATAAGTCATTATGTTATACTTGGCAATGCAAGGCGGGGCATCTTTCGGGCATTTATGCGGCACGGGAAGCCCCCGGCGTCGAGCGGCGCGGGCCGCAAGCCTTTTACGGCGAGCTGTTTCGGGAAATACGGCACGGTCCGACTTTTTGGGCAGCGGACTGCTTCGAAAAAAAGGAAGCCGGGCCCGCCATGACGCCCGGCTTATATGTGCGGCGCGCCCCGTTGTCCGTCGGGGCGCGCCGGGGAAGAGGCGCGTACTGTCCAAACGCGCCCGCGCGGCCGGGGAGGGGATGCGTGCCCCGGCCGCAACAGTGTTGTTACGCTTCTTTCAATTCCTGGATCAGATTGGTCAGGCCCTGGGCCTGGGCGGCCAGGTCGGACACGGCCTTGGCGGCTTCGGCCATAGCCTCGGCGGTCTGGCGGGACATGTCGTTGACCTGGACGATGGACTGGTTGATCTCCTCGCTGGCGGCGGACTGTTCCTCGCTGGCCGTGGCAATGGCATTGACCTGGTCCGCCGTGGCTTCCACGGTGGCGACGATTTCTTCCAGAGCCGCGCCGGATTGGCTGGCGAGCTCCGTGGCTTCGCCGATGCGTTCCACGGCGTTGTCCACGCCGGTCATGCTCTTTGCCGTGCTTTCCTGGATGGCCTTGATGGCGTTGCCCACGTCGTTGGTGGAAGCCATGGTCTTTTCGGCCAGCTTGCGCACTTCGTCGGCTACCACGGCGAAGCCTCGCCCGGCCTCGCCCGCGCGGGCGGCCTCAATAGCGGCATTCAGGGCCAGGAGGTTGGTCTGGTCCGCGATGTCCGAGATCACGCCCATGATCCTGGTGATGTCCTGGGCGTGTTCGTTGAGCTGGGCCATGTCCTCCTTGAGCTCCAGGGACATTTGATGAACCTGCTCGATACTGTGCACGGCCTTTTCCACCACCTGGGACCCGGCCTCGGCCTTCTGCTTGGTTTCGGCGGAGGCGGCCGAAGCTGAACCGGCGTTCTTGGCGACTTCCTGGACCGTGGCGTTCATTTCGTTCATGGCCGTGGCCGCCTCGGACAGGCGCTGGGCGGACTCGGCCGCGCCCCGGTCGGACTGCTCGATCTGGGCTGAAAGTTCGGTGGAGGCGGAAGAGACCACGCTGCCCACCTGTTCCAGCTTGTCGGCGGCCACCAGCATGGCCTCGGTTTTGGCCTGGGCTTCCCTGCTCGCGGCTTCGGCCTGGGCCATGGCTTCCTGGGCTTTGGCGGATTGCTCCCTGGCGTTCTCCGACTCGCGCTGGGCGTTTTCAATATTTTGTTTCAGGGCGTTGACCATTTCCACAATGGCCCCATAGACGCCCAATTTTTTGCCGCCGTCATCCACATTGTAGTCGCCGTCCACCACACGCCGGGCAATGGCGTTGAGTTCGCCGGGGTCTTTGCCCAACTGGCGCACGGTGTTGCGCACGATCAGGATAGTCAGAACCACGGCGATCAGAATAGCCAGCACGGTCAGGGCGGTGCCGATCATATTACTGTTTTCGTACATAGCGTCGCCTTGGGCGCTCATGGCTTCGGCGTTGTTTTTGGCCGCAACCGAAAGGGCATTGAGCTTGTCGCTCAGTTCGCGGTAGACCGTCTCCGAATCGCCCAACATCAGGGCTTTCGCCTTGTCCATATCACCTTGGCGGGAGATGCTCCGCAGGGTTTTGGAAATATCAAAAAAGCTCTTTTGCTCCGCATTGACCTCTGCCAGAGCTTTTTTGACGGCTTCCATTTTTACGCGGTCAGCCAGTTCGGAGAGATAGGAATCAATTTTTCCCTTCCAGTCCGCCATTGCTTTTTCATTTCGCTCCCTATAGGCCGGGTCTGGATTGAGAATGTAGCGGGTTTCCGCGATGCGGTATTCCGAGATGTCATTGTTCAGCTTGCCCGCCAGATCAATGACCGGAATATTCCGTCCCGCCAGGATGGTGGACATCTGATTGACGCTCTTCATCTGCACCAGCAGATAGACCGCCAGAATGGCGATCAGTATGGTCAACGCGCCCATGCTGGAAGAAATCTTTGTAGACAGTTTCATCAGAATCTCCTCGTTATTGAAGTATACGTATGCCCCGTCATTGGCCCGGTACGCTCCATTGAACGCGCCGGCATCCGTAAATACAAAAAGGGTTGCATTCCCCAGCGCAGGAGAAATGCAACCCTTTAAGAATTATATGAAAAAAGATCCGCTACGTTCTGCGGTTCAGTCTCTCTCTCTCTCTCT
>NZ_JH114301.1:44165-51669 GCF_000224635.1 Desulfovibrio sp. 6_1_46AFAA
CGTCGTCGTCGTCGTCGTCTCTCTCTCTCTCTCTCTCTCTCTCTCTCTCTCTCTCTCTCTCTCTCTCTCTCTCTCTCTCCAGGCCACACGCGGTGACCAGCGTATGCGGCACGGCGGAAGAATAGGCGGCGTGTAAGGTATTCATGGCGTTATCCGGCGTGAAGCCTGTTTTTTATAAAGCTGCAATAGTCGCAGGGAATCGCATTCTACGCCGTTGAGCTCATATCTTTTGCATGCCTTGCTTAATCGGATGCAAAATATATTTCTTTATATTTATCCATAAATCAAGGTTGAGAAAGGGATTTTTTCTCGGAGCAATAGCGATAACTTATTTGAATTTATTGATAAAATAAGAAAAATATTATGCTTCTGCTTTCACAAGCGGCCGATGACGCGCACATGGGGGCGGCAGCTGAAAAAGCACGAGCGTGCCGGAATGCCCGGGACAGGAGCGAGCGGGGAAACGGAGGCATAAGAGAAAGCGCCGCCTCTATGCCTGTAACGTTATATTGTTAAATTAGAAAATATGGTATATATATAATTTCACATATTATAAAACTAGTAATTAATTTTTATAGTTATAGTGTATAACAATAATTACTATTTTACACGGTAGTGCACCACAATTTTTATTGTGCTGAAAAACTATATTTTATTGTATGCTGACGTATAAAGATCGTTTGAGCGGCAATAGAAAGTAAAGATAGTTTTTTAACTGATGATTACAGCCTTCAAGGTGTTGTTGATGCCTGCCCAGATGAGCGAATTCACCTGTCTGTGTGAGAGGCGCCTCGTGAAAAGTATTTGATGTTGCGCGGCATCTCTCGTGCAGGCGGCTTGTGGAGTCGATGGTATGAAGCGTTTTCTTGGCATGGACGTGTTTGCCGCGGCGCGTCTGCGGCTTGAGGAGATCTTTGACAGTTTTGAGCGCGTGTATGTGTCCTTTTCCGGAGGCAAAGACTCCGGGCTTGTGGTGCAGTACGCCCTGGAGATCGCCAGGGAGAAAGGGCGTCTTCCCTTAGACGTGCTGCATGTCGACCTGGAAGCATGGTATGCGCACACCGACGCTTTCGTCACACGCATCATGACCAGGCCCGACGTCCGCCCGTGCTGGGTTTGCCTGCCCATTCATCTGCGAAATTCGGTTTCCCAGATGCAGCCGCATTGGTTGTGCTGGGATCCTGACGCGCGGGAGCTGTGGGTCCGTGAGCTCCCCAGGCATCCGGGGGTGATCACGAGTGAGGACCATTTCCCCTGGTTCAGGCGGGGCATGGAGTTTGAGGAATTCACCCCCCTGTTCGCAAAGCATTTTGCGGAGGGGCACTCCTGCGCCTGCATTGTGGCCATTCGCAGTGATGAATCCCTGAACCGTTTTCGTACCATTGCGTCTTCGACCAAGCAGCGCTGGAACGGGAAAAGCTGGACTACCGTGACGCCTTCGGGCGTTGTCAATACATACCCGATATATGACTGGCGCACTGAGGACATCTGGACGGCCACGGGCAGGAAAGGCTGGGACTACAACCGGATTTACGACCTTATGCACCTGGCCGGAGTCGGCATCCACCAGATGCGCCTTTGCCAGCCGTACGGCGACGACCAGCGGAAGGGGCTCTGGCTTTTTAAAATGCTGGAGCCGGAGACATGGGCCAGGCTTGTCGGGCGGGTGGAAGGAGCAAACTTCGGCAACCGCTATGTGGATCAATCGGGAAACGTGCTTGGAAATTTTCATATTCATCTTCCGCAGGGGCACACCTGGCAAAGTTACGCGGAATTTCTGCTTGAGACCATGCCTCCCCCCACGGCCGCGCATTACCGGAAAAAAATCAAGACCTTTCTCAGATGGTGGGCGAAGCACGGCGTTGAGGAGATTCCGCAGGAATCCGATGTGGAACAGGAGAGGCTCCGTAAGGCTCCGAGCTGGCGGCGCATCTGCAAGACCCTGCTGAAGAATGACTACTGGTGCAAAGGATTAAGCTTTTCCCAGACAAAGCGCGAGATGGAGCGCCAGGCTCAACTGATGATGAAGTATATGGTGCTGTGATGCAACTTCTGGAATTTACTCACGATGAAGATCCGATAAAGAACCGTGAATTGTTCGGACTGCTGGGCGAGTACATAGCAAGCCCGGCAATCCGTGAGACATTGGGCGGCGTCATCAGCTCAGAGCCGGGCCGCCGCTGGTTTGTGATGATGGAAGGCGCGCGGGTTGTGGCTTTCGGCTCGATACGCCGCAGGCGAACGGCGGCTTGTCTTCTTCATTTATATGCTCTGGAGGGAGAAGCGGACATTCCCATCCTGGAACGCTGCATTCTGGAGGCGCGGGAGACCGACGCGGCTCGCCTGGTAACCGCGGATTACTGGACGCGCCGGGAGCTTTATTTCCGCTATGGATTCAGTTCCGTCTGTAAAGTCGGGCGGTTTGTGCGCTTTAAAAAGGAATTTGAGCATGGAAATTGATGAACTCCTGACCAAGCTTGGGCGGGTCCTTGAGGCCGAGACGGGCGACCTGGACAGGCGCGTCGCGGTGTACAACCGTATCGTCGCTTTGGCTTCGGCCTACCTGAATATACCGCACCCGGTGACGTGCCCCCAGCTCGTGCGCGTTGAGCAGGTCCGCGGCAATGAGTACAACCCGAATAAAGTCGCCCCGCCGGAAATGCGGCTGCTCACCTTGTCCATTGAAAAGGACGGCATGACCATGCCGGTCGTGGTGGCGGACGACAAAGAGGGTTGGGTCGTGGTGGACGGCTTTCACAGGCGGCAGGTGGTGAAGACGAAAGCGAATGTCCGGCAGAGCCTCGGGGGCTATCTCCCGATAGTCCGTCTCAACAAGAACCTTGAGGACCGCATCACGTCCACCGTGCGCCATAATATGGCCCGCGGCGCGCATCAGGTGGAGTTGACGGCGAAACTTGTGACCTTGCTTCGCGGGCATAACTGGACAAATGAGCGGATCGGCAAGGAACTCGGCATGGATCCGGATGAGGTTTTGCGGCTGAAGCAGATGCAGGGACTGGCCGAGGCTTTTTCCAATCGGGAATTTTCACGGGCATGGGATGTGGACGCCTGAACTGAAGCGGGCAGCCGGGGAGCATCTTCCACTTTTCCTTTGAAAGGGGACGCCGCGCCGGACAATACCGGCACATGACTGTCTCTTTCAAAAAAACGGTTTTCTGAATGCCGAGTACGGGCATATCCGGCTCGTGATACGGCGCACCCCGCTGTCTACGTCAGGGTGCGCCGTGGGCGTGTACTGTAACGCTCCGGCTAGGCCGCTTTCAGCTCTTGGATCAGATCCGTGAGGTCCTGGGCCTGGGCGGCCAGGTCGGACACGGCCCTGGCGGCCTCGGCCATGGCTTCGGCGGTCTGCCTGGACATGTCGTTGACCTGGACAATGGACTGGTTGATCTCTTCGGAAGCGGCGGATTGCTCCTCGCTGGCCGTGGCAATGGCGTTGACCTGGTCTCCGGTGGCTTCCACGGTGGCGACAATTTCCTCCAGGGCCGCGCCGGAGCGGCTGGCGAGTTCCGTGGCCTCGCCGATGCATTCCACGGCGTTGTCCACGCCGGTCATGCTCTTGGCCGTGCTCTCCTGGATGGCCTTGATGGCGTTGCCCACGTCGTTGGTGGAGGCCATGGTCTTTTCGGCCAGTTTGCGCACCTCGTCGGCCACCACGGCGAAACCGCGCCCGGCCTCGCCCGCGCGGGCCGCCTCAATGGCCGCATTCAGGGCCAGCAGATTGGTCTGATCCGCGATGTCCGAGATCACGCCCATGATCCGGGTGATGTCCTGGGCGTGCTCATTGAGCTGGGTCATGTCGTCTTTGAGTTCCAGGGACATCTGGTGGACCTGCTCAATGCTCTGCACGGCCTTTTCCACCACCTGGGCCCCGGCTTCGGCCTTTTCCCTGGTTTCGGCGGAGGCGCTGGAAGCGGAACCCGCATTCCTGGCCACTTCCTGGACAGTGGCGTTCATTTCGTTCATGGCCGTGGCCGCTTCGGAGAGGCGGGTGGCGGACTCGGCAGCGCCCCGGTCGGACTGCTCAATCTGGGCGGAAAGCTCGGTGGAGGCGGAGGAAACCACATTGCCCACAACTTCCAGTTTGTCGGCGGCCACCAGCATGGCCTCAGTCTTGGCCTGAGCCTCGGCGCTGGCCATCTCGGCTTCCTTCATGGCCTCCTGGGCCTTGGCGGATTGCTCCTTGGCGTTCTCGGATTCGCACTGGGCATTCTCGATATGGGACTTCAGGGCGTTGACCATTTTCACAATGGCCCCGTACACGCCCATCTTTTTGCCGCCATCGTCAATAGCGTAGTCGCCGTCCACCACACGTTGGGCGATGGCGTTCAGTTCACCGGGGTCCTTGCCGAGCTGGCGCAGAACATTGCGCACGATCAGGATGGTCAGCGCCACGGCGATCAGCAGCGCTGCCGCCACCAGGATCATGCCGGTCCGGCGCGCGTTGTTGTACATGACGTCGGCTTCGGTATTTATCTTGTCGGTGTCCACCAGAACGGCACGAATTGTGCCGTCCAGCGAGTCGCTCATAATCCCGTACTGCGTGCGTGATTCGCCCATCAGCAGGGCCAGAGCCTCCTCGGTGTGGTTTGCGCGGGAAATCTCTAGGGTTCTCCGTGCCCCGGTCCGATATTTTTCTCTGGCGGCCAGATAGGTTTCGAAGTGTTGCCGGGTAGTGGGATTATAGATCAGGGTGGTGACGGTCTCTGTTCCTTTTCCAATAATTCCCAACCACTCGGTCATACGCTTCTCAAGCTGTTCCATGACTGCAGGGTCGGTGGCATAGGCGTGCAGTATTTCAGCCAGGCGGTACTCCGAGGACGCATTGTTGATTTCGCCAAGGGCTTCGACAAGCGGAATGCGGTTGTTCGCCATCATGGTGGCCGTGTCGTTGATTTTTGTCATCTGAAAGAGCAGGTACAAGCCCATGACCGCCATCAGGACAGCCAAGGCGCCCATGCTCACAGCAATTTTTGTCGATAACTTCATAAACTCCTCCTTGTATTGCGGGCAGCGCGTTGGATTTCAGGGCTTCACGGCGGCTCATGATGAAAAAACACGCAAAAGAGCCGTGCTCGGTCCCCACAGTAAGGGACAAAGCGCGGCTCTTTGATTTGAAAGAGGCTCTTTTTATACAGCCTCTCTCCAGCAGCCCCCAAACAAGAGCGGCCCCCCGGCGGGCCGGCGTCGTGGTTATTCAGCAACAAAAGGTAGCTGGGGGACAGTTTCATCATATTTCCTTGCGCGGGATGCGGGATCAGTCTGGTCCCGCGATTCCACGGATTTTCTTCGCTCTATTGCGCGTCGTGAGTATCTGAGAGTAAAGATCAGTAGAAGTTTTTTATTTTATCGGAACAAGAAAACGTATCTTTAGAGAACTGTCCAGAAAAATTTGTAAGAATAGGAGTAATTATTTTTTATTAATGGATAGATAAATAACATATTAATATAGTAAGATTAAGAGTATTTTTTAAGCAATTAAGAGACGCGCCCCGTTGTCCGTCGGGGCGCGTCAGGGAATAGGCGCGAACTGTCCAAACACGCCTATGCGCGGCCGGGAAGGAGATGCGCTGCCCCCGGCCGCAACAGTGTTGTTACGCTTCTTTCAATTCCTGGATCAGATTGGTCAGGCCCTGGGCCTGGGCGGCCAGGTCGGACACGGCCCTGGCGGCCTCGGCCATGGCTTCGGCGGTCTGCCGGGCCATGTCGTTGACCTGGACGATGGAGTGGTTAATCTCCTCGCTGGCGGCGGACTGTTCCTCGCTGGCCGTGGCAATGGCGTTGACCTGGTCCCCGGTGGCTTCCACGGTGGCGACGATTTCCTCCAAGGCCGCGCCGGAGCGGCTGGCGAGTTCCGTGGCTTCGCCGATGCGCTCCACGGCATTGTCCACGCCTTCCATGCTTTTGGCCGTGCTCTCCTGGATGGCCTTGATGGCGTTGCCCACGTCGTTGGTGGAAGCCATGGTCTTTTCGGCCAGTTTGCGCACCTCGTCGGCCACCACGGCAAAGCCGCGCCCGGCCTCGCCCGCGCGGGCGGCCTCAATAGCGGCGTTGAGCGCCAGCAGGTTGGTCTGGTCCGCAATATCCGAAATCACGCCCATAATCCGGGTGATGTCCTGGGCGTGCTCGTTGAGCTGGGCCATGTCTTCCTTGAGTTCCAGGGACATTTGATGAACCTGCTCAATACTGTGCACGGCTTTTTCCACCACCTGGGACCCGGCCTCGGCCTTCTGCTTGGTTTCGGCGGAGGCGGCCGAAGCTGAACCCGCGTTCTTGGCGACTTCCTGGACAGTGGCGTTCATTTCGTTCATGGCCGTGGCCGCCTCGGACAGGCGTTGGGCGGACTCGGCCGCGCCCCGGTCGGACTGCTCGATTTGGGCGGAAAGTTCGGTGGAGGCGGAAGAGACCACGCTGCCCACCTGTTCCAGCTTATCGGCGGCCACCAGCATGGCCTCGGTTTTGGCCTGGGCTTCCTTGCTCGCGGCTTCGGCCTGGGCCATGGCTTCCTGAGCCTTGGCGGACTGCTCCTTGGCGTTCTCCGACTCGCGCTGGGCGTTTTCAATATTCCGCTTCAGGGCAGTGACCATCTCCACGATGGACGCGTAGACGCCCAGCTTTTTACTGCCGTCGTCAATATTGTAGTCGCCCTCCACCACGCGGTGGGCAATGGCGTTCAGTTCGCCGGGGTCCTTGCCGAGTTGCTGCAGGACGTTGCGCACCAGGAAAAAGACCAGCAGCACGCCGATGACTATGCCCAGTATCAGCAGGGCGGAGACCAACGTCTTGGAGGAGTCGTATAACTCGTCGCCCTCGATGCTGGCCTTGTCGCCGTTTTCCGTATTGAGCTGTACAATTTTGACGAGCAGGGCGCTGGCTGTGCGGTACGCATCCCTGGAAGTGCCGTTCAGCAGGGCCTTGGCCTCGTCCGTGCGGTTCTGCTTGGAAAGGGCGTAAATTTTTTCATGGATCTGTGTGTATTTTTTCCATTCCGAGAGAAAGTCGTCGTAGAGTCCCCGTTCTTGCGGACCGGAGATCAGGGTTACATATTTTTTTTCAAGCTCGGCGATGCGTTTTTCCATTTCGGACATGAGTTTTTCATATGTGGCCATATCTTCCGCTGTGGTGGAGAAAATATGCATGACCTCGTACAAACGGTAATCCGAGGTCAGGGTGTTGAGGCTGTTTGCCGCGTTGGTGGAGGGCATCCAGTTTTTGGCGATCTCCGTGGATGCGTCATTGATATTGTTCATCTGATACAGGCTGAAAATGCCAAGCCCGCACAGCATGGCTATCAGCAGACCCATGGACAGCGACAGTTTTGTTCTCAGTTTCATTATTCCTCCCTTGAAAAACAGGCACAATGCGGAGCGACCCACAAAAAAGGGTGACGGATTTCGCATACTACGCGAAATCCGTCACCCTTGGTGAAAAATCGGCAGAAAAGACGGCAGCCGCGGCTACCTCAACTCTCTCTCTCTCTCTC
>NZ_JH114301.1:52217-54965 GCF_000224635.1 Desulfovibrio sp. 6_1_46AFAA
AACGACGACGCGCCGCGTCTACTACTCTCTCTCTCTCTCTCTCTCTCTCTCTCTCTCTCTCTCTCTCTCTCTCTGCGGCAAAGAAAAGCGGTGCCGGGCATCCGGCAGTGCGGCGATGGGGAAGAAGAGGATGTCCGTTTATGCGCTTCATCATATTCCCTTGTGCAAAAAGCCGCCGCCGGGGGCGTCGGCCCCAAGCATCGCTTTGCGCGTTTTTTTTCACCCTGCTCTTGGGTGAAAGCAGCCTGCCGCATCGTTATGTGGTTTTATATCGGATTAGAGAAAAATAACTTTAGTTTTTTGGGAACTCATTCAAAAGAATTTTCAAAATATATGGACGTTAACAATGTATTATAAAAGACAAAAATGTCATATGGGATAAAAATTTATCCCATATACTGGAATACATTGCCCCTCAAGAGAAAGAAAGGCGCGTCCCGCTGTCCACTTCGGGACGCGCCCGGGGAGGGCGCGTGCTGTCCATACGCGCCCGTTTGCGGTCGGAGTATGCGCTGCCCCCGACCGCAAATTTCCGTCAATGTCAGGCCTGTTTCAGCTCCTGGATCAGCTCCGTGAGCGTCCGGGCCTGGGCGGCCAGGTCGGACACGGCTTTGGCGGCCTCACCCATGGCTTCGGCGGTCTGGCGGGACATGTCGTTGACCTGGACGATGGACTGGTTGATCTCCTCGCTGGCGGCGGACTGCTCCTCGCTGGCTGTGGCAATGGCGTTGACCTGGTCGGCCGTGGCTTCCACGGTGGCCACAATTTCCTCCAGGGCCGCGCCGGATTGCCCGGCGAGCTCCGTGGCTTCGCCGATGCGTTCCACGGCGTTGTCCACGCCGGTCATGCTCTTTGCCGTGCTTTCCTGGATGGCCTTGATGGCGTTGCCCACGTCGTTGGTGGAAGCCATGGTCTTTTCGGCCAGCTTGCGCACTTCGTCGGCCACCACGGCGAAGCCTCGCCCGGCCTCGCCCGCGCGGGCGGCCTCAATGGCGGCGTTGAGCGCCAGCAGGTTCGTCTGGTCCGCGATGTCCGAGATCACGGCCATAATCCGGCTGATGTCCCGGGCGTGCGCGTTGAGCTGGACCATATCCTCCTTGAGTTCCAGGGACATCTGATGGACCTGCCCGATGCTCCGCACGGCCTTTTCCACCACCTGGGCCCCGGCTTCGGCCTTTTGCTTGGTTTCGGCGGAAGCGGCCGAGGCGGAACCGGCGTTTCTGGCCACTTCCTGGACAGTGGCGTTCATTTCGTTCATGGCTGTGGCCGCTTCGCCCAAGCGGGTGGCGGACTCGGCCGCGCCCCGGTCGGACTGCTCAACCTGGGCGGACAACTGGGTGGAGGCGGAGGAAACCGCGCTGCCCACCTGTTCCAGTTTGTCGGCGGCCGTCAGCATGGCCCTGGCCTTGGCTTGGGCTTCCTTACCGGCTTGTTCGGCCTGCCGCATGGCTTCCTCGGCCTTGCGGGAATGCTCGTTGGCCTTTTCCGATTCCTGATGGGCGGCGGCGATCATCTCCTTGAGATGGGCCACCATGCTGCGCAGGGCGTCGAAAAGTGTGCCCAACTCATCGTTGCGGGTCACAGTGAGTTGTCTGTCCAGATCGCCCTCGGCGATGGCCTTGGCGCACGCAACGCACTGCAGCAGATCGCGGATGATGGGGCGGGTGACCAGAAAGATGATCAGGCCCACAATGGCCGCGCCGGCCAGCATGATGCCCAGGGCGGCATTGCGGATATAGGCCGTGGTCTCGTTGATTTCCGAGACGTCCAGGCAGGTGACGGCGATCCAGCCGGATTCCGGGTCCAGCCGAAAGTTGAGCAGGCGGTCCACGCCCGTGCTGGTGGTGTAGCGCAGGGTTCCCTGGGGTGAGCCAAGCACCTGGCGTCCCCATTCCACCTTTTGGGCGTCGAATTCCTGGATCAGTTTGGTGTCGGGATGGGCCAGCATCAGGCCGCCGCTGTCCAGAATATAGGCATAGCCGGTTTTGCTGATGCGCACGCCCTCAATGGTGCTGGCGACGACGTCCCGGCAGGGCAGGATGGCGTAGAGCACGCCCGTGGGTTTGCCGGAGGCGTTCAGCAGCGGTGTGGAAACCACCATGGCCTTGTCGTGGATGTCCATGCTCATGAGCGGCGCGGAGATGACCGTCTCTCCCTTCAAAGACGCCTGAAAATAGGCGCGCTTGCCCACATTGACCTTACCCACGGCATCCTTGTTGCTGCCCGCCACCACCAGGCCGTCGGGCCCGGCGATATTGACCACCGGAAAGGCCTTATACAGTTTGGCGTAGCCTTCCAGAACGCTTTGGGCCAGTTGCGCGGCCTCGGCCAGCCGGGCTGAATCGATCCCGGTCTGCCCCCCGCCCAGTATGTTGCCCAGGGCGCGCAGCCGGGCCGTTGCCGCCATGGCTCGCACGCTGTCTTTGTAATTGACGGCGGCATTGTTCACGCCCTTGAGCAGAATGCTGTTGCTCACGTCCAGCTCCTGCCGGAAATTCTCCTCCAGGCGGCCGGCGATCATGCTTGCGACCAGCAGCGTGCTGCACAGGATCAGAATGACAAGGGCCGTCAGGCTGGGCAACAGGAGCTTATTCTGGATCGTGAGTTTCATACTTCCCCCTCAGTGAACGTTTTGTGTGCCGCGCCCAAAAAAGGCCAAAGCCCCGCACTGTCGCCGGAGATGCTTTGGCCCGTACGCGCGCCCACAAAGCAAGTCAGATTTTTGTTAATTTCGTCTCTCTCTCTCTC
>NZ_JH114301.1:55816-63724 GCF_000224635.1 Desulfovibrio sp. 6_1_46AFAA
CGTAACGTAACGTAACGTAAGTAAACGTAAACGTAACGTACTACGTACTCTCTCTCTCTCTCTCTCTCTCTCTCTCTCTCTCTCTCTCTCTCTCTCTCTCTCTCTGCAGGCAATTCAGCGCGGCGCCGGGATGTCCCGCGCCGTTACGAAGAGAAAATATGGTTGCGGATCTCTTCATTTCGCACTGTCCTCTGCAAAAAAATATTGCGTTGCCGTCCGCTTCCCGGAGGCGCGGGGAACCATCCCAGGTCTTTGAAACCGCTGTCCGGCGGGCGGAACAGGCACAAAACCCTTTGTATTTAGTTATCGGAAAATTGATGCATTTACTTTAGTCCCCGATAGATATTTACCAATATCGGGGAGAACGCAAGTGAAGAATGTCGCAAAGCAGGTAAAAAATTTTTGCTGAATAGTATAAAATATACTGTTTTATAAATATATTCAAATAGTTGTGGAATTATACAAAATATCCGGCCGTTCCCGCCCCGCGCTGACGGGCTTGCGCGTTCGCATCCCCTTCGGGAACGAGCGCCGCCGGGCGGCTGCCGGTTACAAAGAAGGCGCGCCCCGTTGTCCGTCGGGGCACGCCTGGGAAGAGACGCGTACTGTCCAAACGCGCCCGTTTGCGGCCGGGGAGGAGATGCACTGCCCCCGGCCGCAATTTGTGGTTATGCTTCTTTCAATTCCTGAATCAGATTGGTCAGGCCCTGGGCCTGGGCGGCCAGGTCGGACACGGCTTTGGCGGCTTCGGCCATGGCTTCGGCGGTCTGGCGGGACATGTCGTTGACCTGGACGATGGACTGGTTGATCTCCTCGCTGGCGGCGGACTGCTCCTCGCTGGCTGTGGCAATGGCGTTGACCTGGTCCGCCGTGGCTTCCACGGTGGCCACAATTTCCTCCAGGGCCGCGCCGGATTGCCCGGCGAGCTCCGTGGCTTCGCCTATGCGTTCCACGGCCTGGTCCACGCCGGTCATGCTCTTGGCCGTGCTTTCCTGAATGGCCTTGATGGCGTTGCCCACGTCATTGGTGGAAGCCATGGTCTTTTCGGCCAGCTTGCGCACCTCGTCGGCCACCACGGCGAAACCGCGCCCGGCCTCGCCCGCGCGGGCGGCCTCAATAGCGGCGTTGAGCGCCAGGAGGTTGGTCTGGTCCGCAATGTCCGAGATCACGCCCATGATCCGGGTGATGTCCTGGGAGTGCTCGTTGAGCTGGACCATGTCGTCCTTGAGAGCCAGGGACATCTGATGGACCTCCCCGATGCTGCGCACGGCCCTTTCCACCACCTGGGACCCGGCCTCGGCCTTTTGCTTGGTTTCGGCGGAGGCCGCGGAGGCGGACCCGGCGTTTCTGGCCACTTCCTGGACAGTGGCGTTCATCTCGTTCATGGCCGTGGCCGCTTCGGAGAGGCGCTGGGCGGACTCTGCCGCGCCCCGGTCGGACTGCTCGATCTGGGCCGAAAGTTCGGTGGAAGCGGAGGAGAGCACGCCGCCCATTGCCTCCAGTTTGTCGGCGGCCACCAGCATGGCCTGGGCCTTGGCCTGGGCTTCCTTGCTCGCGGCCTCGGCCTGGGTCATGGCTTCCTGGGCTTTGCGGGATTGCTCCCGGGCATTCTCGGACTCGCGTTGGGCGTTCTCAATATTCTGTTTCAAAGCGGTGACCATTTCCACAATGGCCCCGTACACGCCCATCTTTTTGCCGCCGTCGTCGATATCGTAATCGCCGCCCACCACGCGGTGGGCGATGCCGTTGAGTTCGCCGGGGTCCTTGCCCAACTGATGCACGGTGTTGCGCACGATCAGGAAGGTCAGCACCACGGCGATCAGAACCGCCAGCAGGGTCAGGGCCGTGCCGATCATATTACTGTTGTCGTACCTGGCGTCGCCTTGGGCACTCATGGCTTCGGCGTTGGTTTTGGCCGCGTCGGCAAGGGCGTTGAGCTTGTCGCTCAGGTCGCGGTAGGCCGTCTCCGAATCGCCCAGCATCAGGGCTTTCGCCTGTTCCAGCTCATCCCGGCGGGAGATGCCCTCCAGGGTTTTGGAAATATCGAAAAAGGACTTTTGTGCCGCATTGACCTCCGCGAGAGCTTTTTTGACGGCTCCCACCTTTACACGGTCGGCCAGTTCGGACAGGTAGGAATCGATTTTTCCCTTCCAGTCGGCCAGGTCCTTTTCATTTTGTTCCCTGCGAGCCGGATCGGGATTGAGAACGTACCGGGTTTCCGCGATGCGGTACTCCGAGATGTCATTATTCAGCTTGCCCGCCAGATCAATGACCGGAATATTCCGCTCCGCCAGTGTGGTGGACATGCCATTGACGTCGCCCATCTGCACCAGCAGATAGACCGCCAGAATGACGATCAGTGCCGTCAACGCGCCCATGCTGGAAGAAATTTTTGTAGACAGTTTCATCAGAAGTTCCTCTCTTGAAGTATGTGTGCGCCCCATCGTTGATCCGGCACGCCCGATTGAACGGGCCGTACCCGTCAGAGAAAAAGGATTCCATTCCCCAGCGCAAAAGGAATGCAAGCCTTTAAGAAATATATGAAAAAAGATCCGCTACGTGCAGCGGCTCTCTCTTTTGGCCGTAACGAAGCGCCGCGCGGGCCGGAGGCTGACAGACATCACAGTGCTTCAAGGAAAGGGGATGTTCCTTTATCCGTCTCATGACACTCCTGGCCGCGGCGAACAGCTTTGCGCGCTGTCCGGCACGGGCCAAGGCCTGAAGTAGAGTTCGTTTCTGATCCTCGAACCTGTTGCCCGAAATACCGTTATCCACACTTCCGGCGCCGTTCTTATGCGACTGTTTTGGACGCCCTCAGAGAATGGCACATGATTACAATCTTATATCGTAAAAATGTGAACTTTCTTTAGTATAAAATTTAATATTTGTAAAATTAAGTAAAAAATAACAAAAACACATAAAATTATCGTTGAACATTCGTATTAATGAGTAGGATAGTTCGCATAAAATAGAGTGTTGGATTTTTCTGGAGAATTAATTATTATATTTCGTAAATCATGGCGGGCATAAAAGTAAGCAAGGCGCTCCGCTGCCAGTTGCGGAGCGCTTTGCTTACAGTCGAAAAAGGATATCCGGCCAACATGCCGGCCTTGTTATGCTTTTTTCAGCTCCCGGATCAGATTCGTGAGACCCTGGGCCTGAGCGACCAGGTCGGACACGGCTTTGGCGGCCTCGGCCATGGCTTCGGCGGTCTGGCGGGACATGTCGTTGACCTGGACAATGGACTGGTTGATTTCTTCGCTGGCGGCGGACTGCTCCTCGCTGGCCGTGGCAATGGCGTTGACCTGATCCGCCGTGGCTTCCACGGTGGCCACAATTTCTTCCAGGGCCGCGCCGGAACGGCTGGCAAGCTCCGTGGCTTCGCCGATGCGTTCCACGGCCTGGTCCACGCCGGTCATGCTTTTGGCCGTGCTCTCCTGGATGGCCTTGATGGCGTTGCCCACGTCATTGGTGGAAGCCATGGTCTTTTCAGCCAGTTTGCGCACCTCGTCGGCCACCACGGCAAAGCCGCGCCCGGCCTCGCCCGCGCGGGCCGCTTCAATAGCGGCGTTGAGCGCCAGCAGGTTGGTCTGGTCCGCAATATCCGAGATCACGCCCATGATCCGGGTGATGTCCTGGGCGTGCTCGTTGAGCTGGGCCATGTCTTCCTTGAGTTCCAGGGACATCTGAT
Source organism: Desulfovibrio sp. 6_1_46AFAA (assembly GCF_000224635.1). Classification (NCBI taxonomy): domain Bacteria; kingdom Pseudomonadati; phylum Thermodesulfobacteriota; class Desulfovibrionia; order Desulfovibrionales; family Desulfovibrionaceae; genus Desulfovibrio; species Desulfovibrio sp. 6_1_46AFAA. Next base: position 59,508 of record NZ_JH114301.1, read on the forward strand.
GGACCTGGCCGATGCTGTGCACGGCTTTTTCCACCACCTGGGACCCGGCCTCGGCCTTCTGCTTGGTATCGGCGGAAGCGGCGGAGGCGGAACCGGCGTTTTTAGCCACTTCCTGGACAGTGGCGTTCATTTCGTTCATGGCCGTGGCCGCTTCGGAGAGGCGTTGGGCGGACTCGGCCGCGCCCCGGTCGGACTGCTCAATCTGGGCTGAAAGTTCGGTGGAGGCGGAGGAAATAATGCCCGCCATGCTCTCCAACCGTCCGGCGGCGGCCAGCATGCCGTCCTTGCGGGCGTTTTCCGCCGCTTTCCGCGCGTCCTCGGCTTCGTCCATGGCCCGTCTGGCTTCGGCCGTGGCTTGCTCGGCCTCATCCGTCTTTTGTTTCGCCTCGTCAAAAAGCGCGCGTATCCTGTCGACCATGTGCCGGATGCCTCGGGCCAGCATGCCGATCTCGTCTGAACGGGCGCAATCCTTGGCAAGCAGCTTCCGCATGTCGGGGGGAATGGTAAGATTGCCTTCGGCCACGTAGGCCACGAATCCGGCTTCCCCCTTGAGGACGCGGGCAAAATTCCGGGCCATCAGAAAGATGATCAGGCCCACCGCCAGGGAGCAGACGCCCACCAGCCACAGGTTGGCGCGCAGCATGGCGGTGACGCCGCTGAGCATGTCGTCGCGCTCCACCGTCAGTACCAGAAACCAGTCCAGTACCGGGATATGGCGGAAATAGGCTATTTTTTCCTTGCCCTCCCAGACATAGGCCAGCCGCCCGTCGCGTTCGGCCAGAATGTGGCGGGTCCACTCCACCTGTGAATTGTCGGTGCCGATATACTTTTTGTCCGGATGGGCTATGGCCCGCCCGGTATTATTATAGAGAAAGCAGATCCCGGTATGGCCCAGTTTGATGGTATCCGTTGTTCTTTCGGTCAGGACGGGAATATTCACATCGCCGAAGACCACGCCGAGGATTTTGCCGTCAATGACGGCAGGCACCGACAGAATGGTCGTCAGTTCGCCGGTCGATTTGCTGATGATATTTTCTGTCGCCTTTTCGCCCCGCATGGCCTGCTTGAAGTAGTCGCGGTCTTTTCGTGACGTGTTGTTCTGCTTACGGTCGCTGTGGGCGAGAATCGTTCCGTCCGCAGCGACCAGCGCCGTTGCCCTGAACAGAGGAAAATTCTTCTTCAGCTCATCCACGGCGTCCTGGGCGGCCGGAAGCAGTTCCGCAATGTGTTCAGCCGGAGCACCGGCGGCTTTTTCACGCAAAAGGCGCTGAACGCGGGCCACGTTGGTGGCGTTCTGCAGGATGTCCTGCAAGGGGAGTACGATGTTGTTCAACTCGCTTTTCTGCCGTTCAATGACCAGGGTCATTTCCTCGGCAAGCTGGCGGCTCATGGTTTTTTCCGCCGCGTAATAGCTGAATCCGGCGACCACGCACAAGCCGAGCAGGGCGGGGACCAGAATACAGAGAATCATTTTGGGCAATAAGGTCAGGCGCATCTTATCCCTTCCTTGTAAGAAGAGGTGTCAAAACCGGTGGGGTGGCAAAAAGACGCATTCCCTGAGGGGGGGCGAAGTTACCCGGCCCGCTCCATGGCCGCATCATCCACGCCGCTGAGGGCTCCCATTTCGGCTTCGGACAGGAGCTTGTCCAGGTCAAGCAGGATGAGCAGACGGTCATCAAGTTTGCCCACGCCTTTCAGGTAGTCCGAACCGATTCCGGCCACCACCTGGGGCGGAGCCTCGACTGTGGACTCCTTGATGCGCAGCACTTCCCGCACCGCGTCCACCACAAAGCCCACCACCTGCCCCTGCAAATCCATGACCGTGATCCGGGTCTGTCCGTCATGGGCGTTTGTCGCCATGCCGAAACGCCTGCGCATGTCGATGATGGGAATGACCTTGCCCCGCAGGTTGATCACGCCCTCCACAAAGAAAGGCGCTTTGGGCACCTTGGTGATGGGCATCATGCGGATGATTTCCTGCACCCGCAGGATGTCCACGCCGAACTCCTCGTCAGCGATCTTGAACGTCACTAATTGGATAAGCGTAGTGTCGTTATTGTTGGTATGGCCGTTTGTTGTCGTGTCCACCGCAACCTCGCTTCGGTTCGATACATCTGATGAGCGCCTGGGCTTGAGAGCCGGGAGGCCGGAGATCGGCCCCCCGGCTGAGGCGCGCCCCGCTGTCCACGTCGGGGCGCGCTTGGCAAAGGCGTGTGTTGTCCGGAACACGCCTGTTCGCGGCCGGGAAGGAGATGCGTTTCCCCGGCCGCAATCCGTCAGCGTCAGGCCCGCTTCAACTCCTGAATCAGCGTGGTGAGGCTTTGGGCCTGGGCGGCCAGATCGGACACGGCTTTGGCCGCTTCGGCCATGGCCTCGGCGGTCTGTTTGGCCATGTCGTTGACCTGGACGATGGACTGATTGATTTCCTCACTGGCGGCGGACTGCTCCTCGCTGGCTGTGGCGATGGCATTGACCTGGTCCGCCGTGGCCTCCACGGTGGCGACAATTTCCTCCAGGGCCGCGCCGGATTGCCCGGCGAGCTCCGTGGCCTCGCTGATGCGTGCCACGGACTGCTCCACGCCGGTCATGCTCTTTGCCGTGCTTTCCTGGATGGCCTTGATGGCGTTGCCCACGTCGTTAGTGGAAGCCATGGTCTTTTCGGCCAGTTTGCGCACTTCGTCGGCCACCACGGCAAAGCCGCGCCCGGCTTCGCCCGCGCGGGCGGCCTCAATGGCGGCATTCAGGGCCAGGAGGTTGGTCTGGTCCGCGATGTCCGAGATCACGCCCATGATCCGGGTGATATCCTGGGCGTGCTCGTTGAGCTGGGCCATGTCCTCCTTGAGGGTCAGGGACATCTGATGGACCTGGCCGATGCTGTGCACGGCCTTTTCCACGACTTGGGCCCCGGCCTCGGCCTTCTGCTTGGTTTCAGCGGAGGCCGAGGAGGCGGAGCCGGCGTTTTTCGCCACTTCCTGAACCGTGGCGTTCATTTCGTTCATGGCCGTGGCCGCTTCGGAGAGGCGGGTGGCGGATTCGGCCGAACCCCGGTCGGACTGTTCAATCTGGGCGGACAACTGCGTGGATGCGGAGGAGAGCACGCCGCCCATCTGCTCCAGCTTATCGGCGGCCACCAGCATGGCCTGGGTCTTGGCCTGGGCTTCCTTGCTCGCGGCCTCGGCCTGGGTCATGGCTTCCTGGGCTTTGCGGGATTGCTCCCGGGCATTCTCGGACTCGCGTTGGGCGTTCTCAATATTCTGTTTCAAAGCGGTGACCATTTCCACAATGGCCCCGTACACGCCCATCTTTTTGCCGCCGTCGTCGATATCGTAATCGCCGCCCACCACGCGGTGGGCGATGCCGTTGAGTTCGCCGGGGTCCTTGCCCAACTGGCGCACCGTGTTGCGCACGATCAGGAAGGTCAGCACCACGGCGATCAGAACCGCCAGCAGGGTCAGGGCCGTGCCGATCATATTGCTGTTGTCGTACCTGGCGTCGCCTTCGGCGTTCATGGCTTGGGCATTGTTTTTGGCCGCGTCGGCAAGGGCGTTGAGCTTGTCGCTCAGGTCACGGTAGGCCGTCTCCGAATCCCCCAACATCAAAGCTTTCGCCTTTTCCACCTCACCTTGGCGGGAGATGTCCAACAGGTTTTTGGAAATATCGAAAAAGGTTTTTTGCGTCGCATCGACCTTCGCGAGAGCTTTTTTGACGACTTCCATCTTAACGCGGTCGGCCAGCTCGGACAGATAGGAATCAATTTTTTCCTTCCAGTCGGCCAGGTCCTTTTCATTTTGCTCCCTGCGGGCAGGATCGGGATTGAGAACGTATCGGGTTTCCGCGATGCGATATTCCGAGATGTCATTATTCAGCTTGCCCGCCAGATCAATGACCGGAATGTTGCGCTCCGCCAGTGTGGTGGACATGTCATTGACGTTGCCCATCTGTACCAGCAGATAGACCGCCAGAATGGCGATCAGTGCCGTCAATGCGCCCATGCTGGAAGAAATCTTTGTAGACAGTTTCATCAGAATCTCCTCTCTTGAAGATGATGTATGTGCCACGTCGTTGACCCGGTACGTCCGATTGAACGGGCTGTACCCGCCATAGAAAAAGGATTGCATTCCCCAGCGCAGAGGAAATGCAACCCTTTAAGAAGCATATGAAAAATTAAGAAGTATATAAAAAAGTCCCGCTGCGTTCAGCGGTTCTCTCTCTCTCTC
>NZ_JH114301.1:63789-69254 GCF_000224635.1 Desulfovibrio sp. 6_1_46AFAA
GTAAGTAACGTAACGTAACGTACGTACGTCGTCGTCGTCGTCGTCGTCTCTCTCTCTCTCTCTCTCTCTCTCTCTCTCTCTCTCTCTCTCTCTCTCTCTCTCTCTGCCGCAACAAAGCGCTTCGCAAGCCAAAGGCTGACCGGCGTCACAGTGGTGTAAGGAAAGAGCTTGTTTCGTTATCTGTCTCATGACACTCCTGAGCGTGGCGGACAGCTTTGAGCGCTGCCAGGCACGGACCAACGGCCTGAAATATCATTTTTTCTGATTTCCGGGTTTATCGCCCGAAATACCGTTATCCACACTTCCGCCGCCGCTCTTGTGCGGCCCGTTTTGGACGCGCTCAAGGAATGGCGTATGGTTACAACTGTATATCGTGAAAATGTGAACTATCTTTAGTACAAAATGTAATATTTGTAAAATAAAGTAAAAAACAGAAAAATCGCATAAATTTATTATAATATATTTCAAATGGTTATCATAATGTTTATCTGGGATAGAAATTTGGCCCTTCGAGGAATTAATTATTATATTTCGTAAATTAAGCGGATATAAAAATAAGAAGGGCGCTCCGCCGACTGTTGCGGAGCGCCCTTCTTAACAGCCGGAAGAGGAGATCCGGCCGCCATATTGAACTCGTTATGCTTTTTTCAGCTCCTGGATCAGATTGGTCAGGCTCTGTGCCTGGGCGGCCAGATCGGACACGGCTTTGGCGGCTTCGGCCATAGCCTCGGCGGTCTGTTTAGCCATGTCGTTGACCTGGACGATGGAGTGGTTGATCTCTTCGGAAGCGGCGGACTGTTCCTCGCTGGCCGTGGCAATGGCGTTGACCTGGTCCGCCGTGAGTTCCACGGTTGACACTATCTCCTCCAGAGCCTGGCCGGAGCGGCCGGCAAGTTCCGTGGCTTCGCCGATGCGCTCCACGGCCTGGTCCACGCCGCCCATGCTTTTGGCCGTGCTCTCCTGGATGGCCTTGATGGCATTGCCTACGTCATTGGTGGAAGCCATGGTCTTTTCAGCCAGTTTGCGCACCTCGTCGGCCACCACGGCAAAGCCGCGCCCGGCGTCGCCCGCGCGGGCCGCTTCAATGGCCGCGTTCAGGGCCAGCAGGTTTGTCTGGTCCGCGATGTCCGAGATCACGGCCATAATCCTGGTGATGTCCTGGGCGTGCGCGTTAAGTTGGGCCATATCGCTCTTGAGTTCCAGGGACATCTGATGGACCTGCCCGATGCTCTGCACGGCCTTTTCCACCACCTGGGCTCCGGCCTCGGCTTTTTCCTTGGTTTCGGCCGAGGCAGTGGAGGCCGCCCCCGCGTTTTTGGCGACTTCCTGAACAGTGGCGTTCATTTCATTCATGGCCGTGGCCGCTTCTGCCAGGCGTTGCGCGGCCTCGCTCGCACCCTGGTCGGACTGTTCGATCTGGGCGGAAAGCTGGGTGGAAGCGGAGGAAACCACATTGCCCACGGTTTCCAGTTTGTCGGCGGCCACCAGCATGGCCTGGCTTTTGGTCCGTGCCTCCTGCCCGGCTTTTTCGGCCTGGCGCATGGCTACCAGGGCCTTCCGGGACTGCTCCTCGGCTTCCTGGGATTTTTTCTCGGCGTCGTTGATCTTTTCGTTCAGGGCATCGACCATACTGTCCAGGGCCACGGAGAGCTGGCCGATTTCATCCTTGCGGTCCAGCGCCAGACGCTGGTCCAGGCGCCCCCCGGCCACGTCCTGGGCGAAGCGCAGGGCTTGGGCCACGGGCCTGGTGATGGAACGGGTCAGGGCAATGCCGATGCCCAGGGTGAGCAGCAGGGTGACGAGGCAGATGATCAGGGTTACCCGCGACGCATTGCCCGCGGCTGTGGAAACCCGCTCCAGGGCCTTGTTCTGGAGGGAGGCGGCGGTGTCGGCGATCTCGCCGATAAGCCGCAGCGCTTCTTCACGGGCCGGACCGCGCGCCTTGGTCAGTTCTTCCTGCTGAGCCCAGAGGGTCTGCATTTTGTTCTGCACTTCCCGGAAATCCACAATACCGGCACGCGCCTGCTTCAATATCTCCTGCGGCTTGGGATAGATGAGTCGCGCCGCCAGTTCGTCCACGCGTTTGAGCAGGGTCGGGAATCTCGCGGACACATTGTCCAGGGAATAGCTCCGGTTTCCATCGGCGAGGCCGCGCAGCATGCTCGCGCGGATGATGTTGACATCGTCCAGGATGCCGTTGGCCTCCCGGATCAGAGGCGTCACCCTGAGGAGTTCCGAGAGGTTCTGCTCTTCCAGGCCCTTGTTCTGTACCGCGCTCTGTACGCTGACGAATTCTTCCACGAGCTTGAGCACGCCGGATTCCGCGGCTTCCAGCGAAGCGCGCAGGCCTATGAAGGTCTCATTGGTGTCGTGCGAATCCCGGAGGGTTTTTTCCAACCGTTCGTAAGATGCCTGGGCCTGAACAGTGCGCCCGGCGTTCAGGTGCGGATATTTCGCCAGCAGGGCCTCCATGTCGGCAAAATTTTTGCGCACGTCGGCGAACACGCTCTCCAGCCTGGCATAGGGCTCATTCTGGCCGGAGAGCAGGTATTCGTTCATCAGCGACGGAATGAGCTTGATATCGTCGTTGAGTTTGGCGGCGATATTCTGCTGGGGCAGATATTCCTCTGTGATGTTTTGCAGTTGGTCATCCACCTGTCCCAGCAGGGATGATGAGAGGACGCTGAGCACGACGATCAACGTAATGATCGTGCCGAGGCCCAGGGCCATTTTCAGCCAGATTTTACAATTTTTCATTGAAATTCCCCGAGTTGCGAAGTCGTTCTTCGCGGTACGGCACGGACGGCGCGGAGAGAAAAAACAGCGTCGGCGGCGTTCCCGCTGGACGCCGCGCTTTCTCACGCACAGCCGGGCGTTTTCAGGCTTGCTCCCGACTCCTGGGTCAGGTCCGCGCGGGCATGCCTTGGTGGGCGGTTTTGGCGGAACACGAATATTGCCATGCCGTTTCTGTTGAGGGCAGGATTACCGCTTCATGCATCTCCTTTTGACCTTGCAGAGTGGTCGGGGTGCGGTGTGGCGGCCGGTGAAAAAGACCGGCCGTAAAATAAAAAAAGGGTTGCATCCCCCCGGCATGGGGAATGCAATCCTTTAAGGAATATACGGAAGAGGGCTTGCGTCGCTTGCGGCTCTCTCGCCTCGAGAGAGAAAAAAGCTCACGGCCCGAGGTGACCGTCAGGCACACGAAAAAACCGGCAATACATGACTCATTCATAATGATCCCATCCAAAGCCGGAGAATTTTCCTGTGCTCGTGACTATGCGGCAAACGCCGCGCAATCCTCGCTCTTTTTTTGTCGATTTATCGCGGGTTGAACGCGGAAGCAAGGGAAATTTTTTAATATGTTAAGAATACATTTTTGTTTGGATTTCGTGAAAACAACCCCGCCAAAATGAAGACGGGCGTCAATGACGCCCGGCCTGTGAGCGGCGCACCCCGCTGTCCACGTCAGAGTGCGCCGCAGGGCACGCACTGACTGTCCACACGCGCCCGCGTGCGGCCGGGGTGAAGATGCGCTGCCCCCGGCCGCAACAGTGTTGTTATGCTTCTTTCAATTCCTGGATCAGATTGGTCAGGCCCTGGGCCTGGGCGGCCAGATCGGACACGGCCTTGGCGGCTTCGGCCATGGCCTCGGCGGTCTGGCGGGACATGTCGTTGACCTGGACAATGGACTGGTTGATTTCCTCGCTGGCGGCGGACTGCTCCTCGCTGGCCGTGGCAATGGCATTGACCTGGTCCGCCGTGGCTTCAACGGTGGCGACGATTTCTTCCAGGGCCGCGCCGGATTGCCCGGCAAGCTCCGTGGCTTCGCCGATGCGTTCCACGGCATTGTCCACGCCTTCCATGCTCTTGGCCGTACTTTCCTGGATGGCCTTGATGGCGTTGCCCACGTCATTGGTGGAGGCCATGGTTTTTTCCGCCAGCTTGCGCACTTCGTCGGCCACCACGGCGAAACCGCGCCCGGCCTCGCCCGCGCGGGCGGCCTCAATGGCGGCATTCAGCGCCAGAAGGTTGGTCTGGTCCGCGATGTCCGAGATCACGCCCATAATCCGGGTGATGTCCTGGGCGTGCTCGTTGAGCTGGACCATGTCGCTCTTGAGTTCCAGGGACATCTGATGGACTTGCCCAATGCTCTGCACGGCCTTTTCCACCACCTGGGACCCGGCCTCGGCTTTCTGCTTGGTATCGGCGGAAGCGGCGGAGGCGGAACCGGCGTTCTTGGCGACTTCCTGGACAGTGGCGTTCATTTCGTTCATGGCCGTGGCCGCCTCGGACAGGCGCTGGGCGGATTCGGCCGCGCCCCGGTCGGATTGTTCGATCTGGGCGGAAAGCTCGGTGGAGGCGGAGGAGACCACGCTGCCCACCTGTTCCAGCTTGTCGGCGGCCACAAGCATGGCCTCGGTTTTGGCCTGGGCTTCCTGGCTCGCGGCCTCGGCCTGGGCCATGGCCTCCTGGGCTTTGGCGGATTGCTCCCTGGCGTTCTCCGACTCGCGCCGGGCGTTTTCAATATGCTGCTTCAGGGCGTTGACCATCTCCACAATGGCCCCGTAGACGCCCAGCTTTTTGCCGCCGTCGTCAATATTGTAGTCGCCCTCCACCACGCGGTGAGCGATGCCGTTGAGTTCGCCGGGGTCTTTGCCCAACTGGCGAATGGTATTGCGCACCAGCAGCAGGGTCAGGATGACGGCAATCAGAATGGCCGCCACGATCAAAATAATGCCGGTCAGCCGCGAGTTGCCGTACATGACGTCGGCGTCATCGTTGACCTGCTTGACCTGTTGCCTGATGGCGTTGATGGTGTTGTCCAAAGCCGTGCTCATCAGATTGTACTGCTTGAAGGATTCCCCGAGCAGCAGCGTGACGGCCTGTTCCGTATGCAGCCCCCGCGAAAGTTCAAGCACTTTTTGGGATTCTTCGCGGTATTTTTGCCGGGCCGCCAGATAGGTCTGGAAAATCTCTCTGGTCCGGGGGGTGATGATCATGTTCTCGCTCTTCTGGACCCCGTCGGCGATGACTTTCATCCACTTCTGCTGTTGCTTTTCATACTCCCGCATTCGCGCGGGGTCTGTGGCGTAAATATGCAGCACTTCGGCCAGGCGGTATTCCGAGGCGGCGTTATTGATGACGCCCATCTGTTCCACCAGCGGCATCTGGCGCTGGCTCATCCCCGTCGCAACGTCATTGACTTTGGACATCTGCATAATCAGGTAGATGCCCAGAACAGCCATGAGGGCGGCCAGCGCGCCCATGCTCACGGCGATTTTTACCGACAGTTTCATTTTTTTCTGCCTCCAGGTGAAATGGTTGGGACGCCAGGGACGTTTGGCGGGAAAAGAGGCGCCAAAAAAAGAAGCCGCCGCCTATGGACAAAATACCCATAGGCGACGGCTTCTCCCATTGGAGAAAATATCTCTACCCGCGAAGAAAACGGTTACTCTCTCTCTCTC
>NZ_JH114301.1:69587-72142 GCF_000224635.1 Desulfovibrio sp. 6_1_46AFAA
TACCGACGAACGTAACGTACTCTCTCTCTCTCTCTCTCTCTCTCTCTCTCTCTCTCTCTCTCTCTGCGGCAAAAAGAGCCGTACCGGGCAGACCGGCGCGGCTATGCGTCGAGGAAAGGGGATGTCTGATCATCTGCTTCATCATACGATTTCACATAAAAGGGGTTTGCCGCCGCACGGTCGGTCCGGCGGAAGCCTGGCATTTTGTCTTCCCTTGCCTGTTTGCGCCCGGAGTGGACATCGGCTGCGGAAGCGGCACACAGTTCTATCTATATTTATCGGAATAAAAAAGCGTAAGATTAGTTTTCCTGAACATCAGGCTCATAATTTTTTTTGAAATCAGGAGGGATCGCCTTACGTGAAATACCGCGCTGGCCAGCGCAAGAAGACATGTTTTTTTAAGAAACGGCCGTTCAGGCCAAACAGTTCTGCTAGAATTATTTTTACTGTAAGATATGATGGTTATGATAAAAATTCTACCGGACAGACAAAAATGGAGCCGGGCGTCACTGACGCCCGGCTTATGGGGAGGCGCGCCCTGTTGTCCGTCAGGGCGCGCCCGGAATGGGCGCGGCTGTCCGAACGCGCCCACTTGCGGCCGGGAGGAGATGGGTTGCCCGGCCGCAAAGGTTTCTTCAGGCTTCTTTCAGCTCTTGGATCAGCTCCGTGAGGCCCTGGGTCTGGGCGGCCAGATCGGACACGGCCCTGGCGGCCTCGGCCATGGCTTCGGCGGTCTGGCGGGCCATGTCGTTGACCTGGACAATGGACAGATTGATCTCCTCGCTGGCGGCGGACTGTTCCTCGCTGGCCGTGGCAATGGCATTGACCTGGTCCCCCGTGGCTTCCACGGTGGCCACGATTTCCTGCAGGGCCTGACCGGACTGATTGGCGTATTCCGTGGCCTGCGCAATCCGGGTCACGGCATTGTCCACCGAGGTCATGCTCTTGGTGGTGCTTTCCTGGATGGACTTGATGGCGTCGCCCACATCCGTGGTGGAGGCCATGGTTTTTTCGGCCAATTTGCGCACTTCGTCGGCCACCACGGCAAAGCCCCGGCCCGCGTCGCCCGCGCGGGCCGCTTCAATGGCGGCATTCAAGGCCAGGAGGTTGGTCTGGTCCGCGATGTCCGAAATCACGCCCATGATCCGGGTGATGTTCTGGGCGTGCTCGTTGAGCTGGGTCATGTCCTCCTTGAGGGTCAGAGACAACTGGTGCACTTCCTCAATATTATGCACGGTCTTTTCCACTACCTGCGCGCCGCTTTCGGCTCTTTCCCTGGTTTCAGTGGAGGCGGCGGAGGCGGAACCGGCGTTTTTCGCCACTTCCTGAACCGTGGCGTTCATCTCGTTCATGGCCGTGGCCGCCTCGGACAGGCGCTGGGCGGCTTCGGCCGCGCCCCGGTCGGCCTGTTCGATCTGGGCCGAGAGTTCAGTGGAGGCGGAGGAGACCACAGTGCCCACGGCTTCCAGCTTGTCGGCGGCTACCAGCATGGCCTCGGTTTTGATCTGTGCTTCCTTGCTCGCGGCCTCGGCCTGTTGCATGGCTTCCCTGGCCTTGACGGACTGCTCTCTGGCATTTTCGGATTCGTTTCGGGCGCTGTCGATGTTTTGTTTCAGAGTGTTGACCATTTCCACAATGGCCCCGTACACGCCTGTTTTCGCGGAACCGTCGTCAATCTCATAGTCGCCGTCCACCACACGGTGGGCGATAGTATTGAGTTCGCCGGGGTCCTTGCCCAACTGCCGGGTAGTGCTGCGCACCAGCAGCAGGGTCAGGGCTACGGCGACCAGGATCGCCAGCACCGCCAGGCTCATGCCGACCATATTGCTGTGCTCGTACATTTCATCGCCCCGCGCGTTCATAGCCCCGGCATTTTTCCGGGCCATCGCCGCCAGTTCATTGAGTCTGTCGCTCAGGTCGCGATAGATTTTGTATGACTCGCCCAGCAGCAGCTTGGCGGCTTCTTCGGTTTGGTTTTGCCGGGAGACATCCAGTAGTTTGGCGGAAAAGTTGAAATATTCATCCAGGCCGGCGGAGACTTCGTGCAGCGTTTTTTTGAAGTCCTCTGTCTGGATGAGCTTGTCGAGATCGGCCAGATACGTATTGATGGAGCTTTCCCACGCACTCAACCGCGCTTCATCGGCTTTCATCCGTGCGGGATCGGTGATGTAGACGTGGCGCACTTCCGAGATGCGGTATTCCGAGATGTCATTGTTCAGCTTGCCCGCCAGATCAATGATCGGAACATTCCTTTTTGCCAGGATGGTGGAGATTTCATTGACGCTTTGCATTTGCACCAGCAGATAGATCGCCAGAACGGCGATCAGCACTGTTAATGTCCCCATGCTTAAAAAAATTTTTGTGGACAGTTTCATCTGGGAATTCCTCTTTTGAGATGTGTCTAATTTCCCATTTATAAGGTGATAAAGAAGTAAAATTCCATATATAAAATAAAAACGTGCTGTATTTCTTATATTGATATAAGAAATACAGCACGCCGGAATGCAGCTGCTATTGTGTGCCGGTCAGGCTTGAGTGTTTACTCTCTCTCTCTC
>NZ_JH114301.1:72370-131921 GCF_000224635.1 Desulfovibrio sp. 6_1_46AFAA
GTTCTTCTCTCTCTCTCTCTCTCTCTCTCTCTCTCTCTCTCTCTCTCTACTGTCGGAAAGAAGAGCCGCGCCGGGAGTTCCGGTGCGGCGGTGGCTCAAGAGAAGAGGACGCCTGCTTGTTTGCCCCATGACACTCCCTCACGCGAACGTCTATTCACCATGGCTTGATCACAGGGCCAAAGCGCGCTGTGTTCCATTTCGGGCCCGCCCGCCCAAAGGCCGTTTCCAGATTCTCTTTCTCGCGCCTGTCTCCCGGCTTCGGAGGCCATTACGGGAATTATACGTAATTATCACTATATATCGTGATAAAAAAGATAATCTTTAGTGCAGGAGAGACTATTTTGTAAAAATTTACGAAAATCAAGGAATATCGTAAAAAATTTTGCTAGATGCTCAGATCAACATATTATAACTATCCTATAAAATAAGAAATTAAATCCGGTTTGAAATCTGCTTCTTATTTTTCGTAACCAACAGGGGATGCAAAAATGCGAAGCGCGCCCCGTTGTCTTTCAGGGCGCGCCGAAAAGGATATCTCATCCTCACGCCGGGCGTGGATGACTGAAGTCGCACACGACCGGACATAATTCATGATTTCAGATGTGAAATATCGTGCTTTTCAGACCGTAAGTAACGGGATGCGGCGGTTCCGGGCCGAAAAAGAAGCACAACAACGCAAAAAGCCGGGCGGCCCGGCTAATCGCCGGGCGCAAGCGGCCGATAAAACGGGTAGAGGGGAAGACGCGCCGGTCTCAGGCCTCGTGGTATTCCTGTTTGATGACGGCTTCGGCCTTGATCCGGTCCAGCAGTTCGGCGAACGTCGCTTTGACGTGCTCGCGGATATCCCCGGCCACCACCAGAAAGAGCAGGTCGTCGCCGGGTTTGAGCAGGCCTTCCTCGGCCTGGGCCACAATGGCGAAAATACCGGGGCGCTGTTCCATCTCGCGGCAGATTTCGCGCATTTTCGCGTTGTCATGGCTGACGCGCACGGCGCTGACCGGCGCGTGGTCCTTGCGGGACCAGCCGCGCACCACGCCGTTGTGCACAAGCATCATGCCCACGTGTTCGGTGAAGCCGGGGCGGGCTTTGAGTTCCTGAAGAGTTTTGTTAATATCCATGAAGACCGCCTTGGTTGAAAGAGTGGCTGATTGCGGCAAGTATATATGCAGGCCGCCCGGCCATAAAGGATTTTATTGATGGCGCAGTTATCGCAGCTTCTGGCCCGCCTGCCCGAGGGCAAGGACGTGCACATGAGCACCATGGGCCATGTGCTCTGGGTCTGCTGGCACAACAATCTCACGCCGGCGGTGAACCAGACCCTGCTCAACTACGGCGGCATGCTGGTGGGCGAGGAGCGCGAGCAGGCCCTCTGGTTCTTCTTCACCGACGACGTTTTTCTGGCCCTGGCCCGGCTGATGGTCTGGGGCAATTTCAATGAACTGGCCGTCAGCATTGAGCTTTTCCCCGGGCGCCTGCAGCTGAGCAGCAAGCGCGACGCCGGCCTTTCCCTGGACGGCGCATTGCGGGCCCAGGAAATGCTGGTCAGGGACAGCCTGGAAGTCTGGGTGCATCCCAAGAGCCGGGAAGGGCGCAGCGCCCTGCCCGGCATCTCCTTTGAAAGCCGTCCGGGCCGCCAGGGCATGGCTTCCGTGGACTGGGCCACGCCCGTGGTGGACGTGCGCATGCCGTACTCCTCCACCCAGGCTTGGTTCGCCATTCTGCACCCTCTGGGCAGCCCCCTGGACAAGGCCTTTCAGAGCGGCTGGAGCTCCATGTTCAAGCGCGTCGAGGCGCTGCTGCAAAAGCACAAGATCAAGTCCATCGTGCACGAAACCTTCGTCATGGTGTCCGTGGACAACCTGCTGATGCTGCGCACCTTTTTGCGCGACTACCTGCGCAGTTTCGACAAGGAGCAGAACGAGCCCGGCACTTACTGGCCCTGCGTCTGCGTGGTGGCCGACCGCAACAATCTCAATTTCAATATCGACCTTCCCAAGAAAATCGGCCTGCAATGGGATAATCTGATGCCGGATTTCCCGTACATCAGTTACCGCAATGCCTATCTGCTGGGCGACGGCTTCACGGTGCGCGATCTGCGTTTTACCGGCGAGCAGGCCAGCATGGACAGCTGGTGCAACGTGCTGCTGGACGAAAACAGCATCAGCGCCCGTTCCATCCCCCTGCTCATGGCCGGGCGGCTTACCGTGGGCAGCAGCGGGGCCGGGGGCTGCTTTTATTGCGGCATTCCCAGCCATACGGCGGCGGAGTGCCCCACGCGCACCTATTTCCCGAGCAGGCCTGAAATCTGGGACGAGTTGGCGGGCCTGGACCTGGAAAACATCAACGAGGCCTTCCGGCGCATTGAGATGGTGCTGGGACAGGACAGCGTGGAGGGCTACGAGGAACTGCTGGAGGGCAAGGACGACGCGGCCCTGCTGATGCAGGCCGTGCTGGACATCAATGGTCCGGGCCAGTTGCGCAACGTGCCCCGGCACTGGCTCTACCGCATGCGCGAGCCGGACCAGGACGAGGAAAAGCCCACCCGCGACGACAGCCCGGCCTGGGATCTGCTGGACCAGTTGGCCCGCGCCGCGTCCGACGAACTGTCCGATCTCGAAAAAAAGGTACTCCAGACCATTACCCGCCACCAGCGCGATCCGCGCCTGCGCATGGTGCGGGCTTTTCTGCTCATTGAGAAGAACGATTTCAGCCATGCGGCGGCCTGCTTCCGCGAAGCGGCCAGCCTGACTCCGGCCCCCACGCTTCAGGCCTGGAATGAATTTTTGCAGGGGCGGCTCTCGGAAGAGCAGGGCCAGTACGGCCCGGCCATCGAGCAGTATGCCCAGGTCTGGCGGGTCATGCCCCAATGGCGCGACGTGCAGTACCGGGGCATTGTCTGCCGGGTCAAAATGGGCTTTGCCGAGCAGGTGCTGGAGCAGATCACCAAGCTGGTCCGGGAGGAGCCTTCCTATTTCAACCGCGTGCTCATTGATCCCGGCCTGGAGCGCGGGCGCCTGCTGATCCTTTCCTCGCTCTATGATCTCTGGGCCGAGGCCAAGAAGAACGCCGAAGATGAGCGGACCAGAATCAACGCTCTGGAGGCCCGGCTCAATGACTGGTTTCCGCCGGACCATCCGGTGCAGTTGCAGCTCGGAAGCAAGATTCATAAGCTGGAAGCTCTGAGCAACATTAATAACTATATTGCGTTTCTCCAGGTGGTGGAGCAGCGCCCGGTGCTGGAAAAGGAGCTGGAAGAAAGCATCCAGCGCGAGGTGGAGGAGCTGCGCAACCGCTACAAGTATTACCTGGACGTGTTGCAGGAAATCCGCGACGAGGCTTCCTGGTTCCCCTTCCCCTCTGTCCTGCGCGACTTCAGCAGCGATTTCAACGAAAGCGCGGGCATCATCAACTGGGCCTTTGCCTGCAACTTCAACGAGGCCGAAACCTTCAAGCGCGCGCAGGACACCACGCCTCGGCTCAACGAATTGCTGCGCAATCTGAAAAAGCGCCTCAAGTTCCTGCGCATGGTACGCGACGGCACGCTTTTCACCCTGACCATGGGCAAGACTTTTATCTGGGTGGAGATTGTGGGCCTGCTGTTCTGTTTCATCGGCGTGCCCGTCGTGGTCTTCTGGGGCGACAGTCTCTATCTGGGCTGGCTCAAGAATCTGCTGGGCGAAAATCAGTGGTCCATCCAGAAAGTGCTGGCGGTCATTATCACCATCATCGCCATCGGCATCGGGGCCCTGCACACCACCTTGGTCTTTGACCGCAAGCGGGAAAAACTTCTGGAGCAGGCCCGCGATCAGCGGGAAAAGGCGCAGCAGATGCGCCTGGAACGCATCCGCCGCCAGCGTATGGCCGAGGCGGAAAATGCCCGCCGCAGTCAGCGGGCCGAAAGCGATCGGGAAGTGCAGCGGCAGCTCAAAGAGCGGATGAAAGACTGAATCGCCTGCTTGCCGGGTCCGGGCTTGCCAAATTTATTAATAAATATTATTGATAATAAGAGCGGTTGACGCATACCGATGCGTCAACCGCTCTGCGAGGATTTGCCAGCAAATCCTCGCCGCGAAATGCGGGCAGGCGGGCATTGCTCGCCGTAAACAGGCATTTCAAATGTTAAATGCTCTAAATTCCGTTGCAAGGAGGCTCTTATGCCGGATCTGAAAGATTTCGCGCTCTGCAATATAGATTGGAATCTCACCCCGGAACACGCGGTTACCATGTATCTGGAATGGGGCAACAACGACTGGCATGCCGAATACCCGCCGGTGCGCTCCAAAGAGGATGTTTCCCATTATTTTGTGGTGGACAGTTGGCAGGACCCGCCGGTGGTGCGGCTGGTGCGGCGTAATTCCGAGCGGGCCGACGATCTCATCAGCGTGCCTCTGCCGGACAGCCTGCTGGCGGATTTCCGTCAGGCCCACGGCACATGGCGCGGCATCAGCGAGCCCACTCCCAAGATCAAGGCTTGGCTGAAAAGCGAGCTGGAACAGTAGAGCATTTCAAACGCTACATGCTCCAGACGTTGCCGCGCAGCGGCATTGCATCTGAATTGCGACAACAGACAGCCGGTCGTCGGTCGGGTTCGTACCGCAAAAGTACGCATTCCGTCCGGCGGCCGGCTGTTGTGATGAACGGTTTTGTCAGCGTGCGCCGAAGCCCGGCACATGAAAGCGTTTTTCCAGCCAGCGCAGCAGCCAGGTGGCCAGGGTGACCATGATCAGATAGTAGGCACCCACGGTGATGAAGACTTCGGTGAAGCGGAAGGTGTCCGAGGCCACCACCTTGCCTTCGCCCATCAGTTCCATGCAGGTCACCAGATAGGCCAGGGAGCTGTACTTGATCAGATAGATGATCTCGTTGCCGCAGCCGGGCAGGGCCCGGCGGGCGGCCTGGGGCACCACGATCCAGGCCACGGTCTGCCAGGTGCTGAAGCCCAGGGCCTGGGCCGCGCGGATCTGTCCCTGGCGGATGGAAAGCAGGGCCCCGCGTATGTATTCCGACTGATAGGCCGCCGTGCAGAGGATGAAGGAAGTCAGGGCCGCGCCGTAGGGCGCGAAATAGATGCCCAGCTTGGGCAGGGCGTAGTAGATCATCATTAATTGCACGGCCAGGGGCACGCCGCGCAGGATGGCGGTGTACCAGTCGCCCAGGCGGCGCAGCCAGCGCGGGCCGAACGTGCGCATGCAGCCGATGAGCACGCCGCCCACAAAGCCCAAACTACCGGCGGGGATGATCAGGGCAAGGGAGACCAGCAGCCCCCTGTTCAGGGCGGGCAGCAGCTCATGGCTGAAAAAGACCGTATCCAACATGCGTGTTCCCGGTGGCTAGTGTCTGATTTTTCAAATCAGACACACAAAACCAGTAGGGTTTTGCGGCGGCGCAGCCGCCGTGAGTCAGCGAAAAACCACGTTTTTACGCTGACGATCCTGCGAAAATTGAGAGCATACCTATGCTCGGAATGTTTACAATTCGCAAACCCGTAAGGACCTGCGCGCCGCCGCAGGCGGCGTAATATCTCTCTAGGCCCCCATTTCCAGAAGGCGGGCGCAGAAATCACGGGTGCGCGTGGCCGAACCCTCGGCCAGCAGGTCGTCCGGAATGCCCTGTTCAATGATTCTGCCGCGCTCCATGAACAGGATTTCCGTGGCCAGGGCCCGGGCGAAATCCATCTGGTGGGTAGCCATGATCATGGTCATGCCGCCGCGCGCCAGATCCCGGATCACGGCCAGCACTTCGCCCACCAGCTCCGGGTCCAGGGCCGAGGTGGGCTCGTCCAGCAGAATGACTTTAGGGTCCATGGCCAGGGCCCGTGCGATGGCAACGCGCTGCTTCTGGCCGCCCGAAAGCTGGGCCGGGTAGAGCAGGGCGCGCCGGGCCAGGCCCACGCGGCCCAGTTCTTCCAGGGCGCGGGCCTTGGCGTCCCTGCGGGACATGCCGCGCACCTTGCGCAGGGCGATAGCCACATTTTCCTCGGCCGTGAGGTGGTCGAAGAGATTGAAATCCTGAAAGATCATCCCCACCTGGGCGCGGAAGGCGCAGAGCTTGCGCTTGTCGCGCATCTCCAGGCGTTCGCCCTCCAGCCAGATTTCACCGGAATCAGGCGGAATCAGGCAGTCGATGCACTGCAGAAGCGTGCTCTTGCCCGCGCCCGAGGGACCGATAAGCACCTTGAGCTCGCCCCGGCGGACCGTCAGCGAGCAATTGTCCAGAATAGGCCTGCCGCCCAATTGCTTGGAGATACCCTCAACCCGCAATACCACTTCCTGTTCTGCGCACATGGCTTATCCCGCTCCCATGCCTTCCATGCCCATTCCCGTGGAATAGCCCGGCACATGGACGTTGTCTTCCAGGCGGCGCAGCAGCTTGAGCACCACCAGCGTCAGCACGAAATAGATCAGACCCGCTGCGGCGTAGAGCGCCAGATGCTCGTGGGTGCGCGCGGCCACAAAGGAGGTGCGGGCCATGATGTCCTGAGTGCCCAGGACGTAGCAGATGGCCGAGTCCTTGAGCAGAATGGAAAATTCGTTGGCCCAGCCGGGGATGGACAGGCGCAGGGCCTGGGGCAGAACAATGCAGCGGATGCCCGTGAAATCATTCATGCCCAGGGCGCGCGCCGCCTTGAGCTGCCCTTGGGGCAGACTTTCGATGGCCCCGCGGAAAATCTGGGACTGATAAGCCGTACTGGTACAGCCGAGCACCAGACAGCAGATCAGAAAGGGATCGGCAGGCAGGCCCAGGCTGATGAACAGGCCGTAGCAGAGAAAAAGCAGCACCAGAATGGGCACGCCTCGGAAAAACCAGACGTACAGCGCCACCAGCCGACGCAGCCACGGGCCGCCGTAGACCTGGCTCACGGCCAGCGGCACGCCCAGCACCAGCCCCATGGCCAAGGAAGCGGTCACGTTGCCGATGGTCACGAAACTTCCGGCCAGGATGGCGGGCAGGGCGTTGAAAACGACGGTCAATGAATTCATGGGCAGCGCCGGGCAGAAAATTTGCAGTCAAATCACCGCGCAACGCGGACCGCCGGAAAAGCCCGGCGGTCCGCGCCGTGTCGCGTTGTCACGGCAGGAAGCGGGAACGAATGTCGAAGGCGGCCGGGCCGCCTCCGCTTACTTGTTCAGATACTTTTTCTGCAGTTCCTTCCAGTACGGATCGGCCATGAGCTTGCGGTAGCCTTCGTCGATCAGGGCGCGCAACTCTTTGTCGTCCTTGCGCAGAGCCACGCCGAAGCCGTCGGGCTTGCCGTGGGTGCCGGCCTTTTTCACGGCGCGGCCCTTGGTGATGGCGTCGTCGGCGGGCAGTTCGTCCATGAGCGCGGCCTGGATGCGGCCGTTGAGCAGGTCTTCCACGGCCAGAGGCGCGGATTCATAGAAGCGCAGTTCAAAGGGATACCCCTTTTCCTGCTGCTCCTGCTTGATGGCGTTGGCTTCGGAAGTGCCGCGCTGCACGCCCAGCTTGATCTTCTGGCTCAGGATGTCTTCAGGCGTCAGCTTGGAATCGGCCGGCACCAGAAAAACGCGCGAAACGGTCCAGTAGGGATCGGAGAACTGCACCATCTTGGAGCGTTCCGGCGTGATGCTCATGCCGGAGCCGACCATGTCGATCTGTTTTGCCAGCAGGGCCGGAATAATGCCGTCCCAGGCCATGGGTTTATGGGTGATTTCCACGCCCATGGTCTTGGCGATCCAGTTCAGGGAATCCACGTCAAAACCGGCGGCCTGGCCGGTCTTTTCATCCATGTAGGCAAAGGGCGGGTAGTTGGGGTCAATGCCGTTTACGTAGCTCTTTTTGGCAAAGGCGGGCACGGCGGCCAGCAGCGAAGCCAGCAGTGCGCAGACAAAAAATTTTTTCATGCTCATTTTCCCCCTCGAAAGAAGACAGAACAACAGACTGCGGCCTTGAACGCGTATGCGTCGGCCGGACCCCGGCAAAACAAGAATTTTTTGTAACAGAAGCGCGCGCCTGACGCAAGGTCGCTTTCGCCGGAACGTTGTCCGCCGCGCGGCGGAGGTGCGGAGGTCTTGTGCTCCATGCCGAGGCGGGCTATACTAACAAAAATATAATGTTGAAAGTACGTCTGGAAGGGCGCGGCCCTGCTCGTGTTTTCAGGCAAAGCGTGGCGAACGGCGTCTGTGATCTGTGCCAGCCTCTTACCGCCTACGGTCAAGTCAGTCATGTCCCAGTTTTCTCCCGCCATCCGCCTGTTGCGCCGCTTCGGCCTGTCGCCGCAGAAAGTTCTGCTTGTGCTGTCCGACCTCCTGGCCCTGCTGGGCACGGCCATTGCGGTTTTTTTGCTGCGTGCGGCTTTTGACAATCTTGACTCCATCCTTTACCGCTGGGTGCTGCCGCTTTTGCTGCTGGGGCCGCTGCTCGGCGCAAGCCTGGGCCTGTACCAGAGCATCAGCCTGCCGCCGCACCGCGAACTGAAAGCCCTCTTCCTGATGATCAGCCTGACGTATTGCATGATCCTGGCCGCGCTTTTTCTGGCAAAAACCGGGGACCTGTATTCGCGCTTGGTCATTCTGGGCAGTTGGGCCGCCACCATTTTTACCCTGCCCACCCTGCGCGGCATCTGCCGCCGCCGCTTCTGCCGGAAAAGCTGGTGGGGCAGGCCGTTGATCATTCTGGACCGTAGCGACCGGGGGCGCGATCTCTGGCACTACCTCAGACGCCATCCGGAGCGGGGCCTGATGCCGGTGAAAATTTTCGGCCTGCCCGATGATGCGCTGCGCGTGCGGGAACTGCTGGGCACCGCCGCCCGGCGCTGGCCCAACGCCATAGCCTTGATTCTGCAAAAGGTCGGGCAGGGGCAGGTGCTGGATTACGTCACGGAAGTCAACCGCTATTTCAGCAAGGTGCTGCTGGTGCCCTCCTTCGGGGAAGACTTCAAATGTTACTGGCTGACGCCGCGCGACCTGGGCAATGTGGTAGGCCTGCTCTTGCGCCAGAATCTGCATGATAAGCGCCGCTTGCGGATGAAGCGCTGTATTGATCTCTTTTTCTGCCTGCTGATCCTGCCTGTGCTTCTGCCGCTGGGCCTGATTCTGGGCCTGCTGATCCGTCTGGACAGCCCTGGTTCGATCCTGTACCGGCAGCAGCGCATCGGCCAGGGCGGCCGGGCGCTGCAAATCTATAAATTCCGGACAATGGCGGCCAATGCCGACGCTGTGCTTGAAGACTGGCTGGCTCGCGACCCCGCCTTGCGTGAGGAATGGGAGCGCGACCACAAGCTCAAGCATGACCCCCGGGTCACCCGCATGGGGGCTTTTCTGCGCAAGACCAGCCTGGACGAGCTGCCGCAGCTCATCAATGTGGTTCTGGGCGGCATGAGCCTTGTGGGGCCGCGCCCCATTGTGAGCGGGGAAATCGAGAAGTACGGCGAAGTCTATGACGAATACTGCCGCGTCAAGCCCGGCATCACCGGACTGTGGCAGATTTCGGGCCGCAACGACACCAGCTATGAGGAGCGTGTGGCCTACGACCACTATTACATCAACAACTGGTCGGTCTGGATGGATTTGTGGATTCTGGGCAGAACCGTGCCGGTGGTGCTTTCCGGCTATGGCGCTTATTGAATTTCCGGCGGACGGCTTTGCGCCGCCCACGCCAGTTCCACCTGCCGCGCGAATTCCTGTCTGAAGCGCTCCTCGCCGAAGCTCTCGGCGTGACGGCGCAGTAGCTGGGGGTCAAAATCCCGCTCCCGGCGTTCGAACTCCAGAATGGCGGCTTCCACTGCCTCCACACTCTGTTCCGTGAAAAAGAGTCCGGTGACGCCGTCGCATACCGTTTCCGTGGCGCCGCCCCGGCCATAGGCCAGTACGGGCGTGCCCGAGGCCGCCGCTTCCAGGGGGACGATGCCGAAGTCCTCTTCGCCGGGGAAAAGCAGGGCTTTGCTGCGGGCCAGCAGGTCCGCCACCGCAACGTCATCCTGACGGCCCAGAAATCGGACGCAGGGCGCTGCTTCGGCCTGTAGGGCTTTAAGCGCCTCTCCTTTCCCGACAACCACTAAGGGCCGATTCAGCCGCGAACAGGCCTTGACCGCCAGATCAACCCGTTTGTAATGCGTCAACCGGCCAAGGCAGAGATAAAACTCCCCGCCCGGCCGCTCACGCGCGGTAAAGGCCGCGATATGCACCGGCGGGTAGACTACCGCCGCCTCACGCCGCCAGTGCTTACGGATGCGCCGGGCCACAGTGCGCGAATTGGCCACGAAATGGTCCACCCGAAAGGAGCTGGCCAGATCCCAGCGCCGCAGGCCCGGCAGCAGCAGGCGCATGCCCAGACGGGTGAGCGCCCCGGCCGAGGCCATGTAGTCGGGCCAGGTATCCCAGAGGTAACGCATGGGCGTGTGGCAGTAACAGACATGCAGGCTGTCCGCGCGGGTGATCACGCCCTTGGCCGGGCCGGACTCGCTGGAAATGACCAGATCATAGCCCGTGAGGTCAAGCTGCTCCAGTGCCAGAGGCATGAGCGGAAGGTAACGCTGGTACTGCTTCCGGCTGCCGGGCAGACGGTTGATGAACGTTGTTTCAATATGGTGCCCGGCAATGTCCGGGGAAAGGGCCCTGCGGTCCAGCACATGGGTGAAAATGTCGGCTTGCGGGTACATGCGGCAGAGCGCTTCCAGCACCCGCTCGCCGCCGGCCATGCCGACAAGCCAGTAGTGGACAAGGGCCACGCGCATCTCAGGCTCCCGGTCTGTCGCCGATGGCGGCCGTAATCCGGGCCTCGGCGGCCAGCTTGCCGTCCACAAAGGCGCGGGCTTCCATCTTGCAGAGCTTCAGCTTCATGCGCATATTGGAGCATTCCAGGTCCAGGCGATCGCCGGGAACCACCTGACGGCGGAACTTCACGCCGTCCAGGCCGGTGAAAAGAAAGAGTTTGTCCGCGAGGTCGCCCATGCCCGCCGCGGCCAGCAGACCGCCGGTCTGGGCCAGGGCCTCCAAGATCAGTACGCCCGGCATGATCGGCACGCCGGGAAAATGGCCCTGGAAAAAGGGTTCGTTGACGCTGACGTTTTTATAAGCCTTGATATGCGAGCCCGGCACGCATTCCACCACCCGGTCCACCAGGAGAAAAGGGTAACGGTGGGGCAGAATGCTCAAAATGCGCTGAATATCCATAGTCTGGCTCTGAGTGACCGTATCCTGCATATGTTCTCCCCGGCGCGTCCGGCGCCTGTGAAAAGGTAGAGGAATTCACGATTGAAATGAGTGAATTCCTCTGGTGGCCGCGTGAGCGGACACCCGCGCCCAAGCGCAAGGAAAAACCGCGTTTTTCCGCAGCACGCGGGCGGCGTAGAGTTTGAAATGTGTAAGATTTCAAACGTAAAATGCTGTAGAAAAAAAGCCTCTCGCCCCGTCAGGGTCGAGAGGCTTTGCGACGAAAAATGTCCGGCGCTTACTTCTTGTCGTCCTTTTTGGGACCACCGGCCTTATACAGCTTGTTCACCTCGGCCAGCACGTCCTGGGTCAGGTCCATGGACTGATCGGCAT
This sequence comes from Desulfovibrio sp. 6_1_46AFAA, assembly GCF_000224635.1. NCBI lineage: Bacteria > Pseudomonadati > Thermodesulfobacteriota > Desulfovibrionia > Desulfovibrionales > Desulfovibrionaceae > Desulfovibrio > Desulfovibrio sp. 6_1_46AFAA. The sequence goes on from NZ_JH114301.1 coordinate 83,875, forward strand.
AGAGCACGCCGCCGGCCGTGACGTCCACTACGAAATTGAAGCCCTTGGCCCGGGCCACTTCATAGGTGGCGCTGAACACCAGGGTAACCATGTCCTGGCGCAGCTTAACCTCGTCCTGTTCCACCTTGCGCAGGAAATTGCGGGTCTTCTGATCCAGTTCCTGCTTGGCGCGGATAAAGGCCAGCTTCTTTTCCTCACTGGCTTTGGGATTCTTCAGGTCTTCAGCCTTTTTCTTCAGCGCTTCGCCCTGTTTTTCCAAGCTCTGGCGCTCTTTGCCGTATTTGGATTCCATCTGTTTTTTGGCGGCCTGGGCGGGCTCGCTCTGCGTGGCTACGGTCTGCATGTCCACCACGCCGATTTTAGCCGCGGGCACGGCGTTTTCATCAGCGGCGAAAGCCGTTCCGGCCAGCAGCAGACAAGCCGCAAGGGTCATCAACACAACATTACGCATGAAAGTTCTCCTTCCCCAATTGCTGAATTTTATGCCGCCCTTGCGGAACAGGTATGCCCACGCGCCGTAAGAAGCTCGTCTCTAAAAATATTCCGGACGGGCCGATGCAAACACGAGAGAGCGCAAAAAAAGCCCGGTCCGCTTGTTGCGCGCGGCTTTGCGATGCTCGCGGCGCAACTGTGAAACACGGACTTCACATAGCACCGGGGCCGTTGGGCGTCAAGGAATTCTGCGCGGTCTGGCGCTTGAGAAGGCGATCTTTGTAAGCCAGGATACCCTCGGCCAGCCCTTCGGCCAGGGCGTGACGATATTTAGGGTCAGCCAGGTTGCGGGCCTCGGCCGGATTGGTGCAGTAACCCAGCTCCACCAGCACGGCGGGCATTTGCGCGCCGAGCAGCACGTGGAAGGGCGCGGCCTTGACGCCGTTGTTCCTGACCGTGAATTCCCGCCGTTTCAGGCGGAACATGGACAGGCGCTGGATGTCCCCGGCCAGGCGGCGTGACTCCTCCACCCGGGCGTTGAGCATGACGTCGGCCAGCATGTTCTGCATGTCGCCGAGGCGATGATCGCTGCCCGCGTTTTCCAGCGCGGCCACACGCGCGGCCTGCGGGTTGCTGGCCAGGTCCAGATAATAGGTTTCCATGCCGCTGACCCGTGGATCTTCGCTGGCATTGACATGCACCGAGACAAAAAGGTCGGCGCGCGCCGCATTGGCCCTGCGCGTACGCTCGCTCAGGGAGACTGCCGTGTCGCGGGTACGGCTGTAGACGACTTCCAGGCCGTTGGCCTCCAGCAGACGGCCCAGACTCATGGCTACGTCCAAGGTAATCAGGCGTTCCAGCACCTTGTTGTGGCTGGTGCCCGGATCCCGGCCGCCGTGTCCGGCGTCGATGAACACCGTATGCACGGTCAGGCCGAGCTGGCTGGCCATGTCGCTGACCTGGCGGCTCTTGACGCCGGCTTTGGACGCGCGCGGCGCGGGCGCGTCTTCCTCGCCGGCGGCAAAGGCCGCCGCAGCTCCGGCCTTGCGCGGCAGAGGGGTCTTGCCCGCGGCCACGCTGAGCACGATGCGGCACGGGTCATCCTCTATGCGTGCATCGAAACGCCGCACCTCGCGGAAATCGAACTGAAGGCTGGCCCCGCCTTCCTTGCGCTCACGCACGCGCACGGCCTGCAAAAGGCTGCCGCGCACCGTGACGCCCTTGCGCACGTCACTGACCACGGCGGCATTCTCCAAATCCAGATACAGCCGGGCCGGAGCGCCTTTCTGGGCCTTGACCAGACGCGTGGAATAGCGCGTGGGGCCGCTCATTTCCAGAACGATTTCCACGCTGTTTTTGTTCAGGGAATCCCAGGAAAGCACCTGCACTTCCGGCGTCTCAGGCCGGGACGCGGCCTTTGAGGCTGAATCCGCGCGCCCTGCACCCGCTCCGGCCCCTGTCTTCTCGGCGTCCGCCAGAGTGCCCCTCCACTGGGCCCGCAGGCTGCGGGCCTCCGCAGCCATGTCGCCGCGCGGGTAATTGGCGGCGATTTCGTCCAGCAGGGCGAGACCTTCACTGGTTTTGCCCAGGCGCGTGCTCTGGATTCGGGCCGCGCACAGCAAGGCGTCGTCGGCCAGCGCACTCTTGGGAAATTCGCGGGTCAGGGACAAATAGAGTTCCAAAGCACGGCGGTAATCGCCTGACAGATGGGAACAGTCGGCCAGAGCTTCCTGGCTCGCGGCGGAACGGAACAGCGCGCCGGGCGCCACAGCCCAGTTCTTACGGCTTTCATAGATGCGCTGGAACTCGGCCTGCAGTTCTTCCCAGGGCTGACGCCAGCAGGATTTGACCTTGTCCGCCCGGAGGGCTTCCATGCGGGCCTTGGCCGCGCGATAGCGGGGCAACAGCTGGCCTTCCGGAACAGCAGGCGAAACAGCAGGCTGGACAGAAACCTGCGGGGAGGAAAATTTTTCCGGCGCGGCAGGCTGATCCTCCACCGCTTCCTTCCTGTCCGCAGCCGCCACCTGGCGGGCCTCCGGCGCGGTGCGGCCGCTGGCCGAGGCCTTGAGGGCCTTTTCCAGAGCCAGGGCTTCGGGCAGCATATCTCCCTTGGGGTACTGGCTCTTGATCCGGGTCAGCAAAGCCAGCGCGCCCTTGTCGTCCTTGAGCCAGGCCGCGCGCATCCGCGCCGCGCGGAACAGGGCGTCGTCGGCCAGGCGGCTATCGGCATGGCGCAGGGCCAGGGATTCATAACATTCTATGGCCTTGCGGGCGTCCGCTTTGGCGAAGGAGCGTTTTGCCAGCTCCTCCAGGCTTTCGGCGGCCCGGAACAACGCGGCCGGGCGGTTGGGCCAAGCCGGATCCGTATCGTAAATGGCCCGGAATTCCGTAGCCAGTTTTTCCCACGGTTCTCGCAGATTGCCTTTCTTGTCGTCCAGTTTGAGATTGGCAATATCCGCCTTGGCGGCGGCATAGCGTTTTTCCGTGGGCGGTAGCGCACTGTAACCGGCATCATAGCAACAGATAACCAGCAGACAGAGCGCCAGCAAAAAGGCCAGCGGCGGCGCGAGCCGCCTGACCAGGGCTTTGTCCGTCTGTTTATGTTGCTTACTTTTTCCGGCCACTGTTTTTTTCCGTTCCCTGAGAGAGTGCGCTGTTGTCCGTCGGTTTTCCGACACCGGCGTAAGCCGGACTGGTTATGTTATCGGCCGCCCGGCGTCAGTACTTAAGGGCTTGCCGACCTGCGGCGACATGGGCGAAGCCCGCCGTTGAAAAATTATTGCAGATTTTGTGCCAATAGAAAAGCCGCCGCGAATTTCGCGGCGGCTTTTCAGACCATATATTTCGAACAAGCGCAAAATGCTCTAGAAGAACTGGCCCATGCTGAACTCAAGCCTTCCCGATTCCATTTCCTTGTCGTAATCCTGTACCAGGGGGATGCCGTAGGCGATGCGCAGATCGCCCATGGGCGAACGCCAGCGCAGCTCCAGACCGGCGGAGGCCACCAGATATTTGTCCAGGTCGTTGCCCATGGTCTTCTGGTCGATGTTGAAGCCGCCGTCAAAGAAGGGCACCAAGGCCAGGCCCATATCCTTCTGGAAGGTCCAGATATATTCCACATTCAACACGCCCATGCGGTCGCCGCCGATCTGTTCGCCCTTGTACTTGTAGTCGCGGGGCGAAAGATCGGAGTAGGAATAGCCGCGGATGGTGTCCATGCCGCCCAACCAGAAGCGTTCAAACACGGGCACCGGGTCGTCGGTGTTCTGGAACACGCCGCCCAGACGGGTGCGCACATGGAAGGTGTTCTGGGGATTGAAGGACCAGAAGCCCTGCCAGTCGGCCACGGCCTTGACGAAGTTGTCCGTGCCGCCCAGGCCGCCGCCGCCGTATTCCGCCCAAAGACGGGTGATGGTGCCCTTGGTGGGGCGGTCCTTGGCGTCGGTGGTGTCGCGCAGGATGCGGCCGGAAAGGGCGCTGGTCCAGTTCACGCCCTTGTAGTCGCTGATATACGGCGAGGCGTCGCTGTGCACGTCATACAGCTCGTAGCGCTCCAGGCGGTAGGCCAGGCCCACGGAGGTGTATTCGCCGATGGGATAGGAGGCCCGGATGGTGTCGCCGACAGTGTCCTTGGTGAAGTCGTCCCAGTAATCGTGCGTGTAATAGAGGTCGTTGCCCAGGGAAAGGTCCGTGTCGTAGACGCGGGGGTTGGTGAAGGACAGCATGCCCGTGGTGCGCCGCCAGGAGAAGAAACCCTGCAACTGGAGCCAGTAGCCCCGGCCGAAGAGATTGCGCTCCATGATGGAGGCGGTGACGCCCACGTCATAATAGGTCGAGTAGCCGATGCCGCCCATGATGGCGCCGGTGTTGGTTTCCTTGACCTTGACCTTGAGGTCCACCTCGTCCTCATTGCCTGTGGGAATCAGCTCCGTGTCCACGGCGGAGAAGTAACGCAGGCGGTTCAGGCGTTCGCTGGAGCGGCGCAGTTTGGCACCCTCGTACATATCGCCGTCGCCCAGGCGCATTTCGCGCAGAATGACGTTGTCGCGGGTCTTGGTGTTGCCTTCCACCGTGAGACGGCGGATGAAGACCTTCTGCTTTTTGTTGATCAGATAGCCCACGTCCACCTGGGCGCTGCCGTCGTCGGCCTTCATCAGCTTGGTGTCCACTTCTGCGAAGGCGTAGCCGTAATCGGCGTAGTAGTCCGTCAGGCGCTTGGAGTCTTCCTGCATGACCGTCAGGGAGAAGTATTTGTTGGACTTCTCCCAATCGTCCATCTGCACCACCTTGAGCATGTTGTCTTCGCTGTCGATGACGTCGCCGGCGAATTTCACGTTACGCACGGTATAGCGAGGGCCCTCGTGCACGGTGAAGGTGATGTAGATGCCGTCGGGCTTATAGTCCACCTGCGGCGCGGAAACCTGCATGTCGATGAAGCCTTCGTTCAGGCCGTAGGCGGCAATGGCGTTGGTGTCGCGCTCCAGGTATTCATCCTTGAGCACGCCGCTGCCCGTGAACCAGGAGAAGATGTTGCGGGGCTTGAGCGCCATGTACTTGTCCATGTCGCCCTGCTTGAGTTCCTTGAGGCCCTCGATCTTCACTTCCTTGATATAGAGCTTGTTGCCCTCGTCCACGGAGATGACCAGCACCGCACCCCGGCCGCCCTGCCGGTCTTCCAGGCGATAGGTGGCCTTGGCCAGGTAATAGCCTTCCTTGCGGTAGAGTTCGGTGATTTTCTGCAAATCGTCGGAAAGCATCTGCTCGTTGAGCACGCTGCCGGACTTGGTGCCCATGGCGGCCAGCACGTCTTCCTGGTCGATATCCTTGGAGCCTTCCACCACGATATTGTCGATGCGCGGCTTTTCCACCACGGTGAAAACCAGGACGCTGCCTTCCATGGAGGCCTGCACGTCGCTGAAATAGCCCATGTCCCAGATGCGTTTGACTTCTTCGTTGATGGCGTTGGCGTCCGGCTTGTCGCCCTTGCGGATGGTCAGGCGCATGAGCACGGTGTCCGGGTCCATGATCTTCATGCCGCGCACCTGCACGTCGGCCAGGCCGTCACCGGCGGCCGCCGGGGAGTGCATGGGCACGAAGCCGGGGCCGTTGTCGGCCTGCGGGGCCGGAGCGGCGGGCGCGGCGGCGCCCAGCATGTCCGAAGCGCGCCCGGCCACGGCCGTGGCGCACTCGCTCAGAGCCACCAGGGAATTGCGCTCAAAACCGGCGGGCACGGCTTCGCCCTGCTCCACGGGCACCAGGCGGGTGTCCATGGTGAAGCCGTCGCCCAATTGATTGAAGCTGCCGTAAATGACCAGTTTGGCGCCGGCCTGGCGCCCAAGGCGGCGGGCCGTGGCCAGGTCGATGCTGTTGTCGCCGCTGCGTTCGAACAGGGCGCGGGCCCGGTTCATAGGCACGGCCTTGAGGCCGTTCTGTTCCAGCTGGCTGACGATGAGCTGCGGCACATCGCGGGAGGCATCGGGCATCTCCGGCCCGGCATTGACCTGGAAGGGCAGCACCAGAACCAGGGGCTGCCCGGCCTTGGCCGCCATGACATTCTGGGCGGACAGCGCCTGTAAGGCGCAGGCCAGGGCGGCAAGGCACACGGCCCTGAACAGCACACTATGCAAAAGACTTCTCATACAGAGCCCCCGCTCTAAGTTCCAGGCCGCGGTCCATTCTGGCGGCCAATTCCAGATTATGCGTCACCACTACCAGGGTCATGCCCAGTTCGCGGTTGAGTTCCTGCAGCAGATCCCCCACTTGGGCGCCGCTGATTTCATCCAGATTGCCTGTAGGTTCGTCGGCCAGAAGGACGCGCGGCCGCAACAGGACCGCGCGGGCGATGGCTACCCGCTGGCGTTCGCCGCCTGACAGGGTGGCAATCTTGCTGTCCGCGCGGGCGGCCAAGCCTACCCGCTCCAGCATGGCGCGGGCTTCGAGCAATACGGCGGCCCGGCGCGCGCCGCCGATGAGGGCGGGCATGGACACGTTTTCCAGTGCCGAAAATTCCGGCAGGAGGTGATGGAACTGAAAAACAAAGCCCAGGGTTTTATTGCGGAAAGCTGCTTTCCGGTCCGGGCTCATCAGGGCCATATCCCGGCCGTCAAAGGCCACGACGCCCGTGCTTGGAGTATCAAGAGCCCCCATAAGATGCAAGAGGGTGGACTTGCCGGAACCGGAAGCCCCCACAATGGCCAGGGCTTCGCCTTCTTCCACAATCAAATTGATATTCTTGAAAATTTCAAGATTTTCTCCAGGCCCGGAAAACTTTTTTCCCACGTCAGAAAATTTGTAGAGCTCGGACATGATTATTCGTAGCGCAGGGCTTCGGCCGGTTCGAGGCGGGCGGCCTGGCGCGCCGGATAAAGAGTGGCCAGAAAACAGAGCAGCATGGCGCTGGCCCCTACGATGAGCACATCGGAAACCGTGATGATGATGGGCAGATGGTCCAGGGTGTAGACGTTTTCAGGCAGTTTGATGAACTGGTAGCGTTTGAGCAGCCAGCCCAGACTCAGGCCGAAAACATAGCCCAGCAGCGTGCCGATGACGCCGATGATAGTGCCCTGAAGCATGAAGATGCGGCGGATCATGCCGCGCGTGGCCCCCATGGACATCATGATGGCGATGTCGCGGGTTTTTTCCATGACCAGCATGACCAGGGTGGTGACGATGGAGAAAGAGCCGATCAACACCACCATGGCCAGCAGAATGAACATGCCGACCTTTTCGAGCTTGAGGGCCGCGAAGAGGTTGGCGTTCATTTCCATCCAGGTGCGCACGTAGAAAGGCGAACCCAGTTCCGTGGACAGGCGCGCGGCGACCTGATCGGCCTTGAAGACGTCCCTGACCGTGATTTCAATGCCCGAGAGGAAGCCCGGCGGCAGGCCCAGCACGTCGCGGGCGGCGTTCAGGGTGACGAAAGCCAGGGAGGAATCGTACTCGAACATGCCGGTCTTGAAGATGCCCACGACCTCAAAAGGCCGGATGCGCGGGGAATAGCCGGAGGCGGTCTTCTGGCCTGAAGGGGAGAGCAGATTGACCCGGCTGCCTACGGCCAAGCCCAGGCGGCGGGCCAGCTCCTCGCCGATGATGATGCCCGGCGTGCCCTCTTTTTGCAGATCCTCCGGCGAACCGGAACGCATCTGGTGCAGCAGGGAGAGCACCTCGGGCGCGCTGGCCGGGTCGATGCCGCGCAGCACCACGCCCTTGACGCCGCCGCCCGCGGAAAGCATCACTTCGGTGTAAATAAAGGGCGTTGCGCCGGTGACGCCGTCCACCGAGCGGATGCGTTGGGTCAGGTCCTGGTCGTGCTCAAAAGCCGAGGGCACATAGGACATGACAATGGCGTGGGCGTTGGCGCCCAGGATCTTGTCGCGCATGTCCGTGGTCAGGCCGTTGTACACGCCCAGAACCACTACCAGCGCGCCCACGCCGATAGCCACTCCCAGAATGGACATCAGGGAGATGATGTAGATAAAAGTCTGCTTGCGCCGTGAAAAGAGGTAGCGCAGGGCCACAAAGAGTTCAAAGGACATTTGCGGCATTCTGGCCCAGCTTGGCCTGAGATTCAAGACTTTTTTTAGATGAAACGGTTTAATCGCCCAGAATGGGGGAGCCGTATTTGCGGGCGTATCCCAGAAGCAGCAGAAAACCCGCGGCGGCGAGCAGCGCTCCGATCAGGGCCGTACTGCCGTAGCCGTGCCCGGCGGCAATGGAGAGCCCTCCGCAATAGGCCCCGATGGCATTGCCGATATTGAAACCCACCTGCGCCAGGGCGGCGCCGAGCATTTCCCCGTCTTTGGCGTTTTGCAGCAAAAGCATCTGCTGCGGGGCTGAAACGCCGAACAGGCAGGCGGTGCAGATGAACATCAGAGCCAGCGCTGTTGCTGTATGCTGTCCCGAAAAGAAGACCAGCAGCAGGGCCGTGCCCATGACGGCCAGCATGCCTTCCGCAATGCCGGTCGGCGGGAAACGGATGGAGAGCCGGCCACTGAGGGCGTTGCCCAGCACCATGCCCAGACCCGCAAGGGCCATGACCAGAGTCATGTGGACGGAGTCAATTCCCGCCACCTTGCCCATGAAGGGAGAAATGTAGCTGTACCAGCAGAACATGCCTCCGTTCCCCAGCACAATAGCCAGAAAGATGAGCCAGGGAGCCGGGAATTTCAAAAAACGGAATTGCCCCCGGAAGCCCGTGTCCTTGAGCCCCGGCAATCGGGGGACCCAGGCCCGCACGCCGATGATGACCAGAAGGCCCACGCCGGCGACGATGCCGTAGGCGACCCGCCACGACAAAATCTGCGTCACCAGGGTCGCGCCGGGCACGCCCACAAGGTTTGCGATGGTCGCGCCGGACACCACAATGGAGACGGCCAGTACGGAAAAAGCCCTGCCTGCCAGCTTGTCCGCCACAATGGAGGCCACCCCGAAATATGCCCCGTGCGGCATCCCGGCGATAAAACGGGCCGCCAGCATCATGGAGGCGTTGGGAGCCAGTGCGGTCAGAGTATTGCCCGCGATGAAGACAAGCATCAGCGCCAGCAGAATACTCCGCAACGGACGGGAGCGGGCCATCAGCACCGTCAGCGGGGCCCCCAAGCACACGCCCAGGGCATAGGCCGAAATAAAATGCCCGGCATCGGGAATGCTGACGGAAAGGCTGTGGGCCACTTCCGGCAGGATGCCCATAATGGAAAATTCCGACATGCAGACGCCCAGCGTCCCCAGGGACAGGGCGACAAGACTTTTGAAAACGGGGTAACTGATTTTCATGGTATCAGAATGTCGGCGGGTTGGTGCGGTGTGGCTTTCTGCAATCTCACGGCGGCAAGTCCGCAACTTCAATAACCTTCATGGGTGGCCATGACAAGCGGGCGGATGCCCCGGGCATATGACGGTAGGGCGAGTGTTCTTTGTACCGGGGATATTGTATTGCCGGTTTAGCCCGCGCCTGATAATGCGAGACATATTGTTCCGGATCCGGCTGATTTTTCAGCCTACCTGCCGGTGGTCACTGCTTTTGCGTAGTATCGTGCAAGTCGGGAAAACAGGGCAGGAAAAAGCGTTGCAGGAAATACAGGGGATGTATGGTCTGCATTATGAAACGGGTATCCAATCGGGGCAGAAGTTTGTTTCTTGCGCTTCCTCATCGAATTCGAAGCGTGGTTCCTTACTCTTGCAAATAAAAAAGACGGACTGACGGCCTGTTGCCGCCGGTTCACCTTTTTGTGTCGGATTTTGCTGGCTGGTGCCCGATCCGGGCTTAGAGCAGAGTAACTTTGAAATTTTACAAATTTCAAAGTCGGCATTTCGGCGAAAAACGTGCTTTTCGCCGGAATCCACGCCGCTTCGCGGCGTTAGAGCAATTTCAACGTGAAATTGCTCTAAAACTCGGGCCGCAGCAGAGGAAAGAGAATGACCTCGCGGATGGAAGCCGAATCCGTGAGCAGCATGACCAGGCGGTCGATGCCCACGCCCTGTCCCGCCGCCGGGGGCATGCCGTATTCCAGGGCGCGCAGGTAGTCCTCGTCCATGCTGTGGGCTTCGTCGTCGCCGGCTTCCCGTTCGCGCACCTGCTCTTCAAAGCGCAGGCGCTGGTCCACGGGGTCATTGAGCTCGGAAAAGGCGTTGGACAGCTCGCGTCCGGTAATGAACAGTTCAAAGCGGTCCGTGATTTCCGGCCGCAGGTCGTTGCGGCGGGAGAGGGGCGAGATTTCCGTGGGATAATGATAGATGAAGTGCGGCTGGATCAGCTTGCCTTCCACATCCAGGTCAAAGAGCTTGGCCTGGAGTTTTTGCAGGCTTTCGCTGTCCGCGGCCTTTTCGCCGCGCTCGCGGATATAGTTGCGCACTTTGCTGTAATCATTGTAAAAATCAGGGGAATGCCCGCCGATTTCCGTAAGCGAGTCGTAGAAGCTGAGGCGCTTCCAGTGCCCGGGCGTGAGGTCTATTTCCTGGCCCTGATATGTCACCACCGTGGTGCCGCAGGCCGCCATGGCCAGATGGGCGAAGAGCTTCTCCGTGAAGTTCATGAGATCTTCAAACGTGGCGTAGGCCCAGTAGAATTCACACATGGTGAATTCCGGATTGTGGCGGGTGTCGATGCCTTCGTTGCGGAAACTGCGGTTCAGCTCAAAGACTTTTTCAAAGCCGCCCACCAGCAGGCGTTTGAGGTAGAGCTCCGGCGCGATGCGCAGAAAAAGATCCAGGTCCAGCGCGTTATGGTGGGTTTTGAACGGCTTGGCCGTGGCGCCCCCGGCCAGGGGCTGCATGATGGGGGTTTCCACCTCCATGAAGCCGTGCTCCTCCATGAAGCGGCGGAACTCGCGCACGATCAGGCTGCGCTTGGCGAAGATCTCCCGCGCGCGCGGCGTGACGATGAGGTCCACATAGCGCTGGCGGTAGCGCGTCTCCATGTCCTTGAGGCCGTGGTATTTTTCGGGCAGGGGCCGCATGGAGCGGGTGATCAGCTTGAGGCTGCGACAGGCAATGGTCAGTTCGCCGGTCTTGGTGCGGAACAAGTGGCCGGAAACGCCCACAATGTCGCCCACGTCCAGCTTCTTGACGATCTTGTAAGTCTCTTCGTCCAGATGCTCGCGCGAGGCATAGCACTGGATGCGGCCGCTTTGGTCCATGAGGTGGAAGAAGGCCACCTTGCCGAAGGAGCGCAAAGAGACGATGCGCCCGGCAATGGCAAAGACGTCTTCCTGTTTTTCCAGGTCGTCGCCTTCCAGGCCGCCGAACTTTTCCTGCACCCAGGAAACGGCATGGTCTTTGTGGAAATCATTGGGAAAAAGGGGCACGCCCGCGTCCAGCAGGTCACAGGCTTTGCTGACTCGGTTTTTGATGACCTCGTTGAGATCATCGCGCGCGGCGAAACTTTCCAGCATGGGCATGAAGTATGCCGCATGCGAAGACTTGGTGCCCAGTTTGACAACAGGCTTTTTCTTCTTTTCCCGGTTTTCCACTGAATTCCCCCGCTCTGGCCCTGCCTTGACGCTCCGCGAGGCCAGGCCCCGCGCCGTCATGTTCGTCACTGTTCAGGAAAGGAGCGTTACGGTATGCCATTCAGCCGGGAGCGTCAAGATTGTCCGGCCGTCCGGGGCGACCGTGCCGCGGGCGGGAAGGGCTTTCCGGGCTTGAATTGCGCCCGTGTTTGCGTGTATAGATGCACTTTCCGCCGGAGGCGCGATTTCCAGGGCAACCGGCGCTTTTCCAAGGACAGTGTCATGCAGAAATACACCGCCTCCTTTCTCGGCCGCGACTGCCCCGGCGTGGTCGCCACGGTGAGCCGCATCCTGGGTGAAACGGGCTGCAATATCGTGGAAGTGACCCAGACCATCCTTTCCGGCGAGTTCGCGGCCATTTTCGTGGTCCAGGCTCCGGAGGGCCGCAGCGCCGAGGAACTGCGCGAGCAGCTCACCGCCGGTCTGGCCGAAGCCCAGGTGGATCTCTCCGTCCTGGTGCGTCCGGCCATTGAGGGGCAGTGGGGCAAAGACCTCAAGTGCGATCCCTTTGTGGTCACCGCCGACGGTCCGGACAAGCCCGGACTCATCGCGGCCATGAGCCGCGTATTCGCCCGCCACGGCGTGAACATCGAAAGTCTCAAGGCCATCCTGGGCGAGGGCGGGGAGGATCACGCGCTCTTCGTGTTTGAGGTCATGGTGCCCGAGGACGCGGATCTGGGCCGCCTGCGCCGCGAGCTGGCCTGCGAGGGCCAGAGCCGCCATCTGCGCGTGAGCGTGCAGCACCGCGATATTTTCGAGGCCGTCCACAGAGTGAACTCTTTTTAAGGACAGCCGCGCCCGGCTTTTTGCCGGGAAACAACATTCAGCTTTGCAGCGGCAGTCCGGTCCTCTTGCAGGGCGGCAAGCCGCGCTTGGTACACAGGATACGCCATGCTTTCAGAACGCGAAGTCATCAGCACCCTGAACATGCTCCGCAACGAGCATCTGGATGTGCGCACCGTCACCCTGGGCGTGAGCCTGTTTGACTGCGTGAGCCACGATCTGGATCTCTTCACCGCCAACGTGCGGGCCAAGCTGCGCCGCTATGCCTCGCAGCTCGTGGCCGTTTGCGACGAAGTAGGTGACAAGTACGGCATCCCGGTGGTCAACAAGCGCATCAGCGTCAGCCCTATCGCCGTGGTGGGCGCGCCCTTCGGCCCGGACGGCATGGTGCGCATCTGCCGCGCCCTGGACGAGGCCGCCAAGGAAGCCGGGGTGGATTTTCTGGGCGGCTTCACGGCCCTGGTGGAAAAGGGTTTCGCCAAGGGCGACCGCGCCCTCATCGAGGCCCTGCCCGACGCTCTGGCCCAGACCGACCGCATCTGTTCTTCCATCAACGTGGCCTCCTCGCGCAGCGGCATCAATATGGACGCCGTGGCTCTGATGGGCGAGCAGATTCTCCGGGTGGCCCAGGCCACGGCCGAGCGCGGCGGCATCGGTTGCGCCAAACTGGTGGTCTTTGCCAATATTCCGCAGGACGTGCCCTTCATGGCCGGGGCCTATCTGGGCGTGGGCGAGCCGGACGTGGTCATCAATGTGGGCGTTTCCGGCCCCGGCGTGGTCAAGAAGGCCATTGACCGGGCTTTGGCCGCCGGACACAACGAGCAGGGCGGCCGCCTGACCCTGCTGGATATGGCCGAGGTCATCAAGCGCACGGCTTACAAGGTAACCCGCGTGGGCGAGATGATCGGAACCGAAGTGGCCCGGCGGCTGGGCATCCCCTTTGGCGTGGCCGACCTTTCCCTGGCCCCCACCCCGGCGGTGGGCGACTCGGTGGGCGAAATTTTTCAGAGCCTGGGCTTGTCCAGCATCGGCGCGCCCGGCAGTACGGCGGTGCTCGCCATGCTCAACGACGCGGTGAAAAAGGGCGGCGCTTTTGCCTCCTCCTCGGTGGGCGGCCTGTCCGGGGCCTTTATCCCGGTATCCGAGGATTCCAGCATTGAGGCCGCAGCCATGTCCGGCCGCCTGAGCATCGAAAAGCTGGAGGCCATGACCAGCGTCTGCTCCGTGGGGCTGGACATGATCGCCATCCCCGGCGACACGCCCGCAGCCACTATCTCCGGGCTCATCGCCGATGAAATGGCTATCGGCATGATCAACCACAAGACCACGGCCGTGCGCGTGATTCCTGTGCCCGGCAAAGGCGTGGGCGACGAGGTTTCCTTCGGCGGCCTGCTGGGCAAGGCCGCCATCATTCCGGTGACGCCGGGCGACGCTTCGGGCTTCATCGGTCTGGGCGGGCGGATTCCCGCGCCCATCCACAGCCTGAAAAACTGACGTTTCGTGTGGGAGAGAAACTTCGTTCACCAAAGTTTCTCTCCCACACGCCCCCTGCCTTTTCTCAAAACGTTACCTTTAGAGCAAATTCACTTTGAATTGCTCTGGGAGTGGACCAAGGGGCGTTGCCCCGGTCGGCATTGCCATGGCGCAGTACTTTACATACGGCGAACAGGAAATCGCCCACCTCAAGGCGCGGGACAAGCGCCTGGCCGAAATCATCGAGCTGATCGGCCCGGTGCGCCGTGAGGTCGTGCCGGACCTCTTTGAGGCTCTGATTCACGCCATTGTGGGCCAGCAGATCGCCACCAGGGCTCAGCAGACCATCTGGGCGCGCATGCGCGCGGGCCTGGGCGCGATCACGCCCGGCGTCATCCGGGAAACGTCCGAGACTGGCTTGCAGGCTTTCGGCCTGTCTTTCCGCAAAGTGGGCTATATGAAGGCGGCCGCCGAGAGGGTGCTTTCCGGCGAATTCGATGTGGAGGCCCTGCGGACCCTGCCCGACAACGCGCTCTGCGCCGAACTGGCGCGCCTGCCCGGCGTGGGCGTCTGGACGGCCGAAATGCTGATGACTTTCTCGCTGCAGCGGCCCGACGTCATAAGTTACGGCGATCTGGCTATTCAGCGCGGCCTGCGCATGCTTTACCGCCACCGTCGTGTCGACCGCAAACTCTTCGACAAATACCGGCGGCGTTACGCGCCCCATGCCACAGTAGCCAGTCTGTACCTCTGGGCCGTGGCCGGCGGGGCCGTTCCGGGCCTCACGGATCCCGCGCCCAAGGCGACGTCCAAAGTCGCATCCCGAAGCGCGCGGCGCCGTACAACGACACGGAAAAGCGCGTCTGAATGAGAAAGCCCGGCGCAAGCCGGGCTTTCTCATGGAATGTCAATTAGCTGTTATTTGCTCTTCCCGGCCGTGGAGTCAAAGGCCGCCGCGCCTGCCTTGGCCACATTTGTGTCCTCGGCCACCGAGCCGCCGCTCACGCCGATGGCGCCCACAATGACGCCGTCCTTGATCAGCAGCTCGCCGCCGCCGAAAATGACCAGCCCGTCATTGGTGACTTCAATGCCGTACAGCTCTTTGCCGGGCTGGGAGGCCGCGCCCAACTGGGCTGTGGACATATTGAAGAAACGGGCCGTGCGGGCTTTTTTGGTGGCGACGTCGATGCTGCCCAGAAACGCGCCGTCCTCGCGCGCAAAGGCTTTGAGGTTGCCGCCCGCGTCCACCACGGCGATATTCATGGGCACGCCCTGGGCTTCGGCTTTGACCAGGGCGGCCTTGAGCACTTCCTGGGCCTGGGCCAAGGTCAGATCGCCGGGCAGTTGTTTTTGGGGGCCGGCGGCCTGAACCGTGGCGGCCAGCAGAAGAAGCATCAGAGCAAGGGGAAGAATGCGACGCATAACGCTGCTCCTTGTAAAGGGTGGGGGCGGACCGCCGTGCGGCGGCTCCGCTGAAGCAGCATTACGGTAACATGCGCCGAAACGGCAAGGCAAGGTGTGGTCCCAGGCTCAACGGGCCGGAGCCAGAAAGTATTGCCAGATCAGGGTGAGCAACAGCAGGGACAGCGAGACAGTCAGGAAGCGCCGCACGGCCTTGGCGCCCACCCGGATGGCCGTGCGGCTGCCCAGCCAGTTGCCGATTACGGAACCCCCGGTCATGGCCAGGGCCAAGGGCCAGAGCACCTTGCCGTGCCAGATGAAAGCCACCACCGCGCCGAAATTGGAAGCCAGGTTGAGCACCTTGGAGGTGGCCGAGGCCTCGATGAGCCCCACACGCAGAATCCAGTGAAAGGCCAGGATCAGAAAACTGCCCGTACCCGGCCCGAAAAAGCCGTCATACGCGCCGATCAACAGGCAGACCAGGGGCACCAGCGTCCAGAAGCGCGCGCCTTCCAGCGGGCGGGGCGCGCATTCGCGCTCCTTTTTGGGCAACAGGGTGGCGCACATGCCCACAGGCAGCAGGCCCACCAGGATTTTGCCCAGAATTTCGCTGTTCACATAAAGAGCCAGGATGGAACCGGCGTAAGCCCCCAACAGGGAAAAGGCCAGCCCCGCCAGGGCCAGACGCCAGAGCACCAGATGGCTGCGGGCGAAATTGCCCAAGGCCACGCTGGTGCCCACGCAGGAACTGACCTTGTTGGTACCCAGGGCCAGATGCGGCGGCACGCCGGTGAGCAGCAGGGCGGGCATGGTGATCAGGCCGCCGCCCCCGGCGATGGCGTCAATAAAGCCGCCCACCAGGGCCGCGCCGGTGCAGATCAGGATAGTGCTCAGCGTGAGGGTGAACATGCCGCCCTACCATTCCTTGAAGATGACCCAGGCCGCCAGCACGATCAGCGCGAAGCCCAGAATGTGGTTCCAGCGCAGGGATTCATGCAGCCAGAATGTCGAAAAAAGCATGAAGACGGTCAGGGAGATGACTTCCTGGATAGTTTTCAGCTCAGCGGCGGAAAAATAACCGTAACCGATGCGATTGGCCGGAACCTGCAACAGGTATTCGAAAAAGGCGATGCCCCAGCTGGTGAGGATTACCAGCGGCAGGGCCACGCCCTTGTAACGCAGATGCCCGTACCAGGCGAAGGTCATGAAGATATTGGACAGCGTGAGCAGGCCCACGGTGACAAGGGGAACGGGAATCTGCATGGCCGCCTGCCTTGCGCGAAAAATGCCCATGGAATCATAAGCATGCGGGCGTTACTGACTTTTGTGCCTTTCCGCCCGATGCTTTTACCGCCGCAGGCGGCGCAAAGGCCCGGTTTCGTGGAAACCGGGCCTTTGTCTTCATAATCTGACGCCTATAACAATAGGCGCGGGTACTTTTTCTGGAGCCCTTGATCAGGATTGAACTGATGACCTCATCCTTACCAAGGATGCACTCTACCGACTGAGCTACAAGGGCGCTGTTGACGAAGATGGCTTCTATCCTATCGGCGGGCCGCAGTCAAGTCTTGCGGCGGAGTTTTTTGCATTCAGTCCGCCCGCAGGCCGTCAGATCCCGCGCCGTGGAGCGAAACGCCGCCGATGTATTCCTCTGCCAGGGCAGTGAAAAGACGCAGGGCCGGGCTCCGGGCCTTGTTGACATGACGGGCGCAGACAGCGCGCAGGGTGTGGGCCGGTTCGACAAAGGGCAGCTCGCGGAGCAGGCCTTCGCGCAATTCCCTCTCCACGCAGAAGCGGGGCAAATAGGAAATCCCGAGGCCGGCGGCCACGCAGTTTTTGATGCTCTCAATGCTCAGCAGTTCGATGGTTCCGTTCAGGCTGATGTTGCGGCGGCGCAGCGTGTTTTCAAAGAACAGCCTGAACATGCACTGGGGTTCGTTGATAATCAGGCTGGTGGGCAGCTTCTGGTCCGGGCGGGTGAAATCCATGTCCGCCGACTGCGGCGCGGCTACCAGTGCCAGGGGAAAATCCCCCAGAGATTCCTGCGCCAGCGAGGCGTCCGGCCCCTGGCTGTAAAATACTCCCACGTCCGCCGCGCCGCTGAGCAGCGCATCCCGGATCACATAGCAGTTGAGCGATTGCAGGTGCAGGCGCGCTTCCGGGGCGCTGGCCCGGAAACGGCGCAAAACCTCAGGCAGTTTGTAGGCCAGCAGGGTTTCGCCCGCGACCACGCGCAACAGGCCGCGCGGCTCTTCCCGCCGGGCAGCCGCGCGCAGGCCGTCCAGGGCCCTGGCCAGTTCGCGCACCTGAGGCATGAGGCCGTGGCCTGCCTCGGTGAGACGCATGCGGCGGCCCACCTTCTCGAACAATTGCAGGCCAAGCTCCTGTTCCAGTTGACGGATCTGGAAGGTGACCGTGGATTGCGCGCAACAGAGGCGGCGCGCGGCCTTCTCGAAGCTGCCCTCGTCCACCACGGCGTTGAGGGCCTCCAGGCGGCGCAGGTCCATACCCGCCTCCTTTTCATCGGATTTATCAAAGAATAAAAGCAAAAATATTCACTATTCCGATGAAACTATCGACGCTATGCTGGCAAAAAGCAAGGAGAATGTCATGTCTTTCGTTGCCTTCTGTTCCTTCCTGAACTACGCGCTGATCGCCGCCGTGACGCCGGGTCCCAATAACATCCTGGCCTTGAGCAGTACCGCGGCGCACGGCCTGCGCCGCAGCGTTCCCCTGCTGGCGGGCATCAGCACCGGGTTTCTGGCCGTCATGCTGCTCTGCGGCGGCGCGGCGCTCGCCCTGGCGCGCGTGCTGCCGGGGCTGGCCGCCTGGCTGGTCTGGCCGGGGGCGCTCTATATTCTCCGGCTGGCTTGGCGCATGGTGGCGGGCGGCGTGGGAGAGGAGGGAGACAGCGGCGCTGCGGGACGCCCGCTGGGATTCTGGAGCGGGCTTGCGCTGCAATTCGTCAATGTGAAGGTGCTGCTCTGCGGCCTCACGGCCCTGACCGGATTTGTGCTGCCGCACGCGCCGGACGGGCCGCATGTGCTGGGCTGCGCCCTCGTGTTCGCGGCGCTGGGCGTAGCCTGCAACCTGCTCTGGGCCGGGGCGGGGGGCCTGCTACGGGAGACGTTCCGGCGGCACGGGCGCGCGCTCAACCTGTTGCTGGCCGGATTGCTGGCGGCCAGCGTGTTGCAGATGTTTATGTAATCCGCGTCCCGCGTCAGGCTTTGTCCTGGACTGGAGCCAACGCGCGGGCCAGGGTCCGGAACAGGGCGCGGGATGCATGCGGCGTGATTTTGGCCGTTGTTGCCGCCTGGGCGGCGCGGGCCTCCCGCGCTTCCCGGACACAGCGGCGCAGTTCCTCAGGCGCGGGCCGGTCCGCCGGAAGGGCGTCAGCGTCCGGCATGGCCCGCAGCAGCGCTTCCAGCAGGCTTTCCACTTCCGTTTCGGGCGCGGCCAGGAGGCGCTCGCGCCATTGCTCCACCTGATGGAAGCGCGCGGTGTCTGCCGCGGCCGCGTCCCGCCTGGCGTCCAGGGCCGCGCGCAGGGGCCCGGCAGCGGTTTCGCGCATCAGGCGGCCGATATACTGCATTTGTCGGCGGCGGCCCTCATGATCGCGGATGCGGGCATACAGGGTCAGGGCTTCCCTGAGATCCGGCGTCAGGTCAAGATGTTGCAGTTCCGCCGGGGACAGGCGGGTCAGTTCCTCGCCCAATGCCTGGAGGGCCAGGCTCTGGCGTTTTTTGGCCGAACGGCTGGGGGCTTCCGCATTGTCCGCGTTGCCGCCTGCCTGCCACTGATAACTTTTTTTACGGGGCATGATGATTCCGGTCAGATGTAAATGCCCAGGATCACGCCCATCAGCACCACCGGCGAGATGATCCCGTTAAGCGTGAAAAAGGCGGTGTTCACATGGCGCAGGTCCTGAGGGCGCATCAGCCTGTGCTCTACCAGAAGCAGAACGCCGATGCCCAGGCAAATGGCGTACCAGGGCCAGGAGAGATGGGCCGCCAGGCCCGTCAACAGCAGGAAAATGGCGGTCATCACATGAGAGAAGGCCGCCAGGGCCAGGGCCGTGTCCGGCCCGTAGACCGAGGGCACGGAACGCAGGTCGAAGGCCAGGTCGAAATCCAGGTCCTGAAAGGCATAGTAAATATCAAAGGCGCCCACCCAGAAGGTCACGGCCAGAAAGAGCAGCACGGGCGAAAGGTCCATGCTTGCGGGGTTCACGCTGATCCATCCGGCCAGAGGGGCCAGGCCCAGGGTGGCTCCCAGCCAGAAGTGGCAGAGGGCGGTGAAACGCTTGAGCAGGCTGTAGGCGGCCGCGAACAGCAGGGCCGGTACGGCCAGCCAGAAACAGAGACTGTTCAGGCAGGCGCAGGCAATGATGAAAATCAGGGCCATGACCCCGCAAAAGGCCCAGGTCTGGGCGACGCTGATGTCGCCGGTGACCAGGGGACGGTCCATGGTGCGGGGATTGTCGCGGTCAAAGGGCAGATCCACCAGGCGATTGAAGGCCATGGCAAAGGAGCGCACGGCCACCATACCGATGGTCAGAAAGATCAGGCTGCGCAACGGCGGCAGACCCCGCGCGGCCAGAAAGGCTCCGGCCCAGGCATAGGGCAGCGCGAAGACGGAATGCTCGATCTTGATCATCCGGCAGATGTCGGCAAACTGGCCAAAAGGCGTGCGCATGCTGTTATCCTCCACAGTCGGCGGGGTCGCCGTGCAGTTTGTCCAGGGCATGGGGCAGGGCGGGCAGCACGGCGGCCAGATTTTCCTGCACGCCCTTGCGGCTGCCCGGCAGGTTGATGATGATGCTTTGGCCCAGTACCCCGGCCACGGCGCGGGAAATGGCGGCGTGCGGCGTTTTGCTCAGGCTCGCCGCCATCATGGCCTGGCTGAAGCCGGGCAGGGGCAGGTCCAGCAGGGCCGCCGTGACCTGGGGCGCGATATCGCGCGGGGAAAGCCCCGTGCCGCCGGTGGTACAGATCAGGTCGTAGCCCTGGTTCAGGGCCAGATCCGTAAGCAGGGCGCGCAAGAGCGCGGCATCGTCCGGCAACAGGAACCCCTGGCTGTGGCAGAGGGGCAAATGCGCTGCCGCCAGATCCGCGATGGCCGGGCCGCTCAAATCCTCGCGCATGCCCTGGGAGCCCTTGTCCGAAAGCGTGATCCAGGCCAGGGAATGGCCTTCCTTGCGTACTTCCAGGCGTACGGCGTCGTCCATATTGGGGAGCGGCGCGATATCCGTGAGGGCGGTGAGCATGGGGCAACTGTAGGCGTGCGCATGGCTAAGCCTGGGCGGAGTGGTCAGCCAGATGCGCCCGGTGACGCAGAACAGCGCCGTCCCGTCCTCTGTGTACAGGCGGGTTCCTACCGACATTCGGGGCATGGGGCGGGGAACGGCTTCCGTCAGGCAGTGGGCGGGCCAGACATCCGCGCCGGGCAGGGCGGCGGGAAAAAGCGGCAGACCGTCGCCGGTCCGGCAGGGCTGTAATCGCAGGCTGAGATGCATGGCTCCTCCGAAAGGGATTGCTCGCCCGGCGCTGTTGCTGAAAAAGTTCCTTTGTCTTCCGGTTGTATTGCGATGCCGACGGCAGTCAAGACAGACGCATTTTTTGCTCCGGCCGCCTGCCTCGCGGACGTATGCCCTTCACAAAAAGCGTTTTTTGGGCAGGAAGGACAAAATTTTTTTCAGAGCAAATTAATTTCAGCGTCAACCTGCTCCGGAGGCAGCGCCTCGGGCAGCGCCCGAATAGAATATTGTAGCCGTAAGCGCAATGGGTTACAAGTCCGTTACGCGCCGGAGGCTTCCCGTGTTTTTTCCGGCGGGTTGCCGGAATGATGTGAGTTAGAGCCATTTCACTTTGAAAGTGCTTTAACGCCGCACATGGTGCGGCGCGCCGCGAAACGGCGTGGATTCTGGCGAAAAGCACGTTTTTCGCCAGAATGTCAACTTTGAAATTTGTAAAATTTCAAAGTTAATCTGCTCTAGACGGTTGACGCATGAAATGCCTCGACTGCTCTGTAAGAATTTGCGGACAAATCCTTGCCGCGAAATGCGAGCAGGCGGTCTTTGCCGCCGTAACCGCGCATTTCATGTGTTATTAATGTTCCAAGGAGTAGCGCATGCCCACCCGCAGTCAGGACCAGACCCAGAACCTGCATATCCTCGGCACGGGCCGTCTTCCGGCCTTTGAGGACGGCCCCGGCGTCGGTCTGCTGGAGTCCTTTCCCAATTGTTACCCGCAGCGGCCCTATGTGGTCAGCATCAGTTTCCCCGAATTCACCTCGCTCTGCCCGGTGACCGGCCAGCCGGACTGCGGGACCATCAGTGTGGAATACGTGCCGGACAAGCTCTGCGTGGAATCCAAGAGCTTTAAACTCTATATGTTCGCCTTCCGCAATCACCAGTCCTTCATGGAGACGATCACCAACACCGTGCTGGAAGACCTGCGCGAGCTGCTCGCGCCCTGCTGGTGCCGGGTCAAAGGCCTGTTCGTGCCGCGCGGCGGCACGCGCATCCATGTTTTCGCCGAGGAGTTCAAGGAAATGCCCGAGGAGCAGGACCGGCGCGTGCGCGAGGTCGTGCGGGCCTGGCGGTCGGAGATTGATCCGCACCGGCCCTGAGGGCTCGGCGTCGGAGAAACGGATCTGAGCATGCCGGATCGCGCCTGTCCTCAACCCGCGCGGGCCGCTTCGGGCGGGATGCTGCGCACGGCGGCCCTGTTGGGCGGCTTTACCCTCGGTTCGCGTCTGCTGGGCCTGGCCAGGGATATGGGCATGGCCTGGCTGCTGGGCGGCGGGGCGGCGGCGGACGCCCTGGTGGCGGCCATGCGTCTGCCCCATGTGCTGCGCCGCCTGCTGGGTGAAGGCTCCTTGTCCATGACCCTTACCGCCGGTCTGGTGCGCCGTTCCCACGGCCCGGCGCGCAATGCGGCGGAGGAACGGGGGCGGGCGCATGCTTTGCGCCCCTTGGCGTCGGCTCTGGCTGTGCGCCTGGGCCTGGTGCTGGTCGTGTTGACCCTGGCCGGCCTGCTGTCGGCGCCCTGGCTGGCCTCGGCGCTGGCTCCCGGCTTTTCCGGCCCGGAAGCGGCGCGGGTGACGGATCTGCTGCGGATCTGCCTGCCCTACCTGCTTACGGCGGGTATGGCCGCCTTGGGCATGGCTCTGCTGCACAGCATGGGGATTTTCTGGCTGCCCGCCCTGTCGCCCGCGCTGTTCAACCTGACCATGCTGCTGTTTACGGCCGCTGCGGCCCTCGGCGGCTGGCCGCCCGCGTCCACCCTGGCTCTGGGCATGTTCTGCGGCGGGCTGGTCCAATGGCTGGCGCAGTGGCTGGCCCTGCGCCGCCTGCTGCCGGGCGAGGCGTTGCCGGAGCCGGTGCGCCCGGATCGGCCTGATCGTCCAGATTGGCCTGGCCGTCCGGATTACGACATCCGGGCGCAAGCGGTGCGTGAAAATCCGGGCCGGGTTGCCTGGCGCTGCCTGGCGCAGCTGCCCGCCGGTCTGCTGGGGGCCGCCGCGCCGCAGTTGGCCATGCTGGCGGCTATGAGCCTGGCGTCGGGCCTGGGCCAGGGGCAGGTGGCGGCGCTGTATTACGCCGAGCGCCTGCTGGAACTGCCGCTGGGCTTGGTGGGCGTCTGCCTGGGCATGGCCAGCCTGCCCACCTTGAGCCGCCTTGCGGCGGAACGGAATTTTTCGGCCTTTGCCGGTCAACTGGGCACGGCCCTGCGCTGGACCCTGCTGTTCAGCCTGCCCGCCGCCGCCGGTCTCTGGGCCGTGGGCCCGGACCTGGTGGACGCCCTGCTGCGGCACGGGGCTTTTGACGACCGGGCCGCGTATGAAACCGGGCTGGCGCTCTGGGCCTATCTGCCGGGCCTGCCCGCTTTTGCGCTCAACCGCAGTTTGCTGGCGGGCTGCAACGCTCTGGCCGAAACGCGGCGCACCGCCGTCAGCGCGGGCTGGGCCGTGGCGGCGACACTTGCGGCCGGGACCGTGCTGGGCCATAGTCTTCCCGCGCTTTGGTCGTCCATGGCCCCGGCCTTGGCCGTGAGCTTGGGACTCTGGCTCCAGACCTGCCTGCTCTGGCGCGGGCTGCGTCTGGCCTTGCGACGTTGCGGGCAGGCCGCTCCGGCAGTGCCCCGGCGGGCGCTGGCGCAGCAGGCGGTGGCGGCTCTGGCCGCCGGAACTGCCGCTGCCCTGGCCGTCCGCGCGGCTGATGCCGCCCAAACGGCCGGTTGCTGGTGGGGCGGGCAGTGGAGCGCACTGGCCCTGGCTATTGCCGCCGGGCTGGCGGGATGGCTGCTCTGTCTGGCCGCCGTGGGCAATGAGGATTTGGCCGCTCTGACGGGCCGCCTGCGCGATCTGCGCGCAAAATGAGAAGGAGGGCGTAAGGCCGCCGGCTTTGCGCACACGAAACATATGCCCTACATTACACACGGCACGCGCCGCTGGCTGGCTTTGGCCGCCTGGGCGGCGGGACTTCTGCTTTTTCTGCTGCTCGGCCTCTGGAATCTGAACAGCAGCCGCCGGGATGCGGAAAACCGGCTCATCAGCGAGGCCGGGCGCACGGCCGCGCAACTGGCGGCCCTGCTTTCTTTGCCCGCCTGGGAGCTGGACGAGCTGACGGCCCGCACGATCGTCATGGCCGCCATGGAGGACGACAGCATTTACGCGGTCAAGGTCCAGACCAAGCGGGGCATGCTGGAAGGCCAGCGTCGCAATTATCAGTGGGAGCCCGTGCCCTGGGACGATGAAATCGCGGAAAACACCGTACAGGGCATGAATCCGCTCAAGATGGAAGGCCGGACCGTCGGCTCGGTGGAAGTATATCTCTCGCCGCGTTTGAGCGCGGAGGAGCAGGCCCTGACGGCCCGGCGCGAAGTCTGGCGGTTTGCCCTGGCGGCCCTGTTCTGGACCGGAGCGCTGCTTTTGCTGCTCTGGCACTGGGGGGATCTGGCCCGCCTGCGCCGCCTGCTGGCCCGAAAAGCGGATGCGGCCCTGCCCGGACCTGATGCGTCCGCGCCGGAAAAAATCGTGCTGGGTCTGAGCGCTTCCACGACCGAGGGCGATAACGCTCCGGACGGGGGGGAGGGCCGGGCTCCACAGGCCCACGGCGCGCCCGTGCCTTGTTTTGCGCCGGTCAATCCGGCGCTGGGCCGGAGTTTCCAGCGCAAGCATGCCGACGCCTGGCAGATTACCGCCGGGCTGTTCCGCCAGTGCTTTGCCCGCGCGCCCGAACTCCTGAGCCGCCTGTATGCGGACGGCGAAACGGCGGGACTCTGTCATCTGGGACGCATGCTCGAACTGGCGGCCCCCTGTCTGGGCGCGACCCGCCTGGCCGAGGCGGCACGGGCCATGCAGGCGGCCCTCAATGACCCGCAGTGTGAAACCGCCGCGCTGGCCGTGGAAGAGTGCATGCGCGCCCTGGAGGATGTGCTGGCGGCGTTGGGTGGAGAGAAATAAGGGAAGCGCTGGGTAACTTTTTGCGCGGGGCTTCCACAAGCAAGGAGTGTGTCATGGGCTTTTTTTCAGCCGTCAAAAAAATCTTCGGCGGATCGCGCCAGGATGAAAATGCGCCGCAGCCTTCCGATGCCGCGGACGAGTCGCAATCTTCCGAAATTGGGGCTGAAGCGCGGCATGAGCCCGAAACAGCGCCAGCGCGTGAGCCTGGGGGCGGGGCCGCACTGCCCCAGGAAGCCGCGGCGCCAGTGAGCCCGGCCCCGGAAGTTGTTCCGGAACCCGCCCCCACTCTGTTTGAGGAAAAGGGTGTTGCGGGGGCGCCCGCTCCGGCTTCCGGCATCTCCGGGGAAGACGAGGCCCTGACCCTGCGCCTGCGCGAGGCCGAACCCCGACTTTCAATCTGGCTGGGCATCATCCTGGAGGATGTGGACGGCGTCGGCGACCAGCTCTGGCAGCGCCTGGCATTTCTGCTGCGCTCCCTGGACGCGCCGCAGGACGAGGTTCAGGCCTTTGTGCGCGATTTTCAGGACTGGCTTGAACGCATGGAATACCGCTATGTGGAGGAATTCCGCTCGGAACTGCAATACCGCCTGGCCCTGGCCCTGGACCTGGAGGATGAGGAAGATGAGCGCAGCCGCCTTTTTCTGAAGATCAGCGAAGGGCTCTCGCGCACCCGCGAACAGTTCGCGCGTCGCCTGGACACGCTTTTCGCCGGCCACGGCGAACTGGACGAGCAGTTTTGGGAAGAGCTGGAAGAGCTCTTCATCATGGCCGACCTGGGTTACGAGCCTTCGCTGGAACTGGTGGAGCGTCTCAAGGAGCGCGCCCGGAGGGAAAAAGCCACCCGCGCCGAACAGGCCCGTGAACTGCTGCTGGCCGAACTGGAGGAGATCTTCCACGCGCCGCGCCGCATTTCGGCCGTGAATCCGCCCGAAGTGGTGCTGATGATCGGGGTCAACGGCGTGGGCAAGACCACCACCATCGCCAAGCTGGCGCATCGCGCGCGCATGCAGGGCAAGAAGGTGATGATCGCGGCCGGGGACACGTTCCGCGCGGCGGCCATTGAGCAGTTGCAGGTCTGGGCCGAGCGGGTGGGCGCTCTGTTCCACGCCCGTCCGGCGGGCTCGGACCCGGCCTCCGTGGCCTTTGAGGCTGTGGAGCGGGCCGTGCGGGAAGGTGTGGACGTGCTCTTTGTGGATACCGCCGGGCGCTTGCAGACCAAGGTCAACCTGATGGAAGAGCTGACCAAGATCCGCCAGGTGCTGGGCAAGAAGCATCCCGGCGCGCCGCACCGCAGCATTCTGGTGCTGGACGCCACCACCGGCCAGAATGCCCTTTCCCAGACCAAGCTTTTCAAGGAGGCCGCCGGTGTGGACGAGCTGATCCTGACCAAACTGGACGGCACGGCCAAGGGCGGCGTGGCTATTGCCGTGGCCATGCAGCATCATCTGCCCATCACCTTTGTGGGCCTGGGTGAAAAAATGGAGGATCTGCGCCCCTTCAACGGCGCGGATTACGCCCGCGCCCTGCTGGGTGAGCCCGCCGCCGGAAATTAACCGAACCGGAGGGCCGTCTGTGTACTACGCCTGCGTCTGCGCCATCGCCAAGGATGAGACGCCCCATCTGCGCGAGTGGGCGCTGCACCATTTTGCCGTGGGCTTCGAGCATATTGTGCTCTACGACAACGGCAGCGCCGTGCCCGCGGCGCGGACGCTGGCGGATCTGGCCGACGCCGGTCTGCTGACGGTCGTTGACTTTCCCCGGCGCGAGGCCCCGCAGTTGTCGGCCTACTACCATTGTCTGCGCCAGTGGAAAACACGCAGCCGCTGGCTGGCCTTCATTGATATTGACGAATTCGTGCTGCCTCTGGGCCGCCGTGACGTGCGGGATCTGCTGGAAGACTATGAGGCCTGGGCCGGTCTGGCGGCGCACTGGATGGTCTTCGGCTCCGGCGGCCATTTGCGCAGGCCGTCGGCGGGCGTGACGCGCAGCTATACCGACGGCCTTTGCCTGCATCATCACGTCAAAAGCCTGGTGCAGCCGCAATGGGCGCTCAAGCCCCTGTCACCGCATCACTTCGCCTATGCGGAGGGACGCTTCTGCGTCAACGAGGACCGCGTGCCCGTATTGGGAGCCTCTTCCTATCCCGTGGCGGAAAAAATCCGCATCAATCATTATTTTTATAAATCACAGCAGGATTTTGAGGAAAAAATCCAACGCGGCCTGGCTACCGCCGTATGCGGGAGCGACGGCTGGACCCTGGAGGATTTTTACCGTCAGAGCAGTCGGACCGGTACGCCTGATATGGCCATTGCGCCTTTTCTGCCCGTGCAGAAGGCGTTCGGCCGCATGCCGCCTGAAGAACTTGCCGCCGTGGTCACGCGGGATTGCGCGGCCCGTCCTGAGGAGGAGATCGCCGCCATCGCGGCCTTGGGGCAATCCGGCGACATGGAGCGGGCCTTCCGGCGCTACGCCCGGTTGCGCCGCTATCAGGCCACGCCCCTGACCCTGATGCTGGGAGCCAATCTGCATTTTATGCGGGATGAGACGGAAAAAGGACTGGAACTGCTGGGCGCGGCCCTTTTCGCGGCCCGGGAGGACGCGGCGCTCCGGACCTGGATTTATGAGGAAATCGGCCGCTGCTACAGCCGCCTGCGCAAAAGGGAGACGGCGGAGGCGTTAAAGCGCTTTCTGCATGGTGTCGGACGGCGCTGAACGGCAGGCGCGGGCGGGCTGATCGTTCCGGTTCCGGTCGCGGTAATGACGGCGCTTGTCCGCATACATGCGTTTGTCGGCAAGGCGGGCCATCTCGGAAGGGCTGGTTCCGCTTTTTTTCCAGACGCTGCCCAGGGCCAGGGCGCCGGGGTAGAGCGCGTCGGCCTCGTCGCGCATGGCCCGGATCTTCTTTTTGAAGCGATGAGCGGAGATGCCCCGGCTGACGATAACGAACTCATCGCCGCCGATGCGGAAAACCTCATCTTTTCTGAAATGCCGGGTGAAAACTTCACCCATAGTTTTGAGAAAGATATCCCCCGCCGTATGCCCCTCGCGGTCATTAAGCGATTTCAGTCCGTTGAGATCCACAAAGGCGACGCCTGTCTCGACATTTTCCGCGTTTTCCAACTCGCTCAGAAGCCGCATATAACTATGGCGGTTGCCCAGCCCGGTGAGGCTGTCATGTCGGCTCAGGAACAGAATGTTGCTTTCCATGCGCTGTTTTTGCTGTTCCATGGTCACAAAATAGGACAGAGACCAGAGCAGGGAAAGATCTTCCCCCATGTGCCGGGGATTGTCCAAGCCGATGAAGCCGGTGGCGACGCCGTCCACGTTCAGCTGCGCGATCATCAGACTTTTGATTTCCTGCATCTTCAGGATGTCGTAGGTCTGCGGGTGGCTCTCTTTGATTAATTCAATATCCCGGATAGCGATGCTTTGCTCGGGACCGAAAAATGTTTTCCAGTCGGGGAGAAGGTCCAGGGACAGGTTTTGCAGATTGTCTATCTGCGGTTTGATGTTCTCGGCGCACCATTCATGGGAGTTGCTGCAAAAGACCGTGCCGTGCTCGTCGTCCGTATACTCGAAGATATAGGCCCGGTCGGCCCTATGAATTGACCCGAGCATGCGCAGAATACTATTGATGGCTTCGTTGAAAGTCGGAGCGGTATAGAAGATACGCAGACAATCCACCAGGGCGCGCTGCATTTCCAACTTGTCCCGGACGGCGCGGCTGGTGTTCTCTTTGTCCGTGATGTCCACGGCGACTTCCAGGCGCGCTTGACGCCCCTTCCACTCAATGAGTTTGTCTTTGAGCAGATAGTTTCGGCCGGTGAGCTCGTTAAGATGCTCCCAGGTGTGGAATTCTTCGCTGCCGAGCAGGTGGTTGGTGCAAAATTCACAAGGTGTTTCCCTGCCCTGAAAGAGGCGGTAGCACTTGTGCCCCCTGACGTCGCGCAGATTCAGCACCCTTTTGCCGAAGTTATTGACATAGAGCACATCATACGTCTGAGGATCGCTGATGTAGATGAACGAATCCGTTTCATTGACGATGGTGGATTCGGCCAGGCTCTCGTCGTCCGAGGTGTCGTCGCGGTGTTCTGAAGACATGGCGCGTCTCTATTACCCCCCCGCCCGTTTCAGGCCGTCCTGGGCGGCCGGGAAATCGGGGCGCAGCTGCAGGGCCAGTTTGAAGAACTGGGCCGCCCGCTCGCGGTCCTTGGACTGAAGAAAGACCGCCCCGAAATTATAGGCGATGTTGGGGCTGGCGCCGGGGATGTCCGGATTGAGGTCCACGGCTTTCAGCAAATTGGCCTTGGCCTGCAAAAAGTCGCCGCCTTCAGCGAAGGCCATGCCGACATTATAATAGAGATTTTCATCCTCGGGCGCGATCTTGATGGCCCGTTTGTATTCGGTGATGGCGTCCTTCCAGCGGCCCTGCTTGCGCAGGCTGATGCCCAGCTGGTTAAAGAGCATGATGTCGCCCTTGGAGAGATATTTGCCCTTGACCTCCAGGCTGTTGCGCAGAAATTTTTCGGCCTTGGCCGAGTCGCGGTCGGCATAGATGGAGGCGATGCGGCCTGAAAGGGCGCTGATGCCGTCCATGGCCTCCTTGGTGATCTGGGCCATGGCCTTGTCGAAGAGCTCCTCGGCCTTTTCCGGCTCGCCCATGGCCAGGTGGATTTCCCCAAGGCTCACCTTGCGGTTGACGTTGAGCGGCGAGATGGTGTCGAGCTTTTGCAGACAGCGCAACTGGGATTGCTGGTCGCCCAGTTCCTCATACATTTCGGCCAGCCGTTGCAGCGGCGCAAGGTAGAGGTCGGAGGATTTGGCCGCCGTTTCATAGGCCACGCGCGCTTTTTCATAATCCTTCATGGCACGCTGGGTATCACCGATAACCAGGTAGGCCGCGGCGCTGCCGGGCTTGAGCGTCAGGATCTTCTGGCAGGCGGCCAGAGCCTCGGCGTATTTCTGGTGGGCCAGAAAAGACTTGGCCAGATCAATGGCCTGGCCGAGTTTGCTTTGCGGCTTGAGGGTGAAGGCCATTTTTTCGATCAGCGTATTCACGGACACCGGTTTGGCGATGAAGTTGTCCGCGCCCACTTCGTGCAAAAGCATGAGCCGGTCGCGTTGCACGTCTGTGGTCAGGATGATGATCCGCAGCTTGCTGTAGGCCTGCTTGATCTGGTTGACCAGAAAACTGAGATCCTGGCCGCCCATGATCCGCTCCAGAAACAGCATCGGGGCCGGGTGCTTGGGGGTCACTTCGCGCAGCACGCGCAGCAACTGATGCGGGTCGGACAGGGCCGTGAGCATGTTGGGGGAGGAGAGTCCCAGCTCCTTGGCCAGTGTCAGGCGCAGTTGGGTGGAGAAAGCCTGGTCGTCGCTGAGTACGATGACGTGGCCGTCTTCCTTGTTCATATAGTGGATGACAGTATCTTCATATAGATTTTGTTTGGCCTTGAGGGCCGGATCAATAGGCATGGATGGCTCCTGCTGTCGCGGACAAAACGACCGCTGGTTGTCTGAAAAGGCATGCCGAACAGGCCGGAAAGTATAACTTTTCGCTCCGGCCTGGCGCTGCGTAACACGTCTGAGCTACCGCACTTCGTAGGTAGGATAAAGGCCGGGCGCGGAAAAGGCGTGGGGACGCAAGCGCACGGCATAGTTTATCGAAAGCATGTAGGCCCGGCCGACCTGCTTTGTCAAGCAGATGGCCCGACCCGCGCGGCGCGCCGGAGCAGGGGCGGCGGTCTTGCGGTCGATTGAATTTTTTTATGGAAAAGCCTTGACGTCAGGCCGGGTTTTGGCTAAACAAGACGTCGCTTCAACGGGTTTTCCCGTGGAAGCATTCCCTGGACGGCAGGGAAGGGCAGGTTGAGCCTGTCCTGCTGCGCCCGGAAGCGGTTCGGATGCCATCATGGTTCCATCGCCGCCACGGGCTTTGACATTCGCAGGCGTTACCAAATGCCGGACAATGTCGAGCCGTTCCAGCCCGAGGACGGACCCCACCGAGGCCGAGAGGCCGGAGTGACCCGGGGCTGTAAGGTATTGGGGGTAAACCCCATTTGGTGACCCTGCGGGACCGCCGCGCCGCCGTTTTCATCGGCGGCCAGGCCTGGGCTGCGCCGGGGAGCATCACACGGATGATGCCGGAGCGCCCAGGCGTCCATCATCTTCCGAATTCCTGATTTCAGGTGTGATGCGCGCAACTCGCGCAGCCCCTTACGTAGCCTTGTTCCGTCCGTCGCCAGGGTGTGGTGGCCTTCGGGCCGTGCTTCATGGCCCGCGTATGCTGTGAAGGAGCCCGCCGGGGCCGTGTCGGCCGCGCGGGATGTTTTTGCAAACGGAGTAGGCACAATGACAACTGTTAGCAGCGATCGCATTCGGATCAAGCTCAAAGCCTACGATTACCGCATTCTGGATAAAGCCGTTGCGGAAATCGTGGATACGGCGCGCAATACCGGTGCCGGTGTGGCGGGACCCATTCCCCTGCCCACCAACATCCATAAGTACACCATTCAGCGCTCCGTGCACGTGGACAAGAAGTCCCGTGAGCAGTTTGAAATGCGCATTCACAAGCGGCTTATGGATATTCTGGAACCCACGCAGCAGACCGTCGACGCGCTGGGCAAGCTCTCCTTGCCCGCCGGTGTGGACGTGGAAATCAAGCTCTAGCGAGAGGCAGTCATGGCTGAGAAAATGGGAATTTTGGGTCGCAAACTTGGCATGACCCGCATCTTCGCCGGTGACGGCGCCGCCGTGGCCGTGACGGTCATTGAGGCCGGGCCCTGCCCCGTCACCCAGGTCAAAACCGTGGAAAAGGACGGCTACAACGCCCTGCAGATCGCGCTGACCGAAGCCAAGGAAAAGCATGTGGGCAAAGCCATGCGCGGCCACTTCGCCAAGGCCGGCACCGGGCTTTTCCGCCACACGCGTGAAATCCGGCTTTCGGGCGCGCCCGAGCAGCAGCCCGGCCAGCAGCTCACCGTGGACATCTTCGCCGCCGGCGATGTGGTCAAGGTGACCGGCAAGAGCATGGGCAAGGGCTACCAGGGCCGTATGCGCCGCTGGAACTTCGCCGGCTCCAAGGATACGCACGGCTGCGAAAAGGTGCACCGCAACAATGGTTCGGTAGGTAACAATACCTTCCCCGGCCACGTCTTCAAAGGACGTAAGATGGCGGGCCATTGGGGCAATGAAACCGTGACGGAAATGGGCCTTCTGATCGTCGGCGTGCGTCCCGAGGACAACGTCATTCTGGTCAAAGGTTCCGTGCCCGGCCCCAAGAACGGGCTGGTGCTGATCCGCAAGCAGTAGGGGAAGCAACATGGCTACCGTGAAAGTATACGACCAGAACAAGCAGGAAAGCGGCGAAATGACGCTGGCTTCTGACGTGTTCGAAATCGAGGTGAGGCCTGAAATCCTCAACCTCGTGGTGCGCGCCCAGATGGCGGCCAAACGCGCCGGCACGCACAATGCCAAGACCCGCGCGTTCGTCTCCGGCGGCGGCGTCAAGCCCTGGAAGCAGAAGGGCACCGGCCGGGCTCGCTCCGGCTCCAACCGTTCGCCTATCTGGCGCGGCGGCGCCATCATCTTCGGACCCAGCCCGCGCGACTACGGCTTCAAGGTCAACAGCAAAGTGCGCGCCCTGGCTCTCAAGATGGCTCTGTCGAGCCGTCTGGCCGGTGAAAGCCTGCTGGTGGTCAAGGGCATTGAACTGCCCGAAGCCAAGACCAAGCATTTTGCCAAGGTGGCCGGTGCTCTCGGCCTCGGAAAGGCGCTCATCGTGACGCCCGAGGACAATGAGGCTCTGAGCCGCTCGGCCCGCAACATCCCCGGCCTGACCCTGACCACGCCCGATCGCCTGAGCGTGCTGGACGTGCTCAAGCACAAGCAGCTTGTGCTTCTGGAAGGGGCCGTGGAGTCTGTGCAGGCGCGTTTTGCCAAGAAGGGGGCTTAAGATGGAAACGACGTACGTTCTGCTCAAGCCCCTGCTGACGGAAAAAACGACGCTGCTCAAGGATGAGGCGCAACAGGTGGCTTTTTATGTCCATCCCAAGGCCAACAAACTTGAGATCAAGCAGGCTGTGGAAAAGGCTTTTGATGTGAAAGTGGAAGCGGTCAACGTAGTGCGCCGTGCGCCTTCCGTGAGGGAGCGCCAGGGCCGCGTTGTGGGCCGCAAGCCCGGCTGGAAGAAAGCGTATGTGACGCTGCGCCAGGGCGATAAAATCGAGTTCTTCGAGGGAGTGTAATCATGGCTGTCCGCAAGCTGAAACCGACCTCCGCGGGGCGTCGCTTCCAGACGGTTTCCGACTTTGAGGAAATCACCCGGACGCGCCCTGAGAAGTCGCTCACCGAAGGTCTGCCCAAGAAGGCCGGCCGCAACAACCGTGGCCGCGTCACCAGTCGCCGTCGCGGCGGCGGCGTCAAACGTCTGTACCGCCTCATCGACTTCAAGCGGGACAAGACCGGCATTGAAGCCACTGTGGCGCAGATTGAATACGATCCCAACCGCACCGCCCGCATTGCGCTGCTGCACTATGCGGACGGCGAAAAGCGCTATATCCTCGCGCCCGTGGGCCTGAACCAGGGCGACGTGGTCATGAGCGGTGTCAACACCCGCAGCGGCGCAACGGCCGATATCAAGCCCGGCAACGCGCTGGAAATGGCCCGTATTCCCGTGGGTACCGTGATCCATAATGTGGAGCTCTACCCCGGCAAGGGCGGCCAGCTCTGCCGTGCCGCGGGCACCTATGCCCAGCTTGTGGCCAAGGAAGGCAAATACGCCCTGCTGCGCCTGCCCTCGGGCGAAGTGCGCAAGGTACTGGCCTCCTGCGTGGCCACCGTGGGGCAGGTGGGCAACATCCACCACGAAAACATCTCGCTGGGCAAAGCCGGCCGTAACCGCTGGCTGGGCCGTCGGCCCCAGGTGCGCGGCGTGGCCATGAACCCCATCGACCACCCGCTGGGCGGCGGTGAAGGCAGAAGCTCCGGCGGCCGTCATCCTGTGTCGCCGTGGGGCATGCCCGCCAAGGGTTACAAGACCCGTGACAAGAAGAAGGCCTCTTCCCGGCTGATCATCAAACGCCGCGGCCAGAAGTAGGAGTAGCTCATGCCGAGATCATTGAAAAAAGGGCC
The DNA here is from genome assembly GCF_000224635.1 of Desulfovibrio sp. 6_1_46AFAA. Lineage (NCBI taxonomy): Bacteria > Pseudomonadati > Thermodesulfobacteriota > Desulfovibrionia > Desulfovibrionales > Desulfovibrionaceae > Desulfovibrio > Desulfovibrio sp. 6_1_46AFAA. The sequence goes on from NZ_JH114301.1 coordinate 117,570, forward strand.
GTTCGTGGACGGCCATTTGATGAACAAGGTCGACAGCGCGGTGGCCAACAGCGACCGTCGCGTGCTCAAGACCTGGTCGCGCCGCTCGACCATCCTGCCGGAAATGGTGGGTCTGACCTTCGCGGTGCACAATGGCAAGAAGTTCGTGCCGGTGTTTGTCACCGAAAACATGGTGGGCCACAAGTTGGGCGAATTTTCGCCCACCCGTACCTTCCACGGGCACGCTGCCGATAAAAAGGCCAAGGCCGGCAAGAAGTAGGGTAGAACTATGGAATCGAAAGCTATTGCGAAATTCCAGCGCGTTTCGCCGCGCAAGACCCGGCTTGTGGCTAAAAACGTGCAGGGCCTTGGGGTTGAGGAAGCCATGAATCTTCTGCGCTTCACCCCCAACAAGCCCGCGGGCGTGCTCTTCGGCGTGCTCAAAAGCGCGTTGGCCAATGCCTCGCAGCTGGGCGGCGTGGATGTGGATGCCATGGTGGTGAAGGAAATCGTGGTCAACGAGGGCCCTTCGTGGAAGCGCTTCATGCCCCGCGCTCAGGGCCGGGCCAGCAAGATTCACAAGCGCACCAGCCACATCACCGTCATACTCGCAGAAGGGCAGGAATAGGCTATGGGTCAGAAAGTACATCCGTTCGGCTTCCGGCTTGGGTATAACAAGAACTGGCAGTCCCGCTGGTTCAGCAAGAAGGAATATCCTGCCTTTGTCTACGAAGACAGCAAGATCCGCGCGTTCGTCAAAAAGCTCCTCTATCATGCGGGGCTGTCCAAGATCGAGATTGAACGCGCAGGCGGCAAAGTGCGCCTGATTCTTTCCACGGCCCGTCCCGGCATCGTCATCGGGCGCAAAGGCGTGGAAATTGAAAAGCTGCGTGGAGACCTGCGCCAGAAGTTCGGGCGCGAATTCTCCCTGGAAGTGAATGAAATCCGTCGTCCTGAAGTGGACGCCCAGCTCGTGGCCGAGAATATCGCCCAGCAGCTGGAGCGCCGCGTGGCCTTCCGGCGCGCCATGAAGCGTACCGTGTCCATGGCCCGCAAGTTCGGCGGCGAAGGCATCAAGGTGACGTGCGCCGGTCGTCTGGCCGGAGCTGAAATCGCCCGTACCGAATGGTATCGCGACGGTCGCGTGCCCTTGCAGACCCTGCGCGCCGACATTGACTTCGGCTTTGCCGAAGCGCGTACCACCTATGGCATCATTGGTGTCAAGGTGTGGATCTACAAGGGTGAAATCCTTGACAAAGAGGTTGAACAATAATGCTTGCGCCCAAAAAAGTTAAATTCCGCAAGTGGCAGAAAGGCCGTTTGCGCGGGCTGGCTACGCGCGGCGCCTCCATTGCCTTCGGCGACATCGGCCTGAAGGCCGTGCAGCACGGACATCTGTCCAGCCAGCAGATTGAGGCCGCCCGTATCGCCATGATGCGTCACATCAAGCGCGGCGGCAAAGTCTGGATTCGCGTTTTTCCGGACCGTCCGGTTACCTCCAAGCCTCTGGAAACCCGCCAGGGTTCCGGTAAGGGCGCGCCGGTGGGCTGGTGCGCGCCGGTCAAACCCGGCCGCGTGCTATATGAAATCAAGGGCGTCAGCCTGGAACTGGCCCGCGAAGCCTTGACCCGCGCGGCGCACAAGCTGCCTGTCAAGACCGTCATCGTGGTGAGGGAGGGCTTCTAATGGCTGCCAAGAAAAAAAGTGACAAGGCTGTCCGGGATGCCGCCGGCAAGCTGCGCGATATGAGCGCGGAAGAACTGCGCGGCAAGCTGACCGAGCAGCGGCAGGAACTGATGAACGCCCGCTTCAAGCACGCCGCAGCGCAGCTTGAAAAGACTTCCGAGCTGAAAGCCATGCGGAAGCAGGTGGCGCGCATTGAGACCGTGTTGAACGAAAAGGAACAGAGGGCCTGAAAATGCAAGCTCTGGAAGAACGCAAGGGCAGAACGCTGACCGGCATTGTGGTGAGCGACAAGAACGACAAAACCATTGTCGTGCGCGTTGAGACCCTGGTCAAGCACCCTCTGCTCAAAAAGTATGTGAGGCGCCGCAAGAAGTTCACGGCTCATGATCCCATGAACGAATGCGGTATGGGCGACAAGGTCAAAATCGTGGAGTTCCGTCCCATGTCGCGCAACAAGCGCTGGCATCTGGTCTCCATCATTGAAAAAGCCGTGTAGGGTAGTGCCATGATCCAGGTAGAATCAACGCTTCAGGTGGCCGACAATTCCGGCGCCAAAAAGGTGGCCTGCATCAAGGTGCTGGGCGGTTCGCACCGCCGTTACGCCTCGGTGGGCGACATCATCATGGTTTCCGTCAAGGAAGCCATGCCCCACAGCAAGGTGAAGAAGGGCGACGTGATGAAGGCCGTTATCGTGCGCACCGCCAAGGAAGTGCGGCGCATGGACGGCAGCTACATCAAGTTCGACGGCAACGCCGCCGTGCTGCTCTCCAACCAGGGCGAGCCGGTGGGCACGCGTATCTTCGGCCCCGTGGCCCGTGAGCTGCGCGCCCAGAACTTCATGAAAATTATTTCCCTTGCCCCGGAAGTGCTCTAGGAGATCGTCATGAAAACGTATCGCATCCGCAAGGACGACAAGGTGATGGTGATCACCGGCAAGGACGCGGGCAAGATCGGCAAGGTGCTCAAGATCCTGCGCAAAAAGGATCGCGTGTTGGTGGAAAAGACCAATATGGCCAAACGCCACATGCGCCCCAATCCCTATGCCCAGCAGCCCGGCGGCATCGTGGAAAAGGAAATGCCCATCCATGTCTCCAACGTCATGGTGGTCTGCTCGGCGTGCGGCAAAGCCACCAAGGTGGGCTACAAGTACATCGAGTCCGAAGGCAAGCAAAAGAAAGTGCGCTTCTGCAAAAAGTGCAACGAAGTCATGGAATAAGGTGATACGATGACACGCCTTGAAAAGATATATAGAGAGAAAGTGGTTCCGGTGTTGCAGAAGGAGTTCAATTATACCTCCTCTATGCAGCTGCCCGGGATTGAAAAAATCTCTCTGAACATCGGCCTTGGCGCCGCCACCCAGAACAACAAGATCATGGAGGAGGCCGTGGCGGAACTGACCGCCATTGCCGGCCAGAAAGCTGTGGTGACCCGCGCCAAGAAATCCATTGCCGCTTTCAAGCTGCGCGAAGGCATGCCCATCGGCGCTCGCGTCACCCTGCGCAAGGACCGCATGTGGGACTTCCTGGACAAGCTCATGAACTTTGCCCTGCCCCGGGTGCGCGACTTCCGCGGCATTCCGGATCGCGGCTTTGACGGGCGCGGCAACTTCACCTTGGGCATCAAGGAACACACCATCTTTCCCGAGCTGGAAATCGACCGTGTGGAAAATCCCAAGGGCATGAACATCACCATTGTTACTTCGGCGGCCACGGACAAGGAAGGCAAGTTCCTTCTGGACCAGTTGGGCATGCCGTTCCGTAAATAGGAGTCTGCCGTATGTCCCGTACTTCGCTGGAAGTGAAGGCCAAACGTAAGCCCAAGTTCAGTGCGCGCGCCTACAATCGTTGCCCGCTGTGCGGTCGTTCCCGCGCCTTTTTGCGCCAGTTCGGCATCTGCCGTATCTGCTTCCGCAACATGGCCCTGCGCGGTGAGTTGCCCGGCGTGCGCAAGTCGAGCTGGTAAAAGCATTGCCGGACGCGGGAGCGTCCGGGCGGCGCGGAGAACACCGCGCCTGTGGGAAGTGGCGGCATCGGGCCGTTAACCCCGCGCTCAAAACTCTCAGGAGCTTTCGATGTTGACAGATCCCATTGCGGATATGCTGACCCGTATCCGCAACGCACATTTGGCCCTGCACAAGGAAGTGAATGTGCCGCGCTCGAAGATGAAGGAATCGTTAGCCGCCATCCTCAAGCAGGAAGGTTACGTCGAAGACGTGGCCGTGGCCGACAGTACCATCACCATCACTCTCAAGTACCTGAAGGGCAAGCCCGTCATTTCGGGCCTGAAGCGCGTGAGCACTCCGGGCCGCCGGGTGTACGTGAATTCGCGTCAGATCCCCAAGGTGCAGAACGGCCTCGGCATTTGCATTCTGTCCACGTCCAGCGGCGTGCTGGACGGCATGACCGCCCACGAGAAGAAGGTGGGCGGCGAACTTCTGTGTGAAATCTGGTAGGCGGTGCGTTATGTCTCGCATAGGTAAACTGCCCATTCCCGTTCCCAATGGCGTCGAAGTCAAGATCGGAACGGATGTTGTGGAAGTGAAAGGCCCCAAGGGCTCGCTGAGCACGCCTCTCTGCTCTCTGCTCAAGTATGAGCTGGCCGACGGGCATGTGACATTGACCCGCCTCGAAGAAACCCGTGAAAGCCGTTCGCAGCACGGCCTGCGCCGCACGCTGCTGGCCAACTGCATCGACGGCGTGACCAAGGGCTTTTCCAAGGCCCTGGAAGTCATCGGCGTGGGCTATCGCGTGGCCGTGAAAGGCAACATCATTGAACTGGCCGTAGGCTTTTCCCACCCCGTGGTGCTGGAACTGCCCGCCGGTATCAAGGCCGCCGTGGAAGGCCAGGTGTTGACCATCAGCGGCGTGGACAAGGAACTGGTGGGCGAAATGGCCGCCAGGATCCGCCGTATCCGCAAGCCCGAGCCGTACAAGGGCAAGGGCATCAAGTACGTGACCGAGACCATCCGCCGCAAGGTGGGCAAGTCCGGCGGCAAGAAGTAGGGGCTGCGTCATGAATTATAGCAAGAATGAATCCCGTCAGCGCCGCAAGATCCGCATCCGTAAAAAGGTCAACGGCACGGCTGAACGTCCGCGTCTCGTGGTCTACAGGTCCAACCTGCATATTTACGCCCAGATCGTGAACGATCTGGAAGGCGCGACTCTGGTGTCCGCCTCCACCCTTAGCCTTTCCAAAACCGAATCCGGCCTGCACTGCAACAAGAGCGGCGCCGAACGCGTGGGCAAGGAAATTGCCCGCTTGGCCAAGGAAAAGAATATCAGCAAGGTGGTATTCGATCGCAACGGGTATATTTATCACGGTCGCGTCAAGGCTGTAGCCGACGGCGCCCGCGAAGGCGGTCTGGAGTTCTAATATGCGTCAGGATAACTCGAACAATAGCGAAACCCAGCAGAACGAGCTGGGCGAAATCGAAAAGATCGTCTCCCTCAACCGTGTGGCCAAAGTGGTCAAGGGCGGTCGCCGTTTCAGCTTCAGCGCCCTTGTGGTGGTGGGCGACGGCAAGGGCGGCGTGGGCTTTGGTCTGGGCAAGGCCCAGGAAGTGCCTGAGGCTCTGCGCAAGGCTACGGAGCGCGCGCGCAAAAACCGCGTGCATGTGCCCTTGGTCGAAGGGACCCTGCCCTATGAGGTGCTGGGCCGCTTCGGCGCGGGCCGCGTCATGCTCAAACCCGCCTCCGAGGGTACCGGCATCATCGCCGGCGGCGCCGTGCGCGCCGTGATGGAGGCCGTGGGCGTGCGCGACGTGCTGGCCAAGGCCATCGGCACCAATAATCCGCATAACGTGCTTCGCGCCACCATACAGGGTCTTGTTTCCCTGCGTAGCGCCGAGGATGTGTCGGTCCTGCGCGGCAAGAAGCTGGAAGCTCCGAGGAAGTAGCCATGACGGAAATCAAGGTCAAACTCGTGCGCTCGCGCATCGGCACCACGCCGGCCCAGCGCAAAATGCTGGACTCCCTTGGCCTCAAGCGTCGCGAGACGGTCAAGACGTTCAAGGACACCCCGGCCATCCGGGGCATCATTGCCAAAGTTTCGCACCTTGTGGCCGTCGTGGACTAACGGCCGCGCGAGGAGTATAGTATGCAACTGCACAATCTCTTTCCCTTTCCGGAAGAGCGCAAGACCCGCCGCCGTGTGGGCCGGGGCGGTGGTTCCGGCTTGGGCGGCACGTCGGGCAAGGGTCACAAAGGCCAGAACGCCCGTGCCGGCGGCGGCGTGCGCCCCGGCTTTGAAGGCGGCCAGATGCCTCTGCAGCGTCGTCTGCCTAAACACGGCTTCAAGAACGCGCCCTTCAAAGTGACGTACGACGTGATCAACCTGGATGTGCTGACCCAGGCCTTTGAGGGCAAGGGCAGCATTACCTTGGATGACATTTACGCCCGGGGTCTCGCCCGGTTGGGCGCGCCGGTGAAAATTCTTTCGCGCGGTGAAGTGAAATCCGCCCTCAAGGTGGAAGCCCACAAGTTCAGCCAGGCCGCGGCGGAGAAGATCCGCCAGGCCGGTGGTGAAGTCAGCGAGCTGGAAGCGGTTCCCGCAGCCGAATAATCCCCGGCCGCGCGAGCGGCCGGAACGGAATATTGCGGCGTCATAGCCCGCCGCGCGCGGCGGGCTATGACGCTTACGCGCATACGGCGCCCTCGGGCGCGCAAACGCAACGAGTCTTTCATGGCAGTAGGATCGGCAAACAATATGGCGGGCCAGCCCGCCCTGGCCAAACGCCTGGGCTGGACCTTCCTGATTTTGTGCTGCTACCGGATCGGCGTGCATGTGCCGGTGCCCGGCGTGGACGCCGCGGCCCTGGCTTCTTTCTTTGAAAGCATGTCCGGCACCCTGTTCAGCCTCTTCGACATGTTCTCGGGCGGTGGCCTGCGTAACGTTTCCGTCTTTGCGCTGGGCGTCATGCCGTATATTTCGGCGTCCATCATCATGCAGCTTTTGCAGGTGGTCAGCCCGGACATCAAGCGCATGGCAAAGGAAGAAGGGCAGGCGGGCCGTCGCAAAATCACCCAGTATACCCGTTACCTCACGGTGCTGATCACACTGGTGCAGGGCTTGGGCATCGCTGTGGGCCTGGAAAATATGACCAGTCCCGCCGGTTCGCCCATTGTGCTCAATCCGGGCTGGCATTTCCGGCTGGTGACAATGATGACCTTTACCGCGGGTTCGGTGCTGGTCATGTGGCTGGGTGAGCAGATCACCGAACGGGGCATCGGCAACGGCATTTCGCTGATCATCTTCTGCGGCATCGTCGTGGGTATTCCGCGCGGCATCATTCAGTCCGTGGCCCTGATTCAGGCCGGTGACATGAGCATCTTCATGGCCGTGGTCATTGTGGTGTTCATGGCCGCCGTGACGGTCTGCATCGTCTTTGTGGAGCGGGCTCAGCGGCGAATCCCCATCAGTTACGCCAAGCGTCAGGTGGGCCGGAAGATGTTCGGCGGGCAGAATTCGCATCTGCCTCTGCGCCTGAACACGGCGGGCGTTATTCCGCCCATTTTCGCCTCCTCGTTGTTGCTCTTCCCGGCCACCATCGGCCAGTTTTCGACCAACGAGTATGTGAAGCGGGCGGCGGAGCTCTTTTCGCCCCACGGCATTCTGTACAATATCATTTACGTGGCCCTGATGTTCTTCTTCTGCTATTTCTACACGGCCATCATCTTTGATCCCAAGGATATGTCCGAAAACCTGAAGAAGGCCGGCGGCTTCATTCCGGGCATCCGTCCGGGCGAAAAGACGCAGGAATACATTGACACCGTGCTTTCGCGGCTGACGCTTTCGGGCGCGGTGTATATTTCCCTCGTCTGCCTGCTGCCCATGTTGCTGATCAGCAACTTCAACGTGCCGTTCTACTTCGGCGGCACCAGCCTGCTGATTCTGGTGGGCGTGGCCATGGACTTCATGAATCAGGTTGAATCACACATGATTTCAAGCCAGTATCAAGGCTTGATGCAGAAAGCGCGCAAGGGCGGAAAAGCATAGCGCGGGGCGTGGAGCATGAAAAAATATCACGGCGCATTCATTAAAAATGAGCGGGAAGTGGGTTGTCTGCGTGAAGCCAACCGCATGGTCGCCAATATTCTTGACGCCGTGGGCGATATGGTGGCGCCCGGCCTTCCCACCATGCGCCTGGAAGAACTGGCGCGCGACATGTGCGCCGACTACAAGGTGAAACCGGCTTTTCTCGGTTACTGCGGCTATCCCTTTGCCGTCTGCTGCTCGGTCAACGAGCAGGTGGTGCACGGCTTTCCCTCCGCGCGGCTGCTACAGGAGGGGGACATCGTCAGCATCGACATGGGAGTGGTCTTCGAAGGTTTCGTGGGCGACGCCGCCCGTACCTACCCGGTGGGGCAGGTGAGCGACGAGGCCCGCAGGCTGATGCGGGTGACCGAGGAAAGTCTCTATGTGGGCATTGAGAAAGCGCGGGCAGGCAATGACGTCTATGATATCGGCGCCGCCGTGCAGGACTATGTGGAAGCCGCCGGTTTCAATGTGGTGCGTCGCTTCGTGGGCCACGGCGTGGGCGCGAAGATGCACGAAAAGCCGGAGGTGCCCAACTTCAGGCCCGGCATGCATGGGCTGACCCTGCAGAACGGCATGGTCATTGCCATTGAGCCCATGGTCACTGCCGGTACCTATGAAGTGGACATCCTGGATGACAAATGGACCGCTGTGACCCGTGACGGCCAATGGGCCGCTCATTTTGAGCACAGCGTGGCGATCACCCCGGAAGGGCCGAGAATTCTGAGTATTTCGGATCGCGGTCTGAACCGGCACACAATTGATGGTTGACAGAATAGGCAAAGATAGATAAAGATGCCTGTTCCTGCCCCGAAATAGCCGGGGCCGTCAGGACGGGCCGTCACAACGGCCAAACGGCTATCAGTGGAGATATGCGATGAAAGTCAGACCTTCCGTCAAGAAAATATGCCCCAAGTGCAAAGTGATCCGGCGCAAGGGAGTGCTTCGAGTTATCTGCGAAAACCCCCGGCACAAGCAGCGCCAGGGCTAGGGCAGGAGACATATTGTGGCGAGAATAGCAGGTGTTGATTTGCCGCGCGGCAAACGGGTGGACATTGCGCTTACCTACATTTACGGCATCGGTCGCACGACGGCCCTGAAGATCCTTGACTCCACCGGCGTCAACTGGGAGCGTAGCATTGACGATCTCTCGGCTGACGAAGTGAACGAGATCCGCAAGGAACTCGAACAGAACTTCAAGGTGGAAGGCGATCTGCGCCGTGAAGTTTCGAGCAATATCAAGCGGCTTATGGATATCGGCTGCTACCGGGGGCTGCGCCATCGTCGCGGTCTGCCCGTACACGGCCAGCGCACCCACACCAACGCGCGCACCCGTAAGGGGCCGCGCCGCGGCGCTGTGGGCAAGAAAAAGTAGGCGCGCTCATTTACTCGTTTTTTTAGCCAGATTGAGGGATAGTCATGGCCAGACCCAAGAAAGCGGTCAAGAAAAAGGAAAAGAAGAACGTGCCTGTGGGCATTGCCCATATTCAGGCTTCGTTCAATAATACCATCATCACCTTTACGGATACGCGCGGCAATGCTGTTTCCTGGGCCTCTTCGGGCCAGAGCGGCTTCAAGGGTTCGCGCAAGTCCACGCCCTTCGCCGCCCAGGTGGCCGCTGAAACCGCCGCCCGCAAGGCGCAGGACAACGGCATGCGTACCGTGGGCGTCTATGTGAAGGGTCCCGGCTCCGGTCGTGAGGCCGCCATGCGCGCCATTGCCGCCGTGGGCTTCCGGGTGGCTTTCATCCGTGACGTGACGCCCATCCCGCACAACGGCTGCCGGCCGCCCAAGCGCCGCCGCGTCTAGTTTCGCGCTGCCGGGGCAGCGCCGTACAAACGAAGAGGACTCATTCATGGCCAAATATACTGAAGCCAAATGCCGGATCTGCCGCCGCGAGGGCTGCAAGCTGTTCCTGAAAGGTGATCGTTGCTTTACCGACAAGTGCGCTTATGATCGCCGCCCCTACGCCCCCGGCCAGCACGGCCGCGCGCGGAAGAAGGTCAGCGAATACGCGGTGCAGCTGCGGGAGAAGCAGAAGACCCGCCGCGCTTACGGCGTGCTGGAGCGCCAGTTCCACGGCTACTTTGAAAAAGCCGAAATGCAGAAGGGCGTCACCGGCACGAATCTGCTGGTCATCCTGGAACGTCGTCTGGACAACGTGGTGTACCGTCTGGGTTTTGCCAACTCCCGCAACCAGGCCCGCCAGCTGGTGCGTCACGGCATCTTTACCCTGAACGGCCATAAGGTCACCATCCCCTCCCTGCAGGTGAAGGTGGGAGACTCTGTGGAAGTGCCCGAAAAGAATCGTAAAATTCCCGTTCTGGCCGAAGCCCAGGAAGTGATCGCCCGCCGCGGCTGCCCCGGTTGGCTTGAAGCCGACGGTGCCGCTTTCAAGGGCACCGTGAAAGCCTTGCCGCAGCGCGATGATATTCAGTTCCCCGTCAACGAGCAGTTGATTGTCGAACTTTACTCGAAATAAGCGGGGGGCGCATGCTTATTAAACAAGGCGAACGCCTTATCAATGCGCGCAACTGGTCGGAGCTCGTGAAGCCCGACCAGATTTTGCGTGAGGAAGAGACGGCCAGCGGCACGCACGGCAAGTTTATTTGCGAGCCTTTGGAGCGGGGCTACGGCACCACCATCGGCAACGCCATGCGGCGCGTCCTTCTGGCCTCCCTGCAAGGGGCGGCCTTTGTCTCGGTGAAAATCACCGGCGTGCAGCATGAGTTTACCACCATCCACGGCGTGCTGGAGGACGTTACCGACGTCATCCTGAATCTCAAGCAGGTCCGTCTGCGCCTGGACACGGACGAGCCCCAGCGCCTGATCCTGCGCGTGGACCGGAAGGGGCCGGTGACGGCCGCCCAGATCCAGGCCAACCAGCATGTGGAGGTGCTCAACCCCGAGTTGCACATCGCCACCCTCACCGAGGATGTCGTGCTGGAAATGGAGCTGGAAGCGCGTATGGGCAAGGGCTATGTGCCCGCCGACATGCACGAGGGTCTGTCCGAGGAAATCGGTCTGATCAAGCTGGATTCCAGTTTTTCCCCGGTGCGCAAGGTGGCGTATACGGTCGAACAGGCCCGCGTGGGCCAGATGACCAACTATGACCGCCTGCTGCTGGAAGTCTGGACCGACGGCTCGCTCACGCCAGAGGATGCCATTGCCTACAGCGCCAAGATCATCAAGGACCAGATTTCGGTCTTTATCAATTTTGATGAGCGCGTTTCCGGCGATATGCGTCTGGGCAGCAGTGACGGCGGCGAGGTGAACGAGCATCTGTTCAAGAGCATTGACGATCTTGAACTCTCCGTGCGCGCCACCAACTGCCTGCGTAGTGCCAATATCGCTCTGGTGGGCGAACTGGTGCAGCGCTCCGAGGGCGAGATGCTCAAAACCAAGAATTTCGGACGCAAGTCGCTGGACGAAATCAAAAGTGTTCTTCTGGACATGGGCCTTGACTTTGGTATGAAGGTCGACGGCTTCGACAAGAAATATCAGGAATGGAAAAGGAAGCAGCAAAATGAGGCATAGCAATTCCGGCAGGAAACTCTCGCGCACGCCCGCGCACCGTAAGGCCCTGTTGCACAATCTCGCCAAGGCGCTTCTGATCCACGGCAAAATCCGCACCACGGAGATGAAGGCCAAGGAATTGCGCCGGGTGGTGGAACCCCTGATCACGCTGGCCAAGCGCAACGATCTGCACTCTCGCCGTCTGGCCTACCGGGTGCTCAACGACCACGCCTTGGTCAAGCGTCTTTTTGATGAAATCGGCCCGCTGTTTGCCGGCGTGCCGGGCGGCTACACCCGCGTGCTCAAACTGGCCATGCCGCGTAAGGGCGATAATGCCCCCATGGCTATTATTGAGTTGTCCCGTGCGGCCGAGCCGGTTGCGGACGCCAAGGCGGGCAAGGACAAGAAGGCGGCCAAAGCCGTTGACGCCGCTCCGGCCGGTGAAGCGGCCGCCAAACCCAAGCGTACCCGCAAGCCCAAGGCTGAAGAAGGGGCCGCGCAGGAAGCAGGTGCCGCCGAATAGCGCGCAAGCAAAGCAGCTTTTGCAAAAGGGGAGTCTTCGGGCTCCCCTTTTTTATGCTCTTTCAGAGCAGGGCTTTTTGCCTGTTTTCCATGGGTTGGACTGTAGTCGCGCGGCGTGCGGGACTGTCGTTCAGGAGGAAAGCTTGCGGACCGGGAAAGCTGCGCTGCAGCCTCCTTCTTGGCAGCGTGCAAAATTTCCCGTAGCTTGAACACGTCGCATCGTTGGAGTGAACGTGTCTGATTGTTCATTGTGAAATGTTCTAACGGAAATTTGAAGATGAAGCTGTTGGAAAAAGCCCGCGCCGCGGGCTGAGCGGCCAAGTTGGCTCCAGGGGCCCTGGAGCGGCTTTTGCGCGGTCTTACGCCCGAAACTCCGCCCGAATTGGAGGCCAGGGTGCTGGCTGGCCGCGCCCGTAACGAGGACGCCGTGGTGCTCTCCGTGCCGCCGGGCAAGGCCCTGGTGCAGACCGTGGACATCCTCGCGCCCATCGTCAATGACGCGTTCGCCTTTGGCCGCATCGCGGCGGCCAATGCTTTGTCCGATGTCTACGCTCTTGGGGGCGAACCCTGGTGCGCCATGAACGTGGCCTGTTTTCCCCAAGCGTTGGCGGAAGATGATCCCGAGCAAGCCCTGACCAGCATTTTGCGCGGCGGCCAGGACGCCCTGCTGGAGGCCGGGGCCGTGCTGGCCGGGGGCCATACCGTCCAGGACGACGAATTGAAATATGGTCTGGCCGTGACGGGCATTATCGATCCGGCGCATATTGCGGTGAACGACGGGCTCAGGCCGGGACAGCGCCTCCTGCTGACCAAGGCGCTGGGCACCGGCATTCTTGCCACGGCGGTTAAGGCCCGCTGGGAGGGCGCGGCGGAAAGCGAGGCCGAACTGATCCGCTGCTGCGGACGACTGAACAAGGTGGGCGGCGCGGCCATCCGTGCGTTCCATCTGCCCGCCGCCACGGATATCACCGGTTTCGGCCTGGGCGGCCATGCCCTGGAAATGGCCCTGGCCTCAAATGCCTGCGTGGCTCTGGATACGACGGCTCTGCCCCTTTTGCCCCGCGTGCTGGAATACGCGCGTGACGGACTGATTCCAGCGGGCAGCCATCTGAACCGCAAGCACTGGGCCTGTTCCACCCTGGTAGAGCCGGGCGTGGATGAGGCTCTTGAGAGCGTGACTTTTGACGCCCAGACTTCGGGCGGTTTGCTGCTGGCCGTGCCGCCGGACTTGCTGGGGCCGGTGCGGGACATGCTGGAGAGCGGCGGAGACCTGGCCCGCGAGGTGGGCGAAGTGCTTCCACCGAGGACCGACGGCAAGGCCTTGCTGTTGCGTTGAGGGAATTGGGGCGACGCGCGTCCATGGCGCACAGGCCTTGCTTTCCACGAGGCGGAGGCGCGGCTTGCGGCCCGCCCGCAAATAAGCTATCAATATACCTTTGCGAGAGTGGCGGAACTGGTAGACGCACTGGACTTAGAATCCAGCACCCTAGGTATGGGGGTTCAAATCCCCCCTCTCGCACCAGAAGCCATAACCGCTTGTACACAAGCAGTTCATAAAACCCCTCATGCTCCTGTTTCCTTGGTTGCATGAGGGGGTCTTGTTTTTCGGGTTGCTGTCTGTTCACTGCCGGGCGCGGCTCTCCTGGACGGGTTCCACAGTGAAGCCTGTATTGTGATGCTCCCTCGGGGCTTGTGCGGTGGCCGGAGGTGCGGAATTCAGGTTTCCGGAGTTCCATGTGCGGAGGTCTTGCGCCGTATTGGGTAAATCGGAGGGGGTAATGTGGGCATTGCCGCCCTATTTTTTGTCTTTTTGTATCACCACGATCACCAATCGTATCACCGTTGCCACGCCAGGGCCTGAGAGCCCTTGCCTGCGTATTCTTTTTCCGGAACAGGGCGGACGTGTGCTTGTCCGGATTTTTCGCTGGTCCGGCGGCAGGGCACATGTCTCCGGTGGAGGGGCTTTCCCGAGGCGGCCGCGCGCAGGATGTCCAGGGCGGATTCCAGCAGGCATTTGGAGGATGGGTTCTTCATCTGTCCACACTGCGGGCAAGACAGCCAGAAGCGCTCCGGCGGCAGGCCCGGCGCAAAATTTTTCAGAGTTTGCGGATGGAACGGGAGACATCCAGCCGCCCGGAAATACGCCGCAAGGCGCGCACAAGCCCGTCCTCACGTGCCGTCAATGCCAGGCGCGCGGCCAGGCGTATTGTGGCGGGCAGCAGCAGAAAGGCCAGCGCGCCCCATTGCCCGCGGCGGGTCAGATCGCTGGCGAACAGGCGGCGGAAGCCGCGCCCCATGCGCCGGAACTCCTTAAGGTAGCTGAAGATTTCCACCTTGTGGTGCCAGCTTTTGGGGTGCAGCCGCCAGCGGGTGAGCTTTTCCGGCACAAAGGCAAAGGGCGCGAGCGCGGCGAGCTGGGCCCAGACCCACCAGTCCAGCCAGCGCGGCACGGGCGTTTGCAGGGAGATACGGCGCAACAGGCCGGTTCTGGCCATGGCGCAGGAAAAGGTGGGGATTTTGTTTTCCAACAGAAAGGGGCGCACATCGCAGTGCGCCGGGGCAAGCCGGGCATGCCAGCGCATGACGCGCGGCACATAGCCCTCAAACCAGGCCATA
>NZ_JH114301.1:132065-156109 GCF_000224635.1 Desulfovibrio sp. 6_1_46AFAA
CGGGGCAAGCCGGGCATGCCAGCGCATGACGCGCGGCACATAGCCCTCAAACCAGGCCATATCGGCTCCGGGCATGGCAAAGGGGGCTATGTCGTTGCAGACCACGCCCGCGTTGTTTTTTTCCGCTGTTTCCAGGCGGCGTTCCAGACACAGGGGATGCCAGAGGTCGTCGGCCTCCAGAAAGGCCGTCCAGCGGCCCCTTGCTTCTGCCAGCGCCAGAGCCAGGGCGGCGGGCAGGCCGTGATTTCTGCCGTCCGCATGGGTCAGCAGGCGCACTCTGGAGTCGCGCGCGGCAAAGCTCCGGGCCACGGCCGGGGATTGGTCCGTGGAACCGTCCTCCACCAGCAGCAGCTCGAAATCCGCCATGCTCTGGCCCAGCACGCCGCGCAGCGCGCCCGGCAGATAGCGGGCGTAGTTGTAGCTGGGCACGATGACCGTGACGGCGGGAGCGGACATGAAAGATCTCCCGGAAGGGGCGCCGCGTGACGGCGGACAGAAGGGAATATGAAAAGCCCCGCCCCCGGAAGGGGCGGGGCTCTAGTTCAGGGCTTAGTGGAAGAGTTAGGCAGGATCTACGATGTCATTATACTCAATGCCGTTCTCGACGCCTTGCAGATGGACAAGAGCGTCTGCTGTGTTAGCGGTGCCAGTGCCGTGGAGAACATAGGTGTCCTTGCCCACAGTGCCAGCTACGTACAACACTGTGGTACTAAGCTTAGCAAGAGCCGCAGTGACGAAAGCAGCCACATCAACTTGGGTAGCTACAGAGACAAAGTTAGCATCCGATCCCGCAGCACCGCCAGTAAAGGCCAAGCCATCTTCAGACGACGCGAAGTCGGTTATCACGGTCGTGACAGTGATCTTGTTATCAGTAGTTTCTCCAGCCGCTGTCTTACCAGCGACAAAGGTGTCGTCTCCAGCACCACCGGTCAGAGTATCAACAAGCGCAGCGTCAAAGGAAGCAACTCCGGCAATAATCTTGTCAGCGCCAACGCCGCCGATCAGGGTGTCGGCTTTGGAGCCAACGCCGGTGATGGTGCTCGTTGCATAGCCCTCAAGGCCGCTGAGATCGATCTTGATGCCGCTGGTGGCGGCAGAGCCGTCCACGGTCACGTCTTCCCCGTTGTTGCCCAGGTTGCCGGAAACGCTGATGTCTTCAGCTTTGGCAGCGGCGGTAATGCTGACGACATCCTTGCCGAGGCCGGTGTTCAGTCTGATGTCGGCGTCATCGACATCCTTCAGGGTAATCGTGTCAACCTGGATGCCGCCGGTCACGTCGATGTCGTCGTAGCCGCCGTTAACCGTGATTGTATTCCCAGCCAGATGACTGCCGACCACTTCCAGCGACGCGCCACCCTTCGCATAGGCGTCGAATTCAGCCAAGAACGTACCCTTCACAGCCGCTGCGTCCACCGCAATGCTGTCGGAGTTGCCGCCGAGATGGGCAACACCAGTGAAAGAAACTGCGCCATTGCTCTTCAGGACCATGTTTTCAATGGACGAAAGATCCGTAGCCGCAGCAAAAGTCAGTGCCACGCTGGACGCGCTGTCCAGGGTCAGGCTTGTGGCCTGGTCGGCGACAAGCGCGCCAGAGAAGGAGGCATTGTCCGCAATGTTCAGAGCGATGCTGGTCGCATCCGCGGCAGTGATGTCGCCAGCCATGCTGTCAACCGTGTCGTCATCGTCGCCCACAATGAGGTTCAGATTGGCCACGTCGGCCACAATCACATCCGCGGCAGCGGCGTTGGTATCCACGAACTGCAGGTTCAGCGCGCTGTTCTGGAAGTCCGCCAGGGTCACGGCAGCGCCAGCGGCATCCAGCTTGACGGTCTGCAGACCGGTGGTCTTGGCGCCGGACAGGGTCAGTGCGGCAGTGTTGTTGCTATCTATGGTCAGGGTTTCCACATTGCCCATCTGCAGTTCCTTGACCCCGCCGTCAAGACCCTGCAGCACGACCTCGTCGTCGCCCGCGCCGCCGTTAATGCTGCAATCGATGGCAGCGTTGATGCCCAGAGTGAGCGTATCGTTGCCGGAGCCGAGGATCACGCTGGCCAGCTTGGAATTGGCGGCGGTGAGGTCAACACTCAGGTCGCCGGTGGCGGCGGACGCGTCCACGCTTTCCAGCGAGGTGTCGGCAAGTGCGGCATTGAGGTCGCCGTCGCCCGTCACTGTCAGCGCCTTGACAGCGTTGCCGCCGTTCAGGGTTACCGCGTTTTCACCGGCGGCGTTGACCGTGAGCTCCTCAATGCCGTTGATGGTAACGGTAACAGGGGTATCCCCCTTGTCCGCATCCACAGTGCCCACATTGTCAAGGCCGAGAGTCAGGGTGTCCGCCTTGCCCTTGACGGCCTCGTCGGCAAATTTGATAATGGCCGCGCCCTTGGCGCGGTCGGCCAGGTTCACAGTAATGTCGGCGGCGGAGAGGTCTTGCAGATTCACCACGCCCGAAAGATTATAGGTCTGCACGCCCTCGCTGCCTTTGCCGCTGAAGGACACGGCGGAGCTGGCGGAAGAATCGAGATTGACGATTTCCACATTTTTCATGTAGCCGTCTTTGAATCCGGTGAAATTCTTGGCCATATCGACGTTGAGTGTGTCGGTGCCCGCGCCGCCGTCGATCATGTCCCCGTCGTTCAAGGTCGCCACACGGCTGGTGCCGGTAGCGCCGTTGATGATTTCGTCGGCGGCCGTGCCGGCGACGGTGTCGACATCCGTAGTCAGATCAAACTGGAACGGCTTGTGGTCCACGGGATAATCGGCCTTGTCGGCCTCATTGGCAGCCGTGCCGGCATAGGTTTCAAAGTGATCAAGCACGCTCATGTTGGCGTCATTGATGGCGGTCTTGATTTCGGCGGCGGTCCAGTCGCTCTTTTCGCCTTCACCGGCTGCGGCGTTCATGGCGTCGGCCTTGGCCTGGCAGTATTTGTCCCCGTCCAGGGCGTAGGAGGGGCTGATGCCTTCCTTGTCGCCATACTGGACATAGTGGCTCCACGCGGACAGACCGGCGCCCTGGATGGCGGCCAGAGCGGAGTCGGCGGTCCAGTCGCTCTTGCCGTCCTGCTTGATGCTGTTGAGCTGCGCGGCTTTCATGGCGAGATATTCGTCAGCGACGAATTCAGCCACCGGGCTCAGGCCCTCATACTGGCCGTACTGTTCGAAATGCTGCTCGGCGGTCAGGCCGTTGGCGGTGAAAGCGGCCTGCACCTCGCTGGTGGTGGCCCAGGGTTTGCCGCCGTTCAGGTCGCCATTGGGGTCAACGACTTTGAGCTGGGCAAGCTTTTCCTTCAGGTAGAAGGACTCATTAAAATAGGATACCATAACTTCCTCCAAAAAAATTTCTGCCGTTGATATCGGCCACTTCCAAACGGGTCCGGCACATGCCGTTCCACTCTCCTGATTTCACGCGTCTAAAGCGAGCAGGGGTGTAACAATAGGGTACACTTTATTGGTGAGGCGTTTGGCGGCGGCGACAGGAAGGAAATGATATGGGGGAAGCGGTTCATCTGGCGGAGGTAGGCCGTGGATGCCGATAGGCTGCTGTGTGGCGGGAGAAAACAGAGATGTGCTGGACGGCCTTCTGGGGGCTTGAGGGTCAGGGCCCCGATATGTGCGAGTAATTCAGGGTGTTTTCAGGACAGCTTACCGTTCAAAGAGTAAACTGCCCTGGTGACGGCGCTCCGGACGGAACGCCGTCAGGAAACTGTTCAGCGCGCCCGCGCAGGAAGGGATTGACGTACCTCGCGCCAGAAGGGAGCGGCGGCGTCCTTGGCTGAAAGCACAGGTGTGGTGCATGGCCAGGCGATGCCGATGTCGGGATCATCCCACCGGAGAGAGCCCTCATCCCGGGGATGGTAAAAATCCGTGCATTTGTAGTGCAGGTGCACAGTGTCGCTCAAGGCGAGAAAACCGTGCGCCATGCCCGGGGGAATCCAGAGCTGATGCTGCTGTCCCGCGTCCAGCGTCACGCCGGTCCACTGTCCGAAGGTGGGCGAATGGGGGCGGATGTCTACCACCACGTCAAAGATCGCGCCCAGGGAAACGTGGACGAGCTTGCCCTGCGGGTGTTCGCGCTGAAAGTGCATGCCCCGCAAAATGCCCCGGGAGGAACGGGAATGATTGTCCTGCACAAAAGGCATGGCAATGCCCGCGTCGGCATAGCGGTCCCGCTGCCAGGTTTCCACAAAAAAGCCCAGCGCGTCGCCGTGCACGTCCGGTTTTATGATGATGACGCCGTCAATGGCGGTGCGTTCCACTTTCATGCACGTTCTCCTCATTGTCCCCACCAGGGCGTTTCAGATTCAGCTTTTGTTCCCTTTTCCCTTGAGAAGATGCCGCAGGCGACGCAGCGGCGCCGTGGCGCGCCACGAGCGCGAGGCAAGGATGGCGGTGTATGCCGCTTCCACGGCCTCAAGGCGCGCTTGCGCCGCGTCATGGCGCTCTTGCAGTTCTGCGAGGTTTTCCCGCAGTTGCGCCGCCAGATCGCTTTTTTCCAGAGGGTAGTCGAAAAACGAACTCTGAGTGGGCGGCAGCGGTCCGTTGCCGGCAAGGGCTGTGAAATACATGGCCTGTTCCGTAAAAGGCATACGCTCCACAGCGCCGTCTTCTTCCCGTTGGCGGAGCAGTAAGGTCTCGCCGCCCGTGCCGCTCAGCAGCGAACCGTACATGACCTTCTGCCCCAACAGGGAAACATGGGCGAAGCGGCTTTTGAGCAGGGCAACGAATTCTTCCCGGCAGAGTTCTTTGACGTGAAAGGGGTTGTCGCCCTGCCTGCTGTATAGCGGCTTGTTGGGCGTGGAGATGATCAGCAGGCCGTCCTGCCGCAAAACCCGTCTGATTTCGCTGAGCATGGCTTCCTGTTCGCTCAGATGTTCCAGCGTTTCAAAGCTGACCACCACGTCCACGGCGGCGTCGGGCTGGGGAATCGTGGCGGCGCTGCCCTGAAGGAAGGCGACCCTGTCCCCGGCGTATTTTTGGGTGGCGGTGGCCACGGCTTCCGGGGAAATGTCCACACCGGTGACGTGCGCGGCGGATTGCGCCAGAATATGCGTGCCGTAGCCTTCGCCGGAGGCGATATCCAGGACGCGCTTGCCGGCGACGAAGCCCGAAGCGAAAAAATAGCGGTGGTAGTGTTCGGCCGCAATTTCTCCCTGACATTGGGGGACAAAACGTTCTCCTGTGAACTCCATGACGGCTCCTAGATGACGTTGAGGCTGATGCACTGCATGGGGATGCCCACCATGCCCGTATGACAGCTGGTGGTGACTGATTTCAGAACCAGAGCGTCGTGCTTCCAGTCATGCTGGATATGCTCCACTTGGGTGCCTTCGGCCACGGCAATGGAAAAGCTGTAGTCTCCGGTTTCGAGGATGGGCATGACGAAGGAAAAGAGCGCACGGGCGCTTTGCCCCCGGCGCAGCAGCACGGGTTTTTCCCGGTAGGCCAGAAAGGTATTGTCCCCGAAGATGTGTTGTCCGAGACGATTTTTGAGAAAAAAACCGATAATGGGGCTGAAGACGTCCTTGTGTGCCCGCACGGTGATTTGCAGAGATACGGGTTCGCCGCCGACCACCCAGTACAGTGGGCGTCCCCTGCCGTCCAGGAGAGCGGCTCCGGTGATGGTGACGCCCTTTTTGCCAAAGTCGGCGCTGCGTTCGTTGAAGGCGAAGACCTGAATGTCATTGCGCAAGTTGCTGGCATTGATGAGATCCGCGCGCATGTCGCGGAAATTCTCGGGCGTGCAAGCACGCTCCCTGTCCTCCGCGTCTTCCTCCTCCGGGGCCGTTTCCGATGCTTCGGCGACGGGGGCACTGGAGCCCTGGTGCGCTTCGTACATGTCTTTCAGATAGGTTTCCGTCACGTCCTTGGGGCTGCCCATCTGCTTTATCCGCCCGTGTTCCATGAGGATGGCCCTGTTGCACAGGCTGTTTACGGCGGCAGTGTCATGGCTGACGAAAAGCGCGGTACGCTCGGCAATGAAGCGGCGCAGGAAGCGCATGCATTTCTGCGTGAAAAAGGCATCGCCTACAGACAGGGCCTCGTCGATGACCAGCACGTCAGCGTCCACATGGGCCACCACGGCAAAGGCCAGACGCACCACCATGCCGCTGGAGTAGCTTTTGACCGGTTGGTCGATAAAGTCGCCGATGTCCGCAAAGGCCACGATGTCGTCGTAGCGGGAGTCTGTTTCCTCCCGCGTCAGGCCGAGGATGGAGGCATTGAGGTAGACGTTCTCGCGGCCCGTGAATTCGGGGTTGAAGCCGCTGCCCAGCTCCAGGAGAGCGGCCACACGGCCTTTCACGTCGATGCATCCCGATGAGGCGGCGAGCGTGCCGGTGATGATTTGGAGCAGCGTGCTTTTGCCCGCGCCGTTGCGGCCGATAACCCCCACGCACTCCCCGCGCCCCACAGTGAAGGAAATGTCCCGCAACGCCCAGAACGGCTCATAAAAACGCCGTCTGCCCCTGAATATCATCTGCCAGAGACGATACGACGGCTTGGGGTATATTTCGAAGAATTTGGAAATGCCGTCCACACTGATGACGGCTCCGGCGTCAGAGCACATCCGCGAATCCTTTCTTCATTTTACTGAAACAGACAAAGCCGATCTGGAATACCGCCAGAGAAAAGAGAAACAGCCACAAACAGACCATATAGTCGGGCTCCTGCCCGTAAAGAAAGAGCTTGCGGGTTTCCTCCACCATGGGGGTCAGTGGGTTCAGCCGCAGCAGCCAGCGCAGGCGTTCCGGCACCATGGCCACGGAATAGAAAATGGGTGTCATGAAAAAGAGCACCTGCGCCACCACTCCCACAAGCTGGGGGATATCCCGCAGATAGGCCCCGAAGGCGGCGATGATGAACGAGAGCCCCGTGCTGAACAACAGCAGGGGCAGCAGGGTCAGGGGCAGCAGGCAGATGGTCCACGGCAAGGATTGCAGAAAAACACAGGCCCCCAGCAGAAGCAGGCAGAACCAGGCCGCGCCGAAGAAAAAGGCCGTGACCACCGTGCAGACCGGCAGCAGCTCCAGGGGAAAGATGACCTTTTTGACAAAACCGGCGTGATTCACGATGAGACTGCCGCTGCTGTTGATGCTTTCGGAAAAAAGATTGAAGACCGCCAGACCGCAGAACATGATCAGGGGAAAGGCGGCCCTGTTCTCGTCCAGAGCTTCCACTCCCCAGCGCGCCTTGAAAATGATGCCGAAAACAAAGGTATAGACCGCCAGCATCATCAGGGGGTGGGCGAAGCTCCATGCCAGACCCAGCACGGAACCGCGATAGCGGGCGCTGATGTTTCTGATGATCAACTGCCGGAACAGGCTTCTGTGACGCCACAGCAGGCGTGGAGCGGCGGATATGTCTAACACGGCTAGCACGAAATATTATACTCCTGTTTTAGTTCGGAATAAGAGCAACCTTCGTTAGAGCATTCCAACGTTGAAATGCTTTAGATGTAGAGCAATTTGCGCTTGAAATTATCGCTTAACGGTGAATTAAATTCGCCTTGCAGTAATTTCTCTGTGCGTATTTTCATTGAAAATCCGCACAGAGCGTTGAGATATCTTTAATATCAAAACGCTCTAACGAAGGTGCCGGTCCGATACCCGTTTTTTGTGGCCATGACAGCAGGCAAGCGCTCAATGGCGTGGGCAAGGCTTCCTTCCACACCAAGAGGTTCGGGCGCAAATTCTTCAAGAGACAAGTTACATGTAAAGAGCTGGCGCAGTGCTTGGGGGCGATACCAGAGCATATTGCCCATGGGAAAAAAAATTTCCGACCGGCAGATTTCAGTGTGCAGGCCCATTCGGCGTAGCAAGGCGGAGGCCAGATTCATTTCGCCCTTCAGACCAGCGGGCGATATGTCGCGGGAGACCATAAAACTCCGTAGTTTTTCGTAGGGAGGAGGAAAAAGGCAACCCAGCTGCGGGTACGCCTGAAAGAGGTCAAGGATATCGCGAACAGCGTCACAGTGAATCAGATTGTCGAAAAGATATGTGCGCCAGCCGTTGCCAAAAGATACATAGCGGGATTCCTTGGCATGAATGTGACAAAACAACTCATATTTGTCCTGAAAGGGGCGCATGCCTAAAACCCACGGCGCTACATCCCTGCCTCGGTTTTGAACCGGCAGGATCATGACAGCGTCAGCATTGGGGATAAAACTGCGGCCAAACAGATGCCTGGCCGTTTGCGCGGATGCAGCGTCTGTTATTGTGATGTAGAGGTCAAAAAAGGTGGGAAAATCCTGGAGATAGCGCACTATTTCAGAGGCAAGAGTCATGTTGTGCAGATGCAGATGCACACCAACACGGGGAGGAACGCTTAACGGCGGACGGTAGGCAATCCGGTTATGCGGCGATTCAAAGCCCGTTCCGGAAAAAGGCGTCGCGTGCGGCAGCAGGTGTTCCACCTTTTTTTCCAATGAGGGGCATTGCTTGTAATATATGGGATCAGGGAACTGAATGTTTTTGAAAATCCGTAGGTTGCAGAACGGCGCCTCCCCCAGAAGATATCGGATGACGGCAAAGATGCCTTCGCCGTTCTCCGGTGCGATATACTTTGCATAGTCACCGAAGCGCTCGCAAAATCCAGCTGCGAACTCGCAACAGGTTTGGTGGACAGCGTCCAGATCCGCTTTCATGGCATCGCTGGCGGCGATATCTTCCAGTACGGGGGTGCCGTCCGCATCAAAATCCACCACACCGCCTTCACAGGGGGAGAAAAGTTCTTCAAGCAAAATACTGGTGGCAGCGTCTTTGTCATCGCTGCCGAAGAGGCGAGTGGTGGAACCACATTCCCTGTCAGCTATCCTATTTTCCGGATCTTCCCAAAAAAATAGTTTATCCACGGGGTTACCGCAGATCGCGGTCAGTGCACGGCCGATGGAGCCGGAGTATCCCAGATCAAAGACGATATGGTGCTGCTCTGCCGCTGACAGAACGCTGCCGTAATATTTTTGTATTCGTGCGCGCTTGTGGTCCAAAAAATTTTCGATGTTTTTTTTCATGCGTCCGAGGACAACTAGGGCCTTTTCTTGTTGTTCAAAAAAGGGTAGAGCTTTTTCTTCATCGGTAAGATTTCGCTCCAGATCCGCAAGAAGCGTGGAACCGGCAAAATGGGCCTTGAGAAAATCATGCAGCGTGTAGTTTGCATCGCCGCAGTGGCGTCTGGATTCGGCGTACTCCTGGAATGACTGGTATAGAAAAGGATAGTATGCCCGCCGCCCCGCATGGCAGTAAACACCTGGAATACCTCTCAGATAATGGCGAGTAATCTCGTACACCTCCCGAGGCAGATAGCCGTCGCGCGAAGCAAAATTGATCTGTTTGTATGTATCTTGAATACGTTTGTCCCGCATAAGGGAGAGGCTATACCCTGTCAGCAGAGGCGCTATTGTCAACGCCGCGAAATGACGCAAGTCTCTTACGTCCGACAGCGGATGGGCATTTTCGTCTTCCCGCCGAAAAAAGGAGTTCAGGCTATAGCCCAGAAGCAGGCTCCAGTACGGGGAGGAGGAGGCACTTCGATCCAAGATCCGCTGTATTCGGTTTTCACCAAAAAATAATCCACCCAGGGCGGAGGGATAATGTACTGCGACAATCCGCGCTCGCACAGCGGCTTCAAAATCAGAAGTATAATCGTCACCAATGTGCAGTATTTCCGAGGGCTGAACGCTCTCTTTACTGATAACTATATTATATAGACTACCAGTACTTTTACGTTGCCTGTAGTCACAAGAAACATATATGGCATCTGGTTCATAGCCATTTTTCCGTAAAATGCCCTTAAGTATGTTGCCGGGCAGATACATGTCTGAAACGGCAATAATCCGCTTCCCCTGACTGACAGCCTCGTCATAAAGTTTTTTGATTTCCGGACGCGGTCCAAGCAAGATGGTTTCGCAGCGAATTTCCTCATCCATGAGTGTTTGCGCCGTCTGCCGGTCGAGCCTGAAACGCTGCTGGATGTCCTCGTAGATTTCATGGATATTTGCGTGGAAGCCAAGCCGCTCCTCAGCCTTCCAACGCATGGCGATGAAATCCAGGTTCAAGCGTTCCTTCACTCTGGCCGCCACCAGATGAAAAATATCCTTGGGATGCAGTACCGGCCGCGTCAGCAGGGTATCGAAAATGTCGAAACTGACGACCTTGATGCTGTTGTTACGCAGCAGATTGTGAACATGAGCTATGGGAACCGGCCGTGTGCTGATGGCGCGTTGTTCGGACGTGTCCCGGCGTCCACTCCAACGGAATATTCTCAGACACTTTTGGGCTGTCAGCCGCAAGCTTCCAGAACGAATAAGTGTGATACCGATCTTCATCGGCCAATAGACGAAGACGGATGTCCACCCTCTGCAGCGAATCAGGTCGGGGGCCTGCTTGACCACCTGAGAAAAAAAGAAGGGAGCCCCATTGTTCAGAGCCGCTGTCCATTTCCGCCAAGACGGGAACACAGATAAGGACGCCGGAAGCAACAGTATGGCGGCAAGATATCGATAGAGCATGGCCATCCCTGCATCAGGAGGATTGTAGTATTCGGACCCTGTATTCTCTGGTCAGTAGTATATCCAGAGCCCGCAGCATGCCGTCGGCTGAAATTTCGCGTGCCAGTTCAGCGTGGGCATATTCGTACTTTCTGATACGTTCAGCGGGGGCGCCCAAGTCAAAGCAGACCAGCGGGAGCCGCATCAGCATAATTTCCTGAACAACATAGCTGAATGTCTCCGGCCAGATGGAAGGAAATAACGCGGCGGCAACCTCATATTTTTTTAAAATTTCTGGTAATTCACATCGATTATATGCGCCATGAAATGTAATCGCACTATGCTGGCAGCCAGCATCATTTCTTCCCAAGACAATCAAACGAAGGGGAAGTTTTTGAGTTTTTATTTTTTCAGCAATCTCAAGTATAATATTTCTCCCCTTACAAATTTCAAAATTTCCAATAAATACAATATGATATTTATTGGATGTGCTACTTGGTTTAATCCAGCTACCTACTAGTGATGGTAGTAATGGAGAATGTTCACATACAGTAATTTTGTCTGATATTTTAAAAAATTTTGTTACTATTTTCATCGTTGATTCTGAAAAACAAGAAATACTATCACATAGTGAAAACAATAAAGACCAGTATTTTCTCCATGTATAAATATCATCTCGGTATAATACTTTATTCCTTTGTATTTTTATACAGTCTTTACATTTTGATTTAGATCCTCCTGAGCAGTACTTATCGTGCGAATCTAACAAGAAGAAAGATGTGCATACACATAAAAAATCATGTAATACGTATTTAATATGAAAATTATGTTGTTTTTTAATTTTGCTCAAAACTTCAATAAATGTTTCAGGTTGTCTTAAAAAAGCAAGATTGTTGATAAATACATATTTTATATTTGCAATTTTAAAAAGACATTCTATATCATTTATGTTTATTGATATGGATATGTCTGAATCAATGAATTTAAATTCGATATTAAAAAATTGAGCTATATCGGTATATGTCAATAATAATACACGCCATCCATCATTTGATAGCTTTTGTACCTGCGATTCTCTATATGCATAAGCTCCATTGCCGCCTTTTTGCCAGTCGATCAGCAGGAGACAGCCCTTGCCCCCATCAGCGAGTAGAAGAGACGCCAAAGCCCTGTAGGGGCTCCAAGGGGCTGTGATCACATGTCTATGCATGTCCGTGATCTGCTTGGGCCAACGCTTTGTGATGATAGCCAAATGTTCCGCGCACAGGAGTGCTTTCTCTTCGGGAAGAAAAGTTCCACCGTGCCAGTGTTGCACAAACAGGTTGGGAACTAGAATATTGTTCCAGCCTCTGGAGTCGGCCCGCATACACCAGTCTGTTTCTTCCCCGTAGCCTTTGCCGAAGGCAAAAGCATCAAATGGCCCGATTTCATGCCAGCAGGCCATGTTGATAGCCATGCAGAAACCGACTCCTGAGTGTATTCTGCATTCTGGCGTTATCTCATCCTTGATGCCGGAAAAAGCGCCGTCCACCTCCTCCAGTGTGAAGGGCGGAATCAGAACATTGTCCTGCCCGGATTTGGGGAAACTGAAAAAAACGGCAGAATTGGAAAACGGCGTTGCTGACGCTATCCTGCCGTTTCCGTTGAAGGGGCGAAGCAGTCGCTCAAGCCAGCCTTCAGGGACGACAATATCTGTATTGGCAATGACGGCCAGAGGTGTCTTGACCATCGACATACCTTTGTTAACCGTCTTTACAAATCCAAGATTTTCGCTATTGCGTATAAGAGAGCAGTTTTTATAATCCTTTATAAAATTTTGTAAAAAAGCGCTTGCGTCTGTATCGCTGCTTGCGTCATCAATAAAAATAAAACATGCTTGAAGTGGACTGCGGTTGATAATGTCTGGAAGAAGTTTTTTCAGATGTGCAAGTCCATTGTAGACCGGCACAAGCACTGTTACCGGCATGACTGTCTCTGCAGCTCTGGGTGATGGTCCATTCCATACATCAAGAACGCGTTGAAACAGAATTATTGCGCCCGGAGAAGAAAATGGGATTATCTGATCAAAAGACGTTAAACCGGACAAACCGTGGCTTTTTATATTCTGTGTCGTCTGGCGTATCGAAATGATAAAACTTTTATTCTGATACAGCCGCAGGGCAAATACAAACATGGACAATGAAAGAAAACTTGCCGGAAAGTCCGGCAAGCGCATCTGTGCTGCTATCTGGCTTGCGTTTTCCAATTGTTTTTTGAAAAAATATTTTATATCTTTTATGCTTTCATATATATTTTTAGCGTCTTTATAATAAACAAAAGTAGATGGGATAAGACAGAAAGCCATCACAATATTGCGCAGATATGAGCCGACAACGAATTTCAGACGTCGTAAAAAAATTATCACTCTGTCCTCCGCATGCCGTTTAGAGCGTTTTGATATTGAAAATATCTCAAGGTTCTGTGCAGATTTTCCGTAAAAATCCGCACTGATAAATTATTGCAAGGCGAATTTACTTCGTCGTTAAGCGATAATTTCAAACGCAAAATGTTCTAGGGCAGCCCCTTACCTCAGCCCCGGATTCTCGCGTCCGATATGGTAAAAGAAGCGGACACGCGCGCTGTGGTATTCGGTCAGGGCGCGGCTGGCGTCGTTTTCGGCCTGGGTCAGCTTGAGCTGGGCGTCCAGCAGTTCGGTGATGGTGCCGGTATTGGTCATGTAGCGTTTGTTGGCCATGGCGTAGCTTTCGCGGGCCGCGTCCACGCCCTGGCGGGAGGCGGCGATGAGTTCCCTGGCGGCCTTGATGTCCAGCAGCGAGCGGATCACGTCGGTGCGCGCGCCGGACATGGCGTCCTCGTAGTCTTTTTGCAGGGACTGGGCCTTTTTGCGGTCAGCCAGGGTGGAAAAGGTTGTTTCGCCGCCGGAAAATATTTCCCAGGAGAAATTCAGCCCTGCCGCCCAGTAGTTGCGGGTGTAGCCCTGATAGCGTTTGTCGTCGTATTCCTTGCTGGAGCTCATATTGTCGTAGGTGGCGTCCACGCGGGGCAGATACTGTCCCATGGCGATGTGCATGTCCTTGTAGGCCACCTCCACCGACTTCCGGGCCATGGCCAGGTCAGGCCGCTGCCGTATGGCAGCTGCGACGGCTTCCTCTTCCGTGTATCCGACGTTGCTGGAGAAATTTTTGAGATTGCCGACATAGCGCGCAGGGCGGTCCGGAGAAAATCCCAGATATCTGTTGAGCTGCACTTCCGCGTTGCGGATGTCGTTGTTGACGCGGATGACCTGCTGCCGTGCGCTGGAAAGCTCGGTTCGGTTCTGGAGCACATTGACGTAAGGGGCCATGCCCACTTTGACGAAGGCCTCCGCGGCCTTGAGCTGGGTTTCAATGCGGGCCACGGCCTCTTCCGCGCTTTTGAGATCCTCGCGGCATTTGAGCAGTTGCAAAAACTGAAGCTGCACGTTGCTGCCCAGTTCCAGACGGGCCTGTCGGTGGCGGGCTTTCTCCACCTCCACCGCGATGCGGGATTTCTGCAGATTGTTCAGATGGGCGAAACCGGCGAACAGGGAGAGCGAGGCCCGAAGACCTTTGGACCAGTTGTCGCTGGTGAGATTGTCGCTGTTGTAGGTCTGCACTTCCTCGTAGTTCTGGACGCGGCTGGTGGTGCCCACCAGGGAAACGCGCGGCCAGAAATAGCTCTGGGCCACGCCCACGTTCAGCCGGGCCTGTTCCAGCAGCAGCATTTTCGCCTCCACGCCGGGATTGGCCTGCATGGCACGGGCCACGGCCTGCTCCATGGTGAAGGTTTCCGCGGCGCGCGGAGCATCCGGTTCCCGGAGCGGCAGCGCGGTGCAGAGCGGCAGCAGCAGAAGGCGAAACCAAAAAAGACGGCAACCTGTGTTCATCTCTTGTATCCTTTGGGCGCGACGGCGCTTCCGGCCCGGCGGCCCGGCGCGGCTTTTTCCAGCAGAAAGCTCTGTCCGTCGGCGGCGGTGAGTGCCAGCGACCCGCCTTCCAGCGACCATGAGCGCACAGAGGACAGCATGCGCGGCAGAGACTCAGCCCCGCAGGCATCCAACATGCGGGCGTCCTCCTTCCTGACGGAGAATGTCAGGTCCGGCCCCCGCAGGGCATAGTCCGCCGTCAGCCGCAGGCCCGGCCCGGTCACTTCCAGCGCGCCTTGCCCTTTGCCCCGCTCGCTGAAAATGCAGGAGGCGGCGGGCAGGCCCGGCAGGGAAGGCAGAAGCCAGACCTCGCCCGCCACCCTGGCGGCAAAGTCCCCGTCTGTAGGCGGGGACCCGGCCTGTGACGGAAAACGGGTGGAAAAACTCCGGATGCGCTGGACGGCACAGCCGTTTTTTGCGGGCAGGACCACCGCATCCACAAAGAGGGGAGCCTCCCCGGGCAGGGCCGCCAGCGCCTCGCCTTCAGCGGGCGCGAACACCCGGCCTGTGGCGCTGTCGGTCAGCGTCGCGCGGCCCGCAATGCGATCCAGCCTGCCCATGATGCTGAAGGACGGCTTGCGGAACGGGACTTTTTTCAGGGCCAGGCTGTGTGGAAATCCGTCGGGCGCGGGGAAGAAATCTCCGTACAGATTGCCGCTTCCGCCGATATTCAGGCTGAGCGCCAAGCCGTAGCGGTTGGTCAGTTGCAGCAAAGCGCCGTCCTCCACCTGCCGCCAGGAACCGGTCATGTCCCGCGTAACGGCTTTTTTGCCCCTGGGCGCGGCAATCTGGCGCAGGACGAAAAAATTGCCGTCCAGCAGATAGAGCTCCACCCGCTGTTCCCCGCCGTTGGCGTGCTCCCCACCCGTGTACAGGCTGGCCGCCTGCAGCGGGACATGGGTGGAAAGGGCGGCGACGGCGGCCTGTGAGACCTGGGGAAGAACCGTCGCCACCCACAGGAGGAAAATTGCGGCAAAGCGGTACATGCTCATTCCCTCAACGCCCTGTCCCAGTTTTTGAGCAGCGGCTCCATCATATAAAAGAGAACCGTGCGCTGCTGGGTGGTGATGAAAACCGTGGCGGGCATGCCCGGCGAAAGGTAGAGTTTGGCCTCTTTCAGGGCCTTGGGATCGATTTCCACATAGCAGAGATAGTAGGGCATCACGCCCGCGCCGGTGCGTTCTTCCAGGCGGTCGGCCGAAATGTAGGTGACCTTGGCCGGCATGTGCGGGATGAGCCGGGTGTCAAAGGCGTCGAGCTGCACCAGGGCGTCCTGCCCGATGTGGACTTCCGTGATCTTGTTGACCGGCACATGGGTTTCCACAATCAGGGGATTGTCGTGGGGCACGATGTCCATGAGCGGCTCGCCCGGACGCACGACCCCGCCCTTGGAATGCACCTTGAGGTCCACCACGCGCCCGCCTACCGGGGCCACGATCTGCAGGCGCCTTTTTGCGTCCTTGAGCGGGCGGAGGCGCTCGCGGGTCTGGATGATGTCGTTTTCAAGTTTGCCGAGGGAGCTGGTGGCTTCTTCCACAAAACGCACTTTCACGTCCTCGATGCGCAGATGCAGCTCGGCGGCCCGCTGTTTGGCCTCGGCAATGGACTGTTTGAGGCGCCCCCGGTTGCCCTGATGGCTGGCCAGGGTACGTTCCAGCTCCAGAATCTGCGATTTTTCCAGATAGCGCTCATTATAGAGCTGCCGCTTGGCGCGCAGTTCTTCGTTAAGCGTGCCGATAATGGCCTGCTCGGCCTTGACCTGATCGTCAAAACCGGCCACTTGGGCGTCCAGCTGAGCAAGCTGGGTGTTCAGCAGGGAAATCTGCGCGTTGAGAGCCTCCCGCCGGGCGGCGAAAATTTTAGCCTCGTTGTCCAGCACGTCCAGGCTGTGGCGCTCTTCGGCCATGCGGCGCAGATCGTCGGGCCAGTGCAGTCCCGCTTTCAGATCCTTTTCGGCGGCCAGCCGGATTCCGGCGGCCTGCTGGGCCACAAGCTGCTTTTGCAGCATACTGGCGCTGGCGTCGATCTGCACGGATTCCAGCAGGATGAGAGGCCGGCCCGCCGCCACTTCCTCGCCTTCGCGCACCAGAATGGCGTCCACAATGCCGCCTTCAAGATGCTGCACGGTTTTGCGTTCCGTTTCGATCTTGATCTTGCCCGGCGCCACCACGGCCCCGCTGATGTGGCCGAAAACCGACCAGATTCCCAGCGCCCCGAAAAAAAGGCCCACCACCAGAAGCCCCTGGCGGATGATGCGGCGGGGGTCTTCCACATTTTCGCCCTTGGCGGCCTGGCGTTTTTCCGCGGCGCTGACGATGGGCTTGATGACGCTGGTTTCAATGACGGCCAGGGCCCTGCTCAGTTGCTTACGCATGTTCAGGCTCCCCGTCGCCGCTTTGCAGTTCATCGGGATTTTCCGGGGAGGCGGCCTTGCGCCTTTCCAGCGCCTCCCGCAACAGTCTGGCTTTGGCCGCTTCCTCGCGCTGCTGTTTCTGGAGCTCCGCCAGCTTGGCCAGCACTTCCTGACGCGCCCCGCACAGGGCAATCTGTCCGTCCTGCACCATCATGATGTTGTCCACAATGGAAAGGATATTGGGCTTGTGGGTTACCAGAATCAGGGTGGTACGCTGTTGCTTGAGATGCAGCACGGCCTGCGCCAGCGAGGCCTCGCCCTCTTCGTCCAGATTGGAGTTGGGCTCGTCCAGCACGATAACGCGCGGATCGCCGTACAGGGCGCGCGCCAGGCCGATGCGCTGGCGCTGTCCGCCGGAAAGGGCCGCGCCCTGGTCGCCGATCTGGGTGTCGTAGCCCTTGGGCAGGGCCAGAATCATTTCATGCACGCCCGCCATCCGGGCCGCCTTGATGACCTTGGCGGAATCCACCTCGCCGAGCCGGGCGATATTTTCCGCCACGCTGCCGGAAAACAGCTCCACATCCTGCGGCAGATAGCCGAGAAAGGGGCCGAGCTTTTCCGAATCCCAGGAAGCCATGTCCGCGCGGTCGATGCGCACTTTGCCGCTTGTGGGCTCCCAGATGTTCAGCAGCAGCTTGCAGAGGGTGGACTTGCCCGCCGCGCTGGGGCCGATGATGGCCAGGGACTGCCCGGCGGGCATGCGAAAGGATATGCCCTTGATGATGGGCCGTCCCCCGGCGGCGAAATAGAGATTTTCGGCGGTCAGCTCGCCCTGCGGTTCCGGCAGGTCCATGGCCGGGAGAGGGCGCGGGGCGTCGAGCAGGGTCTTCAGGCGGCCATAGGCTCCCCGGGCTTCCAGAGACTGCTTGTAGGTGGCCATGGCCTGATCAATGGGCGCGAGCGCGCGGCCCATGACGATGGACGCGGCGATCATGACCCCGGCCGTGGATTCGTGCATGACCGTCAGATACGCGCCCACGGCGTAGATCAGCACCTGCAGGCCGACCCGCAGGGATTTGCTGACCGCGTGGATCAGGCCCGCGCTGCGGCTGGCCCGCGTCTGGAGTCGGATGATCAGGTCGTTGACCTTGCCCCAGCGCGCCGTGACATTGCCGATCATGCCCATGGAGCGCACGATGCTGGCGTTGCGCATGGCCGCGCCGGTAAGATTGAAGGAATGGGCGTTGAGATGGCTTGCCGCTTCCAGACGCTTGCGGGTCAGCCGCTCGGTGAGGACGCCCAGAATCAGGACCAGCAGGCCGCCTCCCACAGCCACCATTCCCAGCGAGGGATGCAGGATGAAAATCAGGGCGAAATAGATGGGCATCCAGGGCACGTCGAAAAACGCGAATACCGCGTTGCCGCCCAGAAAATTGCGCAGGCTCTGCACGTCGCGCAAATTGCCGTTCTGCTCGGCAGGTTTGCCGGCAGGCGCTCCCGCGTTTTGCAGATTCAGCTTCAACACGTCGCGGCTGAGCATGTGGTCGAACTCAATGCCGGCCCGTACCAGCAGGCGTGAGCGGATCCACTCCAGCAAAGCCATGACCACCAGCGCGATGACGGCGGCGATGGTGATGACCGCCAGTGTCGAAAGATTGTAGCTGGTCAGCACCTTGTCATAAACCTGCAGCATGTAGATGGAAAACGTCAGCTGCAGAATATTGACGAACATACTGAAGAAGAAGGCATATCCGAAGAAATACCGGCACGAGCGCAGAAAATCTTGCATGAAGAGGCACTTTCCTTAGCCGCCGGGCACAGGAAAAGAAAGCACGGAAGGAGAGAATGCCTTTCCATGGCCGACGGGCGCGGCGAAACGAGCGGTGACGCCGTTGGGGGTTCAATACGGCGCAGACTATAATTTCAGGGGAAGGCTTTGTCCAGAGGTAAATTGCACAAACACCTAGTGGCCGAAATCTTACCAGATTCGGCCTCAACAGACTAGAAAACTTTCATTTCCTACTTATCTATCAATTCCATGCGGCATTCATTGCGAATACCCTGTCCGACAGAAGAACTCATGCCGAACTTTCGTGCTCATGCTCGTGTATTGAACCGGAAAGCGCCCGGCGTCATGCAAACGCCCGAAGAATGTCTTTTACGGGAATCCGGCAGCAACAAGAAAAAAATGCGACCGCCGAGGTGAACGTCAAAACGCGTTGCCGGGTTTTAATGAGGTACACCTCTATGAGACACCGCTCAAAGACGTTCCAGCAATAACCCTCCGGTATGAATTTGTCAACTTTTTCTTTGAGGCTGATTCCTCATCCCGTTCAGGTATGGGTTCGTCGCTCCCGGCCATGCCACGGGGATTCATGACGCAGGCCCGTACAGCCTTTTCGGGAATCCCGGACGGAGCGCATGCCGCCTTCCTCGTTCTGGCGCAGCGATCTGTAGATGGTCTGGCGGGACACCCCATATTCCTCCGCGATGCGGCTCACGGACTCTCTTGCAATGCGCCGGGAGATTTCTTCCAGTTGCTCCGCTGAAAGCGCACGCTTGCGCCCTTTATATTTACCCTTCGCCTTGGCGATGGCAATGCCTTCCCGCTGGCGCTCACGAATAAAAGCCCGTTCGAATTCAGCCACAGCGCCGATAATCTGCAGGTGCAGTTTTTGAAAGGGCGAGCTGTCGCTTGAAAAAGTCAGTTTCTCTTTGTGAAACCGCACTGTGACGCCCCTTTCGGCCATTTCCGAAAGCAGCAGAAGCAGATCCTGCAAATTTCTCGTCAATCTGTCGATGCTGTGGACATGCAGCGTGTCACCATGTTGCAACGCCGTAATGCACTTCTGCAATTCAGGCCGGTTCGTGTCTTTGCCGCTGATCATATCCGTATATATCTTTTCAAGACGGACTCCATCCAGCTGTCTGTCTGTATGCTGATCGTATGAGCTGACCCTGATGTAGCCTATATCCATAGCTTTCTCCCGCATGCGTTATTCCATGAGGATATAACGAGATGCTCTGTCATCTCATTTGGTATGCAATGCGAAGCAGATATTCTTTTTTTCTTGTATATCTCATCTTTTGTATTATTCATAATTCATTTTAAATCTATTTGTTTTTAATAAAAATAAAAAATAATATATAATTGGGTTATAAAATAGAATTTCTAATTTTGTAACAATAGGGTGTACCCTATTGTTACACTTTTGCGGGCATCTTGTGTGTGGCTGAAGCTAAGGAAGGGTGGGCTTCAGGCCGAGCATAGTGCGATTATCTGTATAGGATTATTGTAAAAAATGAGAAGTTAGGCTTCTCGACTTTTAACTCTCTGGAGGAAAACACATGGCTGTTGAAGTTCCTACTTGGTTTGAGGAAAAAAATTATCTTAATAATAAAGCGGTGCAGTTGAACGCCACCAAGTTCAACGATAGAACCGATTGGACTGCGGATTCGGCGCTGGCCGCCATTGAAGCCGCGGGCATGAGCGCCTACGAGCATTTCGTCGCCTACGGCAATGCCGAGAACATCAGCCCCAATCCCATGTTCAACGTGGCGGAATACCTCGCGGCCAAGGCGGCACAGCTCAACAGCGACCCTGACGAGCCAAAATCCGACTGGACCGAGGCCGACGTACTGGCGGCATTCAACGACGCCGGTCTGACTGCTTGGGATCATTACACACAATACGGCATGTATGAAGGGATCAACCCCTCCAATCAATTTGACACCAGCGGCTACTTCACAGCCAAGCTGGCGCAGCTTCAGGCTGCCGAGCCGGATAAGGGCTGGACAGAAGAATCCATGCTGGCCGCCTTTAAGGAAGCGGGCCTCAACCCCTTGGAACATTATGCCCAGTACGGCAAGGATGAAGGCCTTTCCGTTCCCCCGGTGCCGTCCGACGAACGGGTCGTCACGGATTTTGATCCCTACACTCCTTCCAATCCGGGCGAAACTTTCACCCTGACCACCGGCACCGACCACATTACGGGCACAGCCGACGACGACGTGATCAACGGCGTGGCCTCCTCTCTGACCGCCGACCGCACCCTGAACAGCGAAGACGTCATCGACGGCGCGGAGGGCAACGACACTCTGAATGTGGCCATGCAGGGCAATTTCTCCGGCTTCACCACCGGCTCTATGACCAATGTGGAAAAGGTCGTGTTGACCAATGAAGGAAGCATCGCCCGCGGTTTCTCGGCCAAGGGCGTTGACGGTGTAAAAACCTGGACGCTCAACGACACGGGCGCGGCCGTCAATCTTGCTGATCTTTCCGCCGCCGGCGTCACCGTCAATGTGCAGGGCCTCAAGGCGGGCTCGACCAGCATCGGCTTTACCGCTGACGCGGTGCAGGGCGATGCCGACGCGCTGACCCTGGGCCTCAATAACGTGGGCACCGCCAAAGACGGCGACACAGCCGCCAAGCATGTGGCCGTTACCGCCAACGGCATTGAAAATCTGGCCGTGAAGGTCACGGGCGACAACTATGCGGATCTGAGCGCCGCCGCTTCCAAAACCGTAACCGTCTCCGGCTCCGGCAATCTGGATGTCAACAATGTCGCGGGTATAACCGGCTTCGACGCTTCGGCCCTCAGCGGCAATGTGACGGCCGATCTGAGCGATGCCATGGGGCTGGCGACCGTCAAGGGCGGTTCCGGCGACGACACCATTACGGTGGCAGGCCTTGCCGCCAACGCCGTTCTTGAAGGCGGAGCCGGCAATGACAGCCTGATTCTGCAAGGCGTCAACGGCACCCTGCAACCCACCATGTCCGGCTTTGAGAATATTACGGCCGATGGCGGCACGCTCACCCTTTCCGGCAAAAACATGTCCGACTTCAATTCCCTGACCGTGAAGAATGGCGCGGATGTGACTTTGGCCAATATGGACGCCTCCACCTTCACCGTCACCGCGTCGGGAACTACGGCTGGTTCCGTTTCGTTGAACGCCGCCACCGCGCTTACCTATAACACTGTGGCCAGCAAGACCGACAAAACCGCCGACAGCGTCAGCACCACCGTGGCCGCCTCCAAGGCCACCTCGGCCACGGTCAACGTGGGCGAATACACTCAGGTGAACGGGGCGCTGAGCTTTGGCGCCGCTGCGGATGTGACCGTGAATGTGGCCAGCGGCCTGGGCAGCGACGGCAAGGCCGAAATGACCTCTTTTGGCGGTACCCTGACCGCGAACAAAGCCCAGAGCCTTACCATTGATGCGGAAGGTCTGCTGAAGGCTTCCATCTTCAATGTGGGCGCGGCCAGTTCCGTGCTTGTGGATGCCGCCCAGGGTAGCGGCACGGATGTGGTGAATATTCAGGCGAGCAAGGCCAC
Source organism: Desulfovibrio sp. 6_1_46AFAA (assembly GCF_000224635.1). Classification (NCBI taxonomy): domain Bacteria; kingdom Pseudomonadati; phylum Thermodesulfobacteriota; class Desulfovibrionia; order Desulfovibrionales; family Desulfovibrionaceae; genus Desulfovibrio; species Desulfovibrio sp. 6_1_46AFAA. The sequence continues at coordinate 154,178 of NZ_JH114301.1, forward strand.
TGACGTGAGCATCACCGCCGGTTCGGCTATGGATATCACCGGCAGCTCTTTCTCCAGCGCCCAGAACGTGACCCTGGCCGCGAACAAAGGGCATCTCTCCGGCGGCGTGGCACTGGGCGCCGTCAACCAGCTCACCCTTTCCGGCGCGGATGCGACTTCGCAGGTGACGCTGGGTGCTCTGGGCTCTCTCACGCAGGAATACGGCATCACAGTGGACGCCAGCGGCCTGGAAGGCGGGTTGACACTGGGTAATACTGGCGCCGGAACCGGTGATGTGGCCTTGAATCTTGCCGACGTGACGGGTGCCGCCAAGGTCGGTACCGTGGGCGGCAACAATGTGACCATCCACGCCGCCCAGCTCGGCACGACCGTTGTGGGCAACATTACCGCCACCGGAGATGTGAACATTGACGCCATGGGCGTGCTGGGCGGCAACGCGACAGACGCTGCCTTTAAAGCGGGCGTTACCACCGGCAAGACCATCACGGTGAACTTCGACGGCAACAGCGATATGACCTTTGGCACGCTTGGAGGCAACACCGTGAACCTGGACGCCTCCGGCTATCTGGGGGCCATCGTTGCCAGTAACAGCAGCGGCGTTGATGCAGCCATCGGCGCGATTACGGCGGATACGGTCGTCATCAAGGGTTCCGAAATTGGCGCGAACACCTTCAGTTCCATGGTTACTGATACCCTTACCTACACCGGCGGGCTGGGTGTGGATACCGTATCCCTTACCGGCAAGGGCGCTGGCACCACGATGAACGTATCGCTCGACACCGGCGCGGGCGATGACGTTGTGACGATCAAAGCTCACGCCAACACCACCGGGATCAAGGTCACCGGCGATATGGGCGGCGACACTGATACTATAGCAGTGATCGATGGGAGCAGTATTACCTCCATCGACCTCAGCGGCCTGCGAGGTTACAGCAGTAGCGCTATTACTGCTACCGCAGGGGGTACGCTGATCGGTGGCGCTGGCGATGACACATTCACTCTCCATGGTGCAGCCTCTGCTGGTGCAACTTCCACGTTTACGCTCACAGGCGGCCTTGGAAAGGATACATATGCTCACAGCGCCGCCCTCGGTAAGACGATAATGACTGTGACCGAGGCCGACTTCAATGTGGCAGAAGGTGATAATTTCACCGGCTTTAGCGCAGTCCAGCTGAACGCGGATCAGGTTGTCACATTCCTTGCTACAATTGGTATCACAGCTGACCCGGCTGACATTACGTTCGCTGATGGAGCAAATGCGAAACAGGCCGTTTATATGGGCAACTCTTATCTCTTAACCGCTACCGCCATAGACGATACTGAGAGCGCCATCCAGTTACTGGGCGTCACTGCGGATGTCACTGACCACATCGCCTAATCCTCCCACTAACTTCTGATCCAGAGCCCCGCCCCCATCGGGGGCGGGGCCTTCTCTTTCCCTCATTCCGCATCCGCCGCCGCGCGGCATCCCTTCCGGGAGATCTTTCATGTCCGCTCCCGCCGTCACGGTCATCGTGCCCAGCTACAACTACGCCCGCTATCTGCCGGGCGCGCTGCGCGGCGTGCTGGGCCAGAGCATGGCGGATTTCGAGCTGCTGCTGGTGGAGGACGGTTCCACGGACCAATCCCCGGCCGTGGCCCGGAGCTTTGCCGCGCGCGACTCCAGAGTGCGCCTGCTGACCCATGCGGACGGCAGAAATCACGGCCTGCCCGCCGCCCTGGCTCTGGCGCTGGCAGAAGCAAGGGGCCGCTGGACGGCCTTTCTGGAGGCCGACGACCTCTGGCATCCCCTGTGTCTGGAACGCCGCCTGGAAACAGCGGAAAAAAACAACGCGGGCGTGGTCTGCAACGACATAGCCCCCTTTGCCATGCCCGGAGCCGATATGGCCTGGTTTGAGGGCTATGTGCCGCGCGTCATGCGCTGGCATGCCC
>NZ_JH114301.1:156322-173724 GCF_000224635.1 Desulfovibrio sp. 6_1_46AFAA
GCGCTGGCATGCCCGGCTTGCCCCGGCGCACTGCGATGTGCGCCCCTTTCTGTTGGAAAACAAAATCCCCACCTTTTCCTGCGCCATGGCCAGAACCGGCCTGTTGCGCCGTATCTCCCTGCAAACGCCCGTGCCGCGCTGGCTGGACTGGTGGGTCTGGGCCCAGCTCGCCGCGCTCGCGCCCTTTGCCTTTGTGCCGGAAAAGCTCACCCGCTGGCGGCTGCACCCCAAAAGCTGGCACCACAAGGTGGAAATCTTCAGCTACCTTAAGGAGTTCCGGCGCATGGGGCGCGGCTTCCGCCGCCTGTTCGCCAGCGATCTGACCCGCCGCGGGCAATGGGGCGCGCTGGCCTTTCTGCTGCTGCCCGCCACAATACGCCTGGCCGCGCGCCTGGCATTGACGGCACGTGAGGACGGGCTTGTGCGCGCCTTGCGGCGTATTTCCGGGCGGCTGGATGTCTCCCGCTCCTTCCGCAGATTCTAGACGGAGGATCTTTGAAATTGTGTCCACTTTCAAAGTGGACGCCGCGCGGGCGTCGGCTCCCGCTGTCAGAGCAAACGCCCCGCGGCTGAACTTCTCTTGACGATATGGCTGCGGATGCTTATCGAAGTCTTGAATCTTGGCGTAAGTTACGGTATCAAGAGCGATTGCCGCCGGTTGCGGGTTGCGGTTTCGGGACGCGCGAGGCGCTTCTGTTTCCGGGCTTGCGGCTGGTGATGAAGAATTACAGTATGTTATTTAATAATGGCGGTTTGGATCCGGCGCCGAAAGCCTGTGGGTTCAAGCCTCGATTTCTGCGCCAACATCCCCATTACCAGAAAGGAGCCCCACGTGGAATACAGCGCTGAAGATCTTTCGCCGGTTAAGAAAAAGATCGTGATCACCACGGAACCGCAGGAAGTGGAAGCGGCCATCATGGGCGCCGTGGCCTTGTATAAAACTTCCGTGCAGCTGGACGGTTTCCGCAAGGGCAAGGTGCCCGCTTCGGTCATTGAACAGCGCTTCCGCGACAAGATTTACGAAGAAGCCCGCCAGGATCTGATCAACGTGCATATCAACGAGGTCATGCAGAATCTGGACGTGCAGCCCCTGTCCGGCATCAATGTGGACGGCGCGGAGGCTCTGGAGCGGGGCAAGGGCTATACTTACAGCATTGAATTTGAAGTGCTGCCCACGTTTGATCTGCCCCCCTACGAAGGCATGGAAGTGGAGCAGGAAAAGGTGGAGGTCAAGGAGCAGGAAGTGGCGGATGTCATTGAGCGCATCCGGCGCGACCGCGCCCAGCTTGTGCCGGTGGACGGCGCGGGTCCGGCCGTGGACGGCCAGGTCGCCAGCATTGACTTCGCCGCTTACGAGAACGGCCAGCCCCTGGAGGGCGTCAAGGCCGAGAATTTTGATCTGGCACTGGGCGAGCATCAGGCCCTTGAGGATTTCGAGGCTCTGGTCAAAACCATTCCCTACGGCCAGGAAGGCGAGGGCGAAATCCGTTTTCCCGACGACTTCATCGCCAAGGACCTGGCCGGCAAGACCGTGACCATGAAGGTCAAGGTGCACGCGGTCAAGGAACGCAAGCTGCCCGAGCTCAATGACGACCTGGCCAAAAGCCTGGGCCTGGACAATGTGGACAAGCTCAAGGAAACCATCACCCGCAGTTATACCCAGAGCCGCGAAAATCTGAACAAGAGCGCGGCCCAGAAAACCATGCTGGACCGGCTGCTGAAGATGGTGGATTTTCCCCTGCCCGAAAGCCTGCTGGACATCCAGATGCGCACCCTGCTGACGGACCTCAAGGCCCGCCTGGAACGTCAGGGCAAGGGCCTGGAATCTCTGGGCAAGAGCCCCGAGGAGCTGCGCAAGGAAATGTTGCCGCAGGCCGAGGAGCTGGCGCGCATCCAGGTGCTGTTGCTCTCCATCGCCAAGAAAGAGGGCCTGGAGGTTTCCGACCAGGAAGTCAATACGCATATTTATCAGGAAAGCCTGCGCAGCGGCGAGGACTTCAAGGCTCTGCGCGAGAGCTATGAGCGTTCCGGCCTGATCTTTGTGCTGCGTGACCGCCTGTTGGCCGACAAGGCCATGGACCGGATCTACGCCAAGGCCAAGGTGACGGAAGTGGAACCCAGGGAGCCCCGGACCGGAGACGGCGATGCCGAGACTCCGGCGGAGGCCCCCGCCGAATCCAAGGAAGAAACGAAGTAAGGAAAAGGCGGCCTGAGGGCCGCCTTCCGCGTGATGACAAACACCGCGCGGCGGGCGTGCGCCGCCGCGCGGAGAGGCACGAAAATCGGTCGCTGCGACGCGGCGAAGCCGCGACCCGCTCCTGATTTTCGGGGCTGTTGGCCATGTCAACAGCCTTTTACAGTTTTCACGGCCCGCGTTTGCGGCGGGCCGGAAACCGTGAGGCGGATATATGTCTTTAGTTCCCATGGTCATTGAAACCACAGGCCGTTCCGAGCGGGCCTATGATATTTATTCCCGGTTGCTCAAGGACCGTATTGTGCTTCTGGGCTCGGAGGTCAACGACGCCGTGGCTTCGCTGATCTGCGCCCAGCTTCTTTTCCTGGAGTCCCAGGACCCGGAAAAAGAAATCAACCTGTACATCAATTCCCCGGGCGGGTCGGTGACGGCCGGTCTGGCCATCTACGACACCATGCGCTACATCACCTCGCCGGTCACCACGGTCTGCATGGGCCGGGCGGCGAGCATGGGGGCTTTTCTGCTGGCCGCCGGTGAGCCGGGCATGCGTTTTGCCCTCCCCAACAGTCAGATCATGATCCACCAGCCTTCGGGCGGTTTTCAGGGCCAGGCCACGGATATCGAAATCCACGCCCGCGAGGTTCTCCGCCTCAAGGAGCGGCTCAACCGCATGCTGGCGGAGAACACCAAGCGGCCCTATGAGGACGTGGTCAAGGCCACGGAGCGCGACAACTTTTTGACCCCTGAAGAAGCCAAGGAACTCGGCATCATCGACCGCGTGCTGGCCTCACGCCGAGAGATGGCGCAGGAAAAGAGCGAATAAGCCATGGGCAATACCACAAAAAACACGGTCAACGAGCCGTTGCGCTGCTCTTTCTGCGGTCGCAGCGAGCTGGAGGTGCGCAACCTCATCGTGCAGGACGGCGCAAGCATCTGCGACAACTGCGTCAAGGCTTGCAACGAGATTATCGCCCGCGACCAGATGGAAAGCCCGGACAGCGGCGAACGCCTGCTTTCGCCCCAGGAAATCAAGGACAGGCTGGACGAATACGTCATCGGGCAGCACGAGGCCAAGAAAATTCTTTCCGTGGCCGTGCACAACCACTACAAGCGCGTGTTCTATGCCGACGCCCTGGGCCACGACGTGGAACTGGAAAAAAGCAACATCCTGCTGGTGGGACCCTCGGGCAGCGGCAAAACCCTGCTGGCCAAGACCCTTGCCAAGGTGCTGCGCGTGCCTTTCGCCATTGCCGACGCCACCACCCTGACCGAGGCCGGCTATGTGGGCGAGGATGTGGAAAACATCCTGGTCCAGCTGCTCCAGAATGCGGATTACGACCTGGAGGCCGCCGGTAAGGGCATCATTTACATTGACGAAATCGACAAGATTTCACGCAAGGGCGACGGCCCCTCCATTACCCGCGACGTGTCCGGCGAAGGCGTGCAGCAGGCCCTGCTGAAGATCATTGAAGGCACCGAGGCCAACATCCCGCCCAAGGGCGGGCGCAAGCACCCGCAGCAGGAATTCATCCGCATGAACACGGGCAATATCCTGTTCATCGTGGGCGGCGCTTTTGTGGGCCTGGACAAGATTGTGGAATCGCGCATGAGCGGCGGTTCCATGGGCTTCGGCGCCAAGGTGCGCAGCAGCAAGGAGACGCCCCTGGCCGAACTGCTGGAAAAAATTCATCCGCAAGATCTGGTCCAGTTCGGCCTGATTCCTGAATTCGTGGGCCGCATTCCCATCATCACCCATGTGGATGAACTGGACGAGCCGGATCTGGTGCGCATTCTCACCGAGCCCAAGAACGCCTTGGTACGCCAGTACCAGAAGCTCTTCGAGCTGGATCATGTGACCCTGCGCTTCACGCCCAATGCCCTCAAGGCCATTGCGGCCAGGGCCATTGAGCGCAAAACCGGCGCGCGCGGCCTGCGCAACGTCATGGAAAAGATCATGCTGGACATCATGTTCAAGCTGCCGTCCATGCCCAACGTCAAGGAGTGCCTGATCAACCGGGCTGTGATCGAAAAGGGCAAGGAGCCGGTCCTGCTCTATGGGGATGGCGGCGAGGCCGTGAGTGAAGAAGAGCGTTTGTCCGCGGACAAGGCATCTTAGGACATTTTAACACTTGAAATGCTCGTTTACGGCGGGCAAAGCCTACCTACGCGCATTTCGCGGCAAGGATTTGCAGACAAATCCTTGCAGAGCAGTTCAACGTTGAAATGCTGTGCATTTCAAACGGATATGTCGAAACTGGCTTTTGTGGGCCGCGGCCAAGAGGCCCGGCCCGCTGACGCCTTTCGGGGAGAGAAATTATGTCTGACGCAGTGCGTGGGGAAGCCTTCCAGGAACTGCCGGTCATGCCCTTGCGGGAAGTGGTCATGTTCCCCCGCTCGATCATGCCGCTTTTCGTGGGGCGCGAAGCCTCCATCAAAGCCATAGAGGCGGCCCAGGCCTCGTACAGCAAACAGATTTTCCTGGTGGCCCAGCGCGAGCCGGAACTGGAAAAGCCCGAGGCTGACGATTTGTGCGCCGTGGGCGTGGTCAGCAAGGTTTTGCAGATGCTGCGCCTGCCGGACGGCACCATCAAGGTGCTCTTTGAGGGGCTGTACCGCGCGGCCTGGCAGGATCTGCGCGAGGCCGACCAGTGCTTGCTGGCCGGGGTGCGCCGTCTGGAGGAAAGCCAGAGCCGCCCGGAAGAAAAAGAGGCTCTGGTCCGCGCGGCCCACGAGTCCCTGGAAGAGTACGGCAAAAACAACAAGAAAATTTCACAGGAAGCCGTGCTTTCCATCCTGGCCCTGCATGAGCCCGGCCCGCTGGCCGACGCGATTTTGCCCCATCTCAAGGTGGAGTACCGCAAAAAGCAGGAAGCGCTGGAACTTTCCGACGTGACCGAGCGCCTGGAGCGCACCTATGAGCTGTTGCAGGGCGAAGTGGCCCTGTCCTCGGTGGAAAAGCGGATCAAGAACCGGGTCAAGGTCCAGATGGAGCGCAACCAGCGCGAGTACTACCTCAACGAGCAGATCAAGGCCATTAACAAGGAAATGGGGCGCGACGACGATCCCCAGGCCGAGGTGGACGAGCTGGAGCAGAAGCTCAAGGGCCGCGACATGCCCGAAGAGGCCCGGCAGAAGGCGCTCGCCGAAGTGAAGAAGCTGCGCGCCATGCCGCCCTCGGCCGCCGAATACACGGTGGTGCGCAATTATGTGGACTGGATTCTGGACCTGCCCTGGAATGATCTGAAAAGCATCGACATCGACATTGAAAAGGCCCGCGCCATTCTGGACGGCGACCACTACGGCCTGGAAAAGCCCAAGGAGCGCATCCTGGAATACTTGGCCGTGCAGAAGCTTTCGCACGGTCTGAAAGGCCCCATTCTCTGTTTTGTGGGTCCTCCCGGCGTGGGCAAGACCTCGCTGGCCAAATCCGTGGCCCGGGCCACGGGCCGCGATTTCATCCGCCTTTCCCTGGGCGGGGTGCGCGACGAGGCGGAAATCCGGGGCCACCGTCGCACCTATGTGGGCGCGCTGCCGGGCAAGATCATTCAGTCCCTGAAGCGGGTCAAATACAACAATCCCCTGTTCTGCCTGGATGAAGTGGACAAGATGACTTCGGATTACCGGGGCGATCCGGCCTCGGCCCTGTTGGAGGTGCTGGACCCGGAGCAGAACAATACCTTCATGGACCACTATCTGGATCTGGAATACGACCTGTCCAAGGTTTTTTTCATCACCACGGCCAATTCCCTGCACACCATTCCGGTCCCCCTGCTGGACCGCATGGAAATCATCGAGCTGTCCAGCTATCTGGAGACGGAAAAACGGCACATCGCCCGGAGCTTTCTGCTGCCCCGCCAGGTTGAGGAGCACGGCCTCAAGGAAGGCAACATCCGCATATCGGAAAATGCCTTGCTGGAGATTATCCGTGGCTACACGCGCGAGGCCGGGGTGCGCAACCTGGAGCGTGAAATTGCGGCCCTCTGCCGCAAAACAGCCATCCGTCTGGTGGAGGACGACGATCTGGACAAGTGCGTGTCCATATCCCGCCAGAGCCTGCAGGGTTTTCTGGGCGTCAAGAAATACCGCCATGAGGAACGCGAGGACGAGCCCCAGGTGGGCGTCTGCGCCGGGCTGGCCTATAATCAGCGCGGCGGCGAAATCCTGCTGGTGGAAACCAGCCTGATGAGCGGCGCGGGTCATGTGGTGACCACCGGCCAGTTGGGCGAGGTCATGACCGAGTCGGCCAAGGCGGCCCTGTCCTATGTGCGTTCGCGCGCGGAAGTGCTGGGCCTGGACCCGCGCTTTCACCGCAAGGTGGATATCCACGTGCATGTGCCCGCCGGAGCCACGCCCAAGGACGGTCCCTCGGCGGGCATTACCCTGGCGACCTCCATCTCCTCGGCCCTGTTGGGCATTCCGGTGCGCAACGACGTGGCCATGACCGGTGAAATCTCCCTGCGCGGGCGGGTGCTGCCCATCGGCGGCCTGCGCGAAAAACTGCTGGCCGCGCGGCGCAGCGGCATCAAAAAGGTCATTATGCCGCGCGACAACGAAAAGGACCTCAAGGAAGTGCCGGACGAGGTGCTCCGGGATCTGGAACTGGTCTTTGTGGAGCATGTGGACGAAGTGCTGCCACAGGCCCTGGCCGCCGCGCCGGAGGAAATCTTCTCGGGCCGGGCCACGGCCAGGCCCATCTACAATTCCCTGCGCGCGCACGGCGAGGACAAGAGCGGCACCGGCGAAAGCCGACCGGCGCAGTAAGCGCATTTCTAGCGCTGTTTGCTCTCGCCTCGGCAACGCGAAGCGAAAACAGGACGCGCCCCCGATCACGAGATCGGGGGCGCGTTTGCCGTTTGGGGGTTAGAGCAATTTCACTTTGAAATTGCTCTGCTGACGCGAAGGCGGCAGCCGCCACGAAGTGGCGTGGATTCTGGCGAAAACCACGTTTTTCGCCAGAATGCCAACTTTGAAATTTGTAAAATTTCAAAGTTAATCTGTTCTAGAGCATTTCAACGTTAAGCCGTTCACGGCGAAGCCGTGTTACGGGGCTCACAAGGTTCGCCTACGGCTAAAGCTCCTTCGTCGCAACGGCTAAAGCAAGGCGGAGCCCAGGGCGGAGGGAGCATATTCAAACCCGACCTTCGCACGGGGCGAGCCTGACGCCGACTGGGGGCGAAAGGACAATTTAGAAACAGATGCTAGGGCGGCGGGTTGATGAGGGCTGTTTACCCCAGATGCAGGAGCAGCATGCCCGCGATAAGCAGGCCCATACCGGCGAAGGCGCAGGGCTTGAGGCGCTGTTTGAAGAAGAGCCAGCCGCCCAGCGAGGTGCCCAGAATGCCGAAGCTGCCCCACATGGCGTAGGCCACGGCCAGATCCATGTTTTTGACCGCCAGGGAGAGGCAGTAGAAAGCCAGGCCCACCAGAGCCAGGGCCGTGAAGCCTATCCAGCGGCGGTGGAACCCCTGGGAGCGCGCCAACAGCAGGTTGGCCAGAATGTCCAGAACAGCGGCCAGGATGACCAGCAGCACGGAAAAATTGAAAAAGGCGGCAGGGGCGTGCATCACGGCCTCCCTGCGCTCTGCGCGGCGTCCGTGCTTTCAGCGTCGGGGGAAGAACTGCGCCCGGCGTCATGCGGGCGCGGCTTCCGGCTTTCGCCGTGGCCCGTGCCGTGGTGCACCAGCAGGGCCCCGGCCAGCACGCAGATCAGGCCCAGAACGCGTTTGAAGGTCAGCGCCTCGTTCAGGATCAGCACGCTGGAAAGAGTGATCAGGGTCAGGCCCAGGCCTTCCCAGAAGGCGAAGGCCACGCCCACGGGCAGGCCGGTGGTGGAAAGCGCCAGCAGGTAATAGGAAAGGCCGATGGCCAGCCACATGAGAAGCAGGCCCAGCAGAGCGGCATGGGCGAAGGTCCAGCCCTGGGCCAGCTTCATGACGGTGGTGCCGCCCACTTCCAGAGCAATGGCTCCCAGCAGGCAATACCAGTGAAACGGTTTGGTGGTCAGCATATAAAATTCCCCGCAAAAAAATAGATGTGACAGGGGCCGCGTGGCCGCGGCCTTTTCAGCCGGAGAATGGAAGATGCGGGTTTAGAGCAGGGAGCGCCAGCAGCGCTCTTCAGGAAAGCCGCAGAACAGGCGGCGGATGGGAAGGTTGATGGCATACATATTCAGATCATAAGCGTGGGCCGGGACTTTGGCAAGACGGCGGCCCTTGGCCGGCAGGGCAGACGCATCTAAAAAAACGCGGCCAGTGTATTTCTAATTTAATTATTTAAAACAGTTAATACACGCTACGGAGTTGGGTAAAGCCACCTTTGCTCCGCCGGAGCGAAGCGTAGGCGGATGGCTGGTGCCGGGAGAATCCTAAAAACTAAGATTTTTCGGCGCTGGCAAGGAAAATGGTGCTTTTTGCGCGGAATGTACTCAAGTACATGAGCAGCAAAAAGCGCCAGATGACGCCGCCAGCGCCAAAAAGGCTGGTTTTGACGGATAATCTCGTCAAACAAGAGGTCAGCAAAAGCTGAAATTAGATGCGTCTGCCCTGCCTTGGCCGGTCAGGCCGTCTGCATGATCCTCCGGCCAGTGGATTTTACCGACGCTCAGGCCGCTACGGCGGGCATGCGTCCCAGCAGGCGGACCAGCAAGGCGCGCCTGCTTTTATCCGAAGGAGGTGTATTGGGGTGCAGATAGTGCATTTCCATGCAGAAAAACAAAAAGAGGCAGCTCAAGCCCGCGAAGGGGGCGAGCAAAGGCACCAGAAGGGCAAGAGCCAGAGTGATCAGGGCGGTGACGGCAAAGGTTTTCAGAGCCGGACGGTAAACGCCGTCGGCAGCCAGGCGTTGCGCGGCTTTCTGATTGGCCCGGAACAGGAACACAAGCGGCAGCACGCAGGCCAGAGTGAGCGGCGCAGCGCCCGGCGGGTCCGTCAACAGACAGAGCAGAACCAGAAGGCCCCAGAGGCCGTCGAGGAGCAGGCCTCCCCAGCGCAGGGTGAGGGTCATGTTCGGACGCGTCGGCACCAGTGCCAGCATAAGGCAGTTGCAGGCGAAATAGCTGATCAGAAACGGCGGGAAATCCCAGCGCAGGCCGAGCCAGATCAGCCCGAGATTAAGGGCGACGCCGAGCCAGCGCGTCCAGCGCAGCATACGGTAGCCCGAGAGCAGCAGAAAAATGAACATGGCCGCCGCCAGCGCGACAAAAGGGCCGCTGAACAGCACGCCTCCATCGGCCAGCAGGCATAAAAGAATCAGGGCCTGAGACGTCGCGCCGCCGATGTGCAGGGCGAATTCGTTGAGCAGGGAGGCGACGGCCGCTCCCAGCGTCATCAGAATAAATGCCTGCAGAAGCAGAAAGAAGATGCGCATAACTGGCTCAGAGCAGATTACCTTTGAAAGACTTTGCGTTTCAAAGGGTTCGTTCCGTCAAAGGGCGCGATTATCGCTGCTGTCGATCCCCGTATGGCTCCGTTGTCGCCAACAGGGACAGCCCTTCGGGCTGCCTTCGGTCGCTTTTCCGGAATCCACGCCGCGTCGCTCTCAATGCCTGTACGCCCTTTGGGCTACCGGCACGGCCCTACGGGCCGCCCGCTCGGGTCGGTCTTCGCGGCGTGCCTCACCGTGTTCGGCATTAAAGCATTTCAACGTTGAAATGCTCTAGGTTGCCGTCGCCTCCTGGGCGTCGATCCAGGCGTTGGCTTCTTCCAGGTGCAACGTGCCCGCGTACAGGGCGCGGCCGCTGACGGCACCGGCCAAACGGCTGTCGCGGCTCAGGGGATAGAGTTTCCGCACGTCTTCCAGCGTGGCGACGCCGCCCGCGGCGATGACCGGCACGCGGGCGGTATGGGCCAAATGGCTCAGGGCGGCCAGATTGACGCCGCTCTGCATGCCGTCGCGCTCAATGTCCGTATAGATGATGAAGGCCGCGCCGTCGTCCTGAAGCCGGGGCAGCACGTCGTCCACAGTCAGGCCGGTGTCCGCCACCCAGCCCCGGCTTTTAAGGCGTCCGGCCTCGGCGTCCAGCGAGACGCCGATTCGGCCGGGAAAGGCGCGGCAGAGGCGGGCGAACAGTTCGGGCTGCTCCAAGGCCAAGGTGCCGATGATCAGGCGGGTCACCCCGGCCTCCAGATAGGCGCTGGCCGTGGCCTCGTCGCGGATGCCGCCGCCCAGTTGCACGGGAATGCTGAGCTCCCGGCAGATGCGCTGCACAATGGCCCGGCTCTGCGCCGCGCCGTCAAACGCGCCGTCCAGGTCCACCACATGCAGCCAGCGCGCGCCGCGCGCCTGCCAGGTGCGGGCCGCCTCCACCGGATCCTCGGCGAAAACCGTGGAGTCCTGGGCGCGGCCCTGCTTGAGGCGCACGGCCTTGCCGTTCTGAATATCCACCGCCGGGAAAATGATCATAAGCCCAGATCCTTGACCGCTTTGCGCATGCCGTCCACGGTGAGGTCTTCGGCCGTGACCCAGGTGCCGCGGCGCTTGAAGAAAGAACCCACAGTGAGCAGGTTTTCCGTCAGGCCCACTTGCTTTTCCTCAAAGATGGAGCGGTTCATCAGCGAGCCGTCGTCCACCTTGAGTAAAAAGAACTCCACGCGCACGTGGGCCGACTCGGTAACGCCCGCCTTGGAGCCTTCGCGCTGGTGCCAGTCCAGCACCTGGGGGATCAGCAGCAACTGCGCGCCCTGCTTTTTGCCGTAGGCCACCCAGAGGGGCAGGGCCTGGGGCTGCTCGGAACTGTGAAAGGTGGTCAGATCCGGCGGCAGATTCTGGCGGGCAATGAAGGTATACTGGCGTTTGGTGCCGCTGATCAGCACTTCGCGCAGTTTCATGTCCAGAGCCGACAGCATATCGGCGGGAATGCGGCCCTGGTCTTCAGGGATGCGGCCCACAATGAGCTGGCTGGCGTTGGTGGGCTGGGTAAAGGGCGCCACGGAGATTTTGTAGGTGGAGGAAATGGAGCGCGGCACCTCGGCCGTGCTGCGCGGCCGCCTGGCGCAGGAAACGGCCAGGACCAGGCAAAGCAGAATCAACAACGATATATGCAGGCGAGTACGCATTAATCAAGGCCTCCCTTGGTGCTTCTGATGGTTGTGCCCTGGCGCTGCACGGCCTGGCGCAGGGCCAGGCCCAAGCCTTTGGCGGCCGATTCCAGCAGATGGTGGCCGTTTTTGCCGTATAAAAAGGCAATGTGCAGATTGCAGCGGGCGCTGCTTGCCAGAGCTTTGTAAAATTCACGCCAGAGGTCTTTTTCCTCTCCGGCCATGACCGGCGGCAGCAGCTCGTCGCCGCGCCATTCCAGCCAGGGGCGGCCGGAAAGATCCACTGTAACTTCGCTGAGCGCCTCGTCCATGGGCACGCGGCCGTAGCCCACGCGGGCGATGCCCGCCCTGTCGCCCAGGGCTTCCAGCAGGGCGCGGCCCAAGGTCAGGCCCACGTCTTCCACGCTGTGGTGGGCGTCCACGTCCAGGTCTCCCTGGCAGGAGAGCTGCAAGTCCATGCCCGCCCAGAACATGCTCAGGGTCAGCATGTGGTCCAGCAGGCCGAAACCGGTTTGGATCCGGGTCTTGCCCTCGCCGTCCAGATTCAGGCTCAGGCTGATGCGGGTTTCCGCGCTGTGCCGCTCTTGCGCGGCTTCACGCGGGGCGTGCGCGCTCATGCTTCCTCCGCGTTTTTTTCATCGCTTTCAGCCTGGTTTTCGGCGTTTTCCTCGGACTCGGGTTTTGTCTTTTTGCGTCCGAACGTGGCTGCCACCAGAATACTCAGTTCATAGAGCACCAGCATGGGGCAGGCCATCAGGAGTTGCGAAACCACGTCCGGCGGGGTCAGGATGGCGGCCACCACGAAGATGGCCAGGATGGCGTAACGCCGGGCCTTGCGCATCATGGTCGCGGTGATCAGGCCCATGCGCGCGAGGAAAAAGGCGAACAGCGGCATTTCAAAGATCAGGCCGAAGGCCAGAATCAGTTTGAGCACAAAGCCCAGGTAATCGCTGACCTTGGGCATGGCCACGATGCTTTCCGTGGCGAAGCTCACAAAAAAGCTGAAGGCATAGGGAAAGACCACGAAATAACAGAACGCGCCGCCGGCCATGAAAAACAGGGCCGAAAGCACGGCCACCGGGATGATGTAGCGTTTTTCCTCTTCATACAGGCCGGGCGCGATAAAAGACCAGACCTGATAGAAAATGACCGGGCTTGCCACAAAGACACCGGCCACGAAGGCGATGTACATGCGGGTGAAAAAGCCTTCGGGCAGGGTGGTGTAGATGGCGTGTGAACCCTTGGGCAGAACGGCCAGCAGCGGGTCCACCAAGGCGTTGAAAATGGGGTCCACCACGGCCCAGCAGGCCAGAAAGCCCAGGCCCACGGCAATGCAGCAACGCACCAGGCGCACGCGCAATTCGCCCAGATGATCCATGAGGCTCATGGGTTTGCCCGCGGCTTCCTCGCCCTCTCCGCCTTCCGCCGGGACCGGGCTGCCGTCCGGCCTGGGCGCGGGCGGTTCAGCGGGGGATCCGGCGGGCGTGTCCGTGGGAGGGGAGGGCGGCAGCGGCGGCGCGCCGTTCATGCCGTCGGCAGCGGCGGCATTGGGCTCCGCCGTATGGGCCAGCTCGGCGGCCAGTTGGGCGGCCACGTCTGGAGACGGCGCGTCAGCGCCGCCCGTATGATTGGTTTCGGTGGCGGGCGCGTCGGGTTGCCATTCGGGCCCGGAAAACGTGGAACTTTCAAAATCCGCGAAATCCGCGGCGCCCGTTTCGTTCTCCGGGCCGGATTTTTCCGCGTGTTCAGCCGGGCTTACGGCCGCCGTGCCGCTTTCAGACCCCGAGGGCCTGTCAGTCGTGGCGGCAGCGTCCGCAGGAACAGCGGGGGCGTCGCTTTCCACTACGGCTTCCGGGGCGCGCAGCTTGTCTTCCGGGCCGCTCATGCCTTGCCGCCGTTGTCAGGGGCCGGAACGGCATTGTCGGCTTTGGGCGCGGCGGCTCCGCTCTCGGCTTCGGCTTTGGTCCTGGCCAGGGCTTCGGCCAGAGGGCTGCCCGCCGGTGGCTCCGGCGGCGCGGGCGTCACGTCGATGGTGGGGCCGGTTTCAGAAGCTTCCGGAGCCGGGGTTGCCGTGGCCGCGGAGGGAGCCTTTGTTTCAGCCTGAGCCGTCGCGGCTTCCGTGCCGGAGGTTTCCGGGGCAGTCGCTTCTTCCGTCGGCGTTCCTTCGCCGGACGCAGTGCGCTCCTGCCTGGCGGCCTTGGCCGCTTCAGCCTCGGTCGCTGTTTTGGCGGCTTTTTCCGCCGCCTTTTTGCGGCGCTCTTCGTCCTCTTCCTGCGCTACCTCGGCATTGAGCGTGCGCTGAAAGTCCGTGGAAACGCGCCGGAATTCTCCCATGGCCTTGCCCAGGGTGCGCGAGATGCTGGCGAGGCTTTTGGGCCCCAGCACAATCAGCGCCACCACCAGGATGACCAGAAGTTCCGTGCTGCCTATGCCGAACATAGAGCCTCCTTATTCCCACTCAATGGTGCTGGGCGGCTTGGAGGAAACATCGTAAACCACGCGGTTGACGCCCTTAACCTCATTGATGATCCGGCCGGACATGCGCGCGATGAGATCCGCGGGCAGGCGGGCCCAGTCAGCGGTCATGGCGTCCACGCTGTCCACCACGCGCAGGGCGATGACGTGCTCGTAGGTGCGGCCGTCGCCCATGACGCCCACGGTCTTGAGCGGCAGCAGCACCGCGAAGCCCTGCCAGACCTTGCGGTACCAGCCGGATTCGCGCAGTTCCTCCTGCACGATCCTGTCGGCCAGGCGCAGGATGCCCAGGCGTTCCTCGGTGATTTCGCCCAGCACCCGGATTGCCAGCCCCGGACCGGGGAAGGGGTGCCGCCAGACAATGGAGTCGGGCATGCCCAGCTCCGCCGCCACTTTGCGCACTTCATCCTTGAAGAGTTCGCGCAGCGGTTCGATGAGCTTGAGCTTCATGGTATCGGGCAGGCCGCCCACATTGTGGTGGCTTTTGATCACCGCGCTGGGGCCCTTGTGCGAGACGGATTCAATGACGTCGGGGTACAGCGTGCCCTGGGCCAGAAAGTCCACCTGGGGCAGTTTTTTGGCTTCCTCGTCGAAGATTTCAATAAAGGTGTGGCCGATGATCTTGCGTTTTTTCTCCGGGTCTTCCACGCCCTTGAGGCGGGAGAGGAAGAGCTCCTGGGCCTGCACGAAATCGAGATTGAGATCAAAGTGCTCGCGCAGGTAATTGACCACTTCCTCGCCTTCGTTCAGGCGCAACAGGCCGTTGTCCACAAAAATGCAATGCAGGCGCTTGCCGATGGCCCGGTGCAGCAGAACCGCCACCACCGTGGAGTCGATGCCGCCGGACAGGGCGCAGACCACATGCCTGTCGCCCACCTGCTCGGCCATTTCCTTGACCACGCGCTCCACAAAGGAGGACATGGTCCAGTCCGGCGTGATATGCGCCACCTTGAACAGGAAATTTTGCAGAACGCGCTCGCCGTCCACGCTGTGGTGCACTTCGGGATGGAACTGCACGGCGTAGATTCCGCGTTTTTCGTCGGCCATGGCCGCCACGTCCAGGGTGGGCGTGCGTCCCGTCACCGCGAAGCCCGGCGGCGGGGCCAGCACCTTGTCGCCGTGGCTCATCCAGACCCTGGAAGGGTTCCGGGCGTCCAGGCCGTCCCAGAGCGCGCAGGGCGCGCTGAAGGTCAGTTCCGCCGGGCCGTATTCCCGCGTCAGGGACTGGGCCAGTTGCCCGCCCATGTTCTGAGCCAGAAGCTGCATGCCGTAGCAGATGCCCAGCACCGGTACGCCCAGTTCCAGAAAGCCGGGATCCAGGGCCGGGGCGTCGGCTTCGCCCACGCTGGCCGGTCCGCCGGAAAGAATCAGGGCCGAGGGATGCATTTCCGCCACCTGCGCGGCGGTGGTCACACAGGAATGGATTTCGGAATAGACCCCGGCCTCGCGCACGCGGCGGGCAATGAGCTGGGTGACCTGGGAGCCGTAGTCGATGATAATGACTTTGCTGTGCGGCATGTTCCATCCTCGCCCTTGCGGGCTAGTTCTCGATGCGGTAGTTGGGCGCTTCCTTGGTGATGACCACGTCGTGCACATGGCTTTCGCGCAGACCGGCGGCGGAAATCTCGCAGAAGGTGGTATTCTGGAAAAGGTCGTCCAGAGTCTTGGCTCCCACATAGCCCATGCCCGAACGCAGGCCGCCCATGAGCTGGTACACGGCATCCATGACCGGGCCCCGGTAGGGCACGCGGCCCACAATGCCTTCGGGCACCAGCTTTTTGGTCTTTTCCTGGAAGTAACGGTCCGAGCTGCCTTCCTTCATGGCGTCGATGGAGCCCATGCCGCGATAAATCTTGTAGGTGCGGCCCTGGTAGAGAATGGTTTCGCCCGGGCTTTCCTCGGTACCGGCGAAGAGGGAGCCGATCATCACCGAGTGCGCGCCCACCACTAGGGCCTTGACGATGTCGCCGGAGAACTTGATGCCGCCGTCGGCCACGCAGCAGCGGTCCATTTCGCGCGCGGCGCGGCTGCCGTCCGTGACCGCCGTGACCTGGGGCACGCCCACGCCCGCCACGATGCGGGTGGTGCAGATGGAGCCGGGCCCGATGCCCACTTTCACGCTGTCGGCCCCGGCTTCCAGAATGGCGCGCGCGCCTTCATAGGTGGCCACGTTGCCCGCGATGAGCTGGCAGTTGGGGAAGCTCGACTTGACCTGGCGGATGGCGTTGAGCACGTTGACCGAATGGCCGTGGGCCGAGTCCAGCACCAGCACGTCGGCCCCGGCTTCCAGCAGCTGTTCCGCCCTGGCTTCGGAATCCTTGCCGATGCCGATGGCCGCGCCCACGCGCAGGCGGCCGTTGGCGTCCTTGCAGGCGTTGGGATATTTCTGGACCTTGTCGATGTCCTTCATGGTGATGAGGCCGCGCAGGCGTTTGTTTTCATCCACCACCAGCAGTTTTTCGATGCGGTGCTCGTGCAGATGGCGCTTGGCCTCGGCCAGGGAGGTGCCCATGGGCACGGTGATCAGCTTGTCGCTGGTCATCACGTCGGCCACGCGCACGGCCTGGGCGTCTTCCACAAAGCGCACGTCGCGGTTGGTCAGGATGCCCACCAGGCGTTCGCCGTCCACCACCGGCAGGCCCGAAACTCGGAAGTCGGACATCAGATCCAGGGCTTCCTGCACGGAATTGCGCGGTGAAATGGTCACCGGGTCCAGGATCATGCCGCTTTCGCTCTTTTTCACCCGTTCCACTTCCAGGCGCTGGCGATCCACGGGCATATTCTTGTGGATGATGCCGATGCCGCCCATGCGGGCCATGGAAATTGCCATGGCCGATTCCGTCACGGTGTCCATGGCGGCGGAGAGCAGGGGGATGCGCAGGGGGATGGAGGGCGTGAGCCAGGTCGTGATGTCAACGGCGTCGGGGGTTACTTCGGAATAGCCGGGAATCAGCAGAATGTCGTCAAAGGTCAGCGCCTTGCCGCGATTGGTGAACATGACTTCCTCGTAATGGGCTAAAATAATTGCATAAACTTTAGCAAATTATCTTATCCGCTTGCGGGGCCTCTGTCAATGAGGGTCGCGCGTCCGGATCAGGGCAATCGAATGAATAGAGCGAAAGAGAAAAATACTCTTGCGCCAGCCTTGTTGTACCTTTGCGGTTATTTTGCAAAATCCGCCTTTTCCGCGCGGGCGGCGTTATCGGCGCGTTTTTGCTGCTCACATACGTGAGTATGTTCCGCGCAAAAACGCGCCGCTGCCTTGCCCGCACGAAAAAATCGCCAATTTTGCAAAATTCCCGCAAAACCAGCCCCCCGCTCACTTGCCGACTGCGTCGGCTGCGTTCGCGGGAATGAGGAAGGAAGACACGCTGCTGAAAGCAAAGGAATATCCGACGATTGAGGCATTCATTCGTCTGCCCCGCGTTTCAGCCCTGCCCGGACGGGATGGCCCGCGCCCGCGCGCCTAACCGGCGGGCTGAATTTTTCCTTGCCTTTTGTCGAGGTCTGGTATAAAAATTTTTACAAAAAAATGGATACATTCATGCGGATAACTATGCAGCAGCCTATTTCCTCCCGCAGCACCTGCCTGTACGCCGTGTCCGGCGTCTTGGGCCGTGCCGTGCTCGCGGCGGACGCCGCCCGCTCTTTCGCCTGTCCGGCTGCTCTCTCTCTCTCTCTCTCTCTCTCTCTCTCTC
>NZ_JH114301.1:174125-183552 GCF_000224635.1 Desulfovibrio sp. 6_1_46AFAA
GCTCTCTCTCTCTCTCTCTCTCTCTCTCTCTCTCTTTATTAAGTAAGTGTAATTTTCAACCGTTGCGGCGGTTGACCCGACATTTCGGCCCGGAAGCGCGTCCTGTGCGGCGTGTTTTCGGGCTTTTCGCGTTTTCCGGCGGCGTCTGCGCGCGCCGGAAGGCGCGGCAACATTTTTCTCTTGCGCATGGGGCGCGGAGAATCTCCGGGCTGGCCCGGCAATTATAACGAGAAGGAAGGCGGAAGATGAAGAAGATTCTGACAGTGCTGTTGGCGGCGGGCATGCTGCTGGGCGCGGCCTCGGGCGCGTCGGCCATTGATTTCAAGGCCAAAGGGCAGTGGCTGATGGGCTTCGGCGTGGGCGACAAGAATCTTATGAGCCATTATCGCAATCGTGCCGGTGAAAAAATCAAAAAGAACACCAGTGATACATTTAATGCGACTCAACGTATCCGTCTGCAACTGGAGGCTGTGGCCTCCGAGTCTTTGTCCGGTACCGTGCAGTTCCAAATCGGCAACCAGCCGTGGGGCAAGGCCGACAAGGGTGCCGCGTTGGGGGCCGACGGGGCGAATCAGATCGGGGTACGCCAGGCTTATATCGACTGGATGGTGCCGCAGACCGATCTCAAGGTGCGCATGGGCCTGCATGAGGTCATTCTGCCCAACAAGGCTGGCGGTACCGCAGTTATGGATGCCCCTGTGGCGGGCGTGGTGGCCTCCTATCAGTTCAACGAGAATCTGGGTCTGACCGCTCTCTGGATGCGTCCGTTCAATGACAACTACAGCCAGGAGACGCAGAACAGCGATGGGACGCCGCATGTATGGGGTTCTGATCCTGATAATTATTTGGATAACATGGATCTTTTTGGTCTGATGGTCCCGGTGACGCTGGACGGTTTTGAAATCACTCCCTGGGCCATGTATGGCATGAAGGGGAAAAATACGGACAAGTTCAACGCCTATAAAAATGGTTTCGCCGACGGTAATCCCTATTACACACTGGCACCTTATGCCGGTCTCAACGGCTATCCGGGAAATCTAGGCGGTACCGGTAAAGCGTACGGTTCCATGTTCTGGGCTGGCCTGCCTTTCGCTATCACTGCCTGGGATCCCTTGAATATCGAAGTGGATATTAACTACGGCTATGTGGAGTCTATGGGGCGTTATATAGCCTGGAAGGGCGGTTACAACGATGTGCCCATGGCCAGTAAACGCAGCAGCACCGAACGCCAGGGCTGGTTGGCCAAGGCTCTGGTGGAATACAAGATGGACTGGGGCGTGCCCGGTATCTTCGGCTGGTACGGTTCGGGCGACGACGGCAACCCCAAAAACGGTTCTGAGCGTATGCCTTCCATCGCGCCTTACGGCAATTTCACCTCCTTCCTGGGTGACGGCGGCCCTTATTCCTGGGGTGGTGCCGGCGGCAACGACATGGGAGCGCTGAGCTATGCGGGTACGTGGGGCATCGGTCTGCAAATCCGCGACATGAGCTTTGTGGAAGACCTCAAGCACACCTTCCGCGTGGCCTACTGGGGCGGCACCAACAGCACCTCCGCCGTCAAGTATATGGCAACATCATATGCGTGGGACGATGGCCGGGGCAACTATGATGGTCCGTATCTGACCACCAATGACGGTTTGCTGGAATTCAATCTGGTCAACGAATACAAGATGTACGAAAACTTCAATGTGTATCTTGATCTGGGCTACGTTGCCAACTTCATGGACAACGACACCTGGAAGAAGGCTGGCCAGCGCAACACCAGCTTTGAAAAGCAGGATATGTGGAAGGCGCAACTGGTCTTTGGCTACAGCTTCTAGAGCAGATTAACTTTGAAATTTTACAAATTTCAAAGCCGGTATTCTGGCGAAAAACATGGTTAGGTCGCTTCGCCGGAATACACGCCGCGTTGCTCTCGATGCCTGTGCTCCCTTTGGGCTACAGGCACGGCCCTACGGGCCGCCCGTCGGGTCGGTCTTCGCGGCGCGCCGCACCGTGTGCGGCGTTAGAGCAATTTCAAAGTGAAAATGCTCTAAGCCTCGTTTCGTCCGGCAACGGACAAAAAATTCGGGGAGGGGCGTGTGGCCCCTCCCCGGCAGCCGACGTCCCATCAGAGGGGTGGTCCCTTTGAGTCGGCGGCCCCGCCCGCGCCCGTCTGGTTCCTTCCTCTTGGGCGCGCGCGGGGTTTTTGCTGTTTCAGCGCCGCGGCCGAGCCTTACCGCACCGGCGTGTACTCCATGCTCGAAACCTCGTCCGTGGCTTCCAGCTTGAAGATGACGGGGCGCAGGCCGTCGTTGCAGCTACAGACGGCCACGCCCGGCGTTTTGATCCAGTCGCCGTAATAAAAGACGCCCTTGCCCGCGCCGTGGGCCAAAGCGAAGGCATACTGATAGACGGCTTTCCAGGCTTCGTCGCAGAAGCCTTCCGGCTTGGCGTAGTCGGCGTAAAAGACCTGTCCTTCCCTGTGCATGGGACAGGCGTCCAGGCCTTCCGCCCCGTATCGGGCGGCAAGTTCCGCGTCAAAGGTGGTTTTCAGAACCGTGATTTTTACCTTGTTCATAGTGCCTCCGCGCGGCGGGCGGGTGCAAGTGTTGGGGGGGGCTAAGCCGCATACGGCTTTATCTGAAACCTAGACGCCGTGCCGGAGGCTGTCAACGCCGCGTCAGGGTCATTCTGTTCTCCGTCTGTTGTTTTATTCTGCCCTGCGGGCATGGAGATTTTACGCCTTCCGGCGTTTGGGCCGCCTATCGTTGCTGTCTTTATCCGTACGGCTCGCAAGCTCGCCTACGGCTAAAGCTCGCGGCGCGCGGCAGGGGGCCGGGGACGGCTGTCCCCAGGCCCCCTACAACCCCCTGCCCCTGCTCTACGTTGTAGCGCGTTGACGCGGCGTCCCACGGGTCTTGCTCGCGGGGCTCGCTGCGCCCCGAAATCGCCGCGCGTCAATTTTCGGCAGCGGACGGAGTTTTGACTCGAAGCCCAGCCGTCAATGGCAATTGCGCGGCGCGAAGGGAGATCGCCTGAGCGTAGCGAAGGAAGCTCCCGCAGCAAACGCCGCGCTGCCCTCGGAAACCTACAGCGCTGGAAAACCCAAGCGGGGTATAGGGGTTGCAAGGGGGGCGAGGGGCGGCAGCCCCTGACCCCCTGCCCGCGCCGGAGGCGGCCCAAGCCACAACGTGGCGAAAAAAGCCGTGCCCGGAGGGCTCGAAATACCTCATTCGTATAACAAGCCCATAAAATAATTGCTTTTGAACGCTAACCTACTATAAATACAAAATAATTATCCATACAAGCGGAGAACGGAAGGACCCTGCAACGCCGCGCTCCCTGACTTGACGAAGCGCCGCAAACAGCCTATGAATCTCCACTTCGCCCGCGTGTCGCGGCGCGAAAACAGACGCTTTGTGGCTGCCGTCCCCTACAGGGGCGCGGCGGCGGATGCGGGGTCTTCATGTTTGAGAGCCTTTCCGACAGACTTTCCGGCGTATTCCGCTCTTTCGGCGGGCGCGGCCAGCTCACCGAGGAAAACGTGCAGGCCGGCCTGCGCGAAGTGCGGCTGGCGCTCCTGGAGGCGGACGTCAACTTCAAGGTCGTCAAAGACTTTGTGGAAAGCGTGCGCGAAAAGTGCCTGGGGCAGGAAACGCTCAAAGGCGTGAGCCCGGCCCAGCAGGTGGTTAAAATCGTCCATGACGAGCTGGTTTCTCTGCTGGGCGGCGAAACCACGGGGCTCAACCTGCAGGGCCGAGAACCGGCGGTGATCATGCTGGTGGGCCTTCAGGGCTCGGGCAAGACCACCTCGGCGGGCAAGATAGCCAATCTGCTGCGCAGGCAGAAAATGCGGCCCTATCTGGTCCCCGCGGACGTCTACCGCCCGGCGGCCATCGACCAGCTCACGGTGCTGGCCAAGCAGCTCGACATGCCCTGCTTTCCCTCCACCACGGAGATGAAGCCCGTGGACATCGCCACGGCGGCCTTGGCTCAGGCCCGTGAGGAGCAGGCCACTGTGCTGCTGCTGGACACGGCCGGCCGCCTCCACGTGGACGAACCCCTGATGGAAGAGCTTTCGGCCATCAAGGCGGCTGTGCAGCCGCAGGAAATCTTGTTCGTGGCCGACGCCATGACCGGCCAGGACGCCGTGACCGTGGCCGAGGCTTTCAATGAGCGCCTGGGCCTGACCGGCGTTGTGCTGACCAAGATGGACGGCGACGCGCGCGGCGGCGCGGCCCTGTCCATCCGTTCGGTGACCGGCGCGCCCGTGAAATTCGTGGGCGTGGGCGAAAAATTATCGGAGATGGAGGTCTTCCATCCCGACCGTATCGCCGGGCGAATTCTGGGCATGGGCGACGTGCTCACCCTGGTGGAAAAGGCCCAGTCCACCATTGACGCCGAAGAGGCCGAGGCCCTGGCCCGCAAGATGCAGAAGGCCAGCTTCGACCTGGAAGATTTCCGTACCCAGATGCGCCGCCTAAAAAAATTGGGTTCGCTGGACAGCATTCTGAAAATGATTCCGGGCTTGGGCGGCCTGCGCGAAAAGCTGGCTGAGGCCAACGGCGCGGTGCCGGAAAAGGAGATGGCGCGCACCGAGGCCATCATCAATTCCATGACCATGCGGGAACGCCGCAATCCGGATATCCTCAACGGCAGTCGCCGGGCGCGCATCGCCAAGGGCGCGGGCGTGACCGTGGCCCAGGTCAATCAGATGGTGCGCCAGTTTGAGCAGATGCGCCAGATGATGAAGGGCATGATGGGCGGCAAGGGCGCTAAGGGAGGCCGTCCGGCCATGCCCAAAATGCCGCGCGGCATGCCGCCGGGCATGATGCCCCCCGGCATGGGCATGCCCGGTATGGGCGGATTTCCGGGCATGGGTGGAATGGACGGCATGGCTCTGCCGGGCGGACGGCCCGGAGGGGCGAAATCCGCCGCTGCCAAGAAACGGAAAAAGAAAGAGCGCCAGAAGCGCAAAAAGAAATAGGGAAAGTTGCTTAATGGGCTTTTTGCCTTTTGCCTGCGTCAGGCTCACCCCGTGCGAAGCTTATGTATGTCTTGGTACACTGCGTTCCGCCCGGCATCGGCCTTTCTCGGTAAAAAATAAAATCCTCATTAAACAACGCTTCGCAGGGCCTTATGCGGCCTTGGAAATCGCGTTTCCCTCTTGCCCTTTTACGGGCGCGACGCTAACATAAAACCAAAGGGAGTTGGACTCATGGCTGTGAAGTTGAAATTGACCCGTCTCGGCAGCAAAAAGCACCCCTTCTACCGGGTGGTGGCCGCCAATGACGAGACCCGTCGTGACGGGCGTCCGCTGCAATTGCTGGGTTACTACAACCCGATGACCAATCCGGCGGAAGTGAAACTTGACGCGGATAAAATTAAGGAATGGCTCGCGCGCGGCGCCGAACCCACGGACACCGTGCGGGCGCTGATCAAAGCGCATCTGTCCTAAATCTTACGCTTGCGATGCTTGCTTGCGGCGGATCAAACCCGCCGGGAAGCATCTCGCGGCAAGGATTTGCCTGCAACTCCTTGCGGGCGGTTCGGCTTTGAAAAAGTTGAATTGCTCCAGAGCAGATCAACATTGAAATGCTCTATAAAACCTTGTGGAAAGGCGGGGAACCGCCTGCCGCAAGCGTTATGCTGTTGCGGGACCAGCCCGGAGGACAGTGCGGCACGGGAAAGACGGACGGATAGCTGCCGATTGCTCCGAAGGTTGCGCGTTATTTAATCCTTGCCCGCGCTGCCCGCGGGCAGCAAGGTATCTTTGGGAGGTACGCGATGAAGGCTCTGATCGAATATATTGCCAAGTCTCTGGTGGATCATCCCGAAGAAGTGCAGGTCAGCGAAGTGGAAGGCGAGCAGACGTCGGTGCTGGAGCTCAAGGTTTCCAAGGAAGACTTGGGCAAGGTCATCGGCAAGCAGGGGCGCACGGCCCGCGCCATGCGCACTATTTTGAGCGCGGCATCCACCAAGTCGAAGAAACGTACGGTTCTGGAAATTCTGGAGTAGCTTCGGCTTCCATGGCGGATATGCTGATTCATATGGGCACGCTGGCGCGGCCCCACGGTATTAAAGGGGAGATCTGCATCGACTGGCATGCGGACTCCCCCTTGCTTTTGGACGCGCCGCTCTGGCTTCAGGCCGGGGATGAGCCGCCCCGGCTCGTCCGGGCCCTGTCCTGCCGCCGGCACAAGGGCCGCCCCCTGCTTCTTCTGGAAGGCGTGACGGACCGCACGGCGGCTGAGGCCCTGCGCGGACAGAAAATTCTGGTGTCGCGCGACAGCCTGCCTCCGCCGGACGAGGATGAGGCCTATCTGGAAGATCTGCTGGGCTGCGAGGTGCTCTTGCCAGACGGCCGCCGTCTGGGACGCCTCGACCATGTGGAATATCCGGCGGACCAGGAAATCTGGGTTATCGTCACGGAACAAGACCAGGAAATTCTTTTTCCGGCCCAGCCCTGTTTCATTGTTGGTTTTGACCTGGACGCCCGCACCGTGACCATTGACCCGCCCGAAGGTTTGTTGGAAATTTATCTTAGAGCAGATTAACTTTGAAATTTTACAAATTTCAAAGTTGGCATTCTGGCGAAAAACGTGGTTTTCACCAGAATCCACGCCACTTCGTGGCGACTGCCGCCTTCGCGTCAGCAGAGCAATTTCAAAGTGAAATTGCTCTAGCTGAAAAACTGTTGCTGATTTTTCGCGTTGTTTTTCCTTGGCATCCGGGTTTTTGTTTGCCGGCAAGGCAAGCAAGCGGCGCGCCGCAGTGGAGCGTAGCCGCCTACGTGACCAGGGCGCGCCGCGACGCTTAACGAAGCCGGCAACAAAAAGATGGATGCCAAGTGCCTGAACTGCCCGAAGTGGAAACAGTAGCCCGCACCCTGCGCCCCCAGGTACAGGAGTGCCTGATTGAGGGGGCGGAAGTTCTGCGGTCCGGCAGCCTGCATCCCTTGAGCCTGCCCCCGGCCACTTTGGCGGGCCGTCGTATCGCGGACGTGGGCCGCAGGGGCAAACTGCTGCTGGTGCATCTGGCCCCGCCGGAGAGCGGGCGCACTCCGGAAGAGACCGCCCCGGATCTGCTGGCCGTGCATTTGCGTATGACAGGCCGTCTGATGGTGTACGCGCCGGGCACGCCGCCCGGTTCCCATACCCGTTGTGTCTTTGATCTGCGCACTCCGGACGGCGACCGGCGCCGTCTCTTTTTCGACGACACGCGGGCTTTCGGCCTGGTGCTGGCCGCCACGCCGGAGATTTTGCAGGCCTGGGATTTCTGGCGGGAGCTGGGACCCGAGCCGCTGGAGATCGGCGAGCGGGAGTTCGCGGCCCTGCTGCGAAGCCGGGGCGCGGCGCTCAAGGCTGTGTTGCTGGACCAGAAGGTCATTGCGGGCATCGGCAACATCTACGCCGACGAATCCCTCTTTCAGGCGGGCCTGGACCCGCGCCGCAAGGCTTCCAGCTTGAGCCCGGCTCAGAGCCGTTGCCTGCTGGCGGCCCTCAAGGACGTGCTGCGCCGCTCCATCGCCCAGTGCGGCAGCTCCATCCGTGATTACCGCGACGCCAACGGCGATGTGGGCGCGTTTCAGAACAGTTTCGCGGTCTATGGCCGGGGCGGCGCGGCCTGCGTCCGTTGCGGCCGCCCGCTGCAAAAGATCCGCGTGGCGGGCCGCGCCACCGTCTGTTGTCCGCACTGCCAGAAGTAAATCCGGTCAGCCCCGCGCAAGACAACGGCCCAGCTCAAAAGCCTTTCGGCAGTCCAGAGGGAACTGTGTTTCCCTTTGGAGCGCCTTCTCCTGTTCGGAAAAGCATTCCACCATATACTTGCTGTAGTCGCTGAACTGATAGGTGTCGTTGACGTAGAGCACGGCGGGCCTGGAGAAACTTCGTTCAATAAAGAATTCCGTGCTCTCCAGCTTTTCCGGGTAGTGCTGCTCCAGCATAACCTCGCGCGTCACATTCATGGTGTAGATGCAGGCCGTGGCCGGTTTTTTGAGAGCCAGTGAGGAATAGTCGCGGTCATAGGCAATGCAGGGAAACAGCAGGCGTTCCAAAAAAGAGCGCATCATGCCGGTTATATTGTGAAAATAGACGGGGGAACCGAAAATGATCCCGTCCGCCTCACGGCATTTTTCCAGCACCGGCGTCAGGCCGTCGCGCACGGCGCAACGGCCATAGTGCTTCCCTCCCTTGCGCTTGCATTGAAAACAACTCACGCAGCCCGTATAACTGTAGTCGTAAAGGTGGATCATTTCCGTCCGGACGTTTTCTGCGCCCGCCGAAGCCGCGCCGTCCAGGGCGCTTTGCAGTATGGTGGCGGTATTCCATTTTTTTCTGGGGCTGCCGTTGACGGCGCAGATGCGCATGTCTTTCTCCTTACGCGTTGTGGTTGTGCAGGCTTTTGTGCCTGAATATCCTGAAGCGGACGGGAAAAAGCAAGTACGCAGTTTTTTCTTACCTGGTTGCAACTGCTGCTTGCCAACAGCAAGACGGCAGCGGAGGCGGAGGGATTGTATGAGTGAACCCGAAAACGTCGGTTATGACATAACGTTGCCCGCGGTCAATATTTATGAAGTGCCGTGCCCTATTCTGCGCGCCTTGGAAGTCATCGGCGGCAAGTGGAAATTGCCGTTGCTCTGGCATCTGGCCGATGGGGCCGTGCGTTTCAATGCCCTGCATCGCGAGGTGAGAGGCATCACCCATATGATGTTGAGCAAATGTCTCAAGGAATTGGAGGGGGACGGCCTGCTGCGCCGGAGCGAGTGCGGCGGTAAAGTCCGGCATGTGGAGTATGCCTTGACCGAGCGGGGCAGGCGATTGCTTCCGGCCCTGCGGGAGTTGTACCGCTGGGGAGAAGAGCAATTGTCACAGGACGGCGGCGGGCGGACGGGAGATGCCGGGCAATCCTAAAGCATTTTGAGTGGTACATGCTTTAGGGCCTGTTAACACTATTTCAGAGCTATAACAATTAACGCAAAGACGACAAAGGCCAGGAACATGACATCGAGCTTATCGAACCGAGTAAAAACACGGCGGAAGCCTTTGAGCCTCCTGAAAAGCCGTTCTACCTCATTACGTCTTTTGTATAGCTCTTTGTCATACTCCCACGGTTTCAGTCGGTTGGGATTGGGCGGCACCACCGGAGTGAAGCCCAACTCACGTCCCAAGCGAGTCGTTTCATTACCCTCATATGCGCCATCCATAAGCAAGCTGCACGGCGCTGGCATCGGCCCCAACTGGACAAGCAGCCTGCGCCCCTCGGGGGCATCGCCGGCGTTGCCGGGAGTGAGGCTGAAATTCAACGCGCATTCAGCATTCGCGGCAACCATATGAAGCTTGGTCGTCCAGCCGCCTCTGGACTTTCCGATGGACTGCGGACCTGTTTTTTAAGGCCCTGTTCCATCGGGATGAACCTTAACAATAGTACTGTCGAGAGAAACTGC
>NZ_JH114301.1:183864-187527 GCF_000224635.1 Desulfovibrio sp. 6_1_46AFAA
GATCGCCGGCGTTGCCGGGAGTGAGGCTGAAATTCAACGCGCATTCAGCATTCGCGGCAACCATATGAAGCTTGGTCGTCCAGCCGCCTCTGGACTTTCCGATGGACTGCGGACCTGTTTTTTTAAGGCCCCTGTTCCATCGGGATGAACCTTAACAATAGTACTGTCGAGAGAAACTGCTTCTATTTTAAGGCTGAGTATCTGCTCTTGTTGAAGGCGTTCAAATATACGGTCAAGAACTCCGTTCTTGCTCCAGCGGTTCATGCGCGTGTAGATGCTGTGCCAACAGCCAAAATTTTTCGGCAGTCCACGCCATTTACACCCATGCTCCGCAACGTACAGAATCGCATTCAACACCTGGAGATTGTCAAAATGGACATTACCTCTTTGGCGCGGGAAGCAGTCAGCGATTCTCTCATATTGTTCGCGAGTAATTTGCATAAGACATTCTTACGGAATACTCGCTCTTTGTCAAATAGTGTTAACAGTCCCTAGAGCAAGTTTACTTTGAAATTGCTCTGGCGGCTGCATATGCAGACGCCCGCCACGAGCGTCAGCCGTTGGCGGCTATGCCGCCTGACGGATGACGACAGCAGAGACAGGCGTAAGCGCAATTTATTTGCGCGGTTGCCTCGCCCGTTAGCGAGTCTTCGAGCTTTACGGGCGAGGACAGCAGGGCTAAGCGCCGGAGGCCGACCCGAAGGGCGGCCCGCAGGGCCATGGCCGTAGGCACGCGAAGCGCGCCGTACGGACATCGAGAGCAGGGCGAGCGGCTTAAAAACTTTGAGAATGTCAATTCTCAAAGGTAATCCGCTCTAAACCTCAGGCTCAACCCCCAGGGCGGACGGCGCGTACGCGCATCGGCCCGGTCCACGGCCAGCTGACGCTGATCTGCCCGGATTCGCCGGTATGGAGCAGGGGAATGCCGTGCCGTGCCAGCCAGGCCCGCAGGCGCGAGCCCGGATAGTTGTAACGATTCTGAAAACCACAGGAAGCCAGCACCAGTTCCGGTTGCACGGCCTTGTAAAAGGCGGCCAGAAAACTGCGGTCCGAACCGTGGTGCGGGGCCAGCAGCACCTGGGCGCGCAGATCCCGGCCCGAGGCCAGCAGACGGCGCAGGCTGCGACGCTCGGCGTCGCCGGTGAACAGGGCCAGCCCTTGGCCGTGACGGGTCAGGCGCAGAATCAGGGATGCCTCGTTGCCGGTCCAGGCGGCCTCCTCTTCGTCGGCGGCACGCGGCGGGTGCAGCACTTCCAGACGCAGGCCCAGAGCCGGATCGCCCACAATCAGCACATCTCCTTCCGCCAGAATGCGGCCCGCCAGGCTTTGCCGCAGTTCCCGCCACATGGGCCCGTGCTGCCCGGCGGCCTCGCGCCCGTTATGGAACAGGGCCGACACCTGAAAATCTTCCAGCAGATAAAAAAGACCGCCCAGATGGTCCAGGTCCGGATGGCTGCTGACGACGGCGCTCAACCGGGGCGCGTCGTTGTATGCCAGCACCGGCCCCACCAGGGCTTTGCCGGGGTCAAAGCGGGGCGAGGCGCTGCCGCCGCCGTCCAGAAGCAGGCGCAGATGGCCCGGAGCGCGCAAGGCCAGGGCCTGCCCCTGGCCCACATCCAGCACGTCCAGCCGGGTGTCGCCGGAAAAGCGGCCTTCCAGGCGCAGCAATGGCCCCACGCAGAGCAGGGCCAGACCTGCCAGCAGCAGTCGGCGGGCCGCCTCCTTCCCTGTGGGCGATGCTTTGCCCCGTCCGGCCAGGCAGGCCAGAGCCGCCAGCAGGGCGGCAAAAGCGGGCAGGGCCGTCCAGTGCGGCCGCAGCAGGACGGGATTGTGCAGCAGGCCCAGGCCATTGAGGCCCGCCAGCCCGTCTGTCAGCCACTGGCAGGGCAGGGCGGCCAGATCCAGAACCAGCCGCGCGGTCCCGTCCAGGCCCGCGCCCGCCAGAAGCAGGCCCAGAGCCGCGCCGGGCAGCACCACAAGACCGGCCACGGGCAGCCAGAGCACATTGAGCGGGAACCAGAAGCCCGCATTGCCGAACAGCAGGAGGTTCAGCGGCAGCAACGCTATCTGAATCAGCAGGGAAATCAGCAAAATGCGCGCAAGCCAGCGGCCGAGCCCGTGTATGGCCCGTCGCCGGGGGGATTCGGCTTTATGCGCGGACGGCGGCAGGATGCGGCGCAGCCAGGGCAGGGCAAGGCCGATGACCGCCACGCACAGGGCCGAGAGCTGCAGGCCCGTGTCCAGTATGCTCAGCGGCGCGACCAGGCAGATACAGAGCAGGGCGGCGCAGAGCACGTCGAGGGAGGTGCGCGCCCGGCCCCGCGCCAGCCAGAAGGCCAGGATGAAAAGCATGCACACGGCCCGCAGCAGGGAGGCCGGAGCGTTGCCCAGCCAGAGGTAGGCCAGGGCGGGCGGACAGGCCGCGGCCACGGCCAGGACCACGCGCGGCTGCCGGAGATACAGGGACGGACGAAGGCGGGCGGCGGCCAGCACGCAGAGCAGGCCCAGCAGCCCGGCCACGGCCAGATGCTGGCCGGAAAGCGCCAGACTGTGCGCCAGGGTGGCGGCGGCGAAATTGTCCAGGGTGTTTTGCGTCAGATATCGGCGGTCCCCGAACAGCAGAGCAGGCAGGATGGCCTTGCCCTGCGGCAGTT
Organism: Desulfovibrio sp. 6_1_46AFAA; assembly: GCF_000224635.1. Classification (NCBI taxonomy): domain Bacteria; kingdom Pseudomonadati; phylum Thermodesulfobacteriota; class Desulfovibrionia; order Desulfovibrionales; family Desulfovibrionaceae; genus Desulfovibrio; species Desulfovibrio sp. 6_1_46AFAA. The sequence goes on from NZ_JH114301.1 coordinate 186,519, forward strand.
CCGGGGCGGCGGCATCCTCCGTCAGGATTTTTGCCTGATGCTCCGTCTGTCCCCCAGGCAGGAGCGCGCTTAAAAACGCATGTCGCAGTTCCTCACGCCGGCGGGCCGCCAGCACCCTAGTGGCGGCGCGCTTGGCACTGATTTACGCGCTAAATGGCACGAGAACGGATAGAAAGAGGCGGGGTTTTAGCCCCGCCTTTATGATTGCCTTCGTGTGAGGCCGCACGATACTTGAGAATAGTGTAATTAGAATTACAAACGGTGTTCTCTGTAACGCGCCATTTAGTTTGAATCAAAACGACGTTTAGTTTGAAAAATTCTCCGGGCTACGATTAGTGCCAAAAATAACACGCCATCGCATACAAATAGAATCGGCGAGCGCCATAAAAAGGCGGGGTTTCGTCCCCGCCTTTTGTCATGCCAGTTTACGCCCCTCGCTCGCTAAGCATGGACGGCACGGGCAAGCCCTCGGCCAGGAGGATACAGGCCGCAACGGCATAAGACTGCTGCGGCGTTATGCCGTTGCCCAAAGCCTTGAGACGCGATACCCAGGAGCGCGCCGTGGCTGTATCTACCCGGCCGATTTTGTTGGTCTGACCAGGTTCGCGCCCGTCGGCTCGGTCCAGCCCCTCGGTACGCCCATCATCCACTCGATAAATGACGGGTCCGGGATAGACTTCCAAGGCGGACGTTTTTCGCGCCCGGTCAATCCGTAGGCCCAGCCAAGCAAAAAGCTGCGGAGATTGGTTGACGTTTCCCAGGATTCTCTGGAGCGGAGACAGCAACCGATGCTCTCCGTCAGGCAGGCGACCGTGGGGGTAGGCAACAATGAAAACCCGCTCCCGATGGTGCGGAGCGCCAAGGGCGGCCGCGGGCAGCACTTCCCATTCCGCATCGTACCCGAGCGCGGCCAGGTCTTGCAGGACGCTCTCAATACCGCAGGAAAGCAGGCCCCGCACGTTTTCAATGATGATGTAACGGGGCCGGACTTCCCCGATGAGCCGCGCAT
>NZ_JH114301.1:187591-191681 GCF_000224635.1 Desulfovibrio sp. 6_1_46AFAA
AGCCCCTCGGTACGCCCATCATCCACTCGATAAATGACGGGTCCGGGATAGACTTCCAAGGCGGACGTTTTTCGCGCCCGGTCAATCCGTAGGCCCAGCCAAGCAAAAAGCTGCGGAGATTGGTTGACGTTTCCCAGGATTCTCTGGAGCGGAGACAGCAACCGATGCTCTCCGTCAGGCAGGCGACCGTGGGGGTAGGCAACAATGAAAACCCGCTCCCGATGGTGCGGAGCGCCAAGGGCGGCCGCGGGCAGCACTTCCCATTCCGCATCGTACCCGAGCGCGGCCAGGTCTTGCAGGACGCTCTCAATACCGCAGGAAAGCAGGCCCCGCACGTTTTCAATGATGATGTAACGGGGCCGGACTTCCCCGATGAGCCGCGCATATTCATACCACAAACCGCTCCTTGTCCCTTGTTTGATACCCGCACGGCCGCCCGCGCTGCTGACATCCTGACACGGAAAACCACCGCACAGCACGTCCACCGGCGGCAGGTCCGCCCCTCTGAGGCCGGACACATCATTATATATAAGTGTGTCCGGCCAGTGCCTGGCGAGCACCGCCCGGCAGAACGGGTCGATCTCGCAAAACCATTGATGTTCAAAGCCCGCCCAGGTGAGGCCCAGGTCACACAGACCGGCCCCGCTGAAAAGGCTGCCTACTTTCAGCAAGCATTACTCCGTGGCAGGCCGTCCGGCGGCTCGGAGTCGGGGCGCTCGGCCCTCACGATGGTGAAAGCCCCGCAGCGGGGGCATTTGAATTCCATAATCCTGGCCTGGCCTTTGGCCAGGAGTTTGCCGCAATGGCAGCACCTGATTTCTTCGCAATTATCCTTTTGCATGGTATGTAATGATGTTGCGCCCCGTGCAACGGCCTGCTAGCGTGTTTACGCCCTTTGCCAAGGGTAAACACAGCAGGCGGTTACTCCGCACGATGGACGGTCCGTCGTGTGGGGCCGTGGTCCGGCTTCCCCAGCCGGGCCGGTGGGGGCACCCCAATGCCCCCGCCTCTGCCGAAACTATTCCAGCCCCAGAGACGGGGCCGCATTTACCGCCTTGCGGCGCTGTTTGGCGCTGGTATGGCGGTAAAATCTCACAATCATCTTTTCGTTGGCGTGGCCCATAACCTCGGCCACGCATTTAAGGTCCGCATCATGATCCAGAGCCCGGCTGGCGAAAGCGTGGCGCAGATCATAGGGCCGGATGCGCCGCTCAATGCCCGCCCGGCGCAGGGTATTATGCCAAGCTCGGCTGATACTGCGCACGGGCCGCCCTCTATAGTGGATGACCCATGGACAGCCCAGGGCCGCGTCCTCCGCTTCCCAGCGCAGCAGCAGGCGCAGAACATCCTGCCGTAGCGGCACCTCGCGGGCCTCGGCCCGTGCTCCCTTGGCGGCATTGGGCATGCGCAGCGCGGCTCCACGCGTGTCGATATCCGTCCAGCGGAGCCGAAAAAGCTCACTGGGGCCGATACGCGCGCCGGTGGCCATGCCCAGGGCGATCACCCTCTGCACATGCGGCGCGGCCGTCGCATAAAGCATCCGAGCTTCACGGGCCGTGGGCGGGTCCGGCGTCTGCGGCGCGGGGCTGGCCAGTTGCAGGCCCGCCAGTGGATTGGTGGGCAGCAGACCCCAGCGGGCCGCCCAATTATAGGCGGCCCGGACGATGCCCATGCGGCGGCAGGCCGTGCTTTTGCTCACACCACGCTGTTGTTGCAGCGCAAGAAACGCGCCCACGTCCTCCAAAGTCAGACAGTGGGCCTTGCGCTGACCGTAGATGTCCGCAAACAGCCGCAGATGATACGCGCTGGCGGCCCTGGTGGACGGATTGCCCAGGCTGCCCAGATAACGATCCAGCATATCCGCAATCGTGGGACTCGCCGGGCGGCCCTGGGCTCTCCGCCGCCGCACGGCCTTGATGATGGCCCGCTCCCGCTCATAGAGTGACGCCTGGGCCTCCTCAAAGGCAAGAGCGTCCGCCTCCTGGGCAAAGGCCCGCTGGCGGGGCCTGCCGCTCCACGGCTCACGGTATTTGACCACCCAAGGCTTACTTTTGTACTTCAGGCACACAACAGGCATGGCAACCTCCTTTTGTGTGCCTTATCGGTCGATTCTTTATGTAATTGTCAAAGCGCGGTTGGGGCTACGCCCGCAACCCCTGGTCATTGACGGCCTGCCCCGTCGATTTTAAGCCCATTCTCGCCGGGTGCGGCGAGGCCGGTGCAGATCCCCGTCGGGATCATGCCCGCACCTCGCCGCAGACAGGGCAGACCCAGATCAAGCCAGCATCCGTCAGGACCATGCGCAGGGCATGGCCGCAGACGGGACACTCTCTGCCAGCAAAGGGACTACACGGCATAGCTGACCTCCACCCCGGCCAGGGCAGCAGGAGATTCCGCTGCCGCCACGGCGGCCAGCAGTTCGTCGCGGCGGGCCGTATGCAGGGCCAGCAGGGTATCGGGTCCGTCCGGGTCAACGCTGGCCAGGGAGGCGGCGGCCACGGCCACCTCTGTGGTGGAGGGCGTAGCTGTGGGCATGGTCAGGCTGGCCACGATGGCCGCGTCGCAGGCCGCCTTGACCTCGCGTTCCTTTTCAGTCTTGAGGACGGACAGCGGTTTTTCCGGGCGGGCCGTCACGGCCCCTTTGGGCAGTGGGCCGAGTTCCTCGGTGTAGCGCGGAGGGCTTTGCCAGTCGTCGCCCATAGCGGGCTGCCAGAAGGGCGTGCCGCCGGTTTTGGTGCCTTTGGAATCCATATGCTGGCGGTGATCCTCTACTACCTCCCAGGCACTGCCCGTCCAGCGGGCCGCGTGCCCGGTCGGGATGTCTGCGGGCGGAGCCACGGGCGTAGCCCCAGCGCAGACGGTCAACTCCTTACCGCCCACAACCTGAGCAGGGCGGGAGCCGGTAAGCGCGCCGGTGCGCAGGTCGAATGTGTACATAGTGGCGCTCATAGTATCTCCTTGGATGGTTGAGGGTTATTGTTTTGCACTTCGCCTTTCCGAAATTGGGCGCTGGGGGCCAGTGAGAGCGCGGGCGCGTGGAATCCAGATACGACACGCGAAATTTTTGGAGAAGTGCCCGTTGTACATTCAACTTCTGTAGACATGGTAAACGGGGCATTGGGGTTACATAAAATTGGCTCCACAGCTTATCATGGTGGAGATAGCGGAAGATACGGATATCTCACCATCCAAGCGTCACGAGTTTATGGAAGCAATCACACTGCCGCAGAAGTTGCCCCCCCGCACATCTGGCAACCCATCATCTTCTATCTGGGCCGCCGAGGTAAATGATCACGGGCTGCCAAACATGTGGCGGCACGTTCATAGGGCCAGTGGGGACCACACGGGAGGCATCAAAGGACAAATCGTATGCTGTGCCGCCCTGGCCTTGGGGCTGATATGGCTTTGACGCCGTTCCAGCGGCAAAGACGCCATTGGCAAATGTCGGATGACCAATCACGCCCGTATCGGACCGAGCCGTATAGTCTCCAACTAAATTTCGTATCTCATCCCGGCCCCAGGCTCCCGCGTCCTCGTTTTGCCCGAGCGCCCAATTTCGGAAAGGCCGGAGGTAGGGGGGAAAACCTTTTAACCCTATGGAGTTTTCAAAGAGCGCTGCGCCTTTCCGAGCTTGGGTGCTTGGGACAGATCGGGAGGCCGGAGGCTGGCAAGAAGACGCGTTACAGGGGCATGTACACGGATACGGTGGTGCGTCAGAACGCCAGAATTATGTAAACGTGCCCACCATGCTGTCAGTGGTGCCGATAGATAACAACAGCACTGTCAGCATGACCAACGCCCAGAAACAGGCATATGTATCTGACGGCGCACACGGTACGCCGCGCATTGCAAGCGACACCCGCCCAGAAAACACCATAGTCCCCGTGATCCTTTACCTCGGGTGGCCCAGATAGAGGATGATGGGCTGACAAACGTGCTGGGGGACGTTTTGTGGACCGGTGGGCACGACGCGACTCGCATCAAATGAAGCTGCTCCATTTTCATGGCGTACCATTCCTTGGCTTCCAAAAGTATCGGCTGTGACAGACTGAATTTTAAATGCGCCGGATGCCACCTTGCCAAAATATTC
>NZ_JH114301.1:192013-276037 GCF_000224635.1 Desulfovibrio sp. 6_1_46AFAA
CCACCGGCCCGCAGAACGTGCCGCCCCACGTCCATCAGCCCGTGGTCATCTATCTAGGCCGGGCGGCCCAGGTATAGGATGATCGGCTGCCAAATATGCTCCGGTACGTTCTTGGGGCCGGTCGGGACGGCATTGGAAAAAGCAAACTTGGGCAATAAATAGTTGCCCGATACCACACTATCCACAGAGGCAACGACAGTCTTCCTCGAGGGATCCTTCCCCCAAAGCCCGTCTCCATAAAAACCGTATCCTGTACTACCCGGCGCAGGGAGCACAGCGAAGTGACCTTCAGCATCCCGAATTTCATCTCTTCCCCACGCGCCCGCCGTCCCATCCGCTCCGAGCACCCAATTTCGGAAAAACTGGCCGCCGTGGAGAGGAAGGTATAATCCCGTGGGGTTAGCGCTGTTTGGCCTGAACTTGCCAAGGTTGGCCGCCTGTTCTTCGGTATCGGCGTCCCAAGGCATGACAAGGCCGGTAAAGCCGCCCTGCTCATAAACCTCGCCAAACTCCGGCCAGTCCTCGAACGCCACGAAAGATCCGTCCGGCCAGGCGTGGTTATCGGGCAGCACCGTGGAGCGGTGGAACTTAGGCGCGCCGATGGACAGCTTGCGCAAAAAATCCAGTTCCGTGACCGTGGCGTCCGCCTTTTGAATGACGGACAGCACGCCGTTTTTGTCCACGGTGAGCGAGGTACCGTCAGGTTTAATGATACCCGCACGGGCTGCTGTGGCTACAAGTACGGACAACAGGCCCGCCGCTGTAACGTCGAGGCCGGAACCCACCTGTACAAGGCCGGGAGCCTTGGTGGTGGCAATGGGAGCCTTGACGCCGATAATCTTGACGATGGCCTGCCAGAGCTGCGATGTATCAGGTTTGTCCAGCTCCAGGCCCGCCTCCGTCACAACCTTGACCAGCTCTTCCTGAACGCTGTTCAACCAGTCCGCCGTTACGGTGGTGGCGGCTACGGGGATTGTGGGATCACCCTCGGTAAATTTATTGTCCGGGGTAGCGGTGCTGCTGTCGATCCTATGCACGGGGATTATCCTCCAGATAACTGATGAGCCCGATAGTATGCGCGGGCTTACGCCAATTGATGATGCACTCCAGTATGGGATCGCCCCAAGTGCGCAGGGCTTCGCCAGCGACGCTTTGCCCGGACCGGAAGGTACGTGATACGTCGCCCGAGGCCTCAACCAGAAAGGCAAAAACCCATCCGCCGTTGGTCAAAACGTCTCCCGCGCGGGAGCGCCCGGCCTTGAATTCGCGGAACTCCTGAATCTCCACGGCATAGCCAGCCAAAGATGCGTAGCGTTTGAGCCACGCGCGGGATATGCCGCCACGCTCCAAGAAAGCCACTGCCAACAGGGCAATACGTTCCTGTAGGAGCTGCCCGCCTGCTGCGCAGGGGCCGGGCAGGCCGTAGACGCGTTCCCAATCCGGCAGCCATTGCTGCCAGAGCCACGGGCGTAACGCGCCCAGCACCGCCGCGCCGTCCGTTTGCACCCGGTCCAGCTCCCGGCCTTCCATGGCCAGCGAAAGGTTCTGGCGCGGCGCGTTGGCGTCGTAAGATACGGGCGGCAGCAAGGCCGCCAGCAGATCACGGTGCGGCATCTAGAGGGCCTCCAGGGTCAGTTCACCAGGGCGGCACCATTGCAGGGCTGTCGGGGACGGATTGGCGGTGGGATCGCGGATGGCCACGTCCGCCACGCCCTCCAGGCCGGAGACAGCAGCAATGCAACGGGCCAGGATCAGCGGATCGCCGGGCCGGAGCGCGGAGAATTGAGCCAGCAAAGCGTCCGCCACCGGGCCGCGCAGGCTTTGCAGCGTAGCCGTGCCGCTGACGCGCAACGCAAGGGTCATATCCACAGACAGCAACACGGGCGCATAAACTGTCGCATGTGCGCCCAAGGGACGCTCCGTGTCTATGTGGGCTTGGCAGGCCTGCACCACGTCCGCGCCGGGGATGCCGTCCGCGCCGGTTATCACCACGTCAACCGTGCCCGGCCCCTGCCGCAGGGGATAGACTTGCGCGTCGGTCACACCGGGCACCTCCCGTGCCCAGCGGCGATAGTCGGCCTTCGTGCCGCCGGATGGCGGATTACGCATGTAATCCAGCAGACGGGATAGCAGGTCCGCGTCCGTTTCCGGATTGGTGCCGCCCTCCAAGGTCAGCAATGCACGTGATTGCACTCCGGGCGGCGCGGCAATCAGCGTCACGGGAGCGGCGTCACGGTTCGGCAATGCCCCGGCCTGTATGGCTTCACAGGCAGCTACAGCCGTGGCGGCGTTGTCATCTCCGGTGAGAGTCGCGGCCTCCGTGCTGCGGAACGCCACCTCATCGGCGTCTTTGACCTGTACGCCAGCCGGGACCACGGCCCCGGCTCGGCCCGTAAAGATCAACGTGCCCGTAGCGCGGGTGGCTGGCTTGTGGGTAATGCCACGCAAGGCGCAGTGTTGCTCAAGATATTCGGGGTCCGCTGTATCGGGTATTAGCTGGCGGGCCTGCCACGCCTGATAGGCATAGAGCCCTTCGGAGGCCGAGGCCGTGGCGCTGGCGCGGATGTAAAGGTCACTGTCCGTTTCCGTATGGGCCGTAGCGTCCAGATTGCGCGCGTCGCGTAGCTGCCGCTGCCGGATTTCATCAAAGCTGGGGATGTTATAGGGCACGGTTAGCCTCCCACAACCACAAAATGCTCAAATGTGTAGGCCGCGCCGCTGGCGTCTTCCACCGCCACATGCAGGAGGCAGCGGCCATTATGCGGCTGGTCCACCGACACTTCGATGGATCGCGCCCGCCCATCGTCCAGCAAGGTTTGCAAAGCCTGCTCCGCATACTGGCGGGCCAACACCCCCACGCGCGCCACGTCTTTTTCGCGCGCCAGCTCGTGCAAGCGGCTGCCCAAAGAGGGATCAGCCCACCAGGAGCCGCGAGGCGTTTGCAGCCGCAGATAAACAGCATTGCCAAGATGCCCGATGCGCTGGCCGGTGTAGTCGCCGGAGAGGGGATCAAGCTGTGCGTCCATGGCTCCACAATAGTGGAGTCATGGACGCAAAAAAGGCTGGTGGAGTTCAGCACTTCCTGAGGGACGCTACTGCGGCTCGCCGGTGGTGCCGCCGCTGTCGCCGGGATGGGTATGGTGCATCTGGCTCTTGCCTCCGGCAATCTGGTCGCCGCTGGAGGTGTGGGAGCCCACTTGGGTAATGTCGCCCTGGAGCCGGACGCTGGCCGTCATCTCCACACTGTCGCCTTTTTCGCCGGTGGCGGTCATGTTGCCCGTGACCGTGGTCAGGGGCGTGTCCAGGACAATACCTTGCCCGGCCTCAATGATGGCGCTGTTCTTGGCCTTGATGCGCAGATCGTCACAGTCGATGTCCACCACGCGTCCGGCCTTGATATGGACGTAGGCTCCTTCCTGGCTGTACATGCGGGCCTCGCCCGGCCCCACCTTGAGGCGATAGGCCCCGTGCTCCGTGGCAATGACCACGCTGGCGCTGCTGCGCCCGGCCAGAGGCAGCACAATGAGCTGGCTGTCCGCCGGGATGCCCGACGAAAAACCGAACTGCTGCAAGACTTCCACGGCCTGGGCCTGTTCCCCGGCCAAGGCTTCGCCCTGGGCCAGTTGCAGACCCGGCCCCCCGTCGAGCGCGGAAAGCCGGGCGCGGTACGGCAGGCGCAGGGCGCGCAGCGCGCGGCGGATACGCTCGTCAATCATAGCGGCAATATCCATCAGTCCTCCAGATCAAAGTCCATTTCATCACCGTCGCTTTTCTTCTTACGTTTTTTAGCCTTTTTGGCCGTATCCGGCAGCCAGACGGCCCACGGCTTGAGCGTCAGCATTGTTGTGCGTCCCTCTCTCCCGCCGAGCAACGTGCGCCGGGCCAGCAGCAGGGATATGTCGCAGAGTTTTTCCACACGCAGACGAATGTGCATGCCCGGCTCCCAGAGCGAGCCTGAGTCCGTGCGGTGCCCATGTACCACAGCCGTGAAGGTCAGGCTGTCAAAGACGCCGTCCGTGATGATCTTGCGGGCGCGGGTGCGGGCCATGGCCACGCTGTCCACATGTCCTTCGTCGCGGATCAGGGGGCGGTAAAACCATGCCCCACCGTCCTTGACCGTGGCGCGTAGGGCGTTCTGCGCCTCGTCATCCTCCCCGCCTGTGGACTGGCCCAGCACCGTAACCTCGCTGTGACGGCGATTGCAGGATTCCTCCATATCGAGAGCGATGACATTATTTTTAGTGCCAGCGCTGCTGTCGATGGAGCAAATCAGTTCCGCGTCCACGACGCGGGAGTAGTCCGGCGCGGCCACTCTGAGGGTGCCGTCCGGGGCGAACCAGGGCCAGAGGCCGCTGGCCTCGGCCGCGCGTTGCAAGGCTTCCCAGGCGGTCATCCCCGGTTCGATGCTGACTTTTTTGAATGCCGCGCCACCGGGCTGTACGTCGATTTTGTCCACGCCCAAGGGGCGGACCATAGTGGCGCAGACTTCGTCCAATGCCACCTCGCGCTGGGTAAATACCGGGGCCGAGCAGTCCAGGAGGATGCCCGCGCCGTCGCGTCCGGACAAGGACAGCTCCAGGCCGTCGCGGGCAATGCGGCGGCGCAGGGAATCCACCCGGCCCGTGAGCGCGAGGCTGTCCCCCACGCGTACCTCAACCTTGGCCCAGGGACGCACGTAGCCGGGCAGTTGCGCGGCGGGGATGCCCAGGCTGACGCTCCATGCGTCCGCCGGGGTGAACAAGTCGCTGTCAAGAGACAAGCGCGTCCAGTCCCGGTGCAGATGGCCTTCGATGGCCACGCTGACGCGGTCACTCTCAACGGGCATAGACAAGCACCTCCTGGCCCTGGGCTATAAAGTTGGGATTGCGTACCTGGGGATTGATGCGGGCCAGCTCCCCGGCGCGCGTGTAGTCGCCATAGAGGCGATGCGCCAGCAAATGGAAGTTGCAGGGCTGATCCACTGTACGCATGACCAGCGGCGGGCGGGCATTGAGCGCGGCCTCTCCCAGCTGTTGCACGGCCTGGGCGGCGTCGCGCAGGCACTCGGATATCGGGTGGACCACAGCCTGCGGCAGGCTGGCGCGCACGGCATGCAGGCAATCTTGCAGACGGTCGCGCGCATTGCCCGTGAGGCTTTCCACCTCCGCCGGGGTCAGGGTGGGCGCGGCCAGCTCGGCCACAAGCGTGTCGCGCGCGGCCTGGGCGTAGACCTGGGTTTGCGTCAGCATGGCGTGAGTCGTGGCCTGCCCGATGGGCGTCTGCGCGCTGCCGGGCTCAGGGATCGGGGCTGTCGCGGATGCCGTGGGCGGCTGGCGGATGGCCAGCACAGCCTCCGCCCGGCCCACGCTGCCGCTGACCGGGCCGCTGATCCACGCCGGGCCGTAACTGTTGGCCCCGCTGGGGTATGTGCCGACATTCTCGCCGCTGCTTACGTCCAGGCGCGGCAGCAGACCCGACAATCCGCTCAGGGATGCAAAGCCGGACACCCCGCCCACAGTGGACGCCGCCGACTGGATACAGGCGGACAAATCCGCCACAAAGGCGCTGGGAAAATCCAGATAGGACATGGCGGTGCGCGCCACGCTGCGGGCGCTGTCATAGACCATGAGCAGGCCGTCCAGCTCCGCCAGAACGCGGTTTTGGAGGCTGGCCGCCTGCCCGGCCACCTCGCCCAGAGCTGTTTGCAGGCTGGCGGCGCTGTCGCCCAGCGCCTGGGCAAGGCCGCCCAGCAAGGCGTCAGAGGCGCGCTCGGCCAGAGAGCGCGTGCTCTGGTCAGCGAAAAAGGGATTGTCCGGCGAGGCTTCCACGGCCTCAAAGCTGACTGTGGCGTAATCCGGGCGATCAGCCTCGTGGCCCACGTCCCAAGTGCGGATGGCCACTTCCACGCTGCCGAACACCGGGTGGATCAGCTCGCCTTTGCCCTCTTCCTCAAAGGCCTTGACCAGGGCACGCAGGCCCGAAAGGTAGTTGACGCCCCAGAACACCGCTTTAAGGGGGATGACGCGCGCCTTGCGGCCCAAGTCTTCCACCTCCGCGCCGGAGCGGTAGGGGTATTCGTGAATGGCCAGGGATTTCTCACCCTTGTCGCTGACGGATTCGACCTGGAAGGGAACGCCACGGAACGAGGCATCAAGAAGGGATAACCAGGACATGCGGCCTCCTAACGTCGGGTGGCTTGGCGGAGCTGTACCTGCTCCACCTTGCGGGCAATGACTTCGCCGTCCATTTCAAGCTGGATATTGAGCGTTGCTGCAAGAGGCTGGTTTTGCATGATCTGCGCGGCCTGGAGTACCGTCCGGGTAATATCGGGCTGACTCTGAGCGCCATTTTCAGGCTGCGGGGCCGGGGCCGCCTCATCATCGTCGCCGAAAAACCAGCCGCCCAGCTTCTTGCCCACCCAGGAGCCGCCGAAATATCCGGCAATGCCGCCTCCCAGGCCGCCGATGGCCCCGCCGATAGCCGTGCCGATGGGGCCGAGAAAAGAGCCCAGAGCAGCGCCGCCGATGGCTCCGGCCTTGGCGAGAGCCAGCGATCCGGCAAGGCCCCCGGCGGTTTCCGTGTGGGCCTCATTCTTCTGGGCGCGGGTCAGGGAGTCGTCCAGTTCCGTGCTTACGGCGTCAATGGCTGATCCGGCCACAGCCAGCACGCTGCCCGCTTTGGCCGCACCTTTAAGCAATGCCGCCCCCTTGCCGCCCGCTGCCGCAGCCGAGCCTCCGGCAGCGCCCACGCCCTCGGCTGCGGCCTCTACTGCTGTACCTGCTGGGGGCGTGGGGATAGCTTTGCCGCCGCGAAGCCACTCCAAGAAACTGAAAGCCGCGCCGCCTGCGGCCATGCTGCCGCCCACTGCTGCCGCTCCGGCCAAGCCAACTGATGCAGTGGGGTTTGCGGCCATGGCGTCCGCAGTCCACCCTAGTGCGCTGTCCAGTTTGCCTTTTACATTGGCAAAAAAGCCGTCCATGGCCGTATCCCAAGCATTACCCAAGGCATCGAACTTGCTTTGCGTAGAGGAGGTTACCACTTCAAAGAACTTGCTGACTGTGGCTCTGGGGTCTGTTTGCACGGCTTCCAGCAGTTCATTACGCCGCTCGCCGCCGTTGGCCATAGCCACTGCCGCCCGCCGGGCCTGGGTGTCCCCGATGATTTGCCCAAAAAGCTGGCTTTGCCGGGCGGAAAGTTGGCGTTGCAGAGCATCTCGCTCCACGCCCTGGGCTTTCTCCATGCGGGCGTTCAATGTGCGGTAGAGCTTATCCTTTTCGACCACGCCTTTCTGGATGGCATCCACAAAGGCAAGGTTCATGTCTTCGCCGCCAGCCGCTGCCTTTTGGTACACCTCGGCGAGGTAGACCTTTTTCTTTTTGAGGTTTTTGTATGCTTCCGGTGAGTTGCGAAATGATTGCAGATTGGTGTAAAGCGTGGCGGCCTCGGCGCTGCTGCCCGATGCGTCGCGCATCAGCTCAAGGTTCGCCAGATGGTAGGCCGTGCCCTTTTTACCCAGCATATCGGGCGCGCTGGCGAAGATGCCGGGCAGGTATTGTCCCATGTCCTTCGTTTCAAAACTGCCCGCGCTACCTGCGTTGGCCATCATTCCCAGAATTTCTTCCGCATCCTCTTTCGAGAACTGCCGGACTTTAAGGCCCGCCGCCACAGTTTGAGCAAGGTCTGCTCCAGAGGAATTGGTAGCAGTGGCCGTGCGTTGAATTCCGGGCAGAATGCTTTTCGTTGTTTCAAAGTCGATGCCTGCACCAAAGAGCGCGCCGCGCGTGGCCATGGCGCTGTCATTGGTGCCGCCGCCGTACTTGACTGCGGCGGCATCCAGGCCCCGTAGCTCTGCCTTGCCCGCTTTGATAGACGCCGCGTCTTTGCGCTCGCCAAAAGCCACTGTGGCGTCGTAAAGATACTGTTGTTCCTTATCCACAGGACGCTGGATAGCCGCTTTGGCGGCCATGCCGCTCGCGCCCACGGCTGCGGCGGTCTGCCAGCCCTTATCCAGGCCGGGACGCAGTTTTTGCAACAGCCCCACGGCGTCCCGCAGGCCCTTGCCCACCCCACGCATGGCGCGGGCAAGGCCCGTCGCGCCCCGTTCCGCGCCCCGCAAGCCGGATTGCGCCTCCCGCGCGCCACGGGCCACGGCGTCCATGCCACGGGCGGCCTCAGTGGCGTCACGGGCCACGCGTTTGACGGAGTCCGCCCGCCCCACGGCATCCACGGCGTCGCCCGCTTTTTTGGCGTTTTTACCCAAGGCGTCCAGCGCCGTACCGGCGGGCTTGCTCAGATTGTCTTTGAGCTTGAGTTCGGCTTGTACTTGCAGATCGCTCATGGGCGTTTCCATTTTCGCCAGTTCTGGCGCAGGCTTTGCACGCGGGGCGTGCCCCTACGCTGGACCTGGGGGTACAGGATTTCCACAAAGGCTTCGGCCTCATCCACGGACATGGCGCGGATTTCCGCCAGCGCGAAGCCCTGCCGCACCAGCGCGGCCTCCACTACGCGGAGGGGGCGGGCTGTACGCTGGCGGCGGCGAGCTTTTTTAACAGGGATTCCTCGACGGCGGAGAGGACGCCATACTCAGTGCTGGCAAGCCTGCCCAACAGTTCCGGGGTAATGGCCGGGGCATCCAGATCGCCCAGACGGACAAGGCAGGATGCCCATTTGTAGCGACTGATGCGAGCCAGACTGGGCGCGTCCCCGGCGTCGGCCTGGGCACTTTCCAAAGCGCATTCCACGTCTTCCATAGTAGGCAGGCGCATTTCAAAGTCCTTGTGCCAGACGCCGCCCACCTCAATTCCATATAAAAAAGAGCCTTTTTCGGTCAGCATGGCTTATTCCTCCACCCGGTCAACGGCGAAAAGTTTGATATCCCGCTTGGCCTCGCCCTCGGACTCATAGGCCGGGGAGACCTCCTGCACCACGCAGCCGGTGTAGGCCGTGCGTTTGCCGTTGCCGGAAATGGGATAGATGACCATTTTCACGTCAAAGGCGTTGAACCAGTCCAGTTCCTCGCCGTCCACGGGAATGGGCACGGAGGCCGAGATTTCAAAAGTGGCCACGCCCGTGGAATAGCCCGCGATACGGCGTTTGCGGTTCATGGTTTTTACGGGCTGGCGGCCCGTGTTCTCGGTGACGGAAAAACTGCTGCACTCCACCTCGCGCCCATCCACTTCCAGGACGACAGCGCCTACATATTCCTTGATTGCCATAACGTCTCCTTTCGCGGACATGGGATGAAGAAGGCCCGCACCGCCACAGTAGTGGCGGCACGGGCCTCAAGAAAGGCTGGCGAAGTTCAGCGGTTGGCTAAAAGGATTCTTTGGCTTCGGAAGCCTTCTTTTGCATATCCTGAAGCGCCGCGAATGGTGCGAGGAATTGGATACCCAAAAGGTTTCCCGCGCGCCGGACTTCCACACTGCGGAGATCACGGGGAGCCTTCATGGCGAAGTCCGCAAAGCTGGCGATGCTCTTATCCTTCGCAATGGGCTGAGATTTAGCGGCTTCATAGAATGCGTAGATCAGCTCCGGGGCATTTTGTGATTCGTTCTCGAAATTGACGACGGCTGTGGGTATGGCCTTGCTACCCTGCTGTCTGGCGATATGAATAACGTCAAGCTGCTTGGAACCAGTACTCATATTCAGGAGGGCATAGTCATTGGCAGCCACCGTTTGAATGGCGGCCATGAGCGATTGCGCATCAAGGCTTTTCGCCAACATAACGGAAGTAAGTTTACCGTCCTCAATCATAAAAACCTGTTCCCATTTTTGTTTGCCAAATGTCACAAGTTTTTTTACGCACAGATCACCGATAAGGTTTTCATGCTTACAGTCCACAGCTTGTGACTTTTTTTGTACTTCAGCCTTGGGCATACCGTAATAATAGTCCTTGAAGAGCGGAATGTTGTCTTCAGCTAACGCCGGAACAGCAAGCAGCAAAAGCAGGAAACAGGCGAGCAGTTGTTTCATGGGGGCGGCTCCTTCTATGTGTTTGCCGTTAGGATACGAAAAGCCCCTTGCCGGGGCAAGGGGCTTGCGGGTCAGGCGGCGGCTTTTTCCTGGGATTCCAGAAGTTGCACCGCATCGGTTATGTTCTGGTAGATGTCCTCAAAGGTGAAGTAGAGACCGTTGGCGTCCTGGCTGTTCATGTCCACGCCCGCCCCGGCAGGCAGAGAGCAAAGCAGGCGCTGCTGCCAGCGGATGCGCGCGGCCGCCGCCGTGAGCAGATCGCAGGGATTGGCGTCAGGCATGGGCCACCTCCAGCAAATTGCCCTGCACCGGGCCAGCGGGGACAGTGGAGGCAGGGGCCAACCAGCCCAGGGCGTCGGCAGCCTTGAGCAGACGGGAGACATCGCGGCCGTCGCAATCCAGCAGCTTGGCAATGGCCTGCTTGCCCAGGCCCATGCGGCGGTAGCGCACCACCGAGCGCAGGCGGCGCTTCTTGGCCGGGCCGAGGGACCACATGGATTGAGCCAAAGCTTGCTGCTGCGGCGCAAGTTCTGCCAGTGCTTGCCGCCGCCCGGCTTCGTGCGCCTGCAAGACGCGTTGCTCGCGGATTTCACGCAGCAACCGGGCCAGTTTGGCACGGAACTCCCGAGCCTTGGGCGTGTTGGCAAGCATGGAGATGATGTACACGCCTTCTTCGGTGAAGTGGCGCACTTCATAACACTTGCCGTCAGTTGACATCAATTTGATGCCAACTGCGTAACTGCTTAGTTCTTTTTGATTTCTGCTGAACAAAATATTGATGGACTTGGACGGCTTACTGTAGCCGAGTTGGCGGCCTATTTCCTCGGAAGAAAAGAGTATTTTCCCTTGATATTCAAGGAAGTTCAGGCCGTTTTCATTGATTATGGGCGTGACTTGAGATATGCTATTTTTAGCCATTTCACTACCTCCCGTGTAGTGTCTGGGTTAGGCTTCAAGTGGTGTTGGCGCACTACTTGGAGCCGTTCTCTTTTTCATCCTTGTCCCAGCCGGGATAAAATTTATCAAGCATATCAAGGAAAAGCTGCTTAATACTACGCCGCTGTTTTGCGGCCAAGGCTTTTATCTTCGCATGCTCTTCGGTTGAAACAGGGAATGCGACCTGCTTTCGCTCCATTGCACCTCCTTGCGAAAACTAAAAAACAAGTTTTTGCAAGTTGTCAAGAAAAATTTGCGCGGCGGTTGGCACTGATAGCATTTTTTAATAGAATATTCTCTATAGCTAGGGGGGAATATGACTATAGATACTATTGGTGATGTTGCTATGCCATCGTGGTTGGAGCAGATTCTCAGCAATCCTTGGATAATTAGTATTGCAAGTGGCCTCTTAACAAGTATTATTGTATATATAATAACAAAACCAATTATTGCAAGGCGTAAAAAGAGAGAATTGGAGCAAAAAGCCACATCTGCCAACCATGAGGTATTATATGCTTTGAGATCTGGAATTCCTAATGGCAATATACCAGAAAATAACATTATTAATAGGCTTATAGAAGCAACAGCAAAGAAGTATGGCATTGCCCCTTGTGATATGCTATCAATTGAAGAATTATTTTCTGATATTATAAAAGAAGTTTTGGATTCAGCTTTTATAACTTCAGAGAAAAAAATTGAATTATGCAATAAGCTTAACGCAACATCACAAAAAAATAATAAAGAAAAGTGTAAATTTACAGAAAAGATATCAAGTGATAAAATGAATTTTTTAAGCATATATGTAGCCATAATATCAATACCAGTATCTATTTTAACATTCTTTTTAACAGAAAAAACAAACTTTCCTTTTAAAAAGTTAGAGACAATATTACCTGTTATTATACTTACAGTGATTCTTGCTACTCTATTTTTAATTTTGCGGACAATAGAGCTAAAGGAAAAAGATAAACAACAAAATAAAGACAAGGGGAATACTGATTGAGAAAATTGAAGTTAGAATAATTAGAAATTCTGGCTTCTCTCAGCTATGCTTCATCCTCCGCCACGTCCAGGGCGGCACGGGGCTTTTATCCCGCCACAGACCGCGCCCGGCGGCCTTGGCCTCGCGCTGGTGCAGCCGCCAGAGATCGCAGACGGCCAGCTTGCAGTAGCGGTCATCCACCCAGGCGAGTCCGGAACTGACCAAGGCGTCTTGCAGCACCAGCATGTCGCCCAGCAGTACGATGCCGCCAACCACGCGCTTATAACTCTTAGCTTTTTGTGCCGGGATGACCTGCACCGTCTTGCCCAGCAGCACGCGGGCGGTCAGAGCGCGGGCCTTGTCGCCATAGGGTTGGCCCAGCTCCGGGCAATCCACGCCGTAGATGCGGACCTTGGCACTTTTACCGCTGGCGCGGCGCACGGTGATGCTGTCGCCGTCATGGACGCCGACCACTTCGCCGCTCCAGGCCAGGGCGATGGCGGGGGTAAATAGCAAAATAAGTATGAAAATAAATGAACGCATGGTTATGTTATATGCCGTGCGGCGGGCAAAGAAAAGCCCCGCTAGGCGGGGCTTAGCGCTCATGGCGTGGGCTTTTCCGGCGGCGAGCACCGCATGGGGAGCGGGCCACTGGAGCCGATTTCCCACATTTGGGTCAGGCCCCCCTTACCATTTTCAGCATGGAGCAGATAGCTGTAGCCGTTGACGCAGAAAATATAAAACATGGAAAGACGATCATAGTGAATCATGGATATATTCGGGCCTGTTTTTGCTTCATTGCTCTCGCAACCTGTCAGGCATACGGACAGGAGTAATACCGTCGCAAGGCACATCAGTTTAACGAGTTTCATCTTTACCTCTCCTGATGTAGCTTAAAATGCTATCCCGTGCGTCTTGGAACAAGCCCCAGTTGTCCGCCCACGAACTGCGAGCCTCTTCTTTCATTTTGTGCAGACAATCCAGGACTACCTGAGCAAACATCAGCGGGGATATGGCATACAACAGCGCCAGCCCCACGCGCGGATGCCGCCTGATCCACGCCCGGCTTATCCGCAGCCTACTCATTATCCGGCTCCTTTTGTGCGGCGTCTTCCGCCTGTTGGCGGGTGCGCTCCAGCCATTGCCGCACCTCTTCGCGGCTGCTGGTATCCAGAGCGGACAAACGCCAACTGCCGTCATTTCTCTGCACCAGCACAAGGCTTTTCTGCATGGCGAGCGCCGCAAGACACTCGTGTATAGTCCGCGTGCTGCTTTCGCGGGAGTGGCGGAATACCTCAAGGAGCTTGCTGAATTCAGCTTCCCGTTCTTTGTGGCGCATATTCGCGCGATAGTAGTCGCAGCCCAGCGAAACGAGCCAGCAGAAAAGCACCCCATACAGCAAGCCACAAGTAAGCCATTCTTTGATACCCATGTTCCCCCTCCTTTACAGCAACAAATCAATGACGCCCGCGAAGACGTGCAGGCCGTTGACCACGTCCGTGGGGATACGGCAGTTCAGGCGGTTGGCGTCCTGTAAGTCGCGCTCGCAGATCACGCCCTCGGCATTGGCCGCCACCTCTTCCACGATTTCCAGCTCTTCGAGTTGGCGCAGCACGTCCAGCACTTCGCTGCGCACCTTGGGCGGGGTGCGGGTGGAGAGTTTTTCGCGGGGGAAACGCAACTCAATACGCTCGCGCACGGCCTTGGCCACATAGTCCATGGTGCGGATGGTGGTCATATCCAGCATGGACACATCGGCCACGCCCGCCGGGTTTTTGGTATAGGTGGAGATAGCGCGCACTATCTGGACCACGCCGCCCGGCCCCACTTCCAGAGGGGTGACGCCGCTTTTCAGGGCCACTTCCTGCTCGGTGCGGGACAAGCGGGCCGTGTCCGGCGGCGCGGCAATGCCGGTCAGTTCCAGGGTGTTCAGGGGCCGGGCCGGATCTTCCTCACTGGCGGCCACGGCGCAGTAGGCGGCGGCAATTTCCTCCGGCGGGCTGGCGCTGCCCGGCAGGCAGGCAAGACTGATGCGCTCGGAATTGACGCTGCCCGCCAGCGTGGCGGCTGTGGCCAATGTGGAGGGCGTGGCCAGCCATGCCGTGGCCCGGCGCTGCTCCAGCGGGCCGCTGACGGCCTCCAGGTGATCGCGCAGGGTGCGCAACTGGCTTTCCCCGGCCCAGGGCAGACAGTAGAGCGTATAATCCGCACCGAACACGGCGGCCAGGGCGTCCTCCAGCTCCGGGTCCTGTTGGCCGTTGCCCATTTTGACCACGGCGGCGGTGTAGCCCGGCACGGTGCAGGATGCGGCCAGGGAAACGGCATTGCCCAGCGTGCCCTTGTTTTTGGCCGTAATGGTCAGGGTGGGCACGGGGCTGGGGGTCGCTTCCGTCACTTCCGCCGTGGTGACGGCCGCAGTGACGGGCAAATCCTGCTCCGCTTCCAGGGCCTTGTTCAGCTCGGCCAGGGTGTCGGCGGCGGCGTCCTTGTAGGCGACGGCCACACTGATCTGGGCCGTGCCTACGGTGAGGGTCAACACGCCCACGCCCGTGGCCTCGCCCGTAAGCGTCAGCGTACCCGTGGCCGCCAGTCCGGCGCTGTGCGGGGGCACGGGCAGCACGGACAAGTCCACATAGGGATATGCCTTGATGGCCGCGCGAGTCATCAGGTGGGCCTGGGAGCCATAACCAAAGAGCTCTCCGGCGGTGGCGTCGTCATAGACGCGCACGGGCTCCAAAGGGGCCGTGCTGTCCTCCAGGCGCTGGGCGATGACCAGCATGCTCTGGCCGTTGGTGGCCAGGGTGCGCACGGCATTGCGGGTGTTGTATTCAAAGTATTTGCCGGGCTTGCGGATGCTGGCCGGGATTTTTTCAAACGAAATATTTGTGGAAGCCATAGTTACTCCTTGGAGCCCTTTTTGCTTTTGGCGGCGGGGGCCGGGCTTTCCCACAGCAGCAGATCGCCGTCCGCCAAGCGGCGGCGGTAATAGGGCACATCCGGCACATCCTTGGGCGTGGCGTCGGTAATCATGGCGCGCACGGTCAGCATGGGCACGGCGACGCCCTGGCGGGCGATGACGGTCAGGGTTTTCATTTTTGCTCCTCGTGGAGGTTGATGCGGACGCGGGGGAGGATGTCGGTCAGCAGCGGATCATCCGCGTCCGGGTCTTGCGGGGGCTTGAGCCAGTAGTGCAGGCCGAGACGACGCAGCTCCGGCAAGGGCTCGGCGGATGGCGGCAGATAGCCGTTTTCCGGGGGCTCCCCTTCCGAAGCAATGGGCCTCTGCCCCGGCTCCCGTAACGTGAACTGCACGCGCGAGGTCCAGTCCTGGGCCAGCACGGAAAGAGCCTGGGCTGCTATTTTAGCTGTAAACAGCGTGCGGATGCGGCCAGGGCGCAGATAGTCCACGCCGTCCAAGCCGAAATCCCGCATGCAGATGAGGTTCCCCACATCCTCAAGCATCTGATAGGTGCCCACATACGGCGTGCCCGACGGGCCGCCCTTGCGGGCCGTGGCCTCGTTGCGCACGCTGCGACTGGCCACAACCGTGGCAAACTGCACGCGGGCCTCAAAGCGGGTTTGGGCCGTGTTGCAGGGCTTGGGTTCGGTCATACTCTGAAAGGTCACCCACACGGCGGGCAGCGCGCGGATCACCGCCTGCCAGTCGCCCATGAGTTCGCCGCCGTAAGAGCCGACAAAACGCAGATAATCCGGCTTTGCCGCCGTGAGGCATTCGATCATGCCGCTTTCAATGCCGTCGATTCGGTAAAACATATCACCTCCACAAAACGGGACGGTGGCTTTGCACAAAGCTCACGTCGCCGATGCCTTCGCCGTCATCCTCGCCTCCGCCGCCATCGGGCGGCGGAGGCAGGTCAGCCAGCCCCTTTGCAACGGCCTTGAGCCAGTCCAGAGCTTCCTGGTAGCGTCGGGCAATGGCCTCGCTTTCCTGGGCGTCGCCGCCGGTCAGGTGGTAGCGGGCCATGTCGCCCACAAAGCTGGCCAGCGGTTCGGGCCAGACGGTTTCCCCGCTGTTTTCCGCCGGGTTCAGCGGCACGGGGTAACGTGTGGCCAGATAGCTGTCCGCCTCGCGGCTGGCGCGGTGCAGGGCATCCAGCAGCAGGGCTTCGTCCAGGCCCTGTTCGCTGTCGCCGGGAGCGAGCTGCAAAAGCTCGTTAAGCCCGAACCGCCGCAGCAGGGTTTGCAGGTCGCCGTAAGACGGCGCGGCGGGGATGTCGGCAACCGGGGGCAGGCTGGTGTCAGGCATGTTATCCGGCGTCCTCATCCGCCTGTTGGGCGGGTTTACTGGCTTTGGCGTTCTTTTTTGCCGCCTCTTTGGCATCGTCCTTTTTGGCCTCGGCCTCCGAGACGTCTTTGTCAGTCACCACAAGCCACGGGTCAGAGCGCAGGGCCGCCAGCTCCTTTTTATCCACCGCAATGATCTGTCCGGCGGCGTCAAAGCACATGCCGCAGCGGCAACGGCGCGCCAGGGGCGGTTTGACCTTTACATGCACGTCCATCTTTTTCTCCTACAGCCACGCGCAATTGATGATGGTAGCCTCGTCATACGTGGGGTTCGACTCGCCGCCGTTGATCAGCTCCATGCCCACCACGCGCTTGGCCGCGCTGTACAGCGATGTGGGCACCACCAGCAGGGTGCCGCTTTTGCCGCCACGCCCCAGACCAAGGGGACGCCCGCCGTCCGTGTGGAAGGACTGGATCATGGCCAAAGCCTTTTCGAAGTTGGCGCTGGTCAGATCGTCGCGCACACAGACGCCCTGCTGCCAAAAGCCAAAGCCCACGTTGCAGCGGTAGCGCACGCCGTAGCGGTATTCGTCGCTCATGAAGACATTGTCGGAGCGGGGATCAACCTGAGAGGCCAGCTCCGGCCTGGTGCGCTCCTGGAAGATCAGGGGCTTGAGCGGGCGGGACACGTCCAGCAGATACCAGGGCGTCTTGCTTTCCGGGCTGGCGGCGGCGTCCAGCAGATTGCTGACGGTGACAGCGTCGCCCGTGCCGTCCACTTCCGGATAGACCGGGTGGTCCGTGTCAAAGAAGTTCTGCCCGTCATAACAGAGCGTGCCGAGGCCCTTGCCCAGCAGGCTGAACACCAGCTCGTCGGGATGCGTGGCCGCCGCATAGCCCATTTCCTGGAACAGGGGCGTGTAGATGCCCAGGTTGTCGTCTTCGATGTCCGTGCGCTTGACGCCCACCGTGCTCTCATAGAGCTTGTTGGTCAGGCTGTAACCATGCTCCTGCATGGACTTGACGCTGCGCTGGCCGATCCACTCCCGCAGCTTGGGGAACTGTCCCAGCCAGCCGTAAGTGGTGGAGGCGTTGGCGCTGGGCATCAGCGTGGCGATCTGCTGCCACTGGCCGGGGGCCTTGGCCTTGCCCTTTTCAAAGGCCGCCGAAAAACCGGGGCGCAGGGCGGCGATCAGATTGTTGGTGACGACAGCCATTTAGACGGCCTCCTTGTGTTTGGCGTATTCTTCCGCCGTCAGGCCCAACTGGGCGCGGGCGTATTCCTCTTCGGCGGTCAGGCTGGCCGTGCCGGGCGTACTGTCCGGCTCTTTGCCGCCGGTCTGGGTACCCTTGAGCGCCGCCACCGGGGGCGTGGATTTAAGGAATTCGCGCAGAATGTCGGGATTGCTCTTGGCAAGTCCATCGGCCCAGGGCTTTGCGCTGGCCGCAAGGCGTCCGTCCTTGAGCGCGGCCTCAATTTCGCCGGACAGCGCGGCCACCGCGGCGGCCCCCTCCATATCCGCCAGTTTGGCGCGCAGCTGCGCGGCCTCCTGCTGCACAGCCTGGAACGTGGTCATGGCCACATACTTGCCGGGATCAGGAGGCGCGGCCTTGGCGCAGGCCAGTTCGGCCTGAGCCGTGGTCAGGGCGGCATCCTTGCTTTGCAGCAGGGCGATCAGGTTTTGCTGGGGCAGATGCCGGGAAGCGGCAGCCGTTTGCGTGGTTTCCCCGCTTACGGATGCCGACAGCAGCGACAGGGCTTCGGCGCATTGCGCCTCGTCCGCCGTATCCGGCAGGCCCAGCAGCGTGCGGAGCAAAGCGAGCAGCTTGTCCATATGCTTGTCCTCTTGGGTGTGGGTTTTGGCCTGGGCTGCGGACATGCCGTCCAGGGCCGGGTTATTTGTCAGTGCGGCGGAATGCAGCTCAAGCACCGCGCCGCTATGCCGGTCGAAAGAAAATGTGGGGCTGATGAAGCGATACTCGCCCGCGCGGATATGGGCGCGGGCCTTATCCGTCCATTCCACGGAGGCAAAAAGCCCTTCCGGCGTCGCCTCCAGAGCGGTGATCCAGCCCGCAGCCGGGGCGGGTTGGCCGTTCTGGCGGCTGAGATGGGTCTGGTGCTCGTAGTCGATCACCACCGGAGTGGCGCGCTGCCGCCAGCGGGCCAGCAGGGCTTCGGCGTCCTCGGGCGTCAAGCGCCACTCTTTGGCGGAGACACCCTTGAGATTGCCGGGCCGTCCGTCACGGGCCGCAAAAGCCCCCGCCGGGAACAGCTGGATGCGCCCGGCGGCGACAGACGCATCGCCGCCGGGCTGGGCAGGAGTGAGCGCGGCCAGGAGAGCCGCGCGGGTAAGGAGGGAGGTGTCTTGGATGGCGTCCATGGCCCTGGTGTACCAGGGCTCGGAGCGCAAGAAAGGCTGGAGGAGTTCAGCGCCCGGCCGATCCACTGTTGCGTGTCCGCGTACAGACGCGGATGAAGGCCGTTAGAGGGGCGTTAGATTTTGCAGAAACACTCCGGCGCGGGCATGGGCATGAAAAGGAGAAAAAACGAGGCCCAGGCGGCACGTCAGCGTCTTTTCCCCATGAGGGCTTCTCTGGCGTAGGCGGCAATAGTTTCTTCCATATCCTGTTTGTCTTGCGGTCCAACACCCAGAAAGCGGCGGCGCGGGATTTCGCTGCCGGGATGGAACACGGCGCGGCGCACGTATGACTTGCCGCCCTTGCGCCAGGCCAGGGCCTTTTTGTCCTTGGGGCGTATCCAGTGGGCGCGGGTAATGCCGCCGAACTGATGGATCGCGGCATATGTGACATTTGTGCCCACGCGGGCGTAACCGTGGCCGTATTCCTGATGGATATTTGTTTTCAGAGTGCCATCGCGCTGAAGCATGGAGCCGGTGTAGCCGGTTTCCGCCAGTCGGGCTTTGTAATCCGGATTGAGTTTGGGCCACTTCGCCCCCGTAACAGGATCAGCCTCATTTTCAAAGGCTCGGTCCGTGGACTCGCTCATGATCTGGGCCAGTTCCATCATCAGCGGCGTGGTGTCGCGCATGGCATGGTTCAGACGGTCCAGCGCGGCTTTGGCCTCGGATGTATCAAGATTGACTTCAATTTTCAGCATGGCTATCATCTTTGCAACAAGAGCTGATACGGGCGCGAAAGCGGGTGCTTGACGGAGCGATACCCGCCGTTAGGTACGTTGGGGAGGCCGTTTGACTCCGCCAGCGTGAGACCCCGTATCAGCTCCTTGTTTTTGTATACACCAGCCATCCTTCCCGCAGCCGGTCCATATCTTGGGGCGCGCGCTGCATCACGTTCCAAAGCAGTGACCCGTCACGGTTGATGCGAACCACCGCCAGCAGCGCATTTCGCCCTTCGCTGAACAGTCCTATATAGTTCTCCCGCAATTTGCCGTCCGCGTGCTCCTTGAGCCATACCTCACAGGGCTGCTCCAGCGTGGGCAAGACATAGTTGGCATACCGCTCCCGCGAGTCCGCTTCCTTGGCCACGATATGGGGCAGACTGTCGCGCCAGATGGTGCGCCGCCCCATGGGCGTGGAGATTACGCGCAGGCGTTCCTTGCCGGTAAAGCCGAGGGCCTTGGCAAGCTGCGCCTCGGCGGCTTCCCGGCTGGGGGCCATGGGCAAAAGAGGTGGCGTGGACTGGCGCAAACCCGCAGGCACGTCGCGCAGGCGGGGCAGGCCCAGATCACGCCAATTTGTGACGGCCTTCTGCGGGGGCTCCGGCATATTTGCCTTGAGGTCGCGCAGAAAGGCTTGGCCGGGATTGTAGTCAAAGCCCACGTCCGGATAAAAAACATCACCTTGCGTCCCGCCGATGCGGTAGCCCTTGACCGTGCGCTGCTCCATTTCTCCGGTGAGCGGATTGCGGACCGGCACCCGTTTTTCCGCCTCCAGCCCCTTGCTGGATTCCAGGATATGCCCGCCGCGCCGGAAGCCGCGTTCGGAAAGCGTTTCCACCCGACAACGGCACCCCCAGCCGTTGGGCGGATAATGGCTCTGCCAGATGGGATCATCCCAGCGATACACGCGCCCGTGCAGCGCCGCGTGGCTGGGGCGGGTCCGCGCATCCATGACAGCCATGTAACGCCAGTACGGGGCGGCTTTGGCACTTTCCGTCTGCTGCTTGTAGCGTCCGGCGTTGTATGCGCTTTGCGTGTTCTGGCGATAGATCAGATTGAGGCGGGCCACGCTGCCGCACTCCCCCTTGCGTATTTCTCCGGTTTCGGGGTTGGCGATCTCCCCCTTGCCCCACCAGCCCTTGCGTTTGACGGTGTCTTCCAAGGCTTGGCGAAACTGTGCCTTGCTTTGCCCTTCGGCTATAGCCGTGGCTGTGGCGGCGCGAATATCGTCCAGCAAATCCTGTTTGGTGACACCCGCCACGGTGAAAGCGCGGGCGTGCTGTTCACGCCAGACATCCTGCCAGCGGAATGATATTTTGAGGCCCCTGCTTTCAAAGTAGTGAATGGCCTCACGCGGCGGGAGCCGACAGACGTAGGAAAGGTCCACGCCCGTGCCTTTGTCAGCCATGGGTACGCCCCCAGACCTCGGCCACGAACATGGCGCGGGCCAGCACGTCCGCCAGTTGCGCCTCGTCCATCTGCGGGTAGAGTTCGCCCAGGCGGGCTTGCAGTTCCGCCGGGGCCAGTCCCGCCTCCAGCTCGGCCATGAGCGGAGCCAGCAGGGCTTCGGCGGCGTCGGCCAGGGCCGCGTCAGCGTCCATTCTGTCCAGGGCGGCCTGGGCCGCATCTTCCGCAGACTGACGCCCGCCCCAACGTCCTGGGGGGGACGGGCTGCCGCTTGCCGCAAGTGCGGTTGCGGCTGCGCTCCCGTTGCGCGGCTGGCCGCCGTCCCTGGCGGCCTTATCTGTTTTCCCCCTATCATCTCCGTCGCCGCCATCCGGCGCTGCCGCTGCTGCCTGAAAAACGTCATTTTGGCCGCTGGCCTGGGGCAGTTTAAGCCGCTCGTGCACAAACTGCCTGCTGATCCGCATGTACGGGGCCAGCTTGGGCAGGGCGTCGGCGTATAATTGCAGATCCGCCGCTTCCTGGGTGTCAAACTGCCAGTATGGCAGGAGCGCGCGCTCAGTCACGCCCAGATTGAGCAGCGCCAGCGGCCGTAAAAGCTGTTCGCTCAGCGTAGAGGCCAGTTGTCTGGCGTCCGCCGCCAGAATGTCGCGCCGCACCTCGTTGTGTATAATGCCCAGGGCGTTGGTGCTGGTTTTGCCGTCCGCCTGGGAGGTCAGCGTACCCCCCAGAATGGCCTTGCTCATGCCCTGTTCGCAGCGCGTCACCAACTCGCCGGGGATGTTCCGCACCGTGGCGCTGGGGGATTTGAAAAGCACTTCCATGCCGCTGGGAATGATGCCCGCCGCATCCTGTCCCAGGCAGCGCAGGGCGTTGAGCAGCGCGGACTTATCCTCTTTGCTGCTGCCCGGCGGGTACTTGCCCAGGCGCAAGGGCAGACCATGTATCTGGACATACTGGATTTCGGAGCTGGCGGCATAGGCGCGGATCAGATAGGTCCAGGCCAGCACGCGGAACAGGCCCGCGCGAGGCAGCCAGCCCGATTTGCTTTTGTGGGTATGCACCAGCCAGCCGCAGGGCCACAGCTCCACACCGTCAGCGCTGCCGTCGCGCAGGCGCAGGGCGTTGCGGTCGGTAACCAAGGTCTGGAACCAGGACTGCGGGCGGAAGGTCAGCGCCGCAGGGATATGCAGGCCCTCGCTGTAGTCCCACTGGATTTCCAGAGCCGCGAAGCCGTGGCCGATGGCGTCGGCCATGTCCGTGAGCATGTCCTCAACGCTGGGCAGCATGTCCACAAATTCCCGGACCTTGGCGGCCACGTCCCTTGCCTTGGCGTCTTTCGAGGCGGGGATCACATCCCATTCCAGGGGCAGCAGCGCCCGCTTCCTTTTGCCCATCTCCGCCGCAAGGTGATCGCAGCGATCTTCCATGTCGGCAAAGAGCGCATGTTGTTCCGCGATATTGCCCGCGTCGGCGTCGGCCAGGATGCGGCGCAGGCGGTTGGGCGTAAGACCGTGGGTCAGATTCGGCATTTGTTCCAGATAGAGCAGCGAGGTGTTCAGGTCGCTGTCCTGGCTCTGCAGCTGGCCCTTGATGACTTCCGGACGCGGACGGGCGTTCCGGTTGTAGCGGGGACGGCGTATCATCATGGTCAATTCCATCTCTGGCCCCCAGAGGGGCCGTTAAAATCATCGTCATCATCAGTGCCAAGAACGCCGCCCAATATGCCGGGCGCGCGCGGCACTCGGATGAATGCATCCTGGAGGCTGACAAAACCCTGAGTGGCCGTGCGCCAGAGCATTTCCAACGCGTCCGGGCCGTCGTCGTGGTCCGCCATGGGGAAATGGCGCAACTGGTCGATGAGGACATGACTGTCAGGGTTGAGCAAAATACGCCCCTGGCAGAAATAGGGGTGCAGGCTCTCAATGCGCAGCAGCTTGTCCGTGCTGTTCTTCAGTGGCGACACGGGCAAAGGGAGTCCCTGGCGCACGGCCTCGCGCACCAGCACATCCGCAAAAAATTCCTGGAACTGCACGGTCTCCACGGCCCACATCAGGCAGCGCCAGCGCCGTTGCAGTGCAATCAGATCCTGGATAATGCGGTCAGGGTGGCGCTTGCGGATGTCCGCCTCAACCTCGTAGAGGCGCATATTTTCCCGGTCCAGGCCGCCCACCAGCAGGGCCGACGGATCGCGCCCGGCCCCGGCCTTGCCCAGACTGGGATCGCAGGCCCCGAAGTACAGCAGGCCGGAGGGCAGTTCCGTCCAGTAGACCATGACCCCGGCGAAGGGCGCGGCGTCGCCCACAAGCGGATCATTTTGCTGCTCGGCGTCAAAGGCCGCGCGGTTTTCGGCCCGCTTGCACATCAGCGTGTACAGGGGCCGGAACGTGGGCCAACTGACCACCGCCCCCGCGTTCATCTTTTCCCGGTTTCCGTCATAAAAGGAGCGGGCCTTGTCCGGGCCGTCCGGCGGTACCTTATAGATGCGTTCCCATAGCTCCCACAGATCCAGGCGGTCAGGCATCCTTTCCACGGCCCGGAAGGTCTTGCCCCGCCACTGCGGTTTTTTGAGCGTTCGGGCCAGTACGGAGTCGTAATGCAGGATGGTGCCGATATAGACCACGTCCATACTGTCGTCAGCCGGGCCAAGGGAAAGCACGGTGCGC
This sequence comes from Desulfovibrio sp. 6_1_46AFAA, assembly GCF_000224635.1. Taxonomy (NCBI): domain Bacteria; kingdom Pseudomonadati; phylum Thermodesulfobacteriota; class Desulfovibrionia; order Desulfovibrionales; family Desulfovibrionaceae; genus Desulfovibrio; species Desulfovibrio sp. 6_1_46AFAA. The sequence goes on from NZ_JH114301.1 coordinate 215,336, forward strand.
AACAGCCAGTTCTCCAGCTTGTCCCGTTGCTCGGGGCTACGCACGTTGTCATCGTTCTCCAGGTCATCCAGCAGAGCCAGATCAGGGCGGTGCGGGCCGTGGCGCAGGCCGCGCATGCGTTTGCCCGCGCCGAAAGCCTGTATTTTGACGTTCAGGGCCGTGATCACCGTGCCCACGTTCCAGACGCGCCCCTCGCCGCAGTGGGCCGGATAGTCCGCCGTCAAGCGGGGATTGCTCTCCAGTTCCACCTTGACGGCCTCCAGAAAGGACGCCGCCTGCTCAAAGGCGTCGGCAATGATCAGGATATACCGCTTGCGGCCCGTGACTACGCACCAGAGCAGGAAAAACACGTCCACAAAGGTGGTTTTTGCCTCGCCGCGCGGGGCCGCGCAGGCCAGCTTGACGCCCTCCGGGCTGTTCACGGCAGCGGGCAGCGCATCATCCAGCCAGAGATGCAGACGGCTGTCCCCCGTGGGGGTGCCGTCCTTGCGCCGTGTATAATGCGGAAAGTAGGTGCGCCGAAAAAAGGGGAAATCGTGCTGTGCTTTCCGGCGGCGTTCTGCGCTGGCCGCCGCATCCACCGGAAAGGCGGCGCAGTCGGCCTCTATGGTGCGACGCAGCCCGGCGGCCAGGGCCGCCAGCTCTTCAAGAAATTTTTTCGTGTTCAGCTGCTTCATGGAAGATGCCGCAATAATTGTTTACAAGCGATAAAAATTCATGGCACAGCAACAGGGAATGACCTTCTTTGTCCCTGAATCCATAGGCAGAAAAGATTTTCATCAACTCCCCCTTATCGTGAGGGGGATCAGATGGAACGTAAAAGTGTTCGCTCATCAAATATTCGCTCCATTGGCTATGATGACGAATCCGCCGTGCTGGAAGTCGAGTTCACGAGCCGCAGCATTTATCAATACTATGGCGTCCCGGCAGGCGTGTATCTGGCGTTGATGGCGTCATTTTCCAAGGGACGCTGCTTTGGCGCTCATATTAAAGACAGATATAGATACCGTCAGCTCCGTTAACCGAATCAGCCACGCCCGCTTCCCAGCTTTTCCGCCACCTCGTCGGCAAAGGGTTCCAGCACTTCCAGCAGGGCCGTGGCGTGCTGCGGGAACTTCTGCCGCACGAATTCCGTCAGGAGCTGGATCACGCGCAGGGCCACGGCCAGCTCGTTGCTTTCCGGCAGTACGCGGCGGCTGGCGGCCACCATTTTGTTGAAACTGTCCGCCAGCGAAGCCAGGGACGCCACCTTCTGTTGGGCGGTCATATCCGATGCGGTGATGATCTCGCCCATGAGCGTCTTGTGCTGGGTGACGTAGTCGCTCAAAGTCTGGCGGGCAATGGCCTCCATACCTTGCCCGGCCAACATATTGGCCGCGCGCAGCTTATCCCAGTCATCGCCCTGGGCCGCCGCGCTCTTTTTCCAACTCCGCAGCGTGGCCAGGGAGATACCGTGCGCCGTGGACACCTGCGTCAGCGGCAGATTATCATAGATATATGCGGCGCGTGCCGTCGCGCGGGTCTGGGCGTTATGGGCCATGGTTAGGGGCGCTCCCTATGCTGTGTACCGACCTCATCGTCATGCACGGCCTCTCTCACAGCGTGTTCAATACGACGGCGGCCGCCCACCACCAGCGTCTTGAGTATGCCCGGCACGGGTATGCCCAAAACATACAGATGGCCGATGACGCTGGCGCAGTCCGTAAGGATCAGGTAGGCCATGAATATGTCCACAATGGGCAGGCCCACCCCCACGGCCCGCTGGAAAGCCATCTGCACGGCCACGGCCATAAGCAAAAAGAGACCGTAGCAGATATAGCGGGCAAGCCCGTGTTGCAGGCCACGGCACAGGCTCTTGTTGCGTTTGCAATGCACGGCGATGCGCGTCAGCATTTCGCCTGTAAGCGTGGCCAGCAGCACGTAGAAGAGCACTTCATCCATACCCAGCAGCAGGCAGAGCGAGGAAAGGGCCGTACCCACCGCCACCTTGCCCGGCCACATGTCGGCAAGACGAGCGCTGTAGTAGGCAAAGGCCTCCGGCCAGTTGATGTCCGTCATTTGGAGATCTCCGTAAGCCCGGTGTAAAAATCGCGCAGGGCCTGTTGTTTGTCATTGCAGTCGCGAAAAGCGGCCTCCACATTCTGGACATAGCGCACATATTCCAGCCCGGCCTCACGCTTTCGAGTGTTGGAAACATCCGCCTGGGCGATGGCGGGGAGCACGGCACTATTGACCGGGGGCGGCGGACAGTTCTGGAGCAGCACCGCCGGAGGGCGGACCGACAACGGGGGCGGCATACTCTTCGAGCATGCGGGCAAGGCGCTCAAAATAAGCGCCATCCCCAAGGCCGGGAGCGTCTTGCTCAAGATTGCGCAGAAGTTGGGCATTGTTTTTTTCCTTTTCCTTGGCGGCGAGACGGGCCGTATCGAGTTTGAGCAGTGCCGTGTCCGCCGCACTGCGCGCGGTTTCATAGGCGGCGAGGCTCGCGCGGGCGCTGGAGAGTTCGGCGTCAGCTTCCCGCCAGCAGCCCCAGAGCCACCAGTTGGCGACTAGCGAGGCCAACAGCGCGGCGCAGGTCAGCACGCCCAGAGCGGCGATAGCCCAACGGGTCACAGCAGCTCCTCCAGCAGCTTGCCTTCGAGGCGACGGCGGCGTTGGTAGCCGCTCCACAGACTGATGTTCTTGAGGCGGTCCGCCGCGTCGGCCCAGTCCTGAGTGACAAACGCTTTCCAGGTATTGGGATATTTGCGCGGGCTGTTGACCCCGCGTTGGTACTGAATGCTGACGATCACGGCCTGGGCCTGCCAAGGCAGCCGAGAAAACATGCCCGGCACGCCCACAGCCCGGTCATAGTAGCCGGAAATTTTGGCAACGTGGTGATTGAGCATGGCCGCGTCCAGATCGTCGGCCACGTCTTGTCTGAGGGTCAGGGGCAGGCGGTGCAGCACGGCCACGGCGGCGGCCTTCCGCTGGCCCAGATAGGGGCGAAGCTGATTGACCGTGCCGGAGTTCACGCCCATGCCGCCGAGTGTGGCGGCGTCCGTCTGGCCAAGGTCCACGCCCGTGCCGATGGTCACGCCGCTGATGCCCATGGGCACATAGCGCTCAGGGTTCTGGCCCCCGTAATAGTTGGCCGTGCCGCCCGTGGTCCGGTCGCACGGGATATAACCGCGCAACTGCTGCGGCCCCTCAAAGCCGGGCCGGTTTAATACTTCCCGTATTTTGTCAAGATGGATGCCGTTCATGGTCGCTCCTTTGAAAAGTGTGCGGACCATTCACAGCAAAGCCCGCACTGCCACTGTAGTGGCAGCACGGGCTCAGGAAAGGCTGGATGAGTTCAGCGGTCGTCCAGAGGACGGGACGGGGGTTACAGGAGGCTCCCTTGCCGCTGTGCCGGGGGGTCGGCTGGCGACGGTTTTTTGAGGATGCGCCAGATATAGCGGTCGCAAAGGCGGTAACGCAGGGCCAGCACCTGCACAAGCTGGCGCTCGGATAAACCCTGCTCCGCCAGTTCTGCGCGGTCGCGCAGGATGGCCGCGTCCCTCACCTTGACCAGGGCCAATTTGCAGTTTGGGATATACAATTCCGTGGCGGCATATTTGCGGGCCAGTGCCCGCGCAGTGTCATGATCCACGCGCTTGGCGATGTCCGCCAGCATGGCCCGGCCCAGGGGCGTTTCACCGTAGGGGATGCGCAGAGTCAGGCCGCCGTAGTTTTCCACCAGCTTGAGCGTGGCGGGCAGGCCCAGCAGGCGGGCAAGCTCCTGTCCCTGTCGCGGCAGCAGAGCGAATTCCAGCACGTCCAGACCGCACGGCTCCGGCGAGCTCACATGCATGGCCTCAAGGTGGCGGGCTACGCTTTCTTCGGGTTGATACATAATACTATCCTCCTGTTTCGCGGGCCTGCTGGCGGACCAGGGCTGCCACACAAGCAGTCAACTGTGCGCGGTCGGCGGTGCCAAGTTCAGCGCTATTTTTGCTCTGCCGCCGGATGATGGCGTCCGCGTATGCGATGGGGCGGCCCACGGCGACGCATAGGGCGGCTATCTTGCCGTGCAGTGGGCGCAACTCCGGGGGCACGGCCTTGGGACGGCGCGGGCGCGGCGTCCACCCCTTGGCCCGGAACTCCGCCAGCATGGCCTTGAGCTGGGGCACGGTACACTTGGCGGCGCTGTCGTACCCGGTGACGGATTGCAGCAGATCGCGGTAGGTGGCGTCGTCCAGGGCCATGTCCTTCTGGGCAATCTTGACGCTGGCGATCAAGCCTTTACGGAAAGGATCAGGCTGCTTTCCCGACATGGTGGCTCTCCTTACGTTTCCGCGCCGCCAACAGCGCGCACTTCTTGCAGTAATGCTCTTTCCCGTTGAGGCTGACCCAGCCCTTGCTTTTCAGGCGGGTCAGCAGCGTGGAATAGCCCACGCCCGTCACGGCGCGCCCGCAGCCGTCGCAGATGATGGTGGTTTGTTTGCTCATTACCCTTGTCCTTGAAAGGAACTTATTTCCATCGGAAGGTCTGAGATAATCCAAGCGGAGCAGCTTGGCGGCAGTAAGCAAGCACGCCCCGTAGACCCAACCGTTCCATGACAAAGCGATGTAACTTGGGGTGGCTTTCGGCCAAACGCTCAAAGCGGTTGCGCCCTCTCTCATCAAGATGCAGGCCGAAGCAGCAAAATACACAGCCCGTGCGGTTCACGCCTGTAGTTTTGGGCGATCCGTCCTCCCCCCGGACAATGCTTCCATACACGGAGGGGATACGAATGCCGTTTTGTGCGATACAGCGTAGTACGTCCGCTTCCGTCCAAAACGACAGCGGGGCCGAACGTGGGCGCTTCATGTCGAAGGCGTTGCAACCGCCCTCCAGCAGATAGGCGCGCTGTCGCGCCTTGCTGTCGCTAGCCAGCGTACCGACGAAAGGTTTACGACCACTCTCGCGCTCATAGCGGGCTGCGGTGTTTTTCTTCATCACTTCGCAGCATTTGTCAGAGCACTCGAAGGGGGCGTCGAAAAGGAAGCGCCAGCGCAACGGCACCTTGAAGCCTTCAACTTTTTTTCCGAAGCGGTTGATGCCTTCAAGATATAGACGCCTGACGTTCTCGTTTTTGCCGGTGGGATGGCGGACGACATGGACGCCCCGCGCAATTCTTTTGCTGGCGATGGGCCATCCATGCCGCTCCACTACGGCGGCAAAACGCATTTCAGGTCTCAAAATAACATGGTTTGGCGTATCAAGCACTTGTCGCACTACTTCGGGATATTCCAGGCCGGTGTGGCAGAAAACGGCGGGGACCTCTGGAAAAAGGCTGCGAACCAACCAAAGCAGAAGGGACGAATCCTTGCCGCCGGAGTAGCTGATGCTGACTTGGCCATCCCATGCTTCATACCAGTCACGGATGACGGAGCGGGAAAGATTAATTTTTTCCTCCAGCGGAAGGGCCTGCTTGCGCGCCAGCTCCTTCTGGCGGGCTGCGATGAGTCCGCTTTGCGTAGCCTGTGCCACTCGGCGCTCAAAACCACTAAGCGGCGCGGGAGCGTGCCCGTGCGCGTCCAAAAGCTGCTGAGGTAGCGCAACGGGACGTGGAGGCAGAAGCGAGCATTGTGTCAGCATTGTGTATTTTCCTTAGTTCTCTGGAGCTGTGCCGCCGCATTGAGGGCATCCAACATGACTTTGACCATGGCCTGAGTTTTCTCCGGAGCGCGGCGGCCCTTGTGGACAAAACAGACTACGCTGCCGTCCTTGTTGTCGCGGATCAGCCATGCGTCCGCCTGGGTGCGGCGCAGAATAAAGCGTTGCGTATTGCTGGGCATCATTGCCTCCCTTGGCTGCTCGTCAGGCCGGAGCCACCACGCCCCGGCGACCGCCCCACGCGGGGCGGTTTCGTGGTTAACATCGCTACAGCGCCGCCATATCCAGCGGGATGGCGGCGTATTTGCCGTCCTTGCCGCGCTCGTAGGCGCGCACATATGCCTTGCTGTCCAGCACTTGCAGGCTGTCGCCAATGGCCTGCATGGCCCGCTGCCAGCGCTCATCCTCGATTTTGTGGCGGCGCAGGGCTAGGAGCGCGTTAGTGTTGATGCGGCCTTCCTGGTTGACGTTGAACGCCTGTTCGACGATGGCCCGCAAGGGTGTGGGGCTCTCGCGGCTCCATTCCTCCAGGCATCCGTCAATAAGGGCCTTCGCCGCGCGCAGGCCTTCGTCAAAGCCCAGCGTTTCGCTGTATTGGCGCTTAATCTTGTAGCGCCCGTCGAAAGAAAGTAGCGTCACGTTGCCCTTGTCGCCGCCCACCTTGGCCCCGTAACGTTCGGCGGATATCTCCACAAAGGCCGCCACGTCGCCCATCAGCTCGTTTTTCAGGGCGCGGAGCTGCGCCTGCATGGCCTTGACCTTCTCCACCTTTTCCTTGACCAGTTCGTCGCGGGCGAGGTCGATTTCTTTGATTTGCGCCACGGGCACAAAGCAGCCGCGTGCGTCTTCCATGTAGCCTTCGGGGATTTGTGTCTGGCTCATCGTTGCACCTCCTGCCTACTCGGCCTTGTCGTCTTTGCCGCAGCTCTGGAAAGGGCCAGGGAACGGGACCACCCGACAGCGCCCCCCCTTGTCGGGGGCGGGATTCGGCGCTGTCTGCGAAGGCTCGGCCAGACCAGCAGCGGCGCAGGCCACGGACAGCCCCAACTCCATGCGCCGCGCCTGGACAGCGTGGGCCATCAGGTTGGTGCGCAGCATGCGCAGATACGCCCACTCTTCTTCTCCCACTTTTCCGCCCAGCACGCCGATGCTCACGGCGCAGGATTCCAAGTCTTGACTCAGCATTTTTTTCCACTCCAAAGGTTACACTGTTGGCACTCACGCCACTGGCGGAGCGCATAGGGGTTAGAGGTCGGCATGGGAGCGGCCCGGCGCGAGGCGCAGGCCTCCGGGCCGCGCGCCCCGCCATAGACGGGGCAGGGTTGCCCCAGAATTTCCATGATGCGCTGTTCCATGCGGCCCGTGCCGCCGGGATATTTGCCGTTGATCACAAGGCTCAGGCTGGATCGAGCCACGCCCAGGCGACGGGCTACAGCCGTAACGCTGCTGCCAGCTACGGCACTTTCAAGCAGGGCGGCGGCAGTGCTATTCATGAGATGCCCCCAAGACGATGATTTCACCCGTGTTACGGTCCGTGACGCACTTCTCCGCCCGGTTGTAGGCCGGGGCCAGTGCCCCATGATTTGACTCTGGCCGCAGATAATAGGCTTTGGTGCGCCCGGTCATACCGAGCATCCCGGCCCGGTACAGCGCCCGGCAGTAGTTGCGCAGATTTTCTTCCGCCCCTTTTTCCTCGCCGTCGCACAGCGTGGTCAGCAGATCGTCCACGCTGAAATGATCCCGCATCCGCATCACATTCCACGCCCGTTGCCGCAGGGTGCGCCCCTCGCTGGTCGCCGCCCGGCCTTTGCGCTGGCAGGGCAGAAATCCTTCCGCCAGTCGCGCCCGGCCTGCCTCAGTGAGGCCGTGCATGCCGCCCTCACTGTGAATAAGTTTGTGGTGGCGCAGGCAGCAGCACAGCTTGCGGACATATTCGCTGGACACGCCTATGCTGGAGGCCAGTTTCCGGGTGTACTGCGGCCCCTCGGATGCAAGCCGCTCCATAATGTTACGCACGGCATCCATGTCACGCCGCCTTGCGTACTTTTTTCGCCGTGCGGCTCTGCCAGTCATGGGCCAGTGCCACGCCTTCAAAATGCGCCACGTCCAGCGCGCCTTGGAGGCCGTTATCTTTGGCCAGCCGCTCGATCCCGGCCAGGATGTTCAGCACTTCCCGCATGCGCCCGGCGGAGAGCCGCAGCACTTCGGCGGACAGCGCCGGGGTCAGCTCGTATTCGCAAAGCTGTTTGCAGGCCAAGGCCACGTCCGCAGCCGTGCATGGCGTGAACTCCACTACCTGGGCGATGCGGCTGCTGATCTGCTTGAACCGATTGATATTGCGCTGTATCTGCTCCATGCCGATCAGCACCACCGTCACCTCTGCCCGATCCGAGAAGTCGCGTACCTTTTCCAGCACGGCGGCATTATCCCGCAAGGTAAACTCCGCCTCGTCCACAATGAGCGGGCACTGACGATCAACCAGCACGCGCAGGGCTCGGTCAAAAAGCTGCTGGGCCGTCCCGCGAGAGTCGATGTTCAGCGCCCGGCACAGCTCGGTCAAAAAATACTTGGGCGTCATGTCCACATTGGCGCGCAGAAAGATTGCCCCGGCGTCTTCCGCCCAACGGGATACAATGTGGCTTTTCCCGTATCCCGGCTGGCCATGCACCAGCATCATGCCCGCCTCAGCCGCGCCGCGCTGCTCCACGGCTTTGACTCCCGCAGCAAAGCGGGCGTAATTCTCTGTTTTCACAAAGGCTTTTTTCATGATCCCTCCTAGTCGATACCTTCAATTTCCAGTAGTTCACGCATGTCCGCGTATTCCTCGCCCTTGCGGTAGATTTTGATGAATGCCGCATCGGCCTCTGTCTGCTGCTCAGGGTGACGCCGCAGCCAGCGGAACCGTTCAAACTGGCTGACAAAAAGCGCCGGGCGCTGTTCTTCCGGTTCCGCCTCAACAGGGGCGGCAGCCGGGGCCGAGGTCAGGTCTATGCAGGGCCGTGTGCTGTCCGCCACGTCCAGGGCCGGAGAGGTGTCCCGTTCCGGCAGGATGATCTCAGCGCCGGGGGCCACGCGCTGGAGCTTGGCGTCTATGCGCCGCACCTGCTCTTTGGCGCGTTTTTCGCGGGCGGCTGCAATCTGGCTGGGCTGGAAATAGGGCCGGGTATTGCCTTCCAGTGCGGCCTCGCAGATGCGCCGCCCGTCCAGGGTCCAGCACCACACGCGGGAGCTGTCCCAAATGTCGTATCGGACCTCCACAAAGGCATCGTGGTAGTCGGCCAGCTCCGGCGCAAAATAGTTGCCATTCTGGAAAAGTACCCAGCCGTTGCGGCACTTGCGGCGCTCGCCCGGCATAAACAGCTCGCTCTCCATGCCTTCCGGCACACGCACCGGAGCAAAGCCGCGCGCCTCGAAAGAGCGCCAAAATTCGTCCGGCGAGTAGTGGCGCATACGGCCCAGGCTGTCGCGGTAGCGCGGCAGTCCCTTGTGCGGCGAGGAATTGTATTCTTCCACCCGCGCCAGCACATGCCTCTTGAACTCATCCCAGGTGGGCAGCACGGCGCGCTTACCCTTCGCAAGGGCCGCGCGGCTGCGTTTGAAATTTCGGTGGGCGGCATCGCCATCCATCAGCGCGCCCGTGTAGCTTTCCAGCCCTTGGGCGGCGCGTACCCACAATGTCTTGACGCCGCGCTCCATGAGGCCCTTGCCCTGTGGGCGTCCGGGGATGGCGCGGCAGGGTTCGATACCCAACCGTTGAAACATGCCCGTGCGGTCATCCAGCATCAGACGATTGAGGTAGCCGGGGCCGCCGTCGCTGTAGAACAGCGCCGGGATGCCGCCGAAGCAACAGGCCATGCGCAGGGAGTCCAACACCGTAAAACGGCTTTCAGCCAAGGCGATGGAGAGGCCGACACAGCGCCGTGTGGCCACATCCAGTACCGCCGTTACCTCCGGCTTAAAGGGTTGGCCGTTGTCGGGGTGCAGCACCTCGGCGTCAAAGGTGGTACCGTCCGCCGTGTACACGTCACCGGGCCAGAGTTCGGAGGTGTCGCGGCGCTGATAGGGGCGCAATTTCAACAGGGCGTTACCTGTGGCGCGGCCCGCCTCGCGTTCCGGTGCGCTCATCTTGGCCAGCAGGCGGCGCACTGCGTGGATGGAGGGCGGATTGCCCTCCCCGCGTGCTGCCAGCTCCCTGCTAAATTCGCTGTAGGCCAATGCTACGGATGGATGCTGCGGTTTCTGATAATGTCGCAAAAAATCGTCAAACCATGCGGGCACCGGGGCCGTTTTGCTCTGGCTGGGCAGCAGCCCGGCTTCGCCACGCTCGGCGTAATCCGCCATCCAGCGATAGAGGGTGCGCCGGGTCAGCACGCCGCCGCGCTTGCAGGCCGTGGCCATGGAAATTTGCTCCATGAGTATGGAGGGGAGGCTGCCCAGGCGCGAGGAGTCCGCCAGATGACGAATGGCCCCTTCTTTACCCAGGATGCCGGACATGCGCTCAATCTCGCGCACAAAGGCCAGACGGGCCGTGGCCACCGCGCGCTCACGGTCTGACGCGCCTGGAAATAGCGGTGTTGCGCTAGGGGCGGGCGTGTAGTTGATGGGCTGGACCGGAGCCGGAGCAGTGCCAAGCGTGGTGTTATTAATGGTGCCAACTACGGCGCGACTGTCCGCCTCTTGTGTGGCGTATTGTTGCCGCAACAGGCCGGAGGTTATGAGTTTGCGGGTTTCCTTGGGCATGCTGGACACGAGCCACAACTTGCCGCCGCCGCGTCCGAGACGCTGGACGGATTGCCAGCCTTCGCGTTTGGCGCGAGTAAGAACACTCTTGATGGCAACGCCCAAAAAACTGGCAATTTTTTGTGTCGTGTATGTCATATGAACGTCGCCCATCGTTTGTTCCTATCTGTCCGTCGTACGGGGATCGCAAAGATATTCTTCCGCCGCGCCATGCTCGCGTAGCCAATCCAGCACTTTGGGACTATGGATTTTCCCTGACAAAGTTCGGTAAATGGCCTCGCTGGAAACACCTAGATCACGCGCCAGAGCCGCACCCGTCAGCCCTTGGGCGTCCAACACTTCTTGCAGACGGCGGCGATATTTGGCGCGCTCAGCTCCAAGGGCCATTTTTTGGGCAAATGTCAGACTCACAGTTCATCCTCCAATTTGCGGAGCCGTTTTCTCATTTTCTTTTGTTCAATCAGCGTGCGGGCATATTCGCAGAGCTTGCGATCCTCTTCCGTCATAATGTCGAGCCCAAGAGGGCGGAGCATGGCGCGTAGAGGTGCCGGGCTCTCCGTGGCCAGACAAAAAGCCAGCACGGCAAGGAGGGACGGAGGATGGCTTTCATCCGAGGGTGACAACCATTTGTCCAGAGTATCTTTACTGATACTTCTGGTGTTGCCCGTGGTTAGCTTCACCCCGCTGGCGCTGGCCACCGCGTTGATCTTGTCCGGCAGCGCCTTGCGGCCTTCTCCCTCCGGCGCGCCCGCTACTGCGCGCATGGCCGCCTTGATGGCGGGCATGGCGCTGGTAAGCGGCGCGCAGTGGTCAAAGAGGGAGGCTTGGCGCATAAGGCTTCCTTTGCTTGTCCAAATCCTGTCAAATCGTGGACGTTGACCTTTTGTTTGTGGGCCGTTAATTTGATTTTAGTTTGGAAAACCAACCGCCCACGAATTTCTTTTAACTTAATACGGTTCAATGTCAACTATTTTTTAGGGTAAAACTTTATATTGCTCTAAAAATATGGTTTGAAAATAATTTCAGCCATATGCGAATATTGTCCGGTAAAAGTTAAAGGTAAAGGTTTGGGCAGGGAACTTTTACTATGAATACCCTTGGCGAGCGGATTAAATTCTTGCGTGGCGAAACGTCACAGGCGGCTTTTGCCGCCTCGTTGGGCATCCCCCAAATGACCTTGAGCAACTATGAAACCGGCAAAAGTGAACCAAAATTAGTTTTAATAAAAGCGCTGTGTGAACGCTTTCGGTTAAACACAGATTGGTTGCTTTTCGGACGGGAGCCAATGACTATAGATGGAAACTCCCCCGGCCTACCAGATGAAACGATATCCCCTCAGTGCGATGTTGAGCTAAAACTCATCCCGCTAGTCGAAGCTCGCATATCCGCAGGCCAAGGGAGTCTTGAAGTGGGGGCGACGAGTGAACGTAGTTATGCCTTTCGCATGGATTTTTTGCTGCGTAAGGGCAATCCTAATGCTATGGTGCTGATGCGTGTCGCTGGTGATAGTATGCAACCGGAGATAATGGACAATGACGTTGTGCTCATTGACCAAAGTAAAAAAGATATCATCCCCGGCAAAATATTTGCTGTGGGCTTTGAGGAAGCTATTTATTTGAAAAGGATAGATATGATTCCGGGCAAGGTGATTCTAAAAAGCGTCAATGAAGAGCGTTACCCGCCAATTTCTCTCGATGCACAAGGGGATATGGCCGAACAGTTCCGCGTCATTGGTAAGGTCATCTGGAGCGGGAGAGAATACCGCTAGAAGCCGAATATATTAGTGTCAATTCAAACGCAAAAAACGCGCGAAAAGCAGCAAAGAAGCTGATATTTTCGCGCGTTTTTGTTTTTGCTCTGCATCCGCCACAAACCTACGGCCCAAGCGAGCGCGCCGGGAAATTGCCCCTCATTTCGGTAGTGCCATTTCTATCGCTACCCTAGTCCAGCGTGCCCCGGCCGGAGGCTTTTGGTTCGCCGCGTTCACCCCGGCTCCAGAGCCGCCAATATACGTTTCGCGCGGCCCACCATATTTCCCGGTCGGCGAGGCCCACGTCGGCAAAGCCATGCATGGGACGCGGGCGGCGGTTCAGACAGATTTCCTGTCCGGCCAGGGGGCGGAAAAGGGGGGCTTCCCAGGTCCAGGCCACAAGGCCCGGCAGAACAGCGGTGGTGGAACTTCCGGCGGGATGGACCCGCTCCAGCAACAGGCGCAGGCGTTGATCCGGCAGGTCCTGTACGTCCCGCACCCGGCCGCAGAACCGCGCCGGGGCTTTGTCCGCATCCGCCGCCAGCCGGGCGGGAGACGCGTCGGCTGACGGGTCCGGCGGCGCAAGCTGCCAGCGGGCCACGGCCAGACCGCCCAGAACCAGAGTCGCGGCCAGGGTCAGCCGGGCACCGCGCCAAAGGCGTTTGTCCGCCAGGGCCAGCAGCAGGGCGCAACACAGGGCGGGCAAGAGCCAAACCGCCGCCGCCACGCCCGCGATCCAGAAGCCGAGATAGACTTGCCAGAGCAGTGGCGCTTGCAGGGGCGGGTGGCGCATGGCGCTCCTCGGCCTTTCGCGGGTGGATTACGTTTTGTTGAAACAGCGGGCGTTGAGGGCTGAGCCTAGGCCAGTTCGCGGGCCAGATCCCGTTCTTCCGCACGCCGTTTGAGCGTATCACGGTGGTCGTGCAACTTCTTGCCCCGGCCCAGGGCGATTTCCAGCTTGACCTTGCCGCGTTTGAGATAGACGCGCACCGGCACCACGGTCAGGCCCTTCTGGGCCACCAGGCCCGCCAGCTTGGCGATCTCACGGGCGTGCAGCAGCAGGCGGCGCGGCCGGTCCGGCTCCTGCGGGGCGTAGCCGGCGTTGGCGTAGGGGGCCACATGCAAAGAGAGCAGCCATGCTTCGCCGCGTTTGAATTCAACATAGCTGTCGATGAAGTTTACCTTACCGGCGCGGATGCTTTTGACTTCCGGGCCGGTCAGAGCGATGCCGGCCTCCAGAAACTCGGAAAGTTCGTAGAGATGACGGGCCTTTTTGTTGACGGCAATGGTGGAAGGCGGTGTTTTCTGGCTCATGGCTGACTGTGGCTCGAAAGGCTTGTGGTGTGGAAGGCCAGCTCCGGTCCCAGAGACTGGTGGAGCTTTTCACGCACCATACGCTTGGAGGCCATGACGTCGGTGCTCATCAGAACGCTGTGGGCCAGCTCCACGCAGGTTTCGGCATTGAGCTGGCGGATCATATGTTTCATACCCGGCACAAAACGCGGCGCTGCGGACACCGCATCCACGCCCATGCCCAGCAACAGGGCCAGGCCGCAGGGGTCCGAGGCCAGTTCACCGCAGACCGAAACGCCGATGCCCTCGCGGTGGGCCGCGTCTATGACCCGCTTGAGCGAGCGCACTACCGCCGGGTGCAGGGGCTCGTGCAGATAGCTCACATGGCGGTTGTTGCGGTCAATGGCCATCAGGTAGTGGATCAGATCGTTGGTGCCGATGCTGAAAAAATCGCATTCCCGGGCCAGGGCGTCGCAGACCAGCACCGCCGCCGGGGTTTCCACCATGATGCCCAGGGGCAGGTCCGGCGCGTGGGCCAGGTTCTGGGCCTGCAATTCCTGGCGCAGTTCCTGCAAAATGCGGCGCACGCCCTGCACTTCGGCCAGGCCGGAAATCATGGGCAGCAGCAAAGCCACGTTGCCTGTCACCCCGGCCCGCAGCAGGGCCCGCAGCTGGGTGCGGAAAATGCCCTGATGCCGCAGGCAGAAGCGGATGCCCCGCAGGCCCAGCGCCGGATTGGGTTCCTTGAGGGCCGCCTGGGAACGCAGCATCTTGTCCGCGCCCGCGTCCAGCGTGCGGAAGACCACCCGGCTCGGCGCGGCTTTGGCCGTCACGGCGGCGTATTCCTTGAACAACTCCTCTTCCGTGGGCAGATCGCCCCTGAGATAGGCGAATTCCGTGCGGTACAGGCCCACGCCGTCGGCTCCGCACTCGGCCAGGGAATCCAACTCTTCCGGACTTTCCAGATTGGCCTGCACGTCCACGCGCACGCCGTCGCACATCTCGGCGGGCCAGTGGGCCGTGAGCCGGGTATGGCTTTCCCAGGCCGTGTATTCGTCACGGCGGGCCGTGTAGAGGGCCAGATCCCCCTCGTCGGGACCAAAGAGCACGCAGCCGCCCAGGCCGTCCACAATAATCCTGTCGTCCTCATGCGCCGTGTCCAGCAGGCCGGTCACGCCGACCAGGGCCGGAATGTGCAGGCCGCGCGACAGGATGGCCGTGTGTGAGGTGGGCCCCCCCTCGGCGGTCAGAATGCCCAGCACGCCGTTCAGATCAAGTTCCATGACGTCGGCGGGCGAGAGATCCTCCGCAGCCAGCAGGCTGGGGCCGTTGCCGCCGCGCCGGGGCTTCGCGCCGGCCAGACATTCGCGCAGGCGCAGACCCACGGCCCGGATGTCCTGGGCGCGGTCGCGCAGATAGGGATCGTCCATGCCCCGGAACAGGGTGCAGAGTTCTTCCACCGTATGGTCCAGTGCCCAGGAGGCGCAGATCTGCTTGTGCTCGATGCGCGCCAGAGCGGCGTCCAGCAGCTTGGGGTCGCGGGCCAGTTCCATCTGGGCCGCGATGACGTCCCGGTATTCGGCCAGCTCCTCGGGCACGCCGCGCATGGTCGTTTCCAGAGCGGCGCGCACGCTGGCCGCGGCACTGCGCAGGGCTTCCTGCTCTGTTGCGATTTCGTCCGGGCCGATGCGGCGCTTGTCGCTCGGGCGCGTGTCGTGCATGAAACGGATGGAGCCGATGGCTATGCCCGGGGAAACCGGGGTGCCGAATAAAACCGCGCGGGCCATGTCATTCCTGCAGGGTGGTTAAAAAACGGGCCAGGCCGTGAAGCGCTTCACGGGCGTCGTCGCCTTTGGCCAGGAGGATCAGTTCCGCATTGGCCGGCGGCGCCAGGGAAAGGATGTCCAGCATGCTTTTGGCGTCAACCTCGCCCGTTTCGCCGATGAGCTGGATGTCGGCCGCGTAACGCTGGGCTTCCTGGGCCAGGCGGGCGGCGGGCCGGGCGTGCAGGCCGCCGCGCAGATTGAGCGTGAGCCGCAGGGCGAGCCCGCGCGGGGTTTCTTCGATGACGTCTTCCATGCGTATACCTTGGAGCGGGGGTGTTCTGAAATCGGGGATAATTTCAAAACATACGCTGCCCGCAATCTGCGGCGGATATGCGCTCCCGCCTTGCTTTGCGTCAGTTTTCGCTGCCGCCGGAGCTTTTCAACAATTTACAGCGGGTGACACTTGAAATGCTCCTGTCTCCCGTCGTTTCGACGAAAAGGGGCGCAAGCCCGTTTTCTTTCGGGCGGGATCATCTTACATGCTGATGAGCCCCTCGTCCATGAGAATGAGCGCGCCCAGAACGAGCGCCCAGAGCAGGATGCGCGGCAGGCGCATTCGCCCTACCAGCCAGGCCGCGCCCAGTATGGCGGCCGTGCCCGATCCGTAATGCAGCCAGGGAAAGGGGGCCTTGTGGGGGAGTGGGAGTTGCCAGACCACCAGGGCCACCACGACCGCGTTGAGCATTTTGAGACGGTCCACCCAGTTGATGAGGTTCAGGCGCTTGAGCCGCGCCAGTACGGACATGCCGTGGCGCAGTCCGGCGAAAAAGGCCAGAATCCGGAAGAGCAGCAACAACGCCAGAAACAGCGCTGCCAGGGCGGCAGTAAGCCCGATCTGCCCGGCCAGCAGCAGGCAGACGCTGACCAGCGCCCAGAGCGGCAGCAGGGTGCCGCTGAAAAAAGAATCCCCCAGGGCGGAGAGGGTGGTCGCCAGGGTTTCGCGCACCACGCCCACGGCGCCTTCCGGCAGGGAACCACGGGCGATCTGCTCTTCCAGGGCAAGCACGATGCCCACATAAAGCGGGACCATGAAGACGTGGGTATTGCTGTGCCCGCCGTAACGGGCAAAGGCGCGGGCCCTGGCCGAGCTTTCCGGATAGAGCCGGTTGAAGGCCGGAGCCAGCACAAAGGCAAGGCCGATCTGCTGCATGCCTCTGGCGGTGACGGCCGCGTTGATGCAGCAGGTACGCGCAAGGCAATTGAGGACAACACGTCGGGGAAGCATGGCATCCCTCAGCTTCAATGTTGGTCTGCTTCAGGGCCTTTTACCATTGAAATCGTCGCCGCCATGCGCAAGGCTTTTCATCGCCTGACGGATTTTTCAGTGCTTCCCCGGAGCAATTTCACTGTGAAATTGCTCTGGCGGACGGGATCAGGGCGTACAATTCCTTGCCGTTCCAGCCGCGCACGGCGCTCTGAACCCGGCGGGCCACGTCACGGGCCTTGCCGCCACGCGCCAGTTCCGCGCGCAGCAGGCTTTCCACTTCCTCGCGCGGCGTGCGTTCCGTCACTTCGGGCGGGCCGATGATAACCGTGATCTCGCCCAGCAGTTCGTCGGGCAGATCCATACTATTTTCCAGGCGATTGAGTATAAATTCCTCATGAGTTTTGGTCAATTCACGGCAGACGGCCAGATCTCGCGGGCCCAGGATGCGGGCCGCCGTAGCCAGGCTTTCCTTGAGGCGGTCCTTGCGCTCGAAAAAGATCAACGAGCCGGGCACCTGGGCGTAGGCCGTGAGCAGGGCTTCGCGCCCGGCCGTATCGCGGGGCAGAAAACCCAGAAAAGTGTGGGGCAGGGGCGCGATACCGGCCGCGGACAGGGCGGCGGCCGGGGCGGAGGGCCCCGGCACCGGGGAAACCGGCAGACCTTCCTTGCGGCAGGCCCGCACCAGGCGGTAGCCGGGGTCGGCCAGCAGGGGGGTGCCCGCGTCGGAAATCAGGGCCAGATCGCGGCCTTCGCGCAGCAGGCGCAGCACTTCTTCCTGGCGCTCGGCCTCGTTGTGGTCGTAAAAACTCAGGAAGCGGCGGCCCTGAATGCCGCAGAGACGGCAGAGCTGGGCCGCCCGGCGGGTATCCTCGGCCAGGATCAGGTCCGCGTTTTCCAGAATTTCGCGGGCCCTGGGCGACAGGTCACCAGGGTTGCCAAGAGGCGTGGCTACTATCCAGAGACGGGGTGAAGTCAAAGGCATGGCGGTAATGCTCCGCGCTGAAGGTGTCGCCGTGGCGCAACAGGCAGACCACGTCAAAGCGGCAGGGTGCTTGCCAGGCGTCGTGCGCCGCCAGCCAGGCCTGCGCCGCGCGCGTGAGGACACGCTGTTTGGCCGGGGTCACGGCCGCTGCCGGGCCGCCGCGCTCGTCCGACCGCCGGGTTTTGACCTCCACAAAGACCAGAACGCCGCTTTCGCGGCAGACCATATCCAGCTCCAGGCGGCCCTGCCGCCAGTTGCGGTCCAGCAGCTCAAAGCCCGCGCGCCGCAAAAGCGCGGCCGCAACCTTTTCGCCGTCCCGTCCCAGGCGGATGTGGTCCGGCGCGTCCTTGCCCGGCGCGGGAGGCGTTTGCGGGCCGGTTTGCCGGGAAAAAAGCCATTTCAGCACAAGCTGCCCTGCAGCGGAGCGGCGGCCTGGGGCAACACCCCCCGGAACGTCAGGCGGTGCTGCGGGCAGGGGCCCAGACGGCGCAAGGCCGCATAGTGGGCTTTTGTGCCGTAGCCCTTGTGCTCCTCCAGGCCGTAGCCGGGCCAGCGGCGGCCCAGATGCAGCATGAGCCGGTCACGAAAGGTTTTAGCCAGGATGGAGGCGGCGGAAATGACGTCTTCGCTCTTGTCCCCGCCCACAACGGCTTGCTGAAGCGGCGGCGGGGCAGTGTGCCCGGTGCGCCAGAACAGAGTCAGCACCGCGTCGGGCAGAACCTTGTTGCCGTCGATGAGCAGGCGGCCGGGCGTAAGGCGAAGCACGCCCACGGCCCGGCTCATGGCCTCGAAGGTGGCCTGCAGAATATTGATGCGCTCGATGCGCCGGGGCCAGACCACGCCCAGCCCCCAGGCCAGAGCGCATTCCCTGATGCGCGGGGCCAGGATGTCGCGCGCTTTGGCGCTCAACGCCTTGGAATCCGTAAGGCCGGGCAGCTCGTAAACAGCGGGAAGGATGACGGCGGCGGCCACCACCGGCCCGGCCAGACAACCGCGTCCGGCTTCGTCGATACCGGCCACGGGTTCGGACCGGCGGCCGAAAGCAATGTCTTCCGGGCCAAACAGGCCGGCCTGCGCGGCGTGTCCTTTCACGGCTGCCTCAATTTCGATGGTTGCGGTAGGGGCCACAGACAAAAAACCACGCTTTAGCCGACAGAATGGACGAAAAATCCATTCTGTCGGCTAAAGCGAGCATTTACGCTGTTGCCATCAGCCCGTGCACCGGCACCGGGCTGATGCGACGCCGCCGACGGCAAAAAGGCGCGAATTCCGATCAGAAGCGGCCGCGCGGCTTGATACGGGCCGCCTTGCCCTTGAGGGCGCGCAGGTAGTAGAGGCGGCTGCGGCGCACGCGGCCCTGGCTGACCAGTTCCACATGGTCGATGAAGGGCGAGTTGATCGGGAAGATGCGTTCCACGCCCACGCCGTCGGAAACCTTGCGCACCGTGAAGCTGGCGTTGGTGGTGCCGCGCTTGATGCGGATCACGTTGCCCTGGAAGATCTGGATGCGCTCTTTTTCGCCTTCCACAATGCGCAGGTGCACTTTGACCGTGTCGCCGGAGCGGAACGCGGGCATATCCATGCGCATGTTTTCCTGTTCGATTTTCCTGATGATGTCCATCGTGAACTCCTTGCAAACCCGCGGGCGGATTGTTGCGTCGTTGCGAAGCGGCCCGCTGTGTGCGGCCCGTGGTTTCAGCAGTAGTCGCCTAAAATTCTGTCGGCCAGGATGGCGGCCGCGCTGCGCACCGAAAGATGATTGTAACCCAAAAAACGCAGAGGCCTCAATTGGCCGTCGCAGCGTTCCAGCACTTCCGGGGCCAGCCCCTGGGCTGTCCCCAGGCAGAGCAGCACCGGCCCTTCCCGGCACCAGTCGCGTACCCGGCCGGGCGTCAGCGGCGCGGGCGCGCGCTTATGCGCGGGCCAGACGGCGGAACTGGCCACCAGCCTGGGAGGCGCGCCGGCATGCTCGCGCAATTGCGCCACAGCCGCGTCCAGTGAGACCGCCGGGCGCACCAGCTCCAGGGCTCGCGCCCTGTCCGGATTGCCCCGGCCGCCGGGACCTCGGGTCCAGTGCCGCAAAATATCCTCAAGCACCCGCAATTGATCCTCCAGCGGCGTGACCGCATAGAAGGGCCCCATGGCATAGCTGCGGGAAATTCGGGCTATATCGTGAATGTCCAGGTTTGTCAAAGAGGAAGCGCCGGAATTTTTTTCTCCGAGCAGGACCGGATAGTGCATGAGGCAGAAGGAAAGGTTGCGGCCGGGCCTCTCGCGCGGCTGGTCGGCCAGGACTCGGGCGTCCTCGCGGTCCAGGGGGGCGTCGTCCAGCATATCCGGGCGCGCCGCCAGGGTGGCGGCCAGAGAGGCCGCGCGCCGCCAGGCCGCGATGCGGGCGTGGTCCCCGCTGAGCAGCACCTCCGGCACGGGCAGGCCTTCCAGCGTCTCGGGCCGGGTATAATGCGGATATTCCAGCAGGCCGTGGGAAAAACTCTCTTCCTCGCCGGACTCTTCCTTGCCCATGAAACCCGGCATCAGCCGGGCCACGGATTCGACGACGGCCAGGGCCGCCGTTTCCCCGCCGTTGAGCACGGCTTCGCCCACACTCACCGGTTCCAGGGGAAAAAGTTCCAGCAGGCGTGCGTCCAGGCCTTCATAGCGGCCGCAGACCAGGGTAAGATCCTCTTCCAGGGCCAGTTCGCGCGCCAGGGCCTGGTTGAACGGGCGGCCGCCCGGCGTCATGAGCAGCATCCGGCCGGGGCGTTCGATGGAACGCAGGGCCCGGGCCACGGGCTCGCCCTGCATGACCATGCCCGGCCCGCCGCCGTAGGGCCTGTCGTCCACATGGCGGTGCTTGTCCGTGCTGAAGGCGCGCGGGTCGTGAAAGCTGAACGTCACCACGCCGGTTTCGCGGGCGCGACCCATGAGGGCGGTACTCAGAGGCGAATCAAAAAATTCGGGAAAGAGCGAAACCAGATGAAAGCGCGGCATGGCCGGCAGAGTGCCGCAAAAGGACGCGGCTGGCAAGACGCGCTGGCCGGATCGGGATATTTCGATAGATTCTGTGATGGCACGATTACACAAATTGTATGATTTACGTTATTATACGTGGGAATCTGTATTTTTAGTAAAAAATTATTTTATATAATAACATGATCCGATAATTCGAGTAAGCTGACAAATGCTATTCTTCATATCATATAATTAAACACCTGAGTGTGGGCTAAAAGAAATCTATTCATCTGTATAATTACGAATAGGATGGGGAAAATGTTGACCGATAAGAATGCCTGGATCCATGAGCTGCTCTATATTTCCTATAAGGATTTGCCCTTGCCGGATGTCTTAAAAATTATTTTTGAGTTCCTATCTGTTCATATGCCTATTACCTATTTGGGAATTTATAAGTTTTTTTCAGGCACAATGACAAGAATCGCGATATATTCACCATATGAAAACCTCTTGCTCTCACCTGAGGTCTTCCGAATTCCGGATGAATTTGTGACAGCGGTCCGGCAGGATAACGACAATTCCGGGACATGGGCAGGCTGCCGGGTTACCCACACGGAGGGAGATTCCCCCCATGAAAAAATAACCAAGATGCTCCACCCGTCGGGCGGCACGGGTATCTATATGCCGCTCGATTACTGGGTTAATTATCATCAGTCGCGATTCATCAGCCTGCACTGTAGCGGCGCATGCGAATATACGCAGGAGCAGGTGGATCTTTGCGAAGAGATCAGAAAGCCGGTGGGCGCCGCGTTGCGGGACATCTTTGACCGGGAATCGGGAACACGCTCCCGCACGCCCGGCGTCTTCCCCAGGCGGGATGAAAGCCAGGGACAGACGCAGGCCTTTCACAGCCTGGACGAACATATCGCGCAGTACATCCGTCACGTCATCCAGCATACCAACGGGCGCATCAGCGGCAAAAACGGCGCGGCGTCCATCCTGGGCCTGCCGCCCACCACGCTGTGGTCCAAAATGCGCAAACTCAAGATCAACAGCGGCCATTTATGATCCGTCCGGCGACCAGCCAGCGCAGACTGACCGCCGGTGTCGCGTACACGCCGTTTCGTGCCAGGCAGAGCCAGTGGCCTGGGCAGGCCAGAACCCGCCAGCGCAGATGTTGTCCGTGGAAACGCAGCGGGCCCGCGCGCCCTCCGTCCCGGCCGCTGCAAATCAGGGCCGGGTCATGGCTGAGCCCCAGCCCCAGCGCCTTGAGCATGGCTTCTTTGATGGCCCAGCGTCGCAACGCGTCGCGGGCCGTTTTTTTTGTCTCACGGCCCGTAAAGGCCCGCGACGCCGGGGGCGGGCTGTCCAGCGCCTCGGCGTCCAGCCCCAGGCCCGGATGCAGGGCGGGCGCATCCAGCCGGGCATCCGGCTCACAGGGGCCGCCCGGCATGCGCTCCAGAGCGCAGAAGGCGGCCCGGCCGCTGTGGCTGAAGCTCACACCCCAGCCGGGGAGCAGCGGGCGGCCTGCCATATCCCTTTCCAGACACAAATCCGGATGTAACGCGCCCAGGCTTTGAAGGCCGCGCAGCAGCAGCAGGCGCGCCAGCAGGCGGGAGACCCGCGCGGCCAGCGCCGGGCCGTCCGGGGCAAAGCGTTGGATATGGGCCATCTGTTCCGGCGCGAGCCAAGGGACCAGCGCCGTTTCCCAACGCAGGCACAGGTCGCGCAGCCCGGCAGGGGGCACGTCGGGCAAGGCAGCGCCCAGAATCAGGACCACGGCCTTAGAGGGGGTCGTCATGAGTGCCTTTTCGGTTATCTCTGCATTGAAATTCTCCTTTTATTCCGGTCGAGTACCAGGGCTCTGCCGCCCTCATCCGCAGGCAGTTTGGCTGCAACGGCTGAGGCAAGAGCATACTCCCTTCATAAAAGGCACTTTCCCGTTGATATAACACGAAAATCCATCTCATGACGACATCCACCAGGCACTGCTTGCCCGCTATTTTCCCCATGCGGGCAGCCAGTGCGCCAGCCAGGCGGGCGCGCCTTCCTTCCAGAGCCAGAAGGCCAGACCCGCGGCCAGCAGAACCAGAACGGTCAGGCCCGCCGCCAGCAGCCGACCCAGATACTTTTTGCGTAGCAATTGCGCGTGCAGGCTGTAGGGATCGTCCAGAGAGCGGTGCGCGCCGGGCGGCAGCTGGCCCACGGCCGTGAGGGCCGCGCCCATGACGATGTTGATGGGCGCGCCGTTGTTGACGGCCCAGCCCGAGGCGTCCAGCAGGGGGCCCAGGCTGCGGCGGCGCAGCTTGAACCAGGCCAGGAGCATGGACGGCCCGGAAATGCAGGCAAAAAGGATCAGCAGGGCCACGGGCCACCACCAGCCCAGGGAAAAGACGGAATTGGCGATGTAGGCGAAGGCCGCGCTGACCACGCTGATGCCCACGCTGAAGGCCGCGAAGATGCCCGCCCCCTTGGCGAAGTCAAAGCTCGCCTTGGGCGGCGTGCCGGAGGCCGCGGCCGAGGCGTCGGCCTTGATGTCCTTGTCCAGGACGGTGACAGCCTTGCTGGAGGCCTTGTTCAGGGCGTCGTCCTTGGCGGCCACCAGTTTCTGCAACTGGTCGGCCACCAGGTTGCCGAAACGTATGTACGGGGCCCACATGGCCTCGCGCAGGCTGATGGGATTGCGCACCAGGCGGAGCACGCTGGTGTCCCAGTCCCGGCCCGCGTTGTCCACGAACACGCCGTGGCGGCCCTCAATAAGGGCGTCGGTGCCGCCCGCCGTCAGGGCCGCGGCGATGACGGCGGTCTTTTCCTCGCCGTTGTTGTTCGTGCGGCGGCATCGGCTGTAGACCAGGCAGAGATGGCTTTGCGAGGCCAGGCGCACGTGGGTGTCCAGGTCCGTCACCGGCACGCAGAGAAAGCAGGCCCGGCTGTCCAGATAGAGCGTGCCCGCCAGAAAGATGGCCCGCCGCTCCGGATCGTAAAAATCCGCAAAGGACACGAAATTCATCAGCAGGGTATAGAGATGGATGTGCAGGAGGGTCAGTTTTTCCAGGTCGCGCACCGCGGCCATGCGCGGCGCGGCCAGATCCCGCCGCACATACTCGGCAAAGGACTGCTCCACCTTGCCGTCGAGCAGGGCGTCCAGCTCGGCGGCGGAGAGTTTGTCCAGGGCCTCTTCCGGAGCCGTGGGCAAAAAGGCGCGTTGCAGGGGATCGTCCTCCCCGGCCAGGGCCAGAGGCGGCAGGCCGGGAAAATCCACGCGTTTGGCGTCGTCCGGCGGGCGCTCATAGCCGGGCTTCTGGGCCAGCAATTCGGCATAGGGCGCGAAGCGCTCCTGAATGGCGCGCCAGTTCTTTTCGCTCAGGCTTTCGGCCGGGGCGTCCGAGGCGGATGTTCCGGTGGAATCGGCCGCATCCGACGTCGGAGCCGGGCAGCCGCCCTTGCCTTCAACGGGCGCGGTGGGGTGGATCAGCGGGGCCAGCAGTTGGCGGAAGGCGCTCAGATCGTCATCCCAGGCCGGATTGACGCCGTGCGCCAGGGGCAGGGGCTGATCCGGAGCCACCCGTGCCAGCGGCAGGCGGGCCAGGGCTTCCAGTGAAAACAGGGCTTGGCCGCCCTCGTCCGAAGGCGTGAGTTCGTCATCTTCGTTGAGGGCCGCCAGGGCCTGCGGGGCAAAGGCCGCCATGCGGCAGCGATTGAAATAGTCGTCGATCTTGGGACCCAGGCGCTGCAACAGGGTCCAGGCGGCGGAGGTCTCATGGCCCAGGGGCAGGGCTGCCTGATGCACGCTTTGCCGCCAGTCGCGGGCCGCGCGCAGCCGGTCCAGAAAAACTCCGGCCAGTTCGGAATTCAGGCCGGGACGGCCCGAATCGTCGCGTTTGCCGCCCACTATCGAGAGACCCAGGCGGATGAAGCGGGCGGTCCGCTCATCCCCTTTGTCCACGGAAAGCGGCGGCACGACCCCGTCGCCGTTGAAAGCATAGTCCGCGACGGCGGCCAGGGCCGCTCCGGCCAGCTCCGGAGAAATTTCCCCGGTCTCGGCCCGGCCGCCCTTTTCCTGTACCAGGCGGGCAGCGGCCAGCAGCTCCGCGCCCTGGGGCGTGTCGTCGCGCAGATTGTCCAGGGGCAGGCCGGTGCTGGGTTGTGTGAGCCGGGCCGGATGTTTGACCCGCTCGCAGACCCAGGCCACGGCCTCCAGAATGTCCGCCGAGCGGATGCGGCCGTCATGGTCCGTATCCAGCAGGGCCAGGGTGCGGGCGTCGAATTCCAGGCCGCTCGTGGGGCAGCTCAGGGCCATCCAGAGTTTGGGGTCCAGTTGATCCAGTTGCCGCCATTCCTCATCCGTGCTCAGAAGCACCTGATCCAGGCCGCCCATGCGGCGGAAGGAAAAGATGGGGCCGGTGGAGGCGGCGGAAGTGTCAGTCGTGTTCATGTGCGCTCCATATATAAAAAGGGCGTCCGCAACGCCCCTTCCTGTTTCCGTATCGTTTCCGTAAAGCCGCGCGAGGAACGGTTCGGCGTGCCCGGCCGCGCAAGGCGGCCGCCGGAGGTCCCGTTTGCGGCTCTTGAAGATAAATGGTGGCAGGAAAAAGAAAGGGAGTCAACAAACGTGCCCCTGCCCCGCTGTCCGCGCCCGCGGCCCATGTTGACTTCCGATTGAGTTATGGTACCCCCTATAGAGCATTTCAGTTTGAAACGCCGCGCGCTTCACGCATGATCCGCGTACGTGCGTTGAAATTGTGTTTTTACCGCCGCCACAGGATATCGCCTCAACCGGATCTCCTCCCATCTTGAGCCGTTTCCGGCTTCCGCTTCCCCCTGTGGCGGACACGCAATCCGCCATAATTCCCGTGATACGGAGTCTCTATGAAAAATCGCAATGTTTTTTTTGCCCTTGCCCTGGCAATATTGCTGCTCGTGTTCGGTGTCTGGCTGCTGACCTTTTTCCGTTCCACGCTGGTGACCAAACGGCTGGCCGCGGAAGACGTGGGAACCTCGAAACAGAGCTTTGCCGCGCCGTCGGGCCAGCCGTTTTTCAATCCGCCGCGCCCTGAGGACGCGCCGGAAAGCATCCGGGCGGAAGTGATGCTCGGCTACAAGATCATGACTGAAACGAAAAAGTACGCCGGGGAATACGTCAACAATGATTTGTCCTGTTCCAGCTGCCACTTTGACGGCGGCAGAAGTCTGAACACCATTTCGCTGGTGGGTGTGGGCGCCACGTATCCGCGCTTCCGCAGCCGCCAGGACTATACCGTGGATCTGGCCATGCGCGTGCAGGACTGTTTTCAGCGCAGCATGAACGGCGTGGCACCGGCCCTTGACAGCCAGGTCATGCAGTCTCTTCTGGTCTATATGCAGTGGATATCCAAGGATATTCCCATTTATGCCAAGCTGCCCTGGGCTCTGCCGAGCGATCTGGGCAATCCCCACAAGCCCGACGCGGCCAACGGCGACAAGGTCTATGCCGACGTCTGCGCCCGCTGCCACGGCGACAACGGCCAGGGCACGCCCATCGCGCCGCCGCTCTGGGGCGACGGCTCTTACAACGCCGGGGCGGGCATGCACCGCGTCAGCACGTTCTCCGTCTTCGCCTGGCGCTTCATGCCCAAAAACGCGCCGTCCCTGACCCAGGAGCAGGCCCTTGACGTGGCCGCCTTCGTCAACGGGAAACCCCGGCCCAAATTCGTGTCCACCGGTCCCGACAAGATCAAGCGGGTCATCCCTCTGCCGGAGGGAAAGTGAGCCATGATCTTTCCCATCCTGCATATTCCCGGCCTCGGCGACGGCATGACCATCGCTCTTGACGCCGTCCTGCATGTGTTCATCAGCCACGGCCTGGCTATCGGCCTGGCGAGCATGCTTGTCCTGTTCCAGACATTGACCTGGCTGGGCAAGGGCGCGTTCTGGGCGCAGATCAGCCGCAGCCTGCTCGGCCCGGTCGTGGTCATCACCACCTCCATCGGCGCTGTCACCGGCGTGGGCATCTGGTTCATCACCGGTGCCCTGGCCCCGGAGGGCATCGGCTCGCTGATTCACCTCTTTTTCTGGCCCTGGTTCATTGAATGGGGCGCGTTCACCACGGAAGTGGTGCTTCTGCTGATCTACTACTATCTCTGGGACCGGCTGGCCCAGGACAAGCCGGGCGTTCTGGCGGCTCTGGGCTGGGGCTACGTGGCCGTGGCCGTGAGTTCGGCCTTTCTGATTTCGGGCATTCTCGGCTTTATGCTCACGCCCGACGGCTGGCCCTGGGGACAGACCTTCCGCGAGGCCTATTTCAACCCCACCTTTATCCCGCAATTCCTGCTGCGCGTGGCCGGCGGCCTGAGCCTGGGCTCGCTGTGTCTGCTGGGCTGGACGGCCTGGCGCTACAAAGGCCCCCGTGAGGACCGCAACCGGGCCCTGCGCCTGACGGGCGCGGTCTTTCTCGGCGCGGCCCTGGTCACGGCCGTGTGCGCCTTTGTCTATTTTTCCAGGGTGCCGCAGACCTATCTCACCCACTGGAAGTTCGCGGTGGCCACCTCCTATTTGTCCCAGTTGCCGTATTTGCTGCCCGCGTTCAACGGTCTGGCCGCGCTCTGCATTCTGGCCACGGCCCTGGCCGCGCTGTTCCGGCAGCGCCGCTTGTGCGGGCTGCTCTGCATCCCCACCGTTATTCTCTGCGTGGGCCTGGTGATGGAGTTCGAGCGCATCCGTGAATTCGTGCGCGGTCCCTATCTGCTGCCGGGCTATATGTACGCCAACCAGATTCCCATGGCTGAAAATCTGGCCCTGGACGACAAGCATGAAGGCCTGTTGCCCCGCATGCACTGGATCAACAACGACGCCGGTCTGTCCCCGGAAAACAGGGCCGGTCGGGCGCTGTTCGCGGCCAACTGCGGCGTCTGCCATACCGAGGACGGCATCAACGGCATCCGTGAGCGCCTTGCCGGGCGTACGCTGGAAGGCATCAACGCCATCACCGGCATCACCCAGAATCTGGCGCCGTTCATGACGCCGTTCACCGGCTCCGAGCAGGAACGTCTACTTCTGGCCAACTACCTGTACTCATTGGCCAACCAAGATTCGCGCCTTCACGGGCAGAGCCCCAAGGAGAAGTAGACATGACCCAATGGAACGATCTTTTTCTCAGAATGCCCCTGCCGGAATCATGGCAGAACGGGCTGCTTTTCGTCAGTTTCGGCGTGCATCTGTTGTTCGTGCTGCTCATGCTCGGCACGGCGTTGCTCGGCCTGTTGTTTTTCCTGCAAAAATGTCTGACCGGAGAGGGCGGCGCGCAGCTCTGGAACAAGCAGATCGTGCACACCCACCTGGGCCTCAAGAGTCTGGCCGTGGTGCTGGGCGTGGCCCCCTTGCTCATCGTCCAGGTACGCTATTCCCACGCCTTTTTTACGGCCACGGGCCTGTTTTCCTATGCCTGGCTGGCCATAATTCCGCTGCTGATCGTCGCTTTCCTGCTGATCGACGCCTTCGGGCACAAGATTGAGGTCAATACCTGGCTGGCGTTCATCTGCGGCGTTCTGGGCGTGGGCGCGCTGCTCACGGTACCGGCCGTTTTCACCGGAGCCCTGGCGCTGATGGAGCGGCAGGCCCTCTGGCCCGCCTTCGCGGCCGAGGGATTCAGCCCGGACGGCGCGTTCGCGGCGCACTGGCTGTTGCGCTATCTGCACATCCTGGGGGCGGCGCTGGTTTTCGGCGCGGCCTTTCACCTTTTCTTTTCCACCAGAAAACACCCGGAAAAAGCGCCTCGCCTGCGCAACTGGCTGTTCGGCGCCACCCTGGCCCAGGTGGTCATCGGCCTCCCCCTGGTTTTCTCCGTGGCCGCGGATCTGAACTGGTCCATCCTCTGGGCCGTGACCGTGGGGGCGGCGGCCGCCATGCTGGCGCTCTGGGCCCTGCGGCCCGCCGCCGCGCCGTCGACGGCCGTGGGGCCGCGCAGTCTGCTGGTTCTTCTGCCGGTGATCTTTGTCGCCATGCTGGTGGCCCGGCAGTTTCTGCAAGACCGGGTTCTGGCGCCGGGCCATGCCCAGGCCGTGGCGGTGCGCGAGGCGCGCTCCAAAGCCTTGGCTCCCTTCCGGCAGCAGGCTCTGGCGGCCTTTACGGTCAAGCTGGAGACGGTCTATGACAACGGCGAAACCATCTATGACGGCGCTTGCCAGCCCTGCCACGGCACGGCCGGACACGGGGACGGCCCCGTTGCCGGCCGCCTGCTGGTACCGGCCGCGGATCTCGCCGCCATCCGGGCGGACCGGGAGTATATCTACGGCATTCTGAAAGACGGGACGCCCGGCTCGGCCATGCCCTATTTCCGGCTGTACGACAAGGAAAAGCTGGACAAGGTGCTGGACACGCTTTCCACGCGTTTTTCCATGTTCGCGGCCGCGCCGAAACCCGCGCATGAGCCTGACCTGGAGGCCCAGACGGTCTGGGAGGAAACCTGCTCCGTATGCCACGGCACGGACGGCGCGCCCACTCCCTTCGGCCGCACGTTACGGCCTGAGCCGCCGGACCTGCGCCGCTTCTCCCTGACGCCCGAACGGGCGTTGACCATCATTACGGAGGGCTATCCGGGAACCGTCATGCAGCCTTATCGGGCCCTGCCCGAAGAGGTGCGCCGGGATCTCGTCGCCATCAGTAATTCATTCCGTATCGTTCCCGACAGTAAATAGAAAAACGCCATAGAGACGCTCGAATCGCGCCCCTTGCTCCGGCCGCACGCCGGACAGGGGGCGCGTTGCGTTACGCGTGCCGGAATGCCCGGCACGTTGCGGATGGCGGCGCGGGATGCGTATGTCAGAGCACTTCACGTGGTAAATGCCCAGGTGCGGAGAAAGCTCAGCATGTGTCGCCGGGATTGCGCAGGCGCTCGGTGAATTTTTCGGCGGGCATGGGCCGGGCAAAGACATAGCCCTGCACCATATCGCAGTTGGTGTCCTTGAGGAAGTTCACCTGCTCCAGGGTTTCCACGCCTTCGGCCACGGTAGCCATCTGCAGCTCACCGGCCATGTGCACGATGTTCTGGATCACGACCTTGTCGCGGCCGTTGGACTTGAGCGAGCGGAAGAAGGCGCCGTCCAGTTTGAGCACGTCCACGGGCAGGTCCTTGAGAATGTTGAGCGAGGAATACCCGGCCCCGAAATCATCAATGGCGCAGGAAAAGCCCGCCTGGCGCAGCTCCTGGACAGCGGTACGCAGCAGTTCCACGTTCTCGATGAAGATGCTTTCCGTGAATTCCAGCTCCAGCAGGCCGTCGGGGATGTCGTACTGTTTCTTGATGCCGATGTAGGTTTCCACAAAGCCCAGGGTATAAAACTGCACCCGTGAAACGTTCACGGCCAGGGGGCAGGGGGCCAGACCGGCGTCCAGCCATTGCCGCAGCAGTCGGCAGACGGCTGTGAACACGTATTGATCCAGCTGGATGATAAAACGGTTTTTTTCAAACAGGGGAATGAATTCGGCGGGCGGCAGAAAACCGTGGTCCGGGCTCTGCCAGCGCACCAGCGCCTCCCCTCCGGCCAGCTCCAGGCTGTCCAGGCGGTATTTGGGCTGGATGTGAACCTGGAATTCTCCGTCGCGCAGGGCTTGGCCCATGCGCATTTCCAGTTCCTTTTCGCGCAGGATCCTGACGCGCATGCCGGAATCATAGAAGTTCCAGGGCGGCGCGCCCTTGGCCTTGATGGCCTTGAGGGCGATATTGGCGCGGTCCAGCAGATCGTTGATGCCGGTGGCCGCGTCGCCGTCCTCCGCGCAGCAGATGCCCGTGCGCAGCTCTATATGGTAGCTCCCGGCCTGGGAACGCACGTATCCATTGAGCGCACGCAGCAGCGCGTCGCAATAGGCCGTCAGTTCCTGCTTTTTGTCGTAGGGAAGCAGAGCCACGAAATGGTCCCCGCTCACGCGCGCCGTGAGCGCGCCGGGGCGGGCCGACTCGCCCAGGAGGAGGGCGAGGCGTTGCAGCAGCGCATCTCCGATATTGTAGCCCAGCACCTCGTTGACGACCTGGAAGTTCAGGATGTCAAGGGCAAGCACGGCATAGCGCGGCGCGCCAGGGGTCTGCAACAGCGTGTCGCCGTCGATTTTGAATTTGGTGAAGTTCCGGATGCCGGTGAGCGTGTCCGTAAAGGCCAGGGCGCGGATTTCCCGCTGATAGCCGCGCTTAAGGCGGCGGTAGATGAAAAAGACCGCGAGCAAGCCGGCGAAAAGCAGCCCGCAGAGGAACAGCGTCCGCAGGATGATTGCGTTGGCCTCTTTCATGATCACCGCATTGGGGATGATCGAGACGAGATACCAGCCTTCCATATCCGGCATGGGGACGTAGCAGAAGACGTTTTCGCCGTCGGCGTCGTTGAACACGGCCACGCCGGTTTTGCCGTTTCTCAGGGAGTCACGGAAGGATTCAATGACCTCGGGCTGGTTGCCGTTTCCGTTGATGATGTCGAAGAGGCTGGTAAAGGTTTTATTGCTGGCCGGATGCAGCGACCGCATGATGATTTCGCCGCCGGGCAGGGTCACATAGGCGAATCCCGTGTTGTTGTAGAATGAAAGCGCGTATGCCGCGTACAGGCTCTCCACGTTGTAGCCCTTGAACAGGTTGGCCCTGCGTCCGTCGGCAAACTCCACCGGCGCGTAGATGGTAAACGTGCGCCGCCCGGTGCCCCGGTTGTGGTATGGGGGAAGTATGCCGCCTTGTTTTTTCAGGTCCTGGACAAGTTTCCTTTCCTCGGGGGTGAGGGTGACGGCCAGCCCGGTATCCGTATAGCCCGTGCCGTTCTCGAAGATCAGAGCCGCGAGGTTGCCCGTGCCGGAGAGGTAGGTTTGCAGCTTGCCGATGATCCGTTGCTCGTCGGAGGACTTGCCCTGCTCCAGGTCCAGGGCCAGCATGCGCAGCAGTTCCAGATCTTTGACGGCGTTGCGCTGCAGGGCGCTGGCGCCCCGCGCGGTGCTTTCCATGACGTGCTTGACGGCGTTGTCCCACAGGGATTGCTGGACGAAGCTCATGAAGTTCAGCGCCGCGGCGCAGAACAGCGTGAAAAGCAGCGCCAGGGCGGCGGCGATAAAGATGTTCTGCTTTTTGGGACTGATCATTCGGAACGTCCCCGGCGGAGCGTCCGCATGGTTTCGGCCGTCGCCTCCCCGGCGCCGCCGCCGGACAGGAATACGTCCAGGCCCGCCTCCAGGCCGTCCTGGAGCGGCCATGCCAGGCGGATGTCTGATTTGAAGACCACATTCCCGGCGCGCAGACTCTCGGCCAGCGGCCTGATCGCCGCGTCAGCCGGTGGGGGCGCGTCGCGCAAAGGGCTGAGAAGGCCTTGTGCGTCGACATAGCGCCGGATGCTGTCGGGGCTGGTCAGATACGCCACCAACTGCACGGCCTGCGGAATCTGCGGGCTTGACGCGCTGACGGCAAGCGGCGTGTCCAGGCTCAGTACCGTCACGGGCGCGTCTTCTCCCAGCGGCAGGGGGAAGACCTTGAACTGAAATCCGAGCCGCGCCTGGGCGAGACCGGGGGAAAGCCATGCGCCGCCGATCATGAAGGGGCGCCTGCCGCCGCAAAACAGCCCGCCGGGATAGATAGGGCCGATTCCCCTGACGTCCTCCATACAGATGTAGCCCTTGTCCCGCAGCAGGGCCAGAAGGCTGAAAGCTTTGCTTACGGCCTGCTCCAGGCGGTCCGGGGAGGCGTTGAGCGCGGCGGGAAAGGCGGCGGTGTTTTTCCGCATGGGGCCGCCGGGCGGCGTCAGGCTCACGGCGGTCAGAACGATTTTCAGGGCTTCCCTGTCGGCGCTGATAGGGGTAATGCCCTGGGCGCGGAAGGTTTCGCAGGCCGCCAGAAAGGCCTTGCCGTTCCGGGGCGTGCTCACGCCGTATCGGGCCAGCAGGTCCAGATTGGCGAACAGGCCTCGGGCGCCCAGGCTGGTTGTGGCGATATAGGCGCGACCGTCCACCTGCATTTGTTCAAGCACCTCCGGACGGTAAGCGGAGAGCGCGGGCAGGCCGGACAGGTCCGCAAGCCGCCCCCGGCTTTGATAGGGCCGCAGGCAGTCCGGCGGCAGCATGAAGACGTCGTCCACCCTGTCATCTTTTTTGAGGCGTTGATTGAGCAGCTGGGAATAGGCGTTGAGCGTTACGCCCTCATAGCTGACGAGCATGTCATTGTGCGCCGTGCTGTAGCCGTTCAGAATCTGTTCGATGCAGGCCTGATTTTCAGCGTCGTACTGAATTCCGAGAAAGGTGATCAACGTTTTCTGCGTCAGGGCGTCGTCATACTCCATATTTCTGTTGCCCACGTGAAACAGAAAGCCGGACAGGAAAAAAGAGCTCAACGCGATGAGCAGCACAAGCGCTATCCTGTGCGGGCCGGGCTTGGCAGTGTCAGGAAAAAAGTTATGCCGTCCGCGCATTACCTTTTCTCCGAAAAGTATGGCGGGCCGTGCATTCTGAATAGACGGTCATGATTTCCAGAATTGCAAAAAAATAAGTAACGATTTTGCATAAATCTACGATAAATGGACAAATTCCGATATATGAGGAACGGCTTCTATTATCCTTAACGGACGCCTGATGCAAGCATTTGTTCGAAGTCAGGTCCTGCGGCAGGGCATTCTGCTCCGCCTGTGGCGGCCGTTTTTTTCTGCCGGGCGTATGAACGACAGCGTCCACCGTTGTACTGCCGTTTTCGTCCGTCTTGCCATAACCCGGCGGCTGGCTTATCAGAAAGGATAATTTTTATTTGGTATTAGTGGGAGGCAAGTATGGCGGAACGGGCGCTTACGCCGCTGGACGGGTATTTCCCCATCCCGGTCGCGTATTTCGGCATGGTACTGGGCATCATCGGCATGGGCTCGGCTTGGCGTTTCGCCGCGCAGCACTGGGCCTTGCCCGCTGTTGTGGGCGAAAGCCTGATGGCGCTGGGGGTGGCCGTCTGGCTGGCTCTCACCTGCGTGTTCATCTATAAATGGCTGTTCCGCCGGGCGGCGGCGCTGGCCGAGGTGCGTGACGCCATTCAGTGCTGTTTCATCAGCCTGTTTCCCGGCACCACCATGCTGGTGGGCGTGGCCGTGGCTCCGTATGCCCGCCCGCTGGCCTTCTGGCTGATCGTGCTGGGCACGGTGGGCCAGCTGGCCTTTGCCGCCTACCGCAGCGCCGGGCTGTGGCGGGGGCAGCATACGCCCGAGGCCACCACGCCGGGCGTGTATCTGCCCACGGTGGCCAGCAACCTGATCAGCGCCATTGCCCTGGGCAGCCTGGGCTACGGCC
Organism: Desulfovibrio sp. 6_1_46AFAA; assembly: GCF_000224635.1. Classification (NCBI taxonomy): domain Bacteria; kingdom Pseudomonadati; phylum Thermodesulfobacteriota; class Desulfovibrionia; order Desulfovibrionales; family Desulfovibrionaceae; genus Desulfovibrio; species Desulfovibrio sp. 6_1_46AFAA. Next base: position 248,969 of record NZ_JH114301.1, read on the forward strand.
ATTGGGGCTTTCTCTTTCTGGGCGCGGGCATTTTTTCCTGGCTCAGCCTGGAGCCGGTGATTCTCGCGCGCCTGCGCACCATGGGCGAACTGCCCAAGCCGGTGCGCCCGACCATCGGCATCCAGCTCGCGCCGCCCCTGGTGGCCTGTACGGCCTATCTTTCGGTCAACGGCGGGGTGGCGGACATTTTCGCCCAGGTGCTCTTCGGCTATGGCCTCCTGCAACTGATCTTCCTGGCCCGGCTTCTGGTCTGGACCTTTGAGCAGCCCTTTTCCCCCTCCTTCTGGAGCTTCTCCTTCGGCATTTCCGCCTTGTCCGCGTCCGCGCTGCGTTTTCTGGCGCACGATCCGACCAGTCCCATTTCGCTGCTGAGCTGGCCGATCTTTATTTTTTCCAATCTGGTTATCGGGCTTTTGATCATCGGCACCCTGATCCGTATCGTCCAGGGCAGGTTTTTGCTGCCCCGGCCTCGCTAGGGTCTGTTGCCGTTATGCCTTTTTGCCCGCTTGTCGTGTAGCGGCTTTCGTGTGTCGTTCACGGCGAATAACAGTGCCTGACATCTAAATAAGATATACCCGGCTTGAGCGATGCGTTCTTGAGACTTGAGAAGCGCGCGCGCCGGGTGTACACAACAAAGATTACGCGCACGACCCGGCGCGCCGCACTCCGGCGCGGGATTCCGGCCCTTCGGCGCGGCGCATCCCAAGTCAAGGATATATCCATGCACGATCACAGCGAGTATCTGAACCGCATCCTGTTGAGCCGCGTCTATGACGTGGCGGTGGAAACGCCCCTGGACGAGGCCGTGAGCCTGTCGCGGCGGCTGGGCAACAAAGTGCTGCTCAAACGCGAGGACTTGCAGCCGGTCTTTTCCTTCAAGCTGCGCGGCGCATACAACAAGATGGCCCGCCTTTCGTCCGAGGAACTGCGGCGTGGCGTCATCGCCGCCTCGGCGGGCAATCACGCCCAGGGCGTGGCCCTGTCGGCCCAGCGCCTGGGCTGCGAAGCCACCATCGTCATGCCCGTGACCACTCCGGCCATCAAAATTTCGGCCGTGCGGCGCCTGGGCGGACAGGTGGTGCTTTCCGGCGAGTCCTTCAGCGACGCCTGGCGGCACACCCAGGATCTGATCGGCCAGAGCGGCGCGGTGTTCATTCCTCCCTTCGAGGACCCGGACGTGATCGCCGGGCAGGGCACCATCGGCATGGAAATTCTGCGCCAGCATCCGGGCGAGATCCACGCGGTCTTCGTGCCCATCGGCGGCGGCGGCATGGCCGCCGGAGTGGCCGCCTACATCAAGCACCTGCGCCCGGAAATCCGGGTCATCGGCGTGGAGCCCGTGGATTCCGACGCCATGCGCCGCTCGATCATGGCCGGGTATCCGGTGGAGCTCAGCGACGTGGGCCTGTTTGCCGACGGCGTGGCCGTGAAGCTGGTGGGCGAGGAGACTTTTGCTCTCTGCCGCGATCTGCTGGACGACATCATCACTGTGGATACGGATGCCATCTGCGGGGCCATCAAGGACATTTTTGAAGACACCCGCGTGGTGGCCGAGCCCGCCGGGGCCCTGTCCCTGGCCGGTCTGCGGGCCTATGCCGCCAACGGCGGGGTCAAGGACGCCACCCTGGTCGCCATTGTCAGCGGCGCGAACATGAATTTTGACCGCCTCGGCCATGTGGTGGACCGCTCTGAAATCGGCGCGGAACGCGAAGCCCTGCTGGCCGTGACCATTCCGGAACAGATGGGCAGCTTCCGGCGGCTCTGCACGGCCATCGGCAAGCGCAGCATCACCGAGCTGTGCACCCGCTTCGCGGACCCGGAAAGGGCGCGCGTGCTGGTGGGCATCAAGATTCAGGGCAAGGGCGACGTGGCCGAGGTGCTGGCCGATCTGCGCGAGCAGGGCTTTACGGTCATTGATCTTAGCGACAACGAGCTTGCCAAGCTGCATCTGCGGCATATGGTGGGCGGCAATGCCCCGCAGGTCGGCAATGAGCGCCTGCTGCGCTTTGCCTTCCCCGAGCGGCCCGGCGCCTTGCTGGACCTTATTGACGCCATGCGCGTGGAATTCAACATCACCCTGTTCCAGTACCGCTATCACGGGGCCGACTTCGGCCGGGTGCTGATGGGCTTTGACGTGCCCGATGAGCAGAGAGAGGCTTTTGAGGACTTTTTGGCTCGGGTGGAGCGCATGGGCTACCCGCATGTGGATGAGTCGGACAATCCGGCCTACAAGATGTTTCTGGGCTGGCACGACGCCTAGAGGGGGGCGTCAGTTTTGTCGTTCCCAAGTCATTTCTACGCTCTATTGCCGGGTGTTGCGGTTATGTCCAGGCCGAAAGTCTAAAGGCCGCAAGCCGCTCGTGGGCGGTTGTGAACACCCGGCATGGCCCAGCCGTATGCCTCGCCGCTTCCAGAGTGCCGCTCTGAGGCCACACCCTGCACCATTCCCTCAAGGTCATTCTGTTCTCCGCCTGTAGGCAGAGTAATTTTGTATTTAGTAGGTTACCTTTCTTAAAGATAATTGTTTTAGTGGGCTTGTCGCACAGGCGACGTTTCTTGCTGCCCTGCGGGCACAGTGTCTTTACGCCTCCCGGCGTTTGGGCCGCCTATCGTTGCTGTCTTTATCCGTACGGCTCGCAAGCTCGCCAACGGCTGAAGCCTCCCTCCGCGCCGCGCAATGCCATCCGCTGATGGTGGTTGAGAAGGAGATGTTCAGCCGTCGAACGTTGACACGCGGCGATTTCGGGGCGCAGCGAGCCACGCGAGCAAGACCCGTGGGACGCCGCGTCAACGCGCTACGACGTACAGCAGGGGCAGGGGGTTGTAGGGGGCCTGGGGACAGCCGTCCCCGGCCCCCTGCCCCGCGCCGGGGAGGCGGCCAAAACGGCGCACGCCGTAAGCACCCGTGCCCGCAGGGTTCGAAATTCCTCATCCGTATGACAAGCCCATAGAACAAGTACCCTTATAAGGTAATACCCTATAAATACAGAATAATTCTGCCTACGAGCGAAGAACGGAATGCCCTTGCATTTCCTCTGACTCCTTGACTCGTGTCACGAGCTGTGCTCTTTATTTCGCATACGGTGCTTGAAAACACCTTCGCAGGCGGTTTGCCGATCCCGAAAGTCTTTGGCTTTTCTTTTGCCTTGCCGAAGGAGTTACAATGTCCCATCATCAGAGCGCCGCTCCACAGCCCCAATCGTCAACGCCTCCCCCTCAACGCCCTTCCGAACTGGCGGAACGGATCGAACAGTTCCAGAACGCCGCCCGTGCCCTGCTCGCCGTATATGAACCGGCGGGACAAGGCGGCTGCGCGGCCGCCGCGCGCCCGAGCCCGGACTCGCCCGGCGAAACCCGCTGCTATTATTTTTCACCGGGAGCGGTGCAGCACGAGCGCAACCTGCTGGAACACTACCACGCGGAAGACTTTCGCGGCCTTCTGGCCCGAACCTATATGCTGCTGGCGGGCGTGGTCAAAATAATGAAAAGCACGCACCATGACGTGCGCGTGAAAGGGGACGCCATCGCCAGCCTGGGATGCCTTCTTGAGCAGACGTGCAGCCTGGTGCTGCGGATGCGGAACGTCTACGACAGGGTGGAAAGGGTACGCCCGTAATCTTTCAAGAAGCCCCCGGTCGGAAACGGCCGGGGGGCTGTTTCCAGAGCGGATTACCTTTGAAAAGTTACTTTGCCCTATCTTCCCAGCAGGGCCTTGGCCTCGGGCGTCACGCCGCTGAGTCCGGCCACAACCTTGTCCGCGCCGATCCTCTCGGGGTCCTGGGAGATGATGATCAGAATCCGCTCCGGCGTGGTATTGACCATGGTGACGGCCCGGCCTTTGACGGTCTGGTTGCGGGGCACGCCGGTGAAGATCCAGAACAGGCCTTCCTTGCGCGGCTCGGAGGCGTCGCCCTGCAATTCGGTCATCTTGCGGGCGAAGTCCTCGGCCGTGGCCTTGGGCGTGTTGGGCAGCAGATAGATGCTGATCTGGGCCAGAAAGCGCTCCTGCTCCCGGTCCTGTTTGCCCAGCACCAGCATGTATTCGTCCTGGCTGCCGCTGCTGAAGGCCGTGCGCTCCTGGCCGTCCCAGCCTTCCGGCAGGTCCGCGCTGAACTGGGCGAAAACGCGGTTTTCGGCCTGGGCCGCGCCTGCGCAGCAGAGCAGAAGCAAAAATGTAAGAAGACAGCGCGCCATATGGTCCCTCCGTGGCAGCAATGGGGAAAAAACGGGGCAGGCCCTGAACGCCAGGATAAACGCTGAGAAGCCGGGGGGCAAGCCCGGCGGTCAGAGGCTGTCGTCACGAGCGCCTATTCGGCCCACTGGGCGATGGCCGCGAAAATGAGGCGATCCACCTGGTTTTTGTGGGCGTCCAGGCGGCCTTCCTTGCGTTCTTTGGCCAAGGCCAGGTGCACGGCCAGCAGATTGTCCCTGGCTTCCCGCCGGACCTCGCTCTCCCTGCCGAGACTCAGGCGGCAGACCCAGTCCAGGCTGGGACTGCGCGCGGCCAGCGCCGTAAAGTCCTCGAACAGGATCACTTGCCAGAAGGTTTCCCAGTTGATGAACATTTGCCGCAGAAAGGCCTGCTGGCGCTCCTGGTCCAGGGGGCTCCAGCGGGCCAGGCAATAGGCCGCGAGCGCCTTGCGTAACGGCGTGTCCTCCGGGTCGGCGTGTTTGAGCAGCCAGGCCCGCAGGGGGCCGGGGGCTTCCAGGCGCGCGGCATAGAGCATGGCCGTGGCGCTGACGCCGGGGTCGGGATCGGCGAAAAGGGGCAGCAGGGCCCGGGCCAGTTTGCGGCCGCTCACCGGCGCGGACGGCGGCAGGGAGGCCCGGCGCAGGGTGCGCGCGCCGCGCCATTTGGCGTCGGCCGCCATTTTGAGGTCCGGCGTGCCGTCGCGGGCCAGGTCGCGCAAAAGGCTGAGCGTCAGGCTGTCCTCGGAGCGGCAGAGGGAATTTTCCAGGGTCAGCAGGCGGGCCAGATCGCGCGGGTCGTCCGGGAAGGCGCGCACAAATTCCCAGGCCGCGTCCGGAACGGCGGCCTCGCCGTTCCAGGCCACGACGGCGGCCAGCTTGAGCAGGCGGATGTCCGGCCCGTCGCCGGGCCGCAGGCTGTCCAGCGCGGCGCGGCCTTTTTCGGGCCAGGCCATGTTCCTGGCCAGCAACAGCGCGCCCGCGCTGACAACCGGGTCAGGAGAGCGGGCCAGTTCCAGAAAATCCCGGCAGGGCCAGGCGTTGACGGCCGCATAAATGCTGTCCGCGGCCCGGATGTGCCGCACGGGGTCCACGGCGCGCAGGCGTTGGCGAGCGGCTTGGCGCAGGGCGCGGTTGTCGGCCTGGGCCAGGCCCAGCAGCCAGTCCAGGGGGGCGTCGCCGGTCAGGCGCATACCGGCGGCAAAGGCCGCCTGGTCCGTGGGAAAGGCGGCGATAAAGGCCCGCTGGGCCTCGCTGTCGTCCGGTCGGCTTCGGGCCGGGGCCAGAACGGCCAGCAGCCGGGCCGCCGCCGTCATTTCCGCCAGGGCCGCGTCAGGTCCCGCATGGCGCTCTCCCACGGCCGCCGCGCCCCGCGCCGCAGGAAGGCCGGTCAGGCAGCAGAGCAGCCCCCAGAGAACTCCGCAGGTCAGGCAGAGAACAGGGGCGCGGCACAGGCCGCGCCGTCCGCGCTGTTCCGAGGAGCGGGGCATTGCTATCCGTGGCCCGCCAGCCGCAGGATATGGGGCAGGCTTTCCCTGAGCGCCAGCAGAATGAGTCCCAGGCCGATGAGCCAGGACCGGCGCAGCGGTCTGGGCATGGCCAGCAGCGCGCCCCAGCAGGCGATGGCCGCCGTGAGCGGAATCAGGGCGTAGATCTGGGGCATAAGCCGGTCCGGCACCGCGCCGCGCAGCAGGTAGCCCAGGGCCAGGCCCCAGCGGTCCAGGCAGAAGGGGATATAGCCGATCGTGGCCCAGAGGGCGCACCAGCGCGCGGCCCGCTCAAGTTCATTCTCGCCGAAACCGGCGGCCGCCGCGTCCCGCCGCGCGCGCAGCAGAAAGAGCAGGGCCAGGGCCCCGGCCGGGGCAAAGGCCATGAAATAGTTGTGCAGGGCGTCGGCAAGGATAACGGATGCCACCTGGCCGAGGTCCATGCCCGACGGCAGGGCGGCAAAGGGCCAGTAACGGCTGATCCAGGTGGCGAAGAAACACAGGCCGGCCAGTCCGCAGAGCCACAGGCGGCCCTTGACGTCGCCCGCCGTGTAGCGGTCCTCTTCCGGCCTGCGGCGGACCGGGGGCAGGGGCGCGCGGGCGCAGGCGCGGCTGAGCAGCCCGGCCCAGAGCATGCCGGTCAGCCAGAGCAGCAGCGTGAGGCTGTAGGGCAGCATGACCGGGGTCCAGGGCGAGAGCGCGCCCGGCGCGTGGCCCGTGTCGCGCAGGGTGTACAGCAGGCTGAGCAGGCCGCCGAGCATGACCGGCAGGCCCAGCCAGGACAGGACAAAACCCAGCCGGGCCAGCAGGCCCGCGCCGTAAGCGCAGAAGCGGGCCTGGCCGCGCCGTCCGATCAGCAAGGTCAGCGCCGTGATCAGAGGCAGGGCCGCCGCGGCGTTCACGCCGATGAGCAGCAGGCCGCCGCACCATTGCCAGATGATGAGCCAGGATGGGAGAATATGCATGGGCCGTTTTGTACCCCGTGACGGGGCGGTCCGCAAGCGCGGGCTTGCTCCCGGACGAGGCTTTATCTATACTTCCACCCGTAGTTATTATGGATGCGGCGCGCCGCGCCGTGGGGATGACGCATGCCCTTGCACACTGTTTTTCTGCTGGCCGTGGCCCTGTCCATGGATGCTTTCGCCGTGGCCGTGGCCACGGGCTGCGCCGTGCGCGCGCCGCGCCTCAGCCATTACGCCCGTTTGGCCGCCTGTTTCGGCGTATTTCAGTTTCTGATGCCCGTGCTGGGCTGGGCCCTGGGTCTGTCCGTGCGTGACTATATGGAGGCCTGGGACCACTGGATCGCGTTCGGCCTGCTGGCCTGGGTGGGCGGCAATATGCTCCGTTCCGGCCTGGCGGCGCTGAAATACCGGGAGACCTCCTGTCCCGCCACGGACCCCACCGCCGGGCGCAATCTGCTGATTCTGGGCGTTGCCACCAGCATTGACGCCCTGGCCGTGGGCCTGTCCTTCGCCCTGCTGCAAACGCCCATCTGGGGGCCCGCGGCGCTCATCGGCGCGGTCTGCGCGCTGATCACGGCCTGCGGCGTCTATCTGGGCAAAACCCTGGCCCGGCTCTGCGCCTTGAACGGCTGGGCCGAACTGCTCGGCGGTTTGACCCTGCTGGCCGTGGCCTGCAATATTTTACGTGAACACCACGTTTTTGACTGAACGATCCGGCGCCGATTTGGGCGCGGCAGCGTGGCGGAGTGCGCATTATGCTCTATAATACGCTGATCTATACGGTCTTTTTGCTGCTTATGGCCCTGTTTCTGGACGCTTTCGCCGCGACTGCGGCTTTCCGTCGCGCCCTGCGCGCGCGGCAGACCGGCCATTACGCCCGTCTGATGACATGGTTTGCCCTTTTTCAGGTTTTCATGCTTGTGCCGGGCTGGATTCTGGGACTGTCGCTACGCGGGTATATGGATGCCCAAGGCTGGTGGGTCGTCATGGGCCTGCTGGTCTGGGCGGGCGGCAACATGCTTCGCTCGGGTCTAACGGAGGGAAAAGGAAAGCGTGCCGTCCGCCCGGCCAGGGATACCGAAGCCCGGCGCGGTCTGTTGTTTTCGGGCGTGGCCACGGGTATTGACGCGCTGGGCGTGGGCTTGTGCTTCGCCCTGTTGCAGACGCTCCTTCTGGGAGCGGGCAAGGCGGCCAATGCGGCGGCCTGCGCTCTGATCGCGGCCTGTGGGCTTTACCTGGTTAAAATCCTGATTCGGCCCCGCTGGGGCGAACTGCTCGGCGGGGCGATTCTGTTGGCTGCCGCCGGTAATCTCATACTGTCATTGAGCACACTGCAACCATGAGGAAAACGCATATGGCCACCATCAGCGCCACGTATCTGGGAGATCTGCGCGTGGAATGCACGCATAATCAAAGCGGCACGAAAATCATCACCGACGCTCCGGTGGACAATCACGGCAAGGGCGAGGCCTTTTCGCCCACGGACCTCTGCGCCACGGCGCTGGGCACCTGCGCCATGACCATCATCGGCCTGTACTGCCGGAATCACGGCGTGGACGTGACCGGCGCGAAAATGGAAATCACCAAGACCATGGTGACGGAACCGCGCCGCATCGGCAGGGTGGAGGTGGTTTTCATCATGCCTGACCGGCCCTACAGCCAGAAGGAAAAAACCGTTATAGAACGCGCCGCGCAAACCTGCCCCGTGCATCTGAGCCTGCATCCGGACGTGGATCAGATCTTCAGTTTTATCTGGCGGCAGTAGAGGCGGGGTTTTCTCTGATTTTCCCACGGCGACCCGGCCTCCGGATGATGAGGCCGGGTCGCGCGCCCGGAGTGGGAAGCGGGCCTTTCCTGTGACGATCCTCGGATAGGAATGCCGCTGAGCCGCCGTAGGCTCAAGCCCTCATTAGAGCGCCTGCCGCAAAGCCGCCTTTTTCCGTACAGCGGCGTTGCAAAAAAGAAATTGACCTCGCGGCGTGTTCAATACCGCTTCGTCCAATTTCTCCCTTGCGCCTTGCTGTCCGAAAAAATTCAGCTTTTCGCGGACGGCGTTTTAATGAGTCCTGAACCTAGAGCGGATTAACTTTGAAATTTTACAAATTTCAAAGTTGGCATTCTGGCGAAAAACGTGGTTTCCACCAGAATCCACGCCGCGTTGCTCTCGATGCCTGTACGCCCTTTGGGCTACAGGCACGCCCCTGCGGGCGGCCCGCAGGGGCGGTCTTCGCGGCGCGCCGCACCGTGTGCGGCGTTAGAGCAATTTCAAAGTGAAAATGCTCTGAGCGGCGCGGTTCATACCGGTTTACGAGAAGGCTGATGACTATGACGTCTTTGCGCGGCGCGCATTCCGGCACGGGGGAAGTACTCCGTCTTTTTCCCTGCCCTCTGATAATTCTGGACATGGAACAGCGCGTGCTTTTCGCCGGTCCGGAACTGCCGCCGCCGTTCAGCGCGGACCATTTTCCCGTGGGCGGCTTCTTCGGCGCGGCTTTGAACGGCCCGCAGCGGAAGAGCTTCCAGGCCGCCTGGGAAACTGCCCTGGCCGGAAAGGCGGCTGAAATCCTGCTGGCCATGGGCGGCGGCGCGCAAGAGCGCTTCTTTTTTCTGCGCCTGGTCATGCGCCGCATGGCCGGGGAGCTCTGCTGCTGGCTGATGCTGCACGATGTCACCTCCTTCCGCGCCCATGCCTCCGAATCCCTCAGTGAACGCCTCAGGCAATGCCTGGATGCCGCTCCCATAGCCTACAGCCTCTGGGACGCCCATATGCGCGTCGTGGACTGCAATGAGGCGGCCGTCCGTTTATTCGGCCTGCCGGACAAACAAAGTTTTCTGAAACGTTTTTTTGCGCTTTCGCCGGAGCGCCAAAACGACGGAAGTCTTTCCGAGGCGACGATTTTGCAGAAACTGCGGCAGGCTTTCGTGGAGGGGCATGCCAAATTCCCCTGGACCCATTGCACCATCACGGGCGATCCCATGCCTGTGGAAGTCTCGCTGGAGCGGCTGGAAATCCGGGGCGAGTGCTATGTTGCCAGTTATGTCTATGAACTGCGCGAAATCCGTCGGCTGGAAGAGGCGCTGCGCAAGCGCAACGAGGACCTGCGGCACAGCAACAGCCTGTTGCGGGTGGTCAATAATGCCGCCGAGATGCTGCTGCTGGGCGAGGACAATGACGAGATCGGCGGCATGGCCTACCGGATGCTGGCGGCCCTGGGCACGGCGGCCAGGGCGGACAGGGCCTATGTCTGGGCCAATCGGGTCGGCGAGGACGGCCGTCTCTACTGCGACCAGCTCTATGAATGGTCCGGCGGCGCGATACCCCTGCAACGGAAGGAACTGGTCAGAAATGTTTCCTATGACGACGCGATGCCCGACTGGAAGCGAGCCTTCGGCGAGGGCCGGGTGGTGGCTGGTCTGGTGCGCGAAATGTCCCCGAAAGAGCGGGAAGTTCTGGAGCCGCAGGGCATTCTTTCCCTGCTGGTGACGCCCATTTTGCTGGACGGCGGCGTCTGGGGCTTTATCGGCCTTGACGACTGCCATCGGGAACGGGAGTGGAATTGCGCGGAAGAGGAAGCCTTGCGCGCGGCGGGCATTCTGCTGGGCGCGAGCATCCGGCGGCGCGAGCTCAACCGGGCGTTGCGTCTGGCCAAGGAAGAGGCGGAGGCGGGCACCAGAGCCAAAAGCGATTTCCTGGCCCGCATGAGCCATGAAATCCGCACTCCCATGAACGCTATTCTGGGTATGTGCCACCTGCTGCTGAACACCGGGCTGTCGGAGCAGCAGCGCGACTACCTGTGCAAAACCCGGCAGGCGGCCCGCAATCTGTTGGACATCATCAACGACATTCTGGATTTTTCTAAAATCGAATCCGGCAAATTCGATGTTGAAACAGCCCCTTTCCCCCTGGCGGAAATGCTGGACGGCATCCGGAACGTGGCCGGCGTGCGCGCCGCGGAAAAGGGCATTCGCCTGTCTGTCGCGGCGTCGCCGGATATGCCTGGAGAGCTGGTGGGCGATGCGCTGCGGGTGAGCCAGGTGCTGATCAACCTGGTCAGTAATGCCGTGAAGTTCACGGAGAGGGGAGAAGTGGCGGTATCGGTATCTCCGCGACACCGCCGGGAAGACAGCCTGCTGGCGCTGTTTGAGGTGCGCGATACGGGCATCGGCATGAGCCGGGAGGAAGTGGCGCGTATTTTCCGACCCTTTACGCAGACCGATACCTCCATCACCAGGCGCTACGGCGGCACGGGCCTGGGCCTGGTGATCTGCAAGGAGCTGGTGGAAATGATGGGCGGCAAGATCAGCGTGAGCAGCGAACCGGGCCGTGGCAGCATTTTTTGTTTTGAGCTGCCCTTTAAACTGCCTGACGCCGCTATTCCGGCTGCGGTCTGGCCGGACGGGGAGACCGCGCCCGCCGTCCAGCTGGCGGGCCGCCGCGTGTTGGTGGTAGAAGATAATGAAATCAATCAGGAAGTGGCCACGGCCATTCTGGCCGAGGCGGGCCTGGAGGTGGGCATTGCCGCCAACGGCGCGGACGCCGTGCGGGAGGCCGCCGCGAACCGCTATGACCTGATTCTCATGGACGTTCAGATGCCGCTGATGGACGGGCTGGAGGCCACCCGACGCATCCGCGCCCTGCCGGGCGTGCCTGCTGATCTGCCGATCATCGCCATGACGGCCCACGCCATGCGCGGGGACTGGGAAAAAAGTCTGGCCGCCGGTATGAACGACCATCTGACCAAGCCCATTGATCCGCTCCGCCTGTTCGCGGTTCTGGAACGCTGGCTCAAGGCGTGAACCGCCTTCCGGAACCGTCCTCTCATTCCGACTTTCTGGCCTCCCGCAGCAGGGCTGCCAGATCGCCCGTCATTCGTACGAGATATTCCTTTTCGTGGATATTGAGACCGGCCAGGGCGTCTTCGAGCGCGCGCGTCAGGGCATGGTCGTCCGCGCCCGACGCGCGGAAAAGATCCGCCACGGAGCAGCGCAGGGTGGCGGCCACATCCGGCAGCCGCTCCAGTTTGGGGGCGATGTCGCCACGCTCCATACGCGAAAGCGACTGCTGGCCCACGCCGATTTTTTCCGCCAGACATTCCTGAGTCAGTCCCAGCTTTTTGCGCCGTTCCTGAATGTTGGTTCCGACCAGTTTGGCTAATTTTCGAGTCGCCTGGGACACCTGAACCTCCCGCGTATCCTTTTTACGCATACTTTCAGTTGGAGGCGTGAAAAAAAATGCACTAAAACACGTATTGACTATATCTAAAAACTGTATTAGCCAAAAAGGCGGCACAAAAGGCGTATTGTCGGCGTGGCGGCTTCTTCGCCCGTCCGGCTCCGACAGCAGCCCCCGTGCCGAGCCGGGAGGCCGTCAGGCCGCCCGCGCTTGGCGGTGAACAATCAACAACTGTTGTCATTGTGCTGAAAAAGAGCTTTCCCGCGCAGGATTTCCGCCTGCCTCCCGCACCGGGCTATGACAAGATTCCCCCCAGGCTTCCGCTGGAGAAGGTCTATTTTGCGGCCTCACGGGTTTTCAACGCCCTGCGCGCCTTTTGCGGCGACATGCTGCGGGAATTCAACACGGCGCGGCAGCCGCCTCTGGAGCGGGCCCGCGCCCTGCTTGACGAGACTGCCGCTGTTTTGAGCCTGAATTACAATGCCCTGCTCGGCGTCATGATGGGCGACCTTGACGGGGAATACAGGCCCGCCCACTGCGCGCGCACCTCCATTCTTGCTCTTCTGGCCGGGCTCCAGCTCGGTCTGTCGCCGGAACGGGCGCGGAATCTCGGCCTGTCCGCCATGTTCTGCGATGTGGGCATGGCCCTGCTCCCGGATATTCCCGACTGCCCGCATCCTTTGACGCTCCCGGCGGAAGGCGGCGGCGACGCCTTGCGGCAGCACCCGGTGCTGGGTCTCGGCTGCCTGGCCCACAACGTCCGGTGCCGGGAAATATTGCGGGGCATTGCGGAGCACCATGAACGGGTTGACGGCACGGGCTATCCCGTGGGCTTGAGCGGGGAGCGGATCAGCCTGGCGGGGAAAATCCTCGCCGTGGCGGACAGCTACGACGCCCTGATCTGTGTTCATCCGCACAGTGCGCCCCTGCCGCCGCATCTGGCTCTGGCGCGTCTGCGCGACCTGGGCGGCGCCGCTTTTGACCGGGACGTGCTGGAGCATGTTATCCGCTGCCTGGGCGCATACCCTGTGGGCAGCGTGGTGGAAACGGCCGACGGCCGACGCGCCGTGGTGGTCGGAAACAGCCCGGATACCCCCCTGCAGCCCGTGGTCAGGCCGTTGCGTTCTTTCTCTGGGAACGCCGCCGGGCCGGGTGCCTTTTGCGCCCAAAAGGCTGGGCGTATTACAACTGTTTTTTCCTTGAGCGGCCAATGGGGCGGACCTGGGGAGTTTAATGCTTGAAGTGCTCGTTTCCGGCGAGCAAAACCCGCCCACTCGCATTTCCTCGCATTTCCTCGCATTTCGTAGTCCACGCATGAAATGCGTCAACCGCTCTAAGCGATTTTGCGCATCGGCCCGCCGCTGTAAGTCCCTTGCTGTCCCCGCCCGGTCGGCTGCGTTTCGCCGCCCAAACGCGCGCAATCCACGTACGCCGCTATACGCCGGAGCGAGCGCGCCTTTTGCCGTAATTTTGGCCCATTCCCTCTGATAGCCGGGCAGGGAAGTGATCGACCGTTGTCCATATGCTCTTTCAATAGATATCTGTGCACGTAATTATTATGAATAAGTGAATGCTATATTGATTTATTTATGCAAAAAATATGAATAAATATATACATATGTCTCTGTATATAAAGTAATAGTATGGTACGCATCTACATTTTTACATACATAGTTGTCAATTAAAAAAATAAGTTACCATGCTATAAAATATATATTTATTTTTTATGCCTGCAGTTGCTTCGAGCAGGCGATGCTTTTTGATGATTTTTGAATGATTTTACGGGAATAAAGTTTTTTAATTATAAATGGATATAAAATATATATTATTATTTATAGTTGTCCGTTTTGCTTTTATAGCTATGCTTCTACTGTACGTCTTGATATTGGGACAGAATAAATTTTATTTTTACGCAGTATTTCTTCAACGCGAAAGATTTATAATTTTCCGGGATGTGGCGCCCGATTAAACTGTGCAGGGCGGCGTTTGCATTCTTTCTAGAAAAAAAATTCTTTTGCCCTAAACCTTTTCTAGAGAAAAAATTTTCTACTTGTGGACTTTTTTATTTCGCTTGTGCTAAAGCTAAATCCAACACTTGCCGTATAAGTGTTCAGGCCGCCATAAAGGCAGTGGCGGCAGCATGGCATGCCGTTGCCGGTGCGGGATTGACGGACCCCGCCTGTCCCGGCGGTAATGTGGGCCATCGTGGCTGGCATGCCATCAGCGGGAAAACGCCGCAACGGGGTGATTTTCCCTTATTTTGGAGTGAACCGTGAAACTGTTATCCTTCTCCCTCTCTGTTTTGGCACTGCTGCTTCCCGCGGCAGTCGCGGCGGCGGAAGCCGCCTACCCCCCTCCGCCTCCCCCCGGTCAACCCATTACCGTCGAGGACACGGTGTACGGCGTTTTACGCACGCACCGCAGCCTGCGCGGCATGCTGGAAAACCGCCAGGTGCTGGAGCATGAGGTGGACCGGGCCAAAGCCGGTTTCGGTCCGCGCGTGGACGTCACCGGCCGGGCCGGCGGCAGCATTTTGAGCGATTCCACCACCAGAGGCCAAAATCTGGACGAACAGATGTGGGGCCTGGCCGGTGTCAGCGCCAAGCTGGTACAGCCCATCTGGGACGGCTTCGCAACCCGTTCGCGCGTGCGCAGCGCGCAATCCACTTTGGATTCGGTCAAGGAGCGGGTGTTTGATACCGCCACCTCCCTTTCCCTGGACGGCATCATTGCCCATATTGACCTGCTGCGCCGCCGCACTATCTATGCTCTGTCCGAGAAAAACGTGGCCCAGCACAAGGCCATTCTGGGGCAGGCCGAGGACCGCGCCAACCTGGGCGCGGATACGGCGGCCGACGTGAGTCAGGCGCAGTCGCGCCTTTCCCGCGCCTTGTCGAGCCTTTCCGAAGCCAAGGCCTCCCTGCTGGTGGCCGAGGAAACCTATACCCGGCTGACCGGCATGCAGGCCTACGGCAAGCTTATGCCGGTGACTATGCCGCCCGAGATCTTCAAGGGCCCTGAACCGGTTTTTGAGCTGGCCGAGAAGAACAATCCCAAGCTGGCGGCCTACATGCAGGACATCCGGGCCGCCCGGGGCGAACGGGAACTGGCGGATTCCGCCTTTTATCCCACTTTCAACCTGGAGGCCGGGCCGGACTATACAGACCGGGGCGGCGCCAGTGACCGCTGGATCTACAGCTTCGACGTGCTGGGCACCGTGCGTTGGAACATTTTCAACAGCGGGGCCGACCTGGCCGAGCGGAAGGCCGCTTCGGCGCGCATCCGCCAGTCACGGCAGGTGATGTACAATTACATCGACGACCTCAAACTGGATATCGAGAGCACCTGGACCAACTATCAGGCCGCCCAGGAGCAGTACAAGCACTACTCCAAGGCCATCGAATACAATAAATATACCCGTACCGCCTATCTGGAGCAGTTCCAGATCGGCAAGCGCAGCCTGCTGGACGTGCTGGACACGGAAAGCGAGCTGTACAATTCATCCACTCAGGCGGAAACCGCGCGCGGCAATATCCTGGTGGGCGCATACAGACTGTGCGCGCTCACCGGCAATCTGCTGCCGCAGATGTCCATAAACACCGGGCCGCTGGGGCAAAAACCTCCGGAGGACCGCGAGGATCCGCGCGAGGCATTCGCGCCCGGTTGGTTTAAGTAAGAGGGGATTCAGCCCGGCGCTGGCGCGCCGGGCTGAATCCGATTTTGGCCTTCCCGCGTACGCATATGGCGGCGTACGCCAGGAAGGGAGCTTGTGCTGCCTTCCCCCTTGGGATAGGCTTCAAGCGGTTGACTGTCTCCGGCGTTCAGGCCGCCGGAGTTGTTGACGGAATCAGCATTGCCCCGCGCGGACGGAGTTCGCTTCCGGGCAGGGGCAATGGGGCGGCAACAACACCGCTCCGCAAAAGCCCGCGGGCTTTTGCCCCACAGCAACGGAAAAATCATGGATAAGCCCAGTACGACACACATCGGGCGGATGTCTTCCGCCGTTCCCGGCAATCTTGAAGAACAGGCCCCCTCCGGAGCGACCCGATCCGATCCGGCTGCGCGGTCCGTCTCCGGTCAGGCCGCTTCCCCCGATACGCATGACGCGCATGGCGCGCCGCGTGAGGACGGGCAGCCCGCCGCGCCGCATGCCGCCACGCTCACGGGGTCCGTCGCCTCAGCCCTGAGGGCGCGTTCCGCCATGGCGGGCATGGCCGCCCCTGCTTCCGGGGAGGAAGCCAAAGTCCCTCCGGCCGCAAGCGACAAGGCTGCCCCTCCCCACTCCGGCGAGACCCGCGCGCCGTCCGCCCCTGATGCCGCTGCCCCTGATGCTCCCGACGCCCGCGACGCGGCGCAGGCCCCGGCCAAGGGGAAGGCCATGGGGCCGTTGCGCCCCTCGGATGTGGATTTCATGCCCGGCCTGCTGCGCAGCCTGTCCGTGCTTTTGCGCCTGCGGGGCAAGGCGGTTTCGCCGCAATTTCTGATGGCCGGGCTCACCGGCAGCAGGGTGACGCCGCAGGCCTGCCTGCGAGCGGCGCGCAAGGCGGGGCTTTCGGGCCGGATTGCCTTCCGCCCCGTGCTGGAAGACATCCCCACCCTGGTGCTGCCCTGCATTCTTCTGCTTACCAAAGACCGCTCCTGCGTGCTCACGGCTTTGCGGGGGGACACGGCGGAAGTGATCTTTCCCGAAATCAGCGACAGCGCGCAAAGCGTGCCCCTGGCCGCCCTCAAGGAGGAATATTCCGGGTATGCCCTCTTTGCCGCCGTGCAGGCCGCGCCCGACGAGCGCGCGGAAAAGCTGACCCTGTCCAAGGGCAAGCGCTGGTTCTGGGACGTGTTGCGCTACTACGCGCCCATTTACCGCCATGTGGCCCTGGCAAGCGTGGTCATCAACCTCATCGCCGTGGCCAGCCCGCTCTTTGTCATGAACGTCTACGACCGCGTGGTGCCCAACAACGCCACGGAGACGCTCTGGGTGCTGGCCGTGGGCATTCTGATCATCTACCTGTTCAACTTCCTGCTCTCGTCCCTGCGCACCCATTTTGTGGACGTGGCCGGGCGCAACGCGGACATCGTGCTTTCCAGCACCTTGGTGGACAAAGTGCTTTCCATGCGCCTGGACGCCAAGCCGGAATCCACCGGGGCCATGGTCAACAATCTGCGCGAATTCGAGCAGTTGCGCGAATTTTTCAGCTCGTCCAGCCTGCTGGCCTGCATCGACCTGCCGTTTCTGGTGATTTTTCTGCTGCTGATCGGCTTTATCGGCGGCCCGCTGGTCTTCCTGCCCCTCGCGGCCATCCCCATACTGCTGGGCGTGGGCCTGCTCCTGCAACACCGCTCCCGCCGGTGCGCCGAAGCCAGCTACAAGCAGAACATGCAGAAAAACGCCCTGCTGGTGGAAATCGTGGGCGGCCTGGAAACCCTCAAGTCCTGCATGGCGGAAAGCCGCATGCAGCGGCTCTGGGAGTCGGTGGTGGGGCTTTCCGCCAAATCCACCAGCGAGGCCCGCAAATACAACAACCTGGCCATCACGGCCTCCATGCTCATCACCCAGATCGTGACCGTGGCCATGATCGTCTGGGGCGTGTACCGGATCACCGACGGCCTGATGACCATGGGCGCGCTCATCGGCTGCAATATTCTGGTGGGCCGGACCATGGCCCCGTTGCTCCAGATGGCTTCGCTGCTCACCCGCATGCAGAATTCGCACGTGACCCTCAAGGCCCTGGACATGCTCATGGAGCTGCCGTCGGAGAATCAGGCCGAGCGGACCTGCATGGATTTCGGCATGCTGCGGCCTTCCTTCACCATGGAGAACGTCTCCTTCGCCTATCCCCGTTCCGAGCGGCTGGCTCTGGACCGCGTGTCCCTGCACATTGAGCCCGGCGAACGGGTGGGCATCATCGGGCCCATGGGCTCGGGCAAGAGCACGCTGTCCAAGCTGCTGATCGGCCTGTACCAGCCCAAGGATGGGGCCGTGAAATTCGGGGATGTGGACATCCGCCAGATTCCCAGTTCGGACCTGCGGGGCAGGGTGGGCGTGCTGCCGCAGGACGTGGTGCTTTTTTACGGCAGCGTGCGGGACAATATCGCCCTGGGCGACCCCTCCATCAACGACCATCTGATTCTGCGCGCCGCGGCCCTGGCCGGGGTGACGGACTTTTTGCGCAACAATCCCGCAGGCTTCGCGGCCCAGGTGGGCGAGCAGGGCAAGGCGCTTTCCGGCGGGCAGCGGCAGTCCGTGGCCCTGGCCCGCGCCCTGGTGCGCGACCCGGAAGTGCTGATCCTGGACGAGCCCACCAGCAATATGGACACGGATTCCGAACTGATGCTCCAGAAGCGCCTGCAAACCGTTATGGACGGGCGCACTGTGGTGCTGGTCACACACCGTTTGTCCATGCTGCGCATTGTGGAACGCCTGATCGTCATGGAAAACGGCCAGATCAAGATGGACGGCCCGCGCGACATGGTGCTCCAGCGCCTGCGCGAGCGCTCCCGGCAAAGCATGAACGCCGCCGGCAACGGTGAACGGCCCGCGCGTGCGCGACCGGTGGAGAACTGAGATGCAGCTGAGTTCCGGTAAAAAGAATGCTCCGGCGGCCGTGGAGGAAGAACGCCGTCCTCGGGCGGAAGCGGGCTCCGGCGGGGAAATGCCCGCCATGCCCGGCGCGGCCCATGCGGCTGATGCCGCTACGCCCTTTGCCGCCATGCTGGACGAACGCGCCGCGCGCGCCACGGATCTTGCCGCCTGGAAAGGGGAAAAATCCCCGGCTGCGGAGCCCGCTCCGACGGCATGGGCTCCGCAGCCGGGCGGTTCCGTGCCGGAACCGCCGCTGGAAGTTCCTGAAGGCGGAATTCCGCAAAAACTGACGGATTTCATGCCGCTGATGCCCGGTGCTTCAGGCGCGGCAGGGAAGAGTGTTTCAACGTCCCGGACCCCGCAGAGCCCGGAGGCCGGAACCGATCTTCCGCCCATGCCCGAACCCATGCTGCCGTCCGAGGATGAGCTTGCGGCCCTGGCTCTGGCCGGGACCAAGGACACGGCGGCAAAGGGCGGCGGCGCGCTGGCCTTTTTGCGCGCCCTGTTCGTGGGCGACGAGCATGAGCAAAGGCCGGACCATAGTCTGATCCAGTCCATCCGCGAGGCCGTGCTCCACAAGGGCAAAAGCGGCGAGACCGGCGGGGAGGGCGGAGCGGATGCGCCCGCCGGACCCGGAACGCCCGGGGCCGGGCCGGGTTCCCATTCCGGTCCGAACGCGGGCCCGGATGCGGGCCCCAATGCCGGTTTGTTCGCGGCCATGGACGCGCCCCTGCACGGGCTCACCCCCGACGACATCCAGTTTGCCGGCGAAGTGGACGCCGCCCTGGCCCGGCGGCCGCGTTTCGGCGTGCGCGCCCTTTCGATCACCGTGGCGGTGATGTTCGCCTGCCTGCTGGTCTGGGCGGCTTTTGCCAAGGTCGACGAGGTGACCCATGCCGAGGGCCAGGTGGTGGGCTCGCAACGCACCCAGACCATTCAGAACCTGGAAGGCGGCATTCTGCGCGCCGTGCTGGTGCGTGAAGGGCAGATCGTGAACAAGGGCGACGTGCTGGCCCAACTGGACAATGAGCTGGCCGAATCCTCCTACCGCGACGCCGTGAACAAGGCCATGGAAAACAGCCTGGCTATTGCCCGCCTGGAAGCGGAACTCAAGGACCAGCGCCCTGTTTTCCCCGAAGACCTTCAGGACTGGGCCGCCAGACTCACCGGCCACAAGGTGGATGAGAACACGCTGGCCCGCGCCCGGCAGATCATCCGCGACCAGGAAAACGCCTGGCAGTCGCGCCAGAACCAGCTCAATGCCGAAATCGAGGTGCTCAAGTCCCAGTATGATCAGCGGCGGCACGATGTGGAAGAGCAGATTGCCCGCAAGACCCAGCTGGACCGCAGTCTGGCCCTGTCCATCGAGCAGCGCGACACGGCTTATGCCCTGGTGCAGCGCAACAACTTTTCGCGTATGGAATACCTGGGCCTGCAACAGAAGGTCGTGGAACTCCAGGGCCAGATAGACATGCTGGCGGCCAGCATTCCCAAGGCCCAGGCCGCCGCCGAGGAATCGAAGCAGCGCATCGCCTCGCGCAGGGCGGAGCAGAATGCGGCCATCACCGAGGAAATCAACAAGCGCCGTCTGGAACTGAACTCCCTGCGTGAAACACTGGCCGCGGGCAGCGACCGCGTGACCCGTACGGAACTGCGCACCCCGGTGCGCGGCACGGTGAAGCAGATCTACATCAACACCGTGGGCGGCGTGGTCAAGCCCGGCGAACCCATCATGGATATCGTGCCTCTGGACGACACCCTGCTGGTGGAAGCCAAGGTCAGCCCCAAGGACGTGGCTTTTCTGCGGCCCGGCCAGGAGGTGATGGTCAAGGTTTCGGCCTATGATTTCTCCATCTACGGCGGCCTGGAGGGCAAGCTGGAGTCCATCAGCGCCGACACCATCGAAGACAAGAAGGGCAACTATCATTATCTGGTCAAGGTGCGCACGCAAAAGACGGCCATCACCTACCACAATGAAGTGCTGCCCATTATTCCCGGCATGATCGTGACCGCGGACATTCTGATCGGCAAAAAGACGGTGCTCGACTATCTGCTCAAGCCCATTCTGAAAGCCAAGCAGAATGCGCTGCGAGAGCGTTGAGTCGTTACGTAAGGAAAACATCATGGCACAGGATTCCTCAACTCAAAGCTCGCGCCGCAAGCGGCGCACCGCGCTGATCATGCTGGCCTTGCTGGTGCTGGTGGCGGTTGCCGCGGCCGTGGCCGCGCACTGGATTCTGCAGACTTCCCAAAAGCGGCTGCTGCGGGACATGGAACAGAACATGAGCACCCAGGCGGGCAACAAGGTGGCTTTGCTCACGGTCTGGTCCGGCACGCTCAAGGGCCAGGTGGAAGCCTTTGCCGGCCTGGACCTGCTGCGCCTGTTCGCGGCCGAGGCGGACGCCTCCAGGATTCCGGCGGAAAAACTGCTGGAACTGGCCCAACAGCCGGAGCATGACGTGCCCCCGCCGCCGGAAATTCCGCCTGAAATGCCCTCGGGTCTTTCTGCGGACCTGACGGAGCCGGGCGGCACGGCTTCAGGCGGGGGCGGCTACGCGGGCGACCCCGATCCCCTGGACAGCCTGGCCCCGCGCCTGCCCATGATGCTCAGGCAGTTGAAGGATTTTATCGAGAAAAACAGCCTCTGGGGCGCGTATCTGCTGAACGCGAATCTTGAGGTTTATCTGGCTCCGTCCGATGCGCCGCAATTCAGCGAGGACCAGCGGTCTTTTCTGGCAACCGTGCTGCAAACCCGGCGGCCCGTCATGCTGCCCGTGCGCCGCCAGGAGGGCGAACTGGTCATGGACATGGCCTTTCCGGTCTTCGCGCCCCTCTATGTGGATGCCTCGGGCGAGAGGGTGGTTTCCATCCTGGTGGCTACCTATAATGTGCTGCCCGTGGCCAGGGCCATCACCCGTACCGGCGACGACGGCATATTCAGTTCCGGCATCGTTCAGGCCCACCGGCAGGACGTGCGGCTCATCAATCCCGCCGCGCGTTCCGGTTCGCTGGAGCTGCCCGGCTGGCGCCTGGACGGCGGCCGTCTGCCCTTGAGCCTGCGCGACGAGCCCACGGCCAAGGGCGGGGAAGTGCGGGCTTATACCCTGGCCCTGCCCGTGCCGGGCATGCCCTGGCTGGTCATGCAGGGCGTGGACGCGGCCCAGGCCGAGGCCCAGTACGCGGACTTCCGCAAAAACGTGCTGATCGCCGCCGGACTGGTGACGGCCCTGGCCGGCATCGTACTGGTGGCCCTGTGGTGGTGGCTGGTGGGCCGCCAGGAACGCGCCGTGGCCGACCAGATGCGCCGCCTCTATCTGGTGGTCAACCAGCAGAAGCAGATCATGGACGGGGTCAATTCCGCGCTGTCGGCGGGCATTGTGCTCAATGACCTGAGCGGCGTGATCTACTATGCCAACCAGAGTTACGCCCGGATGACGGGCCTGAGCGTGGAGCAATTGCGCGGCCTGCCCCACAGCCAGTTGCCGCCGGATCTGGCCCGTAGCCTGGTGACGCATACCCTGGCCGTGAACCAGACGGAAGGCATGGCCAGCTTTACCGAAGCCCTGCCCGTGGAAGGGCAGGCGCGCCATTTCCTTACGGCCTGCTCGCCCTTCCGGGACGACAAGGGCCGGATGTCGGGCGTGGTTTCGGTGTACAGCGACATTACCGAACTGGTGCTGGCCCAGCAGCGCGCCCAGCATATGATCACCCAGACCGTGGCGGTCTTTGTGCGGGCCATCGAAGCCGTGGACCCCTATCTCTGCGGCCAGTCAACCTTCACGGCCCAGCTTTCCGTGACCCTGGCCTACTGCCTGGGCCTCAACGACGCCGAGACCCTGGCGACCCTGCGCACGGCGGCCAGCCTGTCCCAGATCGGCATGATCCAGCTGCCCAGTGAACTGCTGAACAAGACAGGCGCGCTTTCCGTCGAGGAACGGGCCCAGTTGCAGCGCCATGTGGACTACGCCCGGCGAGCCCTTACCGGCATCGATTTCGGCCTGCCCGTGCTGGAGGCCATCAGCCAGATGTATGAGCGGCTGGACGGCTCGGGCTATCCGGACGGGCTCAAGGGCGACCAGATCTGCCTCAACGCCCGCATCCTGGCCGTGGCCAATACCTTCTGCGCCCTGGTGCGGCCGCGCTCCTACCGCACGGCCCACGGTATGGAGCGGGCCATGGCAATTCTCAATGAGACGCCCCGCAAATATGATCCGCAGGTGGTGCGGGCTCTGCAGGGCTTTTTGCAGACCGGCCAAGGCCGGGAATTTTTGCAGAAGCTGCGCGAGGAAAAGAGCGGCGGCGGGGAGGACGAGGCCCGGAGCAGCGGGGGAGAAGCGAGCGCTCAGCATGGGTCGGGCGGCATTCCGACATAAGGCGGCCATATGCGTATTTTATTTCTACACGGCTCCTTTCCCGGCCCGTTCCGGCTGTTGGCCCACAGTTTCGGGGCCGAGCAGGAAAACACGGTGCTCTTTCTGTCCGAAACCGGCCAGAAGGGGGGGCTGCCCGGCGTGCGCCGTCTGCGCCTGGCCCCGCCGCTCAACCACGCCGGCGACGACCCGGCCGAGCGCGAGGCCGTGCTCCGTTTCCGGCGCGGGGCCAGGGCGGGCAATGCCATGCTGGGCCTGCGCAAAGACGGCTTTGCGCCCGATCTGGTCTGCGCCTCGTCGTCCGCGGGCGGCAGCCTCTATGTACGGGATATTTTCCCCGAGGCATTCTATCTGGTGCGGGCGGACTGGTTTTACAACCAGGGGGAGAGCCATTGTTTTTTCAATCGGGGACGTCCCCGCCCCCCGGCGGACTTTGCCCCGGCCAGGGTGCGCAATCTCTGGGAATACAATGCCCTGGGCGACGCGGATCTGGCGACAATCTCCTCGAAATGGCAACGCGACCAGTACCCCGAATTTCTGGCGCAACGCCTCCGGGTGCTGCACAGCGGCGTGGACACGGCTTTTTTTTCACCCGCGCCCGTGGCGGGTTTTGTGGGCGGCGGCCTTGACCTTGCCGGCACGGACGAGTTGATAAGTTTTTCCGGCCCGCTGCACGACGCGGCGCGCGGTTTCGCGCAGTTTACGCGTTGCCTGCCGCGCCTGCTGGAATTGCGCCCTTCCTGCCATGTGCTGGTGGCCTGGCCCGCGCCGGAGAGCCGTGGCGGCCGTTCCGGCGAGGAGGCCAAGCGGGGCGAGGCGGAAGCCCTGTGCCGGTGCCGCGAGGACCTGCCGCTTCCGCCCGAGGCCCGCGCCCGGGTGCACCTGCTGGGCCCGCGCCCGCTGAATGAGTACCGCCGGATGTTGCGGGCCTCCACGGTGCACGTCTATCTGACGGCCCCGTATGCCCTGTCCACCGGCATTCTGGAGGCCATGGCCTGCGGCGGCCTGGTGGTGGGGTCGGACACCGCGCCCGTGCGCGAAGTGATCAGCCATGGGGTCAACGGTTTTCTCTGCGATTTCTGGGATGCGCGGGCCATGGCCGAAACCGTGGCCGGAGTGGCGGAGCGCGCGCCCCGGCTGGCCTTTATCGGACAGGAGGCGCGCAACGCCGTACGGCGGGACTATGACGCCGCCGTCCAGGTGGAACGTTTGCGGAAGCTGGTGCTGGAAAGCATGGCAGCGCGGAACGGAGCTGCCTGAAAATCTTCTTCGCCTGGAAACGGTTGCCCTGAAACGCCGAGCCGCCCGGCACGGATTTTTTTGAATCCCTGCCGGGCGGCAATTTTCAGCATCCTGAGGCAAACCAGCTCAGAGGGGACTTACACCGGCAGCCGGGCTCCCTTTTGCAGAAGTTGTTCAAAATCCCGTCCGGGCATGGGCTTGGCGTAGAAAAAGCCCTGGGCGTTGCGGCAGCCCAACTGGATGAGGATCTCCGCCTGCTCCCCGGTTTCCACTCCTTCGCAAATGACCGACATGCCCAGTTCCGTAGCCATGCGGATGACATTGCTGAGCACGATCTGTTCCCGCGTGCCGAGGATGTTGCGCTGGACAAAGCTGCGGTCCAGCTTGAGCACGTCGGCCATGATCTGCTGGATCTGCCCCAGTGAGGAATAGCCGGAACCGAAATCGTCGATGGCAATCAGGAAGCCGCGTTCCTTCAGTTGCATGATCTGGGCGCAGGCGGATTCCGGGTTGCGCATGATGGAACTCTCGGTGATTTCCACTTCCAGCAGCGCGTGGGGCACTTCATAGCGGGCGGCGATGTCCGCCAGTTGCTGCGGAAAATCCGCACGGTCGAAATGCAGGCTGGAAAAGTTGCAGGAAACCCTATGAATGGGCAGCCCCTGCTTGCTCCACTGCTTCAGAGCCTTGCAGACCTGTTCGAAAACGTAGATGTCGATCTGGACCACCGCGCCGTTGCGCTCGAACAGGGGCATGAAACTGCCCGGCATGAGCAGGCCGCGCGCCGGGTGGTTCCAGCGCACCAGTGCTTCGCTGCCGTTGATTTCACCGCTGGGCATGTCCACCTTGGGCTGGAACCATGCTGTCAGTTCGCCCTGTTCCAGGGCATTTTCCAGGTGGCCGCTCAATTCCTGTTGCAACAGGGCGTCTTGGCGCATTTTTTCGTCATAGAGCACCAGGGGGCCGCGCATGGTCAGCTTGGCGTTTCTGCGGGCGTAGTTGGCCAGATCCAGCATGAGATGGATGTTGTGCTTTTCCGCGGCATTGACCAAGTATACGCCGAAGACCGTGCCTATTTTGTAGGGCATGCCCCAGGCGTAGCGCCAGACGTCCAGAGACTGGGCCATGTCCTTGGTCCGGGCCGCCAGTTGTTCCCAGCCGTGATAGCGCAGCATCAGGATGAAGTGGTCCGCGGACACGCGGGCGCAACGCTCGTCCTGGCCGACGCTGTCCCGCAGAATGGCCGCGTAGGCGCGGAGCAGTTCGTCGCCCACGGCAAAGCCGAAGTTGTCGTTGATGATCTTGAACTGGCTGATGTCGCCGTAGAGCAGGGCATATTCATGTTCGGTTCCGCCCAGCAGGCGGCCGCATTCCGTGTAGAATTTGTCGAGATTGTCCAGGCCGGTCAGGCGGTCGCGATAGAGCAGGGACTGAATCTGCGCGCTGTGTCTGGACTTGATGGCCAGGCTGTAGGCCAGCAGCAGAATGATCAGTCCGCACACCGCCGCGACGGCGCTGATGACTTCCGCCGGGTGTTCGGCCACAAAATCCCGCAGTCTGATGCTGCGGGGTTTGATGGCGTTTTTCAGCACCAGATCGTCCATCTCTTCCGTGGACGTGTACTGGACGCATTTGTCCAGAATGGCGAACAGCCTGGGATCGGCATGGCGGGAGACGCCGATGCGCAACTCGCCGGTGAAATTGCCCAGGGGCGTGGCGTCAAGGACGGCGTAGCGCGGCTCGGCCCGCAAGTAGTTGACGATGTGGGTATTGGCGTAGGCGGCGTCGGCTTTGCCCGCCAGCAGGGCGTCAAAACACTCCTCCACGGTGCCATAGTAGAGGATGCGCTTGCCGGGATTGTCCTGGGTGATTTTTTGGGAAAGCCAGTAGCCCTGCTGCAGGGCGATGGTTTTGATCTCACCGGCCCCGCGCGGGCGGACCAGCAGGGCGGGCGTGCTCAGATACTCGCCGGTGGCGTTGAGCTGATAGCGCTCGTTCCAGAGATAGTCGCCGGTAAGCGTGCAGACCACGTCGATTTCGCCCTTGGAGGCCATCTCCAGAGCCTGGTTTTGGGGCATGGGCTCAAAATGGAAGATCAGGCCGCTTTCATTTGTGATATGTTTGAAGAGGTCCGCCACCACGCCGGAAAAAAGTCCCGTTCTGGGGTCCGTGTATTCCAAAGGGGCCCAGGTCGGGTCATAGGCGGCCCTGATGACCGGCTTGCGCGCGATAAAGGCTTCTTCCTGCTCGGTAAACACAGGTTTCTGCTCCGCGCTGACCGAAAAATATTTGGCGTGCAGGCGCAGGGCGTAATAGGGATCGCGCAGTGAGATGACGTTCATGGCCTTGTTGATGCGGGCCAGGAGGTCCGGCCTGTCCTTGGCCACGGCAATGTACATGGGTTCCGCGGAGAACTGGGCCACGCTGCGGAAGACGCTGTTGCGGCCGAGATGGGTAATGGCCACGCCGTCCAGGGTTTTGTCCGCCAGGGCGGCCAGCAGCGTGCCGGTTTCCGCATAGGGAATAATGGTCAGGTCGAGATTGTTGTCCCGGCAGTACTGGCGGAATTTTTCGCCGTCTTTGCTGTTGGCGATGATCCCCACCTTCATGCCCTGGAAGGAGGGAAAGTCCTCATAGGTATAGCGCTGGTCGTTCTGTCTGACATTGAGCGTGGTGAACAGGCTCAGCATGGGCAGCTCGGAAAAAAGCATTTTCTTGGCCCGCTCCGGCGTATAGTACACGGCAGGCAGGATGTCGATTTCGCCTTTTTCCAGCAGGGACAAGGTGTTTTCCCAACTCACGCCGTCCACCATGCGGTAGTGCAGACCGCTGAACTTGGCGATTTCCTGTAGATATTCAAAGTTGAAGCCGACATATTCGCCGGCCTGGTTGCGGGACATGTAGTCCCCGTCCTCATAATAGCCGACGCGGACGGTTTCCATGCCTTCCGCGGCGCGCAAGGGGAGAGGAGCCGACAGAACACAGATGGCCAGAAGCACGCTCAGAATGCGCGAAACGGGAAACGTCATATGTCGGCTCTCTTCACTATATGCTCTCTCTCTCTCTC
>NZ_JH114301.1:276122-293561 GCF_000224635.1 Desulfovibrio sp. 6_1_46AFAA
TCTCTTCTACTACTATTCTCTCTCTCTCTCTCTCTCTCTCTCTCTCTCTCTCTCTCTCTCTGGCGTTCACGCGTCCTCCAGATCAGGAAAGCGCTTGCAGATGGCGGTAATCACTTCGTGGATTTCCATGAAAACATCCACCAGTTCCGGGTCGAAATGGCTTCCCGCGTCGTTGCGCAGAATGTCCAGAGCGTCTTTCACATCCCAGGCCTCTTTGTAGCAGCGCCGGGAAATAAGCGCGTCATAGACATCGGCGATGGCCGTGATCCGGGCCTCCAGAGGAATGTCCGTACCGGACAGCAGGGGATGCTTGTCCGAACCGGTATAGCCCGAGCCGTCCCATTTCTGATGGTGGTGCAGGGCTATGGTGTGGGCCAGCATATCCACATCCTGCGTGGCGTTCTCAAACAGCCGGGCGCCCATGACCGCATGCTTTTCCATGATCCTGCGTTCCTCGGGCGTGAGGCGCCCGGGTTTTTTCAGGATGGCGTCGGGTATGCCCACCTTGCCCACGTCATGGAGCATGGCCGCCAGGCGCAAGCGTCCCTTGGCCGCGCGGATTTCCTCGGCGGTCAGGCCGTGTTTCTCCGCCCAGTGGTGGTAAATTTCAGCGGCCATGGCCCCCACCCGGCGCACATGGCTGGCCGTCTCGCGCGGGTCGCGCAACGAGGCCGTCCTGAGCATGCGCAGGATCAGGTCATTGGCCAGGCGCGCCCGTTCCAGGGAATTGCCTGCCAGCATCACCAGGCGGCCCACATAGCGTACCGTGTTGGGCGGGAAGGCCTGGATCCGGCCGTTTTTTACGCTGTTGATCAATTGCAGGACGCCGAGAATCCTGTTCTGCACGTCCGTAAAGGGCACGGTGAGCATGGAAACCGTGCGGTAGCCCGTGGCAAGGTCAAAGGCGTCGTTGAAGGCGTAGGGTTCGCTCTGGGGAATGGCGCGCACGTCCGGGATGTTCAGGACGCGGCCCGTGCAGGCAACGAAACCGGCGATGGAGCCGGTGTCCAGGGGCAGGCTGGCGTTAAGGTAGGCGTATTTATTGGCTTCCGAGCCGGGAAACAGCGTGTCGTTGGCCGCGTAGGAAAAAACCAGGCTGTTGTTTTCCACCAGGTAGATGGTGCCCGCGTCGGCGTTGCCCAAGGCGCGGGCCTGGTTCAGAACGCTGTCCAGAACGACGTTGGTGTCGGAAAAGTGCGAAATGCGGTGGAAGAAATCGCAGAGCTTGCAGTTAATGGACTCCAGGCTTTCTTCCCGCTCTTCCATTTCACCGCCGTCAGCCGTGATCAGCATGCCCTGGCAGCCCAATTGGAGGGAAATGGGCAGGCGGCAGTTTTCGCGCAGGGCGTCAAAGACCTTATCCAGCTCCCGGTCGCAGTAGGAAGGGTCGTAGTGGGTGTAGACCAGATGCTTGACGCCGCGCCCGGCCAGGAGCGCGGGCCATTGCTCCAGGGCGCTGTGCCCCCAGCCTTGGTGCAGGGGGTAGTCCTTGAGAAAATAATGCCCGTCCACCAAGGCCACATCCGCGCCGGCCATGAAATCCAGCAGGCGTTTTGTGGCCTCGCTGTCGCCCTTGTCGCCGCATTCGTGGTCGCCGGTAAAAACGAAGCTCCAGCCGTCGGCCTCAATGCGGTAGGCCGCGCAGGAACCGGGGTGGACCGTGGGACAGGTTTTCACCGTCATGTCGCCCACCTGGAATTGCTCGCCGGGCGTGAATTCCAGGATGGGCCGCCGGGGCAGTTCCCGCCAGGGCACGGGAAAATGTTTTTCGTCAAAAATTTCCAGCAGGTTTTGGGAAAAAGGGACGTCCTCGGCCAGAACGGGGCCGCGCAGGCTCAGTCGCCAGTTGGGATTATAAAGCGGTTTGAAATGCGGCAGGCCCTGAAGGTGGTCCCAATGGGCGTGGCTGAAACAGATGGTGCAATCCGTGGGGATTTCATGGTCCATGCTGTCGCCCAGGGCGTGGATGCCGGTACCGGCATCCAGAATCAGGCGGCCGCCTGATTCGCTCCTGACTTCAATACAGGTCGTGTCGCCCCCGTAGCGCGTCATTTGCGGCGAGGACACGGGGACGGAACCTCGCGTCCCCCACAGCCGGATTTTCATATCAATCTCATTTGCTGTTAAATGTCCAGATACCATCCCAATTTTCGGGCGGGTCCGCACAAAGCGCCGCGCAACGGCCGCTGTATAATTCGTAAAGTACGTTACTCTCCGCAGAGGATTCGCGCAAGCGATCGAATAGTCGTCCGGCGTCGGCGAAATTCCCCCGTATATAGAGTTGCAGCGCTTCCCGGGCTGTGGCGAATTCCGCTTCGCGGCGCCGGGCCTCCTCCTGCTCATGCACGGAAAAGATGGCTACCGGCCTGGATTTGCCTTTGACCCGGATGCTGTCCAGGGCGCGGAAGTAAAAGGCCGCGCCGCAGCGCTCCGCCACGGCGCCGCTGACCACGACGCTTGCCCCGTATTTGGCGCACATGCCCTCCAGGCGCGAGGCCAGATTGACCGTGTCGCCGATGCAGGTGTAGTCCAGCAGGTCCTCGGAACCCATATTGCCCACATAAACCGGTCCGCAGTGCAGGCCCGCGCCGATGCGCAGGCGCACGCCGAATTCCTTTTCCAGCGCGGGATTGAGCTCACGCAGCAGGGCCTGCATGCGCACGGCGGCGGCCACGGCGCGCCGGGGATGGTCCGGCACGTCCAGGGGGGCGTTCCAGAAGGCCATGATGGCGTCGCCGATGAACTTGTCCAGCGTGCCGCCGCTGTCCCGCACACAGGCGGTCATGGGTGTGAAATAGCGGTTGAGCAGGGCCACCACCTGTTGCGGGTCCAGTTTTTCCGAGAGGCTGGTGAAGCCGCGTATGTCGGTGAACAGCACACTGACGTCGCGCTCCTCACCGGCGAAAATGTCGCCTTCGCGCGCGGCGATGCGGGCCACGACCTCCGGAGCCACATAGCGGCTGAAGGCCTGGCGCAGCACGCGCTTCTGTTTTTCCTCCTGCCAGAAGCGCATGGGCAGGATGCAGAGCCCCTGGGCCAGAATGGTCAGCACCACGTAGAGCGGGGAAATGAACTGGCCCTGGGCGAAGAGATGGCCGGAGCCCCAGATCGCGCCCCCTGCCAGGAGCAGACAGGCCGGGCCGTAAATAAAAGCCCGGGTAAAACTGAATATCAAAGCCGCGGCCAGACCGGCCAGCAGAATCGCCAGGGCCTGGATGCCGGGCGTGGCGTCCGGCTGCACGATGTGGTCCTGGTTCAGGATGGCGTCCACCACAGCGGCGTGCACCTCCACGCCGGGATAGACCGCGTCGAAGGGCGTGGCGCGAATATCCTGAAGCCCGGCCGCGGACGTGCCCACGAACACGACGCGCCCCTCCAGATGCTCCGGCGGCACGCGCTTTTCCAGAATGTCCACGGCGCTGTAATAGGGATAGACCCCGCGCGGGCCCTTGAAGGGCACGCGCATCAGGCCTTGCGCCGAAACCGGGACGCGGTAGGGCCCCAGCCGGATTTCCGTGAGTCCCTCGGGGCCGGAGCGCAGAATCATGGTTTTGACGTCCAGGCCGCGCATCAGGGCTCGCAGGGAGAGGTTGGCGTAAATATTGTCGCCCAGGCGGTAGAGCAGGGGCACTTCGCGCACCACGCCGTCAGTGCCGGGGGCCACGTTGATGGCCCCCACCGGCGCGGCCCGGCTGAAAGCGGGCAGGGGCAGCAGGGCCGACGTGGCGCGCAGCACGGTGTCGCGCGGCGGCGGCGCGCCCGCGGGCGTCTGCTCGGCCAGGCCCGTGGGCCGGGGCAGGGAGGAGGGCGGGCCTTTATACGGGTCGAACCGCATGAACACGCCGAGTACCGCGGGGCTGCGGGCCAGCGTCGCGGCCAGCATGGCATCGTTGTCCGCCAGGTCGGGGGGCAGTTTTTCCAGGTCGAGCTCCACCCCGAAATCCCTGTGCAGGCGCTGGCGCAGCAAATTGGGCGAACTGCGGTCCGGCTCGGCCAGCAGAATATCCAAGGCCACGGAGGCCGCGCCGTTTTGGGTCAGATTGTCGATAAGCCGGGCCACCAGGTAGCGGGGCCAGGGCCACTGGCCGTATGCGGCCAGGCTTTTTTCGTCGATGTCCACCACCACGGGCGCATCCGAGGGCGGCGCCGCCTGCCGGGAGGTCAGGAAAAGATCGTATATTTCATTGTCGAGCTGCCGGAGCAGGGGCGGCTGCAACAGGTACAGCAACAGCATCAGGCCGCTGACGGCCAGGCCGGGCAACAGGGCCAGGGCCGCGCGCCGCAAGGCCGGATGTCGGGATAGTGGTCTGGGCATGCTCCTCCGGCCCTCCTGGTGGCTGGTGCCTCACTCTGCCTCAAGGACGGCGAAGGTTCAAGGACGCGGTTCGGATACTCCTGAAGCCAAACTTGGGACGGGCGCGTAAAACTGGGGATAAAGGGTATGGAGCATTCTTGCACGCTGCTTCGAGCCGTGCGGAGATACCTGTTCCGATACGGCGCATGCGAATGCGCAGAGAGAAACAGGCTCTTTGATGTGACAGGCAACGTTGCCTATGTGCAGTGCGTTATTAAGCGGCGGAGTCCTTTCTGCCCGGTGGTTCTGTCGGGATCAGGGCAGACGCATCTAATTTCAGCTTTTGCTGACCTCTTGTTTGACGAGATTATCCGTCAAAACCAGCCTTTTTGGCGCTGGCGGCGTCATCTGGCGCTTTTTGCTGCTCATGTACATGAGTACAGCTCTGCTCTCAATGCCCGTAAGGCTCGCCCGGCTCGCCAACGGGCACGGCCCTTTGGGCCGCCTTTTTTAGATGCGTCTGCCCTGCTGTCGGGATGTGGGATAGTTGACAGTTTTTGATTTGTTATTCTATAATTATACAAGATGTGCTACTAGGCTGTGATTATGTACTAAAATTTTGAAGTACGGAGGCCGCCATGGAAAACGCCCTGGAATTCAAACCGGCAAGTACGCGTTATGATACGGGCAGAAAATTTAACGGCCGCATCATCTGGGGGCAGGATTTTCATTGTCCCCGCCTGCCCGCCTTTGCGGAAGGCGGTTTCGCCCATGGCATTGACGATGCGTATTTTTTCTGCGGCGCATCCGGAATCGGGCTGAGTTCGGTCAATGGAGAAAGTTTCATTTTCCCCTTTGCCGCGCCCGCTGATGGTGAAAATGTGGGCCTTATCGCAACTCCTACCCATGTTTTTGTAACTGTGGGAAGAGATCGCTCGCAATATTCCGCCTGCATCAGTGTCTTTTTCGTCACCAAAGGCGATTGATGTCGGAGTGAAAACGTGTCTTTTATCGGCGTGACGGCATGTATCCTCATCACACGGGCGGGGCCTGCGGCTCCGCCTTTTTCTACCGGTGCGGCGCTGAATAACGCCGTACTGTTCCAGAGAGCGGACACGCGAGGTCGTCTCTGGTTTTCAGTGCGCCGCCTCCGCGCCGTCAGCCTCAGAACGTCCAGGCCAGGCCCATATTGAAGGTATACTGCCGGTAAGTATAGAGCGGGGAGGAGGAGCGGGTGTCCACATACTGCACGCCGGCCTCCGCCTGGAGGCTGGAGGTCAGGTTGTACAGGGCGAACAGCCCGGTACGGCAGACCGTATCCCGGCGGTATTCCTGTTCCAGCACGGTGGCCGGGCCGTCATAGTTTTCGCGGCGCATGCTGGCAAAGGGCAACAGTTGAAATTTGTCCGTAACGTTGAGGCGCAGGCGCAGACTGGCCTCCAGGCCGTGGTAGCTGTAACCGGGGGTGTCCACGGCCGAGCCCAGGGCGCGCATCCCCAGGGTCATCTCATGGCCCGACGAACCCAGCAGCACACGCATGTATTCCCCCACCCACCAGTAGGTGCCGTCGCGGCCGATATCCTGCGTATAGACGCGTTTTTCCAGGGCGGCGCGGGTAATCATCTGCAGGTTGGGCAACACCGCCCAGACGAATGTGCCCTCCGGTCCCAGCACGCTCACGCGCTGGTCCAGGCTCTGGTCGGCCATTTCTCCCTTGATGCGCAGCTCGGCGAGGGTTCTGGAGGACATGTGCCGCAGGCCCAGCGCGGCACGGCCCCAGGAAAAGTCGTTGTTGACGGGCAACTTGGGATTGCCGTTCCAGCGCTTGAAAAAGGCGATGTCCGAAACGAGCCACCAGGGGCTGTCCTCTCCCAGCCGCCAGCCTGTGTCCAGCATGCCGTTGAGGTAGGAACCCCAACTGTCCACGGCCTTGACCCCGTGCACGGTCAGATTGTCGAAAAGCCCGAGGCTCATCTTGTCCGAGGCCG
This sequence comes from Desulfovibrio sp. 6_1_46AFAA, assembly GCF_000224635.1. Taxonomy (NCBI): domain Bacteria; kingdom Pseudomonadati; phylum Thermodesulfobacteriota; class Desulfovibrionia; order Desulfovibrionales; family Desulfovibrionaceae; genus Desulfovibrio; species Desulfovibrio sp. 6_1_46AFAA. Next base: position 282,405 of record NZ_JH114301.1, read on the forward strand.
GCCCTTGGTTGGCGTTGGAGTCGTACATGACGCCGCCGCTGATCCGGCCGTGGGCCTGGAAGCGGGACTGGGAATTTTCCAGATTGTCCAGAATGCGGGCAATGCGCGTTGCCGTAAGCGTCGGGTCGTACTGGCGGGCCAGGTCCAGTTCGCGGCGGGCCGCGTCCCTGTCGCCCAGGCGCAGATACACGTCGGCCAGGGAGCGGCGCAGCTTGGCGTCCGCCGGGTAGCGGTCGATGAGTCGCTCAAAGGCCAGCAGGGCCTGGGAATAGCGCCGGGTGCGGGCGGCGGCCAGGGCCAGGCCGTAATTGATCTCGTCATTGTCCGGCTCTTCGCGCAGCAGGCGCATGTAGAGCTGATAGGCCTCCTCGTAGCGGCCTTTGTTGACGAGCGTTTTGGCCTGGGCGCGGCTTTGGTCCAAAGCCAGATGGAGCGCGGGCAACGGCGCCGCCGTCGCCCGCAGAGAAAGACACAGCAGGAACAGGATCACCCAAAGCGGGCGCAACAGCGGATGGCGGAGCATGCGCCAGCGTTTTCAGCGTTACCGGCTTACTCTGTGGCCCTCGCCCGTTCCGCTGAAAATCCCCTTATCTGCTCCCTCTTTACCCGGTATCAGTGGATCCCGGACTTCCCAGTGCTCCACGTCCACATGATCATTGCTGATGCCGCCATGCATGGAAGCGCTGGCGTTGGGATACAGGGAATCGGGTGACGCGGTGAAGTCGCCCACATTAAAGATGCCCCCGGTTACCTGGCCGGTACCATTGGTGCCGGAATAGGTATTGGGGACCGCATTCGTGCCGATGGCCATCTTGCCGTTATCTATGCCGCCGCTGCCCAGGTTGACGTCAAAGCTGAAGCTGCCGCCAATCCCTGAACTCTCGCTGACTCCATGAAGCCGGCCCTCGTAGCTGGCTTTGAGCGCGCCGGGGTTGTCCACTACACCGGGGGTGAGATCACCGCCGGCAATGACGTCCTCCACGGCGTTCCGCAGAGCCGTGTCATTACCGGCCTGATGCAGCGTGCTTCCGCCCTGGCCGCCCATATCGGAACCGGCGGCACTTTCTCCATTGGAGGCAGCGGGCGTGCCGCTGTCCGCCATTGCCGGAACCGCGGCTTCGGAGGACGGCGCGGACTGCGCGGTTGCGGCCGCCGTGTTGCCCTGAGCGGCATTGCCGGTTGCGGCGGCGGTTTGCGGCGTCTGCGGGGCCTGGCGGGTCTGGCGCGTCACGGTCTGGACAGTGTTCATTTCAGCGGGCGTGGCCGGGCGCAGCACGTTGCCCGTGGCCCCCACTTCCGTGGTCAGGCCGGCTTTGGGCATTTCCGTGTGCTGGCCCGTGGCGGTATTGAACACACTGACACTGTGCCCCGCGCCCAATTGGCTGAGGATGAATTTGCTCTGGGAGGGGCTGCGCACGTCGGCGGTCAGGATAGTGCCGCGGATGCCCACCGTGGCGTGCGGCGTGGTGACTTTGAAACCTTCGCGGTTCCGCTCCACCACCTTGCCGGTGACCACCCGGGCCAGGCCCCGGCCCACGCCCAGGGCGAAGTTGGCCTTGGCCGGTCCGCCGAAGCTGAAATCAGCGATATTGACCATGCTGTCCGGTGCCACGGCCACCGTGGTGTCGTCGGCAAAAAGCACTTGCAGTTTGCCGGTGGCGTCGGTACTGACCTGGTCCTCTTTATACAGCGGGTCTTTCAGTTTGAGGGGTGTGCGCGCATTCCCGCGCTGCACAAAGGCCCCCGGCGTCACGGCGATGACGCGCGCGGCTTCGGCGGGCCGGGAGGGCGCGGCAAAGCCCGGAGCGGCAAGAGACAGGCTGAGACAACAGAATGCTGCCCAGAAAAAGAGACGCTGGATAAACATACATGCCTCCGCGAAGGAGAAGAGTGCATCACGTTTGTTTCGTAGGAAAGAAACGGCAACAAGCCGACATTATTCACGCAAGGCACGATTGAAATGAGTGAATTGCTCTGGTGCCCGTGAAGCGGACACCCGCGTTCGAGTGCAAGGAAAAACAGCCTGTCAGCGTTGCTGCCGGTATCCATACGGCTCAAGGACTCGCCAACGGCTAACGCTTCCGCGGCACGCGGGCGGCGTGGAGTTTGAAATGTATGACATTTCAAACGTAACATACTGTCAAAGAAGGAACACGCGTAAAACTCCGTCGGTGCCGCATGAAAGCACGGAAACCACGGCCGCAAAGCCGGAACGGACAGTTTTTTTAAGGCCTATACCCGGAATAGTGCCGTGTCAAGGCGGCGTCCCGGACGGCGGGAAACCGGGCTCAAGCCCGATTCCCCGCCGCGCGGCATCAGCTCTGCTTCATTTCCTGGATCAGAAGCGTAAGGCCCTGCGCCTGAGCAGCCAGATCCGAAACGGCCTTGGCCGCTTCGGCCATGGCATCGGCCGTCTGTCGGGACATGTCGTTGACCTGGACGATGGAATGGTTGATTTCTTCGCTGGCCGCCGATTGCTCCTCACTGGCCGTGGCAATGGCGTTGACCTGGTCCGCCGTGCCCTCCACCGTGGAAACAATGGCTTCCAGAGCCTGGCCCGAGGCATTGGCGTATTCCGTGGCCTCTTCGATCCGGGCCACGGCGTCGTCCACCGAGGCCGTGCTCTTTGCCGTGCTTGCCTGAATGGCGCTGATGGCGTTGCCCACATCCTGCGTGGAACTCATGGTCTTTTCAGCCAGTTTGCGCACCTCGTCGGCCACCACGGCAAAGCCGCGCCCGGCGTCGCCCGCGCGGGCGGCCTCAATGGCGGCGTTGAGCGCCAGCAGGTTGGTCTGGTCCGCGATGTCGGAAATCACGTTCATGATCCGGCTGATGGCCTGGGCGTGTTCGTTGAGCTGTACCATGTCGCCTTTGAGCTCCACGGAAACCTGGTGCACCTTGTTGATGCTCTGCAGGGATTTTTCCACAATGCGCGCGCCGTCCTCGGCCTTGGCCTTGGTTTCGGCGGAAGCGCCGGAAGCCGCGCCGGCGTTTCTGGCGACTTCCTGCACGGTGGCGTTCATTTCGTTCATGGCCGTGGCCGCTTCGGAAAGGCGCTGGGCCGACTCCGCCGCGCCCCGGTCGGATTGCTCGATCTGGGCCGAAAGTTCGGTGGAGGCGGAAGAAACCACGCCGGCCACCTCTTCCAGTTTGTCGGCGGCGATCAGCATGGCCTCGGTCTTGGCCTGGGCCTGCTCTCCGGCGGATTCCGCGCGGCGCATGGCCTCCTCGGCTTTGCGGGATTGTTCCCTGGCGTTTTCCGATTCGCGGCGGGCGGTTTCAATATGGCCCTCCAGGGCTTTGACCATGGCCACAATGGAGCCGTACACGCCGATTCGGGGGCTGCCGTCATCAATATTGTAGTCGCCGTGTTCCACGCGCATGGCGATGTCGTTCAACTCGCCGGGGTCCTTGCCGAGCTGGCGGATGACGTTGCGCACGATCAACACGATCAGCACGATTGCGGCAAGGATGGCCGCGATGGTCAGGCCGATGCCGATGTTCCGGGCCTGGGTGTAGACCTCGTCGCCCCGGCGGTTGACCCTGTCGGCGTTGTCCGTGGCGTAGGCCACCAGGGCATTGATGGTGTCGCAGAGTTCGAGATATTCCTTGTTCGATTCATTGATCAGGAAATTCACGGCCTGCTCGTTTTTCTGCTCCCGCGACATGGTGAGCATTTTGTCCGAGCTGGCGAAGTAGTCCCGGCTTTCCTTCTTGACGTTATCCAGCTTTTCCCTGCCTTCCGGGGTGTGGATCAGGCCTTGCAGGGTGTTGAGATACGCGGAGAGCTTTTCCCGCCCTTGGGTGATTTCCTTGTCAAGGCGGGCGATGACCGCCGGGTCCGTAGCATAGATGTGCCGCACTTCGGCGATGCGGTGTTCCGACATGTCGTTGTTATATTGACCGGCCACACTGATGGTGGGAATGTTGCGGTGGGCCAGGGTGGTGACGAAATCGTTGACCCTGTCCAGCTCCATCAGCAAAAAGCCCGCCAGAATGGTCATCAGGACCGTCAGTACGGCCATGCTCAAACAGATTTTTGTCGACAGCTTCATGGCTGTTCCTCGCTAGAGTATATTTTATTGGGATATAGTGCCTTTTCAGCCGGGAAAACGTGCGCTTCCCGCTGCGCCTCTTCTCCATCGGTCGGAAACGGTCTTTTTTATTTGCGGTGTTCACAAATGGCCGCATGTCCCGCCCGGATATCAGAGCATTTATCGCTTGAAACGCTCCAAAAACAAAAAACACGGACGCATGGTCCGTGTTGTGCATGAATCTTCATAAAGACAAACAACCAGCCTCAGCCCGCCCCGGCGCTCGCCGCGCAAGGCTGTTCGCGCCGTTTTTTTTCTTCGGCGTCTCTTGCTGGATACCACAGCGCCTACCGCAAGACAACGGCATCCCCTTGCGGCCGGCCCGCGCGTGGATTCCATAAAAAACCCGCTGAAGTGAAACCTCAACGGACGCATAGGAGTCGAATATACGAGTTATTACATTAATATTATAAAATAAAATCATTCAATTTTTCTTTTATACCAACATATTCTATTGCTTCCCACTTTGCGGGAACACTCCCCGCCGTATGGTTGATTTTGTAAAATAACCCCTTAGAACCGGTCATAGGCGTCTGTTTTGTTGTGGGGAGTGGTCATCTGCTTACTCCTCACAAATATTCACCCAAGCGCGGATAGCCGGTGCGCGCCCAAGCGCTGTACACCAGCGCGCCGAGTGCCTTCGCCATATCGTCGGAATCAATACCGTCGGCGCTGGACTTGCTCAGGATAGCGGTGAGGGCGCAAAATGGGTCCAGAGCTTTTGCCAGAGTTTCCCTGTCGACGCCGCACGGTAGCGAATTTTCATCATTCTCCTTGTGCCGCCGGATCTCCCTGCCAATCAGCCCGGCGATGCTGAATGTTGTGGCATTACCGGGAATAAAGTTTTTCGAAGCGTCAGATTCTAAAAGCTCTGTTTTTTTTGAAACTCGTTTTCAGCAAAATCCATAATGGCTTGAAGATGGGGATATTCTTTTGTTTCGCTCACTGCTCGCACTCCTTTGTGGGCTCGGGATGATGTTTTTCCAGGAGCTGCATAAGCGTGTACGCGCCGTAGCCGCCGACCCTCTGAATTTCTAATTCCTTGCGCGCGCCATGTACCATCAAGCCAAGGAGGTTGCCGACGCTTCGGCAAAATTCCGCATCTCCCTTGGAGAAGCCCCCTTCATCCTCATCATGAACGGTGGCTAACAAGCCGGCCAGCAACCCAAAGGGATTGATGATTTTTCCGTCTATACTTGTGGCCATGTCAGCGCGAGCTTCGTCTTCGGCTTTGGCAATGGCTCTGTTTCGCTCTATTTCGGCGGGAGTGGGGTTGGTGGACTCGATAGCGTCGATGGCGATGGAGACTCGTGCGTCCTCGCTGTACGGGGTGCGCTCAGAAGCTGTCTTTCCGGTGTCCATTATGCGCACACCTCCGGCGTAGCGGTTTGAAGCAGGGGGAGCAGAGTTTTAGCCTGTGCGATAAGGTGCGTCAGAGCAGAGGCGACCTGTCGCATGTCGTCGGTGGGCAGGGAGGCTTGCCGGTTTTTGCGAACAACCTTGCCGGTAGGTCCGATGGTCAGAGCAGAGAGAAAGGCCACAGCTTCACCCATTCTGGACTCGGGAAGAAGCCGGTGCTGCGGGATGGAGAAGTTCCGGTTGAAAGCCGTCCAGACGGACATGCGGGCTTTCCATGCCAGGGCGGCCGGAACGTGGGTCAGCTTGGCGAGCAGCAGTTCGGCAAGCTGTTCTCGTCGCGCCCTGGGGAGAACCTTGATCTGGAGGAAGGGGGCGAGGACGGCGACGGGTTGGGGAGCGCGAAGGGCCTCCATTGCCTTGCGTTCGCATGCGATAAAGTAGCGCCGCGCCATGCGACCGATTTCGTTGTTTTCGATCATCGCCAACTCTTTGCCCATGTTCAAGGAAAGCGTGTATTCAATGGGTTGCTGTAACCCCTTGAAATCTCCGCTCGTCTTTTTTGGCGAGCATGAAATTATTGAACTTTTTTCAAAGTCCTCTCCCTCGACAAATCCATATTTGTCAATCCGCGCCTTAATCCAATGTGAAAACTCCCTTTTGACTTGCAGAGACGTATGCAAACGTCGGGCGTCAACGGTAAGTTGTCGAACGTCGCCAATGGAATCCGGGCTGATTGGAATAAGATCGTGATTAAGCATGATGCACCTCGACAATTTTAGGGGTTGGAAACAAAAAAGGCAGAACAACGCTCCCCGGCTTATCGAAGGCCGCCGGGGCCTCTCGGACACCCGGACGTTGTTCCGCCAATATGTAACCAACACCCGTTGAGGCGCTTTGGTGGCAGAAACAAGAAAGACCGCTCTTTTCACGCTGTGGGGCAACGCAAAGGCGACGGCTACGCCTTCGATAATTAGGGAAGTCCAGCATGCCTTCCACCGTCGAGGCTGTCAGGGGGGCCGTCCGGGCGCTGAGGGTCGTGAGTTTTACGACCCTCCTCATGTGTTGTGCGCAATGATGTCTCATAGTGCCCTCCCTACCAGCCGGCCGCGGCAAACAGCGTAACGGGAAAGTCGATCCCGGCAGCTACGCCGTAATCATCTTCTTCCGCCTCGGGCATATAGCGGCGTATAACCTGGACCACAGTACAGGCGTCGCCGTCGTTGGTGTAATCGGTGACGCAGCTCTCAATCTCGTCCAGGCTGCGGGCCGGGCCGTTGAAGTCGCCGTCATCGGTCAGATTGTAATAGCCGGGGGCAAGCTCTTCGATCTGCTCGCGGCGAGTATCCAGCAAATGCCGGAGGCGGAGGTTTTCCGATTCAAGCTGTCGGATGCGCTCGTGAGCCTTCAGCAGGGAAGGGGGAATTGACGATTCCGCAGGGGTGTGGGAACTTGCCGTAGCCATTATTCGCGCCTCGCTAGTGTGGTTGATGGTTTGCCCGGTTGGTGTTCCAGCACCGCCGGGCGCTTTTATTTTTCGCCCTTGCTAATCCCGCCTTATGGCTTCTCTCGCACCTTCCTACTGACCCGCGTCCCCCGTATAGGGCTCCGCGTCGTTCGGGGCTCTGGAATCCTGCCCGGCGGGTTGCCGCTGGGGTTGAGCTTGGCACTCTGCCTGCTGGCGCTGTGACGAGCCTGTTTCCCCGTTGGCAATGTTATATTACGTAATCGTAAAAATAAAGTCAATATAAATTGTTTTTTCGTAAAAATGATATAAAAATCACGCCGGGAATTTCGGCGTGATGGCGGCCCGGTCAGCGGGCGCAAAAAAGCCCCTCGGGAGAGGGGCGGGGAGGCAGGCATGGTTACGCGTTATATTGTCCCGGCAATATTTGCGGTTTCAGGGATATCCCTTATATGGGGGACCTTGAGCGGCACTGGCTGGGCACTGAGAGTATTCCACAATGAAACAAAGAAAATGCTTGATGACCATATGGAATTTATGCAGAAAATTCAGACCGAAGCTGAAGAAAAGCATATGCAAAACAGCAGAAGGATGCAGCGGCGATAATAATTGTAATGAATGTTAAAATCCGTCCGGGAACGGACTCTTTCCACTGTGGCATTTCTATTTTTGATGAGCCAACAAAATATAGATCTACGGCCTTTTGTATAAAGGCGTCCATTTGTTGGCGAGAATTTTTTATATATGCTGTAAAATAACAACGCTGGGCAAAATAAGAAATTGAAGAACAAGCGACAGACAACACGACTCCTGCAATACACCACGAAATCAAGCTTACCCAGCATTTTTCGAGAGCATCTTTATTATAGACAACAGCAACAGCTGCCGCCCCATTCAGCAAGAAAAGGCCGTTTAAAGCTTGCTTCCCATAATCAATGCTGGATTTAAATAGCTCTGCCGCCATTGTCTTTTGATTATCAGAAAGTTGAACAGCTAAAAGTTTGTTTAATTCAAGAATCTTTTCCCTAGCGTCATTACTAGGCGTTTTCATCCCCTACTTCTCCCGCACGTCCGCCCAGGCCCAGATTACCCTGCCCACAATGGCCTTGTCCCAGTCGTCACAGAAGTCTTGCTTCAGGCTGTAAATCATAGGCGGCCATTTTGACCCGTTATCACTGTAATAGGTGACCTGGAAGTCATCTTTTCGTTCTGTGACACTGACGCGCTTGACCATGCCTGACCCGTCGTCAGGATCAAGCACCAACATCATATGGCCGGGTTTGGTCACGTCGCGATCATCGCGGTCAACAAGCACGATGTCGCCGGGGTTCAGCGTGGGCTGCATGGACGTGGACGTCGGCCCGATTTCCACGGCGATCAAATTTCTGCGGTGCCGGATAGCGGGAAGGTTCTTGTAGGCCAGGAACCAGCTCTTGACCTCATCCTCCGGCAAATAGCCCGGTCCGGCCCCCACCTCACCCACCATAGGGGCCGCAATATAGTCTTCGGCCACCGGTGGTGTGGCATATTGCCCGGCTGGAACCACCTTGGCGTTGACGAAGCAGACGTCACGGGATGCTTCGGCGTCTGGTTTTGTAATGTTTATTTTTAACACATCCAAAAGAGGAGAAATCTCTGACATTCTGGGGGATTGTATTTTGTTGATCCACCTGCTCAAATTTGCATTAGAGACGCCAGCAGCCTTCGCAAGCGCTGTTGCGCTCCCATACTGAGTTACGCCTTCTTTCAAGACCCGCAAAATTTTTTCCGAAAAAGTATCTTCTTTCATGCCAACCATTTTACTTGAAAGTAAAAAAGCTGTCTAGTTACGTTTTTATTTTTATTGCTTGATTTTATTTTTCGTTTTCGTAAAATAGGCCGCATGGAAACACGTATCGCTATAGAACTCAGAGCTTTCTTGGCAAGGACCTCTTTTAGCCAATCTGAATTAGCTCGCGCGTCCGGCGTAAATCCAGCCTACATCTCTCGGCTAAAAACTGGCGTGCAAAGAGACATTTTTTCAGCCTACGCCGACGCCCTCCGTGATGCCATGCACCACCTCATAACCAGCCCCGCTACTCAACCCGAACCGCCCGGCGGCGAAGAAGGCAGCCATACTTCGTAGCCTATTTGAGCCCTGCGCATGGGCCGCTGCCGGACTGTATGCCCTTAGCCTCCTGATGGCGCTGTGGTGGATGCGGGAACAATGGCGGGAACGACGGAAGCACAAAAAACATCAATAAATAATAGGAGGCGTAACAATGAACACAGAGCGTGTTGAAAGTATCGTCACCGAGTATCACGGCAACAATAACGCTTCGCTCACGGCTCTGTTTATTGATGCCTGCACCATCAGTGCCGGAAGTCCTTCCATCAGACTTGAGGCGGTGGCGGAATGAGCGGGCTCAAGATTGTCAGTGCGGATCAGCGCATGGCGGAGCAGGACGGCATCAAGGGCGTAATCTTCGGCGCGGCGAAGGTCGGTAAAACTTCTCTGCTTTGGACGCTGGACCCCGCAAGCACACTTTTTGTGGATCTGGAGGCCGGTGGATTGTCCGTGCAGGGATGGGGCGGGGACTCCATTGAGGTGCGCGACTGGGACAGCGCGCGCAATCTGGCCTGCTTCCTGGGCGGCTCCAATCCTGCCCGACGCGCCGACCAACCCTACAGCCGGGCGCATTACGACTATGTGTGCGGGCTCTACGGCGACCCGGCGACAACAGCCAAGTACAGCACCATTTTTGTGGACTCCATCACCGTGCCCTCGCGCCTGGCCCTGCAATGGGCCAAAGGGCAGCCGGAAGCCTTCAGCGAACGCACGGGCAAACCGGACACGCGCGGGGCCTATGGCCTGCTGGGTCAGGAGATGATCGGTTGGGTGACGCCGTTGCAACACATCGGCAGCCGCAATGTCTGGTTCGTGGGCCTGCTGGACGAAAAGCGCGATGACTTCAACCGCCCCTACTACGAGCCGCAGATCGAAGGGAGCAAGACCGGCTTGGAACTGCCCGGCATTGTGGACGAGGTTGTCACCATGACCGAGCTGAAGCCGGAAGGCGAAAACGTACAGCCGTACCGCGCTTTTATCTGCTCACGGCCCAATCCCTGGGGCTACCCGGCCGGGGACCGCAGCGGCAAACTTGAGCAGGTGGAAGCGCCGCATCCGGGGCGGCTCATGGCCAAGATACGCGACGGGCGGCGGCCCGCCGCAGCGGACTATACCTATAACATCCAGTAATGAGGAGAAGAGCCATGCATGATTTTAATACCGCGGACCGCCAGCAGAACGGTTTCGACCTCATCCCGTCGGGCACGGTGTTGCCCCTGGTCATGACCATCCGGCCCGGCGGCGCGGGCGAAGGCGGCTGGCTGTGCGACTCGCAGTCTTCCGACGCGCAGATGCTGGACTGCGAGTTCACTGTGGAGTCCGGCCCCTACGCTAAGCGCAAGGTCTGGCAGATGTTCACCCTGACCGGCGGCAAGCTGAACGAAAAGGGCGAGTCCATAGGGGGCAACATCAGCCGCGCCACGCTGCGGGCCATTCTGGAAAGCGCGCGGAATATCCAGCCCGACGACATGAGCGACGCGGCGCGCGCGGCCCGCTGCATCAACGGCTGGCAGGATTTCTGCGGGATTACGTTCTGGGCCCGGTTGGGCGTGGAAAAGGACAAGACCGGCCAGTATTCCGACAAGAACAAGATCGCCTGCGTGCTGACGCCGGACATGAAGGACTACGGCAAAATGGGTGAAGCCCCGGCCGGAGGGCGGACGGGCGGATCGTCCAGCGCGGCAGCGGTTTCGGCCCCCGCCTGGGGCGCGGCCGCCCCGGCAGTATCCCCGGCCCCGGCTCCGGCCCCGGCGCAACCGGCGGTGCAGCCTTCGGAAGCGGCAGCCGTTGCCCGCGCCAGCGGGCTTACGGATGGCGACAGCGGAGCTAACGCGGCCCCGGGCCAGATGCCGCCCCCGCAGCCCGCCCAGGGAGCGCCCGTGCCCGCTTGGGCGCGCTAGCCGTTGCGACGCAGGAAGCTACGGATGGCGACAGCAGAGATGCGCTAGCCGTTGCGACGCAGGAAGCTACGGATGGCGACAGCAGAGATGCGCTAGCCGTTGCGACGCAGGAAGCTACGGATGGCGACAGCAGAGATGCGCTAGCCGTTGCGACGCAGGAAGCTACGGATGGCGACAGCAGAGATCGCGCTAGCCGTTGCGACGCAGGAAGCTACGGATGGCGACAGCAGAGAT
>NZ_JH114301.1:293953-365445 GCF_000224635.1 Desulfovibrio sp. 6_1_46AFAA
GCTAGCCGTTGCGACGCAGGAAGCTACGGATGGCGACAGCAGAGATGCGCTAGCCGTTGCGACGCAGGAAGCTACGGATGGCGACAGCAGAGATGCGCTAGCCGTTGCGACGCAGGAAGCTACGGATGGCGACAGCAGAGATGCGCTAGCCGTTGCGACGCAGGAAGCTACGGATGGCGACAGCAGAGATCAGATAGAATCTTCTCCTCCAACCCTGTAACCCCTGCCCGCCCATGAAGCGGGCAGGGCCACCCCGACACGGGCTTGAGCCCGCAAACTTCAAGGAGTTGTTATGAGCCAAAACGTTGAAAACCCGCAGACCCCGGCCAACGGCCTGTATGTGGGCGAAATCCGCCTGCTGCCCTTTCGGCATGACGAATTGCCCTTCGGCTGGCACTTCTGCAACGGCGAGCGCTTTCTGCTCACCTCGCCCCAGGGCGAAGTCCTGAGCGGCCTTTCCGAGAACTTCCGCGCCGACTGGGGCCTGGAGGAAGATCTGTGCAGCATCAGCCTGCCCAACCTGTTCCACGAGGACGGGCGCGGCTGCTTCTTGCGGCCCGTGAACGGCCTGACGCGGCAGGTGGGCGCGCTGGAAGGGGACGCCATCCGGAATATCACGGGCGAATACAACGAATACCAAACAGTAGGTTCGGTAGCAGGATATGGCTTTACAAACGGCGTCTTCACGACAGGACGCGATTACGAGCGCGTAATGGGGGGGAGCTCGGCCGGAGCAGCCCACTCCCTCATGTTCGACGCCTCGCGCGTGGTGCCCACGGCCCCGGAAAACCGCCCCCTGAACTTGGGCATGACGCCTGCCATTTACCTGGGGGTGTAATCATGAACCACTACTTCACTGAAGACGGCCTGTATTCGCATTCCCTGCCCGAAGGTAAAGGGCGCATCCCTCGCAATGCCCGCCGCGCATCCCTGCCCGCCGATCCCTGGACCGGAGTCTGGCCGCGCTGGAACGGCAAGGTATGGGAAATGATTGAAGATCACCGCAAACGTGACGGCGCGCATGCGCAGGAGGGCACGCCGTACTGGCTGGCAGGCGATACGGCGGACACGCCGCCCCGGTATATGACCACGATCGGCCCTCTGCCCGAAGGCGCTCTGACCACCCGGCCTGAAGGCGAGCCCGAAAACGGCTAAGGCCGTCGGCCCTTTCCTTCCCTCTGACCTGCCGGGCGCAAGCCCGGCAGCCAACGGGCGAGGGATGCAACCTCTTTTCTTGCAAAGGACTACGCCGTGATTCTCCGCCCCTATCAACAAGCAATGGTCAAGCGCGCCGTGGATGCACTGACCGCGCGCGGCAACACTCTGGCCGTGGGCAGCACCGGCTGCGGAAAGACCATTATCTTGTCCGCCGTGGCCGGAAAGATCGGCGGCAAGCAGTGTGTGCTCCAGCACCGGGACGAGCTGGCAGCCCAGAACCTGCGCAAGTTCCGCGCGGTGAATCCCAAACGCTCCACGGGCCTGTACACTGCCGACGCCAAGAGCTGGCGCGGTGACACCACTTTCGCCATGACGCAGACCTTGACGCGGCATTTGTCCTCCATTCCCAAGCTGGACGCTCTGATCATCGACGAGGCGCACCACGCCGCCGCCGGTTATCTCAAAATAGTGGAGGCCGTGAAGGACAAAAACCCGGACTGCAAAATTTTCGGCGTCACGGCCACGCCCGCGCGCGGCGACGGCAAGGGCCTGCGCGCCGTGTTCGACAACTGCTGCGACCAGATCAGTCTGCACAGCCTTGTGGCCATGGGCTTTCTGGTCAAGCCGCGTACCTTCGTCTGCACCTTGGGCGGCACGGACGAAAAGCTGGCCTCGCTGCGCAAGACCCGTTCCGGCGAGTACGACATGCACAAGGCCGCCGAGGTGCTGGACCTGGCCGTGCATAACGAGGCTGTGGTGCGCGAATGGCGCAAGCTGGCAGGAGACCGCAAAACCATTGTTTTTTGCTCCACCGTGGAGCACGCCCGCCATGTGCTGGAAGCCTTTCTGGCCCAGGGGGCGCGCGCCGCGCTGGTCACCGGCGACATGCCCGCCGGTGAGCGCAAGGCCCTGCTGGAGCGTTTCGATAAAGTGGACGCGGCCAACGGCGTGCAAGTGCTGGTCAACGTGGCCGTGCTTACGGAAGGCTACGACAGCCAGCCGGTGAGCTGCGTGGTGCTGCTGCGGCCCTGCTCACAAAAGTCCGCCATGCTCCAGATGATCGGCCGGGGGCTGCGCGTTGTGGACCCGGCGATCTATCCCGGCGTGGTCAAGAAAGACTGTATCGTGCTGGATTTCGGGCGCTCCCTGGTCACGCACGGCGACATGGAAAGCAAGGTGCGCCTGGACGACAAGCCGAAAACCTGTCCCGAGTGCGGGGCGGAGATTCCTCGCGGAGTCATGGAATGCCCCATCTGCGGCCATGCCTTCAAAGCGCCGGCACGGGGCGCGGGCGGCGATCCTGACGGCGAGGACGGCCCTGAGGCCGTGAGTAACGTGTCCATGGAGGAAGTGGACCTGCTCAACGCCTCACCGTTCCGCTGGTGCGATATCTTCGGCTCCGGCAAGGTCATGCTGGCCAGTGGTTTTGAAGCCTGGAGCGCAGTGTGTTCGGCCGATGGGGATGCCTGGCTGGCCTTGGGCAGGCTCAAGGGAGAAAGCGGCCTGCGGCGTCTGGGCGTGGGCGAACGCATCCCGGCTCTGGCCGCCGCGGACGATTTTTTGCGCCTGAACGAAAGCGACGACGCGGCCAAGAAAAATCGCCGCTGGCTCAACGACGCCTGCACGGACAAGCAATGGGGACATTTGCAGCGCCTGGGCTATGGACAGGGCAACATGCTTTCCTTCACCAAATACAGCGCGGCCTGCACGCTCAATTTTTTCTGGAACCGCGGACTCATTGAAAGGGAACTTCTGCATGATTGATCTGAAGATGCTGGGCCGGTCGCTGGCCGATGCCGGGCTTATGGGCAGGAGTTTCGCCGCCATGAGCGAAGCCGAGGTGCGCCAGGTGGCCCGCATGATTCTGGACCACAGCAAAAAACGCTGCATCCTTTGCGACCAGTGGGAGAAGGTTCCCGAAGCCCCGTGGTGGATAGGCAGGTGCCGCATCGGCGGGCATGACATCAGCAGGGACAGCTTTTGCACGCTCATCACTGACGAACCGCCGTTTTAAGCGCTCATGGTGCTGCGGAGGCGGCTATCCAGCCGGGAGCGCAAGGCGCTCTATCAGAATTATCTGAAGACGGGGCACTGGCGGCAGCGGCGGGAGCTGGCCCTTGAGAGGGCCGGGCGGCGCTGCCGGGAGTGCGGCAAAGGCGGGCCGCTGGATGTGCACCATCTGACCTACGCGCGGTTGTTTCAGGAGAAGGACGAGGACTTGCTGGTGCTCTGCCGTGACTGTCACGGCAGACGGCATGGCTACAGAGGAGAAGAAGACATGCAAGATTTTACTATGCGCAATACCGGCGGTCGCGTGGCCTATCTGGTGGATACGGCCATGCTGCATGTGCAGGAGGCGGCCGACGCTGAACGGCTGGCCGCGCGCACGCCGCGCATCGGGGCGTCCCGGCTGGGCGAATCCTGCCTGCGCAAGCTGCAATATGAATTTTTCAAGGCCCCCAGGGACAAGCCCTTTACAGGTAAGGCCCTGCGTATTTTTCACCGTGGCCATGAAGGGGAAAACTGGATGGCCCGATGGCTGCGCCAGGCCGGTTTTGATCTTTACACGCACAATGCCGATGGCCAGCAGATATGCTTCCGCGCTCTGGACGGCAAAATTCTGGGCTACGCCGACGGCGTGCTGCGCGCCGGTCCGGAAGAGTGCGGGCCGTATCCGCGCCTTTGGGAAAACAAGGTTCTCGGTGCCAAGGGCTGGAACAAGGTAGAGCGCGACGGGCTCAAGAAGGCCTATCCCGTTTATTACGGACAGGCGCAGCTCTATATGGCCTATTTTGAACTGACCGGCGCCCCCGCGTTGTTCACGGCGCTCAATGCCGACAGCATGGAAATCTGCGCCTTGGACGTGCCCTTTGACGCCCCGGCGGCTCAGGTGCTTTCCGACAGGGCCGTCAACCTGGTCAGGGCCTGCGAAGCCGGGCAGTTGCTGCCGCGTTGCGCGCAGGATGAAACATGGTTTGAATGCAAATTTTGCGACTGGCATCAGCGCTGCTGGTCCGGCCAAGAAATTTGAAGCCGGAGCCGGCAATCATGAACGCCGTCTTCGCTTCAAGAATTGTGACGAAGGAAACTACGCTTGAAGGCAGCATGCGTAACGACACGGGTGCATCGGCGCAATCGCTGTCGCCATCCGTGCGTCAGCCGTTCGAGCGCGGTGAGTTCCTGATGACGACAGCAATTGGTCACGCCAATGGGCAGCCGACAAAACTGCTTTCGCCATTCGTAAGGCTCGGAGACTCGCCGACGACTGGCGCAAGCCCTGCGGGCAACGGCTGGTGCGACTTCAACACGGCCGCGCGGCAGGATGCCCGGCCCGCTCGCAACCGGGCCCATGGCGTTGCGAATCCCGCCGCCGCGTTCCGTGAGTTCCTGCTGTCACATGGATTGCACCCCGATGACAGCGTCGTTCCCACCGGAAACCGAGTGCAACGGTGCCCTGTGGATGACGACAAACCCGGCCGGACGTCCGGCTGGTATGTGCTGTATGTGGACGGCCTGCCCGCCGGAGAGGCGGGCGACTGGAGAACCGGCGAAAGCTGGACGTGGTGCGCAAAAGAAAAAGACTCGCTCAGCCTTGAGGAGTTGAAAATCGCACAGGCGCACCTGGAGCGCTCCCGCAAGGCGCGGGAGCAGGAGCGCGCGCGGCTTGCCGCTGAGGCCGCCGCGCGGGCCGCTGACATCTGGGCCAAATCCAATGCGTGTGAGGCCCATCCTTACCTGAGCGCCAAGTGCAATGCGTCCTGTGGGCTCAGGCTGTCGGCCGGGAAACTGTTAGTACCGGTCATGGACATGGCGGGGACAATGCGTTCCCTGCAATTCATCGACGCCGGCGGGAACAAGAAGTTTCTCTTCGGCGGCGCCATCGCCGGATGCTTTCACCGCATTCCCGGCACAAACGACGTTGTGGCCGTGGCCGAGGGCTACGCTACGGCGGCGAGCATTCACATGGCCACGGGCTGGACCGTGCTGACGGCTTTCAATGCGGGCAATTTGCTGCCTGTGGCGCGGGCCTGGCGCCAGGTTCATCCCGAATGCCGTATGGTCATCTGCGGTGATGATGACCGTTGGACAAAAGGCAATCCTGGGCGCGCCAAGGCCGAGGCCTGCGCCAGGGAAGTGGGGGCTGCAACGCTGTTTCCGTCCTTCGCGTCGGGCGCGGGCAGGCTCACGGACTGGAATGACCTGCACCAGCGTGAAGGGCTGGAGGAGGTGAAGCGGCAGTTGCTGGCGGGCGCGGGCCAGCGGAAGCGGGACATCCGGTCATGGGGCCTTGAGCGCTTTGCCGGGCAAGCTCCGGAGCGACGCTGGCTTGTGGAGAATATCATGCCCTGCGGCGCGGTTTTTGTGCTGGCCGCCATGGGCGACGCCGGCAAGGGCATGCTTACCCTGGATCTGGGGCTTAAGGTGGCGGGCAAGACGCCGCTGCGCAGGGGCAACGGTGGCGAGCGTGACTTTAACCCTGATCTGACCGCCTTTGGGAACCGCATTTTGCGGCAGGGGCCGGTGGCGGTCATTTCCGCCGAGGACAGCGCCGATGAGGTGCATCGTCGTCTCCAGAGTATCGGCGTGGGTCGGGCCCGGGAGATGTATGTGCTGCCGCTGCCCAACGCCGGGGGGCCGCTGCCGGTCATCGTGCCCGGCAAACACGGCCCGGAGCTGTCCGCCGACTGGCTGGAGCTGCGCGCCCAGCTTGTGGAACTGCGGCCTGCGCTTATCGTCATTGACCCGCTGGCCAGTTTCGTCATGGCGGATATCAATACCGATCCCGCCGTGGGAGCTTTCACCATGGGACATATGGCGCAACTGGCCCAGGAAACCGACGCGGCCGTGGTGCTGGTGCACCATCTGGCCAAGAGCAAGGCCAACGTGGTTACGCCGGAAGAGGCCCGCGCCCTGATCCGGGGCACCTCGGCCATCGTGGACAACGCCAGGGCGGCTTATGTGCTCTGGGGCGTAGAGGAAAAGGCGGGCAGGGCGGCCTGCTCCGCGCTGGGCGTGGAATGGGCGCGCAACAGCGTCATGAAGGGCTGTCTGGTCAAAAGCAATGGCCCAGGTGACCGGGAGATCAAGACTTGGATACGCAACAAAGCGGGACTGCTGGAGGTGCGCAACGAGCAGTTGCGCAGCGTCGCCAGGGAGCGCACGCCCGCGCTGCTGGACAGCCTTGCGGCGGCCTGCGCCGAAGCCGCGCAACGGGGACAGCCCTTTACCAAAACCGGGGCCAACGGCCTGTTTACGCGGCGGCAGGAATTGCCCGCCGAATTGCGGTCCCTGGCGCGGCACCCCCTGGAAACCTATGCCCAGCGGCTTCTGGAAGCAAAACGCCTGGTGCTCTGCATCGCCAAGGGCAGCACCAGCAAGAAATGGCTGGACGTGCCGGACGGCGACTTTGCCCTGGGCATGGGGCAGTTCGCCACCGGCGCGACGGAGGATAAGGAAAATGATTCGTAACACCGTTCCCGGCGTTCCCGGAAAAGTCTTCCCGGAAGATATCAGGAAAATTAGAGCGTTTTGATATTGAAAATATCTCAACGCTCTGTGCGGATTTTCTGTGAAAATCCGCACCGCGAAAGTATCGCAAGGCGAATTTGCTTCGCCGTTAAGCGATAATTTCAAGCGCAAAATGCTCTAAGATGTTAAAAATAATTCCCGGCCATTCCCGGAAAAACATTTCCGGAAATTTTGCGACATCCCCGAGGAAAAGCGCCATTCCCGGGAACGTTTCGGGAACGGCCGGGAACGCGGGAACGTTTTTATAACCTATTGAAATTAAAGAAAAAAATTGCACACCCAACGACGGGGGGTAATATATAGGCTTTAGCCTATATATACCCCACCCCGGAGGAGGGTGTGCAGGGTGCGGGAACAAAGGAGCGGGAAAATGTGCGATTACGAATACTCCGTGGCCGTGGTGGCGGACAATCCCGGCGTGTACGGGCGGCAGTGGTGGGAACAAGAACAGCGGGCCGAGGAAAAAGGTCTGCCGGGAAAGGGAAAAGCGGAATCCGTGGGGGAGGTGCGGCATGACGGCGAATAACAACGCGCGGCCTGTGGTGGTGAGCTATACGCCCAAGATTCTGCGGAACATGACCGAGATCTGCGAGGAGATGGGCGTGGGGCCGAAGACGGTCAAAAAGTGGGTGGAACAAGGTGCCCCCATCGCCGTGGGGGGCGAAGGGGGCAATTCGCGCTACAGTGCGGAGGCGGTCAGGCTTCAGGCCTGGAGGACTGGGCCGTGCGAAACCTGAGCGTGGCGCTACACGGGCAGGATTTCCAGGCGAATGGGCTGGCCCACGGCCTTGGCATACCGGGCGATGGTTTTCAGCGAGATATTCTTGCCGGATTCTATGCGGGCGATGGTGGACTGGGTAACCCCCATCTTACCGGCGACATCGGCCTGAGTCAGGCGGGCGTTGGCACGCGCCTGAATGAGTGCGCTGGCAATGGAAAATTCCTGATCCAAAGCATCGTAGGCAGCCCTGAACTCTTCATTGCGCATCAGTTCGGGCAGTTCGTCGAGAACACGCTTGCGCATATCAATCGACCTCCTTCGCCCTTCTGAGGGCCAATTTGATTTCTTCCTGTGGTGTCTGCTGCGTTTTTTTGACGAATGAACGGACAATGACCACACGTTTGCCAGTGGCGGTTACATAAATGCTCCGAGCAATGCCGTCCCTGCCGCGTCCACGTATTTCCCATAATTTCTCCTGTAGGTGCCTGACATAGGGCATCCCTACACGCTCCAAGCCGTATGCTTCGATTATTTCAACGATTTTGAGCATAGAAGCCAGCATGTCGGGAGGCAAAGCGAGAAATTCATTTCGCACAGTCTCGTTGAGGTATTCTACCGTCCAGTTCATGATGAAAATATCGCATATATGCGATGAAGTAGCAATGTCTAAAATGTTGTCAACCCCTCCCACGCTATGCCCACGCCCCTCCCACGCTTATCCTACGCTTACCCAGCCCGGAGTGCCATGCTACGCTTTTGCCAAAAGCAGGAGCGTAGCCCATGCCCATCTTCACCGATTTCATCAGCGCCTTTCTGACCCGCATGGAAGAGCGGCATTGCGTCGCCTACATCCCGTGTAAGCGGCGTAATTTCGACGGCCACGGCAATGCCGGTGACTGCGGCGAACCCGTCGGCCAGTCCGGCGTGACCATCGGCGCGGGCCTGGACCTGGGGCAGCAGGGAGAAGCCGATTTGCGCCGTATGGGGTTGGAGATGGAACTCATCAACCTGTTCCGCCCCTATCTCGGCAAAAAGCGGCACGGCGCCGTGGCCGCCCTGGGCAAGTCCCCCCTGACCATCACCGAATCACAGTGCGACGCCGTGAACCGCGCCGTGCATGCCGACTATATCCGCCGGGGCGCCGACCTCTATGACCGCTATACCGAAAGCAAGTCCTTTGCCGACTGCCCCGCGCAGGCCCAAGCTGTTATCGTATCCCTCTTTTATCAGCTTGGCTTGCCGTTCCCCAGCGCTGACCGTCACGGCTATCCCGTGCTTTACGGCCATCTGTGCCGTGGCGACTGGCAGGCCGCCGCATTGGAGCTGAAAACGGGATTCAAAAAATACATCTACCGCCGCCGTCAGGAAGGCGAACTGCTTGAGGGGATTGCCTGATGTTCGACCTGCTCAAGTCCTTGTTCGGCATCGGCGGAAAAGCGTTAGATAAAATTTTTCCCGACCGGGCCAGGCTCCAGGAAAAGAACCTGGAGATCAACGCGGAAACGGAGCGGGCCAGCGGCGGGCGCATGACTCCGCGCAAGCTGCTCATGTATGTTTTTGCGCTGGGCCTCGCCTGGGAACTGATGGTCAGGCCGTTCATCGTCACCTACTGGCCTGCGGCGACATTACCACCGTCCATGCTCAAAGAACTTATGGCGGCGGCCTCCGCCATGTTCGGCATGGGGTTCTGACGTGAGCGCCACGGCAGAAGAGCGCCTGGCCCGCATCGAGGCCCAGCTCGCCGGGCTCAACCAGCGTCTGGACGAGGTGGTCATCAGCCAGCTCAGGGACCACGGCAAACGTCTGGCCGCCCTGGAGCGGCGGCAGATCTGGGTGGGCGGCTGGATCGCCGGGGCCGGGGCCGCGGGCGCGGGCCTGACGTATCTGGTCAAATTTCTGGGAGGGCTGTGACACTCTCTCGGAGTATGCCGGGATATCGCGTTTCCACTGTTGAAAACGCATTTACCAAACCTCACACAGCAACAATCTACCATTGGAGGGAAAAACATGAGCCAGCAATGCGACTGCGAAAAAGCGACTGTGAGCGTGCCCGTGCGGGGCATCACGCTTGCCCTTGATGAGGAAACCCTGGCCGGTATCGTGGGCACCGGCTCGCCTGTTTCCCCCATCGACAGCGTCAAGCTGATCGAAGGAGGGAACAATCAGACCGTGGCCCTGCCCGAGGGCGGCACCTGGGCCTGGCTGTGCCAGCGGGTTGATGTGAATTTCAACAATATGAGTGGGGTGAAGGTTTCCAGAGGTTTCTCCGGCGCCGGAATTGCTAAGGGGGGGACCATTGTGAGCCCCAAGGCTGGACTCGGGTATGCCTACCAGGTCGTCTGCATGCGTGTGGGCTAGCGGGCCCTGCAAAAAGACTGGGGGCGTCGTCGTAGATCCCAATTTGAGCGTGAGAACGGCGGCGCCCCTGATGAAATTGCTCCCAGATCTGGAGCGGATCGCAACAGGGCGCGCCCGCTGACAAGCCTTTTTGCCCCATTGCCGTTTTCAACCAACAAAGGACAATATCAATGAGCCAGACTGAACAGCATTGCGCCTGTGATCCTTCCAATCTTGTCATGCTGCCCGTGCGCGGCTTCGGCCTTGCCGTGGACCCCAGCGGCCTTGTGCCCGCACCCGCCCCGGTGCTGACCTGCCGTGAGCGGGTGGACCGGGACATGCACATCTATATCAACGGCAACCTTGAAACGTCCGGCGACGGCCTGAGTCCGGAAACAGCGGTGAAGAGCTATGCGGACGCCGTGCTGGCCCTGTCGAAGTACGACGGGTGCAATCAGCACGCGGCGCATCTGCATTTTCTGTCTCTGGAGGACACGGAGGCAACCTATCCGGATTTTACTGTATTTTCTAATACATACAGCACGTTTACATCACTTCGTATCAGCGGGGAGTCCTACGAAACGACGCATCTCGGCGTCTGCTCATTCCAGATGGGAACAGTCATTGCTGTCTCTGAGGTCAGTATGCGCTCCCTTGCCTCTCTTGGATCGCACACATCTATTTCCGGCGATGTGGCTTTCAAGGCGAACGGGGTGAGTTATGCGATGAACGTGAACTACGGAGGCTGCCTCTACATTCTGGAAAATGTGAATGTCTATTTCCATGCAGGCTCATGTACAGCTTACATGAAAATCACAAGTTCGATGATACTATTATGTGAAAATTCAAAATTTCATACAATTGGAAGTATTGCCGCGAGCGTAGCCTTCCTTTATGTCCAGTATAATGGCTCGATTACAATCGGAAATACTGTGGATTTTTCCGGATGTACATCTGTTTTAGGTAGAAAATACTATTTGATGGGCCTGTCATATATTAATTCAAACGGCACCACGTTGCCTGGGACGCAGGCGCCCATGCTGGAAACCGGCAGCATTTACGTCTGATTTTCTGAAATCCCGTGCGGCACTTCTCCACTACAACCTTGTACTATTATAAGGAGTTTTACATGTCCCAAGACAATCACTGCGCCTGCGGCCATCCCGAACTTGTCATGCTGCCCGTGCGCGGCTTCGGCCTTGCCGTGGACCCCAGCGGCCTTGTGCCCGCGCCCGCCCCGGCGCTGTCCTGCCGCGAACGCGTCGATCAGGACATGCACATCTACGTTGACGGCAACCGCGGCGAGTCCGGCGACGGCCTGACGCCGGAGACGGCGGTGAAAGATGTTTCTGACGCCGTATTCGCTCTGTCGCGTTATGACGGCTGCAATCGGCACCATGCATACTTCCACCTGGCCTCTCTTGAGAGCCCGGACGCGACCTATCCGGAGATAGCCGTCGGCCTCGGCAGCTACACCACGTTCGGTGCGCTGCATATCAGAGGCGAGTCTCATGAAACGACCCGCCTGTGTCGGTTCAATAACCAGGTGGGTTCATTGGTTTCGCTCTCCAACATCAGTGTTGCTTATACGCAGACGGTGGCGTCGTGGTTGGCGATCGAGGGCAAGGTCGCACTCCGGCCCACGCCGGAGCAGTCCTCCGCGTTTCATGCGACATGGGGCGGATGCGTACGCTTTTCCGAAGACGCGGAA
Source organism: Desulfovibrio sp. 6_1_46AFAA (assembly GCF_000224635.1). Classification (NCBI taxonomy): domain Bacteria; kingdom Pseudomonadati; phylum Thermodesulfobacteriota; class Desulfovibrionia; order Desulfovibrionales; family Desulfovibrionaceae; genus Desulfovibrio; species Desulfovibrio sp. 6_1_46AFAA. The sequence continues at coordinate 305,410 of NZ_JH114301.1, forward strand.
ATATACCTTTATCCGGGGGAATATATGGCTGTGTGCGCCACCAGCCATGGGATGATCGGCAGTGGGGAAAGAGTCAAATTCCGCACGCTGGGCAACATCAATCTCAACAGCGGGTTCGCCTTGGCCTTGCATTGCGGAAGCATACAGTTTCCGGCCAGCACGGACTTTTCGGGCTGCACCGCTGTCACAGGCCGCAAATACTACCTCGAAAAACTTTCCTGTCTTTGTCTGGATGCCGGGATATTGCCCGGTTCCGTCGCTGGTGAAGCAAAGAACGGCAGCGTGTACATCTGATTACCCGAAATTTCCCCCCCCCACGGCGGACGGCAGGCCTGCGGTCGGGCCGCCCGAGAAGAGCGAGACAGCCATGGCTGGAAGAAAAGAAAATCTCAAGTCCCCGCGAAGCACGGAGGAAGCACGGGAGCGCGGACGCAAGGGCGGCGTCGCCTCCGGACAGGCCCGGCGTAAAAAGCGGGCCCTGCGCGAATATCTGGAAGCGCGTCTGGAAATCATGACCGGCGATGTGAGCACCGCCGAGGCCATTACCGCAGCCCTGGTGGACAAGGCGCTTTCCGGTGACATGCGGGCTTACGAAACCATCCGCGACACCCTGGGGCAGAATCCCAGGCAGATGGTTGAAACCGAAGTCTCCGGCGGGCTGGGCCTGCACCATGAGGTTACACCTGTGGTGGGCGCTCTTTTGGCTCGGTTGGCGAAAGAAGAGGAAGGCCAGGCATGACGGAACGCGAGCGAGCCCAAGCCGCTTACGCCCAGGCGCGCCACTCCGAAGACCTGCGGGCTCTGTGCGCCGGAGACCTTTTTTTCCTGCTGGTTCACGGCATGGGTCGGGCGGACATGGACAACGACTTTTGCTTCGCCCGCTGCCGCGAGGTGCAGGCCGTGCCGGACGGCTGCCTGGATCTCTGGGCGCGCGAGCACTACAAGTCCACCATCATCACCCTGGGGTTGACCATTCAGAACATTCTCAACAATCCCGCTCTGACCGTGGGCATCTTCAGCCACACTCGCCCCATTGCCAAGGCCTTTTTGCGCCAGATCAAGCGTGAGTTCGAGACAAACCGACTTTTGCGAGAGCTCTTCCCGCACATCCGCCCGCCGGGCAGGGGAGAATCCCGCACCTGGAGCGAGGACAACGGCATTGTGGTGCGGCGGGAAAACAATCCCAAGGAAAACACCGTGGAAGCCTGGGGATTGGTGGACGGCCAGCCTACGGGCAAGCATTTCGACCTGCTGATCTATGACGACGTGGTGACGCTGGAAAGCGTGAGCACGCCTGAACAGATCGCCAAGACCACCGAAGCCTGGCGCCTCTCGCTCAACCTGGGTGCGCGCGGCGGGGCCCGGCGCATGATCGGCACGCGCTACCACGCCAATGACACCTATGCCGAGCTTACCAAGTCCGGATCCGTGTCCGTGCGGCTGCATCCTGCCACCAGCGACGGCACATTTGAGGGCGAACCCGTTTTGCTGCCGCGTGAGGTGCTTGATGAAAAGCGCCGCGACATGGGGCCTTACGTCTTTGCCTGCCAAATGCTGCAGAACCCGCTGGCCGACAAGGCGGACGGCTTCCGCACGGAATGGCTGCGCTACTGGCGGCCCGCTGAAAATCTCTGGCGGCCCATGAACCGCGCCATCCTTGTGGACCCCGCAGGAAGCAAGAAAAAGGCCGGCGACTACTCCGTATTCTGCGTTGTCGGCTGGAACGTGGACAAGGGACTGTATCTCATTCACGCCGAGCGCTCCCGGTTGAATCTCACTGAGCGCACAGCAACGGTGTTCCGTCTGGCGCGGGAGTTCGATCCGCTCTTTGTGGGCTATGAGCAGTACGGCCTGCAATCGGACATCGAGCATATCCAGGGCGAAATGGACCGGCTCAATTACCATTTTGCCATCCGCCCTCTTGGCGGCAGGACAGCCAAAATCGACCGCATCAGGCGGCTGATTCCGTGGTTCGAGCAGGGACGGCTTTTTCTTCCGGCACAGGCCGGCTTCAGGGACGGGGAAGGCCGCATCCGCGAGTTTACCCGGGAATTTGTGGAGGAAGAATATGAGAGTTTCCCGGTCTGCATCCATGACGACATGCTCGACTGCCTGTCCCGTGCCGTGGACCCGGAAGTGAGCGTGCCCTTTCCCGACGGGGCGGACGGCCGTAGCGCCGTGGAAAAAGAACTGGACCGCATACGCGAAACCAACCGGGCGCTGAATGGAGAGCGCCACGGCCTCAAATACGGCTATACGGCCGGATCGGGGGCGTCATGGTGACATATCGCTTCGTGGAGGCCGACACGCCCGCGCTGCGCCGTCTGCCCTTTGAGCGCATGGAGTCCGAAGGCATCGCGCGGGCCGTGATCTGGAACCGTGTCGATCCCTGCCTGCTGGACTGGCTGGAATGCGTCAATCCCCAATATGCGTTCTGCTGGCTGGCCCATGACCGGAATAATGCCCTTGCGGGAGCCGTCTGGCTCAATCCTGTCATGGGCCTGTGCGGTTGCGTGCATTTCTGCATCTTCAAGGCGGCGCGGCCGGACTGGAAAAACCTCGGGCGTCAGGCCATAGCGCATCTGTTCCGGGCGCGGCCGCTGGCCGGACTGCTGGCCGTCTGGCCCGCGCACTACCGCTCTGTGACCAGGGCGGCCAAGGCCTGGGGTTTCGGCAAGCCGGTGTTGCTGCCCAAAGCCTGCCACATGCCCGGCGTCCATAACCCGTCACGCTGCCGCGACGGCTTCATGGCCGTGCTGCAACGGAAGAATTTCAACCTGGAGGCATAACTATGGGCAGTGTGATTTCATCCATTTTCGGCGGCGGCCAGAGCAGCGCTCCGGCTCCCGTGGTCTACGAGGCCGAGGCCGCGCCGCGCGAGGCGGAACAGGAAGCCGAAGCCTCCACTGTGCGCGACGAGGAAAAGCGCAAGCTGCGCCAGCGGCGGCAGATGGGCGGCACGCTGCTCACGTCGCCCCTGGGCGTTACCGGCGGCGCCGACAGTGCGGGGGCGTCCCTGCTGGGGCGCTCCGGCCTGGACGGTTGAGGGTTGCGCTCATGGATTTGAAAGAGGTCAAGCAACTCGTCGGCCATCTGGAAAGCCTGCGCGCCAAGCGTCTGGCCCAACAGCGCGAACTGGGGCGGCTGATCCTGCCCTCGCGCGGGCTCTTCCAGGGCGAGGACGCGGAAAGCCTGCGCGAGTCCAACCTGTTCAATCCGGCGGCCAACCGCGCCTTGCGCAAGGCGGCCGCGGGCATGACCCAGGCCATCACTCCGGCAGGCAATCCCTGGTTCAAGCACGCCTTTCTGCTGCGCTAGGACCGTGAGGCCACGGGCGGCAACGAGTATGTGGATACGGTCGACAACATGCTGCGCACCGTGCTTTCCGCCGGGGGCTTCTATCGGGCCATCCATTCTTTCAACAAGGAGTTGTTGGGCTTCGGTTGCGCTCTCCTGGGTTGCGAGGAAAGCCCGCGCACAGTGGCCCGCTATTTCTGCCAGACCTGCGGCACGTACTGCGTGGCCCTGGACGAGGACGGCAATCTTGACGCCGTGGCCCGCCGCCTGCTGATGACCCCGCGCGAGCTGGCCCGGCGCTTCGGCGAGGACCGTCTTTCCGACGTAAGCCGCCAGAAGCTGAAAAAGGATTCGTATGATCCCGTAGCCGTGCGCCATGTGGTCCAGCGCCGGACGGCGCGCGATCCGGAGCGCGCTGACCGGAGCAACATGCCCTGGGGCTCCTGGTGGTATGAGGAGGGCGGCGCGGCCGACTTTCTGGACGTGGGCGGTTTCCGCTCCATGCCTTTCTTTTTCACAGTCTGGGAGGAAGCGCGCGGCGTGTACGGCACCGGGCCCGGCGACGAGGCCCTTGCCGACCAGAAAGGCATTGAAGGATGGGAATTGCGCAAGGCCGTGGGCGTGGAAAAGATGATCGACCCGGTGCTTGTGTCGCAAGGGCCGCTCAAGGCCTATGTGGACACCTCGCCGGGGGCCGTCATCCCCTCCGGCGGTTTCGGCGCGGACAGCCTCAAACCGCTCTATGAAGTCAATTTCGGCCCGGCCGTCCAGCATGTGCAGGAGGAGATCAACCAGATTTCCCTGCGTCTGGAAGACGTGATGATGGCCAACATCTTCGCCAGCATGAGCCTGGAGACGCGCCCGGCGGGCATGACCATGACCGAGTACATGGACCGCCGCAGACGCAGCGCCGAGCTCATGGGCCCCACGGTGTCCGGTTATGAGCCGCGTATCCTCTCCCCCGTGCTGGAGAGCACTTTCGGCCTGCTGGAGGAATACGGCCTGCTGCCCGGGCCGCCGGACGGCCTCTCGCCCTTTGCCTCGCTCAATGTCTCCTATCAGTCGCCCATGGCTCAGATGCTTGAGCAGGGCGGGGCAGTGGCCATCCAGAGCCTTTTCGAACTGGCCGCGCCCATGCTGCGGGCCGTACCGGACCTGGCGGACAAGATCGACTTTGAGCAGGCCATTGACGAGCTGGCCCAGCGTCTGGGCGTGCCCGCGTCGGTGGTCCGCTCCGATGAAACCGTGGCAGCCATGCGGCAGCAGCGGGCTGAAGCGCAGGCCGCTCAACAGCAGCAGATGGCGGAAGCGCGGATGCTTCAACAGGTGGCGGCCCTGGGCAATGTGAAGACGCAGGGCACTGTGGCCGGCGAGGTTATGGGAACAACGCAGGGAGGCGAGTCCGCATGAAGACGCCCGCAGAGGTGGCCGCCGAACGGCAATCTCAGGAAGATGAAGCCCGCCAGGCGCGCGTGGACCTGCGCGACGTGCTGGACACGGAAGCGGGCTGCCGCGTCTTTGCCCGCTTGCTGCATGAATTGGGGGTGGATTCCCCCATGAAAAATGAAACCGACATGCGCCTGCGCAACGCGGCGGACTGGCTGCTGCACCAGGTTGCGGCCGCCCATCCCGCGGCCTGCCTGCGGCTTTTGGCGGAACTGCGCGGCATAGGCGGCGCTGAACTTTTGAAACAGGAGGAAACTCATGCCTGAAGACATCATCCCCGGCGCGACGCCCCCGGAAGGCGGAGAATCCGCGCAGGGAAGCGCGGCGGCCGCGCAGCGGAGCGAGCCGGAAACCACGCTTTCCGGCGAAGCGAGAGCGAGTGCGGCGCAGGAACGCGCCGCCGAGCATCATCCCGAAGACTGGCGTTCCGGGCTTCCCGCCGCCTGGGCCGACAAGCTCAAGGACGTGGCGGGCGAAGAGGATGCCGTCAGGGCCCTTGAGCGCGGCCTGTCCTACACGCCCGCGCTCAAACCCGAGGATGTGGAGCTGAACTATCCCGACGGCATTCAGGTGGACGAAGGCGTGCGCGACAATTTCCGCCAGTTCTGCGTGGACAAGGGCATCACGCCTGTTCAGGCCCAGGCGCTGCTGGACTGGCAACTGGCCGCCAACAAGGAAATTACGGACGCGGCCATGGCAAAAGGCAAGGCCGAGCTGCAAAAGCTCTGGGGCAGCCGTTTTGAAGAGAACAGCGCCAAGGCTCTCAAGGCCGTGGTGGCCCTGGACAAGCGCATGGGCGGGCGGCTTTCCGAAACCATGGCTTTCAGCGGCATGAACAACAATCCCGTGCTGGTGGAGGCTTTTCACGCCATCGGCACGCTTATTTCCACGGACGCCCTTTCCGGCGGCCGGGCCGCCCCGGCCCCGGACAAACCGGAAACGGCCGAAGAAACCTACAACGGCATGTTCAATAAGTGAGGTGACCAACCATGCCCGACATGATCCCGCAGACTCTCAAGGAAATCGCCCTGGACAAGGCGAAAAAGCGCCCGGAACTGGTGGACTACCTCACCGAGGAGTCGCCCATCCTGGCCATGCTCAAATGGATTCCGGCCACGCACGGCCTCTGGAACGTGGAAGAAGTGCTGGCCAACGTGCAGGGCCCGGCCTTCGGCGAACTGGGAGCGCCCCTGCCCAGCATGAAGGCCGACACCAATTTGCGCCAGACCTACGTCTCCGTGCTGGGCGGCGAGATGGAAGTGAGCAAGGACAAGGCCGACCAGTTCGGCGGCGCGCCCAAGTATTTCGCCCGGCGCGAATCCGCCATCCTTAAAAAGGCGGGCAGCGACACCGAGTTGGCCATCTGGCGCGACCACTGGCGCAAGGCCGCTCTGGCCAGGAAACTCGTCAGCAAGGGCAAGGCCGCGAGCAACGCCTATACCGTCCTGGTGGTGCGTTTCGACAAGGAAATCAATATCGGCATCTATGATCCCACGGGATTCAACCAGGGTCGCCTGGTGGACATCACGCCCATCAACGGCGGCAGCCTCTATCACCTGCGCAGCCAGGAAGGCGTGCTGGGCTACGGCGTCGAATACCGTGGACGTTTCGGCTGGCAGAACCTTGCGCCCGAACGCGCGGTGCACGCCATCGTCAACGTCAATGCCGATAACCTGCCCGGCCTGGGCCAGTTGGAAGACGCCATTGCCGCTGTGCGCGGCACGGCGGAAAACACCTACATCTTCGGCCACCACAAAATCCTGCAGAAGACCATGAGCTCCATCAAGAAGGAATACCTGCAGATGACCGTCAACGACGGCTCCATGAAGACCGTCATCGGCGACATCAACGGCGTGAGGCTGGTGGGTTCCTATAATCTGCCCGACGGCACGGAAGCCGCCGTCAATTAGGAGGGGGAAGAATGAACAAGACCTTTGGATACGGCGCGGAAAACCGCTGGCATGACCAGTATTTCGAGAAAGGAATCACCTTGCCCGGCTCCGCCGGCGTCGTGTGCGCCAACGCCCTGGCCGTGGGGCAGCATGACGGGGCGCTTGCCGTCACGCTGGTTGCGGACGGCGCGGTGAGCATTCCCGCAGCCAAAAAACTGACCGTCACCATTCAGGGCAGCGACGCCGAGGGCGGCGCGTTCGCTGATATTGCGGGGGCTCCCGAAATGAGCGTCAGCGGCGGGGCCGGTGCGGCCACAATCTTTGGAGACGGTGAGACCATCGGAAAGCTGGTGCTGCCGGACATGGCGGCCTTCGCCAAGATTAAGCTCACCACGGACGGCGCGGCCACCGGCAAGGTGGACGTCTTTCTCAACTACCTGGCCCGGTAGCCAAAGCGAGGTTTGCCATGATTGCCCAGACCAGCGTCGTTGTCCGCTACATCGTAACCGCCGGGGTCTTGTCCTATGCCGTTCCCTTTCCCATCTACAGTGAAAAGGACGTGCGCGTAACCTTTTCCACGGACGGCAGAACGGAAACGGCGCTGGTTCCGGGCGCGGAGTATACGGTGACTGTACTGTCTTCCGGCGGCGGGACTGTCACGTTGGGTTCTGCCGGGATTGTTCCCATAGAGGCGGTACTGGCCGTGGCTTCCGCCATCCCGGCAACCCAGGAGGCGGACTTTTCCGCCACCACGGACGTGGACACCGGGGCCCTGGAAACGCAGCTCGACCGCCAGGTGCAGATGATCCGGCAACTGGAGGCCGAGCTTGACCGGGCGGTCAAGGTTCCGGCGGCCTCCGAGGAGAGTCCGGAAAGTGTCGCACGGGATATTTATACCGCCCGGGACGCGGCGGAAGCCTCCGCCGGGGCCGCGGGCGACAGTGCCGCGCGGGCGGCCCGGAGCGCGGCAAACGCGGCAAACAGCGCCGGGCAGTCGGCGGGCGCGGCCGCCGATGCCGAGTACTGGGCCGGGCGCGCCGAGGACGCCAGCAACAACGGCCCGGCCACGCCCGGGCACATCGGCGGCGTCAAACCCCGTCACGGCCTGTCCGTCATGGAGGACGGCACCCTGGACCTCAATACGGGCGACGGCCTGGAAATCGACGCGGCAAAAAACGCCCCGCGCGTCAACGCCTCCGGCATCCGGCACGGCGTCCTGGCCGTGGCGCACGGCGGCACCGGGGCCGACACGGCCCAGGGCGCGCGGGACAACCTGGGTCTCAGCGCCTGGCAGAAAGGCATGGAAGGCACCAATCCCCAGCGCCTGCGCAACGTTATCCTTTCCGGCCGGGAAAAGGACGGCTATCCGGCGTACCTCGTCGGCCAGGAATTCATTGACATGCAGCACGAGGACGGCGTGTACATCAGCAAGCGCGGCACGGTCAGCGCCAGCGGGGAATACAGCACCTCATACCGGGCCACCAAGCCCCTGCGCAACCAGCTTGTCTACCAGTCCACAGGCTGGCTGACGCCCAACACCGTGACCAGCGGCCAGTGGGAATACGCCTTTGCCGACCGGGCACACGTGCTCACGGGCCTCTATCTCCAGAATTTCGACAACTCGCCGCAGTATTTTCCCCGGAAATGGCAGCTTCAGGGCTGGAATGAAAGCAGCGGCCTCTGGGAGGACATCTACCGCCGCGACAATGACCAGGCCCTGCGCGGCAGTTCGGACAATCTCAAGGACAACGGGCGGATGTACTGGTTCACGGAAAATGCCACGGCCTACCGGCGCGTGCGCATCAATATCGAAAGCAACCACGGCGGCGCGTACTCGCAGCTTGCCGTCATCCGCCTGTACGAGGCGGTCATTCCCGGCCTGCACAAATATGACCCGGCCCTGTACGCCACGCCCGAAACGCCCTTTGCGGCCTCCGTGGCCTGCGGCCTGAGCGCGGACGGCACGGCCCGCACCCTGGACCGGCCCGTGAAAGTCACGGAGCATGTGGTTTTTGACGGGCGCAAGCTGGCGGAAATGAGCCGCAACTACATCTACGTCGTCCCGGCCGATGAAAGCACCGGCCGACTTCCGGACAATCTGGACGCGGACAGGGCCGTGCCCCTGCCCGGCAATGCGGCCTTTCTGTACGCGGACACCCGCAAACTGCACTACGGCACGCGCGGCGACATTGAAAAAGAGTGTTTCGCCCTGCTGCAATCCCGGCACACCGTGGCCTACGATCCGGTGCCCAACGGCATGTTCGAGATGAACCAGGGGGCCTGGAACCATCCGCTGTACTTCCAGAACGTGCGGGTGGACCCCACGGAAAAGCCACGGGGCGCGGCCTCCAGCTACAGGTTCACGGGCGTTGACAACTGGATCGGACCCAATGCCGACCTGACGGCGGCCCTGCTCGGCAAAAACGCCCATCCCTACAGCAACGAATGCACCGTGGAGCTGGATTTCAAGTGGAACGGACCGGCCCCGGAAACAACCGACGATTATTTTATCCTCTATGATAACGGATACTCTGCAAGCCGGGGCTGGGCGCTGGCCTATCACAACCGCAAAAAATGCCTGGCCCTGCATTGGGGCAGCAAAAGCATCAGCAACTGGTGCTACCACGCGCCGTTCAATGCCGCTGACGGCACATGGCATACGGTTTCCGTGAGCCAGCGCGATTCCAGCCTGTTCATCCATGTGGACGGCATTTGCCTCGGCGCGTTCAATTATGTGTCGCTCTGCAATCCCAATTACCGCTATTGGTTTCTGGGCCGCTGGATACACTCGGGCAGCCACCAATGGTACGGCCATCTCAATAATCTGCGCGTCACCCTGGGCACGGCCCTGTACCAGGGGCGGGATTACGCCGTGTCCCCGGCTTTCAACCGTGGCCCGATTCCCGACAAAACCCTGTGGTACGACGCCGCCGAAGGGGTGGTCAAGGAATGGCAAGCGGAGGCGGGCGTGTGGCTGAAAACGCCCATGCTGCCCGTGGGGCATGTGGATACCGGGCGAAAAGAGCACCTCATGACCGACCAGCCCAGGGGCACCTATCATCTTCAACCCACCAAATGGGTGACGGATTTTAAAACCGACAGCAGTTATGACGGCAATGCGGGGGCAAGCAGCCTGTTCAATCTCGGCTACGGCGGCGCACATGCCTTTTTGTCAGGGGGAACAAATGATGCGACGCATGCCGTGGAATTTATGCTTGAAAAGCCCCTGGCCTTTGAAAGCATGCTTGACTTTGTAAACACGCGCGGCAATTGGAACTCCTCATTGTGCAAATTCAGATTGTCAGGCCGCAACGCTGATGAGGAAGCATGGAATGTGCTGATCGACCGCAGCACTTTTATTGATGACGGAGCATTGCTCGGGGCGGGCGTATACGTAGCGCCCAACGGCACATCCCCCTATTTCGGCGGCTACAAGTCATTCGCCATCAGTGATCCCACGCCATATCGGCAGTACCAGCTGTACATTCTGCCCAAGGATGAAGTGCCGTTTTTCAAAGATTACAACTACACGTCGGTCCTGCTTACCTTCACCTTCCGTGACGCCCGGCCCGAGCTGCTGGGCATTTCCAGCTACGCCACGGGCGGGGCGTGGACCATCGGCCCCGTCCCGCTGGGCGTGAACACGGAGGCGGAAATCCCGGTTCCCTTCGGCAACCTGCCCTTTTCCGTGGACGGCTCTGTGGAGGAAGAGCACGACTACCAGGTCAGAAAGCGCAGGCTGGGTGAGATGTCCGGCTGGTACAACAGCGGGTATTACGTCACCGGTGAAATCGTGTACCGCAAAAGCGACGCCGTGGTGCTGGTCACGGGAAACCATGCCGTCAGCCAATACAACGGCGCGTACTGGAACTCGCCGTCCGTGAATACGCAAAGCAACAAGGCCAACTACTATCTCAGCCTGCAACGGAGGGGCGTGTGATGCAAATTCTTACCTGGCTGACGCCCGAGGATGAAATGTATTGCGCCGCAACGCCGCGCGCGGGCCGCGACACGGCCATCGCCGACAGGCCGGCGGACATGCCGCAGGGCCGCTACAACCGGGAAAACGGGCAGTGGGAACGGGTTTACGAAGCGCCCGGGCCGCAAGACATCAGCCTGGGCGAAGCCGAACGGCTGTGGGCCTGGGCCGAAGCCCAGGGCGAGGGCATGGCGGGCATCATTCTCAAGGCGCTGGGGCTGTAAGAGGTCGCCATGCGCGTAGTCCCGCAAAACCTTGCCATCGGAGCCACCTTGCTCCAGCCGTTGTGACGAAGGAGCTTTAGCCGTAGGCGAACCTTGTGAGCCATACGGATAAAGACAGCAACGCTAACTACGGATGGAGACAGCAGTTGGCTACTCTGTATGCGACGCAAGGAAATTGCTGTCGCTATCCGTAAGCGGCAGAGCCGCTAACGGCTACCGCGAGATGGGGGAAAGATGCGTAATCAAAAACCCAGCCAGCCGAAACCCTTGGCCATGATGGCGGCCAAAGCGACCCAGCCGCCGATCTGCCACTTGAGCAGGCGTATTTCCGTGCCCTTGATTTCGCCGCGCACCACTTCGATTTCTTTCAGCAGGCGCATTTCCGTGTTCTTGATTTCGCCGCGCACCACTTCAATTTCCTTTTGTAGGCGCAACTCCGTCTCGCGCAGTTCCGTCTTGACGGAGGTAATGTCACCCTTGAGGTTGGTCTTGACGTCGCTCACTTCCTGCGAGGTGGCAAGCGAACCGTCGCGTTTTTCCAACACCTCCACCAGCGCGTCGAACTGTTCCTTGGTGAACGCCTTTTCGAGCTTCTTTCCGGTGTCAAACAGCAGCATGCGGCCTCCGATGCCCCAGATTAGCTATAATATCAACCCTTGCCAACAGAAGAGTTTCATGCGTCAGAACCGCATCGGCAGCACTGCGGCCCTTGTGCGCGTGGGCGGGGCATACTCACAATGCAAACAGATCCGCATGGCTGCCCGTGCGCTCAAAACGCACAAAGCCGTCGCCGCGCGTGTAGAGCAAAAGCCAGTCTGGTTCCACGTGGGCGTCCATAACGCCCTTCCATGGGCCCGCGAGCATATGTTCACGGCAATGTCCCGGCAGAGGCTTGCCTTCCATGATCAGGAACATGATTTCCTTGAGCTTGCCCATGTCTTTGCCCCGCCGTTGCGCCAATCTCACGTCCCGCTTGAACCGGCCCGAATACGCAACGCGCATGTCTTATACGCCCAATTGTCTGAAAAGATCGTCAGCGTCAGCGGCCGTGTGGACATCCTCGCCGCGTGCGGATTTGTCCAGCGTTTCCTCAGTGATGGCGTTGGGAATCAATTCCAGGGGAAAGCGTCCGTCGCGGGCGATGCGCGTCAGAAGAATACGTACCGCGTCCGAAACCGAGAGGCCCATTTCGTCCAGCACCACTGCCGCTCGGGTCTTCAGGGCGGGATCCACGCGCGCCTGTACAAGATTGTTCATGATGTTCACCTCCTTGAAAAATGTAATTCATTTGTATGCTATTGGCAAGATCTGAACAGGGGAAGTTAGCTATGCGCCACAACCGTACCAGCATCATCAATACGGCCCTCATGCGCGTGGGGGCCCAGGGTGTCACCGCCGCTTTTCAGGATGCGCCCGCGGCTCAAACGGCTGCCGCCGCTTATGACCGGGTCCTGACCTACTGCCTGTCCCTGCATCCGTGGAGCTTCGCCATGCGGCATGCGGCCCTGGCCCGAGGCACGGAAAGCCCGGCGCCGGGTTGGCGTTACGCCTGGCCCCTGCCCGCCGACTGCCTGCGGGTGGTGACTGCCGCGGCGGACGGCGGGGAACAGCATATTTGCTACGCCCTGGCCGGAGATGCCCTGCAAGCGGATGCCGCCGCCGTGATTGTCAGTTACGTCAGTTCCGAAGCCGCATCATTCCCGGACGCTTTCGCCGATGCCCTGGCTTGGCGCGTGGCCCTGGAGATCGCCCCCTACGTGCAGCAGGGCGGCGGCAATGCCCGCGACTATCTGGAAATGTTCGAGCGTGCCCTGGACCGGGCCAAAGTGGAAAATGACGTCCAGCAGCGGCCCGAACGCGTCTGCCGGTCCTCCTTCCTTAAAGAGCGGATGGTTTTCTGATGCCCCTTTACCATATTCAGAATGTCCTCAACGGCGGCGAGATCACCCCCCTGATGCGCGGGAGGGTGGATCAGCCCCGCTGCGGCAGCCGTCGGCGAGTCTTCGAGCCTTACGGATGGCGACAGCAGGGTTACAGGAGCGTTTGATATGCCCTTATATCACATTCAGAATGTCCTCAACGGCGGCGAGATCACCCCCCTGATGCGCGGGAGGGTGGATCAGCCCCGCTACGGCACCGGCGCGCGCGAGATGCGCAACTTTGTTCCCATGCCCCAGGGCGGCGTCACGCGCAGGCCCGGCACGCGCTTTTTAGGCATGGCGCACGGCGACGCGGCGCGCCTGATTCCCTTTGTCTTTTCCGCGACGCAAGGGCGCATGCTGGAATTCGGAGATAAAACCTTGCGCGTCTGGCTTCCGGATGGCCGTTTGGTGGCGGATGAAAACGGTAAGCCGAAGGTTTTCGAATCCCCCTATGCCGTCGGCGACCTGCACGAGCTGCGCTTTGCCCAATCCGCGGACGTGGTCTATCTCGCCCATCAGGGCTATGCCCCGCGCAGGCTCTCCCGCCATGCCGATGACGACTGGCGCTGGAGCGAGCTGGCCTTTGTGCCGACCATCGCCGCTCCCGACAACGTCAGCCTGCAGGTCATCGACCGGGGATACAATGGCGACAACGCCACGCGCGTTTACACCTATGCCGTTACGGCCGTGGATGAGAAGACCGGGCAGGAATCCGGCGCCGGAGCCGAGGTCAGCATCACGGCCAAGGCCCTCAATTCCGTGAGCTACATCATCCGCGCCGCCTGGCCCGCCGTGGAGGGTGCGGCCTACTATCGGGTGTACAAAAAGAAATACGGCGTGTTCGGCTATATCGGCAGGTCCGACGCGGAATGTTCCTTTGACGATGAGAACATCGGCGCGGACACCGAGGACACGCCGCCCGAGCACAAGAATCCGTTCGCTTCGGAAGGCGACTGGCCTTCACAGGTCTTTTTTCACCAGCAACGCCTGGGCTGGGCCGCTACGGCCAACAAGCCGATTACCATCTGGCTCTCGCGCCCCGGTGACTTTGAAATCATGGCCGCGTCCACCCCGCCCAAGGATGACGACGCCATTGAAGCCACCCTGGCCGCCACCCAGGCCAACCGCATCGTCTGGCTGCAGCCGGACCGTCAGTCCCTGACCTTCGGCACCGAAGGCAGCGAATGGACGCTTTCAGCCGGTGAGGGCGTGGCCCTGACGCCCTCCAATGTCAGCTTTGAAATGCAGACCGCCAACGGCGGCGACAACGCGGCCCCGGCCGTTTCCGTGGGCGGCGGCGTGCTCTACCTCCAGCGCGGCGGCAAGGCTGTGCGCCAGTTCGCCTACAATTACAGCGCGGACAAATATCTGGGCCAGGACGTTACCATTCTGGCCCGGCACATCCTGCGCGACGCGGTCGTGACGGCCTGGGCCTTCCAGCAGGAGCCCTACGCCGTGCTCTGGTGCGCGCTTTCCGACGGCACCCTGGCCGGACTCACCTACATGCCGGAACAGGACGTCATGGGCTGGCACCGCCACGACACGGACGGGCGCTTTGAGGACGTGGCCGCCATGCCCGGCACGCCCGACGACCAGACCTGGTTTCTGGTGCGGCGGGGTTGCGGGCTTTGCGTGGAACGGCTGGACAGCTTCTTTGACTCCGATGAGCTGGCGGAAGCCTATTTCCTGGACAGCGCGCTCAATTACCAGGGCGCGGCGGTCACGCGGTTCAGCGGGCTTGATCATCTTGCCGGACGCACGGTTCAGGTTTTTGCCGACGGCGGAACCATTGACGGCCTGGCAGTGGATGCGGACGGCGGCCTGACCCTGCCCCGGCCCGCGTCCAGCGTGCATGCGGGCCTGCCGTACACGTCGCGCCTTGTGCCCAATCTGCCTGAAATTCAGACCCAACAGGGCTCAAGCATGATGCACAACCGCAAAATTTCCGCCGTGCGGCTCCGAACCTACCGCAGTATGTCCTTCCTGGCCGGGCTGGAAGGAAACCTTACCCCTATTGTGGACAGACATATCCGCTCCGGGGCGTTCCGGACGCAGCCTTTTTTCAGCGACGGGACAGACCTTGCCCTGGACGTCTGCGGCGGCTGGGCCGACGAGTCGCCGCTTGTCCTGGAAGTGAACAGCCCTGCGCCGCTGACTGTTCTGGCCATCTCCACAGCCGTGGATGCTTCTCCGTATTCCGGAAAGGGAGGGTTCTAAGATGGGCGCCACCGCGCTTGCGTTGACCATGGGCGGGCTTTCCGCCCTTTCCAGCCTGTCGCAGACGCGGCAGCAGAACCGCCAGGCCAAATACCAGCAGGCCCAGCTGGAAGCCAATGCGGCGGCCGCGCGCAATCAGGCCAAGATCACGGCTGAGAAAGGCCGCATTGAGGCGGAAAACCTGGACCGCGAGCGCTCGGCCCTGCGCCGGGAATACGCCGACGTACAGGCCGGAAACGTGGCCAACCTCGGCGCGCTGGGCGTGGACATGTCCAGCGGCAGCGCGGCGGCTTCCCTGGAGGGCAACGCCAACCGCTTCGCCGCGGACTATGGGGCCAACCGCTACCAGAAAGCCGTGGGAGAATGGGAAACCCGCGAGAACGTCAAGGCCCGGCAGGCCAGCGCCCAGAATTACGAGAACGCGGCCTCCTGGTACGGCTCCACGGTCAAGAACCTGGGGCAGTCCCTGCTCACCGCCGGGGTATCCGGCCTGGTCTCCGGCATCAGCGCCTACAGCCTGGCCGGTGGATTCGGCGGCGGGGGCGATGTGACCCAGGCCGGTAAAGGCTTTGTCAGCGGCAGTCAAAGCGTGCTGCGAAACCTTCAGGCCGGAAATATTCTCCGCAATGGCCTCAAAGCAAGCAGGAGGTAAGTCATGGCCATCCGCATTCAGCAGTACAGCGCGCCGCCCCGGCATATTCAGGCCGGAGACGTTGATCCCGGCTTTTCCCAACCCCTGATCCGCGACGCCGGGCGCTCCGCCGCCGCCGATCTGACCGACGCCATGCTCAAGGCGGGCATGCAGCTCACCGAAACGGGCATCAGGGAGTATGTCAGCCGGGAAACCACGCGGGTGTCGCAGTCGCTTTTGCGTATGCAAGGCGATCTGAGCGCCGAGCGCGACCGATATATGGCGGAACACCAGGGGCAGAACGCCATCAACGCGGGAGAGCATTTCAGGAGCTTCGCCGACGAAGCCATGCAGCGGCACTTGGAGGACGGACAATTCTCCGGACGCTTCCGCCAGATGTTTGCGCGGCAAGCCGTGGCTACCGGCCTGCACTTCACCGAGCAGGGGCAGGCCTACGGCCGACAGCAGAAGGAAGCCTGGGAAGGCTCCGTGCTCAAAGGCGAACTCGCCCACTTTGAAACGCTGGTAGCCAAGAATTACGACAATCCCGAACTAATCACGTACAACCTTGGCCAGTTGCAGGGACGCATCAAAGACATGCGGCCCGGCCTGGACAACCGGGAGATGTTTCAGCAATTGGATTCGTTGGCGGCCAAGGGGCGTCTGGACGGCATGCTGGCTGACGGGCGCTATGACGAGGCTGAAAGGCTGATGGGGGGCCCAGGCGGTGGGGGCGGGCGATTTTCTGGGCGACTCCCGGCGGATGTCGCGGCGTTGGCTCGAAAAGAAGCTGAAGCTCAAGGGCTGGATCCGGCTTTGGTCATGGCCGTCATGGCCCAGGAGAGCGGGGGCAGGCAAGATGCCGTTTCCAAAGCCGGGGCGCGCGGGCTCATGCAGCTTATGCCGGAAACGGCCAAAGAGTTGGGCGTCAACCCCGACGACGCCGGGGAGAATGTGCGCGGCGGCGCGACATATCTCAAGCGGATGCTGGAGCGATACAACGGCAATCAGGAACTTGCGCTCATGGCCTACAACGCCGGGCCTGGTAGTGTCGACGCCTGGTTGAAGTCCGGGACGGCATTGCCGCAAGAAACCCGCGACTATGCCCCGGCCGTGCTGCGGAGGATGGGACAGAGCAGTGCCACGGAGAAGCCGGAAGGCCGGCTTGAGGCCGGGAATATCGACCTGTTCAACCGGCCCGTGGTCAAGAATGCCGACGGCACCATCAGCACAGTACGCAGCATGTCCGCCAATTTCGACGGCAAGGAAGTCTTGCTCCCCACCGTCAGCGACGACGGCAAAATCCTTTCCAACGAAGAGGCCGTGGAGCAGTACCGGAAGACCGGCAAGCATCTGGGCATTTTCGACACGGCGGAGCATGCCACCGCCTACGCCAAAACCCTGCACGAGGACCAGGAACGCCTGTATGTCCCGCAAGATCGGCAAGCGCCCGCCCTGGCCGGACTCACGCCGGCCGACCGGCTGAAGTATCAGGGTCAAATCAGGACGGCGCGCCGGGAACGAGTGCTGGAAGCGGGACTTACCGCATCAGCCTTTGAGAATCAAATCTCCTACGGCATGGACAAAGGTGATTTTTCGGCCGCTGAAGCCACCGTCGCCAAGCTGGAAGGCATGGGCGCGCATAAGGAAGCCGGAGAGCTGTCCGAAAAACTTGCCGTCTCCAAACAGGCCCGCACGGCTCTGGACGGGACGCAAGGCTTGCCGTTGCTGGAGCAGGCGGCTGCCGCCAAGAACGATCTGGATGCTCTGATCACGCCGGGCAACGCTAAAGCTGTCGTGGCCATGCGCGAGAAAGTGGATTCCGTGATGGAGAAAAGAAAAAGCGCTTTTATCAAGGACCCGGCCGGATACGTGGCGATCCTGCCCGCCATGCAGGGAGAAATGGATTTTCAGGAGAGAGTGCGCCGCAGTCTCGCCTTGCAGGAGGAAACGGGGAAGGGGCTAGGTTTCACGCCGCGCGTGCTCCCGGACGCGGAGAGCACGCGCCTGCGCGCGGTGTATGACAAGCAGACCACGCCGGAGGGAAGGCTTCAGAACCTCCGGGGATTACAACAGCAGGGTGGCATATATTCGCAGCGAATGTTGACGGAAATGAAGATGCCGGAATCGGTTGTGGCTATCGCTCCGGCACTGCCAATCCTGCCGGACAAGGATTCTGGACTCTGGCTTACAGCCGCTGAAATTAAGCCGTCCGATATCCCCAATGTAAATGAAGACGCAAAGAAGAATGCCAGGGATGCCATAGCCAATTCCAGTGCCATGAGCTTTTTCTACGGCATGGCGCGAAAGTTCCCTACAAATACAGTTCTTCGGGACTTGGCAAAAAACATGGAAGCAACCGTTCAGAACGCCTTGCTGCTGGGCATGGAACCCGGCGCACTGGACAAGGCATGGTCTTCGGAGACAAGCGACAACTGTCTGCTGTTGATCCCGAAAAATGCCAATATTGACGCCAGTGATGCCGAAACTGCGTTGGCAAGCCAGCGAGAAGAGATCGCTGCCCGCCTGATGCGGGAATACCCCAAAAGCGGCGACGCCGCAAAAGACCGCACAGCCATGGCCAACCGCCGCGCACTGGCGCGGGAAGGCGTTTTTGTGTCCAGTAATAACGGTTTGTCCGCATCACTTCTTGATCCCTGGACCGGCGATCCCGTGTTCTGGCAAGACGGGAGCCCTGTGACGGTTGACCTGAACGACGCCTTGGCCGCCGCGCTTTCGGAGGAAGAGGAAGACGAAAATGATCTTTGAGCTGGCCTTTGCACACAAGAAACCATTCGACCTCCGGAAACTGGACGAAATGTCCCTGATGCCGACACCTTCCGCCGGGGAATACCTGGGCGAGCATGTGGCCCAGGCCTTTGACCGGACCATCCCCGGGCGCGTGCTGGAAGAGCAGGCCATTCTGGACGCCGAAAAGGCCGAGGGCACGTATGATCCCGACTATCTGCCGCAGCGGGAAGCGCGCGACATGTTCGGCTCCTTTCCGGATATGCCGGAACTGCGTCATGCGCACGCTATACCGGAAGATGAGTGGAAGGCGTCTCCTTACTATCGCAAGGGGGTGCAATATCGTCCGGACATGACCGCCACGCGGGCTCGCATCCTGTCGGAAAATTACGATGAGCGGCGCTTCCGGGAAGAACTCATTGCCAACGGCGACGCTGCCTACGGTCCGGGCGTGAAAGCGGCGGCTTTCGGGGCCATGTTGCTGGGCAGCCTGCCGGACCCGGTGAACGTTCTGCCCCTGGGCGGCGGCGTGCGGGCCGCTTCTTTGCTGGGCAAGGCCGGATTGAAAGCGGCCATCGGAGCCGGGGCCAAGGCGGGCATTGTGGAGGGCGCTGCGGGCGCACTGCTCTCCGACGCGCTGACTCTGCCCGATCTGGCGGCCCGGGGCGAAGACGTGGGCTTTGTCGACGTGATGCTGGACACTGCCTTCGGTGCTTCCCTGGGTGGCGGGCTGGGAGCCCTGGGCGGCGGCATCGGCGGTTATCTGGGCAAACGCCGAGCCCAGGCGCAAGAACTTTTGGCAGAGCGGGCGCTGCTTCGGCACGCGGAACTGCTGCGTGAGGCCGATGTACGGGAAAAAGCGGCTTTGGCCGTGACGACGGAGTCCGGCGCGCTGGACAATAATTTTCTCAATTCCGGCTGGCATGCCTTTGAGGACAACCCGGACGACTTCTTTCTGAGCCGGGTCGGACGCGACGGCGGGCCCGGCGCGTCGTTGGCGACACGTGCCGAGACTTTTTTCGGTCTCCTTGATGAAGTTGATCTGGGCATCGCCCGGCGTGATCGCTGGCGCATCTGGACAGCCGAGTTTCAGAAGCAGCTCGAAGATGCCGGGTTCTCTTCCCAGAAGGCGGAATCATTCAGTGACGTGCTGGGCGCGCACGCCGAGGTCATGGCCCCCATGTACGGCATGGAGCCGGGGCAGTGGCTGGAGCACAGGCTTGCGGGTTTCCGGCAGATGAGTCCGGAAGAATTTGCCGCAGTACGCGAGGGCTTTTTATATGACGCGCCCGGACGCGAAGCGGCGGACTTGCGGCAAGCCACAGGCGAAGGACGGGGCGCGAACCCCATTGCCGACGCCGTCTGGGGGCAGCTTGACCGCGCGGCTATCCGTGAGGGCTATGGCCAGGACGTTGTACGGGCCATTGAGGAGCGTTACGGGCGAGGCGTGTTTGCCAAGACCAGCGGCGGGAAGGCCAAGGACCGCGCGACCCTGAGCAATGACGGTCTGGCTTCGGAGCTTTCCCGGCGCGGGCTTTTGCCGGAAGGCTCCAGCCTGGACGATATGGTAAACTATCTGGCCACGGGCGAAGGCGTGGACACGGGCCGGGCGCTGTATCAGCCCGCCGACATGGTGCGCCCCCTTCCCCAACGCTTCGCGGATATGCCCACCCTGGAGGCCGACAGCTCGCAATGGTTCGGCAAGGGGAAGGAGATTGAGGCCGACAAGAAGAATCTACGCAAGAATATCAAAGAATGGGCCAAAGAACATTTTTCCAGAGATACAACTGTCTCCAATGCGGATACGGGATGGGATGTGCGGGTAACGCCCAAGGGTATCGAAAACTCGCTTTCGCATGGATTTGATGAACCACTGGCCCGTTCCGTGCCCTTCATTCCGCAGATTGTGGAAGGCGGCATTCATGTTGCGACCACAGAGAAAAAAAGCCGGCCTCATGTCGCATATTTTTGCGAACAAGGTCAGGCTGGACGGAAATGACTATGTAGTGGGCTTTGTGCTGCGCGAGGATGATAACGGGAATCGTTTTTATGACCATGAGCTGACGGAAATAATCGACCCCGGTTGGTTATACCGGGACCCGCTCTCCAAAAAGGAAACGTTGTACACCGGACCGGCCAACCGGGGTCTTGACCCCGATCGGCTCGCACCGGGCAGAGACACTTCCGAAGAAGCCTTGGGACACCGGACCAATCGGGGTGATGTGATGAACATACTCCGGGAAAAGCTGGGCGTCAATGACGGTAGCGGACGGATTCTGTTCCACGCCGCGGACGGCGATCCGGCCAACGCGCGCGGGGCCATCGTCTTCCGGCCCGAGGACGGCCAAGCGCTCATTGCCCTGTTCAAAGGCAAGCGGGACATTTCCACAGTCATTCACGAGGGCGCCGGGCATTTCTTCCTGGAAAATCTGCGCGACGCGGCGCAACAACCCAATGCTCCGGCATGGGTACGCGAAGGCTGGCGGGATGTGGCCAAGGCCATTGGCGCGGACGCTGACGCAGCCAAGACCGTGCCTGTGGATGCGCATGAAAAATTCGCGAGCATGATCGTAGACTACTTCCGGCGCGGCGAAGCCCCCACCCCCGTATTGACCACCACATTTCAACGGTTCGCGCGCTGGCTGACGCGGATTTACCGGGCGTTGACGCGGCAGGGCGATCTGGAAGGCATTTCGCCGGAGGTGGCGCGGACCATGGACCGGATGCTGGCTACCGAGGACGATTTGCGCGCCAGGGAAATCAACCGTCGTGTGGACTCGGCCCGCAATGACGACGCCGATCTGCTGCGGGCCGGTCTGGCTGGGCGGGAAAAGCGCGACATCATGCGCGCCCAGGAAAAGGCTCTGGCGGATATGAGCGCCGGGCGGCCCGTGGACGTGGGGCCGGTGTTGCGGGAGTCGCAGGCGCCGGACAAGGCCGGAAATCTGATGCGCGATTTTCCCCTTGATGGCCAACCTGCATCGGAAGCCACCGGCTCTGCCGTCAACTACGCTGTGGAGACAGCCGACGATTTCCCGCCGGCACCGGAGCGGGCACGTGGCGAAGCGGCGGAAGCTGCGGACGCGCAGAACCAGGCCGCCGTCGACGCCGATGTGGAAGCGCGGCTTAGCGATCTTGAGGCGCAGGGCAAGCTGGACGCGGAAGATGCGGCCCATCTGGCGGAAGCCGCTGACCGGCAGGCTCGCGCCGCAAACTATGATGAATGGGGACAGTCTGTTCTCGAATGCGTGTGGGGGATTGCATAATGGCTTTGAATAAAAATGATTGCATTGCCGCCGTTAAACAGGCCGGGGCGTCTGAGCTGGAGGCCCTCGACATCGTGGACATGCTGCTGGAGCAAAAAGCCCGGTTGAAAGCCTCCGGCGACCTGACGCCGCAAAACCTTTCCCGCGCCTGGAGCGCCACCGCCGAAGGTCTGGCGCGCCAGCGGGCGATACAGCGCCGCCGCACTGCCCTGGGGCTGGTCAAGTTCCGCGAGGCTGCGGGCTTCGTTGATTCCGCCAAGGCCCAGGGAGTTTCGGCCATGGAAGGCATTCAAGCCCTGATGGTGGGCATTTCAAGACGGTTTGACGGAGCGCGTCGTTCTGTATCCGCCTTGCGGCAGGGCATCTTCAAATCCTGGGCATCACCCATGCTGAGCGAACTGGAGGCCGTCGACAACGGCGCGGCCCTGCGCCTCATGCGCGAAGACAAGGCTTTTCATGACAGCGTATTCCGCGAAATGCGCGAACCGGACAGCACGGGCGACAAAAACGCTCGCGCCATTGCCGACATCTTCAGCCGCTACACGGAGCAGAGCCGCGTCCGGCTCAACGCCGCCGGAGCGGACATCGGCAAACTGGACGGCTGGACGCCGCAGACCCATGATCCCTATAAGCTTATGGCGGGCGGCGAGGCCGGGCGCGCGAAATGGGTTGATTTCATGCTGCCCCGTCTTGATCTGGAGCGCACTTTCGACGGCGTGGGCCTGGTGGACGCAAACCGTGCCCGCGAGTTGCTTAACGGCGTGTACGATACCTTGACCATGGGCAGGAATCCGCACATGCCCGGCGACTTCACGGGCGGCGGCGCTTCCGTCCCCGGCCCGCGCAATCTGGCGTCCGGCATGGGCAAGAGCCGCGTGCTCCATTTCAAGGACGCGCAAGGCGCGCTGGAGTATCATGACGCCTACGGACGCGGCAACATTTTCGACGCCATGCTCCGGCATCTGGAGCAAGACGCGCGGGCCCTGGCCCTCATGGAACGGCTGGGGCCAAATCCGCAGTACACGCTGGAAAGACTTCTGGCTCATGAAAAGCGCGCGCTCAAGGACAACGCCGTCCTGACTCCCGAAGAAAAAGCGCGGCAGATGCGGGAGTTGGACAATGCCTTTTCCGGCGGCATCATCCGCCAGGGCAGGGTTTCCGCATGGCTGGCGGAGCTGACAGGAGAAACCAACTGGGCGGCGCATCCCACGCTGGCCAGAGTCGGGGCTGTGTTGCGCGCGTCGCAAAATCTTTCCAAGTTGGGCGGCGCGTCCCTCTCGGCCATTGCCGACGTATTCACCAAGGCGGCATCCATGCGCGTCAACGGCGAGACATGGCCCGGGGCTATAGGGAAAAGCCTTGCCCAGTATATCCAGGGATTCAGCGGCAAGGAAAAGGACGTCGCCCGACAGTGCGGGGCCTTTCTGGATCATGTGCGCGGCGACATCGTTGCCCGCTGGGATGACGCCAGCGGCATGCCGGGAGTGCTGGCCGACCTTCAGGACAAGCTCTTCCGCTGGAGCGGTTTGAACTGGATCACCGAGCGCGGCAAGGCGGGTTATACGCTCTGGTTGTCGGAGCACCTGGGAGAAGCGTCCGGCAAGGCCTTCGATCAGTTGGACGGACCACGCAGGGCCATGTTGCAATACCACGGGGTGGATCCGGAACGCTGGGAGGCCATGCGCAAAATGAGCCACCAGGCCGAGGACGGCAAGGCCTACTTCACGCCGGAAGCCGCTGCGTACTTAACGGACGCCGACCTTGCGCCGCTCTTGCCGGAGCATGCGAAGAACGCGCCGCCGGACGTCCAGGCGCGTGAGCTGGCCCGTATCCGCGACAGCCTGCGCTTTGACAGCATGGCCATGCTGGCCGATGAAACCGCCTTTGCCATCATTGAGCCGGACGACGCTACCCGCGCCATCATGCGCCAGGGCACGCGGCCCGGAACCGGGGCGGGCGAAATCTGGCGGGCCATAATGCAGTTCAAATCCTTCCCCATAGCCTACATGCAGCGCGTGCTTGGCGGCCGCCGCTGGGTACGCGGCGATTTGCAAAAAGGCATGCGCTACGGCCCGCGCAATCTGCCCGGGGCGGTCGGGGATGCGCTGACGCGGGATATGGGCGGACTCATGGGTTTTGTGCTCAGTTCAGTGGCCTTTGGCTACGCGTCCATGACGCTCAAGGATCTGGCCAAGGGGCGGAAGCCGCGCAGTCTGGCCCACAAGGAAACCTGGCTGGCCGCCGCGATGCAGTCCGGCGGAGCGGGCATTTTCGGGGACATCCTTTTCGGCAAGGTCAACCGTTTCGGCAACAGTTTTGCGGAAACCGCAGTGGGGCCGCTGGGCGGGCTCATCGGTGACGCGGCCACCTTGGGCGGCCAGCTTGTGCGCGGCGACATGGCCGATGCCGGAGAGGACACGTTGCGCCTGGCCATGGGCAACGCGCCCTTCATCAACCTCTGGTACACCCGCGCCGCCCTGGACTGGATGCTGCTCTACCATGTGCGGGAAATGATGTCGCCGGGAACCCTGCGACGCACGGAACGCAAGATGAAAAAGGAGTTCGGGCAGGAGTTTCTTTTTCCGCCGTCGCAATTCATCCGGCGGGGTGGGGGATTCCGGTAGAAGCTTCGGGAGGCTCCTGTAGAAATTTTCGGCTCCGTCTAGAAGAGAGCCCCATGAAATCCGAGGGAACTCAAAGCTAGTTGAGAAGGCTATCAATGGTTCTTTTGAAATCCTTGATTCTGTCTTCGAGATTACGGAGCTCGTCGTTGTTCTGATTCTTTTTTGGGGAAGGCTTAGTTGACTGCGTTGAAAAAATTTCTTCCATTACTGGAAATTTGATTTTTTGGTTTTGTTTTTCACGTAACTCTTGAATGTATGGACTATATTCAGTAGCAATACTTGCTTCTATTTCTTTGTATGAATGATCTATAAGTATTATATCAATAAAAAATATACTTATTACGATAAGTAAAAAATTAATTAGAATTTTAAAACTTTTTCTTTCTCTTATTATATAAAAGTATCGCATTGATATAAAAATGAATATTAAAATTGAAATAGAAATAATGGTTAGAGTTATACTCTTCTTTTTGTTTTTTATCTCTGACAGCATCACTTGTTCTGTGATATACGGTGATTCATCTATATCTTGTGGGGTTAGGCCTGGTCTATCTGCAAAAGCAGATTCAAACACACCGATCTGAATATAATTCCCTGGTTGTTGCGAGGGCGCAGAGGTGTCCGCTCGAGCCACCGGCGCAATCACGCACAAAAGGAGAAGCGCCAGCAGCGCACAGCCCACAAGTCTTTTCATGGCTTAATTTTAAACGGCCTTGGGGGCTTTGACAAGCAAGCACGTATAGATTTGGCAGGGGCGAGGGGCACGGAAACGCCATGCGGAGTATTTGCCTCTGAGGGCATACGACAGAGAAAAAGGAGGTTTATTTGATGGCAAATCCAAAGCAATTTTGTCCAGAGTGCGGGTTGCAAACACTGCGATGTGTGCAAACCGTCGCCACCGGTGTCGAGGGACATCCTCTGGAGTCGTCCCGGTTGAGCGTCTGGGAGTGCCAAAACCCTCAGTGCTCGGCACGTTTTCAGCTAGACACGCCGGAAGGAAGACTAAAGAAAGTCCGGCGAAATTTTCTGAATGTGTAATCATGGATGGCCGCTTGGGTTCGTGCATAGTTCGTCCGGGGATGGCTTTTGTGGGATACTCCTCCAACCCACAGGCCAACGACGGCAGGGCACACGTAAATCATTGGAGGAACAATGAGCAACACGACTTTTCAGAATGCGGAGCAGAGTCCTTCGGGCATTAAAGGCCACATCTGTATTTCGTTCAACGGCGGGGACTGCTGTTGCGGATCCAGTTGCGTCCCGCTGGCTACTCCTGAAGTGCCGGGAATAGTCATGCCGAGGCACGGCTTGACCATTGATGAACAGGGAGCGTTGGACGTGGATTTTTCTCAACTGCCTGCGGATAGATTTAAGGAGCTGTTGCAAAGTCTGCATGTTCCGATGCCGCTAAGTGCCGATATGGATTTTTTTATTCGCCAGGATGGCAGCGACAGCAATACCGGGCTGACGGACAGCCCTGAGGGTGCGTGGCGCACTATTCAGCATGCGGTCAACTATGTATCCGAAAATTATGACCTCAGAAGTTTCCGCGCAATCGTACATCTCGGGGCAGGCTCCTGGAGCGAACGCAGTCTGTGCGTACCGGCCATGAAGGCCAGTACCGGGAAGCTGACCATTCTGGGTTGCGGCGTCTCAAGCCAGGGCAGACGCATCTAAAAAAACGCGGCCAGCGTGTTTATAATTTAATTATTTAAAATAGTTAATAGAATTATCTGACCACGCTACGGAGTTAGGCAAAGCCACCTTTGCTCCGCCGGAGCGAAGCGCAGGCGGATGGCTGGTGCCGGGAGAATCCTAAAAACTAAGATTTTTCGGCGCTGGCAAGGAAAATGGCGCTTTTTGCGCGGAATGTACTCAAGTACATGAGCAGCAAAAAGCCCCAGATGACGTCGCCAGCGCCAAAAAGGCTGGTTTTGACGGATAATCCCGTCAAATAAGAGGTCAGCAAAAGCTGAAATTAGATGCGTCTGCCCTGCGTCTCAAGCAGTATTCTGTTGACTCAGAACTATGACCTTTATTTTAGCTTTGGCGCTGATATTATTTTCGACAACGTCCATTTTGTCTGTTCCGGTGGCGGGGGGGATGGCCGATTGCTGGTGCAGAATTCCCATGTTCATTTGAAAAGTGTCTTTTTACAGGCGACATTACATCCGGAAATCCGCTGACTTGCTCCGCTGGCGGCTATATTAGCATAGCTGAAGGGTGCGAGGTGTCTGTAAATGCAAATTCGGCGATGGCCGTGGCAGACGGGCGCATCGTGATCCAAGGCGACATGAAGATTTCCGGGACGTACACGAGATCTGTCGTATTTGCCATGGCAAGCGGCAAAATTCTGCGCTACTCCGGCACGCTGCCTGTGATCACTGGCTCAGCCACAGGAGTGAGGTACTCTTGCAACTCCAACGCCTTCATAGATTCACAAGGGGGAGGGCCGAACTATTTCCCCGGCACGTCCTCCGGAGTTACGTCCACAGGAGGCCAGTATAGATAGTTTGCCGTTCGCCGTGGCCGCAGGTCCTCTGTCGGGGCGGGAAACCGCTCCGACAGTTTGTTTAGGGGCTTTAGCGGTTGAGCGTGCATGGTGCTTGAAACAAGCAATCACCGCAGCCCCAGGAAGAAGGAATGGCCGGGGGATGTTCGGAATCCTTTGTGCCCTCAACTTTGAGGTGAGCGATAACGCCGACGGCACGGGTCAGTCCTTCGCCGCTTTCAAACTATCCAGATAATCCGCCCATTACTGCATCATGCGGCGGCGCTCATCCAGATATAGGGCATGGTTATATGCGCGCCGCACACTGTCGCGTTCCCCCGTGGGCGAGTTGTGCCTCGATAATGTCCGACCTGTACCCTTGTTCGTTGAGCAGAGTAGAAGCCATGCTCCGGAAACCATGAATTGTCATCTCCCCCTTAGTGTAGCCCATACGCCGCAGCGCATTGAGCAGGCCCATATTCGACATGCAACGGGTCATGGTGAAGGGGGAGGGAAACAGCAGCAGGGATCGCCCCGAATATTCGCGTAGGGATTCAAGCAGTTCTAATACTTGCCGGGCCAGCGGCACAATATGGGGGCGGCGCATCTTCATGCGCCCGGCGGGGATGAGCCACTCAGCCCTGGCAATGTCTATCTCTGCCCACGCGGCCCCGCGCAACTCAACGGAGCGGACGAAAAGGTAGGGGAGGGTTTGCAACGCATGGCGGGTTATAGGGTCGCCCTGATAGCCGTCGATGGCTTGGAGCAGCCGTCCTATGGCTGCCGGGTCGGTTATCGTTGCGTGGTGCCTGTCTTTGGGGATTGGGGGCAAAGCTTCGTGCAGGCCCGCCGCAACGTCGAATTTTGCATATCCGACAATCCGAGCATATCTGCAAATTTTCCCTATAAGTTGGGTCAACCTATGAGACATTTCAACAGCACCCCGGCTCTGTGTGTGCCGGACCGCTTCAAGGATATGAGCAGGCTCCAGGGTTGCAAAGGGGATGCTTCCAATGAACGGGAAGATATGATTTTCCAACCGTGAGAGCAGTTGTTTTTTATAGCCCTCGGTCAATTGTGTTGTCTTTGTCGCAAACCACTCGCGCGCCACGGTTTCAAATGTCCTGGTTTTTTCTTCCGCAATGACAACGGCGGCGGCTTTGACTTCCTTTTTGTGCTCGCTAGGGTCTACGCCGTGGGCCAGCAAGGTTCGCGCCTCATCCCGCCGCTTGCGGGCCTCTTTCAAAGAAATGTCTGGATACACGCCTAAGGCCAACGTTTTTTGCTTGCCGCCGAAGCGATATGCCAAGCGCCAATACTTCCCGCCCTTGGCGTAGACATGGATATAACGCCCGCCGCCGTCCGCCTTTTTCAGTGTGCGGCCCGTGGCCTTCAATCCCCTCAACAGCGTGTCTGACAGTGCCATATCGCCCTTGTTGGTACATTGATGGTTGGTATGTGCGGCTTCCGTTTTATGCCAACACAGGTACCAACGAAAAGGCGGCTGTCAACGTACTTAGGCGGAAGCAGGCGAACCCTTAAAAAGCGAAAATCCGCTCAGCACAAAGGCTTTGCGGACTTTCATGAACTCTTATGAACCTTGTTTGGCGGGGACGCATAGGAGTCGAACCTACCGCAGACCGTAAAGCCTGCCACCGGTTTTGAAGACCGGGCGCCACACCGGTGACGACACGTCCCCCCGCCGTAGGTCTGCGGACCATAAGCGAAAAGCGTCCGCTCCGCAAGGACCGTTGCAAGGGGAGGGATGAAAACGCCGTCCGGGACCGGGCCATTGCCAAGCCTACAGGTAATATTATACTCTATAAAATAGGCACTGCCGGAACGGCCCCGGTTTATCTGATTTGACACCGGGCGCATGCAGGTAGTATTTTCCCGCCCCAGGCCGGACATGGAACCGGCTTTGGCCGCGCCGCTCGGCGCGTTGAAATCGTAACGGAGGCAGCGTTGAATCAGTTCAGTCGCAACCTGATGCTGTGGGCGATTATCGTCCTGGCGATGGTCATGCTTTTTAATATGTTCCAGCAACCGCAGGCCGGCCTGCAGCGGGTGCCCTACACGGAGTTCCTCAACAAGGTGGACGACGGGCAGGTACTATCCGTGACCATCCAGGGGCACACGCTCACGGGCAAGACCTCGGACAACAAGAGCATCCAGACCTATGCCCCGCAGGATTCGGGCCTGGTCAACCGGCTCATTGAGAAAAAGGTGGAAATCAAGGCCGAGCCGCCGGAAGAGTCCCCCTGGTATATGACCCTTCTGGTTTCCTGGTTCCCCATGCTGTTGCTCATCGGCGTCTGGATTTTCTTCATGCGCCAGATGCAGAGCGGCGGCGGCAAAGCCATGAGTTTCGGCCGTTCCAAGGCGCGTATGCTCAATCAGGACAGCACGCGCGTTACCTTTGCCGACGTGGCGGGCGTGGATGAGGCCAAGGAGGAACTTTCGGAAGTGGTGGAGTTCCTCTCCAATCCCAAAAAGTTCACCCGCCTGGGCGGGCGCATTCCCAAGGGCGTTCTGCTGGTAGGCCCTCCCGGCACGGGTAAAACCCTGCTGGCGCGCGCCGTGGCCGGTGAGGCCGGGGTGCCGTTCTTTTCCATTTCCGGCTCGGACTTTGTGGAAATGTTCGTGGGCGTGGGCGCTTCGCGCGTGCGCGACCTCTTTGTGCAGGGCAAGAAAAATGCGCCCTGCCTGATTTTTATTGACGAAATCGACGCCGTGGGCCGCCAGCGCGGCGCCGGGCTGGGCGGCGGCCATGACGAGCGCGAGCAGACCCTGAACCAGTTGCTGGTGGAAATGGACGGTTTTGAAAGCAATGAGGGCGTCATCCTCATCGCGGCCACCAACCGTCCGGACGTGCTGGACCCGGCCCTGCTGCGGCCCGGCCGTTTCGACCGCCAGGTGGTGGTGCCCACGCCGGATCTGCGCGGCCGCCGCCGCATTCTTGAAGTGCACACCAAGCGCACGCCCCTGGATTCGGACGTGGACCTGGAAGTGCTGGCGCGCGGCACGCCGGGCTTTTCCGGCGCGGATCTGGAAAACCTGGTCAACGAGGCGGCCCTGCAGGCGGCCAAGCTGAACCAGGACAAGCTGGACATGCGCGATTTTGAATTTGCCAAGGACAAGGTGCTCATGGGCCGTGAGCGGCGCAGCCTGATCCTCTCGGACGAGGAGAAGCGGATCACCGCTTACCATGAAGGCGGCCACGCCCTGGCCGCCCGGTTGCTGCCCGGTTCCGACCCGGTGCACAAGGTCACCATTATCCCGCGCGGCCGCGCTTTGGGCGTGACCATGCAGCTGCCCGAGGAAGACCGCCACGGTTATTCCCGCAGCTATCTGAAAAACAACCTGGTGGTCCTGTTGGGCGGCCGCGTGGCCGAGGAACTGATTTTCGACGACATCACCACCGGCGCGTCCAACGACATTGAGCGCGTCACCCGTATGGCCCGCAAGATGGTCTGCGAGTGGGGCATGAGCGAAGCTGTGGGCACGCTGTCCATCGGCGAGACCGGCGAAGAGGTCTTTATCGGCCGAGAATGGGTGCAGAACAAAAACTTCAGCGAAGACACGGCCCGTCTGGTGGACGCCGAGGTCAAGCGCATCGTGGAAGAAGCCCACAGCCGTTGCCGCAAGCTCCTCCAGGATAATGAAGAAATCCTGCACCGCATTGCGCGCGCCCTGCTGGATCGGGAGACCATCACCGGCGACGAGCTGGATCTTCTGATGGACAACAAGGAACTGCCGCCCCTGGACGTCAACGGCAAGCCTCTGAAAAATTCCCCGCCCGACGCTCCGAAAAGCCGGGACAAGGGTGGCGATTTCGTCCTGGAACCGGATACCGAGGCAACGGAGGCTCCCGGCGACACGGCGGAAGCCGACAAAAAAGATACGGCCTTGCCGTCGGATGGTCAGACGCGCCCGGAAGAAGACGCATCGACCGCCCAGACTGATCAGCCTGATCAGGCTGATCAGGCGGGGCAGGAAGGTCCTGCCGACCATGCGGATCGGAACAAGCGGTAATGAGCGGGGCGCGCCCGTGCCGGGCGCGCCCTGGCTGTTGAGCGGGGGCAGGGCGCTGACGGCGTCCGCCCCTTTCGGCGTCATGGGCATTGTCAACCTGACGCCGGACTCCTTTTATGACGGCGGCCAGCATGCCGCCCCCCATGCGGGCTTGGCGCACGCCCTGCGCCTGCATGCCCAGGGCGCGGACATTCTGGATCTGGGCGCGGAATCCTCCCGCCCCGGAGCGGCGGAGCTGAGCCCCGCTGAGGAACTGGCCCGCCTTTTGCCCGTGCTGGCCGGTCTGCGGCAACGCGCGCCCGGCGCGATCGTTTCCGTGGATACCTATCACGCGGCTACCGCTGTTGCGGCTTTGGAGCAGGGGGCCGTGATCATCAACGACATTTCGGCCTGCGCCTTTGATCCGGAACTGCTGGACGTGCTGGTCCAGTACAAGCCGGGCTATGTGCTGATGCACAGCCGGGGCCGTCCG
This sequence comes from Desulfovibrio sp. 6_1_46AFAA, assembly GCF_000224635.1. NCBI lineage: Bacteria > Pseudomonadati > Thermodesulfobacteriota > Desulfovibrionia > Desulfovibrionales > Desulfovibrionaceae > Desulfovibrio > Desulfovibrio sp. 6_1_46AFAA. The sequence continues at coordinate 336,654 of NZ_JH114301.1, forward strand.
GAAAATATGCAGCGCGACCCGCGCTATGACGACGTGCGTCGCGACGTGCTGGAATTTTTTGAACGTCAACTGGCCCGCCTGACCGCCGCCGGGCTGCCGGAAAACCGCATCGTGCTGGACCCCGGCATTGGTTTCGGCAAGACGCTGGAACATAATCTGGCCCTGCTGTCCCATCCGGAGGACTGGCTGGTTTTCGGCAGGCCGGTGCTCATGGGCCTGTCCATGAAATCCGTGTTCGGCGGCCTGCTGGGGCTGCCGCCGTCAGCGCGGGGCACGGCCACTCAGACTGCCACGGCCCTGCTCTGGAGCCGGGGCGTGTTCTGGCACCGGGTCCACGATGTGGCCGCCGCCCGCCAAAGCCTGGCGGTGGCAGCCGCGTTTTCTCCCGAGAGCTGCCCGATTGAATAAAGGATTCCACGTGTTCAAAAGTAGCGGAATATCCAAACGGGCCGCCGTCACCTTCGTCACCCTGCTGATTCTGTGCGGTCTTGCCGTGTATTTTCTGGTGGAACGTAAATACCAGATTGAATACATCAAGATGGAGAGGGTCATCCTCAATCAGAGCAACAAGCTCACCTCTGTTCTCACAAAGCTGTTTTATAAAACCCAGGCGCTTTCCGCTCTGGTGATCCAGCATAACGGCAAGGTGGAAAACTTCGAAAAAGTGGCCTCCACCCTGGTGGACGATCCGGCCATTCTCAATGTGCTGGTGGCGCCGGGCGGCGTGGTGAGCGACGTCTACCCCCGCAAGGGCAATGAAGCCGTGCTGGGCCTGAATTTTTTCGCCGGGGGCGCGGGCAATCAGGAGGCTGTGGAGGCCAGGGACGCGGGGCAGCTGATTCTGGGCGGTCCCTTCCCCCTGGTGCAGGGGGGGCAGGCCCTGGTGGGACGCCTGCCCGTGTACATGGATGACGGCAAGGGCGGAAAGTTGTTCTGGGGGCTGGTCTCCGTCACCCTGAAATTCCCGCAGGCCCTGAACGGCGCGGAACTGGACAAACTGGCCGAGCTGGGCCTGGCCTATGAAATCTGGCGGATCAGCCCGGATACCAACAAAAAGCAGATTATCGCGCGTAGCGACTATGCGTACAACAAGGACGCGCCGTATCTGGAAATGCCGCTCGACATTCTCAACGCCCACTGGTTTTTCCGCCTTTCGCCCGTCAAACTCTGGTACCAGTATCCCGAATCCTGGCTGTACATCTCGCTTGGCGTGTTGGTCAGTTTCCTGCTGGCCGCGCTTGCCCAGCATAACCATGATTTGCGCCGCATCCGTGGGCAACTGGAAAACATGGCCTACCAGGATGCCCTGACCGGCCTGCTCAACCGGCGCGGCCTGTTTGAAAAACTGGCCGAACTTATCAAGGGGAACGGCGGGTTCTGCCTTTATTATCTGGATCTGAACGAATTTAAACTCTTCAATGATACCTACGGGCACAATGTGGGCGACCGCGTCTTGCAGGTTTTTGCGGAAGAGGTCCAGAACCACATGGGTTTCCGGCATATTTTCGCCCGCGTCGGCGGCGACGAATTCATCATCATTGCTCAGGGCTCGGAACCCGAGGAAAAGACCGAAAAATTCCTCGGCGACATCCGCGCGGCCCTGCGAAGCCGGGCTGTTGTGGACGGCGATGACATCCGCATTTCCTTCAGCGTGGGCAAGGCCGTCTATCCCCGCGACGGAAAAGACGTCGATGCGCTGATCGCCCACGCGGACGGGGGCATGTACAAAGAGAAACGCGCCCGGACCTGACCGGCGCGTTTGCAAAAGGAAGCCATACGGTGTTCGAGCATTTTGTTTTCGACTGGCGCGACCTGCTGGATATTGCCCTGGTCAGCGCGCTGCTTTACCAGGTCATCCAGCTTCTGCGCGGCTCCCGCGCTCTGGCCGTGCTTACCGGCCTGGGCTTGCTGACTCTGCTGTATTTCATGTCCAGGACCATGGGCCTGTATACGCTCACCTGGCTTTTGCAGCACATCTTCAGCTCACTGTTCATCCTCATCGTGGTCATTTTTCAGGCCGACATCCGCCAGGCTCTGGGCGAAATGGGCGCGCACCGGCTGTTCCGCCGGCGCGAGCTCAAGCAGGGCGGCGTGGAGGAAGTGGTCATGGCCTGCGTGGAAATGGCCCGCCTGCGCGTGGGCGCGCTTATCGTCATTGAGCGCAGCATGCGCCTCGGGGACATGATCAAACGCGAAGGCGTACGGGTGGACGCCCAGCTCTCCCGTCAGCTGCTCATGAATATTTTTTATCCCAAAGCGCCGCTGCACGACGGCGCGGTGGTCATCAGCCGCGGACGGATCATGGCGGCGGCCTGCATTCTGCCGCTGGCCGTTGCCAAAGGCCAGAATTTCGGCACCCGCCACCGGGCGGCTCTGGGCATCACCCAGGAAAGCGACGCCGTGGCCGTTGTCGTGTCCGAAGAGCGCGGCGAGATTTCCGTGGCCATGAAAGGGGAGCTGGTGCGCTCCCTGGACGCGACGCGTTTAAGGCAGGTGCTCAATGAAATCCTCTGAGAACAACGGCAGTCTGCGCCGCGCGCCGCATCTGCTTTCGCTGCTGGTGGCCGTGCTGGCCGCCGTGGGCATGTGGTACGTGGTCAGCGTGCGCGACCGCCTGGAAGCCCAGGTGGAAGTGAATATCGACTATTACGGCATTCCGCCCAATCTGGTGGTCACCGATGGCCTGATCAGCAAGATCACAGTGCGTCTGCGCGGACCGGAAACCTTGCTGCGCTCCATTCCCCAGCAGCGTCTGACTCAGGCCGTGGACCTTTCGGACATCAAGAAGGGCGTCACTGTGGTGCCCTTGGGCGGCGACAATCTGGGGCCTACCTTCCGGGCTTTTGAGCTGGTGGACATCCAGCCGCCGCGTATCGTCATCAAGGCCGATACGCTCATGGAACGCAGCGTGCCGCTGCGCACCATTGTGGATTCACCCCTGCGCGGCGGGGCGCTGACCGTGGAAAACGTCAGCGTGTCGCCGGCCACCGTGGTGTTGCGCGGGCCCGAGGACGTGGTCTCGGATATTTCCAGCGTGCCGCTGACCATTATGCTTGATCCCAAGGCGGCGGGTACCACCGTGCACCAGACAATCACCCTGGACACGCCCAGCCTGGTCACCGCCAATCCGCCTTCGGTGCGCGTGCAGTACACCATCACCAGCGGCCGCACCGTGGTTTCGCGACGCTGCAAGGTGGAGCTGGCCGGGGAAAACCGCCGCCAGTACACGGTGGAACCCGAGGAAGTGACTGTACTGGTGGAGGTGCCCGAGGCCCTGGCCAAGAGCGCCCGCTATCTGGGGCAGCTGGAGGTCAGCGTCACGCCGCCCGCCCTGGAGCCGGAACAGAGCAAAAAGGTCGAGCTGCGCTTCCGCCTGCCCGAGGGCATGACGCTCTTGAATCCGGCCACTGAAGAAGTTACGGTTTCCCGCAAGAAAAAATAGCCTGCGGCTTCGCACGGAACATGTATATGTCGGCAATGCGCCGATGCTCCGGGAGCACAAAAGGAGTTTTCATGGCTGAACGTCTTTTCGGCACGGACGGCTTGCGCGGCACGGTGAACAACGCGCCCATGACCGTGGATGTGGCCCTGCGCCTGGGCCTGGCCGCCGGGGTGCGCTTCCGGCGCGGCCCGCACCAACACAAGGTGGTCATCGGCAAGGACACGCGGCTTTCCGGTTATATGTTCGAATCCGCGCTCACGGCCGGGCTGTGCGCTGCGGGCATGCACGTGATCATGACCGGGCCGCTGCCCACGCCCGCCATCTCCTTTCTGACGCGCAGCATGCGGGCTGATCTGGGCGTGGTGATTTCGGCCTCGCACAATCCTTTTTCCGACAACGGCATCAAGTTTTTCGACGCCGACGGCTATAAGCTGCCGGACCAGACCGAAAACGAAATCGCGGAAATGGTCCTTAATCCGGATATGGCCTGGCCTTATCCGGACCCGCGCCAGGTGGGCCGGGCCACCAAGATCGAGGATGCCGGGGGCCGCTACATCGTCTACACCAAGAGCTGCTTCCCAACCCAGTTGACCCTCTCCGGCCTGCGCATCGTGGTGGATTGCGCCAACGGCGCCAGCTACAAAGTGGCTCCGCTGGCTCTGGAGGAACTGGGGGCCGAGGTCTTCCGCCTGAGTACCGCGCCCGACGGCACGAATATTAATGACCACTGCGGCTCGCTCTACCCCGAAGTGGTGGCGGCCAAGGTACGCGAGGTGCGCGCCGACGTGGGGCTGGCCCTGGACGGCGATGCCGACCGCCTGATCGTGGTGGATGAGCACGGCAACGTCCTGGACGGCGACCAGCTCATGGCCCTCTGCGCCCAGTCCATGATGGCGCGCGGCGAACTGCCGGGCAACATGCTGGTGGCCACGGTCATGAGCAACCTGGCCTTGGAGATCTTCATGCGCGAGCACGGCGGCACGCTGCTGCGCACCAAGGTGGGCGACCGCTACGTGGTGGAGGCCATGCGCCGCGAGGGAGCCATGCTCGGCGGCGAGCAGTCCGGGCATCTGATTTTCCGGGGCTACAGCACCACGGGCGACGGGCTGCTGGCTGCCCTCCAGATCCTGCGGATCATGCGCGAAAAGGAAAAGCCGCTCTCCGAACTGGCGGGCCTGCTCACGCCCTTCCCCCAGAGGCTCGTCAACGTGCGGGTGGAAAAGCGCCTGCCCTTTGAAGAGCGGCCGGCCATCGGCGAAGCCGTGGCCAAGGTGGAAAAGGAACTGGCCGGGCGGGGCCGGGTGCTGCTGCGCTACTCGGGCACCGAGGCCCTCTGCCGGATCATGGTGGAAGGCGAGGATGAGGACAAGGTCAGGGCCTTTGCCGCGGATCTGGCGGATGTGGTTGCCCGTGAACTGCGTTGAGGGGGGACCGCCGACAAGTTTTTGGAGCAATTCACATTTGAGATGAGTGAATTGCTCTGTAAGGATTTGTCTGCAACTCCTTGCAACGAAATACGAGTGGCCGGTCTTTGCTCGCCGTAAACGAGCATTCCAAGTGTAAATGTTCTAAAAAGCGGTCACGGTCCGGGGCGGCATGGAGCGGCCGTCTTGGGCCGTGACTATTTTTTATCTTCTCACTTACGCCGTAACTCGCCGGAGAGCCCCCGCTTTTTTCGGAATGTTGAGGCGTTTCCTCTGAAATTTCCAGGCTGCAGGCGTCGTTTATTCGGGCAGGGATGTTTTTATTCCGGCCAGTGCGGGCGGCCATATCGCGGCCGCAACAGTTCTCGGGCCCTGTCGGGAGACGACATACAGCTTTCAAGAGACGTTCCGCGCCCGCGCGGCCGGGAAAATGCGTTTTTCTCTTGCGCTTGTCGGGCTTTTGGCGGAGTATGAACTTGAGGCATATCCGGCGCGCCGTGGAATAATCGGGATTTTTATAACGGAGCGCCGCCCGACCGGAGTTCAACGTCAGGGGGCCGTCAGAGGCGTCGGCTTTTGGCCGTGACCCCTCCCACCTGAGGCTCTGACGCTGTTTTGGCACTTATACATGAGCGGAGGCGCGCATGAAGGATATTCGCAAGGTGATCATTCCGGTGGCCGGTTGGGGTACGCGTTCCTTGCCCGCGACCAAGAACATTCCCAAGGAAATGCTGCCCATCTACAACAAGCCCGTCATCCAGTATGTGGTGGAAGAGGCTCAGCGCGCGAAAATCCAGGACGTGATCTTTGTGACCAACCGCGACAAGAGCGTCATTGAGGATCACTTCGACTACAACCTTCAGTTGGAGGGGGTGCTCGAACGCGCGGGCAAGCTGGATAAGCTCAGGGAAGTGCGGCAGGTGGCCGAAATGGTCAACATCATGTCCGTGCGCCAGAAAAAGCAGCTCGGCCTTGGGCACGCGGTGCTCTGCGCCCGCGAACTGGTGCGCGACGATCCTTTTGCGATCATGGTGGGCGACGACTTGATGTTCGGCGGCGTGCCGGGCATCGGCCAGCTCATTGAAGTTGCCATGGCCGAAAAAATGCCGGTCATCGGCGTCATGGAAGTGCCTTGGGAAAAGGTCAGCCGTTACGGCATTATTGACGGCGAGGAAGTGGCCCCCGGCGTTTTCCGGGTGCGCAACATGGTGGAAAAACCCAAGCGCGAGGCCGCGCCTTCGCGGATGGCGATTGTGGGCCGCTATGTGCTCACGCCGGAGATTTTCGACTATCTGGAAAAGGCGCAGCCGGGCCACGGCGGCGAAATCCAGCTCACCGACGCCCTGCAGGCCATGGCCCAGGATCGCGGCATGATGGCCGTGCGCATGTCGGGCATGCGTTTTGACGCCGGTGACTGGGCCGAATTTCTGACGGCCAATATTTACTTCGCCCTGCAGGACGAGGAACTGCGTTACGAATTGCTGGGATTGCTCAAGAATTTCGTCCAGTTCCAGTAGAAACAGCCCTTGGGGCTTGCCCCCAAAAGCGTTTTTTCTCCCTGGCTGCGCCAGGAGCCCATTGCGGCCCAGGTCTGTACCGGAAACGTACTGTCCTTGGCTTGCAATGGGCTCCTTTCTTGCCGGAGAACAAAAATCTTCATGGCGCAGTGCTTCCCAAAATTCATTTTTTGAGAGACAAGCCCTTGGGGTTGGAACGTCTGTCCTTGTTCCGAATCTTCAGAACGCCATATCGGGAAATGGTGAGGTCACGGTTTTTTCATGTACGCCAGCATCGCCCTGTTAAGCCCTCCCTATGCCTGCCTGACCTATGCCCTGCCGCCGGAATTCCCGGCGGCATTCTGGCAAGCCGGTCTGCGTCTGGCCGTGCCCCTGGGCAGGGGAGAGCAGGGGGCTCTGCGGGCGGCGGTCTTGTTGCGCGTGAGCCCCACAACGGACCTGCCGGAAAATGTGGCTTGCAAGACGGTCTGCTGGCCTCTGGAAAATGAAGCCCTGCTGCCGCCGGACCTGCTGGCTTTGGCGCTGGACCTGGCCCGCCGCCAGGGCGTGGAGCCGGGGCATATCCTGGGCCATGTGCTGCCGCAGGGGCTGCGCAGCACGCGCGTCCGCCTGCACCGCCTGGAAGCGGGCCGCGCCTCGGCGCTGAGCCTGCGGCAGATCCGCGAGATTCAGCCGGAAGAACGCCGTGAACTGGCCCAGGCGCTCTGTGCGGGCGCGGCCCGTATGCTGGCCCCCGGCGCGGACGCGGCCAGCGAGGAATTTTGCCTCTTGCGCGCGGACCCGCCCTGGCCCGTGCGCCCCTCGGCGGCGCGGCAGATTGAAGTTCTGGAATATCTGCATGAGCATGGGGCCGTGAGCCGCCGCCGTTTGCTGCAAAACCTGGGGCAGGCTGTGGCTCCGGCTCTGCAAAGCCTGCTCAAGGCCGGACATCTGGCGCTGACGCGCGAGGACAGCGGGGAAGAAGAGGAGCAGGCCCTGCTGCCGCCCCCGCCGACGCCTTTCTGCCTCAATGCGGACCAGGAAGCGGCCCTGGCCGGTCTGCGCGCGGCCCTGGGCGAGGAGGAGGCGGCCTCCCGCCTGCTCTACGGCGTTACGGGCAGCGGCAAGACCGCCGTGTATCTGGAACTGGCAAAAATGTGCCTGGCTCAGGGGAAAAGCCTCTTGCTGCTGGCTCCGGAAGTGGCGCTGGCCCATAAGTTGCGCCGTGACGCGACCTGTTCCCTGCCGGACGCGCCGCTCTTTTTTTACCACGGTTATCAGTCTCCGGCCCGGCGTGAGGCCACCTTCCGCGCTCTGGCCGCCCGGCGCGAACCCTGTCTGGTGGTGGGCACGCGCTCGGCTCTTTTCCTGCCCGTGCCCCGGCTGGGCTGCGTGGTGCTGGATGAAGAGCACGACGGCTCCTTCAAACAGGATGAAAGCCTTTCCTACCAGGCCAAGGAAGTGGCCTGGTTCCGCATGGCCCAGACGCGCGGTCTGCTGCTGCTGGGCTCGGCCACGCCGGACGTTAAAACCTTTTACGCGGCGGAAAATGGCCATCTTCCCCTCCTGCGTCTGCCGAGCCGGGTGGGCGGCAAGCCTTTGCCGCCGGTGGAACTGATCGATATCAGCACGGTGTCCCCGGTCGTCTCCGCGATGGGCGGGGACGGCCTGCTGGCCCCGCAGAGTGAAGCGGCCCTGCGCGAAACCCTGGACAGGGGCGAGCAGGCCGTGGTCCTGCTCAACCGGCGCGGCTACGCGCCTCTGATGTACTGTCTGGACTGCAACAGCACCCTGCGCTGCCCGCAGTGCGAGATCGGGCTCACCTACCATAAGGGGCGGGAAAAGCTGGTTTGCCACTATTGCGGCTATACCCGGCCCTTTCCTTCGCCTTGTCCGCAGTGCAAGGGCATGAATTTTCTGCCCCTGGGCGAAGGCACCGAGCGCCTGGCCGAGCGCTTGAGCGTGCTGGCCGGGCGTCCCGTTCTGCGTCTGGACCGCGACAGCACCCGCCGTCCGGGCCGCATGGAGGAAATCCTGGCCGCCTTTGCCCGCCAGGAAGCGCCCATCCTGGTGGGCACGCAAATGCTCTCCAAAGGTCATCATTTCCCGCAGGTGACCCTGGCCGTGGTGGCCGACGGCGATCTGGGCCTGAATCTGCCCGACTACCGCGCGGCCGAGCGTACCTTCCAGCTCCTGGTCCAGTCCGCCGGCCGGGCCGGACGGGGTGAAAAACCGGGCCGGGTGCTGATCCAGACCCGCGACGTCAGCCATTATTGCTGGCAGTACGTGCAAACGGGCGATTATGAGGGATTTTACGCGGCGGAACTGGCGCGGCGCCGCCTGCGGCGCTATCCGCCCTTTGTGCGCCTGGCTTTGATCCGCATGTCCTTCGGCGTGGAGGAAAAAAACGGGCCCGCGGCCCTGAACGAACTGGCCACCGCCCTGCGCGCTCGGGCGCGTGAGCTCGACGTCCAGATGTTGGGCCCCGCGCCCGCTCCCCTGGCCCTGTTACGGGGGCGGCGGCGTTTTCACTGCCTGCTCAAGGCCGGGGACTGGCAGGCCCTGCGCCGACTCTATTTTTTCGCCAGAAGCCGGAAAGCCTCCGCGCTGTTGCGACTTTTCCTTGACCTTGATCCTGTTAATATGCTGTGATTGCAGACATACTTTTTGAGGAACGGGTGATGCCATCCGCTCCGCGCCGTCCGCGCCGCGCGGAAAGAGCCTGGGGGGCTTTTTCCGCAATGGGGGAGTGCGCGCGGCATTTGTCCGACTTGTGGTGTTAAATGCTCTGGGGGAAAAATGAGGGTTCTGCGCGTTTCCTGTCTCTTGCTCGCCCTTCTGGCGGGCACGGCATCGACGGTTCTGGCCGAGGGTTTTGCCCTCAATGAATGGAGCGCCAGGGGTGTTTCCCTGGCGGGCGGCATGGTGGGCCGCGCCGACGACGTTTCAGCCCTGGCCTACAATGCGGCGGGCATCACCCAGTTGCCGGGCGCTCACGTCATGGGCGGTCTGGCCTTCATCGCCCCGCTGGGCACCATCGGCACCGAGCACGCCACGGGCATGCAGTACACCACCACCAAACCGTCGGTCTGGCTGGCCCCGCACGGTTACGCCAGCTATCAGCTCAACGACAATGTCTGGCTGGGCATGGGCGTGTTTTCGCGCTTCGGCCTGGGCAACAGCTATTCCGGCAACTGGACCGGCAGATACAATCTCTATGACGTGGGCGTGCAGACCATTTCCTTTGTGCCCACCCTGGCCTACAAGATCAACGATATCTTTTCCGTGTCCGTGGGCGTGGAGGCTCTCTACGCCAGCATGTACATGGGCAACAAAATTCCCTCCGCCGCAGGCTGGCCGCCCGTGCAGCGGCCCGACAACGACCTCCAACTGGAGGGCACGGGCTGGGGCGTGGGCGCGCATCTGGGCCTGCACATGCGCTTCAACGACCAGTGGTCCGTGGGCCTGGCCTACAAGAGCCAGGTGACGGTCAATCTTTACGGCGATGTGGAGTTCGGGCGCCAGGAGGACAATTTTCTTATCAATGCGGGCAAGCACTTGCCCGAAGCCAGGGACTGCAACGCCCATACCACCCTGCAACTGCCGGACTCCCTGGCGCTGGGCGTGGCCTACAAGCCGCTGGACAATCTGAGCTTCGAGGCCGGGACGGTCTGGACGCGCTGGTCCACCTACAACGCCCTGAACATCTATATGGACAACGGCTACGATTCCATCAGCAACAAGGAATGGCGCGACGGCTGGAATTTCAACGCCAGCGTGGAGTACAAGCCTCTGGACTGGTGGAGCCTGCGGGCGGGCCTGGCCTACGAAACGGCGGTGGTCAATGAAAAGCATGCGGATTTTTTCGTGCCCTCCAGCGGACGCACCATCCTCAGCCTGGGCACGGGCGTGGAGTGGAACAACTGGACCGTGGATTTCGCCTATTCCCACCTCTGGATCAATCCTGTCAGCTATGACGAGACCGACGCCGCGGGCATTCGCGGCAACGCCATAACGGGGGTCACCGGCGGCAAGTCGGAAAATGTGGTGGCCAATATCTATATGTTTTCCATCGGCTATACCTTTTAAGCCGGATTCTCCGGGCTTCGGCCCGTTGCATGGAACCGGGAGGCGTTAGCGGGCGCTTCCCGGTTTTTTTCCATGGCATATGATTTGCATCTTTTTCAGGCGCCCGGCAAAGAATTGGCGCCCGCAAGAGGGAAGGCGCGGTGTGCCGGATTCCGCCGGGCGTGGGAGAAAGTCAAGAATTTCTGTAGAAATTCAATTGACATTCTTGAGATTTTGTACAATTTTCAAAACTCCCTGTGAGCAGAAGGGGAAAAGCATTCAGGAGGACTGTCATGAAACGCATTATTGCCGCTTTGGCGCTTGTGCTGACGCTTGCCCTGCCCGGTCTGGCCGCGGCGGAAGGCACCGGCATGTACCTGGCTCCCAAGTTCCTGATGAGCATTCAGGACACGGGCCGGGTGGAACGTTCGTCCGCTTTGGCCGGTACGGGCGTGGACGACTACAGCCAGTTTACCCTGGGCGGCGCGTTGGCCCTGGGCTATGACTTCTGGCCGCAGCAGATGCTGCCCCTGCGCGCGGAAATTGAATTCGCCATGCGCGGCAACAGCGAAAAGACCTGGAGCGACGGCGGCGTCAATGTGCGCGACGTCAAGGGCACCTGGAACAACTCCACGCTCTTTGCCAACCTGTTCTGGGACTTCCACAACGACAGTGCCTTTACGCCCTATATCGGCGCCGGTCTGGGCCTGGCCTTCAATTACACGGGGTATGATTTTACCACCAATAGTGGCGACAAGTTTTCCGCGGACGACCGTTTCACCAACTTCGCCTGGAACGTGGGCGTGGGCGCGTCGTACAGCTTTAATGAAAATCTCGCCATTGACGCTTCCTACCGCTTCGTCGGCTTGGGCTACAACGAAGTCACGGCTCATGCGGGTAGCAGCAAGTATGAGATCGGCAGCGATCCCTACAACAACGAATTCATGCTGGGTCTGCGTTTCGCTTTCTAAGCCCGGTTAAGCCGAACTGATTTTACGGTAAGCGCCCTTTCGTTTACAGCGGGAGGGCGTTTTGTTATGAGTTCCGAATCGCGGGCCGTGCCTGGAAAGACACAGGAATGCCCGCCATGCGGATGGCCTGGATTGGAGGGATTGCATTTTTCGCATAAAAGCATTGACGCTGCATGGGAAGAATGCAAAGCTCAATTTCAGAGAACCTATTTTATTTTTGGAGGAAGCGATATGAAACGTATTTTGGCGACACTGGCCCTTGTGGTGGCCCTGGCTCTGCCCGGACTGGCCCAGGCCGAAGTGAACGGTGTGTATTTTGCCCCCAAATTCCTGATGTCCATTCAGGACACGGGCAATATTTCCCGTCCCAGCAGTCAACTGTCGGACGAGAGCTACAGCCAGTTCACCCTGGGCGGCGCGCTGGCCGTGGGCTATGACTTCTACCCCCAGCAGCAGATCCCCCTGCGTGCGGAAATTGAATTTGCCCTGCGCGGCAACAGCGAAAAGAGCTGGGATGGCGTGTGGGACGGGGATAACTTCAGCACCAAGGGCCTCTGGAACACTTCCACCCTGTTCCTGAACCTGTATTATGACATTCAGACCGGCACGCCCTTTGTGCCCTACATCGGCGCGGGCGCGGGTCTGGCCTTCAATTATGTGGAATACACGGTGCATAGCGACCTCGGCAACGCCAGCGCCAGCGACAATTTCACCAACTTCGCCTGGAACGTGGGCGCGGGCGTGGCCTACAACTTTAACGAAAACTTCGCCGTGGACCTGGGCTACCGCTTCATGATGATGGGCTACAACGAGGTTTCCATAGGCGGAAGCAACATCAGTAACCAGCCCTACAACAACGAATTCATGCTGGGCCTGCGCTTTACCTTCTAAAGCCTGTCCCGCGAATGGATCTCCAAAAAACCCGCCTTATGGCGGGTTTTTTGGTTTCCGATAGACGGCCTGTCGGCTTGTTAGAGCATGTGTCACATAAACTGCTCTGAAATGTATGGCCGGCCTGGAATTTTTCCCGAGACGGCCGGTACGCCAGTGACGCCGTGAAAGCGGTTTCCTCTGCGGCGTGATAACAATTTCTGTTATCGCGGGTAGTTAGAAGAGATTTTCTAGAGAAAAAACCCGGCGTGGGGCTCAAAAAACTTTTTTTCCCTCTTGACAATCCGTCCGGCCTTATAGTTCGGAAGCTGTATGGATATGGCGAAAAAAACAGCGTATAATTGAGAAAAACAGAGTAAATTTTATGTTTGGTTGTGGAAAAAATATTTCTTACATTGTGTATTATTTTGTGGAATGAAGCGAAAGCCTTGACCCGTAAGGCTTTCGCGGCAGCCCCCGTTCTCCGCGAAATTGAAAAATTGATATGTATTTCAAATGATTATTGAGGAAAGTCTTTGGGGAAAGCAAAAGAGGCCACTGGCCCAGAGGGCTGGTAATCCTCCATTGCCCGAGTCCGCGCTTTCGGGCTACAAGGCCCCCATGCGAGATCAATGGGCCGAAATTTCTGAAAATCTCAAGAAAATGCTGGATTCCGGCGTTTTTAAAGTCTGGATCGCCCCTTTGCGCGCCAGGCTGGAGGACGGGGCGTTGTGTCTTGCCGCGCCCAATGCCTTCATGGCCGGTTGGCTGGAAAGCCGGATGCTTTGCACCCTGCGCGAGGCCGCGGCCCCGGTGCTGGGTCTGGCGCCCGAAGCCGTGGACCTGCGCATTGAGATTGCCGGAAATGACCGGAATGCCGCCCCGGAGGCGGCCTCCACAGCGGATCTCGCCGCGCGGGTTCTGCCGCGGCGGCAGGCCAGCCTGCCCATGCCCGCCGTTGCGCCCGCGTTCCGGCGGGAAGCGGCCTGGCGCTATCGTTTCGAAGATTTTGTGGTGGGGCCCAGCAACAGCGTGGCCGTGGCCGCCGCGCAGGACGTCTGCCGCAGCGGCGGCGACGTGCGGACGCTGTTTGTGAACTCCGCCTCGGGCCTCGGCAAGACGCATCTGGCCCAGGCCGTGGGCCAGAGCCTCAGCCGGAACAGCAGCGGCGCGCGCGTGGCCTATCTTACGGCTGAGGAATTCGCCTCGCGCTTTGTGGCCGCCTTGCGCAGCCATGACGTGGAGGCTTTTAAAGGCCGTCTGAGGGAACTGGACGTCCTGCTGCTGGAAGACGTGCATTTTTTCCAGGGCAAGGAGAAAATGCAGGATATGGCCTTGGCCGTGGTTAAAAACCTACAGGCCAGGGGAGGCCGGGTCATTTTCACCTCCTCGTTTTCGCCGCGCGAGCTCCAGCGCGTGGACAGCCAGCTTGTCTCGCATTTCTGCTCCGGCATTCTGACCAATATGGGACGCCCCGACGAGGAGATGCGCCGCCATATCCTCACCCGCAAGGCCAGGAGCTTTCAGGTACTTTTGCCCGATCCGGTCTGCGATCTGCTGGCGAGCCGCCTGCGCGGCGATGTGCGCCAGATGGAATCCTGCCTGAACAGCCTTATTTTCAAGGCCCGCCTGCTCAATTGCGGCCTGAATCTGGATCTGGCCCTGGAAGTGCTCAACCAGTACGCCGGAGTGGAGTGCGGGCCGGATCTGCCCACCATCATCCGCCTGGTTTGCGAAAGCTACGGCCTGGAAGAACGTCAGCTCTGTTCCCGCTCGCGCCGCCGGGAATGCGTGCTGGGCCGCAACACCGTCTACTATCTGGCGCGCAAGCATACCGAGCTCTCCCTGGAGGAAATCGGCGGAACCTTCAATCGCCGCCATTCCACGGTCATCAAGGGCATTACCTCCGTGGAGCGCGAACTCTCCAAGGAATCGAGCCTGGGCCGCCAGATCGCCAGGGCCGTGGATCTCATCGAGCGCAACGCGGGCCTGGGCGCGGCCCAATAGCGCCTCTCTCTCTCTCTCTCTCTCTCTCTCTCTCTCTCTCTCTTGCATAACTACTTACATTTTGTCGTAATATTTTTGATTTTTCTTGACATTCAGACATATTGCGGCGTTTAATTTCGTTGTTATCATGACATGATGAAATGTTGTCTTTTTTTGAGAAAAGACAAGTATCGTTTGGCAGAAAAATATATGCCGGGTGATGTTTGTTTCTTTTTTGTCTTTTTTCGTAAAAAGGAAATTTTTATTGCTCTGAAAGTAAAACAAGGTAAAATAAGTAAAAATATGTGTGGAAAACTACCAATGGCTGAATACGGAAAGCTGTGTCGGCAAAACCGTATCAGCCGCATTGGTATGATTTTTCGCGCATAACTTTCCCTTCGCCCTTGAGGAAGGAGGGCGAAGGGGAGCAGGCCCGCCATGGAAAACCAGAGAAAAATCTTCGTTGAAAATTCCGTCAGCCAGAGCAACGAATACAACATGCTGATGAATCTCTCGCGCTTGAGCGTGAGCAAGCATCTGGTGGATGAACATTTTACGCTTGTCTGGGCCAATGCGTATTATTATGAGCTGATCGGCTACCCCAAAGAAGAATACGAACGCCTTTTCGAGAACCGCCCTGACAAATTTTACCAGAACGACCCGGAGAACTGGAATATTCTGGCCGCAAAAGTGAGGGATGCGATTCCCAAAGGCGGCTACCAGTTCATAGGCCGGATGCGGCACAAAAGCGGCAGGATGATGTGGGTCAGGCTGTCGTCCATCTTCACGGAGGAAATGCTCGACGGCCATCGCGTGTCCTACACGGTAATGGCGGATGTCAGCGAACTGCAGCAGACCTTGCTTGAACAGAGCATCACCTACAACAATATTCCCGGTTTTATCGCCAAGTTCCGGGTCGTGGAAAACGGCTTCGAGTTTGTGGAGGCCAACGAAAAATTCACACAACTCTTCGGCCGGTCCGACTATCTTTTGGACAAGCAGGCCCAGGGCAAGAACAGGGCCGTGCTGGCGGAAAACCATGCGGCCATGCGCCGGGGCGAACCCGTCAACTTCGTGACCCAGGCCAGGGACCGGGAGGGCAACAATGCCTGGTTGCAGGTCTCCGGCGAATGCATGGACTGGGAGGGCGATAATCCTGTTTATTTGTGCGTGTATATTGACATCAGCGAGCTGCTGGAACAGCGGGAGCTGCAGAAGCAAACCAATCAGCGCCTGGAGCAACTGGCCTTTGTGGACCCGGTGACCAGCGGGCGCAACCGCACCAGTTTCGAAATCGACGCGGGCGGCGCTGTGCGCGCCGCCTTGCCCGGTACATATGTGCTGGTCTGGCTGGATATCCAGAAATTCAAGGTAATTAACGACTTTTTCGGCGTTGAAATGGGTGACAGGGTTTTGCGGCATTGCTACGAAACCGTGGAGGCCCATCTTGAGAACGGCGAGTATGTGGCCCGCCTGGCGGCGGACGGTTTCAACCTTCTGCTCCGGACCGCCGGGGAAAAGGAGCTGGAAGCCCGGCTGAACCGCATAGCCGAAGACGCCAACAATTTTGAACCGTTCCGCGAGCGCAATTACCTGCTTTCTTTCTCCGCCGGTATCTATCCCATTGATGACCCGGTTCTGCCGCTGGTCAAGATCCAGGACAGGGCCAACATCGCCCGCAAAAAGAGCGGCGGCTCGGAAGAGCACTGCCTCTGCACCTGTCTGTTTTACAGCGAGCAGGACCGCTTGCGCTCCCTGCGTGAAAAGGAGATGGAAAACCGGATGCACGATGCCCTGGGGCGGGATGAGTTCGTGGTCTATCTTCAGCCCAAGCAATCCCTGAAAAAAGCCGCCATTGGCGGCGCCGAGGCCCTGGTGCGCTGGCGTGCCCCGGAAGGGCTGATTCCGCCCAATGACTTTATCCCGCTGTTTGAGCAGAACGGCTTTATTGTGGACCTTGATCTCCATGTCTTTGAAAAGGTCTGCGCCATGCTGCGCAAATGGCTGGACAATGGCCTCACGCCGGTGCCGATTTCAGTGAACATGTCCCGTGTGCATCTGGCGGACCCGCAATTTCTGGAACGCTATGAAACTATCCGCCGCGCCTATGATGTGCCCCCGGAACTGCTGGAGATTGAGCTCACGGAAAGCCTGGTTTTTGAAAATCCGCACCTGTTGGTCCAATTCATTGAGCGGATCCGCGCCCACGGCTACCATTGTTCCATTGACGATTTCGGCAGCGGCTATTCCTCGCTGAATCTTCTCAAGGACATGAACGTCAATGTCCTTAAACTGGACAGGGTCTTTTTCGCCTCGCGGGAGGCGGACAACGCCCGCGAGCGGACCGTGATCGTCTCGGTCATCGACCTGGCCAAGAAGCTCAGCATGGGTACCGTGGCCGAGGGCGTGGAGACGACCCGGCAGGTGGAATTTCTGCAACAGGCTGACTGCGACATGGTCCAGGGCTATGTTTTTTCCCGGCCCGTGCCCCTGGCTGAATTTGAGCAAATGGCCTTCGGCCGGGAAATCGCCGCCTGAGAACCCCACTGGGGAATCGTGCCGTAATTGGTAAAAGTTTTTTGGGAGACGCGAGCGAGGCCCCTTTTTTTAAAGGGGCCTCGCTCGCAAAAATAATCTTTCCCAACACAAAGACGCCCCTCGAGGGGCGTCTTTGTGTCAGCGTATGTCTTGCGGGCCGCGTGTTTTATTCAGCGGCCTTGGCCGCCTGGTGCTCGGCAATAACTTTTTCAGCCACGGGTTGCGGCGCTTCCTCATAATGGTCGAATTCCATGGTGAAGAAGCCCTGGCCGCCGGTCATGGAGCGCAGGTCCGGCGCGTAGCGCAGCACTTCGCTCATGGGCACATGGGCCTTGATTTCAGTGATGCCCGCCTGGGAGTCCGAGCCCAGCACCTTGCCCCGGCGGGAAGAAAGGTCGCCGATCACGTCGCCCATGCTCTCGTCCGGGATGGACACGGTCAGCAGCACAATGGGTTCCAGCAGCACGGGCTTGAGGCCTTCCATGGCTTTTTTGAAAGCCAGGGAACCGGCCACCTTGAAGGCCATTTCCGAGGAGTCCACAGTGTGGTAGCTGCCGTCGTAGACCTTGACGCGGAAGTCCACCACCTGGCAACCGGCCAGGAAACCGCGCGCCGCCGCTTCCTGAACGCCCTTGTCGATGGCCGGAATGTACTGGCGCGGAATGACGCCGCCCACAATGGCGTCCTCAAAGACATAACCGGAACCGCGCGGCAGGCCTTCCATTTCGATCCAGCAGTCGCCGAACTGGCCGCGCCCGCCGGATTGCTTTTTGTGGCGGCCCTGCACCTGGCATTTACCGCGCACTGTCTCGCGATAGGGCACTTTGGGCGTCTTGAGCACGATGTCGATCTTGAAGCGGCGCTTGGCCTTTTCCACGGAAAGCTCGATATGCAGCTGGCCCATGCCGGAGAGCAGAATGTCTCCGTTTTCCTCGTCGCGGCCCAGCTTGAGGGTGATGTCCTCGTCCAGCAGGCGCTGGATGGCCGCGTAAACCTTGTCTTCCTCGCCCTTTTCCTTGGGGGCCAGGGCGTAGGTGATCAACTGCGGCGGCAATTCGGGCATGGGCAGGGCAAAGGGCGCTTTTTCGTCGCAGAGGGTGTCGCCGGTGCGCGTGTTTTTGAGTTTTGCCACGGCCACAATGGCGCCCGGTCCCACGGGCTCCTTGCAGGGCGTCTGGTTTTTGCCCACCAGGTAAAGCAGGCTGCCCAGGCGTTCGGTATCCTCGCTGCGCATGTTCTTGAGCGTGGCGTCGCCGTTGATGGTGCCGGAAAGCACCCGCAGAATGGAAAGCTGCCCGGCAAAGGGATCGGCCAGGGTCTTGAACACAAAGCAGGCCACCGGGCCGTCCGGATCAGGCGCGCGTTCGGCCCCGGCTGCGTCCACAAAGGCCGGGCGCTCCAGAGGCGAGGGCAGCAGGGCTTCCACCGCATCCAGAACAGCTTTGCCGCCCTTGTTTTCCAGGGCGGAGCAGACCATCACCGGGGTCAGTTCGCCGCTGAGCACGCCTTTGCGCAGGCCTGATTGCAGATCTTCCAGGGAAAGGCTGCCTTCCTCCAGATATTTTTCCATCAACACTTCATCGCTTTCCGCGATGTTTTCCACGGTCACGTCGCGCAGCAGGCTCACGTCGTCCGTGAGGTCGGCGGGAATTTCCGCCTCGCTGCTGCCGCCGTTTTCGGTAAACATCCGGGCTTTGCCGGTCAACACGTCCACCACGCCCACAAAGGCTTCGCCCTGGCGGATGGGCACCTGCAAGGCCACGGGTTTGACGCCCAGAGCCGCCAGGCCGTCAAAGGCCATGTGGAAGTCGGCCCGGTCGCGGTCCAGCTTGTTGATGACGATCATGGCGGGCAGATTTTCCGCGCGGACCATGCTCCAGAATTTTTTGCTCAGGGGGCGCACGCCGTCCACGGCGTCCAGTACGAACAGCACGCTGTCCACGCCTTTGAGCAGGCACTCCATATCGCCGGTAAAGTTGCCGTCGCCGGGGATGTCCAGCAGGAAATGGCGGTTCTTGTTCCAGAGATAGGTGGCGCAGGCGGGCTGCACCGAACCGCGGCGGCGCACTTCCTCGGGTTCGTAGTCCAGACTGGTGGTGCCGTCTTCAATGGCGCCCATACGGGTGACGGCCCCGGCGTTGAACAGCAGCATTTCGGCCAGCGAAGTTTTGCCGCAGCCGCCGGTGCCGACGAGAGCGAAAGTGCGTTGCATTTCCAGAGGGGTTGGCATGGTTTTCTCCCTTAGTAAGCGATATGGCGGCGCGAAACGAGGGCGCGCAAGCCGGGTGAACGAAACCAGGGAAGGCCCGCGCGCGGGCCGCGCGCGTCAATCAGGATAAACGATACAGTCTTGCCGGAAAAAAGGGAAGAGCCCCGCCCTTGGCCGCGGAGCCCGTTGTGCCGTGGCGGCGCATGGAGCGGGAGATGCGGGACGGTATGCGTCGCGCTTGACAGAGGCCTGCGCAATGGTGAAATTACCCGTAAAAGCGGAGGCCATGTCGATGATTCTGGAATGGGCCGCCGCCGGGGCGGTAATCCTGGCGGGCCTGATTTTCTGCGTGCGCATCATGCGGCGCGGCATCACCACCCTGGACGAGGACCGGGTCCAGTATCTGGAGCGCATCCATGCCGAAGAGCGGCAACTGGATGAGGACAGGAAAAATATTTCCCTGGACGAACATCTTCATGTACTGCACGCGGCGGTCGCGGATTTGTTGCGCCTGGCTGGCAATCCGCCCGGTCACGCGCTGACGGGGCATGGTTCGACCCTGGTGCTGCGCACCCCGGAGGGCGAGTGGCGCATTGAGCTGATCATGCGCGAACGCACCCTGCGCCGTACCCACAAGGTGCTGCACGGGCGCAGCCGCTGGCTGCTGAGCGGCTTCGGCCGCAATGAGCATTTTGAAGACCTGGCGGGCCTGATGTGCAACCTCAACGCCTATCTGCACGGCGACAAGCTGGTGCCGCCCGAGCCCGCGCATCTGGCGCGCCGCCTCAGTCAGTAATAATGAAAACGCCGCCTTGTCCTGACCGGACAAGGCGGCGTTTTCGCAACATTTTAATAAGGGCTGAGCCTGGAGCGTTTCAAAGGTAATCCGCGATAGAGCATTTCAACATTGAAATGCTCTATCGCCGAACACGGTGAGGCGCGCCGCGAAGCGGCGTGGATTCTGGCGAAAACCATGTTTTTCGCCAGAATGCCGACTTTGAAATTTGTAAAATTTCAAAGTTAATCTGCTCTAAGAACGCGGCAGACTCCGCATATACCGGTCCATGGCGTCGGCCACGGTTTTGGAGCAGTGCACGGCCTCCACCACGGTTTTGGCGCCCCGCACCACGTCGCCCGAGGCGAAGATGCCCGGATGGGTGGTGGCCCCCCGCGCATCTGTTTTCACCAGGCCGCGTTCGTTGATCTCTATGCCCGTGGACGTGGACACGATTTTGTCCTTGGGGCCCTGGCCGATGGCGATGACCACGGAATCCGAGGGCTCCAGAAAATCCTCGCCTTCCACTTCGCCGGCATGGCCTTCCGCGTCGTAGTCCAGGCGGCGGAATATCGCACCTTCCGGACGGATTTCCACGGGCCGCACGCAATTGTGAAAGTCCACGCCGTCCACCCCGGCGTACTCCACCTCGCGCGGGCTGGCGGCCAGCACGGGTTTGCGGGCGTAAATGGTGACCTTGCGCGCGCCGTGCCGCAGAATGGTGCGGGCCGCGTCAATGGCCGCGTTGCCCGCGCCGATCACGCTGACCGTTTCGCCCAGATTGTAGACCGCCGGATTGCAGAGATAGTCGATGGCAAAATGGACGTTCCCCAGGCTTTCACCCTTGATGCCCAGGCTGTTGGGCCGCCAGACGCCCGTGCCGATGAACACGGCGCTGTAGCCGTCCCGGAACAGGTCGTCCATGCGCAGCGCGCCGCCGATGGTCGTATTGGGGCGGATGCGCACGCCCAGTTCCAGCAGGCGCTGCTGATAACGGTCCAGGATGCTCTTGGGCAGGCGGAAGGCGGGAATGCCGTAGCGCAGGACGCCGCCGATGCGGTCGTGGGATTCGAAAATGGTCACGGCATAGCCGCGCTGGGCCAGAATGATGGCAATGGTCAGTCCGGCCGGGCCCGAGCCGATGATGGCGGCGGCCAGGCCGTTCTGGGGCGGCCGGGGCGGATGGTGGGCGGCCAGGAAGCGCTCGGAGATATAGTTCTCGATGCTGCTGATATGCACGGGGCTGCCCTTCTTGCCCAGGATGCAATGCCCCTCGCACTGTTTTTCGTGGTCGCAGACCAGGGAACAGACAATGGAAAGGGGATTGTTGTCAAAGAGCATCTGCCCGGCTTCGTCGATATTCCCGTTCAGAAACTGCTCGATCATCACCGGAATATTGGTGTTGATGGGACAACCCGTGCGGCAGAGCGGCTTTTTGCAGTGCAGGCAGCGCCGGGCTTCGTTGATGACATGCAGCGCCATGGATTCTCCTTATATATGAGGTCCCAGGGGGCATCGCCCCCTGAGACCAGGCTCAAGCCCTCATTAGAACGCCTGCTGCAAAGCAGTCTTTTTCCGTACAGCGGCGTTGCCAAGGAAAATTGACCTTGCAGCATGTAGATACAGCTTCACCCAATTTTCCCTTGGCGCCTTGCTGTCCGAAAAAATTCAGCTTTTCGCGGGCAGCGGGTTAATGAGGGCTGACGCTAGCCTTTTTCAGGCGCGCACAACTGCCGGAACCAGTCCGGCACGGGCACGGGCCGCCCCTGGGGATTGACCAGGGCGTGCTGGGTCATGCCCTCGGCCAGCAGGCGCGTCTTGTCCTCGTTCCATATCTCATATACAAAACGCAGTGAGGCCCGGCCCCATTCGCTGATGCCCGCGCGCACCTGCACAAGATCGTCGTAATGCGCCGGCGCGCGGTAGCGGCACTGGGCCTCGCGCACGGGCAGAATGATGCCTTTTTTTTCCACGTCCGCGTAGCTCATGCCGCACTGGCGGATATAGGCGCTGCGGGCGCGTTCGAACAAATGCAGATATTCGGCGTAATACAAGACTCCCATGGTGTCCGTTTCTCCGTAGGACACACGATGGGGCAACCATACCTCGGGGGTGGGGAAATCATGCACGGGCAAGCTCCTTGTTTCGGCGCGGGCTGTACGCGGCGCGCGTCCGTAAGGGCCGGGGGCGCGTCGCGTCCGGCCTTGATTGTGGTTTTGCTGGCGAGTCTTGTGCTCTCCGCCTGCGCCGGCAAGAAACCGCAGTCCGAAGATCTGCCGCCGTTGGGGCCGCCGGTGGCCGTGCAGGAAAGCCCGGAATTTTTCGTCGCCAATCTGGCCCCCCGCAACCAGGATCTGACCAGTTGGAAGGACATGGCCCCTACCGTGCGCAAGTCTCTGCGCTATGTCAACAGCAAGCCGCAGGGCGCGGCGGCCGTCAAGCGGCCGGGCCTGACCGTGACCTGGGGGGATCTTTCCCGCAGCCTGACCCGTTTGCGCGAACTGCTGCCGCGCCTGGATGCGGAGCCGGACCTGCTGCTGGCCAATTTTCGCTGGGTGGAAGTGCCGGGCGGCATCAATTATTCCGGCTACTATGAGCCGCAGGTGCGGGCCAGCCGTACGCGCAAGCCCGGCTATACCCAGGCCGTCTACGGCCTGCCGCCGGACCTGAAGCGGGTGCGGGCCAAACGCGGCCGCTATCACGACCGCCGCGCCATTGAGGAAAAACAGGTGCTGGCCAACCGGGGCCTGGAACTGGCCTGGGCTGCGGACCCGGTGGACGTCTTTTTTCTGGAAATCCAGGGGTCGGGGCGCCTGATTTTTGACGACGGCACCCAGGCCTATGTCAACTACGCCGGGCAGAACGGCCACAAATACAAAAGCTCGGGCCGGATCATGCGCGAGAAGGGCCTGCTCAAGCGCGGCGATATTTTTGAACAGCGCGAGTGGTTCAGGAACAATCCCGGGCGGGTGCGCGAAATCCTCAATGAAAATCCCAGCTACGTCTTTTTCAAGTTCGGCGGCAGGGGGCCCACCGGGGCCATGGGCCATGAGGTGGACGACTGGCTTTCCCTGGCCACGGACCGTTCCTATATTCCCCTGGGCTCCCTTGTGGCCTACGGGGTCAATGCCCCGGACGAGCGGCGCGGCAGCGTGCCCCTGCGCGGCATCGGTTTTGCCCAGGATGTGGGCGGGGCCATCAAGCGCAACCGTATCGACATTTTCTGCGGCGGCGATGCGCGGGCCAACTACGTGGCCAGCCATCTGGACGCCAAGGGCCCGGCCTGGGTGCTGCTGGCCCGCTGACCGCGTATATAGAGCAGTTCATTAGTGCTAACTGCTCCAAAGGAGATCAGCCGTGCTCGACAATGACCATCAGGCGCTCATGGCCCGCGCCGGGGAAAGGGATATCTGCATCCTGCCCGCCATGGGCAATCGCCACGGCTTGATCACCGGGGCCACAGGCACGGGCAAGACCGTGACCCTGCAAAGCCTGGCCGAAACCTTCAGCGCCCTGGGCGTGCCGGTCTTTCTGGCCGACGTCAAGGGCGACCTCTCGGGTCTGGCCAAGGCAGGCGCGCCCACGGGAAAAGTGGCCGAGCGCATTGCCCGACTGGGCCTTGCGGCGCGCGGTTATCTCAACCAGGCGTTCCCGGCCTGCTTCTGGGACGTGTTCGGCAAAAGCGGCCACCCTCTGCGCGCCACGGTGAGCGAAATGGGGCCCTTGCTGCTCTCCCGCCTGCTCAACCTCAACGAGGTGCAGAGCGGGGTGCTCCATCTGGTCTTCCGCATTGCCGACGACGCGGGTCTGCTGCTTCTGGACATGAAGGATCTGCGCAGCATGGTGCAGCATGTGGGCGATGAGCGCGATCAATACAGGACAGCCTACGGGCAGATTTCCACGGCCAGCGTGGGAGCCATCCAGCGCGGCCTGCTGCGTATGGAGGAAGAGGGCGGGGACCGCTTTTTCGGCGAACCGGCCCTGGACATCATGGATCTGCTCCAGACCGACAGCCGGGGCCGGGGCGTGGTCAACATCCTGGCCGCCGACGCGCTGATGAACGCGCCGCGTCTTTATTCCAGCGTATTGCTCTGGCTGTTGTCCGAGCTGTTTGAACGCCTGCCCGAAGTGGGCGATACTGACAGGCCGCGTCTGGTCTTCTTTTTCGACGAGGCCCATTTGCTCTTTGACGGAGCGCCGCCCGTGCTGCTGCAAAAGATCGAGCAGGTGACGCGTTTGATTCGCTCGCGCGGGGTGGGGGTCTATTTTGTGAGCCAGAACCCGGCGGACATGCCGGACAGCGTGCTGGGCCAGCTCGGCAATCGCGTGCAGCACGCCCTGCGGGCCTTCACCCCCGGAGAACAGAAGGCCGTGCGCGCCGCGGCCCGGGCTTTCCGGCCCAATCCGGCTTTCAATACCGAGGATGTCATCGGCCAGCTGGCCGTGGGCGAGGCTCTGGTGTCTTTTCTGGACGCCGACGGCGCGCCCCGGATAGTGGAGCGGGCGCTGATCGTGCCGCCGCAGAGCCAGGTGGGGCCCATCACGCCCGAAGAGCGCGCCGTGGTCATGCGGAATTCGCTGGTGGCGGGAGCGTACGAGCGGGCCGTGGACCGCGAGTCGGCCTATGAAATCCTGACAGCGCGCGCCGCCCGCCGACAGGAGGCCGCGGACGATGAGGCCCGGCGCAAGGCCGAAGCCCTGGCTGAAAAGGAACGCCTGCGGCAGGAGGCCGCGGCCCGGCGCGAAGAGACGCGCGCCCGGAGAAGCGGCGGCGGTGAGGGTTTGGGGGATATTCTGGGCTCAGTAGCCAAACAGACGACCCGTACCATCGGCACCACCGTGGGCCGGGAGATCGGGCGCACGGTGGTCCGGGGATTGCTGGGCGGCCTGTTCGGCAAACGCTGAGAAAGAGCGCGGCAATGTTGTCATGCTCTCAGAGCACGCGCGGCACGGCGCATGGCACAAGGCGTGTTCCTTTGAAAAAGTGGAACCTTTCAAAGGCAATCTGTTCCGGAAGGAAAAGAACATGAACGACCCCGAAGACCCGCGGGTTCCGGTTCCCGCTCCGTCCGAATGCCGCCGGGAAAAATGCGCCGCGCGGCGGGCCGCCATCCTGGACGCGGCTCTGGAAGAGTTCAGCCGCCAGGGCTTCGCCGCGGCCCGCATGGAAGACATCGCCCGGCGGGCGCGGGTTTCCAAGGGCAGCCTCTACCTTTACTTTCCCACTAAAAAAGCCCTCTTTCAGGGGGTCATTGAAGAGGGCTTCCGGCCTTTTTTCGAGCACAAGCAGGCTCTCTTGCGGGATACTTCCCTGAGCCCGCGCGATAAGCTGCTGCGGATGTACGCGCCCCTGATCACGGGCGGTCCCGGCTCCTCCCTGCGTCGTTGCGTGCGTCTGGCATTCAGCGAGGGTCTGCATGATCCGGAGCTGATGGGCGGTTTTTACGAGAGTTTTCTCGCTCCCAATACAGCCCGCTTGCGCGAGGAATTTTTGCCCGCGGCCCGCGCGCCCAATGTGCACGCCGCCCTGGACCGCTTTCCCCTGCTGTTGATGGCGCCCTTGCTTTTCGGGGTGCTCCGCGACGATCTTTTTGCCAGCGCCGTGCCCCAGGACTTGCTGGGCCTGTTCAGCGCGCATCTGGATATTCTTTTTCCCGATGCTCCCGTCTCATCCCCTTCGGGCCAGCCAGACCAGGCCTGAAAGCAGCACAAAAAGCACGCCGCCCAGCCAGAACAGTTCATCAAAACTCAGGATGAATCCCTGCCGGGTGATTTCATTGGCGATCCAGGCCCTGGCCTGGGAGCCGGTCATGCCGAGCTGTTCCAGGGCGCGCAGGGCCGTGTCCCAGACCGGGTTGTAGTCGTTGATGCCCTCTGTCAGCCGGGCGTGGTGCAGGGCTTCGCGCCGCTCCCACATGGTCGTGACCAGGGATGAGCCGATGGAACCGGCCAGCACCCGCACGCAGTTGGACAGGCTGGAGGCGGCGGCCAGATCGCTGTTGGGCAGGCCGGAAAGGATGATGGTCGTGAGCGGCATGAAAAAGAGGGCCACGCCGATGCCCAGGATCAACTGGGGCAGGGCCACGGAAAAGAAATCCATGCCCGGCGTGGAACCGGCGCGCCAGAAAAAGCAGCCTGCAAAGACCAGAAAGCTCAGGCAGGCCATCAGGCGCATGTCCAGACGGCGGGCCTGCTTGCCCAGAATGGGCGAGATGATCAGCGGAAACACGCCCACCGGGGCCAGGGAAAAACCGGCCCACATGGCCGTGTAGGACAGGCGCGCCTGGAGCATCAAAGGCAGCAGCACCACGGAGGCGAAGTAGAGCAGAAAGCCCAGGCTGATGCAGATGGTTCCCACCGTGAAATTGCGGTGTCGGAACAGGGAAAGGTTGACCACCGGATGTTTTTCCGTGAGCTCCCAGGCGATGAAAAAGGCGATGCCCACCACGGCCGCGACGCCCAGCGTCACGATATAGCCCGAGGCGAACCAGTCGTTATCCTTGCCCTCGTCAAGCATGAGCTGCAGGCAGCCGATGCCCACGACCAGCAGCACCAGGCCGACCACGTCGATGGGCGCTTTGCCGGTGGGAGTTTCCCGCCCGTGCAGGGGCGCGCGCAGAAGCAGCAGGCCCAGGGCGCCCACAGGCACATTGACGAAGAAAATCCAGCCCCAGTGGTAATTGTCGCAGATCCAGCCGCCCAGGATGGGCCCCAGAATGGGAGCCAGCACCACCACCATGGCCCAGAGCGAGAGGGCCAGGCCGCGTTTTTCCGGGGGATAGCAGGCCAGCAGCAGGCTTTGGGAAAGCGGCAGAATGGGCCCGGCCGAGACGCCCTGCACCAGACGGAAAAAAATCAGCATGCCGAGGCTGCTGGAAATGCCGCACAAGAAGGAAGAAAGCACGAACAGCGCGCTGGCGGCAAAGTAAAGCCGCACCTCGCCCAACCGCCGGGCCAGCCAGCCGGTGAGCGGGATGGCCACGGCGTTGGCCACGCCGAAAAAGGTGATCACCCAGGTGCCCTGGGAGACGGCCACGCCCAGATTGCCCGCGATGGTCGAAAGAGCCACGTTGGCAATGGTCGAATCCAGCACGGTCATGGCCGTGAGCACGGCAATGCCCACGGTGGCCGTCACCAGCGGGCCGCCGCGCAGCGGCGTGAGCGCGATCTCGCTCATAGTCCGGCCTGATGCGAAGAGGCGGACGCGGCCTGGATATTGGCCGCGATGATCGCGTTGATACGCTCATCCACCGGCGCGAAATCCACGGGCGGGGTTTGGGCGGCCAGGCTGGCCGGGGGGGCGGGCCGGGGAGCGGTGAGCAGCATGGGGCCGTCCTGATTCTTGGTAGCGACCTCCACGGTGACGGAAAGGCCCACCAGCAAAGGGTGCTCCCGCAGCTCATCTTCCCGGAGAGCGATGCGCACCGGCACGCGCTGGACCACCTTGATCCAGTTGCCCGTGGCGTTCTGGGGCGGCAACAGCGAAAAAACACTGCCCGTGCCCGCCGCGAAACCCTGGACCGTGCCGTGATAGGTCACGGAACCGCCGTACATGTCGGCCGTGATCAGGGCGGGCTGGCCGATGCGCATGCGCTTGAGCTGGCTTTCCTTGAAATTGGCGTCCACCCAGAGACTGTCCAGCGGCACCACGGCCAGCAGGGCCTTGCCGGGCGTGACGTACTCGCCCACCTGCACGGCGCGTCGGGCCACCTGGCCGCGCACCGGGCTGCGCACGGTAGCGCGCTGCAAATCCAGCCAGCGCTCGCGCACGGCCGAGGCCGCTTCCCTGACGGCGGGCTGTTCGGCCACCGGCGTGTCCAGCAGCACGGCGGTCAGGGCGTTGCGCTGGGCTTCGGCCACGGACAGGGCGTGGCGGGCCGTGGCCACGTCTTCGATACTGTGGATGAATTCCTCCTTGCGCACGGCCTTGTCCTTGATCAGTTGCTGGCGCCGCTCCAGGTTGCCCTGTTGGCGCTGCAGGTCGATTTTGCGCATGGCGATGTTGGCTTCGCTCTGGCGCAATTCGGCTTCGAGCTTGCAGGTTTCGCGCACGGCCGAGGCCAGGCTGACCAGGGCGTGCTCATAAGCCAGGCGGGCGTCCACCGGATCAATGGGCACCAGGGCCTGTCCGGCTTCCACCCGGTCCGTGTCGTCTGCCAGCACCGCCGTGACCCGGCCCGCCACCTGGGGCATGACCGTGACTGTATTGCCCGAAACATAGGCATCGTCCGTGTTTTCCTCGTAACGCAGCACCATGGCCCACCAGATGCCCCAGGCCACGCCCGCGGCCAGAAAAAAGCCCGTGAGCAGGAGCAGAACGCGCGCCCGGCGGCCGGCCCGCAGTGTATCGAAATCCGGCAGACGGCGTTGCTGCTGCGCTTGCGTTTGTGTTTCCGGCTGATTTTGCGCGTCGTCCATAAGGCTCCCTTTTTTCATATTTCTCTGAACAGAACTGACCGGTCAGTACTATAACCGGAGAAAACGGCTGTCAATGTGGCCGCAACTGTCACGAAAGCTCTGAACGACATGCCTGTCCGGAAAATACATCGGGATTCGTCAAGGAATCCTTGTTGCCTATGTGGTTTCTGCGCAAAGGCACGCTAAAAAAATTTAAAACTACCATTATGGGGGGACTTCGCACTGTGGGGATATGGAAAATTTTTGCTCGCCATCCTGATTCCGGACAGAATTTTTGAAATTCTACAACTATCCATTGGAAGAAAGGTTTTTGTCACCGGAATGGCGCGAGTGGAGAATCATACAAGAAACTTATTATGCATGTGCGCCATGGATGACCTGTTTATTATGTGCATCAACGTGTCCTATAGATTTGTGCCGAAGATGAGGGTTGACAATATCAACAAAAAAAAATATTTTTTTAAAAATTTAATATGCTTGAAAAATGACAGTCAGTCGTTTTTTTAGTTTTTCGATTCTGTATGATAATAAGTAGTCATGTAGAATTATGTAGATACAATAAGGAAAAATTTTAAATGCTCTCTCTCTCTCTCTC
>NZ_JH114301.1:365918-465582 GCF_000224635.1 Desulfovibrio sp. 6_1_46AFAA
AATAAGTAAAATTAAATTAGTCTCTCTCTCTCTCTCTCTCTCTCTCTCTCTCTCTCTCTCTCTCTAGCCAACATAAATTTTTTAGCAGTATACTGCTGAGCGCCCGTACTGATTATTGTCAGTGCGGGCGCTTCTATGTTTTGACGTCTCCACATTGAACTATGGACGTTATGCTTTTTAATTTTGGAAATTATTCCACGTTATATAAAAAATATATCAAAGAGAATAATTTATGTTTTCCATTATAGTGATTTCAATAAATAGAATTTATCTTGTTGAGAGATTGTTTTTGAGTTTGTGCCGACAGATATATAAAAACTTTGAAATCGTTTTTATTCATGGCCCATCAATTAATAAGAATGATGTTGATGTGTTATGTGATTTGTTTTCAAATCTGACTATCAGGACTTTTCAATCTCAAGATAATTGTCTCTCCAGATCAAGAAATTTGGCCTTATCAAAGATACGTGGCGATTTTTTTGCTATTCCGGATGATGATTGTGTGTACGAGCCGGACACACTCGAAATGGCGAGGAAACTTTTTGAAAAATATCCCCTTATATCTGCGATAATGGGGGAGCACATAGGGCTTGATGAGAGTTGCGAAAGAAAAGACACCGTTCCAGTTCTTTTGACTCGCTATGCAATTTTTAACAATTGTCCAAGCTATATTCAATTTTACAGGTCCAGTATACTGCCTAATGTGGGCTTTTTTGACGAGAATCTTGGCGTTGGCAGCCATACGCCGTATCAGTCTGGAGAGGAGACGGATTTTGCGTTGCGAACAATGCAGGCAGGCTTTGCCATAGCGCGTGCACAGTCTGTTCTGGTTCATCATCCTTATGAAAATTTACAAAATCCCTCTCTAAGACGAAAAGTGCATGCGTATGCCGCGGGGAGAATGTATCTTTTACGTAAGCATCATTTTTCATTTATCTTTATGATTGTAAATGTCTTCTATCCACTTGTAATATTGCCATATGAATGTCTTAAAGAATGCATCTATATGATAAAATATAGAATTGGGATGTTTTTTTACAGATTGATAAATATTATAGGGACAAAGTGAATATTGCCATTGTGACTCGTGAAGTGTCCGAGCTGACGAAAAACGGCGGGATAGGTACGGCGATGCGCTATCTCTGCGAATACCTCACGCTTTGTGGAAAACATAAAATTGCTATTTATTATACAGGTCGTCCAGATATTGCGATGACGTTGTTTTCAAGAAAGATGCAAAAACGTGGTATTAATTTTTATCCTATTATATCCTGGTTCGGTTTGTTGTTGCGTGATCAGGTGAAGAGAGCATGGCGAACGTATGAACTGTTATCTAAAACAGAGCATGATATCTATCTTTTTCATGATTTTATGGCAGACAGTTTTTATTGTATGCAATCTAAAATGCAAGGAATATCTTTTACAGAACGTCCTCTGGGCATAATCACTCATGGGCCGTCTCTTTGGGTGGATGAAGGGAACAGGTATATGGCTGAAAATGGAAAAAGAAGACACCTTTATGAGATGGAGCAGGCCTGTTGCGAACAGGCGGACTTTCTTGTCAGCCCAAGTCGCTATCTTCTGGACTGGATGCGCGAGCGCGGGTGGCGTTTGCCTGAGCGTTCCTTCTGTATTCCCAATTTTACATCCATGCCCGGCAGCCTGCCGTCCTGGTCCGCCAGGAAGCTACCCCGGCTGGATTGCGACTCTCTTCGGGAGATTGTTTTCTTCGGTCGTTTGGAAACGCGCAAGGGAATACGGATTTTTTGTGACGCGCTCCTATCCCTGCCGGTTGGGTTGCTGAGCGGGCGATGTATTACCTTTTTGGGAAAAGAAGCGGATTTTCGCGTTCGGGATATCCGAGACACATTGGCCCCGTTGGAACAGTGCGGCATCAAAATCGTTTTTTTGACGAACTACAACACGCTGGAAGCGCGCCGTTATCTGTGTGGCAACGGTATCCTGGCGATTATGCCCTCCTTGCGGGAGAATTCGCCTTGCACCGTCAGCGAATGTCTTGAGCATCGTGTCCCCTTTCTCGCCTCTTCCGTTGGAGGAGGTAAAGAGCTTGTCCACGAGGAAGACAGGGCTTTCGCCATATTTGATCCTCGCCCTTCCTGTCTCGCGGAGCGCCTGCGAGACATTCTGGGAGGGCAGGGCATTATTGCGGCTCGACCTTCGCAATCATCGGATGCCCTGTTGCAGCAATGGCAAAACATCTTGCAGCGCTTTGCGCCTTCTGTGGCCAATGGGTGGACTTCAAAATTTTTCAGATCCTGAGGAGAGAAGTGTGGCTTGCACACCTGTATTGCGGCATCTTGTAAACAAATTGTATGGCAAATATGTCCATAAGGATGACCGAGAGCTTCTTAACTTTGTATTTGCAAAAAAACCGACACAAGAGCTTTTGGATAATTGCTTGTCTGTGTGCGATATTGAAGCATTAGGGGCTGGGAAGTGCATTTTGCTTTCATATTTGATTCACGATAAGCCTGAACTTAAGATTTCAAAATATGCTGGACCGCGTATTACTGGGCTCATTACGTATTATCGCTTTGCCAACATGAAGACATTGTCTCATTTTTCGCGGATAGGCAAGGCGTACAATGCGGCGGGTATTCCCATGTTGCTGTTCAAGGGCGGGGCCATGAAGGTTTTGCGCCCGGAGCTGCCGCGCCCCATGGGAGATGTGGACATCCTTATCCCCGCTGATCGCATTGAGGAAGCGACCCGCATCGGTGAGGGGCTTGGCTATCTGCATTATAAGGAAGAGTCCAATCATGCCGTGGATTTTCACACGGAAACGGAAAGCGCCGTTGATGTGCATCATTCCATTTTTGATCCGGGCAAGGATTTGAAGCAGTTCCACGACGGCCTGTTCGCGCGTGCAACACCGCGTCGTGCTTTTGGCGTGGATTTTCTGTTGCCGTGCCATGAGGATCTCTGCTTTCTTGTCATGGCTAACCTCACCAAAAATTTACGCGAGCATACATCTCTCGGCAATTTGTATTATGCTCTGTGTGATTGCCGGTACCTTCAGAAAAAACCTTCCTTTGACTGGGGACTTGTCTGGAGAGATGCCGTCGCCTGTGGGCGGGAGCTTGAGATACGTTTTGCCGCCGAATTCATGAATGCCATCGTCGCGGACACCATTCCCGATCTGGACAGATATTTTCCAGCTGATCCCGCCATGGAAGCCTTTTGCAATCAGGTCATCTTTGACGAGGACTATTTTCTGCCACGCCAAAAGGAATGCCAAGCCATCCGGGTGGTGGAGCTCAAGAACAACCCCTGGAAGTTCGGCTCATTCATTGCGAAGTTTCTGTTGATGAAAAAGCTGCGCCACAATCCGGCCTTTGTCGATTGGTATCTGCACAAGCAGTGCCCACAGGAGTTCAGGGATGCGCATTGACAAGCCTTCGGGACAATGTCTTTCGCTGATATACCGCTACCTCAATGCCCGCGCCAGCCGCGGCAACGATCCGGCCTTTGTCAGCTATTTGCGGATAGGGACGCAAACATTGCGCTTGGTCAGCTATGCGGCCGACTACGCGTGGCATGTACACAATCAGCTTGAATATGTTCTTTTGGACGAGCCGTCCGATTATGACGCGACATTTGTCATCTGGCAGGAAGAGGATTTTGCCGCATTGGTCAAAGACCTCTATCTGGTCGATAAAACTTCAGAACTGTACCGCAGGTACAGAATTGATCAGGTGCGTGGCGCTCATGCCGATTTTTCCTACTTTAGCATTTTTGACGAAGATATAATACATGGCAAACCGCTACTGGAAATCCATGCACCCGGTAATCAGCTTGTGGGATGGAACCCCCGCACCAATACCTACTATTATGCCGTCAAGGATCTCACCCCGGAAGAATTGATCAAGCGGGGGCACCTCTTTGTCCAGCTCTTTGCACGCTTTCTCAAGGGACCGCAAAGCAATTTGGCGCATGGTGCCGTGGTCGGTTTAAATGATACCGGAGTATTACTTTGCGGCATGGGCTATCGCGGAAAATCCACATTTTCCGTCAGCGCGCTGTTGGACGGCTTTGACTATGTGTCTGATGACTATCTGCTTCTGGAGCAAAAAGATGGCATTCTGCGCGCCTCGCCCATTTATTCCATTATCACCCTGTCACCGCAGATCTGGCAACAACTATCAGCACGCTTGGATGCCGCCTTTGTTTCAAACAACGCGCGAAAAGACAAATATGTTTTTAATATAGGTCGATATCATAACAGATTTGTCAGTGAATATCCTGTACGCTTGTGCATGCACCTGAATATCTGTAACTGTGACGCGCCCAGCATCGAGTCGGGGTACAAAGCTAAGGGATTGGATGAACTTGTATATTCCTCAGTCATGCAAACCGGTGAAACGCAGGATATCAGTACCATCTACAAATTGGCGTCATTTGTGAATGGTTTGCCGTTTTATCGCATTAATCTTTCTCGTGATTTAGCGGCGAACATCCAGTGTTTGCGGAAATTTTTAGAACATTACAATCAATAACAGTCAATAAGGAGATAAAAGGCATGACGACCTATGTCTTGAATGAAGACAAAATGTTCAGTGACATTGCCGATGGCGTTGCCATCGTCATCAATAGCGAAACCGGAATCTACTACGGCATGAACGGTTTCGGCAGTGCGGTTTTTGAAAATATCCTCTCCGGCGCGGCCGTTGAAGATATCCTTGCCGCCGTTAAAAACTTTGACGGAGCGCCGGAAGATGTGGACGCGCGAATGACCGAGTTTGTGAACCGCCTTAAGTCATTTGAAATCGTGCTGGAAGGCGATGCTTCGGGCAACGTCACACTGGATGCCTCTGTGGCCGCAGGCGATAATTTTGAGTTGATGGTCAATGAATACAACGACGCGCAGGAACTACTTCTGGCTGACCCTATCCACGAAGTGAAGGAAGAGACCGGCTGGCAGCCGGACAAGGTTGCGTTGGAAACGGATGAGGAAGTTGTCAAGGCCAAAGAGGCGAAAATAAAGTAAGAAACTGCTAAAGTTGTACTTCGGCGATCTTGCGGTTGATATGGATTAAGCCCTTGGCAATCGCCGGGGCTTCCAAGAATTCCCTAGTGGAGTCCAAATTATTTCGATCTGCAACGACGATATGCATAAATCACAGTTGTCTGTCTATTTCTGCTGTGAATTGATCACAGGATAAGCTATGCCACAAAATGCTCCTCTTGCCATATTTGCTTTTAACAGACCAGAACATTTGCAAAGAACTCTGCAAGCTCTTGTACAGAATACTTTAGCATCTGAAACAGATGTCACCATATTTTGCGATGGGCCACGAAATGAGCAAGATGTGGAGAAAATTGAGGAAGTCCACGCTGTTGCGCAGTCTGCAACAGGATTTCATACTTTGAATATTATCAAACGTGATATAAATATGGGATGTGCAAATTCTGTCATTACAGGGATAAATACAATTCTAGAAGAAAATAAAAATATTATTGTTATTGAGGATGATGTAGTCTGCTCTCCTTATACATTATCTTTTCTCAATAAAGGATTGCACATTTATAAGAACAATCAATCAATTTTTGATATTTCTGCTTGGTCATTACCGCCTTCATTATTGCCCATTCCGGATACTTATGCATGGGATGTATATGCTATACCCCGCTTTAATTGTTCTGGAGGGTGGGCATCCTGGCGCGATCGTTTTCAGAAAATCGACTGGGCGGTAAGTGATTACGAGACGTTCAAGGCCGATTCGGGAAAGCGTCATGCTTTTAATGCCGGAGGTACAGATCTGAGCCCCATGCTGGATGATCAAATGGCTGGTAAGCTGGATTCCTGGGCCATTCGGGCCGATTATGCCCGGTACAAGAACTCTCAACTGGGTATCAATCCTGTGCGTTCCTATACGACCAATATAGGCATGGGCAACGGCACACATTGCAAGGTAGCGACAACTCTGTACGACAACGACGTCAGTCTGGCGGTGGAAAAACCGCGTTTTTTGCCGGAGATTTTTCGCGATGTGCGGATAGAAAAAGCCTATTGGCGTTTTTATTCCGGAGCGGACAGCAAGATACGCACAGCTTCAACGCTGCGGAAGCATTTGCAACGAATGAGATTTGCTCAAACAGCAAAAGACTGTGCAGCGTCATGAATCCTAAAGTTTCCATTATTATTCCAGTTTATAATACGGAAAAATATCTGGCCCGATGTCTGGACAGTCTTCGAGCTCAGACACTGCATCCTATTGAAATCATTTGTGTCAATGATGGATCAAGTGATAAGTCATCCACGATACTGCATAGTTATGCCGAGAATGATTCGCGCTTTGTCATCGTTGAATTTTCTTGCAATAGGGGGGCAGCCGCAGCAAGAAATGCCGGGATGGGACTGGCAGGCGGCGACTATCTCGGCTTTGTGGACAGCGACGATACTGTGGATTCTTTTTTTTATGAACGCTTGTACACCAAAGCTCTTGAGACGGATTCGGATATTGTTAAAGGAGTACGTCGCCAGTTTTTGCCGGAGGGCACTGTCAGGGATGAATTGAGCAATATATTGATATGCAAAGATCGTTTCGCATTCTTTACGCAGTGGACGTCAGCTATTTACCGCCGTGAATTTGTTCGGGATAATGGCATAGAATGTCCATCTGGCATCAGCAATGCCGAAGATACCGTATTCTTGATGAAGGCAGTATCTCTGTGCAAAGGGATTATTGTTGTGGATGATATCTGTTATCATTATATGCGGCGAGATGATTCACTGAACAGCAAATATCTTTCTTTGGAAAAGATAGAAGCAACTTGCCGTGCCATGCGGGAGATAGTGCGTTTTGCCAACCTGAAAATTGCGGATGAATCTGCTTACGGGAAGCTTTTCCTTTTCAGTTTCAATAATTGTATGGGGGCGTGTAAGAGGGCGATCCCCGACCAAGTGGGCATGGCGGCCAATATCTGCGCGGAATATCTGATCGCTCTGTATGGGGTCTGTCATACCCCCTCTTTGCTTGATGACTTGTTGCAATTAAGGGGAGCCGACTTTGAAAACGCCTTGAAGCGCGGAGATGCAGAGGCGTTGGCGGGAGTTTTGCTGCAAACGCCAAAAAGTCGGCTCTTCAGCCAGTTGCGCGCGAGGATACGCCATGCCTGAAAGCATCCAACAATGCCGGAGCAGCTTGACTTTTGCACAACTCCATGCCCTCTCGCGCGGCCTTCCGCCTGTCTGTCTGCTCGCCACGAGCGATGGACCGGGCGCAGGCGGTGCGGCGCTGAATCTGCTGACGGCGCTTCGCGCGGCCGGGCTGGATGTTGAACTTCTGGTCATGGCAAAGGGCACGGCACGGGGCTTTGTGCATGAAATTCCTCTGGGTCGAAAATGGCTTACCGTTGCTAGGGTATTGAAAAGAGCTCGTCTGAAGGCGCATACGGCCATCCCACCCTGGTTTGAGCTGTTTTCACTGGCCGATAGTCCGGCCAAGCTGGAAATACTGCCTCAACTCCGGCGCGCGGGCCTCGTGCATTTGCACTGGGTGGCGGGTTTTGTGGGGCCGCGCGACGCGGTGCAAGCCTTTGGCGACAAACCTGTCGTCTGGACCCTGCACGACATGAATCCCCTTACAGGCGGCTGTCACTATACAGCGGGCTGCGAGCGATACAAAGCCGAGAAATGCTCGCATTGTCCCCAGCTTGGACCGGGAGAGTGCCCTGACCTGGCTGCGGGCAATTTCGCGGCAAAAGTCGCGGCCTGTTCCCGTCTGAATATAACAGTCGCCTCTCCCAGCCGCTGGCTGGCCCGTTGCACGCGGGAAAGCGATATTCTGGGCAAAGCCCGTTGTGTCGTTATCCCCAACTGCATAGATACGGCCCTGTATCGCCCTGTGCAGTCCGAATGGGCACGGGCTTTTTGCGGCATAGAGTCGGGCCGCAAGGTCATTGCTTTCGGCGCGTCAGGCCTGAACCGGTATAATAAGGGTTTTGTCGTTCTGAAAGAGGCCTTGCGGCTGCTGGCCCGGCAGTGGTCCGGGGCTTTGCCCGTTCTGCTCCTCTTTGGCGGCGAGCTGCCAGAGGAATATCGGCCCGAAGGATATGAGGTCGTTTCATTCGGTCGCCTTGGACCATCCGAACTGGCTCACGTTTACGCCTGCGCCGATGTTTTTGTTTCCTCGTCCTTTCAGGACAATTTGCCTCTTGTTTTGCAGGAAGCTCAAGCGTGTGGCACGCCGACTGTGGGCATGAAGCACACCGGAGCGGAGGACATTATTGAAGAGGGAATAACCGGCTTTCTGGCGGAACATCCCGGTTTGCCTCTCACTCCTACCGGGGAGCCACGTGAAATAAGCAGCATCGTTAATGCGACATCGGCCCGCAGTCTGGCAAAAAAAATACAGGATGTGCTGCTCTTGCCAAAGGCATCGCATGAAGCTATGCGCTATGCGGCGCGGCAGCATGCTGTCGCCGCTTTCGCGCCTGAACTTATGGCCGCGCGCTATTTGCATCTGTACCGGGAGCTCTTGGGACTGCCTCGCGTGGATATGGGAGAAGCGCCATGTCGCTGAAGGATTCTCATCCCCTTTTTTCCATCATCACCGTGTGTCTGAATGAGCCGAATCTTGAGCGCACTTGCGAAAGCATTGTCAATCAAAGCTATCAAAATTTTGAATGGTTGGTCATTGACGGAGGAAGTGACGAGAAGAGCTTGCGGCTTTTTGAAAAATATAAAAGCAGAATGAGTTACTTTGTCAGCGAGAAGGATAATGGTATTTACCATGCCATGAACAAGGGAATCCTGCAGGCAAAGGGTAAATATTGCAATTTTATGAATGCCGGTGACAGTTTTTATACACCGGATGCCCTTGAGCGCGCTACGAAAGTTCTGGAAGGGGAGCCGGAAATTGACGTATTATACGGAAATGCCCTTACTAGCCAAGAGAGACTCGTACGCCCAGAGTTGAAATATGAATTGGGGGAATACTTATATTATATGACTTTCCCTCACCAAAGTACTTTCATACGAAATAAATGTTTCAAATATTATGGGCTCTATGATGCTAAGTTAAAAATTGCAAGTGACTATAAATATTTTCTTTTGCTTTATAAAAATGAATGTATATTTCGGTATTTTGATGTTATAATATCTTATATGGATCAATCAGGCATATCTTCTAACCCATTGAATAGAAAATTATTATTCAGTGAGCGTGAACAAATCATATCTGAATTTTATACTTCTGAGGAACAAGCCTATTTTAAACAGAAAGAGCGTGAGTTTCATATAAAGTTATTATTTGATAAATTGAGAAATAATATAAAAGATATTAATTAAAAATTTATAAAAAATATAAATGGGGGTATAATGATTGATTCATGTATAAAAAGGCCAACATTGTCAATAATAACAGTTTGTCTAAATGAGCCCTTATTACAGCGTACCTGTGAAAGTATCGTCAATCAAACTTTTCAAGATTTTGAATGGATTGTTATTGATGGTGGTAGTACTGATGAGACATTGGAAATATTCAAACGATATAAATCAAGAATGGACTATTTCGTTTCCGAACCGGATGGCGGTATTTACTTTGGAATGAACAAAGGTATACAGCAGGCACATGGCACCTGGCTAAATTTTATGAATGCTGGTGATATGTTTGTGGAAAAAGAGACATTACAAAAAATATTTGGATGTGATGACAATTATAAAAATACAGATGTTCTGTATGGATTAAGTTTGTGGGGGAAAAAAATGTATACTCCACCGTCTAAAATAGATAAGATTTATTTATATAGGCAATCGTTGCCTCATCAGGCATCTTTTTTTCGTAGAAATAAATGCGATATGTACGATACAACATATCGAGTAGCTGCTGATTGGCGCTTTTTTATTAGTATGTATGATTCTGGATGTATATTTAAAAATTTAAATCTTGTCGTAGCCGTGCAGGATAATAATGGCATCAGCAGGGAAAATACACAACAACATATTAATGAAAGAAAACGTATAAAATATGAATGCTTTAATATAGAAGAACAAAGACAAGGTGACAGCAGAAATATTGAAATGTATAAAGACGTTATACATAAAAAACGTATAGAATTAAGAAGGTTAAATAATTATGAAATATCATAATAATTAGACGGGAAAAATTTATTTTTCAGGATACTAAAAGAGATTAAAAATGATACCTAAGCGAATTTTTTATGTCTGGGGATATAGTGAACGCAAATCAGTTTTGGCCAATGTGTGCATCGAAAATTGGCGCATGATGTTGTCGGACTATGATATCGTTGAAGTAAATGAAAATACGCCGGAATGGTTCGATTTTGATGTAGAATATAACACAAATTTATGGTTTAAAACTGTTTATGATTTAAAAATGTGGGCATATATATCTGATTATATACGCATCAAGACAATTTTTGATCATGGTGGTATTTATCTCGATACAGATGTAACTGTCTACAAAAAATTTGATAATTTATTACTTCATGATATGTTTATCGGTAATGCAATCAATAACTTCCCAGAAATGGCTGTATTCGGTGCAAAGAAATCGAATTTGATACTAAAAAAAATTAATAATTTTTATAAAAAAGACATATGGGAATCTCCATTTTTCATAATTACAAATATTTTTAAAAAAATTATACAATATGATTTTCATCTGAATTTAAATATAGATGGAATTATCCATTCTAAAGATATAGTAATTTATCCACCAGAGTATTTTCATCCGTTTCACTATCATATGGAATTTAGTAGTAATTGTATAACACAGAATACATATACTGTTCACTGGGGAGCTGGATCTTGGCACATAAAAAAGAACTTATTTTTTTTATCTAACAAGCACCGCATACCTTTGCCCGCGCTCTTGAAAAAAATGGAATTTATCGACAAATATGATCCTCTGGCCAATCAGAAAATTAATATTAATGAAGCTATAAAGCTGGATGCTGAAAATCAAAAGCAAAATCTTATGCACATGTTGAATAGCTAATAGGTATAGTTTGATTTAAAAAATAGATGAAAATTTAAAATCCAGAATATCATGCTACAAGGGAGGAGTGAAATGTATAAAACGAAAAAAATATCAACCTGGAAAAACTTTCAGAAAAATAGCATAAATCATATTTGAAAATCAGTAGTAAATGACTGGATATGTGCGTTGTTTTCTAATCCTAGTGTAGATTTTTTGAAAAAGTTCAAATATGGTGAGGTGATTTATAATAATTATATGAAATTTCGTTTTTTTATAACAAAAAAACCAGCCATGCCAATTTTAGAGTATGTCGTTACAACGAAATGCACAATGAATTGTAAACACTGTAATACGTTTATTCCATACTTTACAAATCAAACACATGTTAAGCCTGTAGGATTTGAAGAATTCAAAAATGATTTGGATACTATCCTAAAATCCGTTGATTTCATTATGTTTTTGGGGTTTGTGGGAGGTGAACCGCTCCTGGCAAAAGATCTACATAAAATGCTTGCTTACGCATTAAAGCAAAAAAAAGTGCGCCATGTATTTCTGGCGACAAACTGTACGCTACTTCCATCCAAAGAATTGCTTGAAGTAATGAAAAACAAGAAATTTGCCGTTCAAATTAGCGATTATCGGAATGTAAAATTGAAAAACAATATGACTGTCAAATATGATGAATTTAAAAGAATGTGTATTAAAAATGACATAAGAATGAGTAATTTTCAAGAAAAAAGAGAGGCAATGAACTGGCAAACTATGCCAGATTTGTATAAGGATAGGCAAAATGCTATTTATATTCAGAATCAATATGATAAATGTTGGGGAAGGTATTGCAATATGCTGTGTGATGGAATATTAACTCAATGTACACTATCTGTATACATAAATCGCAATATGGAAATTACACCACAAATACAAAATGAGCTTGTTGATATACGGAAAAATAAAAATACCAAAGAATTGACTAAAAAAATTATAAATTTTTATTCTCGTCCATATTCTGAATTTTGTCATTATTGTCATTGTGATAAAATAGAATATGGTTTGCCATGCGGAGAGCAGGTGGAGGACAGGAATTGATTATAAAAGATTTAATTTCAGTTGTTATTCCCGCATATAATGGAGAAAAATATATTAAAGAGACGATTGAAAGTATTCAACGCCAAAAGATTCATCACGAAATTATTGTAATTGACGATATCTCAACGGACAGAACCGTTGAGATAGTCCGTTCCATGGGGTGCCGTGTTATTGTCAATTCCGTGCATAAAGGTCAGGTTGCGGGAAAAAATACCGGTATCCATGCATCCAGTGGAGAATATTGGTTAACCATAGATCAGGACGACAAGCTGACGGACGGAGCACTACAGCGACTTTATGATGAAATGCAAAAATATCCCGATAACAAGATCATCATGGCGCAGTTGAAAGATTTTTGTTCTCCTGACGCTTTGGGACAGGCAAGATATGTGAAGCCCCAGCCTTTTTATGGCATTTTAACTGGCTCTACTTTGTTCAAAAAAGAAGTTTTCGATACTATCGGTGATTTTCGTGAGGATATTATTACCGGCGAGGTGATTGATTTGACATGTCGTCTTGTAAAAGCTGGCATTAAAATTACAAAAGTAGGCTTCGTCGCTTGTGACCGGCGGATACACAATAAGAATTACGGCATAACAAATTCCAACGATGAATACAAGGATTATGCGAAAATTTTGCGCGAGAGCATGTGTTGTATGCATCCTCGGCATGTTCAAAAGCGGCGTTTGAAGGACTGCAGTTAGGCGGTCTGTGCATGTCTTTTCTTCAATCCTCCTTTGATGACTTCATCCGAGTGCTCAAAACTCTCCCTATCAGGTTGCAACGCACCACGCGGCGTGTATTTGCTTGTGTGGTGCTGCAGGCGGTACTGGAAATCGGTTCTATTGCCGCCATCTCCTTTCTTGCCGTCAGCATCACGGCGCCGGAACGGATTCTCACTCATCCCGCCGCCGCGAACCTTTTGAGCCACTTCCCCCAGTTACAAGGGCTTACTGCGGATCCGCGCCAGTTCGCCCTGCTTATCGCAGTGCTGGCGGCGGGGCTGATTGCAGCCAAAAATGCCATTTCCGCCTTTGTCAACTACAAGACCAGCCAATTGGGCGAACGCATCTCTCTGTTTGCCGGTAAAACAGTTTTTCAGCATTTTTTATATAGTCCCTATATTCAGCATCTGGCAGGCGACAGCAGCGCCATGTTTCAAGCCCTGTCATGGCGCGACCAATTGGGGCGCATGGTCA
Source organism: Desulfovibrio sp. 6_1_46AFAA (assembly GCF_000224635.1). Taxonomy (NCBI): domain Bacteria; kingdom Pseudomonadati; phylum Thermodesulfobacteriota; class Desulfovibrionia; order Desulfovibrionales; family Desulfovibrionaceae; genus Desulfovibrio; species Desulfovibrio sp. 6_1_46AFAA. Next base: position 379,171 of record NZ_JH114301.1, read on the forward strand.
TACATCTCATGGCGGTATACAGTTACGCCGCCATTGCGCTTGCAATGGCATTGGCTCTTGTTATTGCCACGCCAGGTATCATCCTTTTGGTTATGGCCGTCATAATCGGCCTTGCCGTAGCCATATACAGACGCCTCAGAGGATCGATGGATCAGGCGGGATTGGAGGCCGCCGAATGGGCACGGGAACAAAACAAGGTGACCATGAACGCCATGCACGGCGTACGCGAAATGCTCATATATCGTCAGCAAGACGTTTTTTTCAAAAATTTTGAAAAGGCCTGTAAAGAAGGCATACCATACAGAACTTTTTTGAGTATTGCTCCTTCCGCGCCGACATGGATACTGGAAACAGCCGGTTTTCTGTCTATTGTTGTGACGCTCTGGATTATGCTGACCTTTTTAGACAGTTCCATGGTGCATATCACAGCTGTGCTGACCATGATCATGCTGATAGCCTGGCGCGTGCTGCCATTGCTCAACCGCTCCCTTGGCGCTTTGGTGGTTGTACGCGGAACACGCCATGCCGCTCTCGACTGCCTGGACAAAGTGGAAGAAGCTCTGCAGCATCCTGTGTCCTCATTGCCGGACCCTTCTCCTACCTTCGTATTGCGACGCAGCATCTCGTTTGAGCATGTTTTTTTCCGTTATCCCACGGCTGAGGCTGATTGCCTGAGTGACATTTCGTTCTCTATTACATGCGGGAGTAAAATCGGCATTATCGGCCAGTCCGGTGCTGGAAAAAGTTCCATTGCTTCCATTCTGAGTGGATTGATCGAGCCAACGGAGGGGGAAATGCTTGTGGACGGCAGGACTATGTCGCCTGCCGATCGGGCCGCTTACTGTATACGTGTAGGCTATGTCCCGCAGAATCCCTACATCCTTCCGGGAACATTGGCGGAAAACGTGGCCTTCAGCCAATGGGGCAAGCCGTGGGATGAAGAGAAGGTTCTGCGAGCCTGCCGCATGGCCGAACTGGATATCGTGGAGCAGCGTGGCATCAACTTCACACTGGGACAAGGAGGCGGTGGCCTGTCCGGAGGACAGGCGCAACGACTGTCCATTGCCCGCGCCTTGTACGCGGAACCATCTGTGCTCATTCTTGATGAAGCCACAAGCGCACTGGATGGCGGCGTGGAATCCGCCATTATGAATACCATTTTTTCTCTTCCCCAGAGCATTACAACCATTACCATCGCGCATAGGCTGACAACAGTGGAGCGGTGCGACACCTTGATTTGGATTGATGGGGGAAAGATACAGCGTATCGGATCACCGAAAAAAATTCTTGTGGATTATAAGAAATCTCTGGAGCAACGGGCCTTATTGCAGCATGAATTATAAATTGGGTGATGCGATGTATTGAGTAAAAAACCGGCCACCCGCCGCATGACGGGTGGCCGGTTCAACAACCTGGGCCGGAAAAGACTCAGGCTTCCAGAAAGGTCCTGTAGGCTTCCAAAGTGGCGTGGAGATCCGCGCAACTGGCCAGTTCAAAGGGGCTGTGCATGGAGAGTACGGCCGGGCCCAGGTCGATGACCCGCATGCCGTAGGCCGCCAGGAAGAGGGCCACTGTGCCGCCGCCCCCCAGATCCACCTTGCCCAGTTCGGCGGCCTGCCAGGGAATGCCCTTGGCATTATACAGGCCGCGCAGTTCGCCGAAAAATTCGGCGTCCGCCTCGCTGGCCCCGTATTTGCCGCGCGAACCCGTGAACTTGGAGAAGCAGGGGCCGTAGCCCAGCTGGGCCGCGTTCTGCTTTTCGTGCACTTCCTGAAAATCCGGGTCCAGAGCGGCTTGCACGTCGGCGGAAAGGGCCCGGCTGTGCAGCAGCACGTGCGAGGCGGGCGTACCCGGAGCCCAGGCCCGGGCCAGATCTTCCACGCAGTATTGGAAAAAGCGCGAAGCCGCGCCCGTGGCGCCGTCCGAGCCGATTTCCTCTTTGTCCCAGAAGATCACGGCCATGTTCCGCGCGCCGCTTTCGGCCGACAGCAGGGCTTCCAGGGCCGTGAACACGCAGATGCGGTCATCCTGCCCATAGCCGCCCACCAGGGCCTTGTCAAAGCCCACGAAGCGCGCCGGTCCGGCGGGCACGGCCTGGAGTTCGGCGGTGATCAGGTCTTCTTCATTGATGCCGTATTTTTTGTGCAGAATCTCCAGCAGCTGTTCCTTGACCGGCTCCTTGGGCGCGTCCCTGTCTTTTCCTTTTTTCACGGCCTTGGGGCTGTGGGCCAGAATAATATTCAGCTTTTCGGCCTCAAAGGCCTCGCTGATGGTCTGGCTGCTCTGTTTCTGGGCCAGATGCGGCAGCAGGTCCGCGATGCAGAATACCGGCTCGCCCGGCTTTTCGCCGATGCTCACCGCAAGGCTTTCGCCGTTTTCGCGAATGACCACCCCATGCAGGGCCAGGGGCCGCGCCAGCCACTGATACTTGCGGATGCCGCCGTAATAGTGGGTCTTGGCCTGGGCCACGCCGGGCTGTTCAATGAGCGGGCGTTGCTTAAAGTCCAGACGCGGGGTGTCCGCGTGGGCCGCGATGAGCGCCAGACCTTTTTCCAGCGGTTCGGAGCCGCGCCGGGCCGCGAACAGGGCCTTGCCGCGCAGGGGACGCAGCACGCGCTCCTTGCTGAAATCCTCGCTGTAACCGGCCTGGCTGAGGCGCTCGCGCGCATAGTCCACGGTTTCGCGTTCGGTCTTGCAGCGGGTCAGAAAGTCGATGTAACGGGCGGCCAGGGCTTCCATGCTTTTGCGCTGTTTGGCATCGGCGTAGGTGTCCCAGGCGCTTTGCGGTTTGTAGGCAAGTGTTTTTTCCATGATTATATTCCTTGTCGGTTATGATTGCTTTCCGCCGCCTGCAGCGCCATGCGCAGTGCGCGCAGCAGCAGTGGGTATTCCTTGTTTTCCAGGGTGCGCGGGTCCAGGCAGAAGTGGTCGTCCTCCAGACGGCCCAGCAGGGGCGGGTCGGTAGCCAGCAGGGCGTTTTTCAGGGCCGTGGCGCTGATCCGCGCGGGTTTGAGGCAGACCAGGCTGGTGGGCAGGTCGTATTGGGGAAAGGCCCCGCCGCCCACGCGCGAGACATCCGGGCGCACGCTTACGGCACAGTCCCCGCCCAAGGCTTTGCGCAGGCGGGCGGCCAGGGCGCGGGCGCGTCGGGCCAGGTCCTCGGGCCGCAGGCAGATGCGGCGCAGGGTGGGGATGCGCTCGCGGGCCTTGTCCGGGGCCAGGTAGAGGCGCAGGGTGGCTTCCAGAGCGGCCAGGCAGAGCTTGTCGCAGCGCAGGGCGCGGGTCAGGGGATTGCTCTTGAGCCTGTCCACCAGCCCTTTGCGCCCGGCGATGATCCCGGCCTGGGGGCCGCCCAGCACCTTGTCTCCGGAAAAGGTCACCAGGTCCGCGCCGCCCGCCAGCACCGAGGGCACGGTGGGCTCGTTGGGCAGGCCGTAGGGCGAAAAATCCATGAAGCTGCCGCTGCCCAGATCCTCAAACAGCGGCAGGCCGCGCTCGTGCGCCAGGGCCGCCAGCTCCGGCAGGGGCACAGAGGACTGGAAGCCCACGATGCGGTAATTGGAGGTGTGCACGCGCAGCAGGGCGCGGGTGTTTTCGTTGATGGCCGCCGCATAGTCGCGCAGATGGGTGCGGTTGGTGGCCCCCACTTCGCGCAGATGCGCTCCGCTTTTTTCCATGACCTCCGGAATGCGGAAGCTGCCGCCGATCTCCACCAGCTCGCCGCGCGAGACGATCACCTCGCCGTCCTTGCAGAAGCCGTCCAGCATCAGCAGCACGGCGGCGGCGTTGTTGTTGACCACCAGCGCGGCCTCGGCCCCGCTCAGGCGACAGATAAGCTCTTCCACCAGTTCGTAGCGGCTGCCGCGCCCGCCGGTGCGCAGGTTGAGCTCCAGATTGCAGTAGCCATCGGCGGCCACGGCCACGGCCTGCCGCGCCTCTTCGGCCAGCACGGAGCGGCCCAGATTGGTATGTACCACCACGCCCGTGGCGTTGAGCACGGGCCTGAGCCGGGGCCGCAATCCAACGCGGATGTGCGCCAGCAGGGCGGGCAGTTGGGCCTCCAGGTTCAATTGGGCGGCCTCACGGCAGCGCCCGGCGCGGATGTCCTCCCGCCGGGCGTCCCAGAACCGCGTGGCCAATTCGCGCAGCAGAGCGCGCGGAGCTTCTTCCAGATCAGGATCGGCGGTCATCAGGGCGTCCAGACAGAGATCCGTGGCCGGGATGGCGCGAAAAAGCTCGTTCATGGCAGGGCCTTTGGCGGTACAGCCGCCAGCAAATGGGGAAAGAGCGCGAAAAATTCGGCCAGCAGGTAGAGAGAGCCGGTCAGCAGCACCGGCCGCTCAGGGTCTGCGCCTTCAAGACGGCGCGCGGCTGCCAGTGCGTCGGGCAGGGCGCGCGGGCCTTCAAAAACCGTGGCCGTGGCCGGGGGCAGGCCATCGCAGGCCCTGGCCACCTCGTGCGGGTCGGCGGCGCGCGGATTATCCAGGGCCGGGATGAACAGCGGGGCCGCGCCCAGCCAATGCTTGAGCATCAGGGCCGAGGTGTGCCAGTCCTTGTCCCCCAGGCAGGAGAAGACCGCTCCGGCGGGCCGGATGCCCGCCTCATCCAGCGCCCGCAGCAGGGCGCGCATGCCGTGGGGATTGTGCGCGCCGTCCAGCAGCAGGGGGGGGGAGTCCTTTGTGCCGGGCACGGATTGGAGGCGGCCCGGTAGAAAGGCATGGGCCAGACCGTGCGCCTGCGCCGTGGTGTTGTCGGCATTTTTGTCCAGCAGCGGGGCCAGATGTCGCCAGGCCGCGAGGGCCAGCCCGGCGTTGATCAGCTGGTGCGGTCCGGCCAGCCCAAGGCCGGGCGCGGAAGCGGCGGGCAGGGGCGCGGCCTGGAACAGCATGGCCTTGTGGGCGCGCGCGGCTTCTTCAAGGCAACGCGCCGCCTCGGGAAATTGCGGGGCTGTGCAGACCGGGGCCGGGCCACGCACGGCAGCGGCCTTGTCCGTTGCGATGGCCGTGAGAGTGGGCCCCAGCACGTCCCTGTGATCCAGGGCGATGGGCGCGTAGCAGAGCAGGTCGGCGGGCACGGCGGTAGTGGCGTCGTGCCGTCCCCCCAGGCCCGCTTCCAGCACGGTCACGTCCACCTTTTCCTCCCGAAAGAGCAGCAGGGCCAGGATGGTAAGAAATTCAAAATAGGTCAGATCCGGAGCCACGGCCATGATCTCATTGGCGTGCGCGGTCCAGCTTTCGGCGGGCCAGGGACGTCCGTCCACGCGGATGCGTTCCTCGGGCGAGACAAAGTGCGGCGAAGTGTACAGACCGGTTTTGCAGCCGTGGGCCATGCAGAGCGAGGCCAGGAAGGCCGCTGTGGAACCCTTGCCGTTGGTGCCCAGAATCTGGACCACCCTGAAAGGGGGCCGGGTCAGATCCAGGGCCTCTAGGGCGCGGTGCATGCGGTTCAGGCTCAGATCCATATGGAAGAGGCCCAGGCCGTCAAGATGGGCCAGCACTTCCCGAACATTTTGAAATGACGTGCGCATGGCCGTCACATTACCTGAAAGCGACCCGTCTGTCAGCGGGGCCGGGCCTCGGCGTCCCGCGCAGCATCCCGGCGCTTTTCGCGCGTTTTTTTCAGCCGGAAGCCCGTATACAACACACCCAGCCAGAGGGGCAGCAGCAGGACCGCCGGGCGGGTGTCGTCCAGTTGGGTCATCAGTGCCAGCACCAGCGCCAGGAAGGCCAGACAGGCATAATTCAGCCAGGGGCAGCCCGGCGCGCGGAACCCGCCGTCGCCACTGGAGGCGCGCGCGTCGCGGATGCGGCGGAAGCGGAGATGGGTGAGGGCGATCATGCCCCAGGTCAGCAGGGCGGCGGCAGTGGCGATGGAGACCACATAGAGAAAGACCTTGCCGGGGAAAAGCCAGTTGAGCAGCACAATGATTGCCGTGCAGAGCGAGGAAAACAGCGTGCCCCGGTAGGGCGCGCCGTGGCGGTTGAGTTTGGCGAAAAAGGCCGGGGCGTTGCCCTGCAGGGCCAGACTGTAGAGCATGCGCGCATTGCTGTAAGCGCCGCTGTTGTATACCGACACGGCGGCGGACAGCACCACAAGGTTGAGAATTCCGGCCGCCGCCGGAATGCCCAGGCCGGAAAAGATCAGCACAAAGGGACTGCCGTCCATGCCCACCTTGTTCCAGGGATAGATGATCATCATGACTGCCAGCGCGCCGATGTAGAACAGCAGAATGCGGCGCAGCACCAGACGAATGGCTTTGGGCAGGCTTTTCTTCGGATTGTCGGCCTCCCCGGCGGTGACCGCGATGAGTTCCGTGCCGCCGAAGGAAAACATGACCAGCACCAGGGAGAGCAGCATGCCCCATACGCCGTGCGGGAAAAAACCGCCGTGCCGCCAGAGATTGGCAAAGCCCGGCGCGTCCGCTCCACCGGGGCCTCCGCCCGCGTTCAGCACGATCAGCGCCACGCCCAGGCCGATCATGCCGAGAACCGCCGCCACCTTGATCAGGGCGAACCAGAATTCCAGCTCGCCATAGAGTTTTACCTGAATCAGGTTGACGGCGGTAACCCCGGCCAGCACCAGAAAGGCCGTGAGCCACTGCGGGAAATCCGGCAGCCAGTAGTTGACGTAGATGCCCACTACCGAGAGCTCGGTCATGCTCACGGCCACATAGAGAAACCAGTAATTCCAGCCGGAGAGGAAGCCGGGGAATTCGCCCCAATACGTGTAGGCGAAGTGGCTGAATGCGCCGCTCACGGGCTCGGCCACGGCCATTTCGCCCATCATGCGCATGATCAGCCAGATCACGGCTCCGCCCAGCAGATAGGCCAGCAGCACGGACGGCCCGGCCAGGGAAATGGAGGCGGCGGAACCATAGAACAGGCCGGTGCCGATGGCCCCGCCCAGCGCGATCATCTGGATATGCCGGTTTTTCAGCCCGCGTTGCAGTTTCCGGCCGGACTCCCGCTTCTGATCCTGCTCCACGCCGCCCTCCTTGCCGTCAAGCGCTGTTTTATGGCCTAACGTGCCGGGACTGTACAGACAATCGGCGCGTGGAACAAGCCGCGCCCGCGTCTTGACGCGGCGGACCGCCGCCCCTATAGTGGGCCCGAAAACAACGGCCATGCCGTTGTTTTGTCCTGCGCTCATAGCTCAGATGGATAGAGCAGGAGCCTTCTAAGCTCTTGGTCGGGGGTTCGATTCCTCCTGGGCGCGCCAAGTTATCACAGCAGGTTACATCTATTTCGGATGTATCCTGCTTTTTCTTTTGGTGCCCATCTGGTGCCCGCTGTGAGCCGTCACGTAAAATGAGAATTTCCGTCACGCAACTTGAGAACGTGCCGAAGCGTTTTTGACGCATTGGCACGTTCATTGCATATTGATTATTCGGCCTCAAGAAGCCTTTGCGCGCTGAGTTTCGCATAATCCGACAGTTCACGCCGATACGCTTCCGGCCTGTCAGCATGGCCGCGTGGGCCGTGGTTCCACATACGGCTTTTAGGCGCTTTCCGGGGCCTCTTTCGTTCTGAAGTTGCGTGACAAAACGGCCTGAAAATGGCCTTCCGCTCTCAAACCTTTGTGACGGCGCTTGCGGGGCCTCGGAACAGCGGTAGGCCCGCGTCAGTCAAGGAAAAGTCAAACATCCGCCAAGCCGGATCGGCCTTCCTCTTCATTCTCATCTTGGCTGACCCCTTGCAACTCTTCAACGGAGTGTATCATGATATGGCGCACTCCGCTTTTATTATTGCCGACCATTGAAATAGTTGTTATGCATTAGTAAATATTTTATTATGCGGATTACAACACTATGTTTGTGGGGAAAATTATGCAGAGTCTGCGCCGCTTGGTCTGCGTATGGGCGGTCATGTGCGTGCTGTTGTCCGGCCTTGCTGTGGCTGCCGTTGCCGCCGGGCCGTATCACGGCAATGTGCAGAGCCGGATTTACCATAACAGTTCCTGCCGTTACTACTTCTGTAAACGGTGCACGGCGGTGTTTGCGACAGCCCGGGCCGCGCGGGCTGCCGGATACCGGCCCTGCAGAGTTTGCGGCGGCTGATTGGGCGGATTTTCCAGCAAGCCCCGGCGTTCCGAACGATGCGGCAGTGAACCGCGTCTGTGGTCGTGGGCTTTTTCTTCTCCGTGAAACCGTTCCGGCGGCGTTGACAACAGGAGCGCCTTCAAGCAACCTGCCTGAATGGCAAAGAAAATCCCATGCCGCGCGCAAGCGGGCATGCCGGATCACGGCAGCGGCCGGAGTCAGTCCCCCGGGCCCGGGCCGCTTCACTCGCACCGCAACCCTGGAGGAAAGTCCGCATGGATATGAAAACTCTGCGCCGACAGGCGCGAGAACGCATGAACGGGGCCTGCCGCGTCTGTCCCCAATGCGACGGCAAGGCCTGTGCCGGTGAACTGCCGGGCATGGGCGGCATCCGCACTGGCGCTTCGTTCCGCGCCAATGTAAGCGCCCTGGAAAAAATCTGTCTGAAAATGCGGCTGATTCATGAGGTGCGCGCTCCGGAAACCGCCTGCGAGGTATTGGGGCTCTCCTTGAGCATGCCGGTGCTGATTGCTCCGCTGGCGGGCACGACCTTCAATATGGGCAATGGGCTGCCCGAGGAGCGCTTTGCCCAGGTGGTCACGGAAGGAGCCCGTTCCGCCGGGACCATTTCCTGTACCGGCGACGGCACGTCCGAAGTGTTCGGCAGCGGGCTGAATGCCGTTCAGGCTGCCGAAGGCTGGGGTATCCCTGTTATCAAACCCTGGGTCGGAGAGGCCTTTTTCGAGCGCCTGGAGCGTGCGGCCCAGGCCGGTTGCCGCGTGGTGGGCATGGACATCGACACCGCCGCCATTACCGCCCTGGCCAAGAGCAAGCGCCCGGTATCGCCCAAAAGCCGCGCGGAACTGAGCGCCATTGTGGAAAAGGCCCATGCCCTGGGCTTGAAATTTCTGCTCAAGGGCGTGCTCAGCGTTGAAGACGCCCTGGCCGCCGAGAAATGCGGCTGCGACGCCATCGTGGTTTCCAATCACGGCGGCCGCGCTTTTGAGGCCGTGCCGGGCACGGCCGCCGCGTTGCCCGCCATCGCCCAAAGCGTGCGCCGGATGACAGTGCTTGTTGACGGCGGCGTGCGCGCCGGAGCGGATGTGCTCAAGATGCTGGCCCTGGGTGCGGCGGCCGTGCTGATCGGACGCCCTGCAATCATCGCGGCCATGGGCGGCGAGGAGGAGGGAGTCCGGATGTTGCTGACCCGGATGCAGCGCCAGCTTGAGGAAAGCATGCTGCTCACGGGCTGCGCCTCGGTTCGGGAGGCCGGGCCGCATCTGCTGGCCTGAGCCAGGAAAGCCCTCAACAGAGAAAAAGGAAGGCGGCGGCATCGTCATGATGCCGCCGCCGTTTTATGTACAGCCGAAAAACGGGTGTGTTACTTGTTGATGCAGGCCTTGATGGCGTTGATCAGGCGGTCGATGGGCTCCTCGCGCGCACCCTCGCCCATGACGCCCACGCGGATGACCTTGCCGGCCAGATCGCCGAGGCCGCCGGCCACTTCGATCTTGTGCTCCTTGCGCAGGCAGGCGCGCAGGGTGTTGGCGTCCACACCGGCGGGCGGCAGGAAGAGGTTGATCTGCGGGGCCCCGCCTTCCTTGACGTAGGGCGTGAAGCCGAGCTTGGCCAAGCCGTCGGTCAGGCGCTGATGCATGGCCACATGGCGCGCGAAGGAGGCGTCCAGGCCTTCGGTCAGCAGATTGTCCAGGGCCTGATGCATGGCATAGTACATGTTGATGGGCGCGGTGTGGTGATAGACGCGGGGCGAACCTTCCCAGTACTTGCGGATCAGGGAAACGTCCATGTACCAGTTGGGCACCTTGGTCTTGCGTTTGGCAATGGTTTCCATGGCCGCGTCGGAGAAGGAGGCGGGAGCCAGTCCGGGAGGCACGGAGAGGCATTTCTGCGAGCCGCTGTAGAAGGCGTCGATGCCCCATTCGTCCACGCGCATGTCCACGCCGCCCAGACCGGCCACGCTGTCCACCAGATAGAGGGTGTCGCTGTTCTTGACCAGTTCGCCGATGGCGGCGATGGGGTTGTTGATGCCGGTGGAGGTCTCGGCATGCACGGCGGCCAGAATCTTGTAATGCTTCTTGTCCAGCCGGGCCTTGACGGCGGCCGGGTCAATGGGCTGGCCCCAGGGGCACTCCACCACGTCCACCTGCGCGCCCAGGCGCGTAGCCACTTCCACCATACGCGAGCAGAACACGCCGTTGTTGACGATCAGCACGTCGTCGCCACGTTCCACCAGGTTGACGAAGGTGGCTTCCATGCCGGCGGAACCGGTGCCGGAAATGGGGAAGGTCACGGCATTCTTGGTTTTGCACACGGCGCGCAGCTGATCCTGCATGGCGTCCATGACTTTGATGCAGTCGGGATCAAGATGACCCAGCGTGGGGATGCTCATGGCCTTGAGCACATTGGGGGCGACCGGGCTGGGGCCGGGGGCCATCAGCAGAACGTGATCCAATTCTCCGAAAACTGTGGTCATTTCAAGCTCCTGGTTTATGGGTGGCGTGCACCGGATGTTCAAAATCCCCATCCAAATACTGTAGCAATACTTATAGAGGCGCAATAAAAATTCTATAACGCTGTATGGATCCAAAGAAAATCACGGAACAGCATCAAACCGTGTCCAGCGCGCGGATAGGTGGCGCGCTGTGCCCTTCCGGCGTATTCAGAAACGCGTTTCGGGCTCTGACCGGATTTTGTTTCGATCCTGCGTTGCAGTGTCCGGCCGACGTGACCCGGGGCATTACTTTGTTGGCGTTGACATTCATTGAATGCACAATCTGGAACTATCTGCCTGTAACAACCGGAATTTTTGTTTTACTGTGATTTTTTTCACATTTGTCTGGATAAAAAACAGCGCGGGCAACACTGTGATGCGCAAAGTACCCTATGGCAAAAACAAGCACTTGTCCAGTCCGGGAAAAAGCAGGCCCGATTCAGACTACAGTCGCTTCATGTCCGAAAGGACGGCGCAAACGGCGTCCTTTCAGCGGAATCATTCCGCAGCGTCCCTGACCAGATGCAGCCGGGGAACCTGCTGCGGGGCCAGCGGCGCGCCTGCGGTTTTGTCGCGTACCAAGCGCGTGAAGTCGCTGAGTTCAAAGCGGGCTTCGCCCACCACGGGCGGCGCGCTGACCCGTGCGGCCACCGGCGCATGTCGGCGCGGATCGGCCGACGCTTCCGGTTCGTTCTGAGCGGCGCTCCGAGCGTCCGGAGACCGGGCAGGACTGACCGCGTCCTTCCGCAACGCCGGAGCGGCGGCAAGGGGCGAGTATTCTCCGTCAAAAGGCGCGTGCAACGCCTCCAGCGGCTGGGCGTAAAACCGCACCCGCACTTCCCGCTTGTCCCCCCGGCCCCAGAGTTCCAGAAACAAGACGCCCGCCGGGGGAATGTCATTGGGGGGATAGCTTTCGGCCTGCCAGTTGACGCCCAGAAGGCCGCCCAAATTGGCAATATTGGTGTCGTGCCCCACAAACACCACCAGGGAGGCCGCGTTGAGGCGCTGGTCATAATGCGCGCCCGTCAGGGCGGCGGTCATTTCCGTGAGCAGGGACGAGCCGCGCGCCCAGGCCACCAGGGGCGTGCGGTTGACCACGTCGAAAATGCGGCTGTGCACGGGCAGCACCTGGCTCAAGGTCTTGCCGTCCACCTGGCCCCAACCGGCGTCGCTGCCGGGCCATTGCCCGTACTCCAGCAGAAAGATCTCCGCCAGGCTGGAGGCAATGCCCAGGCCCCCGACAAGGGCCACACTACGGCCTTCCGGCGAGACGCTCACAGCATTGGGGAGATCGGAAAGACGGCATTGCGGCGACAGGCCGAAACGGCTGCACAGCTCGGGCGAAGGCGGCGCGCTCAGCTGGTCGATGAGGGCCAGCGGACCGGCGAAATCCTCCTGCAGCTGCTCCAGGCCGCCGTCAGTCGTATTCAGAACGTCCGTGGCCGTGGCTGCGGGATCAAAGGCGAACAGGCCGGCCTTGACCGGATGGAAAAGGGGATCGGGCCCGGCGTCGGCCACGGCATAGCCCTGCGCGCAGTCCGGACCCAGGCCGTCAAGCAGCGCCCGTGCCGTGGCCCTGGTGCGCTGGTCCGTGTCGGCGCGCACGAAAACCGCGCCCGGTGGAGGGCAGAGCGCATCCGGCAGCAGGCCGTGATTGAGCAGCACGCCGCGCAGATCCGCCCACATGGCGGTGACCAGCCGCGCACCGCGCGGCGTCAGGTGTCCGCGCTCCACCGGCCAGTGCGGCCAGAGGCGGGCGCTCCAGACGGACAGGGTTTTCATGTCCTGGGTGGGCGAACGCACGCCGTGCCTGGACAGGGCTACTATTTTGAGCAGCCGGGAGTCGCCGTCCGCAACGGCTTCGGCTGCCGGAGAACTGAAAAAAAAGGCGCAGGCCAAGGTGAAAAAAAAGAGATGCAGGGCGCGCATGCCGTTCCTCCTTACCGCGACTGCTGCACGCAGCATAGCCGTAAAGCACACGGGCGGCAACGGCATTTTGGCTGCCTTTGGAAAAGGCGGCCCTGTGGGCTTGAGATGTTCATGGAAAAAAGCTACGCTAATTGTTTAGAAAACGTATTTTTCGGGTGAGAAGCAGTGCTCAGCAGTTCCGAACAAATCAAACGCACCTACGCGATGGGTTTTCTGATCGGCGGAATTTTCCTCGTCTGCGGTCTGATTCTGTTGCGTCAGGTCAGTTTGCAGAATGAGCGGGAAAATGCGCTGTATCTGTATGATACCGTCAATCAGCTGCGCACCCTGTTTCAGCGCCAGATCGCGTTGGATTTCCAGACGTTGCGAGGCGTGGCCGTCAGCATCGGCCATGTGCCGGAAAAAGAAGTCCTTCCCGTCCTGAAGGAAGTCAACGACAATAACGCCTTTTTGCGCATGGGCTTGGCCAAGCCCGACGGCAGTGTGGACCTTGTGGACATCAGCGGGGACCTGCACCGGAATGTGAATCTGGCCGGCGAGCCTTTTTTCCAGAAGGCCCTCGCGGGCGAGGCCGCGCTTTCCGGGGTGCGCCGGAATCCCCTCGGCCCCGGCGCGGTGGTCTACTGCGCGGTGCCCGTACATGGTGAAAACGGGGTCAGCGGCGTGCTTGTGGCCGTCAATGCGGCGGATATCTTTCTGAATATTCTCGGCATTTCCCTGTTCGACAATCAGGGCGTGTCGTCGCTTGTTGACGGGAACGGCGCGTATGTTCTGAGGGCCTCTTCCGGCGGGGCCGTGATCGGCGGCCGGGAAGGGGATATTTTTCGCCTCGGCTCCCTGGAAGACACCAAGCGGGAACAGGTGCTGGAAAATTTGCGGGACCACCGGCGCGGCGTCTTTTTCTACATTGCGGACGGCAAGAAGTATTTCGCCGCGTACGAACCTCTGGACGCCAACAACTGGTTTTTGTTCTGCACCGTGCCCGCGGCGGCCCTGACGCTGGCCCCCAACGCGCTGCTGTTCAGCATCTGCGTGATCATCGGCCTGGCCCTGCTGCTTTCCTTCTTCCTGCTCTGGCGCGTCCGCGTCATCAGCAACAGATATCGCGGCGAGCTTGAGCGCCTGGCCTTTGTGGACCCCCTGACCGGGGTGCGTAACGCCAATCGGCTCAAAATGGACGCCTCATCCCTGGTGCGGCACAATCCGGATCAGGTTTTCGCCGTCTGGTACGCGGACATCAAGAATTTCAAGTTTTACAACGAGATGTTCGGCTATGAGATGGGCGACAGGGAGCTGGTGCGCATCGCCGGATTGCTGGCGGCCTGCGACGGCCCCTTGTCCCTCTGCTGCCGGGTCTCAGCGGACAAGTTCGCGGGCATCCGGCCCATGAGCGACCGGGAGGAGTTCTCCCAGGAATTCCAGCGTCTCTGCAAACGCATTGAAAACGATGCGGCCCGGCTTTCACGCGCCTTCCCCCTGGTGCTGCATGTGGGCGTCTACGGCACGGATACGGCCGGAAGCGGAGAGCTCTCTTTCATGGACATGCTCAACCGCGCCAATATCGCCCTGCGCGTGGCCAAGGAAGGACGTTCCGACACGTGTGTGTTCTACTCCGAGGACATGCGCGGCCTGGCCCTGCGCCAGCTGGATATTGAGAGCCGGATGGAGAACGCCCTGCGCGGGAGTCAGTTCAAGCTCTATTTCCAACCCAAGGTGGACATCCAGAACGGCAATTGCGTCCACGGCGCGGAAGTGCTGGCGCGCTGGCTTGACGGCGACCGTCTGGTGCCGCCGTGCGACTTCATTCCGCTCTTCGAGCGCAACGGCTTCATCGTCCAGCTTGATCGTTATATGTTCTCCCAGGCCTGCGCCTGGCTGCAGCAGCGTATCAGAAGCGGCAAGGAGCCGCTGAACATCGCGGTGAATGTTTCGCGCCTGAGCATCATGCAGGACGATTTCCTCCAGTATTACAGTAACATCAAAGAGCGCTACGCTATTCCCGACGACCTGCTGGAGCTGGAGTGCACGGAATCCCTGGCCCTGTTCGACGAACGCTTCCGGGAGCTGGTGCTGGAATTGCAGAAACGCGGCTTCCGTTGCTCTCTGGATGATTTCGGCGCGGGTTTTTCCTCGCTCAATGTGCTCAAGGAGCTGCCCATTGACGTGCTCAAGCTGGATATGCTGTTTTTGCGCAAAAGCCAGGATCTCAAGCGCGAGCGCATCGTGGTTTCCAATGTCATTGCCATGGCGCAGCAACTGAGCATCCGTACCGTGGCCGAAGGGGTGGAGAGCGCCGAACAGGTGGAATTTTTGCGGGCCAAAGGCTGCAACCTGGTGCAGGGCTATGTCTTTGCCCGGCCCATGCCCGAAGCGGACTTCGAAGCCCTGCTGGACAGCCTGGGCGACCGGGCCATGCCCTTGGCTCAGAACTAGGCTCAGCCCTTATTAAAACGCCGTCCGCGAAAAGCTGAATTTTTTCGGACAGCAAGGCGCAAAGAAAAAACTGGGCGAAGCTGTATTGAACATACCGCGAGGTCAATTTCTTTTTTGCAACGCCGCTGTACGGAAAAAGGCGGCTTTGCAGCAGGCGCTCTAATGAGGGCTGTGCCTAAGTACGCGGCGAACAACACGGGCCGCGCCGCCACGGCCGTGCCGTGCGGCGGGCCGCAAACAGCGACAGGTAACAACAGTAATGCCTATAGCCATTCCGCGCTTTGACGCCGGGGATACCGTCATTGTCCCCGACGTGCGCATCAGCGACGCGTCCGCGCTGGAAATCCGTTGCGCCCGGGTGGGAGACGTGCACGGCATGTCGGCCCTGATCAACCAGTATGCCTCCTCCAACGTCATGTTGGCGCGGGGGCCGCAATATCTGTACCAGCATATCCAGGACTATATGGTGGCAACGGCCCCGGCGTCGGACGACGGGCGGGAAACCGTGGTGGCCTGCGGTTCCCTGCACGTGCTCTGGGAGGATCTGGCGGAAATCCGCTCCATTGCCGTGCATCAGGCCTGCCAGAACCAGGGCCTGGGCAGGCGGCTGGTGGACGCGCTGGTGGAGCGTTGCCGCCGTCTGGGCATTCCCAGGGTCTTTGTGTTCACCCTGGCCGAATCTTTCTTCAGCAATTGCGGCTTCCAGGAATTTCAACGGGAAAGCCTGCCCCCTGTGGTCTGGGTGGAGTGCAGCAAGTGCCCGAAATTTTACCGATGTGACGAAATCGGCATGATCCGCACGCTTTGACGGTCACGGGCGCCCGGCGCGCCGGGGACGCTTTGTTCGCATGCCGCCGGGGGCTCTGCCCCCGCTTTCGTTTTTCACCCTAATTCCCACGCCCGTATGGGCCGGAGCAGAGCATGAACAGACTGGAGCAGAGGGATTTTCTGAAGGAAATCGACTTCACCCCGGAAGATCTGACCTATCTTCTGAATCTGGCGGCTGAACTCAAAGCGGCCAAAAAGGCCCGCCGCGAGCCCAAATTCATGCGGGACAAAAACATCGTGATCCTTTTTGAAAAGGATTCCACGCGTACCCGCTGCTCCTTTGAGGTGGCCGCCCATGATCAGGGCGCGCACGTCACCTATCTGGGGCCGTCCGGCTCGCAGATGGGCAAAAAGGAATCTCTGGCCGACACGGCCCGCGTGCTGTCACGTTTTTTTGACGGCATCGAATACCGGGGCTATGAGCAGAGCCGCGTGGAAGCTCTGGCCGAATACGCCTCCGTGCCGGTCTGGAACGGCCTGACCAATGAATGGCACCCCACCCAGTTGCTGGCCGACATGCTGACCATGCGCGAATGCTGCCCCAAGCCCCTTACCCGGCAGAGCCTGGCATATCTGGGCGACGCCCGTTACAATATGGGCAATTCCCTGATGATCGGCTCGGCCATGCTGGGCGTGGATTTCCGTTCCGTGGCCCCCAAGGGGCTCTGGACCTCGGACGAGGTTTTTGAAATGGCGCAGCATATCGCCCGGAGCACCGGGGCCAGAATCACGCGTACCGAAAGCGTGGAAGAGGGCGTCAAAGGCTGCGATTTCCTTTATACCGACGTCTGGGTCTCCATGGGGGAGCCCGACGAGGTCTGGAAAGAGCGCATCAAGCTGCTCATCCCCTACCGCGTGGACATGGCCGTCATGGACAAGACGGGCAATCCGGACTGCAAATTTCTGCATTGCCTGCCGGCTTTCCACAATCGCGAGACCACGGTGGGCGAGGACATCTACCGGCGTTTCGGCATTGAATGCATGGAAGTGGACGACGCCGTTTTTGAATCCCCCCGTAATCTGGCCTTTGAAGAGGCGGAAAACCGGATGCATACCATCAAGGCCGTGATGGTGGCCACGCTGGCTGAAGAGCCGTTGTCCTTCGAGAAAGAATAAGGCCGGGCGCGAGCCCGGCGCGGCGGCGAGGCGATCTTGCCACCTGAAACAAAGTGTTGCGTGGTGTATGGTACTGGAGCAACGGGGTATGGGATGGATCTGAGCTGGATGCTGGAAGAGTATGACGGCATAGTCTATGTCAGCGACATGGACAGCCATGAGCTGCTCTATATGAATAAGGCCGGTTGCGAGCTCTTTCATGTGGATGAAAATGCGCTGTCCCGTCGTCCGCTCTGCTATGAGGTTCTGCAGGGCCGGGATGCGCCCTGCCCCTTTTGTACCAACACGTATCTGAATGAATCCGGTTTTTATGAGTGGGAATTTTACAATCCGTGCCTCCAGCGAACCTTGCTGTTGAAAGACAGGAAGGTCCGCTGGAACGGTCGGAACGCCCGCATCGAGTTCGCCACGGACGTCTCCGGCTACCGGCGGGCCATTGCCGGGCATGAGCGTCAGCGGGATTCGATTCTGCAAAGCCTGCCCGGCGGCATTGCCAGGGTGGATGCCAGGGACGGGCGGACGGTTCTCTGGTATGGGGCCCGTTTTCTGGAAATGATCGGCTATACGGCTGAAGAGTTCGCGCAGGATTTGCACAGCAAGTGCCTGTACGTGCATCCGGACGATCTGGCCAGGGTCACGGCGTTGATGGGCAGGCTGCAGGAAAGCGGCGGGACGGATATTACGGAAATGCGCATCGTGACGCGCGGGGGCGAGGTGCGCACCCTGACCACAACCTTTAGCTATCAGGACGCGGCTTCCAGCCCGGACGGCATTCCTTCCTTTTACAGCGTGGGCATCGACATCTCGGAGATCAGGGCCCGCCAGGAGCTCCAGCAGAAAGCCCTGGAAGATGCCTGCCGCGCCGCCCGAGCGGCCGACCGGGCCAAGACGGACTTTCTTTCCCAGATGTCCCATGACATCCGCACGCCCCTGAACGCCATTCTCGGCATGGCCGATATCGCCGGAACCCGGCTGGACGATCCGCGCGGTGCCGGAGAATGTTTGAAAAAAATTCAGGCCTCCGGCAGGCACTTGCTCAACCTGATCAATGAAGTGCTGGACATGTCCAAGATCGAGAGCGGCCAGATGCGCCTTGCGGCGGAGGATATGGAGCTGGCCGAACTTGTGCGCAACGTGCTGGATGTCTGCGGCTCCCTGTTGAAGGAGAAAGGGCATGTTCTTACAGTGCGGGCAAATGTTGCGCATGAACGGGTACGTGGGGACTCCGGCCGCCTGCAGCAACTGTTCACCAATCTGTTGTCCAATGCCGCGAAATATACACCGGCGGGCGGCAGCATTGCCTTCAGCATCGACGAGCTTCCTTCGCTCAATACCGACGTGGGCCTGTTTGAATGCGTCATCGCGGACAACGGCATCGGCATGTCCGAGGATTTCGTCAAACATCTTTTCGAGCCCTTCAAAAGGGCGGACGATCCCCGTATCTGCAAAATACAGGGCACGGGCCTGGGCCTGGTCATCAGCCGAAGCATTGTGCGCCTGATGGGCGGCGGCATCAAGGTGGAAAGCAGGCCGGAAGAAGGCAGCCGCTTCATTGTCTCGTTGCCGTTGCGCCTGGCAGAGGAGAATGCCGCGGCGGCCGGGACGGCCTGTGAACAGGCCGTGCTGGTGCTGGTCGGGGATCAGGAGGAAAATCTGCGCGCCTGCCGCCTGCTGGAGGATCTGGGCCTGCGGGCCATGCCCGCTCACAGCGCCGTTGAAGCCCGCGAGCAAATCAGCGCCGCGCGGACACGCTCTGAGCATGTTGCCGCCGCGCTTCTGGACCAATGCCTGGCGGACGGGGACGAGGCGGCCTCGCCCCAAGCTCTCCGCGCGCTTTGCGGGGAACAGCCGTTGCGCGTCATCCTTGTCCGTGAGGCCCTGTACACGGACGGCGATTCCCTGCGCGACGGCGTGGACGCTTTCCTCGACAGGCCGTTGTTCCGTTCCACACTGCGCCGCACTCTCCTGCCCGGCGCCGCGGAGCTGCCCGAAAGCGCGCTGTCAGCGCCGAATGTGGACCTGGCGGACAAGCGCATCCTGCTGGCGGAAGATAACGAGATCAATCGGGAAATCGTGGTCGGCCTGCTTGAAATGAAGGGAGCCTCGGTGGATGCGGCGGAGGACGGCCGGCGTGCGCTGGAGATGTTCTGCGCTTCGGCGCCGGACACCTATGATCTGATTTTGATGGACATTCAGATGCCCCGGCTCAACGGCTATGAGGCCGCCGCGGCCATCCGCGCCCGGGACCGGGCCGACGCGCGCCGGGTTCCCATTCTCGCCCTGACGGCCGACGCTTTTCCGGAAGACGCGCTGCTGGCCCGGAGATACGGCATGAATGAGCACATTTCCAAACCCGTGGCCGCGGAGCAGCTCTACCAGGCCGTGAGGCGCTGGCTTCTCTAGAGGGGGGCGCCATGCGTGTCTCTTCTGTCAGCTCTGCGTTGAAATTTGCCCTTTATTCCGGTTGAGTACCGGAAGAGTACACTTCCTCCGCGCGTCAATCGTCATGCGAGGAATGAGCATTACGGATGCTTCAAGCGTTGTGACGCAGGAGCTTTATCCGTGCAGCTCCTTTGTCGCCTATGGCTAAGGCAAGGCCTTCGGTCAACGGCTGCCGCAAAGGCAGCAGCGCCAACAGGCTCTTTCTCCTTGATATAATACGAAAATCCATCTCGGGACGCACCCTCTTTGCCAATAATGGGAACGGGGGCCGTCCGGCAACAGCTTTCGTTCTGACTGTAAGGATTGTGAAGAGGCGCGCCCAGCTTGAGCTGGGCGCGCCTCGGCGTGTTGACGTTGTCTACGCGACCAAAAATCAGGAACAGGTCGTGGCCGCGCCCACCCCCTGTCGGTTCCATCAGCCCGGAAAGTGTCCTCATGGGGAGAATGTGATTTTCATCTCAAATTCATCGCTTGCTCAATGAGCAAAAGTCCGGAAGCAGCATTGACGCAACTCGTCTGCACTGATAGGAATAAAAAAGTTATTCGCTTTATGACGTGTAAGGAGGACACATTTTTCCCTTTTGTGTTACGATGCGTTATCGGTGAAGTTTTTCACAACTCACGTCCGGTGAGGTGGATATGCTCGATATTCTTGTTTTTTGCTGTGTGGTCTTGCCGTTTATCATCGGCATAGTGTTGTACTATGTCCGCAGCGGCGCAATCCGAAAACTGCTGGTGCCCGCGGCCGTGACCGTCATGGCGCTTGCGGCGGTGGGGCTGGGAGCCCATGGCGCGTTCCATCTGGAGGCGCATGAACTCTTCGGCCTGCCCCTGGACAATGTGCTGACCCTGCTCGACTTCATCCTGCTGCTCTACATCCTGGCCCTGGGCTGGAAGTTGGGCAGCCGCCTGGTCATGGGCATGACCGCCCTGCAGCTGGTAGGCCTGATCTACCTCAAGGCCGTGCTCATGGACCACGGCGCGCCGGTTACCGCCTTCGCGCCCGACGGCCTGTCCCTGATCATGGTGATCATCATCTCCGTGGTGGGCGGGCTGATCACCATTTACGGCCTGGGTTACATGGATATCCACGAAGAGCATCTGCATCTGCGCACCTCGCGGCAGCCGCGCTTTTTCGCCATCATTTTCTGCTTCCTGGGGGCCATGAACGGTCTGGTGCTCTGCAACAACCTCTCCTGGATGTTCTTTTTCTGGGAGATGACCACGCTCTGTTCCTTCTGGCTCATCGGCCACGACCGCACCAAGGAGGCCGAGGCCAACGCCTACCGGGCCTTGTGGATGAACGTGCTGGGCGGCCTGGCCTTTGTGTCGGCCATGCTTTTCATTCAGAAGAGCCTGGGCACGCTTTCCACGGAACTGGTGCTGCAGAAGATGGTGGCTCTGGACGTGAAGAGCACGGCCATGCTGCTGCCCTTTGCCTTCCTCTGCCTGGCGGCCTTCACCAAGTCGGCCCAAGTGCCCTTTGAGAGCTGGTTGTGCGGGGCCATGGTCGCGCCC
This sequence comes from Desulfovibrio sp. 6_1_46AFAA, assembly GCF_000224635.1. NCBI lineage: Bacteria > Pseudomonadati > Thermodesulfobacteriota > Desulfovibrionia > Desulfovibrionales > Desulfovibrionaceae > Desulfovibrio > Desulfovibrio sp. 6_1_46AFAA. The sequence continues at coordinate 399,987 of NZ_JH114301.1, forward strand.
ACGCCGGTGTCGGCCCTGCTGCACTCGGCCACCATGGTCAAGGCGGGCACCTATCTGCTGCTGCGTATGGCTCCGGCCTTCGCCGGCACCACCATGTCCACCATCGTGGCCCTGTTCGGGGCGTTCACCTTTGTGGGTACCTGCATGCTGGCGGTCAGCCAGAGCAACGCCAAGAAAATCCTGGCCTATTCCACCATATCCAATCTGGGCCTGATCATCGCCTGCGTGGGCATCAACACCCCGGCCTCCATGGTCGCGGCCACCATGATCATCATTTACCATTCGGTGTCCAAGGGCCTGTTGTTCATGTGCGTGGGCGCCATTGAGCAGCGCATCGGCTCGCGCGACATCGAGGACATGCGCGGCCTGTACAGCGTCATGCCGCGCACGGCCATCATCACGGCCATCGGCATTTTTACCATGATGTTGCCGCCCTTCGGCATGCTCATCGGCAAGTGGATGGCCATTGAGGCCATTGCCAGGGCCACCCAGGCCATGACTCCGATCATTTTCTTCATCGCCCTGGGCTCGGCCTTCACTGTGCTGTTCTGGGCGCGCTGGGCCGGCATCCTGGTTTCCTCAGCCAACCTGCACGAGCACCCCGCCAAGGGCAATCCGCGCGCGTCGGTCTTTTTCGCCCTTTGCGCGCTCTGCGGCCTGGCGCTGCTCTTTTCCTTCATCTCGCCTCTGGTGCTGAAGACCTTCGTGGCTCCCTCGGTCACCGGCCTGTACGCCCGCCTTAACCTCCAGGGCTTCATCCCCGGCGCGGGCATTACCGGCGCGGAAGGCATGGCCTGGCTCTATCTGCTCTTCATTTTGCTGGCAGGTGGCGCATGGCTGGCCTGGCGGGCGGCCAAGAAGGTGCCTGAAGACGCGCACAGCCTGCCGTACTTCTCCGGTCTGGCGGAGGAACGCAACGGCGAAGTGGGCTTCAGGGGGCCCATGAACGTCTTTGAACCGGCCCGCGCCGCCAACTACTATCTGGCCCAGTACGTGGGCGAGGGCAAGATTACCCGCGCCATCGACATTATTTCCACGGCCTTTCTGATCGTCTTGGTAGGAGGTCTGCTGTGATGCTCACCATCTTCGGCGCCATCGGCGGATTGATACTGGCCCCCTTTGCGGGCGGCCTGCTCAGCGGGGTGGACCGCCGCATCACGGCGCGTCTGCAGTCGCGCCAGGGACCGCCGCTGCTCCAGCCCTTTTACGACGTGCTCAAACTGTTCGGCAAACAAGCCAGGGTGACCAACGCCTGGCTGGTATTCAGCGCCTACATCTATCTGCTTTCCTCGGCGCTGGCCCTGTTCATCTTCTTTATGGGCGGGGATCTGCTGCTGCTCTTTTTCGTGCTCACCGTGGGTGCGGTCTTTCAGGTGGTGGGCGCCATCTGCGTGCCCTCGCCCTACAGTCAGGTGGGCGCGCAGCGCGAACTGCTGCTGATGCTGGCCTACGAACCCATTCTGATCATGGTCTTCGTGGGCTTTGCCATGTGCACGGGTTCGTTCATGCTTTCGGATGTCTTCAAGCTGGATTCGCCCCTGCTGCTGAAAATGCCCCTGCTGTTCCTGGCGCTGGGGTATGCCCTGACCATCAAGCTGCGCAAATCGCCCTTTGACCTTTCCGCCGGTCACCACGGCCATCAGGAACTGGTGCGCGGCGTGCAGACCGAATACTCCGGTCCCTTCCTGGCCCTGATTGAAATCGGCCACTGGCTGGACCTGGTGCTGATTCTCGGGCTCTGCGCCGTGTTCTGGCACACCAGCGTCATCGGCATGGCCATCCTGGTGGCCGCCTCGCTGTTTACGGAAATCCTCATCGACAACATTACCGCCCGCCTGACCTGGCAGTGGATGGTGCAGAAGCAATCGCTGCTGGTGGGCATGGGGCTCGCGCTGGTGAACCTTTTGTGGCTCTACGTGGCCTAAGGAGGCCGGACTATGGGATTCCTCGATGCAATGATCAAACGGAGCCGACTCAAGTCGCCGTGGATCATCCATTTTGACTGCGGCTCCTGCAACGGCTGCGATATCGAAGTGCTGGCCTGCCTGACGCCCATGTACGACGTGGAGCGTTTCGGCGTGGTCAATACCGGCAACCCCAAGCACGCCGACGTGCTGCTGGTCACCGGCACGGTCAACCACCGCAACCGGCATGTGCTCAAGCAGATCTACGACCAGATGCCCGAACCCAAGGCCGTGGTTTCCATCGGCGCGTGCAATCTCTCCGGCGGGGTCTTCAAGGACAGCTACAACATCCTCAACGGCGCGTACAACGTGATTCCCGTGGATGTTTTTGTGCCCGGCTGCCCGCCCAAGCCCGAGGCCATCATCGACGGAGTGGTCACGGCCCTGGACGTGCTCAAGGCCAAGATGGGCCTGGGCCCCGCGCCCGAGCCCATGCTGATGCCCGGCGACGCCGACGACGGAACGCCTGCCGGTGCCGTGGGAGACAACGGCGGACAAGAGCCGGATACTGCGGCGCACATGAACAACGCGGGTTGAGCCCGGTAAAGGACAAAAGCCATGTTTTTCGAAGCCACGCCCGTCACGCCTGAAACGCTGCTCACCGAGGTGCGGCGTCTGGCGGACGCCAAATACCGTTTTGTGACCATGTCGCAGACCGTGCTCGACGAGCATACCCTGCGCCTTTACTATCACTTTGACGAAAATCTGACCATGACGGATCTGCGCCGTAACTCCGAGCTCTGCCACTGGTCGCCCAGCGACGCCAAGGGTATGCGCCACCTGTGTATGGATGTGGACAAGGACCAGCTCATTCCCAGCATCTCCTCGGTCTATTTCTGCGCGGTGCTCATTGAAAACGAGACCCAGGATCAGTTCGGGGTGCGCTTTGAGGGCCTGCCTCTGGACTATGAGGGCGGCATGTATCTGGAAGGCGAAGTCACGCGCGGTCCTTACTTCACCATGACCACGGTGAAGCGCCCGGCCGGGGCCAAAACGCCCGCGCCCGCCCCTGAGGGCGGCGAAGCCGCCAAAGGAGAGCAAGCATGAGCAACCGCACCACCGTCATTCCCTTCGGGCCGCAGCATCCGGTGCTGCCGGAGCCGTTGCACATCAAATTCGTGGTGGAGGACGAAACCGTGGTGCAGGCCGTGCCGCAGCTCGGTTTTGTGCACCGCGGCCTGGAAAGTTTGGTCCGCAACAAGGATTTCAATCAGATGGTCTTTGTGGTGGAGCGCATCTGCGGCATCTGCTCCTGCATCCACGCCAACTGTTACTGCAATGCCATTGAGGACATGCTGGGCGTCACGGCCCCGCCGCGCGCCCAGTTCCTGCGGGTGGTCTGGTCCGAGCTGCACCGTATCCATTCCCATCTGCTCTGGCTGGGTCTGTTCGCGGACGCCTTCGGTTTTGAAAGCGTATTCCAGCAGTTCTGGCGCATCCGCGAGCATGTCATGGACATCTGCGAAGCCACGGCGGGCAATCGCGTGATCCTGTCGGTCAATGTGGTGGGCGGCGTGCGTCGCGACCTCAGTCCGGACCAGATCCGCTGGATGCTGGAGCAGCTCGACGCGTTGGAGCAGGGCATGCGTGAGCTGACCAGCACCATGCTCAACGATTACACCGTGCAGGAACGCACGCGCGGCATCGGCCTGCTGAGCAAGGACGACGCTCGCCTGCTGGGCGCGGCCGGGCCCACCCTGCGCGGCAGCGGCTGGGAAATCGACGAGCGCATGCACGGCTACGCGGCCTACAACGACCTCAACTTCATCCCCGTGGTGGAGCAGGACGGCGACTGCTATGCCCGTTCCAAGGTGCGCTTTTACGAAGTGCTGCACTCCATCGACCTGATCCGCGAAGCCCTGAACCGTCTGCCCGACAGCGAGCTGACCGTCAAGCTGCCCGGCAACCCGGACGGCGAATCCATCTTCCGGGTGGAGCAGCCGCGCGGTGAGCTCTTCTACTACGTGCGGGCCAACGGCACCAAGATGCTGGAGCGCATGCGCGTGCGCACGCCCACCTTTGCCAACATCCCGGCCCTGCTGCACATGCTGCCCGGCTGCAAACTGCCCGACGTGCCGGTGATCGTGCTGAGCATTGACCCGTGCATTTCCTGCACAGAGAGGTAGCCCATGTATATGCTCAAAAACGTACTGCGCAATTTGTCCGGCAAGCCCGCCACGCGGCTGTACCCGCTGGAGGAGCGCGAGCCCTTCCCGGCCTACCGGGGCGTCATCCACAATGACGTGCAGGCCTGCATTTTCTGCTCCACCTGCGCCCGGGTCTGCCCCACCGGCGCGATTACTGTGGATGCCAAGGCCGGGCGCTGGGAATATGACCCCTTCCTCTGTGTGTACTGCTCGGCCTGCGTGGAAAAATGCCCCACCAAATGCCTGAAGCAGGAGTCCATCCACCGCAAGCCCTCGGTGCGCAAGTTCCACGTGCTGCGCACCGGCACGCCGCGCGTCAAAAAGGCCAGGGCCGATGCGGCCAAAGCCCGGACGGACACTGTGCCCGCGGCGGCGGCCAAGACGGAGGAGGGGACTGATTAGCGAAGCTTCTTTTTCGTTACCAGAAGGAAATAAAAATGCGGACTCGCAAGAGGGTCCGCATTTTTATTTTTTCCTGTTATTCCAGACGCCTGAGTAAATACACTGCCCGTTGTGGTCGGCTCAGGGTAAAACAAGTGGACTTAATCATTGCAAAACAATTTCTGAAAGCTATGCAACTGATCTCTGATGCATCAAATTGATTTCCCCTATGACGAAAACTTATTTCGGATATTTAAGTATCCGATTCCGTATGGATACATTTGTATCTGAAGGAAGCCAAGATTTTCGTGTATCTTGAAGCATGAAACGTTATCCAAATTTGGCGGAAGTTATAGCTAATACACTTGAATCATTAAGAAATGAAAAGGAGATGAGCAAATCATCTTTGGCGGATTTTGCGAACATCGAAAGATGCTATCTGAGAGACATAGAAAAGGGGAATAGAAAGCCGACTGTAAACACAATATTTTGTCTGTGCGAGGCTCTGCAAGCAGATCCGATCGACTTTTTCAAGAGGGTGGTTGGAGAGATTGAGCGGCTAAGAAAATAAAAAGGCCCCTCAATATCTATTGAGAGGCTATAATCTTATTTTTTGGAGCCTGTTAAATAGGAGATTGCCCTCCTGGCCGCCGGAGGCGTCGCCGAACCCGGAGAGCGCCGGATCGCTTTACTGCGAAGTGGCGCTGTTCAGCATATCGTCCAGCCAGCGAGACATGCGCGCGGTCTGCTCCAGATACCAGAGTGAGGAAATCACCGTGGCAAGAGTGCCGCCGTCGGGATCGTACATGGCGGAGGAGCCGTTTTTGCGCAGATTTTCCCAGGCTTCAAGCGCGTCATTGAGGGCCTTGGCCCGTTCTTCGGAGAGAATCGGAACAAGGCGGGCGCGCTGTTCGGCCATATGCTTCTCCAGGCGTTCCACCTCGGCGTTCATGCAGTCCTGCATGGGCACGGTGATGCCCGCCGCCGCATCCATGCAGACACGGAAGTCCCGGCTGAGCAGGCGGTCCACTTCGGCGGCGTTTTCCGCGTCACCCGCGACATCCTGCCCGGCATCCGGGGCGGCGTCATCGGAAGGCTCCACGGCGTCCGGCGCGGCGGGAATAGTCGCGCGCGGACTTTCGGCGGCCGTTGTCGCCGGAGGCGATTGCGCGGAACCGGCGGCTGCCGCCGACGCTGACCCGGCAAGCGCCGGGAGCAATGCAACTACAGCCAGCAGCAGGAGAGCCTGAAGGGCGGATGCCGCACAATGTTTCAGCATGGACAACTCCTTTGCGCGCGGCCGCGGCCGCAATTTTTGCTGACATTCAGCCTAGCCGAGACAAGGAACGGGCGCAAGTGATGCCGGATTTCGATAACGGCGCGGTTCGACCCGACTCCGCGCCGGGCATGGTTTCCGGCTTCAGCCATGACGGTCGGGCGGGGTCGGCGGAAATCAGTCAGCGCCCGGCGCGAGACAGCGCCCTCGGGTCAGCGGTATTCACGGCCGGACCAGAGCACGCGGCCGATAACCCGGAACTGATCCGCGCAGTCGCCGCGCAGATCCAGGCTCAGAGGCGGATAGGCCGGATTGACGCTGTGCAGGATGATCTTGCCGGGCAGTTTGTCGATGCGCTTGATGTAGATGGCGTCTTCAAAACCTACGGCATAGAGACGGCCCGGGCTGATTTCCGTCTGGCCCCGGTCCAGCAATACCAGATCGTTATCGAAGATTTCCGGCACCATGCTGTCGCCGGACACCCGCATCAGGACCATGCGCCGGGGATTGCCCTTGCGGCGCAGAAAGTCGCTGCGGAAGGCATAGCCGCCCTCGTTGCTGTTACTGCTGACTTCCAGACTGCCGGTACCGGCGGACAAACGGGCCTCGGCCAGCGGCACGGTGATCAGCTCGGTGTCGCAATCCTCCTGCATGCTGGGCAGTTCGCCTTCCGCTGCTTCGGGCAGGCGCATGGGACCGCTGCCGAAAAAAAGCCAGTGGGCGTTGACGCCTGTTTGCGCGGCGCAGGTCTGAATCCAGGCCGGGGGCACTTCACCGCGTTTGCGCGCGCCGCTGACGGATTGGGGCGTGATGCCCAGGGCGCGGGCCAATTCAGCTTCGCTGGCGGCGTCAAGAGCCCGCATCAGCCGGGCCAGAGTCTGGGAAAAGGAGATTGTATCGGACATGGCAAACCTCGTCATCCTGCGGCAGAACGGGACTGCGCAAAAAGTTGCGCTTGTTCTTTTTATATTAATGTAGGTAAATTTTAGATTGAAGACTATCAATTTTTATTATGGCTGGCAAGGCCTTTACTTCATTAAAAATTGATTCAATGCCTGTCGGCCGCACGCCGGATCAGGTGTGTCTAATTTTTCAAATTAGACACATAAAATCCGTAGGGTTTTGCGGCGGCGTAGCCGCAGGGAGCCGGCGAAAGTTGGGAGCATGACTCTGCTCGAAATTTTTGCAATCAGACAGTAGGGAACAGACGGGGGCGGGGCCATTGACCGGGCGGCATCCCTCGGGTTATCCAGGCCCACGTGGTGGAGATGACGGTCGGCACGGACCGTATCCGCGCGTCTTTTTACAACCTTTTCCCCATGATGAGGAGCCGCCATGCAACTCTGTGAAAAATGCGACGGCACCGGCAGAATTTCCTGCGGAGCCTGTTGGAACGGCCAGCGCAAGCCTGTGTGTCCCGAATGCACCGGCAAGGGCGTGATCCGGACGGAGTACGGCGATCTGCCCTGTCCCCGCTGCCGGGGCAACGGCAAGGTCACGCCCGTGAGTTGTCCGCACTGCGGCAACAGCACCCCCTGTCCGGTCTGCAGGGGCAGCGGCGCGGTGTAAGCTCACCCCCTTGCATTTCAAACAAAAGGCCCCGGAACGCCTTGCGCGTTTCGGAGCCTTTTGCCTCAAGCCTCGGCAGATAGAGCAAAGTGACTTTGAAAAGTTACTTTGCTCTGGCCGTTTCCGGGGTCTGCCCTGCGGGATAGGGTGCCCGGATCCTTGTATTGAAATATGTACTCACGAGATTTTTTTCGAGGTCTCGCCCAATATTTTCGCCAGGCGCATCCTGGCGCCCATCAAAAATCGGCTCTGGGACTTCCCGCGCAAGAATTTCGTGCCGGACTGGTATCTGGCGGCCGTGGCCGAGCACGGCCTGATCGTGGATGCCATTGAAACCCGGTCGCGGGAAAAGCTCATGCACGCGATCAAGGAACTGCACTGGGATTTCCACTACAACGAGCGGTATATCCGCAAGGTCTACAGTCTGGAATAGAGCAATTCACGGACCATAACGCCGAAAGGCCCCCTGAACTTCGCGTTCAGGGGGCCTTTCCGTCATATGCCGTGAAATTATGCCGCCTGTCCCGCCGGGGGGTCTCCCCGGTGGCGCAGTCTGCGGATCAGCCGAAGCGTGAGGTTGGAGAGCAGCACGCAGGCGCAGGCGATGACCGTGTCAATGAGCCGCCAGCGCAGCAAGGGCATGTCCCCGCCCATCTGGAACATGGAAATGTCGATGAGCAGCAGCACCGCGCAGGTGATGGCAAAGCTGAACAGCACGTAATGGCCCTTGGCATAGGGCATGCCAAAGGCCGCCAGCCCTATGGCCACGGCGATATGCAGGGGGGCGGTCACAGTGTAGAGGATCACGGCGGAAACCAGCACGCCCGCCAGAGTGCCCAGGGTTCGCGCCCAGATCCGGAACAGCTCCGTGGCGCCGTCGCTGTGCATGACGAAGAGCACGGTCAGGCCCACCCAGGCCGGGTCGCTGAAGGAGAAATATCGCGCCGCCAGGGTGGAGAACAGCACCGTCACGGGCACGGCCACGCCGAACAGGCGGCCGTTGGTGGCCCCGTGCAGAAAGGCTTTGAACTCCTCCAGCGGGGTGGTGGCGTCGTCGGCTTCAAAGAGCATGCTCACCAGGCTGAGGCAGATGCCCAGCGCAATGCCGCCGAGAAAAGCCAGGGCCATGGGCAGGGTGGCGGAAAAGCCGAAAGAGGTCAGCAATACGGAAGACGCCACGTATTTGACCATCAGGCCCAGATAGGCCTGATCCGGTCTGGGCAGGGCCGCCAGCCAGCTGAGCAGGAAAAGCAGAACCAGCACAAGGTCGTGTCGGCCTTGCAGGGCAATGCCCAGGGCGGCGGCCAGCACCACCAGCAGGCCCCCGATGCTGATGCCCACCACGCGGGCCAGGGCTCCGTGCCGGGGCGCGATGAGCAAGGCGAACATGGCGCCGAACGAGGCGGCGGAGACCAGGGAAAAAGCCTGAAATGCCACTCCCAGGACCACGGGCGTGGTCAGGGCCACAGCGAAAAGCAGGCCGTTGCCCACCTTGGCGGCATTTTTTTTGAACCGGGACGTGAAACTCATATATCCTCCGGCTGCGGGCGGTTCGCCGTCCGCAACGTCTCGTCTGGTTTGAAGCGATGCTCTGAAAGATGTGGCATCAAAGCGGATTCGCCCTGGTCCAGACCTACAATGCCGGGGATACGCCCGTCAATGCGGCGCGGGCCGATGCTGAAGGTCGCTGCGGCCCGGCTGGGCAGTTGCCAGCATGGGCTTCTGCCGCTATCAAGAGGGCATGGATACGCCGCTCTTTTCTTCCGCTCTTGAACTGCTGGGCGCGTCGGCCCCGGTGCGCCCAGGCGGGCGCGAGGGCCTGCCGCTGTATCTTTCGCCCGTGGAGGCGGGTTTTCCCTCTCCGGCCGAGGACGATCTGGACCGCAAGCTCGACCTGCATGAATATCTGGTACGTAATGAGGCGGCCACCTTTTTTCTGCGCGCGCACGGTGATTCCATGCTGGGCGCGGGCATCCACGACGGGGATCTGCTTATTGTGGACCGCTCGGTGGAGGCCGGGCACAGGCGGGTGGTCATTGCCGCCCTGGACGGCGAGCTGACCGTCAAACGCCTGCTGCGACGCGCCGGGCGGGTGCTGCTGGCCCCGGAAAATCCGTGCTTTTCACCCATCGATATCACGGAACGCGAATATGTGCACATCTGGGGCGTGGTAACCCATGTCATCCATAAATTGTAAAAAACCGCTCTGGGCCCTGGTGGACTGCAACAACTTCTACGCCTCCTGCGAGAAGCTGTTCCGGCCGGATCTGGCGGACCGGCCGGTTGTGGTGCTTTCCAACAACGACGGCTGCATCGTCTCCCGTTCCGCCGAGGCCAAGGCCCTGGGCATTCCCATGGGCGCGCCGGAATTCAAGATCCGCCCGCTGCTCAAGGAACTGGACGTGGCGGTTTTTTCCTCCAACTACGCCCTGTACGGGGATATTTCCACGCGTATTCTCGCCATTCTGGAGCAGCACTGTCCGGTGGTGGAGCCGTATTCCATTGATGAGGCCTTTCTTCGTCTGGATGCGCCCCTGCGGGCCAATCTGCCCCAATTCAGCCGCGCCCTGCGGGCGACCATTTTGCGCTGGACCGGCATCAGCGTGTCCATCGGCCTGGCGGAAACGCGCACCCTGGCCAAGGTGGCCAACCATGTCGCCAAAAATAGGACCGCCTATGACGGTGTTTTTTCCCTGGTCAGGCCGGAGGCGGACATCGACGCCGTGCTGGCCGGGACGCCCGTGGATGAGGTCTGGGGCGTGGGGCGCGGACAGGCCAAGCGGCTTCGGGCCGAGGGCGTGCGCACAGCCCTGGATCTGAAACGGGCCGGAGATCTCTGGCTGCGCAAGCGGCTCACCGTGGCGGGCTGGCGCACGGCCCTGGAACTGCGCGGTCTGCCCTGCATCGGGGAGGGCAATGCGCCCGCGCCCCGCAAGGCCCTGATGTCCTCGCGCTCCTTTGCGAACAAAGTCCGTGAACGCGCCATGCTGGCCCAGGCTTTGTCCTGCTTTGCCGCGCGCGCCGGGGCGCGCCTGCGCCGGGAGGGCCTTGTGGCCGGGGGCATGGCCGTGCATATCCGCACTTCCCGCCATGAAAGCGCGCGGTTTTACGATCAGACGGTCCAGCTGCGCTTTTCCGCGCCCACGGCGGACAGCCTGAGCCTGATCAACACCGCCATGAGCGGCCTGGAGCGCATCTACCGCCCCGGCTTCGGCTACGCCAAGGCCGGGGTCATGCTCTTTGACCTGGAGGCCGAAGGCCGCCTTCAGGGCAGCCTGCTGGTGCCGGAAAACGCGGAGCGCCGACAACGGCGGGAACGCCTGATGGCGTCCCTGGACGCCATCAACCGGCGTTTCGGCAGGGATGCCGTGGCCTTCGGAGCGCAGGGCCTGGGCGAGGCCCCCTGGCATATGCGCCGGAAGCAATGTTCTCCCCGTTTGACCACAGACTGGAAGGAATTGCCCCTGGCACGCTGCTGAGGCGGCATCCGGTGAACGCAAAATATTTTTTGCCGGGCTTGACAGGGCCGCACGGCGCGGGTATCAGGGAATAAATGTTCCTTATTGTATGCGGGTGAGAGGTGATAAATATGTCATGCAGCAAGCTTCCCGCCATGGAAAGTCTGGAACGCGAAAGCGTCCGGTCCCTGTATGAGCAGGCTGCGGACCGGTTACGCGCCCATTTCATGGGCATGCGCCCAGGGGAGCGCGTTCCCACCGAGGCCGAGCTGACCCGTATTTTTCAGGTGGGACGTTCCACCATCCGCAAGGCCTTGCAACGCTTGGTGGAAGAGGGCCTGCTGGTGCGCAGCCCCGGCAAGGGGACGTTTATCGCGCGTGCCGTGCCGTGCATCATTCACTCCATTGACCGCGTTTCCGCCTTTATGGACACCTTCCGCCGCAACGGAGAGGATGTGCGGACGCAGATGATCGACTTCGGCTGGCTGGGCAGGGAGGTGCCCCTGCCGGAAAAGTTGCGCGACTGGCCCCGGCCCGTCCTGCGTTTCGACCGCCTCTACGTCTCGCGGGGCATTCCGCACGCCGTGGCGCGGGTCTGCCTGCCGTACACCATCGGCAACCACATCAGTTCGGCGGACGTGGAGTCCACGCCGGTGTACAGGATGCTGCGGGAAAAATTCGCACAGGAACCGATGGGCTCGGAATTTCTGGTCAGTTGCGAGCAGCCGCCCAAAAATATCAGCGACCTGCTGGAAGTTTCCCCCAGTACGTCCCTGCTGGTACTGGAACGCATCACCAGGGACGCGTCGGGCAATCCCCTGGAATTCACCACCCATTTCCTGCGCCCGGACATTTATCGCCTCAGTGTGCATCTGGGCGAGGAGGGGGCTGGTGTCTGAAAAATTAGATACACAAAACCCGTAGGGTGTTGCGGCGGCGTAGCGGCCATGAAGCAGCGAAAAATTTTTACAAACAGGCTTTCAAAGCCGCCGGGAAACCTCTTTTCCCTTGCCGCGCAGGCGGTTGGTCTGGGCGAAGCATTGGGCCAAATTTTTTTTAGAGCAAAATGTATGCTATTGTATGCTTATAAAAGAAAATAAATAAAAGCCGCCGCGTCTTCCGGAAGGGCGCGTGCGTTCCAGGCCAATATCGGTGCGGTCATCCGGCCGCGCCGTCAACTCCTGAAGGAGGCAGACATGGATACCGGGACAATGCATTTGACGGATGAGGAAAAAGGCATGTTGCGCGGTGAGCGGGGGGAGGCCGTCAAAGAGGCGCTGGCCTATCAGATTGCGGTGGGAAATTTTTTCAAGGCCGAAAAATTCGTGCCCGTCGCCAATGCACACGTCATGGCGGACATTGAGCTGATCGGCGACGGCGGACTGGAGTTTTTACGGCGTCTGAAGGCCTTGGGCGCAAGTTGCGTGGTGGACACCACCACCAATGCGCGCTGCATGGACATGCAATGTGCCGCCAGCCTGGGGCAGGACAGCGAAGAAATGGACAAGGAGGAGGAAATCATGCGCCTGCTGGAAGAGCTGCGCATGATTCGCATTGATTCCTGCATCAACTACCAGACCTACTACCAGCCGACCCTGGGAGAACATCTGGCCTGGGGCGATACGGGCACGGTCATTGCCGCCAATTCCATTTTTGGCGCGCGCACCAATTTCGAATCCGGCAATGCAAGTCTTTCGGCGGCCATCACCGGGCGCACGCCCGCCTATGGTTTTCACCTGGACGCCTGCCGACGCGGCACTATTGAGGTACGCCTGGAAGCCGAAATGCGGGATGTGGCGGACTGGGGGGCGTTGGGCAAGCTGGTGGGCCACCCCCATCAGGACTACTTCGCCGTGCCGGTTTTCGAAGGCGTGCGGCGGCGTCCCTCGCCGGACGATCTCAAGCATCTGGGCTGCGCCTTGGCGAGCTACGGTTCCATGGCCATGTACCATATGGTCGGCGTCACGCCTGAGGCCCGCAGCCGTGAAGAAGCCTTCGGCGGCCGGGAGCCGCAAAAGAGCATGACCGTCACCCCTGAGGATCTGGACAAGGTGTACCAAAACTATGCCTATCTGGACGGTGCGGAAAATGTGGTCGTTTTCTCCGGTCCGCAACTTTCCATCTTTGAAATGCGCCGTTTGGCGGAGCTTTTCCAGGGGCGCCGGGTGGCCAAAGGCATGCACGTATTTGTGACCACCAACAACAGCGTCATGTCCAACGCCCGGCGGCTGGGCTATGCGCGGATTCTGGAAGAGGCGGGCGTACAACTGATGGAAGGCGTCTGTTTTTATCTGCTCCAGAATCTCTCCGGCATCAGAAAGATGAACGGCTGGATCAATCTGATTTCCAATTCCGGCAAGATCGTCAACACCATTACGGCCCACCGTTTCAATACCGTGCTGCGCCATACCGCGCAGTGCGTGGATATTGCCTGCACAGGAGAACTGCAATGAGCGAAATCATCATCGTCACGCGCGCCATGGGTCAGACCGTCAGCGGGCAGGTTGTCGTGTTCAGGGAGGGGTTCAGCCCGCGTTATGATCTGGACCGCACCAGCGGCGTCATTTCCCGGCGGGGACACAGCGCGGAAGGGCAATCCATCAAGGATAAAATCCTGGTCATCCCCACGGCCAAGGGCGGCGTGGCCGGGGGCTGGGCTTTTCGCGACCTGGTCTGCAAGGGCTTCGCGCCCCGTGCGTTCGTTTTCGGCAAGCTTAATCCCGTCATGGTCCAAGGAGCGGTATTCGCGGGCATCCCCATTACCGAAGGCTGGCGGCCGGACGCCCTGACGATGCTGCGCACGGGCGACATGGTCCGCATTGACCCGGAGCATCTGCGCATCGAAAAACTGTCCTGACCGCAGCCGCCGGAAAAGCGGCTTCAGGAACGGCGGGAAGCCGGGATTACCCCGGTTTTTCGCCGGAATCCGAACCCCGACCAAGGAGAACTCGGCATGACAACACTGCAGATACTCGCCCTGGTCTGGCTGGCGCTGGTGTTCGCCGTCAGCCTGTGGCAGCATATCAACCTCGGTCTGATCATGATCCCCGCCGCCTTTGTGCTGGCCGAGATCGCCGGTGTGCCGGTCAAGAGCCTGTACGCAGGCTTTCCCACCAAACTGGTGCTTCTGGTGCTCGGCGTGGCCTTTTTATGGAACCATGTGCAGGAAAGCGGGCTGGCGGACATCTTTGTTACAGCCATGGTACGGGCGGCGCGCGGCAGGGCCTTTCTGCTGCCCTGGGTCATGGCTTTTCTCACGGCGGTGATCTGCGCCGTGGGCGCGCTGCCCGCCGCCGCGCTGGCCATCACCATACCGGTAGCCATGGAAATAGCCCGGCGCGAAAACATCCGGGCCGCCCTGATGGGGACGGTGGTTATTCAGGGCGCTTGCGTGGGCGGCTTTTCGCCCTTCAATCCCTGGGGCAATCTGGTGGCCATGCAGGCGGCCCAAAACGGCATTGCCTTTGACAGCGTTTTTTTCTTTCTGTGCCAAGGCGCATTGGCCTTGGCCGTGGGCCTGGTGGGCTTTTTCTGCTTCGGCGGCCTGAAGCTGTTGCGACAGAAAGGACAAAACGGGCAAGTCGAGCCAGCCGTGAAGGCCGGGGCGGATGTGCTTCCGACTTCCGCCCGCGCTGTGGACAAGGCCCTGACGCGCTCCGGGCTGACAGCCTATCAATGGTGTTCTTTGGCGGCCGTGCTCTGTTTCATCACGCTGGTGCTGCGGCGTCTTGACGTGGGCCTGACGGCCTTTGCCGCGGGTATGACGTTGCAGATCATTTTCCGTACCAACGGCAAGCAGGCCATTGCCAAACTGCCGTGGGGCATTGCCCTGATGATCGGCGGCGTGCTGTTGTACGTGGGCCTGTTGGAGAAAATGGGCGTGTTGCACGCCATCGGATCGGCGCTGTCAGGTATGGAAAATCCCTCTCTGGTCCGCTACGGCATCAGTCTGCTGGGGACCATTATCGCCAATTTTGAATCCTCGTCCGTGGCCGTGCTGGGCCTGGTGATACCGGTGGCCATCAAGTCCATGGGCAGCGCTGTCCAGGCCATAGCCGCGAATATGCAACTGGCTTTGCTTTCCGGCAGCATCGCGGTCATGGCGGCCAGCCCCTTTCATATCGGCGGAGCGTTGATCCTGGCCGAAACCGAAACGGCGGACCGTACTTTCAAGGACTTGCTGCTTTGGGTGGTCTGTCTGGCACTGGTTTTGCCTTTCCTGGCATTCCTGCTCTGAGGCGTGAGGAATAACGGCGGAGGGTACGGGGGCCGGCGCGCCCGGCCTTATTTCCGCCGACCAATGAAAAAGACCCGTTCAGGAGGCGGGTCTTTTTCATTGGTCGGCGGTTGAAGTTCTCAGCTTGTGCCGCGCACCGGCCAGAGATGAAAACCGGTGTCAGGCTTGAAGCCCACGCCCACCATGCCGTCGCGGCTGTAAAGCGCCCAGGCGTAACGGGCTTCATAGACGCTGGTGGTGGACGACCAGTACACGTCGCGCACGTTTGTAAAAGGATGCCCTTCGGGCAGGGCCGGGGAGTCGGCCTGAAGGTCCACCAGGCTTTCCAGTTCCCTGATATTGGGCATGCGCCAGTTCGTGGCTCTGTCCAGAGCCGCGCTGTTGAGTCCGTCCACAGCGGCCAGGGCTTCTTCCCAAGGCAGGGGGCGGCCCAGGGGGTCGGCATTCCGGCTCCAGATCAAACCTGTAAGTTGATCCCGCACCGAGTCGCCATCTAGTGCAAAACGCTCCCCGGGCGAAAAGAGCGGCGCGGCATCTTCCGTTTTCGGCAGGCAGACCGGCCAGGCCAGGGCGGCTTCGTCCTTGCGGACGCGGGTCACCCGGCCGCCGCCCAGATGAATGTGCCAGGCCTGTTCCGGCAGGCGGTGGCAGGTATCGGCGGTCCAGTAGTAGCCGGAAAAGACGTTGGTAAAGGGATGCCCCTCGGGCAGGGCAGGATTGATATGTTGATGGCTGAGCAGGGAAAAGAGCAGCCGCCGGGGCGGCAACTGCCAGTCGGCGCAGCCATGGGCTTTACGGGCGGCCATATCCGCCGCCAGCGCGTGGGCTTCCTCCCAGTTGAGCGGAAAGTCGGCGGGATTGGCGTTGCGGGCCCAGAGCGCGCCGCTCAGGCTGTCCCGCACCAGATCGCCTTGAATCTGAAAGCGGCCGGCGGCGGGCGGGAGATGTTTGGGCCGCGCGGCGTCTTGTTCGGAACCCGGGCCGGAGCCCATACAGTCTATGCGTTTTCCGGCAGTGTCATAGCAATGGATTTGATCGGTTTCCAAGAGTAGGGGATACATGATTTTCCTTGATACAAAAGCGTTGCCCTGATGGTAACGCAAAGCGGAACAATGAAAAAGGGCCATGCCGTGACCGGGCGGATTTTTAGAGCATTTCATGCGTGAGCTGCTCTAAAAATCCGCCCGGCATGCGTTCTGCCGTGTTCGCTTCCGTTGGCTATTATCCCGCAAGGACTTTTCCGGGTTCAGCCTCTGTGACATCCGGTTGAAGGCGGCGCGGTATTCGTGGAGGACGGTCGCCGTGCGGATACGACGTAGTTTGTTTCCGGGATGTCATAGCGTTCTGGCTTGCTGCAATATTCCCGTAAGTAAGGGATATGAATCACAGTCGATTAGTATGTCAGTATGGACGGCATCCACGAATTGGGATAGAATATAAAGGATGTGGTTAGCGAAAAATTCGAGCCTCGCGTCTGATTTGAAAAATTAGACCCACAAAACCCTACAGGTTTTGCGGCCGCGCAGTTGCCGTGAGTCAGCGAAAATTGAGAGCATGACTATGCCGAAATTTTTGCAGTCAGGCACTCGTTGGTTCGAGGTATGCTGTGCGTCAACCCGGTATCAGGAAACGAGAGGATATACAGATGGGCAAGATTATATTGACTGGCGACCGCCCCACGGGACGACTTCACATAGGGCATTACGTGGGCTCTTTAAAGCGCAGGGTGGAGCTCCAGAATTCAGGGGAATTTGACGAAATTTATATCATGATTGCTGATGCCCAGGCCCTGACGGACAATGCGGACAATCCGGAAAAGGTACGCCAGAACATCATCGAAGTGGCTCTGGATTATCTGGCTTGCGGGCTGGACCCGGAAAAATCCGTTCTGTTCATCCAGTCGCAAGTGCCCGAACTTTGCGAAATGGCTTTTTACTACATGGACCTGGTAACAGTCTCCAGGCTTCAGCGTAATCCGACAGTGAAGTCTGAAATCCAGATGCGCAATTTTGAAACGAGCCTCCCGGTCGGTTTCTTCACCTATCCCATCAGCCAGGCGGCGGATATTACCGCTTTCAAGGCAACAACCGTGCCTGTGGGCGAAGATCAGGCGCCCATGATTGAGCAGACCAAGGAGATCGTGCACAAATTCAATGCGGTGTACGGCGAGACGCTTGTGGAGCCGACCATTCTTCTACCGGACAACGAGGCCTGCCTTCGCCTGCCGGGTACCGACGGCAAGGCCAAGATGAGCAAATCCCTCGGAAACTGTATTTATCTGTCTGATTCCGAAGAGGACGTGAAGAAGAAGATTATGTCCATGTTCACTGATCCCAATCACCTGAGAATGGAGGACCCGGGACAGGTGGAAGGTAATCCGGTCTTCATTTACCTGGATGCCTGTTGCAGGGATGAGCATTTCGAGAAATATCTGCCCGAGTATAAAAATCTGGGAGAATTAAAAGCCCATTACGCCCGTGGCGGCCTGGGCGATGTGAAGGTAAAGCGCTTCCTGAACAGTGTGCTTCAGGAAATACTTGGCCCCATCCGTGAGCGCCGTAAGGAGATTTCCAAAGAT
Source organism: Desulfovibrio sp. 6_1_46AFAA (assembly GCF_000224635.1). Taxonomy (NCBI): domain Bacteria; kingdom Pseudomonadati; phylum Thermodesulfobacteriota; class Desulfovibrionia; order Desulfovibrionales; family Desulfovibrionaceae; genus Desulfovibrio; species Desulfovibrio sp. 6_1_46AFAA. Next base: position 417,597 of record NZ_JH114301.1, read on the forward strand.
ATCCCCGCAGTATACCGGATATTGGAAGAGGGCAGCCGCAAGGCCCGAAAGAAGGCGGCGGAAACCTTGGCCGCCATGAAGCGAGCCATGAAGATTAACTATTTTGAGGACAAAGAGCTGATCGCTGATCAGGCGGAGCGCTTCAGAAGCCGGATGGACTAATGTCTCATTTGAAAAATTAGATATATAAAATCTGTAGGATGTTGCGGCGGCGCAGTCGCCGTGAGTCAGCGAAAAAGCACGTTTTTTCGCTGACGATCCTGCGAAAATTGAGAGCAGAACTATGCTCGAAATTTTTGCAATCAGATACTGAGCTTTTTATCAGCTTATGGCGGGTCCGGGAGGGGTGTCAGGGAGAATGCGGGTCTTTCAGCCGTCTCCGGCACTCCTCCCGATGTTATTTTGCCGGCGGTTGCTGTCGTGGCCGAGTCTGGCCCGTTCGTTTCAATCTTGATGCTGTCGTCTGTTTTGCTTTTCCAGCAGATCAACTTTGCAATGTTCCAGAAAAATGAAAAAACCCTTGATTTCTCAAGGGTTTATCATTTTTGGCTCCCCGAGACGGACTTGAACCGCCAACCTAGTGATTAACAGTCACCCGCTCTGCCAATTGAGCTATCGGGGATCGCTGAAGGCAAAAAACTTTTTACGGAAAAGCGCCCGCGAGGTCAAGCGAAAATATAGGTTTCTGTAAAAATCTATGTGATTTTGTAAAAATCAGTGCTTGGCCGCCTCTTTTTTACAGCGCTCAAGTTTTTTCCGGTAGCGGTCCGCCTCGCTGTACACGCAGCCGCAGTAGGGCTGGCGGTACAACCCCCAGCCCTTGGAGCGGTCGATGCCTGCCTGCCAGTCCGTGCGGAAGTCGCGGTAGACGAAGCCGGGGCCGCTTGGCGCGGCCAGGCGGCGGCCCGCCGCCGCAATGATCTCGTGCGGCTGGTAACGGGAGTAGAGCAGGCTGGTGCTGACCCAGGAGAAACCCAGAGAGGCGGCCTTGGCGAACGCCGCTTCCACGCGGCTTTCGCAGCAATAGGCGCAACGCGCGGGGGCTTCGTCCCGTCCGGCCACGGCGCGCAACCATGCCGCGATGTCCCAAGTCTCGTCCGCGTACAGGATATCCACGCCCAGACGCGCCGCGCACTCTCCGGCGGCTTCGCGGCGGCGCAGATATTCGGCCAGAGGCTGGACATTGGGATTCATGAACCAGGCCGTGACCGCAAAGCCTTCGTCCAGCAGGCGGGTGATGGGCATGATGGCGCACGGCCCGCAGCAGACGTGCAGCAGCAGGCTCTTGTCCCCACGCTTCGGCTCCAGAGCAAAGTAATTTTTCAAAGTTACTTTGCTCCGGCGGCTGCAAAAGCGGACGCCCACGGCGGAAGCCAGGGCGGGACCGCGTTCCCGCCGCGCGTCAGCCGTTGCCGCCGGCGGCTTACGGATGACGACAGCAACGATAGGCTGAAGGCAGCGTTAACGTTGAGAATGCCATTCTCAACGTTAATCCGCTCTAGGTACGGATCGCTATTTCCAGGCATTTCCCGAAGTCCTGCTCCATTTCGCGCAGGCTGTCGCGCTTGTGGTTGAGCAGATAGAGGCCCAGTTCCCGCGTGGCTTCAAAGGTGCACTTTTCGCCGTTGGTGGCGCGCAGCATGCGGCGCAGCTCGCGCAGTCCCTGCAGCGCCTGCCATTCCAGGTTACGGCGCTGACCCGTGCCGCCGCAGGCCGGGCAGGGCTCCATGGTGATAGCGAGGGCTGAAGAGCCCATGCGCTGGCGCACCAGCTCCAACAGGCCGAAGGAACTCATGCGGGCCACGTCGTGGCGGGCGCGGTCGTTTTTCATGGCCTGTCGCAGGGTTTTCTCCACGTCCAGAATGTGCTTTTTGTCGCGCATTTCAATAAAGTCGATGACCACCTGGCCACCCACGTCGCGCAGCTTGAGCTGGCGGGCGATGGTTTCGGCGGCCTCCATATTTGTTTTGAAGGCCATGGCCTCAAAATTGCCCTTGCCGGAAATTTTGCCCGAGTTGATGTCGACGGCCATGAGCGCCTCGGTCTGGTCAAAGACCAACCGGCCGCCCGAGGGCAGAAGCACTTCGCGGGAATAGATCTGGTCCAGTTGGCGGCGCAGATTGAAACGTTCCCACATGGATTGGCGGATATCGCCGTGCAGGCGCACCAGATCTTTCTTGCGCGGGAAAAGCAGGCTGACGGTATCACGGATGCCCTGGGCCACTTCCTCGTTGTCCACCCAGATTTCGCAGACGTCGTCGGTGAGGTAGTCGCGCACCGCGCGTTCGGAGAGGCCGGGCTCCTGATGGATCAGGGCCGGGGCCGATATTTCCGTGGCTTTTTTGCGGATGTCGCGCCAGAGGCGCTTCAGATACTGCAGATCGTTCTTCAGGGTGGTCTTGGTGGTGCCGGCGCTCACCGTGCGCACGATGACGCCCAGACCCTGGCCGGGGTCGATGCCGTTCATCATCTCGCGCAGGCGGGCGCGTTCCTCGTCATTTTCCACCTTGCGCGAAACGCCGATCTGCTCCTGCCCGGGCGTGAGCACCAGAAAACGCCCGGCCAGCGAGAGCCAGGTGGTCAGAAACGCGCCCTTGTTGCCTGTGGGCTCCTTGACCACCTGCACCAGCACTTCCTGACCGGCCTTGAGCACCTTCTGGATGGGCGGGAACTTCTTGCCTTTGGCCGGTTCGTGATGGGCCAGCCAGTATTCGGGATGGATCTCGTCGATCTGCAAAAAGCCGTTCTTGCCCGCGCCGTAGCTCACAAAAGCGGCCTGGAGATTGGTGTCGATGTTGTGGATGACGCCCTTGTAAATATTGCCCTTGATTTTGCGCTGGTGGAGCATGTCCAGGTAGTATTCCAGCAGGCAGCCTTCCTCGGCCAGAGCCACTTCCACCTGTTCGCCGGGCAACACGCTGATGAACATCCGCTTTTTGCCCGTGGCCGCGCCGGTTTTGGCCTTGGCCGCCGTGGCGCGAGCTGTGGTTTTTTTGTTGTCCTCGGCCTCGGCGTTCTGGACGCTCTTGCCCTTCTTGCCGCGCCCCTTGGGGGCGGACACGCCGCCTTCGGCAACGGGAACTTCGGCAGCGGTGTCAACCTCGTCAAAAGCTTCGTCGTCGGCGTCCCCCGTGCGTTCCACAGCCGCGTCGTCCATGTTGTCGTCCGCTGCGGCATCATCCTCGCTCATCTCGCCCGTGGCGGTCTGGCGATTTTTGCGGTTGCGCCCGCGACCGCCGCGCCGTCCGCGCCGACTTTTGCGCCGGGGAGCGTCAGCGTTGCCGTCGTCCTCGTTTCCGGGGGCGGCTTCTTCGGCATCCACAGAGGCCTCGACCTGTTCCACCCCTTTCGGCGGGAGACTCTCGGGCCGGGAAATTTCTTTGGGAGCCTTGGCCGTTGTGGCGCCAGCCGTGGGGGCGGTCTGTCGGCTTTCAGCCTGAGGCGATGGCGTGTCGGTTTCGGCAGGGGCGGCGGCAACAGTGGATGTTGGGGATGTCAGGGATGCCGGGGCTTTTTTCGCCCGGCTGCCGCGCGTCGTGTTATTGCGGCCGCGCTTGGGAGCGGCCTTGGCCGCCTTCTCGGGCGTTTCCGCGGGGCTCTCCCCGGTTGCCGCAGCTTGCGCCGGGGCTGCCGCCTGCATTGCCTCTGCGCCGGTTTCAGCACTGCCGGTTTTGGCCGTGGCGCTGCGGCGGCCTTTGCCCGTGCGCTGGGCCGGAGCACGTTTGGCCTTGGCCGGGCTGTCCTCGCCGCCTTCAGGGGCTTGGGCCGGGCTTTTTGCAGTCGTGCGCCTGCCGCCCCGCGCCTTGGGGGCGGCTGCGGCGTCGGCATTTTCCGTGGTCTTGCCGTCAGCCGTCGGCACGTCGGGCTCTTTTGGGGGCTGAACGCGTGCTGTTTTGGCGGCCGATTTTTTAGTGCTGCGGGAAGAAGTACGGCGTTTGGGAGCGGGGGCTTCGCTGGAAACGGCGGAGTCTGCCGATGCGGGGGAAACACGGGAAGCAACAGTGGAACGGTCCTGGCTTGCGCCATCCGTAGCCGGAGACGCGGCCACGGGAAAATCCTGGTCAGTAGTCATGAAAATCCTTCTGGCGGCAATCTGAAAAACAGCGCCGCGAAAAAATTTGTGAGCCCGGCCTGTCGAACGCCGCGTGGAGCACTGCGGCAGCAGCGCCGTTACAGGCGCGCAATTGCCGCGGACATGCCGGACCTTATTTTAATAGAGCCGTTTCAAAGTGAAATTGCTCTGCTGGCTGCGAAGGCAGCCGCCCGCTACAAGGCATAAGCGCGACTTATTTGCGCTGTGATGTACCGGAGCGGGCGTCTTCAAAACTTTGAAATTGTGACATCTCAGAGTTAATCTGCTCTATAATACGTCTTTTGTGAAAATATGCAAGAAGGGCCGCCCGGCCTTCGCTTCCAGCCTCTTTCAGAACAGGGCGGGGAGGAAGGAGCCGGGCGCGAAGTGTCAGCAGTTTTCCAACACTCGCAGTTCCGCGGACAGCCGCCCCGAGTTGGAGCGCAACAGCACGTAGCCGCCCTGGGCCAGCGCGCCGGGGTTGACCACCACGGTGCGGCCCACGCGGTCCACGGCTCTGGCTTCATGGATATGGCCGCAGAGGCAGATGTCGGGCTGGGCTTCTTCCAGAAATTCACGCACCGCCGTGGAGCCCACATGAACGTCGCCGGGAATCACGTCGCAGGCCGTATCCTTGGGCGGATTATGGGAAACCAGCACCGTATGCGGATAGCGCCGGGCGCGCTGCCAGCAGGCGTCCAGCCATGCCGCGAACGTGGATTCGGGAAATTCGCTGGGCGTGCCGAAGGGCGTGAACGTGGAGGCCCCCACGCCGAAAATGGCGGTGTCCGGCGTCAGTTCGCGGGTGACGGTATGCAGGTTCCAGCCCTGCTCGCTCAGCCATGCATCCACTTCAGGCCGGTCCATGTTGCCGATCTGGGCCCAGACCGGCAGGTCGTGGGCGCGCAGAACCTCCATGACCAGTTCGGCCTGCTTGACGCCGCCGGTGATGGTCAGGTCGCCGGTGACGATGATCCCGTCGGCCTGGGCCAGTTCCGGAATCCGATGGAAACAGGCGGGGTCGTCGTGGATGTCGCCCACGGCTATCCAGAGGTAATCCTGCGTATCGGCGCTTGGCATGGCGTCCTATCCTTTGTTATAAAAATGGTGTCGCAATCCTGCCATAACTCGCCACGGATGGAAAGAGCCGCCATGCTTCCCACATCTCCCGAATCCCCCATGTCCGAGGAACCCGTCGCGGCGCGCAAGGCCGCCCTGCGGGAGCATATCCGCAAGCTGCGCAGCCGCCAGCCGCCGGGTTTGGCGCGGGCGCGCAGTCTGGAGGCCCAGCAACGGCTGATTGAGGCCGCCTGCTGGCGCAATGCGCATTCCGTGGCGCTGTATGTGGCCCTCAAGGGCGAATTGTCCACCGACAAGCTGCTGGACGCCGCCTGGAAGAGCGGGCGCACGGTCTGGCTGCCGCGCGTGCGGCCCGGCGAAGCGGGGATCATGGACTTCGTGGCCTGCACGGGGCCGGAACAATTGCGGACCGGCCCTTTCGGCCTGAGCGAGCCCGAGGACGGGCTGCCGGGCTTCGGGCCGGAAGGGGCGGGCAAGGCCTTTAAGCCGGATCTGCTGGTACTGCCTGGCTTGGCCTTTGACCTGCACGGCGGCCGCCTGGGCTTCGGGGGAGGGTATTATGACCGTTTTCTGGACAGCGAACTGGCCTGCCCGCGCGTGGGCCTGTGCTTCGCCTTCCAGGTTGCCAAAAATCTGCCCCTGGAACAGTGGGATCAACGCGTGCAATATCTCTGCACGGAAGAGCAGTTTCTGTGTCTGTAAGCTACATTCCTTTTCAGTTTCCCGGTCTTGAGAATGTCCGTTGCGCCTTTCAGGTCCGAGCCGCCATCCCCGGCGGGGTGTACCGCAACGGCTATGACGGCGGCAATATTTCCTTCAGCACCGAGGACGACCCGGATATTGTAACGGGCAACCGCCGTGACCTGCTGGCGGCCTTGCAGCCGCACGGCCTCACGGCTTGGGCGGAGCTCAATCAGGTGCACGGCGACGTGCTGCTCTTCGAGCCGGAAGCCGTGGCCTGCGAAATCCGGCCCACGGCGGACGGCGACGGCATGGCCGTGTCCCGGCCCGGCCTGGGCCTGCTGATCAAGACCGCGGACTGCCAGCCCATTCTGCTGGCGCACAAGAGCGGTCGATACGTGGCTGCCCTGCACGCGGGCTGGCGGGGCAACCGTTGCGATTTCCCGGGTACGGGCGTGGCCCGCTTCTGCGCGCGCTATGATCTCAAACCCTGCGACCTGCTGGCCGTGCGCGGACCCAGCCTGGGGCCGGGACGGGCGGAGTTCGTCAACTTCGAGCGGGAATGGAGCGACGACTTCCGGGCCTGGTTCGACCCGGCAACGCGGACCATGGATCTTTGGGGCCTGACCCGCCGGCAGTTGCAACAAGCCGGTCTGCCGGAGCGCCAAATCTACGGCCTGGATCTTTGCACGGCTTCCAACAACGGACAGTTCTTCTCTTACCGGCGTGAAAAAAGGTCCGGCCGTCAGGCCAGCCTGATCTGGATCACGGCCTGAGGCTGATCCGTCGCGCGTCTACCTTGGCAAGCGTATAAAAGTTCATTTAATTTATACGGCTGGTTCAATGTATTGGTATTTATCATATACTCTTTCCCAAGAGTTGGGCGAAGCCACCTTTGCTCCGCCGGAGCGAAGCGCAGGCGGATGGCTGGTGCCGGGAGAATTCTAAAAAATGCGCTGGCCGTTGCCGCGTCAGCGGCTTGCTTGAGCCGTTCACGGCGAAGCCGTGTTGCCTTAGCTGTAGCCGCAGGGCGGCGTACAGATAAGGACAGCACTGCTACGGATCAAGACAGCACCGCTACGGATAGCGACAGCGATTTTCCTAGATATAATTTTGCGTAACCAATTGCTGTCTTCATCCGTAGCTTCCTTCGTCGCAACGGCTGAAGCAAGATTCTTCGGCGTTGGCAAGGGAAATGGCGCTTTTTGCGCGGAAACCGACCGGAAGGCGGCCCAAAGGGCCGTGCCCGTTGGCGAGCCGGGCGAGCCTTACGGGCACCAAGAGCAGGGCTGTACTTCAAGTACGTGAGCGGCAAAAAACGCCGGATGACGCCGCCAACGTCGAACAGGCTGGTTTTGACGGATAATCCCGGCAAATAAGATGCCTTAAAAGCTGGAGTCAGATGCATCTGTCCGGCCGCATTGACAGGGCCGCGCGCCGCGCCTAATGTGCCCTCTGACAACGGTAGCCGGACCGGCGGAGCAACGCGGAACGGCTTGAAAAGGGAATCCCGTGTAAAACGGGAGCGGACCCGCCGCCGTGAGATCCGCAAACCGCGCCCCATTTTGTGCCACTGGAAACGGGAAGGCCGGGGCAAGGGGATCAAGCCGGAAGACCTGCCGTGCCCATTTTCGCGCTCCTGGTGCAGCTTAACTTTGAAAAAGTGCATTGCTTTGGCGTGAGATGTTCTCCGGCAACGGGTTTTTGCCGGTCAGGCAGAGGAAATACGGGCCTCTTCCAGGTATGGAAGAGGCTTTTTTTTGTCCGCATAGCCCCATATGATATGCACATAGATGCCCTTTCCCGGCCGCCCCGGACGCGGTCCCTTTGCCTTGCCCTGGCCGGGCTGGCGGCGCTCTGGCTATGCTCCCTGCCGCTGGCCTGCCTGCCGGGGCCGTTCCCGCTGGGCGTGAATGAGGTTTTCCGCGCGCTGGCCGCGAGCCTGGGCCTGGCCGCCGCTCCGGTGGACGCCTCTCAACTCCTGGTAGTGGGGCAGATCCGTCTGGCGCGGGTCTGCCTGGCGGCACTTTGCGGCGGCGCGCTGGCCGTGGCTGGCGTGGCCCTGCAAGGCGTACTGCGCAATCCCCTGGCCGACCCTTTCACCCTTGGCATTTCCGCCGGTGCGGCCTGCGGTGCCAGCATGGCTATCGCCCTGGGCGGCGTCGGCGGCGGGTTCGGCCTGTGGCTGGGGCGGATTCTAGGCCATGCGGCGGGAGTGACCCAGGCCGGGTTGGTGGCTCCCGCCGCTCTGGCCGGGGCCCTGCTGGCCCTGTGCGGCGCGCTCTGGCTGGGCCGGGGCAAGGGGGATTTCAGCCGCGAAAGCGTGATTCTGGCGGGTATTGCCGTGGCCGCCTTTCTGGGGGCCCTGGTGGCCCTGGTCAAGGCTCTCAATGAGGAATCCGTGACCAGCATCGTGTTCTGGATTCTGGGCTCGCTCCAAGGCCGGGGCTGGGACAGTCTGCCCCTGCTGCTGGCGACCCTTATTCCCGGTCTGCTGGCCGTGGGTCTGGGCTGGCGGGCCTTGGACGTGCTTTCGCTGGGCGACGAGCAGGCCGCGCAACTGGGTCTTAATGTGGGCCGGGCGCGCTTCTGGCTGTTGGCCGGGGCCAGCTGCATGACCGCCGGTTGCGTGGCCGTGGCCGGAGTGATCGGCTTTGTGGGCCTGGTAGTGCCGCATGTGCTGCGCCTTTTGCTGGGACAGGGGCACGGCCCTTTGCTGGCCGGGGCCTTTTTCGGCGGCGGCGTGCTGCTGGTCTGGGCTGACGTCCTGGCCCGCAGCGTGCTGGGCGGCGGCCAGGAATTGCCCGTGGGCGTGGTCACGGCCCTGTTGGGCGGGCCGTTTTTCGCCCTTCTGGTGCGGCGGCGCTGATGTCCGGCGCACGATCAATGGACAGGCCGCTGAGCAGAGCAGTGGAAGGGCCGATGCTGGACGTGCGCGATCTCACGGCGGGCTATGCCGGGCGGTCCGTGCTGCGCGGCGTGAGCCTGGCGGCGCGCGGCGGCGAAAGCGTAGCCCTGCTGGGACCCAACGGCAGCGGCAAAACCACCTTGCTGCGTTGCATTTCCGGCGTGCTGCGGCCCCAGGGCGGCGGCATACGTTTGGCGGACAGGCCGCTGGATGGCCTGCGTCCGCGCGAACGCGCCCGGCTGGCGGCCGTGGTGCCGCAACGCGCGGAATGCCCGTCCGGCCTGAGTGTGCGTCAGATGGTCCTGCTGGGGCGCTATCCCTACCTCTCCTGGCTGGGCGGCTACGGACGGCGGGACTACGCCGCCGTCGGACAGGCCCTGGCCGCCACCGGAGCCGCCGCTCTGGCCGCGCGTCGCGTGGGGGAGCTTTCCGGCGGGGAACTGCAGCGGGTGCTGCTGGCGCGGGCTCTGGCCCAGGAGAGCCCGCTGCTCCTGCTGGACGAGCTGGCCGCTGGTCTGGATCTGGCCCGCATGGTGGAACTTTTTGATCTGCTGGAGCGCCGTCGGGCCGCCGGGGCCTGCGTGCTCATGGCCATGCACGACTGCAATCTGGCCGCCTTGTATGCAACCAGGCTCATGGGCCTGAAAAACGGCCGGGTACTCTTTGACGGCCCCGTGTCCGAGGTCTTCACCGAGGAGAGACTCAGTGTTCTGTACGATATTCCCATCCGGGTTTTTTCGCATCCGCGCTGGGGCCTGCCCCAGGCGCTGCTGGGGCGCGCTTCCGGGCCGTGGAGCAACGGCGCCGTCAATTTTGCTGCTGGTTCTGCTGCTGACGGGCCTGAATCCGGCCCCGGTTCAGGCGGCTCCCATTGAGGTGGTTGACGACACGGGCGTCACGCTGACTCTGGATAAACCGGCCGAGCGGATCATCGCCCTGTACGGCGCCTACAACGAGCTGCTGCTGGCCTTGGACGCGCGCGACCTGCTGGTGGCGCGCACCGTGGCCGACGCCCATCTGCCGGAGCTGGCCGGTCTGCCCGCCATAGGCACCCATATGCGGCCCAATGCGGAACTGATCGTGGCTCAGAAGCCGGATCTGGTGCTTCAGCTCGCCGGACGGCGCGAGGCGCTGTTGCAGACCGAAGCCCTGCGTAAACTGGGCATCAATGTGCTGACGTTTGAGATGGATTCTTTTGACAAGATGTTCGATGTGCTGGAAAAGCTGGGGCGTCTCACGGGACGCGAGCAAAAGGCCGCCGGGCTGATCCGGGACTGGCGGGCGCGCCTGGCAACGCTGCGGGCGCGCCATGCCGGGGAAAAGCCGGTGCGCGTTTTCTATGAAGTGCGTTATCCCAATCTGCTGGCCGCCGGGCAAGGCAGCATCGTCAATGAGATCATTGCCGTGGCCGGGGGCGAAAACGTGGTCGCGGACGACAAGAAGCTGGTGCGCTTCAACGAGGAGGCCTTGATCCTGGCTGACCCGGACGCCTACCTGACCCAGAAGGGTCCCATGAATCCCGATCCGCAGCCTCTGTCCGAGCGCGCCCATTACCGGGATTTGCGCGCCGTGCGCACGGGACGGGTACTTGTGGTGGATGAGGACCGTTTCGCCCGGCCCGGCCCCCGCGCCGTGGAGGCGGCGGAGGAGTTGGAGCGCTGGCTCCATCCTTAGGCATGATGTTCTTTTGCCCGCTGGACGTTGTCGAACAGCGCTTTTTATTCCGCCCATGGACCAGAAGAGTCCACTGCGCTGCAGAAAAAGCTTGTTCTCCTCGCCGGCGGGCAAAATTCCTGTCGTGCCGGGCGGAATATTACATCTGATAACCAACGAGCAAGCGAGCAAGATATGACCGGAACTCTTTACGGACTGGGCGTGGGCCCCGGCGCGCCGGATCTGCTGACTCTGCGGGCCGTGAACGTCCTGCGCACGGTGGACGTGATCCTGGCGGCGGCCTCGCCGCGTAACGACTATTCCGCCGCCCTGGACACAGCCCGGCCCCATCTGCGCGCGGACGCGCGCCTGCTGCGCCTGGAATTTCCCATGACCCGCGACGCCGGGATTCTGCGCGCGGCCTGGCTCAAAGCCGCCGAAGCCGCCCGTGATGTATTGGAAGGTGGGGAAAACGCGGCCTTCCTGACCATCGGTGATCCGCTGGTGTACAGCACCTTCGGTTATCTGCTGCGCACCCTGCGGGAAGTCGCGCCCCATCTGCCGGTGGCGATCGTGCCCGGCATTACCTCCTTTCAGGCCGCGGCCGCACGCACGGGCACGGTGCTCTGCGAAGGCGGCGAGAAGCTGCGCATTCTGCCCGGCATCAACGGGCGGGACGACCTGGCCGCGGAACTGGACAATGCGGACACAGCGGTGATCCTCAAGGCCTACCGCAACTTCCCGGCCATCCGCGAAGCCTTGCAAAGCACGGGCCGTGACGCGGACTGCCTGCTCGCCAGCCACGTGGAACAGCCTGAGGAACATATCCGGCGCGGCGTGGCCGCAGTGGACAGCACGCCGCCTTATATGTCATTGATTGTAAGCCGGAAACCGAAAAGAGGCGGGGAGGAAGGCGCGCGCTGACGGCGGACGTGTTTTTGTTGCCGCGTTCTCAAACGGCTGCCGGATCACCGGGGGAAGTGCGATGTTCGATATCCTGCGGACGATAGTGCAGCACGATTATGAATTCGTCATGGTCGTGGACCTGTCCACCGGCCGCTATGTGAAATACGTGGGCAGCGACGCCTACGCGCATATTCCGGAGCAGGGCGATCATGCCGTCCAGGTGCGCAGCGTGGCCGAGCGCTTTGTGCTGCCCGAGGACAGGGAAGAGTATCTGGAGAAGATGTCGCTGCCTGTCATTGCCGCCATGCTGGAGAGCCGGAAAAAGCCCAGTTTTACCTACCGGCGGCGTAAACTTTCCGGCGAAATCGCCTGGCTCAAGGCCAATTTCATCTATGCCTCCGAAGAAAAGCGCAGCGTCATTATCGCCTACTACGACGATACCGAAGAGGTTGTTGCGCGCCTGAATGAGCGCAAGAGGATCGAGTTGCAGGACGAGGGCATCCGCTTCATGGCCCAGAACCTGTGCGAGGATTTTCTCATTGCGGATCTGGAAACCGGCGAAAGCCGCATGGTGACCCCAGACACCGGCAATATGGTGGTCAAGGGCACTTTCAGGGAGCAGATCGACTGGTTCGCGGAGAATATTCTGGCTCCGGAGGAGCGCGAGGATTATCTGCGCTACTTCGACCTCGCCAATCTGGTGCCGCACATCCGCAAAAGCAACGGTTTCTGCACCATGAACTGCACGGTGGTCTACAAGGACGGCCGTCACAATTTCGTCGTCGCCACCACGCTGATCCGTGATCCCATTGAGCCGGAAAAAGAATATCTTTTCGCCTACGCGCAGGACATCACGCGCCTGAAGCAGATGGAGTACAAAAACAAGGAGCTTTTTCTTCAGAGCCGTCGCGATCCTGTGACTGGTCTGTGCAACCGCGTGGCCACGGAACAGGATATTGACGAATATCTGCATTCCTCGCAACGCGGGGAAGAGGGTCTGCTTCTGATTCTGGACGTCGATTTTTTCAAGAGCTTCAACGACAATTACGGACACGCGGTGGGCGACGAGGTGCTGGTCTTTATGGCCGAAGCCATGCGGACCGCTTTTCGCAAAGAGGACATCCTCTGCCGCTGGGGCGGCGACGAATTTTTGATCTTTATAAAAGAATTCGGCTCACTGCGGGCGGTGACCGAGCGGATTGTCCGCCTGCGACGGCAGATGAAGGGTTTTTCTTCCGGGGGCAGGGCCTTGCCGGTCAGTCTGAGCGTCGGCGGGGCAGTGGCCGGACAGGCGACGCACGGCCTGGACGAGCTGTTTCAGAAGGCTGACATGGCTTTGTACGATGTAAAGCACGAGGGTCGCGACGGGCTTGTTATTCTGGGCGAGGACGGCGAGCGGTTGGTTTAGGAAAGCGCTGATTAATGACCTTTCGCCTCTGCCTGCGCCAGGCTCGCCCCGTACGAAGGGTGGGGCGAGCCTGGCGCAGGCAGAGGCGAAAGGACAATTTAGAAACAGCTCCTAGCAGATGCGCGGCAACTGCGCCCCTTCCAGCATCCCCAACAGCCGCTGGCCGCCGATGCGCGTGCGCAGCAGCACCTGCCCGGCCTTGTCCTCGCTCACGCTGCCGATGCGCGCGGCTTCGGCCCCGTAAGGCGAGGCGCGCATGGCCGCCAGAGCGGCTTCGGCCCTGTCTTCGGGCAGAATGCAGATGCACTTGCCCTCATTGGCCAGATAGAGCGGGTCCAGGCCCAGGAAGGAGCAGCCGCTTTTAACGGACTCATGCACCGGAATGCGCTCTTCTTCCAGGTTGATGCAGACCTGGGACTGTTCGGCGATTTCATTCAGAGTGGTGGCCAGGCCGCCGCGTGTGGGGTCGCGCAGCACATGCACTTCACCGGCGGCGGCAATGACGTCCTCAATCATTCGATTCAGGGGCGCGGAATCCGAAGCGACATCCGTGAGAAAGGAGAGATTTTCGCGGCTGCCCATGACGGTCAGGCCATGGTCGCCCAGCGCGCCGCTGATCAGCACCGCGTCGCCGGGGCGGGCGCTGTGCCCGGAGGGGGCCGGGTCAATGAAAATTTCGCCCACGCCCGTGGTGTTGATGAAGATTTTATCGCAGGCCCCGCGCGGCACCACTTTGGTGTCGCCGGTGACGATCTGCACATCGGCGGTGCGGGCCGCCTGGCCCATGTCCGCGACCACGCGCTCCAAGGTGTCCAGGGGCAGGCCTTCCTCCAGGATGAAGGCGCAGCTCAGATAGCGGGGCCGCGCGCCGAGCATGGACACGTCGTTGACCGTGCCGTGCACGGCCAGACTGCCGATGCTGCCGCCCGGAAAAAAGAGCGGCGTCACGGTGTAGGAATCCGTGCTCATGGCCAGGGGGCCGCGCAGGCCGTCCAGCAGGGCCGCGTCATCCAGGCGTTCCAACAGAGGGTTGGCGAAATGGCGCAGAAAACACTGCGCCACCAGGCGTTGTGAGGCCCGGCCGCCACTGCCCGCATCCAGCAAGAGACAATCGTCCATCAATCAATGCTCCGAATATTTGAAGTAGGCCGCGCAACTGCCCTCGGTGGAAACCATGCAGGGTCCCACGGGCGTGGCCGGAGTGCATTTTTTGCCGAACAGCGGGCAGGCGGGGGGGGCAATGCGCCCCTTGAGCACGTCGCCGCAGCGGCAGCCGGGCAAGGACGCCACCTCGGGCAGGCGCAGGTCCAGGCGGGCCATGGCGTCGAGATCCGCGTATTCGGGCCGCAGGGCCAGGCCGCTTTGAGGGATGCGGCCCAAGCCGCGCCAGAGCGCGTCGGCGGGCTGGAAAAACTGCTCCAGCAGGGCGCGCGCCTTGGGATTGCCCGTGTCGTCCACAGCGCGGGGATAGGCGTTGACCACGGCCGGGGCCTTGTCCCGCAGTTGTTCGGCCATGAGGCAGAGGGCCAGGAGGATGTCCGCCGGTTCAAAACCGCCCACCACGCCCGGCACATGGTATTCCGAGGCCAGAAAGCCGTAGGGCTGCAAACCCAGAATGGTGGAGACATGGCCGGGCAGCAGAAAGGCCTCCACCGCGCAGGAGGCGTCGTCCAGCAGGGCGCGCAGGGCCGGGGGCACCAGTTTGTGCAGGGAAAGCACGCAGAAGTTTTCGATTTTGCGCCGGCGGGCCGTGAGCAGGGTGGCCGCCACCGTGGGCGCGGTGGTCTCAAAGCCGATGCCCAGAAAAACCACTATGTCGTTGGGATTGGCCGTGGCCAGAGTCAGGGCGTCCAGGGGCGAGTAGACGATTTCCACGCGCGCGCCCTGGGCCTGGGCATGCTTGAGGCTGCGCCCGCCGGGCCCCGGCACGCGCAGCAGATCGCCAAAGGTGGCCACAATGACCCTGTCCCGTCCGGCCAGGTCCAGGAAGGCCGCCACTTCCGCGTCGTGCGTCACGCAGACCGGACAGCCCGGCCCGGAAAGGTGGGTGACCGAGGCGGGCAGCAGGGAGCGCAGGCCGCTCTGGAAAATGGCTACCGTATGCGTGCCGCAGACCTCCATGAAACGCATGGAGCGCCCGTCCAGGGCGCGTTCCAGGCGCTGCAGGAGACCGCGGCAGAGTTGGGGATCCTGAAAGGCGGTGTTCAGTTGCATGGCAGTTCCCGGTCTGATGGCTGATGGGGGTGAGTATCGTATAACATTTAAATATTATACGGTATTCACCGCCGGGCGCGAGCCCGGCGCGGCGGCGTAACCACCGTAACTCGGCGAAAAATAACATTTTTCGCCGATAATCTTGCGAAAATTGAGAGCATAACTATGCTCGAAATTTTTGCAATCAGACACCAGTGTCGCTTGACGCGACACTGGTCGCAACCCCGTAAGGGGATGCCCGCAGCCGATCCTCACGCCCGTTATGACAGTTCGGGCGTGACATGACACTCGGCGCGTCAGGCCAGGGGCGCGAGACGTTCCATGCCGGTATCCACGGGCAGGCCGCACATCAGGTTGGCGTTGGCCAGGGCCTGTCCCGAAGCGCCGCGGCAGAGGTTATCGATGGCCGCCAGGATGATCAGGCGGTTGGTGCGCGGGTCCACCACCAGACCGAGATCGCAGAACATGCTGCCGCGCACGTAGCGGGTTTCGGGCAGACGGCCCTTGGGCAGCACGCGGACCCAGGGGCTGCGCTCCCAGGTGCGGCAGA
The DNA here is from genome assembly GCF_000224635.1 of Desulfovibrio sp. 6_1_46AFAA. Taxonomy (NCBI): domain Bacteria; kingdom Pseudomonadati; phylum Thermodesulfobacteriota; class Desulfovibrionia; order Desulfovibrionales; family Desulfovibrionaceae; genus Desulfovibrio; species Desulfovibrio sp. 6_1_46AFAA. Next base: position 433,069 of record NZ_JH114301.1, read on the forward strand.
AGGCTTCATGCACGCTGTCCAGATTGGCGGCGGGATCCTTGAGCTTGGTATAGATGGTGGAGAGGATTCCCCGGTTCATGGGCAGCAGATGCGTATTGAAGGACAGGCGTACTTCCTGTCCGGCCAGCAGGGAAACTTCCTGCTCGATTTCCGGGGTGTGGCGATGGCGGGGCAGGCCGTAGGCGCGGAAGTTGTCCGACACTTCGCAGAACAGGGTGGGCACGGCGGCCTTACGGCCCGCGCCGGTGGCTCCGGACTTGGAATCCACCACAATGTCCCCGGTTTCGATGAGGTCGTTTTTGAGGGCCGCGTACAGGCCAAGAATCACCGAGGTGGGATAGCAGCCCGGGTTGGCCGTGAGGTTGGTCTGGGCGATGTCCGCGGCGTAGAGTTCCGGCAGGCCGTAGACGGCCCAGCGCAAAAGCTCCTTGCTGTGGTGCTCGTTCTTGTACCAGCGCTCGTATACCCCGGCGTCATGGATGCGGAAGTCAGCCGAAAGATCCACCACCTTGACCCCGGCCTCCAGCAGGGGAGCGGCCATATCCATGGCCGTGCCCGCGGGAACGGCCAGGAAGACCAGATCGCAATGCTGGGCCGCTTCCCTGGGCTCGAAAATGCTGATGATCACGTCCGCGCCCGGCATATGTTCCAGGAAGGGATAAAATTCGCCCAGGCGTTTGCCCGCCTCGGCCCTGGAACAGGCCATGGTCAGGCGCATGGAGGGATGCCCGGCCAGCAGCCGCGCCAGTTCCATGCCCGCATAGCCGGTAATGCCCACAAGCCCCACATTGATTGTCTTCATGCCGCGTGTCCTTTACAGGGAATCCTGGAACGGTTGTGATTGCCGATGAACAGACAGGCGTACCCCTCGGACGCCGGGCCCATCCGCGTGTTGCCGTCTTCAGCCGCCGTCCGCGCCGCAACAATCAAAGCGCGGCGAACCGCGTTTGTGCCCCGGCTTCAGCCCGATATTTTCAATGCATCACTACTTTTGGGCGGAGGCTTCCGCCATCTTTTTTTCACAGTCCGGGCCGCACTTGATCACGAATTTCATGCGCAGTTCGTACAGAATGCTTTCCAGCAACCGGCGTTCCTGCTCTTCAAGACAGCGCTCGGTCTTCTGGCGCAGCATTTCCAGCACGTCGATATTGTGCCGGGCCAGCGCCAGATCCTGCTCCATCCGGCCTGTTTCGGGATCGGGCACTTCACCCAGCTGCACCAAGGCCGAAGAGGCCAGGGAAAGAATGAAAGTGGAAAAGGTCACCTCGGGCAGAGGACCGTCCTTGGAGCTATGGCAGCCGCAATCGTTTTGGTTCATGTCAACCTCATGCTGATGTTTGCATTGGGGCCGTAACCCGCCATCCGGTCCCGTATTTCCCATACATAAGGTTTTTTCCGGTCCGGGCAAGGGCACGCCGCGCATTGTTCATCAGCACTGCCCTAACTGTGCACCAGAACTCTGGGCAGGAACTCGCCCGGTTTGTCCTCCAGGGCCGCGCGGTAGGCGGCCATGCCCTGTTCCAGATAGTCGCGCGCGCCGGAGAAACCGCCCGCTTCCATCAGGCCCCGGTCCAGAGCGTACAGCCCGGCCAGCACGTCGGCCCAGTCCACCCAGCCCATATGCCCGATGCGCACAATGCGGCCCTTGAGCTGATCCTGCCCGCCCGCCATGCAGACGCCGTGCTTTTCCAGGGCCAGGCGCAGCACTTCCGTGCCGTCCACGCCCTCGGGCAGCAGCACGCTGGTGATGCCCCAGGCGAAATGTTCCGGCGCGAAGAGATCCAGACCCATGGCCGTGACGCCCGCGCGGGTCAGCATGGTCAATGCCCACTGCTTGGCATACACGGCTTCCAGGCCGTTTTCCAGCAGCATGTCCAGGCTTTCATCCAGGCCCACGATCAGATTCACCGCCGAGGTGAACAGGGTCTGGCCTTTTGCCACATATTCCCGCTCCTTGAGCAGGTTGAAGTAGAAACAGCCGGGCGTCACGCCTGCGGCTTTTTCCCAGGCCCGCTCCGAGAGGGCCAGCAGGGCCAGGCCCGGCGGCAGCATCAGGCCTTTCTGCGAGCCGGTGAGCAGGCAGTCCAGGCCCCATTCGTCCAGAGGGCAGGGAGAAAGGCCCACAGCGGAAATTCCGTCCACCACCAGCAGAACGTCGCGTTGGCGGGTGATCCGGGCCACCTCCCGCACCGGGTGCAGCACGCCGGTGGAGGTTTCGGAAAGCTGGATCAGCACGCCTGTAATGGCGGGATCGGCGGCCAGGGCTTCCTCCACCTGCTCGGGGCGTACGGCCCGGCCCCAGGGCACTTCCAGGGTGACGACCTCCAGGCCGCGCGAAACGGCGATGGCTTTCCAGCGCTGGCCGAATTTGCCCGCCTCCACCACCAGCACCTTCTCACCGGGATTGAACAGGCCGTACACGGCGGCGGTCATGGCCCCCGTGCCGGAGCAGGAAAGGGGCAGCACCGTGCCTTGGGTGCCGAAAAGAACGCGCAGCTTTTCCTGCACCCGGCCCATGATCGCTTTGAATTCGCTTTTGCGGTGGTGGATCATGTCCCGGGCCAGGGTCAGTCGTACGCGCTCCGGCAGGGGCGTGGGACCGGGAGTGAGCAGGCGTACTTTATTGAGCATGGGAAACTCCGTGATGGTTTAGCCCACCTGGGCGATGAAGCATTTGAGATACGCTGTTTCGGGCATGGCGGCATGCACCGGATGATCCGGCCCCTGGCCGCCCGCGTAGACCAGCCGGGCGTGCAGCCTGCGCCGGGACGCGGCCTGGGCCACGCAGCCGCGCAGGGCCTCGGCGGCGAGATGGTGCGAGCAGGAAGAGCTTGCCAGCACGCCGCCCGGCGTCAGCAGACGCATGGCCAGGACGTTGATCTTGCGATAAGCCGCCAGACCCTGGGCCGCGTCTTTGCGGCGTTTGATGAAGGCGGGCGGGTCCAGGCTGATCAGGGAAAAGCGGCGGCCTTCCTCGTACAGCTCGTTGAGCTGGTGAAAAGCGTCGCCGCAGATGGTTTCCACCACGCCTTTGCCCGTCAGGGCCGGAGCATTGACCGCCGCGTTTTCGCGGGCCAGAGCCAGTGCCTGGGGCGAGGCGTCCAGAAATGCCACGGATGCCGCCCCGGCAGCGGCGGCCGTTACGCCGAAGCCGCCCGCATAGCAGAAAATGTCCAGTACGTCCGCGCCGTCCGCGTAGCGCGCCAGCTCTCGCCGGTTGGCGCGCTGATCGTAAAACCAGCCGGTTTTCTGGCCCGTGGCGCAGGGCGCGAAAAAGCGGCAGCCGTTTTCCGGCACTTCCAGACGTCCAGGCAGGTCGCCACGACTCTGGGCCTCGCGGGAAAGGCCCTCCAGGCCGCGCGCGGCAAGGTCGTTGTCGAAAAGCAGGGACGCGGGCGCGAGCAGTTCGTCCAGGCATTGGACGATGAACTCCTTGCGGCTCTCCATGCCCGCGGTACTGATTTGCAGGGTGCAGTGCTCGCCGTAGCGGTCGATGACCAGACCGGGCAGGAAATCACCCTCGCCGTGGCAGAGCCGGTACCAGGGTTCCGGAAAGAGCCGCTGGCGCAGAATCAGGGCACGGCTCAGGCGCTCATGCAGCAGGGTCTTGTCCAGAGGCGTGTCGGCCCGGTGCGCGTGCAGGCGCGCGCAGATCAGCGAGGCCGGGTTCAGGCAGGCGCTGCCCAGAGGCGCGCCGCGCGCGTCGCAGAGCGTGGCTTCCTCGCCGGGCGTAAAGTCCGTGAGCGGGCTTTTCTGCGTATCCACTTCATTGCTGAACACCCAGAGATGCCCGGCGCGGATGCGGCGGTCCTCATTCTTTTTGAGCCAGAGTTTACGCATGCGTCAATGTGGTTAAGGTTGCGGGCTTTGCCCGGCGTTGATGCGCGCCGCCTGTTGTTCCAGGCTTTCCGCGCCCGGCTGTGCCTCGGCACGGAACAATGCGCCGGGGTTTCCGGCCGCCAGCGCGCCCAGCACTTCCGTCAAACTGTAGAGCCTGCCCGGCGTGCTGCTGATTTCAAGGCTGCCGGGCCGATTTGCAAAGGTTTCCAAGGCTGCGGCAAGCGCCTTGTTTTCCGACGTGGTTTGGACGCAAAAACTGTTGACGGCGGCGGTGAACACGGCGGCGGCCGCCCGCCCGTCCGGGGGCAGCATGAGGGCCAGTCGGCCCATGAGCCCGTGATCTTCAAAACGCAGTTTAAGATCGCCGTAAGTCTGGCTGAACAGGGCCTGCTGCTGGTCCATGCCCTCAGTATTGCCGGAGATCAGCAGGCTGTAGCGCAGATCACCCACATTCGCGGCCTTGACCATGCCCTTTTCCAGAATGCTGTCCTGACCCTGCTCCTCGACTGAAATGTCGGCGTCCAGTCGTATGGTGTCCAGACCGGGCAGGGCAAGGCCGTAGCCTTGCAGAACCGCGGGCAGGGACAGGCCGGAAAGATTGATCCGGTAGCGGGCAGGCCGGTTGGAGAGCCATTCGAAACTGCCTGTCTTGAGTTCGGCTCTGTCCTCCGGCAAAGGCATGGTCAGGCCGTTAAGGCGCAATTCGCGGAACAGGGGTTCGTCCGCGGCGAGCATTTCCTGAAACAGGGCCTGCATGTTCCGCTGATCCGGAGGCGCGCCGAGCAATCGCGAGAGACGCCGCAGCAGGGCTTCCTCGGGCAGCACGATGCCGCTCTGGCTCAGGCTTTCCAGGATCAGTCCGTCCTGCCCGTCGATGCGCAGCCGCAGGTCCGTGAGGGCCGCTTCCTCCATATGGCGGCCGCGCCAGTTGCGCAGGCCGGCTTCCTTGATGCTTATATACAGCGGCTGGTTCACGGTGGGGATATCCACGCTGATGAAGGAAGCACGGATGTTGTCCGCGCCCATGCGGTAGGTGAGCCCCGGAGAGTCGGGCAGCTTCGCGCCTTCGGCCAGCTCCCGCAGCAGGGCGCTGTCCGCATAGAGGGCGTCGACTTCTTCCCGCTGCATGACGACCTTGCCCAGAGACGTGCGCGCGCTGACATTGAGCAGGAGCAGGCCTTCGGCCACGGTCGTCATGCCCTGTTCAGGCAGAACCGCGCCGCGCAAAGGCGTGCAGGCCAGCATGGCCCGCAGGGGCAGGCGCAGGGAAATTTCCGCGGCCTGATAGGTGACCGGGCCCTGCGGTTGAACCATGCGCAGTTCCAGACCGCGCAGCAGCAGCTTGCGGGTCAAGGGCGAAAAGTCGAGGACTTCGACGCTGGACTGAACCGGGCTGCCGTCAAAAGAGGTCAGCCCGGCCAGTGCTTGCCGCGCCTGATTCTCCACCTGCGGCCGCAGCCACAACTGCGCGGCCAGCACAAGAAGCAGTGCCGCGAGCAGCAGCGGAGCGAGGATAAGGACGGTTTTCTTCATGTCGCGCTATTTTGCCTTGGCCGCGGTCGCGTCCAGGCCGCTGATCTGCTGTTCCAGGCTTTCCTTGCCCGGTTGAGCCGTAACGCTGAGCAGAGCGCCGGGATCCTTGCCGCCCAGTTTGGCGAGCAGCTCGAAAACACGGAAGGTCTTGCCGGGCCTGCTTTGCACTTCCAGCACGCCGGGGCGGGAGGCGAAGGTTTCCAGGGCGTCGCGGACGGCCGCATTTTCCGGAGTATCGCCGGGGCAGAGCTCGGCGATGGCCGCCTTGAGCGCCGGGGTGGCCCCCTGGGCCGAGGGAATAACGTTTCTGACCAGATAGGCCGTGAGCCCCTGGTCCGTATATTTCAGGTTGACGTCCTTGTACGAGCTGAGGAACAGCGCCTGCGGACCGGCCAATGGCGAGCCCGCGGACATGATGAAATCATAGTCCAGCGAGCCCAGGTGTTGGGCGCTGAGCAGACCCTTGTGGCGTCCGCCGTCATTCCCGGACGTAAAGCCCAGCTTTGCATCCAGAACCAGAGCGGGCAGACCGGGAAAGGCCAGATCGCTTTCGCGCTCCAGCAAAGGCGTGGGCAGGGAAAGAGCGTCCACGCTGAGGCCGTACTGCAAAGGCGTGTTGGATTGCCAGTTCAGGGCTATTTTTTTAAAGGTCAGGGCCTGACCATCCAGAGGAAAATGCAGGTCAGAGAAGCTGATTTCCCGCAGCAAAGGCTCGCCGGTGGTAAAGATGCGCAGCAGCAGAGCCTGCAAGGCATTTTCGTCGGGTTTCGTCTGGGAAAGCAGGGTCAGCAATTCCTGCATGGCCGCTTCTTCCGGCAGGGTGAACTGCTTTTCCGTGATGTTGCCCAGGCGCATAAGTTCCCGGTCTTTTTCCTTGAGAACAATGCCGTCCGCAACGGCTTCTTCTATGGTGCGGCCTTCCCAGTTGCGGATGCGCATGGCGTCGCAACTGAAATCCATCTTGATGCCCTGTTCGGGGACCGCCATCTCGGAAGTCATGGCCGAAGCCCGCATTTCTCCGATACCTATGCGATAGAGGGCGTTCAGCATATTCGAGGGCTTCCGCTGTTCCAGCAGTTCCCGGATCAGGCCGCTTTCCATGCGGATATCGCTTGCTTCCTGATCCCGCACGACGCTTCGCGCGCTGACGGTGCCCTGATTGAGGGAATAGACGAAGTTGGAAATGCGCATCTCCTCGCCCACGGCCATCATGCCCGTTTCGGGCAGAATCATGTCGCGCAGGGGCGTGAACAGCAGAAGCGCCCGCCAGGGCAAACGATAGGAGGCTTCCTCCAGCGTATAGTTCAGGGCCGCGCTCCGGGGCTGCTGTTCGACGCCCGCCTCAAAAGCGGGCAGGTCCATTGTGCCGCGCAGTTCCAGGCCGCGCAGGATCAGGCGCCGGGAAAAGGGCGAGAATTCGACGCTTTTTACTTTCGGCGGCTCAAAGCGCAGAAGCTCCGAAAACGCCAGGGCTTCCGGCAGAGCGGCCAGTTCCAGGCGGGCCTGCTCCTCCAGCTTCGGGCCCAGCCAGAATTGCAGGGCCGCGAACCCGGCCAGAACCAGTACCGCCAGGACGAGAATCACGCGGATGAGACTTTTCATGCTTGTTTTTCCTTCGGCTCAGTCCACCCGGTGGTGGCAGCCCAGACTTACAGGGTTGCGCATGGCCGCCTGGGTAATGACATAGGCCGTCTGCGAGCCGTGGAAAAGATCCACCAGGCGTCGGGAAATGCGGGTGCGTTTGTAGAAATCATGGATATGGCGCACAAGGTCGCGCATATCCTCAAAGGCCCGGCGCAGGCGCGCGTCAGTGCGCGAAATGCCCACGTAGTTCCACATGGTGTTGCGGATGTTGGCCCAGTCCTGGGCCACCAGGGCCGGATCGTCGTGGCGTTCGTCGCCTTCGTGCTGCCAGTCCGGAATGGCGGCGGCCAGACCCGTGGGCATGCCGCCGCTTGCGGCGCGGCGCGCCAGATCCTTCCCGCAGCTCACCCCCCAGACCAGGGCTTCCAGCAATGAGGTGCTGGCCAGGCGGTTGGCCCCGTGCAGGCCGGTGCAGGCGCATTCGCCGATGGCGTACAGGCCGCGCATGGAGGTGCGGCCCCGCGTGTCGGTGAGCACGCCGCCGCAGAAATAATGCGCGGCGGGCACCACCGGGATGGGTTCCTTACGAATGTCCAGCCCGGCCTCCCGGCACTGCTCGAACACTGTGGGGAAACGGGTGGGCAGGTCCTGCTTGACGCCGCTCACGTCCAGGAACAGGCAGGGCGCGCCGCTGTGCAGCATTTCCTCCATCATGGCCTGGGCCACCACGTCGCGCGGGGCCAGATCGCCGCGTTTGTCGTGGCGGAGCATGAAGGCCCGGCCTTTTTCGTCCAGCAGGCGCGCGCCTTCGCCGCGCATGGCTTCGGTGATCAGGGGGCGGCGGTTGCTGCGCTCCTCATACAGGGCCGTGGGATGGAACTGCATGAATTCCAGATTCGCCAGATCCACGCCCGCGCGGAAGGCCATGGACACGCCCGTGCCCACGCAGCCCGGCGCATTGGTGGAGTGCAGAAAGACCTGGCCCACGCCCCCGGTGGCCAGCACCGTCCAGTCGGCCAGAATGGTTTCCGGTTCGCCGCTTTCCTCATTGAGGACATAGGCCCCCAGGCAGCGGTTGTCCACTTCGTAGCGGAACTGCGCGTTTTTGGCGTGATGGTGGCTGGTCAGCAGGTCGATGGCCGCGCGCCGGTGCAGGCAGGTGATGCGCGGATGGGCCAGCACCTGGGCCGTGAGCCCGTCCATGAGCGCCCGGCCCGAGTAGTCGGCCCGGTGCAGGATGCGCGGGGCCGAGTGCCCGCCCTCGCGGGTCAGGTTGAAACTGCCGTCCGGATTGCGGTCAAACCGCACGCCCGCGCGTTTGATCAGCACTTCGTCCACGCAGAGCGGGCCTTGTTGGCAGAGCCAGCGCACGGCCTTGCGGTAATTGTAGTTGTGCCCGGCCACCAGGATGTCTTTTTCCAGGGCGCGGGCGTCATCGTCGTCGGCGGGATTGTCGGGCCGGGGCGCCGCGCGATAGATGATTCCCCCCTGCGCCAGCTCCGAATTGCCGTCGGCCAGATTATCTCCGGCGTTGAGCAGCAGCACGTCACAACCGGCGTCGGCCAGGGTCAGGGCGGCGGTGCAGCCGGCCACGCCCGAGCCGATGATCAGGATGGGCACATGGCGGCGGGTGGGAGTCACAGCTCTGTCCTCATTGACCGCAAACCTCCAGCATGCGGGTTAAGGAGCGGCGGGCGGGACCGCACAGCGCGGCCTCCACGGTGAGAGGCTCGGCCGTTCCGTGGGCAATGGCGGTGAGTGTAGCCAAAAGTTTCGCTTCCGTCACCTTGGCCATGTCCGGACAAATGGCCCGGCCCAGGGAAAGAACACGGCAGCGCCCTTTGTGGCGGGCGGCCAGCCGGTCCACCAGATTGTTTTCCGTGCCGATGACCAGGGTGGAGCCGGGCGCTTCTTCAGCCAGGCGCGCGGCTTCCTTGATCAGAAAGGAGGTGGAGCCGGCGGCGTCGCAACGCTCGATGAGTTCCGGGCGGCATTCGGGGTGGGCCACCACCCGGCAGCCCGGATGGGCCGCGCGCGCGGCAGCCGCCTGTTCGGGCTTGAGTCGGGCGTGGATGGCGCAACAGCCGGGCCAGAGCAGCAGGGGACGCTCCAGGGGCTGGCTTTCGGGATTGATCAGGCCGTGGCCGTTAAGGCGCAGGATATGCTGCCGGTCCGGCGCAAGCCCCAGTTTTTTGGCCATGTTGCGGCCCAGATGCTTGTCCGGCAGAAAGAGCACGCCGTCGCCCTGGTCCAGGGCCCAGCGCAGCATGGTTTCCGCATTGGCCGAAGTGCAGACCGCGCCGCCGTATTCTCCCACCACGGCCTTGAGACCCAAGGTGGTGTTGACGTAGGCCAGGGGCACGATGCGGCGGCCCGTGGCGGTCAGTTGTTCCAGAACGCGGCGGGCCAGACCCGCCGGGGTCATCAGGGACATCATGCAGTCCGCGCCGGGTTCGGGCAGATGCACGGCCTGGCCCGGCTTGGCGAGCAGGGCCGCGGATTCGCCCATGAAAAAGACTCCGCAGAAGACAATGTGCTCCGCATCCACGCCGGGCACGCGGCGGGCCAACTCCAGGGAGTCGCCGGTGACGTCGCAGTGGGCCACCACCGCGTCGTTCTGATAATGATGGCCCATGATGCAGAGCCTGTCGCCCAGTTGTTCCTTAAGCGCCGCCACGGCGGCGGTGATGTCGTTCATGGTATGATCCGTTATTAGGGGAATATGTGTCGGCGTCGCGCCGGTTGGGAACGATTCCTTGTTGTCCGGGACCCTTTCAGGCCGGAATCAGGGTCATGCTGAAGTCCGCGGCCACGGCCGAGTGGGTGAGGCGACCCACGGAAATGAAATCCGGGCGGCGCGGCCCGGTCAGGGCGATGGCGCGGATGGTCTCCAGGCGCACGCCGCCGCTGACTTCGGCTTCAATGTCCGGCGGCACCAGGGCCAGGGCTTGGCTCAGCCGCGGGGCTTCCATATTGTCCATCATGATCCGCTCGGCCCCGGCCGCCACGGCCTCGCGCACATGCTCCAGAGTCCGGCATTCCACCTCCACGGGCGGGCAGGGCCGGTAGCGGGCGCGCAATCTGGCTACGGCTGCGGTGATGGAACCGGCCGCGTCGATGTGGTTATCTTTGAGCATGAGCATTTCCGCGAGATTTTTGCGGTGGTTCACGCCGCCGCCCGCCTGTACCGCGTATTTTTCGGGCCAGCGCAGGCCGGGCGTGGTTTTGCGCGTATCCAGCAGGCGCACGCCCGTGCCATCCAGTTCGCGCACGTAGCGGGCCGTGAGGTTGGCGATGCCCGAGAGATGGGTGATGAAATTGAGGATGACCCGTTCCGCCTTGAGCATGGCTACGGCCGGAGCCGTGATGCGGGCCACCTCGGTCATGGACGGCACGTGCGAGCCTTCCCTTGCCGAAGCCTGCCAGCGAAAGGGGACGTCCAGGGCCTTGAACACCGCGCCGATAACGGGCAGGCCTACCACCAGAGTGTCCTCTTTGGCGCGGATGGCGGCGTGCATCCGCGCTTCCGGCGGGAAGAGCCCCAAGGCCGTCAGCTCCGGCCCGTCCTCAACCAGGGCCAGATCAATGCATTCTTGCAGCAGCCGTTCCCCTTCGGGAGAAAAAAAAGCGGCCCAGGGCGTGAACATTGCGCTTGTCCCCACTTCATGCGCGTGCTAAACGAAAAGCGCCCGCGCGCGTCCGCCGCGCCTGCGCCGGAACCGGGCACGCGGCATGAAGGCGTGCGGAACCGTGGCGCGCCGAACGGGCGCACAGCCGGTCCGGGGGCTCTGAAGTAGATAGAATGCCCTGTGGCGCGCGTCAAGTTGCGGGCCGCATTGGGAGCTTTTTCACATACGCGCGAAGCCGTGGCGCGGTCCCGGACCCGTCTCCTGTCCGGCACGGCCGCGTCACACAGTCGCGGTAGTCTTGCGCCGCCTTCATCCGGCGGCGTGCCGTCATGTTTCATTGTTCCGTATCCTGCAAAAGGCTTGCTCATGGCTGACGATCGTAACGACGAAATCCGCCCCTCCCGTGTCGTGGATGAAAGCCCGGACGCGTCGGAGAGCGGCGACGCGCACGGCATCAGCATGCCCGAGATCTGCCGGGAAGTGGGCGACGAGGCCGAGTTCGTCCATCCGGCGGACATGGCCGATCATCTGGAAAATCTGAGCCTGGAAAAGCAGGTCTGCGCCCTGCGCCACATGACCACGGAGGATGCCGCCGAGGCCCTGGCCGAGCTGGACGGCAACGTGGCCGTGGACGTGCTGGAAAATCTGGACGCCGACGTGGCCGCCCAGATCATCGCCGAAATGGCGCCGGACGACGCCGCCGACGTGCTGGACGAACTGGATGAGGAGCACCGCGACGTCCTGCTGGAAAAGCTGACCAAGGAAGATTCCGAGGAATTGCGCAATCTGCTCAATTTCGACCCGGATTCCGCGGCCGGCGCCATGAACACCGAGTTGATCCTGCTGGAGAAGGCTCTTACGGTGGATGAGGCGATTGCCCACATCCGGCGCGAGATGGAGGACGACAAGGAGAGCCCCTATTACGGCTATGTGGTGGACGAAAAGGACGTGCTGGTGGGCGTGCTTTCCCTGCGCGACCTGATGCTGGCCCGCCCCGGCACCATCGTGGGCGACGCCGCGGCCGGGCAGAGCGTTATCAGCGTGACCTACGACACGGACAAACGCGAAGTCGCCAGCCTGCTTTCACACTACAATTTTCTGGCCATGCCCGTGGTGGATTACGAGGGACATATCATGGGCGTGGTCACCTATGACGACATCATGGACATCATGCACGAGGAGGCCAGCGCCGACATGCTCGGCATGGTGGGCGCGGACCCCGAGGAAAGCGTGGACACGCCCTGGACGGAAAGCGTCCGCAAGCGCCTGCCCTGGCTGATGGTCAATCTGTTCAATTCCGCGCTTTCGGCCTCGGTGGTCTACATGTTCGAGGGCACCATCGCCCAGATGGCCGTGCTGGCCGTGCTCATGCCCATGGTCGCCAACCAGGCGGGCAATACCGGCCAGCAGGCTCTGGCCGTGATGATCCGCCAGTTGGCGACAGACCGTTTTGACCAGAAAAAAGCCTGGATGGCCGTGCTGCGCGAGGGCAAGATCGGCATCGTCACCGGCTTGTTCATGGCTGTCACCGCCTTTCTGGGGGCCTGGTGGTTCACGGGCAACCACTTGGTGGGCGCGGTCATGGGCGGCGCGCTGCTCTGCGACATGATTCTGGGCGCGGTGGCCGGGGGGTCCATTCCGCTGATTTTCCGCGCCGTGGGCCGTGATCCGGCCCAGGCTTCCAGCATCTTCCTGACGACCATTACCGACGGCGCGGGCTTCTTTATTTTTCTTGGCCTGGCGACGCTGTTCATTTTCTGAAATTCCGCGCCGTCGGTGGCGCTGACGCAGTCAGCAGCCCGGAAAATGCGCACAGGCGGAGCTTTGCTTCGCCGACAAGCAAGTATTTTCCGTGTGTTCAACGCCCAAGTGGCGTTGCATCCGGCTTGTCGGCGCGGGCTTCTTTATTTTTCTTGGCCTGGCGACGCTGTTCATTTTCTGAAATTCCGCGCCGCCGGCAACTCTTGACCGTTCAGGTCAAATTTTTTGCTTCTGAATGGCGTCAGGCTCTGGTCCCGCGCGGTTGCCCTGGGGCTTCTCTGCAGGACATACGCATCTAAGAGTCTTTGCTCCCTGATAGATCGGGGAACGAACCAAAAAGGGCGAAGTCACCTTTACTCCGCCGGAGCGGAGCGCAGGCGGATGGTTGTGCCGGGAGAATCCTAAAAACTAAGATTTTTGCGCGCTGGCAAGGAAAATGGAGCTTTTTGCGCGGAAACCGACCGGAAGGCGGCCCAAAGGGCCGTGCCCGTTGGCGAGCCGGGCGAGCCTTACGGGCATCGAGAGCAGAGCTGTACTTAAGTACGCGAGCAGCAAAAAGCTCCAGATGACGCAGCCAGCACACAAAGGCTGGTTTTGACGGATCATCACGGCAAACAAGAAACCTGCAAAGGCTGGAATGAGATGCGTCTGCTCTGGGCCTCCCTGCCCCACGGCAGACAAGACAGCCAAAGTAGGCTATGATGATCTTGTTCCGGGTGGAAAAAGGGGAGGCAAGCAAGCGATATGGGCGAGAGCTCCGGACGTGAGATCTGCCGCATTCTGCTGGTGGACGATCACAAGCTGCTCATGGAAGGCGTGCGCAGCCTGCTCGCCCCGCACGCCCATCTGCGTGTGGCGGGCATGGCCCTGAGCGGCGGCGAGGCTGTGGCTCTGGCCGCCTCCCTTGCGCCGCAGATCGTGATCATGGACCTGGGCATGCCGGGTATGAACGGCGTGGACGCCAGCCGCGCCGTGCTCCAGGTGCAGCCGCAGGCGCGGATTCTGATCTATACCGGCCATGAGGACCAGCGCTTCCTGCCCGAGCTTATCGACCTCGGCATTATGGGCCATGTGCGCAAGTCCGAACCGCCGGGCGTGCTGCTCAAAGCCATTGAAAGCCTGCGCCGGGGCGAAACCTTTCTGACCTGTCCGGACCCCGGCGGCTGTCTGGCGGAATTGCTGCGCCGCCGCCGTGATGCCGCGGAGCAGGGCGGGGCGGGGGATCTCAGTGCGCTTTCCCCGCGCGAGAAAGAGATTTTCCGTCTTCTGGCCGACGGCAAAAGCGTCAAAAGCATTGCCCAGGATCTCTGCATCAGTCCCAAAACCGTGGAAACCCATAAGTACAACCTGCTCACCAAACTGCAGGCCGGTTCCGTGGGCGACCTCGTCAAAATCGCCATCCGGCACGGTCTGGTACGGATTTGAACCCGCGCGGACTGTGTTGGGGTGGGGAAAGCCCTGAGGCGGATGCGCAGAAATCAGGATTCTCCCGATGGTCCGCTTGCGCCGGGCACGGTAGAGTCGCGCCATTCCGAACATCCACGTGTGCCTCGGCGCATGCCGCAAGGGGGAAACAATGGCGCGTATTTTCCGCAGAAATCCGGATAAGGACAAAACTCTTTTCTGGCCGTGGCTCTTGCCGCTGGTCGTCTGTCTGACTCTGATCGGGCCGTGCGCGGCTCTGGCCGTGGACGCGGCTTCCGCACCGGGAACACAGGCCGTCGCGGCGGATACGGGCGCGACCCTGCACGCGGCCCCCACTCCTGCCACGCCGCCCGCCTCCCAGGCGCCGGCGGTGGCCGCCGCGCCGCTGGACAACCATCCCTGGTGGTTCTGGCCCCTGGCCCTGCTGGGCTTCTGTTTCATTCTGGGGATCATCGCGGTCATGGCGGGCGTGGGCGGCGGCGTGCTGTTCGTGCCGCTGGTCAGTGGCTTTTTCCCTTTCCATCTGGACTTTGTGCGCGGCGCAGGCCTGCTGGTGGCCCTGGCCGGAGCCCTGGCCGCCGGGCCGGGCCTGCTGCGGCGTAACTTCGCCAATCTGCGCCTGGCCCTGCCCGTGGCGCTGATCGCTTCGGCCTGCGCCATTGTGGGCGCCATGCTGGGGCTGGCCCTGCCCACCAACATAGTGCAGACCTGCCTCGGCGCGGTTATTCTGGGCATCGCCGTGCTGCTGCTGGTGTCCAAAAACTCCGTGCGCCCGGTGGTCACCAAACAGGACGCCGTGGGGCTGGCACTGGGCATGAACGGCGTCTTTCTGGAACCCAGTACCGGCGAAGTGGTGGAATGGAAGACCCATCGCACCTTTCTGGGCCTGCTTTTCTTCATCGCCATCGGCATCATGGCCGGCATGTTCGGCCTGGGCGCGGGCTGGGCCAACGTGCCCGTGCTCAACCTGCTCATGGGCGTGCCGCTCAAGGTCAGCGTGGGAACCTCCAAGTTCCTGCTTTCCATCACGGACACCTCGGCGGCCTGGGTTTATCTGAACCAGGGTTGCGTCATTCCGCTCATGGCCATCCCTTCCATCGTGGGCCTGATGCTCGGCTCGGTGGTGGGCGTGCGCCTGCTGGCCAAGGCCAAGCCCAAGTTCATCCGCTATATGGTGATCATCGTGCTTTTCTTCTCCGGAGCCAAGGCGCTCATGAAGGGCCTCGGCTGGTAGCCGGGCAGGACGCACAGGAGACGACTTATGAATACCGTGGATCTGAAAAAAGAAATCAAGGCCTCGCCCGCGCAATTGCGCTATGCCGACACCCTGTTTTACGGCGCGCTCATCGGTTTTGTGCTTATGCTCATTACCTACGCCCTCTATGTGCTGGGCGTGCTTGAACCCCAGGTGCCCCTGACCGAACTGCCCCGCCTCTGGACCGGCAGCGCGGCCGACTACCGCGCCGCCGGGCACATCCCGCAGGGTTGGGGCTGGCTTGCCTTGGTGGGCAAGGGCGATATATGCAATTTCCTGGGCATCGTGTTTCTGGCGGCCCTGACCATCATCTGCTTTTTGCAGCTGGCCTGGAGCCTGATCCGGCGCAAGCAATGGCTGATGACGACCATCGCCCTGCTGGAAGTGCTGGTGTTGAGTCTGGCGGCTTCGGGGATTCTCGTCGCCGGCGGCCATTAAAAAGCGTCTTTTGTCCCTTGGCGGCGTCAAACGGCGTTTTTTACTTGGCCATGGACGAAAAGAGTCCACTCCCGTCGTAAAAAACTTGTTTTCCTTGCCAGGGGACAAAACCCGTCTTTTTAATGTGGGTTCATGCGGAAGCGTATGAGCCGGAAAATGCTGGAGGGGCCTATGTTTGCCGCGATCAAAAAATACTTCGGCCAGTTGCTGGAAGTGCCCGAGGCCGTGTCCCCGGCGCGCTACCGCTCGCTCCGGCGGCTGATGACCGTGTTGATGGTGGCGGTTTCCGTGGCTCCTCTGCTGATCATGTCCGGGTTCAGCCACGTCCAGTACATGAAGACCCTGGAGCGGGAAATGGAAAGCCCGCTCTACGCCCTGGCGCGCAAGTCCCAGGCCTCTCTGGAGCTCTTTCTGGGCGAACGGGCCTCAACCGTGAGCCTGATCGCCCATGCCTACAGCTTCAAGGATCTGGCCGACGAAAAGACGCTGAACCGCATTTTCTGGGCCCTCAAGAGCGAATTCAAGGGCTTTGTGGACATGGGCCTGGTGGATGTGGAAGGCCGTCAGGTGGACTATGTGGGGCCCTACAAGCTCAAGGGTGCGGATTACGCGGGGCAGCCCTGGTTGCGCGAGGCCGAGATCAAGGGCCGTTACATCAGCAACGCTTTCCTTGGCCTGCGTGGTTTTCCGCACATGGTCATCGCCGTGCACCGCCTGGAGGAAAACGGCGGTTCCTGGACCCTGCGCGTGACCATTGACACCTCCCGCCTGGAGCAGCTGGTGTCCGCCGTGGGGCCGGAACAGGACACGGACGTCTTTCTCTGCGACAGCGCGGGCGTCCTGCAGACCAGTTCCCGCCTGTACGGCAAGGCTCTGGACAAACTGCCCTTTCAACTGCCCCCGGCCAGCCACGAGACCCTGGTGCGGCGCATGACCGACGACAAGGGGCACACCCTGCTGGTGGCCTCCACCATGCTGGCGGGCACGGATCTGATGCTGCTGGCCGTGAAGCCCAGTCTGGAGGCTTTCCGGCCCTGGACCACATTGCGCACCGAGCTTCTGCTGGTGCTCTGCGGCGGCATCGCGATCATTGTGTTGGTTTCGCATCTGCTGATGAAGCACCTGGTGGGCCGTCTCCAGGCCAGCGACGAGCGGCGGGTGGCTGTTTTCGCCCAGATGGAGCATAATCAGAAACTTTCCTCCATCGGCAGGCTGGCCGCCGGGGTTGCCCACGAGGTCAACAATCCCCTGGCCGTGATTTACGAAAAAGCCGGTCTGGCTCTGGATTTCCTGCGCATGAGCAAGGATTGCGCGAGCTATGAAAAGCACCGGGAGCGGATCCTCGCGCTTCTGGAGAGCATTGAAGGCACGGTGGAGCGGGCGCGCGGCATCACTCACCGTTTGCTGGGTTTCTCGCGCCGCATGGAGGCCAACCGCCAGTCCCTGCGCCTGGCGGAAGTCATCACCGAAAGTTCTGAATTTCTGGAACGTGAGGCCAAGAACCGGGGCGTGCAGCTCTGCCTGGACCTGCCCGGCGACCTGCCGGAAATCGTGTCGGACCGTGGCCAGTTACAGCAGATTTTCCTGAACATCCTGGGCAACGCCCTGGATGCCGTCAGCGACGTGGAGCAGGGCGGCCGCATCGAAGTGAGTTGTTCCTGTCCGGACAAGGCCAGCGTGGCCGTGAGCGTCAAGGATAACGGCAAGGGCATGCCGCCGGACGTGCTCAAGCATATTTTCGAGCCCTTCTATTCCACCAAGAAGGACAAGGGCACGGGCCTCGGCATGTTCATCACGTACGGCATCGTGCGCCGTCTGGGCGGAGACATTGTTGTGGAAAGCGAAGAGGGGCGAGGCAGCCTGGTGCGCATAACCCTGCCGCTGACGCCGCCTGAAGGCGCTGTGGAGGTCTGAAATGGCGTTGCGTATTCTTTTGGCTGACGACGAAAAGGAATTTGTGGAAACCCTGGCCGAACGCCTTACGCTGCGGGGCCATGCGACGCGCGTGGTCTACGACGGGCCGTCGGCTCTGGCGGCGGTGGAGGATGAAGTGCCGGACGTGGCCGTGCTGGACCTGCTCATGCCCGGCCTGCCCGGCGACGAAACCCTGCGCCGGATCAAGGCCGCGCATCCGGAGCTGCCGGTCATTCTGCTCACCGGGCACGACGCCGTGGACGACACGGGCGTGGCCCCGGCGGCCCAGGCCTTTGCCTGCCTGACCAAGCCCCTGAGCTTCGCCGTTTTTCAGGAAACGCTGGAGGCCGCGGCCCAGAGCGCGCGTTCCGGCGGTGTACCGTCGTCGCAGGGAGGCCGATTATGAACGACAGCCAGTGCATGGCCCGTCTGCTGGCCTCGGGCGTCCATGATATGCGCAACGTCCTGGCCGTGATCCGCGAGTCCGCGGGGCTGGCGCAGGATATGGCCGCCCTGGCCGGAGCGGCCCTGCCCAGGGGTGAGCGCCTCCTGGCGGCCTTGACTGAAGTGCAGAGCCAGATTCTGCAGGGCGCGGCTCTGGCCGAGGGCATGGAATTCATGGCCCAGGCCGGGGGCGCGGAAAATGAAAACGCGGGTCCCTGCGACTTGGCCCGGGTCTGCCGGATTTTCTGCCGCATGGCCGCGCGTCAGGCCAGAGCCGCCCAGATGCGTCTGGTCAGCGGCGAGAACGAGGAGCCGGTCTGGGCTCCGGTGCCCCCGCTGGAGGTCTTGCGCTCCCTGCTGGAGATTTTTGACCTCTGCGCCTCTGTGGGCGGACAGGTGACGCTCAAATTTACCGCCGGCAGGCAGCAGAAGGCCGAGGGTGTCATCATTGAAGTCGTGGAAGGGGCCAACGCCGATCTGGCCTTGTCGGCCCTGACCGGCAGCCCTCTGCTCAATGGCCTCAGGCCCGGCTGGCAGGCCGTGCTGATGCCTTGGCGCGACGCCGGGGGACGCTTTTTCCTTTCCCTCGCGGCGCGTGATTCCGAAAGCAATTAGTGTCTAATTTGAAAAATTAGACACACAAAACCCGTTAGGGTTTTGCGGCGGCGTAGCCGCCGTGAGTCAGCGAAAACCACGCTTTTTCGCTGACGATCCTGCGAAAATTGAGAGCATAACTATGCTCGAAACTTTTGCAATCAGGCACCAGTGCCGCGTTAAGCGACACTGGGCGCAACCCCGTAAGGGAATGTGCGCCGCAGCCGATCCTCACGCCCGTTACGACAGTTCGGGTGTGATATGACACTAGAGCATTTCAACGTTGAAATGCTCTAACGCCGAACACGGTGAGGCGCGCCGCGAAGACCGACCCGACGGGCGGCCCGCAGGGCCGTGCCTGTAGCCCAAAGGGCGTACAGGCATTGGGAGCAACGCGGCGTGGATTCCGGAAAAGCGATCGAAGGCAGCCCGAAGGGCTGTCCCCGTTGGCGACAACGGAGCCATACGGGGATCGACAGCAGCGATAACAGCGCTTTTTGCCGGAATGCCCCCTTTGAAACGCAAAGCGTTTCAAAGGTAATCTGTTCTAGAGAAGGCTAACTTTAAGATTGTACAATCTTAAAGTTTTGAGGACGCCCGTTTCAGCATTTAACAGCGCAAGTAAATTGCGCTTATGCCTCGCGGCGGGCGGCTGCTTCCGCAGCGGCCAGAGCAATTTCAAAGTGAAATTGCTCTAACGGATACCGGCCAGGCCGGACCAAGGAGTGGTTCATGACCAAGGAAGACATCAAAATTTTGCTGGTGGACGATGAGAAGCAGTTTGTGGACACCCTGGCCGAGCGCCTGGCCATGCGCGGCTTTGAGGCCCGCGTGGCTTATGACGGCCCGGAGGCGCTCAAGGCTGTGGAACTGCCCACGGACGTCATCGTGCTTGACCTGCGCATGCCCGGCATGGACGGCTTTGAGGTGCTGCGCAACGTCAAAAAGAGCAATCCCCAGGTGCAGGTGATCATTCTCACCGGCCACGGCGGCGACGCCGAAGAGCAGACCGCCTACCGCATGGGCGCGTACAATTTTCTCAGAAAACCCATGGATATCGAGGAGTTACTCAGCAGCATCCGCATGGCCTACCGCGACAAGCTGGAAAACGCCATGGTGGCGGTTTCCATGGCCGAGGGCGGCGATTTTGAGGCGGCCCGCGATGTGCTCAATGAAAAGGATCTTTTGGCCGAGCACAAGTAGTCCGGAGCGCCTCGCCCTTTTAGAGCAATTCTCGTTTGAACTGTGCAACATTTCAAACGCAACATGCTGTAGAGCGTTTTGATATTGCAAATATCTCTACGCGCTGTGCGGATTTTCCGAGAAATCCGCACAGCGAAACGCCGGCCGTGACGCGGTTTGCCGCGCTTACGAAAAGTGACGGCAGCGCTGGTATCGCAATGCGGGCTTGTTTTGCCGTCAAGCGATAACATCAGGCGCAACATGCTCTAAGAACGGGCGAATCCGCCCTGCTATGGGTTCAGGCGTATTCTGCTCTGAGGTATGGCCCATGCGCGTACTGCTGGTGGATGATGAAGCGGCTTTTGTCCGGCCCCTGGCCGAACGCCTGGATCTGCGCGGCATAGAGGCCGGGGTGGCTCTTGATGCGGAGGCCGCCCTGGTTATGGTGGCGGAGGGCGAGTGGGATCTTGTCTTTCTGGATGTGGGCCTGCCGGGCATGGACGGCGTGGCTTTGCTCAAGCTCCTGCGTGAGCGCCATCCCGACTTGGACGTGGTCATGCTTTCCGGCGCGGCGGATATGGGCAAGGCCGTGCAGGCCATGCGGCGCGGCGCGCGGAACTGGCTGTCCAAGCCGGTGTCCGTGGACGGCATTCTGGCGGAATGCGCCAAGGCGCGGGAGCGTGCCACGGCCCGCCGTCAGGCGGCCCGCCTGGCCGAGGCGGCCCGCCTGCGCAGCCTCGGGCGGGTGGCCGAAGGCGTGGCCCACGAGGTTAACAATCCGCTGAATATCATGGTTCAGGCCGCCGGGTTGATCAAGGACAGCCTGGGCGAACCGGAGGCCGCCGCCCTGCCGGATCTGGAGGACATGCGCACGGCCGTGGAGACCATCCGCGTGCAGAGCCTGCGGGTGCGCGAGATCACCCGCAAGCTGCTCATGGTGGGGCACGGCATGGACGCGCGCATTCAGCCGCTGGATGTGCCCGCCGTGCTCGACAGGGTGCTGGAGCTGACCCGTTCGCGCCTGGACGGTGCGGGTGTGCGCTGTGAACTGGATTTTCCGCCCCAAACGCGCACGGAACGTCCTTTGGGCTCGGCGCTGGAACTGCAGCAGATCTGCCTGCACCTGGTGGAGAACGCTCTGGACGCCATGCCCGAGGGCGGCCTGTTGCGTATTTCGGCCCGCGTGCTCCGTGAGGATCAGGGCAAAAGCGCGGAACAGGGCGGGAGCGCGGCGCGGACCGGGGAAGAACGGGGCTGGTATGAATTGCGGGTGGCCGACAGCGGGCCCGGCATTGCTGCGGACGTGTTGCCGCACATTTTCGAGCCCTTTTTCAGCACCCGCGAGAGCCGTTTCGGACAATATGCCGGTCTGGGCCTCACCGTGGCGCGATCCCTGGCGCACGGGCACGGCTGCGAGCTGATTGCCGCCAACGGCAAAGACGGCGGCGCGGTCTTCAGCCTTCGCTTGCCGCTGGGTCTGGAAACCGAGATTCCTGTCGCCGTGGCTTGAGCCCTGCGCGCGGCGCAAACCCCGCGTACGCGGGGTTTGTCATCAGGCTGGAACGGCGTTCCGGAATTCTGTTCCCGGAACGCCGTTCTTGTTGTGTTGCAGGCCGCGCGGGCCCGAACCGCGTTTAGAGCGTTTTCTAGAGCATTTCAACATTGAAATGCTCTATCGCCGAACACGGTGAGGCGCGCCGCGAAGCGGCGTGGATTCTGGCGAAAACCATGTTTTTCGCCAGAATGCCGACTTTGAAATTTGTAAAATTTCAAAGTTAATCTGCTCTAGTGTTAAATACTCCAGGAGCTGTGCCGGAAAGGCAAAACTCCCCAATTCAGAAACAGCCCCTAGCGGGGCAGCGGCACGTCGGTCAGAAAACCGGCGGCCATGGTTCTGGCGATCAGCGCGCCCGAGCCGTCAAAAACCTGCACGTCATAGCTCTGCACATGCTGGCCGTCGCGCACCACGCGGGCTTCCGCCGTGAGCGGGCCGGTTTTGCCGGGCCGCAGAAATTCAATGGTGGTGCTCAGGCTGACCACGCCGGTTTCCCGACCGGCATTGGCCGCCGCCCCGAAAGCCACATCGGCCAGGGAAAAGATGGCCCCGCCGTGAGCCACGCCCATGCCGTTCTTGTGATTCTCGGTCAGGGGCATGCTCACCTTGGCGTAATCCCGGCCGGCGCTTTCAATGGTCATTTGCAGATGACGCATCAGTTTATCGTGCTTGGCCACATAGTTTTCCATAGTTTTTCTCCAATGAGTTCCAAAAAAGCGGGCCGAAAGCTCTTGCTTCCGGCCCGCGCCTTATGCATTCGGGGTGTGGGCGGAATGGCGCTTGGGCGCTCAGTCCACCTGCTGGATGCCGTCCAGCTTCCAGGAGCCGCCCGCGATCGGGCGCACAAAGTGCCAGACCTCGCGCACAGAGGACGGGGCCTGCTGATCCGGGCTTTCGCGCATCAACACGTCAAAGAAGACTTGGGCGCGCTGTTCGTCGCCGTCGTTTTCCACGCCCAGCAACTGCGCGTTGACCAAAAGTACTTCCGTGGTGCTGGGGGTGGGCTCGGCCTCCAGCTGCTCGCGCACGGCGTCCAGCACGGCAGGCGTGGCGAATTGGGCGATGTCGTCCAAATCGCGTTTGTCCCACGAGTTTTGCAGACGGCTGTAGGCCATTTTGGCTCCGCGCAGGAATTCGTCAACGTCAAACCCCTGGGGTACATCCACGCTAGGCGCGGCGTCAAAGGCCTGCGCCTGGCCCGCTCCGCCCTGAGGCGCGTTGCGCAGGACGTCCCAACCGGCCGCCGCGTTGTCGCGGCGCATGCCCTGGGATGATGCGCTGTCCTCACGCAAATCGCCGTGCAAGCCGCCCATGGTCGAAGCGCCCTGCGCGCCGGCCCCTGCGGGCGCGGGCGCCTGACGGTTGCGGAAGCGGGCAAAGAGCTTGAGTCCGAGGAAGACCAGCAGGCCGATAATGATGATGTCCATGAAGCCGCCGCCTCCGAAACCGTTGCCCGAGAGCAGGGAGCCGATCAGCGTGCCTGCCAGCAGGCCGCCGAACAGGCCGCCCATGCCGCCGAACAGGCCGGGACGTTGCGCGGCGGTCTGACCGGCCTGGGCCTGGTTCATGGGCTGGCGTTGCGCGTTGGGCGTCTGCTGGCGCATGGTCGGCGCGGGCGCCGGGCTGCTCATGAAGGGCTTGCCGCCGAAGGATCGACCGCCGCCCATGCGCGCGGCGTCGACCGGTTCAGGCAGGGTGAGAACAAAAGCGGAAAGAAGCAGAAATATTCCGGTCAGAATGGCACTTGCTTTCATGCAAAACTCCCATGGCGGGGGTGGTTAAAGACTGGCGCGGCTTCACATCTCTACGCGCATCATGTATACTATATGGATTTGTGGGGAAAAGGCAAGGCCGCCACACCGGGGAGACAGGGCAGACGCATCTAATTTCAGCTTTTGCTGACCTCTTGTTTGACGAGATTATCCGTCAAAACCAGCCTTTTTGGCGCTGGCGGCGTCATCTGGCGCTTTTTGCTGCTCATGTACTTGAGTACATTCCGCGCAAAAAGCACCATTTTCCTTGCCAGCGCCGAAAAATCTTAGTTTTTAGGATTCTCCCGGCACCAGCCATCCGCCTACGCTTCGCTCCGGCGGAGCAAAGGTGGCTTTACCCAACTCCGTAGCGTGTATTAACTGTTTTAAATAATTAAATTAGAAATACACTGGCCGCGTTTTTTTAGATGCGTCTGCCCTGACCGGGGAGAATTTTCCTCTTTGCAGCGCCTCCCGGCCGCGCTACAACGGAATCAGACCGGTATGGACGCCGTTACGGCATCCACCCGGCTCAATGACGATAGCAAGGAGTATTCCCCATGTCTCATATGACAGATATGCTTATGAAGGCTTGGCACTTCCGCCACGCCTGCAAGGAATTCGACCCGAAAAAGAAAATCAGCGACGCGGACTTTCATACTATTCTGGAAGGCGGCCGCCTGTCGCCCAGCTCTTTCGGTTTTGAGCCCTGGCAGTTTCTGGTGGTCCAGAATCACGGCCTGCGCGAGAAAATCCGCGCCGTGAGCTGGGGCGCGCAGCGCCAGCTGCCCACGGCCAGCCACTTTGTGGTCATCATGGCCCGCAAGCCCGCCGAACTGGATCCCGATTCCCCGTATATTCAGGACACCATCATGCGCGATACCCAGCATCTCTCCGAGGATATTTCCGGCCCGCGCACGGAAAAATATCGGGAATTTCTGGACAAGGACTTTGCCCTGACGGGCAATGAACGGGCCGGTTTCGAATGGGCCGCCCGCCAGTGCTATATCGCCCTCGGCAACATGATGACCGCCGCCGCGCTGCTGGGCGTGGATTCGTGCCCCATTGAGGGCTTCCACAAGGCGGACCTGGAAGATGTGCTGGCGCGTGAGGACCTGCTGGACACGGCCCGCTGGGGTGTGGCCTGCATGGTGGCCTTCGGCTACCGCGTCCGGGAGCCCCGGGCCAAAACCCGTCGGCCGGAAGAGGCCGTGGTGCGTTGGGTGCAATAATGCCGCTTGCGGCTGTTGTAATGAGCTGAAACAAGGAGAGCCGGACTTCTGTCCGGCTCTCGGTTTTTTCGGGCGTGGCCGGATAAATATATGCTAATGCTTGCGGGGCTCGGCGGACGCGCCGTCCACATAAAGCCAGAGCAGCGCGCCCAGCTCCAGTGGCTTGGACTGTCCGTCCGGCCCTTTGAGCGGGTCACCGGCGGCAACGGCCGCGCAGCACCACCAACCGGGCTGATTGAGAACAAAGGCGAACTGCCCGTTCTTGTCGGTACGGGCCGCCAGTTCTTCCTGCCAGGGCGTAGGCGCGCTTTGCTTGTCCGTATTGATGCGGGACATACGCACCGGCGCGTTGTCCAGGGGCTTGCCGTTGAACAGCACGCGGCCGGAAAAGAGAGCCGGGGCCGTCAGGCCGAAGGGACGGGTCAGGGGCTGGATTTCAAAGTGCTGGCCCACGGGCAGTTCCCAGCCGCGTTCCACGCCGTACACGGGCAGGGTGGTCTTGACGTAATGCTGCACAAAGCGGTCGCGGGCGGCATCCCACCAGGGGCGGGCCTCAATGACGAACTGATAGAGACCCGGGCGGCTCAGAGCCACATTGGCGCCCCAGGCCTTCTGGTCCAGATAGCGGATTTCCTCCACATCGCCCAGCAGGTCGTGCCGTTCGGGCTGGAGGACGCCGTCCTTGGCGGGCGTGTTGTCGTCGTAGCGCAGCACCGCGAAGAGCTGCGGCATGTCCATGGGCAGGCCCTCGTGCCGGAAGGGGCGCATCATGCTGATGAGCACGTCCACTTCCTCGGAGATGGGCGGCGCCTGGGGAGGTTCGGGCTTGGCTGCTTCGCCGGAAACAGCGGCGTCCTGCCCATTGGTTTCCGTCGTAGCGGCGGCAGCGGGCGCCGCCGGAGAGCGCCCGTCGGCCTGTTGGCTCGCCGTGGTCTCATTGTTTTGCGGCTTTGGAGCCGGAGCGGTCTCTGCTGCGGGACTGGGCGGAGTCTGGGCGATTTTCTGCTCCGTAGTATTTTTTTTCTGTTCTTCCTTGCCCTTGGCCAGGGAAGTCTCTTTTTCGGTCTTGTCCGTTTTGTCCGCCCTGGCCGTTTTATCCGATTTATCCGGGGTGTCCGGCTTGGCCGGAGCTTCAATGCTGGGCTGGCTCGGCACCAGCAACGTCACCTGGGCGGCTGCGGGATGGGCGATTGTGAGACAGCACAGCGGCACAAGCAGCCACAGGCAGGCCGGAAGCGGCCAAAAAAATACGCGGGGCGTGAAGAAAAAGGCGCGTGACATGGGATCTCCCGGCGGCATCAGAAGGGCATTGTAGGGCCGCGTTTGCATCTTCACGCGGCAAGGGTGAAAGCGTTGAGCTTGTCAACGCGACCAGAACTCAGAAATGGACTGCGGCGTCCCGAGAAAGGTGTTCCGCGGAACTGCCCGTTGCCGTGTGAAACACGGCTTTCAGGCACTGAAAGCAACTATTACCGCGCCCGGTTTAGCTTAGCAAAAGGGTGGGGCGTTGTCATGCGCGCTGTGGGGTCGCAAGCCGCATTTTAGAACGTTTTAATATTGAAAATCCGCACCGCGAAATTATCGCAAGCCGGATTTACTGCGCCGTTAAGCGATAATTTCAAGCGCAAACTGCTCTTAGAGACAGCCACTAGTCCCGCCGGGGCGTCCGGGCCACGAAAAGCACGCGTGTCTCCCGTGCCCCGGCCGCGCGCAGGGCCCGGCAGGACTCGGCCAGGGTGCTGCCCGTGGTCATCACGTCGTCAATGAGCCAGAGGCACAGGCTCGCGGCATCGGGCGCGGCCTGAAAAGCGCGCCGCACGTTGCGGCGCCGTTGGGCGGCGGCAAGTCCGGCCTGGGGAGGCGCGGGTTTGACGCGGTGCAACAGCTCCGGGCGCAGGGGCAGGCCCGTCAGGCGGTGCAGGGCCTTGGCCAGCTCGTGGGCCTGGTTGAAGCCCCGGCGGCGCAGGTGGGCCGGATGCTGCGGCACGGCCAGCAAGGCGTCGGGGCGGGGCAGACAGCGGGAGGCTTCCAGCAGGCAGGCCCCGAGCAGCGGGGCCAGGGAAAGCTCGCCCCCGAATTTCAACCGCAGCAGGGCGTCGCGCAACGCGCCTTCGTAAAGGCCGTAACAGGCCAGGCCGTCCCAGGGCGGGTCTTCCTGGAGACATTGGCCGCAACGGCTGAGCGGGGCGGGCCGGGACGACACATCCGCCGTCTGTTTGCCCGTCCCTATCTCCACCGGGGGCAGGCCGCAACGGGGGCAGCGTGGGCCGTTATACGGCAGGAAAAGCAAACAGCATTCCGGGCAGAGCGGCGCGGCGGCCCCGCCGGGGCCGGTGGCCGGGCTTGCGCCGGAAGCGGTTTCAAGGGGCGAGAAGGGGCGCAGGCAATGCGCGCAACGGGTCTGGCTCAGCCCGAGGGCCCGGCACCAGCGCCGCAGAAAACCGGGAATCACGCACTTTGCCCGTCATCTGTCCGGGCTTCGAGCCGTTGCGCCCAGTGACGGCCCCAGGCGCGCAACGCGTCGCAGACAGCCGGGCGTGCCGCCAGGTCTTCCGGCGTGTCCAGGCCGCGCAGCAGGCGTTTTTCCTGAATTCGGGCGTCCTGCGGGGCCAGAAAATATTTGAGGGTCAGCAGCGCGCCCGTGAACAACTGCCCGCCGCGCGGCCTGCCGGCCGACAAAGCCGCCAGCACCGGTTTGACCGGGGGCCGGGGCAGCCCTGCCCTGGGGCCGTGATCGTAGGCCCGCGCGGCCCAGAAGCGTTGGCTTCGGTCGATGAAGCCCTTGAAAAAAGCGGGCAGAGCGTAAAAATAGATGGGTGCGGCCAGCAGCACCAGGGGTGCGGCCTGGAACAGGGCAAAGAGTTCCTCGGCCTGATCGTCGCCCCTGGCCAGCACGCAGGCATGAGGCGGCCTGGCGCAGGCCCCGCAGCCGATACAGGGCGCGATTTTGTACCGGCGCAAAGGCTCTAGGCGTACTTCGGCCCCGGCCTCGGCCGCGCCTTCGGCAAAAAGGCGGGCCAAGCTGTCGGAAACGCCGCCGGGCCGGGGGCTGCACAGGAGCGCCAGAATCTGGTTCACGCCCGGAACTCGCCGCAGAAGGGATTGTTTTTGCGTTCGTCGCCGATGCTGGTGGCCGGGCCATGGCCCGGATAGACAGTGGTGTCTTCCGGCAGGGTGAAAAGCACATCCTTGATGGAGCGCAGCAGGGTGGCCTGGTCGCCGCCGGGGAAGTCCGTGCGGCCCATGGAGCGGTAAAAGAGGGCGTCGCCGGTAAAGACCAGCTTTTCCGCCGGGAAGTACAGGGATACCCCGCCCGGCGTGTGGCCCGGCGTCTCAAGCACCCGGCACTCCATGCCGCCGAAGCTGGCCGATCCCGTGGGCATGGGCAGGCTGTCGAAAGGCGGCACCGGCGGGAAACCCCATATGCCGCCCTTGCCGGATTCGGTCTCGGCCAGGCTGTCGTCGCCCGTGGGGGCGTAAACCACTGCCTTGGTGACTCCGGCCAGTTCGGCCACGCCGTAGAGGTGGTCGAAATGTCGGTGGGTGAGGCAGATGGCGGCCAGGGTAAGTTTGTGTTCCGTCAGATATTCAAGCATGGGCGCGGGCTCGCCGCCCACGTCCACAGCCACGGCCTGACCGGCGGCGTTGTGGATAAGGTAACTGTTGGTCTGCAAGGGCCCCAGAGGGAAGGTGGCTACAGGCATGTGATGTCCTCTGCAAAATAATATAGTATGGCCGCAATGCTATACCACGGGGGCAACGCGGGCAAGAGGCGGAACAACGGGAGAAACAACGGGGGGAATGCGGGAGCGCGGCCCGGCGGGAGGCGAGGGTTTCAAGATATTCTCTAGACAATCGGCCACCCCCCGGACTACACTGAAAAGATGAAGCAAATTCCGCAGGATCTGAATCTCGCGCGCGGCGATCTGATGGACATGGAAGGCCTGTTGTGCAGCGGCTTGGCCGCCTTTTTTACATTCAACGGGCACGCCCTGTATTTTCCCACGCAAAACCCGCCGGACGCGCCGCAGTTTTTGCCGCGCGAGCGTCGTCTTCTGCTGCCGCTGGTCTGGCGGGAGGAATTGCTGGGCGTGCTCATGCTTCACGGAGTACGCGCGCGCGAAGTACGGCCGCTTCTGCCCGCGCTGCCGTCCGTGGTCGCGCTCTGCCTGGAAAACCTGGCCCGCTCCAGGGCCGCGCGCACGGACGCGGTTACCGGCCTGGCGACGGAAGACGCCCTGTATGCGCGCATGGAAGATGAGGCCGCGCGGGTGCGCGCTCACCTGGATGATCCGGCCCAGCCCGACGGCAGGCCCGCGCCCCTGCACCGCCTGTGCATGGGACTTGTGGTGCTGCGTCTGCGCAACGGCGAGGAGATGGCCCGCCAGATCGGTTTTGCCTTCAGTGAAAAATTTCTGCGGCACGTGGCCGAGGCCTGCCGCGCCGGTCTGCCTTCGGATGTGCTGGCCGCGCGCGTGGGCCGGTACGAATATGCTCTGCTGTTGTCCGCCAGCGGACGCGGGGCCTGCCACAAGCTGGCCCGCGCCGTTCTGGGCCGCATGGAAGCCGTGAGCCTGCCCGGTCCCCTGACCCGGCAGCCGGTGCGCCCCCTGCTCTGCGCCGGACACGCGCTCTATCCCCAGGACATGCAGGGGCCGGAACTGGTCTTGCCCATGTTCGAGCAGGCCCGCCAGCTTATGGCCCGGGCCCGCCTGGCCGCCGACGTGGCCGCCCAGGGGCAGAGCGGGGCCGGTCTGGGCGGCGAAAGCCGGATCATGCCCTTTGCCCGCATCCTTCAGGACGGCGGCGTGGTGCTGGAAAATCTGCCTCTGGGCCGTCTGCGGATCAGCTTGGGCAGGCAGACCAAGGCCCGTGAGGGTCTGCGTTTCGCGGTCTGGTCCGGCGGCGCGCGGGACGCGGCTTGCTATAAAGGCGAAATCGTACTGCTGCATGTCCGGGAACTGGATGCCGTGGCTGAAATCCTGCATCTGGAGGACGCGGCCGTGATTCCGGAGCCGGGCGACAGCTTGGCCCTGCTGGACGGACTGCCTGTTCTGAGTCCTTCGGATATGGAAAATGCTCTGGAAGGCATTTCGGATGTTCCCGGCCTTGGCTCTGAGGAAAAAACGCCGGGCAGCGAACCCCGGACGGAGCAGGCCGCCATGGCCCCGGCACAGCCTGCCGCGCCGGGGAAGAATGCGTCGGCGGACGCCCCGTCCCGTGCCGCAACGGAGCGGGAGGAGCAGGGCGCGCAGGGCGATTTACACGGTCACGGCGACTTTTTGAAAAGATTCGCGCGTGAGCGGGAGCAATGCGCGCGTTTTGCCTTGGTCATCGCGCGCTTGGCTCCCAGCGGCGCGCGCGCCGGTAGTGAGCCCGAACGCGGCATGCGCAAGGCGCTGGAGCTCTGGCGGGCCCTGCTCGCGCCGGTCCGGGCCACGGCGGCGGAAGACGCCGGGCGTGCCGAGCCCTTTGGCGGGCGCTACGGCAGCAACAGCCTGATTTTCTTTCATCCCGGCCGCGCGGCTGAGGATCTGCTGCCTGTGTACGCCCAGCTCTGCGAAGGTTTGAAAAAGCACGGTCTGGCGACGGCCGCCGGACTGGCCGGATATCCTTTTTTGCAGTTCCGCAAGGCGGAAATGCAGGATTGCGCGCTCAAGGCTCTGGAATACGCGCTGCTCCTGCCCGAGCCCAGGGCGGGCCTTTGCAATTCCCTGGCCCTGAACATCAGCGCGGACAGGCGCTACAGCCTGGGCGACGTCTTCGGCGCGGTGGAGGAATACAAACTGGCTCTGCTGGCTGACGAGGGCAACGCCATGGCCTGGAACTCACTGGGCGTGTGCATGGCAGCCCTGGGCCGCCAGCATGAAGCGCGCCGTCATTTCCTGGAAGCTCTCAAACACAGCCCGGACGAGGCCCGCGCCGCGCAGATCTGCTACAATCTGGGCACGGTCTGCCAGAATCTGGGCGAACGGCGCGCCGCTGCCCGCTATTACCGCCAATGCGTTAAAATTGCGCCGGATCATCTCTTTGCCCATATCCGCCTGGGCCAGCTCTGCGAGCAGGGCGGCCGACGCGGCGAGGCGCGACGCTTTTACGAGCGGGCCGCCGCCATTGAGGACGCCCGGCCCGGCACGCCGAGTCCGGCCCGGCGGCATCTGGCCCGGGTGGCCGCGCGCCAGAAGCGGGGCGGCGAGGCGCGGGAGCTCCTGCACGAAGCCCTGCTGCGCAATCCCAATGACGCGGCGGCCATGTTGTTGTTGGCTAAAATCTATCTGGACGGCAATGAAGACCCGGCCATGGCCGAGCTGTTGGCTCGCAAAAGCGCGGGTCTGCACGACCGGCCGGAAGCCTGGCAGACCCTGGCTCGTGCCTTACGCGCGCTGGATCGTGAAGATGAGGCTCGCGTGGCTGATGCGCGGGCGTTGCTGGCGTAATATCATAATCAAGAGTATGGGCTTGCTTTTCTCTCGTAAGATTATCTCTATATCTTGTGGGGCAGCTTTTTTGTCGTATGCAATTCTACTATATTTAAATAATTGACAATTTATTTTCTACTACTATAAATTTTTTTTGCGCGGGGAAATGGCGTTACGCTTCTGCTGTTTTCCCTGTAGCGCGGACCGCTTCCGGGTCCGCCAGTTAGCCTCCCCGGACATTCCTCGTCCCGAAAAAGAATTGCCGCCTATGACGTGCGGCGTCGTAAGCCCTTGAGACTTAGCCGCTGCTGTGTCCTCTTTCCTGTTTCAGAGGGCTGTTTTCTTTTTTCGCCAGTCTCTCCGACATCATTAATCATTGACTGCGTTCATGCGCCGGACTGCGCAACGCGGCCCGGCGTGTATTTTTTGCGGTGGGGTTCCCGCATTCCCTGTTCACTGAGAGGAGGAAACAATGGCGAATCTTATTCTTGCTCGCCCGCAAGCGGGACAGCATATGGTTGTGGACAGCGTGCCCGATTCCCGTCTGGTCCTGCAATTTCCTACGGATCAGGCTACGATGGAGCGCTCCGGCGACAACCTGATCTTCAGTTTTGACGACGGTTCCAGCATTCAGCTTGCCAATTTCTACACCCAGTATTCCCAGGAAAGCATGCCGGACTTTGAAGTGGACGGCACCCTGGTGGCCGGGGCGGACTTTTTCAGCGCCTTCGGCCCTGACCTGATGCCCGCCGCCGGTCCGGCGGCGGGAGCGGCCGCCCGCGCCGCCCGCTATAGCGACTTGGGCAACAGCGACCTGCTTGACGGCATCAACCATCTGAACGAGCTGGACTGGGGCATGAACCTGGGCAACCGGACCACAGAGGACGTGGACGCGCTCGGCAATAGCCCCCGCGCCGATGAAACTCAGGCTCCGGACGTGACGCCGCCGGAGGTGGGTATCCACCTCAATCCCATCGTCATTGGCGGCGACAATATTCTGAACAGGGACGAGCTGGATCACAATACAGAAGTGCATATCACCGGCACTGTGGACGGTGACGTCAAGGTGGGCGACACTGTGACGGTGACGCTGCCTGACGGTGAAACGATAGATACGCCGGTGATCGATCTGGGCGACGGCGAGCTTGGCTTTGACGCCGAGACCTCGGCGGACCATTTTGAGTCCGGCGATGATGTAAAGGTCGAGATCACCGTCACGGACGACGCGGGCAACACCGCCCACGCCGAGGATACGGGCGGTTACGACGTGGATACGGTTGTTCCGAACGTGGAGGTGCAGATCACCACGGACGCCAACAACGACGGCCAGATCAGTGACGCCGAACTGAAGGGCGGCGACATCACGGCGCATGTGACCTTGGGTGAAGGCACGGCCGCCGGCGACACGCTGGTGGTGACGGACCAGAGCGGCAAGGAGATCTTCAACGGCCTTGTGACCGATGAGATGCTGAGCAACGGCCTGGACGTGACCGTGACCAAGCCTGCTGAGGGCCAGGAAGTGCGGGTTGACGCCACAGTGACCGACCCTGCGGGCAACGAGTCCACGGCCAATGACACGGCGCACCTGGATACGACGGCTCCGGCTGTGGGCGTGGAAATCACCACGGACGCCAACAACGACGGCCAGATCAGCAAGGACGAGTTGGGCGACGGCGAGATCACGGCGCACGTGACCCTGGGCGAAGGCACGGCCGCCGGCGACACGCTGGTGGTGACGGACCAGAGCGGCAAGGAAATCTTCAACGGCCTTGTGACCGATGAGATGCTGAGCAACGGCCTGGACGTGACCGTGACCAAGCCTGCTGAGGGCCAGGAAGTGCGCGTTGACGCCACAGTGACCGACCCTGCGGGCAACGAGTCCACGGCCAATGACACGGCGCACCTGGATACGACGGCTCCGGCTGTGGGCGTGGAAATCACCACGGACGCCGATAACG